>NZ_PCOQ01000059.1 GCF_002975275.1 Achromobacter sp. MYb9 | reverse complement strand
ACCTTGCGGCACACGGACCTGAACCGTGCGCGTCTACCAATTCCGCCACCTGGGCGCTGGTGCTTCACTTGTTGCGTCGCTTTCGCTTCGTTTCTTGTTCAGCAGCAGAGAAGAGAGATTATGCATACTTTTTTTGTGGTGTGCAAGTAATGGCGGATGTTTTTTGGTCTTTCAGCGTTTTTTTAAGCGGGCCGGTTTCGATATAGTGTCGCCCCATGTCCCGTTCCCTTTGTACGCGTTGCCTGCGTCCCGAGTCGCACTGCCTGTGCGCGCTCATCCCTTCCTTGTCGTGCCGCACCCGCGTCGTGGTCCTGCAGCATCCCAGCGAATCGCGCCATGCGCTGAACACGGCCAGGTTGGCCGTGCTGGGGCTGGCTGGCGCGCGGCGCGTGGTGGGCGAACGTTTTTCGTCCGCGGATTGGGCCCAGCCGGGCTACGCGCCGCGCCTGTTGTTCCCCGGTTCCGCCGCCGAGACCTTGAACCCGGGCTACGGCCGGAATCTGGACGAGCCGATTCTCTTGATCGTGCCGGACGGAACATGGGGGCATGCGCGCAAACTCCTGCATATCAATCCCGAGCTTGCGGCGTTGCCGCGCGTGATGCTGCCCGAGGGGCTGAAAACGCGCTACCGCGTGCGTCACGCCGATATCCCGGGCGCGCTGTCCACGATCGAGGCCGTCACGCACGCATTGAACGCGATCGAGGCCCCGATGCGGGCCGACGCCTTGCTCCGGCCTTTTGAAGCCTTGATCGACGGGCAGATCGAAGGCATGGGCGAAGACCTTTATGCGCGTCACCATTTGCAGCGCAAAGTGCCGTGGCGTTGAGGCCGGCGGCAGGGCGGGGCCGGGCCCGGTATTAATAATGTCGGGGTAATGGCGAGCGCGGGCATCGCGCTCGTGGCGCGCAAAGCAAAAGCCCCGAATCTCTTTCGATTTTCGGGGCTTTCAGCCTTGCTATCAAACCAGCCTGATGCTGATCCGACTTATATGCGGGTGGTGCCCAGGAGAGGACTCGAACCTCCACACCTTGCGGCACACGGACCTGAACC
>NZ_PCOQ01000058.1 GCF_002975275.1 Achromobacter sp. MYb9 | reverse complement strand
CCTCGCCCCGCACATAGCCATTGGCCTGCGCCGAGAAGGCCTTGCATCGCCCGTCGGCGCTCAGCATCCCGGCTTGCGTAAAGCTCTCGTGCGCCTCGGGAGACAGTAAGGTGTTTACTCCTCCCACCACCGCCAACCCGCACTGGCCGCTGCGCAACAACACCATCGCCCGATGCACCGCCACCAGCGACGACGAGCACGCCGTCTCCACCGGCTCGCTCGGACCGTGCCAGTTCAACCAGTAGCTCATCCGGTTCGGCCCCATCGAGCCCACCACTCCGGCCGCGCTGGAACCCGTCACTTCCTCGCCCGCCAGCGTCAGCATCTGGCCGTAGCCGCTTGTTCCCGTGCCCACCAGTAACGCCGTCGAACTGCCCGACAGGCTCTGCACCGAGTAGCCCGCATCTTCCAACGCCCGATAGACATACGTCATCAGCAGCCGCTGCTGCGGGTCCATCCCCTGCGCCTCGCGCGGCGAGATCCCGAAGAACAGCGGGTCAAACTCCTCCACCCCCTGAATCACGCCCGCCCGGCGCACCGTCGGCGCCGGGCGGCCGCTCCAGCGGCTAGCCGGCAGTTCTCCGATGCAGTCGCGGCCGGCCTGTAGATTGGCCCACAACGTCTCGATGTCAGGGGCCTCTGGAAAGCAGCCGCTCATACCGATTACCGCAATCGGCTCCGGCCGAACCGAGGCCGGCTCGGCCGGCATGCCCGACACCGGGAGTGGCCGACGGCCTCGGCGACGGCCCACTGAGGCGACCCGCTCGACCGAACGCGCCGTCTGTCCGTCCTGGGAAGCGCCTTGCTGCCGCGTAGGCGCCACGGCAAACGCTGGCGCCAACACGTCGCCATGCTCACGCACCAGATGCGCCGTCAGTGCCGCGATTGTCGGCGCCTCGAAGAACACCGTCGGACTCAGCGTCAGCCCATACCGCTGGTTCAACACATTGCCAAACGACGTCAGCGAGATGGAGTCGAACCCGAACTCGCTCAGCGGTGCGTCGCGTTCCAAGCGCTCGCGCGCCATCTTCAGGTGCCCCGCCATCAAACCCGTCAGGGCGCGTTCCAACTGCCCCGCGAAGGCCTCGCCCGATGACGTCGTCTCCGCCTCGGCTCGCCATTCCTGGACACTCTCCGCCTGTACTGGCACCGTATCAGCCTGCACCGGCACTGCCTTCGCCTCATAGGCCGCCCGCACGCTGGCCAGCAGGCGCGCCCGGTCCCCATGCAGCACCAGCACATGCGAAGCGTCCGACGCCACGGACATGCTCTGCACAAGCGCTGCGATCCCCGCCGCGTCCGGCAAGGGCTCCATTCCGGTTGACCGCCGCATCCGCTCCTGGCCCGCCGCAT
>NZ_PCOQ01000057.1 GCF_002975275.1 Achromobacter sp. MYb9 | reverse complement strand
GGGAGTGTCATAAATTTTGTGTTTGAGGCCTAACATGTTGCTCAAGGAGCATGTATGGCTACCAAGCAAAAGACACCGTTGAAGGAACTGCCGGCGATTCCCGCCGAGCTGGTCGATCAATTCGTTAAAGGCCCGATGACGGCCGAGGCGGTCCAGGACCTGTCGATGGCGTTCAAGAAGGCGCTGATCGAACGGGCGTTGGGCGCCGAACTAGGCCACCATCTGGGGTATCCCCCGGGTGGAGATCGCCCCGAGCAAGCCACCAACCAACGCAACGGCAAGAGCCGCAAGACGGTGCTGACTGACGACGGGCCGTTGCAGGTGGAGATCCCCCGGGACCGCGACGGCAGCTTCGCGCCGATCCTGATCCCCAAGCACGAGCGCCGCTTTACCGGGTTCGACGACAAGATCATCGCGATGTACGCCCGTGGCATGACGGTGCGCGAGATCCAGGGGTTCTTGGCCGAGCAGTACGGCACCGAAGTCTCGCCGGAGTTCATCAGTTCGGTGACCGACGCGGTCATGGACGAGGTCACGGCCTGGCAGACCCGGCCCCTGGAGACGATGTATCCGGTGGTGTTCTTCGATGCGCTGCGGGTCAAGATCCGCGAGGACGGCGTGGTACGCAACAAGGCCGTGTACCTGGCGCTGGCGGTGTTGCCAGACGGCACGCGCGACATCCTGGGTCTATGGATCGAACAGACCGAGGGCGCCAAGTTCTGGATGAAGGTGTTCAACGAACTGAAGACCCGAGGCACGCAGGACATCCTGATCGCCGTCACCGATGGCTTGAAGGGCATGGAGCAGTCGCTGAACGCGGTGTTCCCGGCCACGACTCTACAGACCTGCATCGTGCACCTGATCCGCTCGAGCCTGGACTACGCAAGCTGGAAGGAGCGCCGGACGGTGGCAGCAGCCCTGAAGCCGATCTACACCGCGCCGACCGTTGAGGCTGCGCTGGCGGCGCTCGCCGAGTTCGAGCAAGGGCCATGGGGCCAGCGCTACGCCCCGATCGCAGAAGCATGGCGCCGTGCCTGGGACCGGGTGATCCCGTTCTTTACGTTCCCGCCCGCGATCCGCAAGGTGATTTACACCACCAACGCCATCGAAAGCATTAATGCGCAGTTGCGCCGGGCGGTGAAAACACGGGGGCACTTCCCGAGCGATGAGGCGGCCACCAAGCTGCTGTGGCTGGTCCTACGCAACGTCACTGACGGCTGGGGCAGCGCGACGCATGACTGGAAGGCCGCCATGAACCAGTTCGCGGTGATTTATGCAGAGCGCTTCACTGACCCGTATCGCTGAGATAGCATCAACACGCCTGATCCTCCATGGGATCAGGCACTGAGTGCCTTAAACACAAAAAAACTGACACTCCCG
>NZ_PCOQ01000056.1 GCF_002975275.1 Achromobacter sp. MYb9 | reverse complement strand
GCCTGATCAAGGTGCTGCTGCAGATGCGGCACAAGCGCCTGGTCAAGAGCCTGCATGCCGAGCCGTTGAACCCGCGCATCGATCTGGAAGGCAGCCCGTTCTACGTGGTGAACGAGGAGCGGGTCTGGGAGGCGCCGGTTGATGAGACAGGCCGGGCGTTGCCGCGGCGTGCCGGAGTGAGTTCCTTCGGCTTCGGAGGGGTGAACGCCCACGTGGTGCTGGAGGAGTATGAGGCGCCGGCTCCGAGTCAGCTGGAGGTGCATTCTCCGGCTGTTGTGGTGCTGTCAGCGCGCACGGGCGAGCAGCTTCGGGCGCAGGCGGGGCAGTTGCGGGCGCATCTGGATCGGCGCGAGGTGGATCTGGCGTCGCTGGCTTATACGCTGCAAGTTGGGCGCGAGGCGCTGGGGATGCGTCTGGCGCTGGTGGTGAATTCGGTGGCAGAGCTTACGCGCAAATTGTTGGCGTATGAGCAGGGTGAGACCAGCCTGGAGGACGTGTACCAGGGCGAGGTCAAGCGCGGGTCCGAGACATTGTCGGCGTTCGCTGCCGACGAGGACCTGCGGGAGTTGATCGCCAAGTGGCTGGCGCGCGGCAAACTGGGCAAGCTGGCCGAATTGTGGGTGCAGGGCCTGGCGGTGGACTGGTCGGCGCTATATGGGCCATTGCGCCCTTCGCGGGTGAGCCTGCCGACGTATCCGTTCGCGAAGGAGCGGTATTGGGTGCCCGAGAGCGGGTCGGGTACGCAGGCCGCGCAGGCGGCTGGCACGCTGGCCGGCTCGGCGCGCGAGGCGGTGCTGCACCCGCTGGTGCATCGTAATACCTCCACCTTGCGTGAGCAGCGCTACAGCACGTGGCTGACGGGCGAGGAACACTTCCTGCGTGACCATGTGGTACGAGGGCAGAAGCTTGTGCCGGGCGTGGCGCAGCTGGAGTGGGCGCGAGCCGCGGCGAGTCTGGCGCTGGAGGAAGAGGGGGCAATCCGTATCGAGCAGGTGAGCTGGATGCGGCCCTTGGCGGTCGCCGAGCCGCTGGCCGTGCACATCGGGCTGGAGGTCGAGGAAGACGGACGAATCGGCTACGAGATCTACAGCGGCGAAGGCGAGGCAGTGCAGGTCTACAGCCAGGGCTGGGCGGTGGTCTCGGCGCCGGGCGAGGCGCCCACCGTCGATCTGGCGGCACTGCGCGCGCAGTGCGGACGAACGATCAACCGCGCGGATTGCTATGCACGATTTGCGTCGATGGGCTTGGCCTATGGGGCGAGCTTCCAATCGTTGACGCAATTGCAGGTGGGCGAGAACCTGGCGGTGGGGGCACTGCAGTGGCCGGCTCCTGCACCGGTCGATGACGATCCCGTCTATGGCTTGCCACCGAGTTTGCTGGACGGCGCGTTGCAGACCAGCCTCGGTTTGATGCCGGAGGAGGCGGGGCCGACGGTGCCGTTTGCGGTGCAGTCGGTGGAACAGTGGTTGCCGGTGCCGGTGCCCGCCTATGCGGTGGTGCGGCCGGCGGCCGGAGACAGCGCGGCGGTGCGCAAGCTGCAAGTAGAGATCGTCGATCCGCAGGGACGCGTGGCAGTCCGGCTGAGCGGCTTCAGCAGCCGGGCACTGCCCGCTTCGTCGACGATAGGCCGGATGGCTGATTCAAGGGAGCTTGCGCCGATGGCGCAAGAGTCGTTCAGACCCGTGTCGACGCTTGAGGGCGAACTGATGCTGACGCCGATATGGGAGACGGTCGGCGAAGCCGGGCCAAATTCGTCACCTTCTATGCAGCAGGTGATACAGCTGCAGACGGGGACACAGACGCCGTTCACGGGGCCGCCGGCCGTGGCGTGGTCGGTACGCGACAGCCGCGAGACCTTGGTCGAGGCGCTCAGGC
>NZ_PCOQ01000055.1 GCF_002975275.1 Achromobacter sp. MYb9 | reverse complement strand
ACGCCGCGGCGCACCGTCGACACCGTGCGCGTCAGGCTTTCCTGCATGCGCTTGACCGCCGCCATCAACTGGCCGATTTCATTGTGCGAGCGGACCTCGACGCGGCTGGTCAGGTCGCCTGCGGCGATCTTGTCGAAATGCTGGCCGGCTTCCACCAGCGGACGCACCACCAGACGGCCGAACAAGATGCGGCAGAACACCATCAGCAGCAGCGCCAGGCCCACGGCCACGGCCACCGCCACCATCGCGCGATTGAAGTTCGCCTCGGCCTGTTCAATCGTGGCTTGTTGCTGGCCGCCGATGTACTTGCCGAAATCGCTCAACGCTTCGATGAAGGCGGCGCTGCGCGGCGTACCGTATTCGTTGTTCACCATGTAGAACGTCGAATAGTCTTCGCTACGCAGGGCTTCCACCATCGTGTCCACGCCGTCATCGATGTACGAGCGATAGCGGCGGACCAGGTTCATCGACAGCTGGCGGCCCGTGTCGTCCTGCAGCATGTTCTTCTGGAAGTCCGCGAACCGGGCGCGCACGCCGGTCAGCAGATCGGTGGCGCCCTTGAGGGCCGCCGCCGCGTCGCGGGCCGAGTTCTCGCCGCTGCCCCAGCCGGATTCCTGCAGGTGGCGTGCAGCCACCATCAGGCTCACGCGGGCACGCAGCATGTCGCTGTTGATGACTTCCACTTGCTTGGCGCGCTCGGTCAGCGCGTTGACTTCGCGGATGGACTCGTAATTGTGCTGCAGGAAAAATGCGGCCAGGCCGCCTACCGCCGCGATCAATATCGCGAAGAACGCCATGACCCACAGCAGCATCGTACCGACGCGGGCATCGCGCAAGCGGAGCTTGCGTTTCACCTTAGGCGCGCGCGCAGCCTTTTTTTTGCCGCCTTTGCCGGCCTTCGCGCCGGATTCGAGACTCGCTTCCATATTTTTTCCCCATCCCTCAGGAACTGCTCAGACCAAATGAAAAACCACCCTGCCGACACGCCCTGTTACATGGGGTGTACATTCAGGGCGACGGTCATTGCGGCTTGCGCCGCAATGCTCTCTGCCGGACGACAGCAAGCGTTATTTGCTTGCGGGCGCCAAACCGGCCGGTTCGCCCGGGCCGGGTATGTAGATGGTTTGCACCTCGGGTTCGGCCGAGGGTGCCGTCGTCCAGGCCTGATTCACATCAGGCGCGGGCGCGGGCCCCAGCAGTTTTTGCCGTTCCCAGGGTTCCAGCAGAATATTGGTGCTGTCGACCAGCCGCATCAAACGGCCGTCCGGGCCGAATTGCAGCAAAGCTTCCTTGCGGCTGTACAGGCCGTCGGTGACAAACGTGATCTTGAAGGACCAAAGGGCCAGGAGCGTGCCGTCGGTCTGCTTGTATAGCTTGTCGGGCGGCGCGGTCAGCGCGCGCGAGGCGTCTTCCAGCGTCGTCTGGCCAGGCGTCAGGGTCGACAACTTGCCCGGGTCGAAGTTATGCCCCGTTGCCGCGCAGCCTGCCAGCAGTACCGCGATGGCGGCTGCCGCCAGAAGATGTATATAGCCTCGCATACCCTACCCATTCACCGGCAACGCCGGTATCAGAAAGATTCCCAATTGTCGTCCGACGGTGCCTGCCGGCGGCTTGCCGCCGGTGCCGGCTTGGCGTCGTTGGCGGTCGTTGCCGCGCGCGGTGCCGGACGGCGCAGCGGACGCGCTGCCGTGGCGCCCTCCGCCGCAGCCGGCTTGGTACGAGCCGCGTGCGTCAGACGGACGGCGGGCGACGGCTTGGCCGCCGCTGCCTCGGAGGCAGACGTGTCGGACGCCGCGGCCGGCGACGACACGCGCGCGGCGACACGCGCCGCTGGGCGCTGCTGCGCCAACTGGCGTGCCGGCACTTCAATCACTTCACCGGCGTTGACTTTGAACACCGCCACGGCCTGGGCCAGGCGTTCAGCCTGTTCCTGCAAGGAACCCGCAGCGGCCGCCGCTTCTTCCACCAGCGCCGCATTCTGCTGCGTCACTTCGTCCATCTGCGACACGGCCCGATTGACCTGGTCGATGCCGCTGGACTGCTCTTCGGACGCCGCCGAGATCTCGCCCATGATGTCCGTCACAC
>NZ_PCOQ01000054.1 GCF_002975275.1 Achromobacter sp. MYb9 | reverse complement strand
CGCTGCCGTTCCACGTTTGATCGAAAATGACCGTGCCGTCGTTATGTAGATCGCCGCGAATCGACGCGCTGTTGCCGATGAGCGTGCCGGCCCGCACGCGGGTGCTGCCGTAGGTGTTTACGCCAGTCAACGACAGCGTGCCGGCGCCTTGCTTGATCAGGGCGCCCCCGCCCGATACGGTGCCCGTCAGGCCAAGCTGCGTGCCCGTCGCGACGTTGATGGCGCCATCTTGCATCAAGGAGATATTGCGAGTCGTGTTGAAGCTGGCGGTCGTGGCCAACGAGCCGCCGGCCATCGCCACGCCCGTGTTGGCCGCACCCAGGTTGTTGTCGGCGGAGATCGACAGGGTACCGAACTGAATGTCGGTGCCGCCGGTATACGTGTTGTCGCCCGTCAGCGTCAGCATGCCGGCGTCGGTTTTGACCAGTTTGCTGGCGCCCGTCAGGCGGGCGGCGATGGTGCCGACCATGCCTGCATCCGCTGTCGATCCCGCTCCCACGCGGATGATGCTCTCGCCGCCCGCGCCTTGCAGAGCGATGGCATCGCCTTCAATGCGGTAGCCATCGGTGGCGATCTGCATGCCCGTGACCCCGATGGCCCCGGCCGAGGTGTCCACCCTGACCGTGCCGGCCGTGCCCTGGAAGACGGCAAACGTCGGATTGGGCTGGAAGCGGCCGTTCAACGTGCCGTCCGCGTTGGCCCAGTTCCGGTCGTCGGCGCTCCACGTGCCCGACCCGCCGTCAATGGCGCCGTTGTCGTGGCCGGCGGTGTTGCCGCCGTCCCAGAAGTTCAGCGTTACGCCGGCTGTCGAGGCCAGGTTGACCTGGCCGCCAACTGCGGTTTGCAGGGTCAACGCGCTGGCGGAGACGCCGGCGGGCGTGGTGCCGATGGCCAAGCCATGGTTCGTCAGGCTGCCGCCGTAGTCGAACAGGCGATAAACCCCCGCGCCGAAGCCCCCTTGATCCGTGATGTTCAGGCTGCCGGCCAACGTCAGGTTGTCTGCCACCGAGAATAAGGCGGCGCTGGACGCATTACCCAGTTCCACATTCACTCGGCTTGCGCCGGATAGCGACAGGTCGCCGCCAAACACCAGCGTCTGACCTTGCACGCCTTCCAGTACGCCGCCGGTCAGCGTGGCGTTGCCGTTGATACGGCCCGCGCCCGAGAGTGTGCCCGCACCGCTTGCCGCGACATCGCCGCCCAGAGCGCCGTCGACATGCAGGCGGCCGCCCGTGACCGTCGCCGAGCCGCCCAGCTTGTCCGACACCCACAGCATGCCGGATTGAACCTGCGTCCGGCCCGCAAAGCCGCTGTTGTCGCCCAGCAGTTGCAGCATGCCCGCGCCGGTCTTGGTGACCTGGCCTGCGCCCGCCAGCATGCCACTGAACGACGTGCTGCTGGCTTGATTGAAGCGCACCTCGGCGCCCGAGGCGATCGTGGTATTGCTGGTGTAGCGGCCGGCGCTGACGGCCAGCGTGCCGGCATCGATGCGCCAGTCTTGCGCGTTGACGCCGGTCAGCGTCAACACGCCCGTGCCTTGCTTGACCATCGTGCCCGTGCCCGACACATAACCCGCGTAGGTCGCGTCGGTGGCCTGGTTGAACACGACCGCGCCGTGGTTCAGCAGATCTCCGCGGATCGAGGCCGCGTTGCCCACCAGCGTGCCGGCCAGCACTTGCGTGTTGCCGTAGGTGTTGGCGCCGGTCAGCGTCAACGTGCCGGTGCCGAGCTTTTGCAGCGTACCGGCACCGCTGACGGCACCCTGTAAACCCAGCGTGGTGCCTGCCGCGACATTGATATCAGCGGTTTGCGCCAGCGTCACGGCACGCGCCGAATCAAAGCTGGCCGTGGTGGCGAGCGCGCCGCCGTTCAACGTCAATGCGCCTGCTGATGCCCCCAGGTTGGCGTCCGACGACACGAACAACGTGCCCGTGCGGATTTCGGTGCCGCCCGTATAGGTGTTGTTGCCCGCCAGCACCAGCGTGCCGAAGTCGGCCTTCACGAGCTTGCTGGCGCCCGTCAGGCTGGATGCGAGGGTGGCGGTCGTGCCGGCACCGATGACCAGGCCCGACCCCACGCGCACAACGGTCTCGCCATTCGCGCCGTCCAGCGCGATGGCATCGCCCTGGACGCGGTAGCCGCCGCTCGAGAACTGCATGCCCGTCACGCTCACGGCCCCTGCCCCCGCGTCCACCTCCACGGTGCCGGACGCGCCTTGGAACACGGCGAACGTCGGGTTGGGCTGGAAACGGCCGTTCAGCGTGCCGTCCTCGTTGGTCCAGTTCAGCCCGTCGGTGCGCCAGACTCCCAAGCCGCCATCGATGACGCCGTTGTCGCGTTGCGCGGCATTGCCGCCGTCCCAGAAGCTCAAGGTGGTGCCGAACGTCGCCATCAGGTTGACCTGACCGGCCACGGCCGTTTGAAGGCGCAAGTCGTTGGCCGTGATGCCCGTGGGAACGGTTCCCAGCGCTAGCGTATTGGCGGTAAGCGCGCCGCCGTAGTCGAACAGGCGGTAGACACCTGCGCCGAACGCGCCTTGCTCCGCCACGTTCAGGGTGCCCGCCAACGCCAGGTCGCCACCGACGTCGAACAGGGCGGCGGACGCGGTGCTTCCCAGCGCCACGTTGACCCGGCTGGCGTTGTCCAGGGTGAGGTTGCCGCCTATCTTCAGGGTGCTGCCTTGCGTGCCTTGCAGCACGCCGCCTGTCAACGTGACATTCTGACCGACGGTGCCGGTGCCTGACAGGACGACGTTGTTGCCGATGGCGGCATTGCCGCTCAAGGTGCCGGTCACATGCAGGCGGCCGCTGGACACCTCCGCGTTGCCACCCAGTTTGTTGGCCACGACCA
>NZ_PCOQ01000053.1 GCF_002975275.1 Achromobacter sp. MYb9 | reverse complement strand
GTGCGCTTGAACGGCGCGTCGGTGCTGCTGGTGGGCGCGGGCGGCGCCGCCCGCGGCGTGCTGCAGCCACTGGCGGAAGCCGGCTGCGTTCGCCTGCACATCGTCAACCGCACGGCGTCCAAGGCGCTGGAACTGGCCGACGCCTGGCGCAGCACCGGCGTGTCGCCGCAGACCCGGGTCACGGCGGGCGGGTTGGCCGACGCCGCCCTGCCTGGCGGCTGGAACCTGGTCATCAACGCCACGGCGAGCGGCCTGCAGGACGCCGCCCCCGACTTGCCGGCCGGCTTGTACGCCGAGGGCGCCGCGGCCTACGACATGATGTACGGCGCCACCCCCACCGCCTTCATGAAACAGGCCGAGGCCGACGGCGCCGCGCTGATGGCCGATGGCCTGGGCATGCTGGTGGGCCAGGCCGCCGAGAGCTTTTTCATCTGGCATGGCGTGCGCCCCGATCCGGCGCCTGTGCTGGCGGCGCTGCGCGAGACGCTCATGGCGGGACGCTGAACAGCATGGCGGCGCGCAAGGGCCGATCCTGGTTCCGGATCACCACCGGCGTCCTGATGGCGCTGGTGTGTCTGGTCCTGCTGTATCAATTCTGGCTCTTTGCCCAAGTGGTCTGGTACAACTACCGCGACCCCGGCAGCAGCGCGATCATGCGCGAAGAGCTGTCGCGCCTGCGCGAAGGCAATCCGGACTTCAAGCTGCAATACGAGTGGGTGCCCTACGACAAGATCAACCGCAACCTCAAGCGCGCGGTGGTGGCCTCGGAAGACTCCAACTTCACCGGGCACGACGGCATCGAATGGGACGCCATCCGCAAAGCCTGGGAATACAACCAGCGTCAGGAAGAAGCCGGCCGCAGCAAGATGCGCGGCGGCTCCACCATCACCCAGCAGTTGGCCAAGAACCTGTTCCTGTCCAGTTCACGCAGCTATATTCGCAAGGGCCAGGAACTGGTTTTGACCTATATGATCGAACACGTCATGACCAAGGAGCGCATCCTGGAACTGTATCTGAACGTGGCCGAATGGGGCGTGGGCGTATTCGGGGCGCAGGCCGCCTCCAAACACTACTTCAACACCACGGCGGCCAACCTGGGCGCCAGCCAGGCCGCCCGGCTGGCCGCCATGCTGCCCAACCCCCGCTTCTATGACAGCCGCCGCAATTCCAACTACCTGAACTCCCGCGTCGGCGTCCTGACCCGCCGGATGCAGATGGTCGATATCCCCTGACACCCGAAACCACGACATTCCGTCAGGCCTTCCCCACCCTTGCCGGTGGGATTTGTTAAGCTTTCACGTTTACGCGCTCCCATTCCTTTTCATGCGTACCGCACGTCGCTACCTGGCCCGCGAGATCTATCGCTCTTGCGCAGTGGTCCTTATGGCCCTGCTAGGCCTTTTCACGTTCTTCGCGCTGGTGGACGACCTGGACAACGTGGGCGACAAGTTCTCCATGATGGCCCTGCTCTACATGCAGGCGCTGGCCATTCCCACCCGCTTGTACGACCTGCTGCCCATCGGGCTGCTGATCGGCGCGATTCTGGCGCTGGCCGGCCTTGCGCAGCGCAATGAACTCGTCATCTTGCGGGTCTCGGGCGTCAGCGGGATGCGCCTGCTGCGCATGCTGTGGGTCGTCACCATTCCCCTGATGATCGGCGCGGCCCTGCTGTCCGAATACGTCACCCCGTGGGCCGAGATCAAAAGCGGCGAAGCCAACCTGCTATTTCGGGGCAAGGCCGGCGGCGACCGCCTGAAGAGCGGCTATTGGTTCAAGGAACCGACGGCCAACGGCGGCACCCGCATCATCAATATCGGCGAACTCAAGGGCGACGGCCAGGTGGCCAACGTCACCCTCTACGAATTCAAGAAAGACCTGACGCTTTCCGTCCTCTCCACGGCGCCTACCGGGCTGTTCGCCCACGGCGACCTGGTGCTGAAGGACGTGGCCGAAACGCGGCTGGACAACGAGGCCTCCGAGGCGCTGGCCAACGCCCGTCCGCCCAAGAATCCCCCGGCCGCCGTGGTGAAGGTGCCCGAACGCACGGTCGACACCACCCTCAGCCCCGAACGCCTGCTGGCCCGCGTGTTGACGCCTGAACGCATGTCCATCATCACGTTGCTGGACTATGTGGAGTATTTGCGCGACAACCAGCTGCAATATGGTCGACAGGTCGTCGCGCTGTGGCGCAAACTGGCCTATCCGTTCACGTTGCTGGTGATGATCACGATTGCCGCGCCGATCGGCCTGATGCAGACCCGCCGTGGCGGCGTCGGCGCCAAGGTCTTCATCGGCATCTTGCTGGGCGTGGGTTTCTTCATGCTGAACCAGTTGGCGTTGAACGTAGGCATGCTGGGCAAGTGGCCGCCCTGGCTGACCGCCCTGGGCCCGAACATCGGGGCCATGGCGCTGGCGCTGGGTGCCATGAGCTACATGGAATACCGCCACACCATTACCCGGTTCGTCCAACAACGCTGGCCTTGGAGCAAGAGTCCCGCATGAACGGCAGTATCTGGATGATTGGCGACGTGCAGGGGTGCTGCTCGCCGCTGGATCGCTTGCTGTCCCACCCCGATCTGGTCGGCGACCCGAAGTCGCGCTTCTGGTTCGCTGGCGACCTGGTCAACCGCGGCCCGCAGTCGCTGGAAACCCTGCGTCGCATCATCGACCTGGGCGACCGCGCGACGTCGGTGCTGGGCAATCATGACCTGCACCTGCTGGCCGCCGCGGCCGGGGTGCGCAAGCCGTCAAAATCGGACACGCTCGAAGACATCCTTCGCGCGCCGGACGCGGCCGCCCTGATCAACTGGCTGCGGTTCCGCCCGCTGGCCCATTTCGAGCAAGGCCATCTGCTGGTGCACGCCGGCACGCTGGCAAAATGGGACGTCGCCAAGACGCTGTCGCTGGCCGGCGAGGTGCAAGACGCGCTGCGCGGCCCGAACTGGCAGAAGGCGCTGCAGAAGATGTACGGCAACGAACCGGCCACGTGGAAGGAAGACCACAAGGGCGGCAAGCGGATGCGGGTGATCATCAATGCGCTGACGCGGATCCGCCTGTGCACGCCAAACGGCCACATGGAGTTTGCCACCAAGGTCGCCCCAGGCGCCTGGCCCCCGGGCCTGGTCCCCTGGTTCGACGTCCCGAACCGGGCGACACGCGACATCACGACGGTCTTCGGACACTGGTCGACGCTGGGCTTGCTGCAACGCCCGGACGTGATCTGCCTGGACACCGGATGCGTATGGGGGGGAGCGCTGACGGCGTTGCGGTTGCAGGATCGGAAGCTGGTGCAGGTGAAGTGTTCGCAGTTTCAGGATCCGTTGTCTGAGTGACGGGTTTTTGGGTGATTGCGAGGCGTGGGGTGGGGCTTCGTAGGTTCGTAGCTTCCTAGCTTCGTAGCTTCGTAGGACGCCCGTCGCCGGGGTCGGGTGGGTGGCGCGCGCCCACGATTGCGGTCCGGAGCCTTCGCTC
>NZ_PCOQ01000052.1:3823-6229 GCF_002975275.1 Achromobacter sp. MYb9 | reverse complement strand
GCCAAGCAAGCACAACAGGCAAAGCAAGGGCATCCCGGGGCAACCCAACGGACACTCAGCCAAGCCTGCCGCGATGGGTTCAGAAATGGGCGCCAAGCGGTTATTGCAAGGATTGCAGCAAATCAGGCAAAAGCCAGTTGCGCAATCTGCAAAAATCGTGCTATAGTCTTGGGCTTGGCTGGTGATGACGATTCAGGGTTTGCCCGGGTCCAGTTGCTAGCCACCTGAAGTCGTAACCAACCCCTGATTCAGGGCTGCCGCGAAAGCGGCGGGGTTGCAAGATAGGATGCAAGTCAGGCAAAAGCCGGTTGCATAATCTGCAAAAGTTGTGTTATAGTTTCAGGCTTGGCAGTTGCCGAAAACTTAGGGTTAACCCTGATATTTCGATAGCTGCTAAAGAGAGCAGGTGAGAGAGTAGGCCCGAAGGGGTCGCAGGCAAGAAGGCGGTGGCGCGAAAGCGAACGAAGCTGACTTGACAGGCGATAAAAACTCCTTCATAATCTCGCCTCTCTGCTGCTGAAAACAGCAAGCGACGCAAGGCAAAAGCCAAGCGAAGCTGGCGGGTTCAGCGATGTGGCAGTAAAGAATTTAGCAGTACCGCTCTTTAACAATTAAACAACCGATAAGTGTGGGCGCTTGATGCGATGCACTGTGATGAAGTTAGGCGTTAAACCCTGGCTTCTTCACAAGCACAATGAAATCAAGTGCTCACTAGAAGTGAAGTACCTTAGACGTCAAGTTTAAGAACATACCTCACTTCCTTTGAGTAGCGACGTATGACCTGGTTCGGATTTATTCGGACCAAGAATACGAAACAAATACAGAGATTAAACTGAAGAGTTTGATCCTGGCTCAGATTGAACGCTAGCGGGATGCCTTACACATGCAAGTCGAACGGCAGCACGGACTTCGGTCTGGTGGCGAGTGGCGAACGGGTGAGTAATGTATCGGAACGTGCCTAGTAGCGGGGGATAACTACGCGAAAGCGTAGCTAATACCGCATACGCCCTACGGGGGAAAGCAGGGGATCGCAAGACCTTGCACTATTAGAGCGGCCGATATCGGATTAGCTAGTTGGTGGGGTAACGGCTCACCAAGGCGACGATCCGTAGCTGGTTTGAGAGGACGACCAGCCACACTGGGACTGAGACACGGCCCAGACTCCTACGGGAGGCAGCAGTGGGGAATTTTGGACAATGGGGGAAACCCTGATCCAGCCATCCCGCGTGTGCGATGAAGGCCTTCGGGTTGTAAAGCACTTTTGGCAGGAAAGAAACGTCATGGGCTAATACCCCGTGAAACTGACGGTACCTGCAGAATAAGCACCGGCTAACTACGTGCCAGCAGCCGCGGTAATACGTAGGGTGCAAGCGTTAATCGGAATTACTGGGCGTAAAGCGTGCGCAGGCGGTTCGGAAAGAAAGATGTGAAATCCCAGAGCTTAACTTTGGAACTGCATTTTTAACTACCGGGCTAGAGTGTGTCAGAGGGAGGTGGAATTCCGCGTGTAGCAGTGAAATGCGTAGATATGCGGAGGAACACCGATGGCGAAGGCAGCCTCCTGGGATAACACTG
Source organism: Achromobacter sp. MYb9 (assembly GCF_002975275.1). Taxonomy (GTDB): domain Bacteria; phylum Pseudomonadota; class Gammaproteobacteria; order Burkholderiales; family Burkholderiaceae_B; genus Achromobacter. Next base: position 4,654 of record NZ_PCOQ01000052.1, on the reverse strand, counting down.
ACGCTCATGCACGAAAGCGTGGGGAGCAAACAGGATTAGATACCCTGGTAGTCCACGCCCTAAACGATGTCAACTAGCTGTTGGGGCCTTCGGGCCTTAGTAGCGCAGCTAACGCGTGAAGTTGACCGCCTGGGGAGTACGGTCGCAAGATTAAAACTCAAAGGAATTGACGGGGACCCGCACAAGCGGTGGATGATGTGGATTAATTCGATGCAACGCGAAAAACCTTACCTACCCTTGACATGTCTGGAATTCCGAAGAGATTTGGAAGTGCTCGCAAGAGAACTGGAACACAGGTGCTGCATGGCTGTCGTCAGCTCGTGTCGTGAGATGTTGGGTTAAGTCCCGCAACGAGCGCAACCCTTGTCATTAGTTGCTACGAAAGGGCACTCTAATGAGACTGCCGGTGACAAACCGGAGGAAGGTGGGGATGACGTCAAGTCCTCATGGCCCTTATGGGTAGGGCTTCACACGTCATACAATGGTCGGGACAGAGGGTCGCCAACCCGCGAGGGGGAGCCAATCCCAGAAACCCGATCGTAGTCCGGATCGCAGTCTGCAACTCGACTGCGTGAAGTCGGAATCGCTAGTAATCGCGGATCAGCATGTCGCGGTGAATACGTTCCCGGGTCTTGTACACACCGCCCGTCACACCATGGGAGTGGGTTTTACCAGAAGTAGTTAGCCTAACCGCAAGGGGGGCGATTACCACGGTAGGATTCATGACTGGGGTGAAGTCGTAACAAGGTAGCCGTATCGGAAGGTGCGGCTGGATCACCTCCTTTCAGAGCTTAAGTGCTCGTGTTAAGCGTCCACTCTTATCGGTTGTTT
>NZ_PCOQ01000052.1:0-3353 GCF_002975275.1 Achromobacter sp. MYb9 | reverse complement strand
AGTACTCGGCGCAAGTCGAAGAAGATAGGTACGGGTTGTGATTGCATTATTTTGTTCCAAGTTCTCAAGACTGGGGTGAATAACCTCAGACTGCTTTGAAACTTATGAACGGCACAAACGCTAATACTCAGGTCCTATAGCCTACAGCGTTATAGGATCAAGCGACTAAGTGCATATGGTGGATGCCTTGGCGATCACAGGCGATGAAGGACGTAGTAGCCTGCGAAAAGCTACGGGGAGCTGGCAAACAAGCTTTGATCCGTAGATGTCCGAATGGGGAAACCCACCGCAGCAATGCGGTATCCCTAGCTGAATACATAGGCTAGTGGAAGCGAACCGGGTGAACTGAAACATCTCAGTAGCTCGAGGAAAAGAAATCAACCGAGATTCCGAAAGTAGTGGCGAGCGAAATCGGAAGAGCCTTTACGTTTTAGCACGCAAGATAGTCGAACGGAATGGAAAGTCCGGCCGTAGCAGGTGATAGCCCTGTAGGCGAAATCTTGTGTGTGGAACTAAGCGTAAGACAAGTAGGGCGGGACACGTGAAATCCTGTTTGAAGATGGGGGGACCATCCTCCAAGGCTAAATACTCGTGATCGACCGATAGTGAACCAGTACCGTGAGGGAAAGGCGAAAAGAACCCCGGAAGGGGAGTGAAATAGATCCTGAAACCGTATGCATACAAACAGTAGGAGCCTCCTTGTGGGGTGACTGCGTACCTTTTGTATAATGGGTCAGCGACTTACATTCAGTGGCAAGGTTAACCGAATAGGGAAGCCGTAGCGAAAGCGAGTCCGAATAGGGCGATTCAGTCGCTGGGTGTAGACCCGAAACCAGATGATCTATCCATGGCCAGGTTGAAGGCACGGTAACACGTGCTGGAGGACCGAACCCACTAATGTTGAAAAATTAGGGGATGAGCTGTGGATAGGGGTGAAAGGCTAAACAAATCTGGAAATAGCTGGTTCTCTCCGAAAACTATTTAGGTAGTGCCTCAAGTATTACTGCGGGGGGTAGAGCACTGTTATAGCTAGGGGGTCATGGCGACTTACCAAACTATGGCAAACTCCGAATACCCGCAAGTACAGCTTGGGAGACAGAGCACCGGGTGCTAACGTCCGGACTCAAGAGGGAAACAACCCAGACCGCCAGCTAAGGTCCCGAATTATCGCTAAGTGGGAAACGAAGTGGGAAGGCATAGACAGTCAGGAGGTTGGCTTAGAAGCAGCCATCCTTTAAAGAAAGCGTAATAGCTCACTGATCGAGTCGTCCTGCGCGGAAGATGTAACGGGGCTAAGCGATAAACCGAAGCTGCGGGTGTGCACTTTTAGTGCACGCGGTAGGAGAGCGTTCTGTAAGCCTGCGAAGGTGGCTTGTAAAGGCTGCTGGAGGTATCAGAAGTGCGAATGCTGACATGAGTAGCGATAAAGGGGGTGAAAAGCCCCCTCGCCGTAAGTCCAAGGTTTCCTGCGCAACGTTCATCGGCGCAGGGTGAGTCGGCCCCTAAGGCGAGGCAGAGATGCGTAGCTGATGGGAAACTGGTTAATATTCCAGTACCGTCGTACAGTGCGATGGGGGGACGGATCGCGGAAGATCATCAGGGTGTTGGATGTCCCTGTTGCTGTATCGAAGATGGCGCTTAGGCAAATCCGGGCGCGTAAATCAAGGGTATGGCACGAGCGAGCATTGCTTGCGAAGTGATTGGAAGTGGTTCCAAGAAAAGCCTCTAAGCTTCAGCTGTACGAGACCGTACCGCAAACCGACACAGGTGGACGGGATGAATATTCCAAGGCGCTTGAGAGAACTCAGGAGAAGGAACTCGGCAAATTGATACCGTAACTTCGGGAGAAGGTATACCCCGGTAGTGTGAAGCGCCTGCGCGCTTAGCATGATGGGGTCGCAGAGAATCGGTGGCTGCGACTGTTTATTAAAAACACAGCACTCTGCAAAGACGAAAGTCGACGTATAGGGTGTGACGCCTGCCCGGTGCCGGAAGGTTAAGTGATGGGGTGCAAGCTCTTGATCGAAGCCCCGGTAAACGGCGGCCGTAACTATAACGGTCCTAAGGTAGCGAAATTCCTTGTCGGGTAAGTTCCGACCTGCACGAATGGCGTAACGATGGCCACACTGTCTCCTCCTGAGACTCAGCGAAGTTGAAGTGTTTGTGATGATGCAATCTACCCGCGGCTAGACGGAAAGACCCCATGAACCTTTACTGTAGCTTTGCATTGATCTGTGAACCGGCCTGTGTAGGATAGGTGGGAGGCTTTGAAGCGTGGTCGCTAGATCACGTGGAGCCATCCTTGAAATACCACCCTGGTTTGTTTGCGGTTCTAACCTTGGTCCGTTATCCGGATCGGGGACAGTGCATGGTGGGCAGTTTGACTGGGGCGGTCTCCTCCCAAAGTGTAACGGAGGAGTTCGAAGGTACGCTAGGTACGGTCGGAAATCGTGCTGATAGTGCAATGGCATAAGCGTGCTTGACTGTGAGACTGACAAGTCGAACAGGTGCGAAAGCAGGACATAGTGATCCGGTGGTTCTGAATGGAAGGGCCATCGCTCAACGGATAAAAGGTACTCTGGGGATAACAGGCTGATACCGCCCAAGAGTTCATATCGACGGCGGTGTTTGGCACCTCGATGTCGGCTCATCTCATCCTGGGGCTGTAGCCGGTCCCAAGGGTATGGCTGTTCGCCATTTAAAGAGGTACGTGAGCTGGGTTTAAAACGTCGTGAGACAGTTTGGTCCCTATCTGCCGTGGGCGTTGGATACTTGACGGAGCCTGCTCCTAGTACGAGAGGACCGGAGTGGACGTACCTCTGGTGTACCGGTTGTCATGCCAATGGCATTGCCGGGTAGCTAAGTACGGAAGAGATAACCGCTGAAGGCATCTAAGCGGGAAACTCGTCTGAAGATTAGGTATCCCGGGGACTTGATCCCCCTAAAGAGTCGTTCGAGACCAGGACGTTGATAGGTCGGGTGTGGAAGCGCAGTAATGCGTTAAGCTAACCGATACTAATTGCTCGTGAGGCTTGATCCTATAACACTGATGGTTATTGACCTGGTGATGTAGCGTTCCAAGTGTCGTTCAATACAAAATCTGGCTGCACCGTCGGCAGCCAGCCAACACCAATTACGACCCCCCTGTGCATGATCATCGAGCTAGCCTCTGATCATCCACACGTTGTGTTTCTTCTAAGATTGGAGCGGTTGCGTTAATACGCAGCAGCTCAACCAGTTACGCCTGACGACCATAGCAAGGTGGTACCACTCCTTCCCATCCCGAACAGGACAGTGAAACGCCTTCGCGCCGATGATAGTGGACGGACGTCTGTGAAAGTAGGTCATCGTCA
>NZ_PCOQ01000051.1 GCF_002975275.1 Achromobacter sp. MYb9 | reverse complement strand
TCCTCCATGGGATCAGGCACTGAGTGCCTTAAACACAAAAAAACTGACACTCCCGAGATCGCAAGACGCCGCGTAAGCTCCCAAAGGCCGCCCGCGCGGCCGGCCGGGAGCGGGCCCTGCAAGATCATCCACCACCCCCACCGCGTGGAGAAGAACCCTAAGAAAACCGCCCGCCCCAGCGATCGGGAAATTGCATTCAACGGAGCCCGTCGCGTCGGAACATGGCGCTGTAGACCGATTGAGGGGGTGCCGTGCTGGTCCGCGCGATGACCAGTTGCCGCTTGCTCACCATGTCCGCGAAGTAGTCCCTGGGCAGGCAACTTACCCCGAAGCCCGCGGCGGTCAGGCCGGCCATTGCGATCAGGCTGTTGATCGTGAAGATATTGCTGTCGGGCGTATGCGGGCGCAGCCAGCCGTCGTAGATCATGTTCAGGCCCGACTCGCGGCTTTGGCGCAGTAGCGGCAGGCGGGCGATGTCGGCGGGGGTGTAGATGCGGCTGGCGTCGATCATGTCGGGGCTGCCCATCCACGCGAACTCCAGGCGCTGTAGCGCCACCACCTCCAAATTCGGTTCGGCGAATTCGCCGTGCAGGAACGCCATGTCCAACTGGCCCGCCTGCAAGCGCTTGAGCAGGTCGGCGCCCAGGTCGATGTGCGGCTCCAGCGTGATGCGGGGGTAGTGCGCGCGCAACAGGCGGATCAGGGCGGGTAGCCAGGTCATCGCCGTGATCTCGGTGATGCCGAAACGGAACGTGCCGGTCAGGGTGTGCTGGCCCTTCAGGCGGACCAGCAGGCGGTCGCGGTGGCCCAGCATCTCTTCGGCCAGCGCATAGACCTCGTGGCCGCGCGCGGTCAGTTCGGCGCGGTGGCCGGAGCGGTCGAAGAGCGCGACGTCGAAGTCCGCCTCCAACTCCTGGATGCGCTTGGTGATGGCCGATTGCGTGGTGTGCAGCTTCTGCGCCGATGCCGAAAAGGTGCCCAGGCGGACCGTCCAGTAGAGGGCTTCGATTTGTTTGAAAGTCAGCATGCGGTGCGTCTGCCCTGGGTCAGGTTCATTCCGAAATTTCGCTAAGGGCTAACCCTTATATTCCTAAAAGCGATGAGGCTCGTGGAAATTTAATCCCTTTTTCCCGAACCGAAAAGCTCGCACCATGCGATCTGACTCATCTCCCGGCCGGCCGGGGCCGGGAAGCGTTCCGGGCCTGCGGCGGCTTTCGACTCAGGAATTTGCAGATCGTCATGGCCACTATCCTTACCGGCGCACGCCAATTGCCGGCGTCCCCCGTCGCTCCCGCCGCCATCCTCGAAGCACTGGCTGGCATCGTCACGCCCCATCTCAGCGATAACCTGGCGCGCCGCGAAGGCATCTCGGGCCTGCGCCGCTACAACGGGCGCGGCAAGCTGGTGGGCACCGCGTTGACGGTCAAGACCCGTCCGGGCGACAACCTCATGATCTACAAGGCGATGATGCAGATCCAGCCCGGCCATGTGCTGGTGGTGGACGCTGGCGGCGACTTGTCCAACGCCGTGCTGGGCGAAATCATGAAGCGCTACCTGCAGCTCCATGGCTGCGTCGGCGTGGTCGTGGACGGCGCGATTCGCGACGTGGCCGCCTTCGAGGCCGACAGCTTCCCCTGCTATGCGCGTGGCCATATCCACCGCGGCCCCTACAAGGATGGCCCGGGCGAGGTCAATGTGCCCGTGTCCATCGGCGGCCAGGTGATTCATCCCGGCGACATCATGGTGGGAGACGAAGACGGCCTGGTCAGTTTCGCGGCCAGCGAGGCGGAAAGCCTGATCGCCGCCGCGCACGCGCACGCCGCCAAGGAAGAACGCATCATGGCCGAGATCGCGGGCGGCAGCAGGACGCAAAGCTGGATGCAGGCCGCCTTCGCCGCCAAGGGGCTGGCATGAGCGGCGACGGCACCCTGTTGTTGGCCGATCGGGCGCGCGCCATCAAGCCGTCGCCCAGCATGGCGGCCAAGACGCGCGTCGACCAGTTGCGCGCCCAAGGGCGCGACATCGTCGATTTCACCGTCGGCGAACCCGATCTGCCCACGCCCGCCCACATCGTGCAGGCCGGCATCGATGCCTTGAACAGTGGCGACATCCGCTACACGGCGTCCACCGGTGCCAAGCCGCTGCTGGAAGCCGTGCGCGCCAAATTCCAGCGCGAGAACGGCCTGGACTTCGGGCTGGACGAACTGATCGTCGGCGTGGGCGCCAAGCAGTTGATTTTCACCGCGCTGGCCGCCACCGTGCAGGCCGGCGACGAAGTCATCATCCCCGCGCCTTACTGGGTGTCTTACCCGGACATGGTGCTGGTCAATGATGGTACGCCCGTGGTGCTGGCCTGCCCGGAAGCCGACGGCTTCAAACTCACGCCGCAGGCGTTGGAAGCCGCCATCACGCCGCGCACGAAGTGGGTGCTGTTGAACACGCCCAGCAACCCCACCGGCGCCATGTACGGGGCGGACGAATTGCGGGCGCTGGGCGAGGTGCTGGCGCGCCACCCGCACGTCTGGCTGATGACCGATGAAATCTATGAACACCTGGTCTACGGCCAGGCGCGGCACGCTTCGCCCGCCGCGGTGGTCCCCGCGCTGGCCGTCCGCACGCTCACCATCAACGGCGTCTCCAAGGCCTACGCGATGACCGGCTGGCGGTTGGGCTACGCGGCCGGACCCCAGCCGCTGATCAAGGCGATGGCCACGCTGATCTCGCAAAGCACCAGCTGCGTCAGCGCCATCAGCCAGTCGGCCGCACGCGTGGCGCTGACCGCGGACCAGTCCTGCGTCGGCGAGGCCGCCGCGGTGTTCCATCAACGCCGCGACCGCATCGTCGCGCTGCTGAACGCCGTGCCGGGCATCCGTTGCCCGCAGCCCCAGGGCGCGTTCTACGTCTATCCGTCCGTCGAGGGTCTGCTGGGAAAGCGGACGCCGGCCGGGCGCGTGCTCGAGCACGATCTGGACGTCGTGATGTACCTGCTGGACGAGGCCGGCGTCGCGGTGCTGGACGGCGCGGCCTACGGCTTGTCGCCTTACCTGCGCCTGAGCTTCGCCACGTCCATGGAGAACATCGAAGAAGGTTGCCGCCGCATCCGCGAGGCCTGCGCGGCCTTGCGTTGAACATTCGTTTGTTGAAAGCCCGTCTCGTCCGCCGTACCCATACCTATATTCCAAGGGGAAACACCATGAAGACCACCATCGCCACTTTCGCCGCCGCCGTCGGCCTGGCCGCTACGCTGGCGCCCGCCGCGCACGCGGATACCGTGCAGGACATCAAGGCCCGCGGCAAGTTCATCTGCGGCACCATGGGCACGGCCGAGCCCTTCAGCTTCCAGGACCCCAAGACCCGCGCCATCGTGGGGTACGAAGTGGACATGTGCCAGGCCGTCGCCGACAGCCTGGGCGTGCCGCTGGAATTGAAGCTGATCGCCGTCGAAGCCCGCATTCCAGAACTGATCGCCGGCCGCGTTGACGTCGTTGCCGCCAATCTGGGCTGGAGCCCGGAGCGCGCGAAGCAGATCGATTATTCGCACCAGCACTTCGTGAGCCTGCAGAAGATCCTGGCGCGCGATTCCGAAAAAGACCTGAAGGCGCCGGCCGACCTGGCGGGCAAGCGCGTCAGCGCCGTGCGCGGTTCGTCGTCGGAGCAGGGCGCGCGCAAGAACATCCCTAATGTCGATCCCGTGACGTTCAAAGACCCCAGCGGCGCCTTCCTGGCCCTGCAGCAGGGCAAGGTCAGCGGATTCGTCGGCTCCGAATTGATGCTGGTGAAGCTGCAGCACCAGGCGTCCACCAGTGCCGTGCCGGTCAAGATCCTGGAGCCCGCGCTGTTCGTCGAACCCTGGGGCATGGGCGTGCGCAAAGGCGACACCGCCATGCTGAACCAGGTGAACAAGGTGCTGGACGGCATGGAAGCGTCCGGCCAGGCCACCAAGACCTTCGACAAATGGTTCGGCACCGGCACGCAATTCAACATGAAGCGCGACTTCCGCATCGAAGCCATCAAGGGTTGACGCGCCGCGCGCGCTGGAGCCTGCCTCGATGCACTACGTTTTCGACTTCAACGCCATTTTCCAGGGCGAGTATCCGGCATGGCTGCTCAGGGGGTTCGTCACCACCCTGGCGCTGGCCGGGCTGGCCTGGATCCTGGCGTTTTTCGTGGGCAGCCTGCTGGCGGTGATCCGCCTGACGGGCTCGCCCGTGGCCAATGGCGTGATCGCGGTGTACGTCGCGTTCCACCGCAACGTGCCCATGCTGGTGCACATCCTGTTCTGGTACTTCGGCGTGCCGGCGCTACTGCCGCAATTCGCGACCGACTGGCTCAACAGCCATGGCAGCGAATTCATCATGTCGTGCATCGCGATCTCGCTGGTGATGTCGGCCTACATCTGCGAAGACCTGCGCAGCGCCGTGCGCGGCATTCCGCCGGGCCAGGTCGAAGCGTCGCGCGCGCTGGGCCTGAGTTTCCTGCAGACCATGCGCAAGGTCATCTTGCCCCAGGCCTTCCGTATCGCGATCCCGCCGCTGCTCAATCAGACCCTGTTGCTGTTGAAGAACACCAGCCTGGCGATGGCGATCGGCGTGACGGAATTGACCGCCGCCGGACGCGAGGTCGAGAACTACACGTTCCGCACCTTCGAGGCTTATGCCGTAGTGACGGTCATCTACCTGGTGCTGTCGTTCATCATCATGGGCGGCGGCGCGCTGTTGCAACGACGCTACCGTCCGCTGGGAGCGCGCTGACATGTGGGACATCCTGAAAGACAACTGGCTGCTGCTGCTGATCGGGCAGTACCCGCATGGGCCGGTGGGTGGCCTGGTCGCCACGTTGGGCCTGGCAGCGATAAGCCTGGCGCTGGCGCTTCCGTGCGGCGTGCTGCTTGCGCTGGGCCGCATCAGCCCCTATCGCATCTTCTACTGGCCATCCTCGGCCGTGGTCTATCTGGTGCGCGGTCTGCCGCTCCTGATGTTCATCTTCTGGGCCTATTTCTTCGTGCCGCTCATCATCGGCCGGCCCGTCGCGGGCACCACGACGATGGTGGTGGCGCTGGTCTGCTACGAAAGCGCCTATCTGGCCGAGATCATCCGCGCTGGCATCCAGGCGTTGCCGCCGGGGCAGCAGGAAGCCAGCCGCGCGCTGGGCTTGTCGTACCTGCAGACGATGCGGCGCGTCATCCTGCCCCAGGCGCTCTACAACATGCTGCCCAGCATGCTGAGCCAGTTCGTGTCGACGGTGAAGGAAACGTCGCTGGCCTATGTGATCAGCGTGCAGGAACTGACCTACGCCGCGAATCAGATCAACAGCGTGCTGCTGACCAAGCCGTTCGAAGTGTTCGGCTTGCTGGCGCTGACCTATTTCATCCTGAATTTTGGCCTGAGCTCATTGGTGCACCTGACCGAACGACGTATCGGCAGGCGACGCGCCGGGCTTGGGGCCGCCCCTAAAGTGGTGCCGACATGATCCGATTTTCCCAAGTGCAAAAGTGGTACGGCGATTACCAGGCGCTGGCCGACGTGACCGAGCAGGTGACGCAGGGCGAGGTGGTCGTGGTGTGCGGCCCGTCAGGTTCGGGCAAATCAACCCTGATCCGCACGGTGAACCGCCTGGAACCGATCCAGAAGGGCGTGATCGAGGTGAACGGCCAGGACATCTATGGCCCGAAAGTCCACCTGGACCAGTTGCGCAGCCACATCGGTTTCGTGTTCCAGCAGTTCAATCTGTTCCCGCACCTGTCCGTGCTGGAAAACCTGATGCTGGCCCCGCTTCAACTCAAACGCGCCCGCCGCCCCGAAGCCCGCGACCGAGCGCTGCAACTGCTGGAACGCGTGGGCCTGGCCCACAAGGCCGATGCCTACCCCGCCCAACTCTCGGGCGGCCAACAGCAACGCGTCGCCATCGCCCGCGCCCTGGCGATGAACCCGCCGGTAATGTTGTTCGACGAACCGACGAGCGCGCTGGACCCCGAAATGGTGGGCGAAGTCCTTCAGGTCATGAAGGGCCTGGCGAAAGACGGTATGACGATGGTATGCGTGACGCACGAAATGGGATTCGCAAGGGAAGTCGCGGATCGAGTGTGGTTCATGGATGCGGGGAGGATTGTGGAGACTGGGACGCCGGAAGGGTTCTTTACTCGGCCGGGGACGGTGCGGGCGCAGAAGTTCTTGGCTGAAATTCGGCATTAAGGGGAAAGGGGATTGGTTGGGTGCTGGGGGTGAGTTCTTGAGGCGCCCGGCGCGTCGGTGGCCGGTGGGGCGCGGGGCAACGATTGCGGTCCGGAGCCTTCGCTCCGGACTTCCCCCTTGTCATCCTCGTCACTGCCTTTGGCAGTTCCTTCGGATTCCCTCGGGCTTATCGACGCCCCGCGCCCCACCGGCCACCGACGCGCCGGGCTCTGTCAGGTGCAATTTCACGTCAGCTGGGGCGGGCGGTTTTCTTAGGGTTCTTCTCCACGCGGTGGGGGTGGTGGATGATCTTGCAGGGCCCGCTCCCGGCCGGCCGCGCGGGCGGCCTTTGGGAGCTTACGCATCGTCTTGCGTCGTTGCGTATTTCGCTTCGCGTGTGGGTTGCCGTGTTGGCGTTCTGCTTGAGGGTGGGCCTGGTTTGGAAGATCTTGCGGGGTCGTCCCTTGTCGGCCGCGCGGGCGGCCTCGGGGACTTGGCTCTGTCTTGCGGTTCGTGATGCCGCTTCGCGCTTGTGCAGAACGGACTTGCGGGGCTTGCCTCAGGACGGCCGCCCGGGCGGCCTTTTGAGGCGTTCACGGCGTCTTGCGATCCCCGATGCCGCTGCGCGCACGCAACGTAAGGAACCCTCGCAACGCTGCAAATTTCAGCCGACGCTCGCAACAATCGCTGGCCTCCCTTTTAGACGGGTGGCGCGCGTACGGGTCGGACCAAGCAAGCGGGTACTGGCCGCGCGCCACCCGTCGCTCCACCTCCCCCACCTGACTGCGGGGGCCAATAGAAAACCACTCTCTACCAGCGCGCCAGCGACTATCGCACCGACGTAATGCGGCGCGTAAGCCGATCGCGCGCCGCTCCCGCGGCCGCATTCGGCGGGCCCCGCAAACCTCGTCATTAAGTCGCGCTCTAGCAGCGCGCAAACCAAGACGGCGCAGCTCGTCGCCGGGGTCGGGTGGGTGGCGCGCAACCTTGATGCGCCCGAGGGAATCTGAAGGCAG
>NZ_PCOQ01000050.1 GCF_002975275.1 Achromobacter sp. MYb9 | reverse complement strand
CGCGCTCGCGGGCAACGGCGACGCCGGCTGCAGCGCCGCCGGATACGGCACCGCCGGCTTGGCCGAGGCGCCGGCGCCTTGCTCAGGCGGCGCATCGTCTTCCGGCAATGCCGACGACGCGTAGGCAGATTGGTAGGCTGCGATCGACCGCGACGGCGCGGCATAGCCCGGCTGCGGCAGGGACACGGGCGCGGCATGCGGCATGGCTTCCCGTTGCGGCGTCTCGGCCGCCGCATCGTCGAACGCGCCCTCTACCGTGGCCAGCACTTCCACACCGCCATCCACGCTGCGATTCGACACGATCAGCGCGTCCGGCCCCAACACCTGGCGCACCTGGCGCATCACTTCCCGGCTGTTGACGCCAAAAAAACGGCTTATCTTCATTGCCCATTGCTCCCGCCGATCAGAGCGGTCACGCGGACCATGCGCTCATCGGGTATTTCAGTATTCGACAACACACCCAGCTGCGGCAGGTGATGACGCAGGAACCGCGACAGCGGCGCGCGCAGCACCGGCGACACCAGCAACACCGGCGCGTTGCCCTGCGATTCCTGGCGCTCGACCGCCGCCTGCGTTTCGCGCAGCAAGGTGTCGGCCAGGCCGGGCTCCAGCCCGCCGCTGGTGGTCATGGCCTGCGACAGCACCCGCTCCAGCTTCACGTCCAGCCCGATCACCCGCAGCTCGCCCTCGCCCGGGAACCATTGCTGCGTGATCGCACGGCCCAGCGAACGGCGGGTCAGCATGATCAATTCGTTGATATCGGGCTGGCCACCGGCGCCGGCCGCCTGCGCCGCCAGGCGCGGACCATGCTCGGACAGCGTATCGATGATGGTCCGCATATCGCGGATCGGCACTTCTTCCGACAGCAGGCCTTGCAGCACCTTTTGCAGCGCGGTCAGGGACAGCGTCTTGGGCACCAGGTCCTCGACCAGCTTCGGCGCGTCGCGGCCGATGCGGTCCAGCAACTGCTGAACTTCCTGGCGGCCCAGCAGATTCGAGCCGTGGCGGTGCATCAAATGGTTCAAGTGCGTCGCCACCACCGTGCCGGCATCCACCACGGTATAGCCCGCCACCTGTGCCTGATCGCGCAAGCCGCCGTCGATCCACAGCGCCGGCAAGCCGAAAGCCGGATCGGTCGTCGGAGTGCCCTTGATCTGTATGGTGACGCCGCCCGGATCGATGGCCAGCCATTGGCCCGGCATCGCCACGCCATGCCCCACTTCCACCCCCGACAACAGAATGCGGTAATCGTTGGGCTTGAGTTCCAGGTTGTCGCGGATGTGCACGACCGGCGGCAGGAAGCCGACGTCCTGGGCAAACTTCTTGCGCAGGCTGCGGATGCGATGCAGCAGCTCGCCGTTCTGGGCATGGTCCACCAGCGGAATCAGGCGGTAGCCCACTTCCAGGCCCAATTGGTCCACCATGGACACATCGTCCCAACTCGCCTCCGCCGCGGCGGCCTGCGCCTGCGTGACGGCTTGCGGCGGGATCTGCTCGGCAGCCTGCGCCGCCGCCTGCCGCCGCTTGTGCAGCATCCACCCGCCCCAGCCCAGCGCGCCCGCCAGCGTCAGGAACGCGATATGCGGCATATTGGGAATCAGGCCCATGATGCCGATGATGCCGGCCGTCAGGAACAGCACGGCCGGGTTCGAGAACAGCTGGCTGATGATCTGCTGGCCGATGTCCTGGTCGGTCGACACGCGCGACACGACCACGCCGGCGGCGGTCGAGATCACCAGCGCCGGGATCTGCGCGACCAGGCCGTCGCCGATCGTCAGCAGCGTGTAGACGCGGGCCGAATCGCTCATCGACATGTCGTGCTGCGCCACGCCCACGATCAGGCCGCCGATGATGTTGATCGCCATGATCAACAGGCCGGCGATGGCGTCGCCACGGACGAACTTGCTGGCGCCGTCCATCGAGCCGAAGAAGTCCGATTCCTGCGAGACTTCCGCGCGGCGGCGGCGCGCCTCGTCTTCGCCGATCAAGCCGGCATTCAGGTCGGCGTCGATCGCCATCTGCTTGCCGGGCATGGCGTCCAGGGTGAAACGCGCGCCCACTTCGGCGATCCGGCCGGCACCCTTGGTGATGACGATGAAGTTGATGATGGTCAGGATCACGAACACGATGATCCCGACGGCGAAGTTGCCGCCCACCAGGAAGTGGCCGAACGCCTCGATCACCTTACCCGCGGCATCCGGGCCCGTGTGGCCGTTCAGCAGCACGACGCGGGTCGACGCCACGTTCAGCGACAGGCGCAGCAACGTGGCGAACAGCAGCACGGCCGGGAAGGCGGCGAAATCCAGCGGCTTCTTCGTGAACATGGCCACCAGCAGGATCATCACGGACAACGCGATGTTGAAGGTGAACAGCAGGTCCAGCAGGAACGTGGGCAGGGGCAGCACCATCATGCCCAACACCATCACGATCAGGATCGGCCCCGCCAGAAGCCGCGCATGGCCGGCCCCGTTATTCTTCAACATGGTGAGCAAAGCGCTCATTCCTTAAACTCCTTGTGCTGCGGTGTTTGCCTGCGGGTCCAGTGCGGCGGGCACGGCCAGCCGGGTCGGGGCCGTCGGTTCGACTCCCCATCCCGAGCGCCACGAACGCAGCTGGAAGACCCACGCCAGCACTTCGGCCACCGCGGTATATAGCTCGCCTGGGATTTCTTGCCCCAGTTCGACGTGTTGATGCAATGCGCGCGCCAGCGGCGGCGCTTCCAATGTCGGGACGCGGTTCTCGGCGGCCAGTTCGCGAATCTTCGCCGCGATCAGCCCGGTACCCTTGGCCACCACGCGCGGCGCGCCGCTCTTGTCCTCGTCGTACTTCAGCGCCACGGCATAGTGCGTCGGGTTGGTCACCACGACGTCCGCCTTCGGCACTTCGGACATCATCCGGCGCCGCGCCGCCTGGCGCTGCTGCTGGCGGATGCGCGCCTTGACGTGCGGGTCGCCTTCGCTTTCCTTGTGTTCCTGGCGCACATCCTCCTTGGACATGCGCAACTTCTTCAAGTGGCTCCAGATCTGCCACGGCACGTCCAGCATCACGATGACCAGCAGCGACGCCACGATGAAGGCGCAGCACATGGCGACCAGCGACAGCGCCTTGATCAGCGCGGCCGACGGCGCCACGTGCATCAGGCTCAGCATGTCGTCGTGGTAGCGCCAGATGACCCAGACGGCCACGCCGCCCACCAGCAGGGCCTTGGCCAACGCCTTGATCAGCTCGACCACGGTCTGCGACGAGAACATCCGCTTCAGACCGGAAAAGAAGCTGAGCTTCGAGAAATTCGCCTGTAGCGGCTTGCCCGAAATGACAATGCCGCCCAGCAGCACGCTGGACAGGACGGCCACCACCACCAGCACCCCGAAGACCGGCAAGGTCGCCAGCAAGGCGTGGCCGAAACCGCTGACGGCCAATTCCACCATCACGCCGGGGTCGGTCACGATACGCTGGTCGAACGCCATGCCGTTACGCAATACTCCGCTCAGGCCCTGGTAGAGCGAGCCGCCCCCCATCCAGATCACCGCGACACCGGCGGCCAGCATCATGAACGTGCCCAATTCCCGGGAACGCGCAATCTGCCCCTCCTCGCGCGCCTTTTCCAGGCGCCTGGGAGAGGCGGCTTCGGATTTTTCGAGGTCGCTTTCTTCGGCCATGCTCTGCGGTGTCGTTGCGGCTCGCGGATTTTCGGATTACGAGCTGCCCGCCGAGATTCTAGGAGACCCCGGTCATCGGCGATAAGCCAAGAAACGGGGGGAAAGCGGCGCTATTCCCGGCTGCGTGTCCGGCCCGGCCGCCCGCCCTCTTCCAGATGCCCCGCCACAGGCGCCCGCCAGCGCGGTCAGCGCCCCGCCGGAACGGCCTCTTGCACCGGCGCCGCGCCTTCCAGA
Organism: Achromobacter sp. MYb9; assembly: GCF_002975275.1. Taxonomy (GTDB): domain Bacteria; phylum Pseudomonadota; class Gammaproteobacteria; order Burkholderiales; family Burkholderiaceae_B; genus Achromobacter. The sequence continues at coordinate 5,055 of NZ_PCOQ01000050.1, read as the reverse complement.
GCGGCCTGGAAGCGCACATAGTCCAGGCCGATGCGCACCGCGCCCCAATGTTCCGACCCCAAATATAAGGGGACCGAAATGTCATTGACGATTTCACCGGTATCCCGCGAATAGGTCTGAAACAGCATCGACCCCGTATTGGCGGCCAGCCGGGCGCCGACCGGGTCATCGAAAATCCGCTTGTGCCGGACCCGGGCGATATCGACCGCCGCGTCGCCCGTCGGCGGGTGCGAAAACCGGCTGTTGTGCGCGGGTGCGTAGCCCCGGTTATCCACCAGGATTGTGTAAATGCCGCCGGGCACCCCTTCCAGCACGTCGTCCAGCAGCCGGGTAAGGGGTTCGTCGATCTCGCGGTCATACCGCGTGTGGTAGCGCGCGGGCTCGCTGCCGGGGATGCGCTGGTAGTGCCGGTCGAAGACGTCCACGCCGCGCCCACGCGCCGCTTCCAGCAAGCCGACTGCCGCGGCCCGAAAATCGTCCACGGCGTCGGACAGGTGATCAAACGCCGTGTTGCCCGTGCGCATGTCGGCCAGCACTTCCTGCACGCTCTCGGTCTGACGGCGGATCCGGTCGATCTCGCCCGACATATGGCCCACGCGCTCCTGCACGTCGGCGCTCAGCGCCGCGATCCGCCCCACTTCCTGGCTCATGCCATGGTTGGTGGCGTCGACGTCGCCGATCGCCTGCACCACCTCGCCCACCTGACGGTTCATGCTGTCGAAGTCGCGCACGAAGCGCTGGAAGTCGGAACACGTCCGGTCCAGCACGGCGCCGGAGGCGTCCACGTCATCGCGCAGCGTGCCGGTCTGCCGCTGCGTGGTGTCCACCAGTTCCAGCATTTCAACCGTATGCCGGCCGATATCGTTGTTGGCGGCGTTCACGCGTTCGGCCAGGCGGCCCACCTCGGTGGCGACCACCGCGAAGCCGCGGCCGGCATCGCCGGCCCGCGCCGCCTCGACGCCCGCGTTCAACGCCAGCAGTTGCGTCTGCAGGGCGATATCCTTGATCAGTTTGCTGATGTCGCCCACCGAACGCGCCCGTCCGGTCAGTTGCCCCACCACCTCGGTAAATGCGGCCATTTCACGGGTCATGCGGTCCACGCGCGCACGCACGTCCGACAGCTCGGCCAGCGCCGCTTCGGCGGCGTGCAGGTTCTGGCCCGACAGCTGGGCGATCTCGCGGGCGCGGGTGGACGTCGACGTGGACAAGGCGGCGATCTGCGCGCCGCTATCGGCCAGCGCGCCCGCCGCCCGCGCCTGCTCCTGCGCCAGCAACGCGCAACATCCTGCCTGGAACTGCGTGCGTGCCGCGTTCAGCGCGATTTCAATGCTGGATTGCCGCACGGTCATGATCCGCCGGCGGATCCGCCCCAAAAAGCGGTGCAGCGGAAAAACGGCGGGGGTGATCGGCAGCGTGCGCTCCGACAGCGCGGCGTCGCCGCGGTTGAGCCGGCGCAACAACCCCCACATGCCGCCCAGGCGGAATACGGATCTGGCCAAGATGGACCTCCTTGTGCTGGCCCGGATCGCCTTCTTTGGGCATCCGTTGCCTGGCGCGCGGTGCGCGCCATGTCTCTCGCTGCAAGGCCCCGTTTTTGTTGTGCCTTAAGTCTATCGATCAGGGCATCTTTGCGCCCTTGGGGTATACGTTCATTCACGCGCGGTCGCAATGCATGCGCGCCGCGCGCCACCGGCCGCAGGGCCCGCGGCGCGCGGAAACGGTCAGAAGCCCAGGCTGGCCAGCAGATCGTCGACCTGGTCCTGGCTGGTGACGACATCCGTCTTGCCCTGCGGGCTGATCTGCGGCCCGTTGAGCAGGCTGTTGGCCTCGTCGCGGCGCTCTTGCGGCACGTTGTCCAGCAGCACTTGCAGCAGTTCGCGTTCGATCGCGCCCACCACGTCCATCATGCGCATGATGACCTGGCCCGTCAGGTCCTGGAAATCCTGCGCCATGATGATTTCCATCAGCTTGGATTGGGTCTGCTGCGTCTGCTTGGGCACATCGGCCAGGAACGCGCGCGTGTCCTTGACCAGTTCGCGCGCCTCCGGCAGCTCCAGCGGCTGGTCGTACCATTGCTGCCAGCGCGTATCCAGCGCCTGCGCCGAACGCGACATGCCGTCCTGAATGGGGCCGGCCTGCTCGGTCGCGTTCAATACGCGGTTGGCGGCCTGCTCGGTCATCTGCGCCACATAGCGCAGGCGGTCCCGGGCATCCGGGATGGCATTGGCCGCGTCCTTGATCGCCTGGTCCAGGCCCAGCTCGCGCATGCTGTCGCGCAGCATGCGGGTCAGCGAGGCGATGCGGTGAATCAGGTCAGGATTCTCGGCGGCGTGTTCAACGTTTTGCGTTGTGCTCATTGCACACCTCAGCCAGCAATTTTCTCGAAGATCTTGGTGAGCTTTTCTTCCAGCGTCGCCGCGGTGAAAGGCTTGACCACGTAACCGTTGGCGCCGGCCTGGGCCGCCGCCACGATGTTTTCCTTCTTGGCTTCGGCCGTCACCATCAGTACCGGCAACGACGCCAGCGCCGCGTCGGCGCGGATCTGCTTGAGCATCTCCAGGCCGTCCAGGTTGGGCATGTTCCAGTCGGAAACGACGAACTGGAAGCCGCCGTTACGCAGCTTTTCCAACCCGATCGCACCGTCCTCGGCCTCGTCCACGTTCTCGAAACCCAACTCTTTAAGCAGGTTGCGAATGATCCGCCGCATCGTGGGGAAGTCATCCACCACCAGAATCTTCAGGCCCTTGTCTACCATCTTTCACTCCAGAAAAAATTTGCTTGAGATCGATCGTGGATGCATCCGCGTCAAACGCGGTGTCCCCGGTCGCCCAGGCGAGTCAGAATGCGTTCGCTAATCGCCGACAGCGCTACCACTTCGTCCGCGGCGCCAATGGCGATGGCCTCCCGGGGCATGCCGAACACCACGCAGCTGGCTTCGTCTTGCGCGATCGTGTGCGCGCCGGCCCGGTGCATCGCCAGCATGCCCGCGGCGCCGTCCTTGCCCATGCCCGTCAAGATGACACCGATGGCGTTCTTGCCGGCGGCAACGGCGGCCGAATTGAACAACACGTCCACCGACGGGCGGTGGCGGTTGACGGGTTCGCTGGCTTCAAGCTCGATCACATAGTTGGCGCCGCTGCGGCCCAACCGCATGTGCGTGTCGCCGCCCGGCGCCAGGTATACGTGGCCGGGCAACACCCGGTCGCCGTGGATCGCTTCGCGCACCGTCACGGCGCACAGCGCATCCAGGCGTTGCGCGAACGACCGCGTGAAACCGGCGGGCATGTGCTGCGTGATCAGGATGGCCGGGCTATCCGGCGGCAACGGTTGAAGGACTTCACGGATGGCTTCGGTGCCGCCCGTGGATGCGCCCACGATGACCAGTTTTTCCGAGCTTGCCAACGGCCGGCGCAGCATCGGCGCAGGCGCCGCTTGCGGGGCGTGCGGCGTGGGCGCGCGCAACTTGGCCCGCGAGGCGGCGCGAATCTTGTCCGCGATCAGTTCCGTGTATTCCAGCAGGCCGTCGCGGATGCCCAGCTTGGGCTTCGTGACGAAATCGATGGCGCCCAGTTCCAGCGCGCGCAGCGTGATTTCCCCGCCCCGTTCGGTCAGCGACGACACCATCACAACCGGCATCGGCCGAAGGCGCATCAGCTTTTCCAGGAAATCCAGCCCGTCCATGCGGGGCATTTCCACGTCCAGCGTCAGCACGTCGGGGTTATGGCGCTTGATCAGTTCGCGCGCCACCAGCGGGTCCGGCGCGGTCGCGACCACTTCCATATCCGGCTGGCTATTGATGATCTCCGTCATCAGCCCACGCACCAGCGCGGAGTCGTCCACACACAAAACGCTTATTTTTTTCATTGCTTGCTGCCTCGGCCTGTTCAGGCCTTACTCGCACATTCGTAGACCGTCTGCCCGCGCAGACGAAAATCCCGGCTGATGTAGGTGAAGTTCTCGGAGTGTCCAGCGAACAGCAAGCCGCCCGGCTTGAGCAGCGGCGCGAAGCGCTCCAGGATCTTCGCCTGCGTCGGCTTGTCGAAATAGATCATGACGTTGCGGCAGAAGATCACGTCGAACTTCTCGTTGATCGCCCAGGACGGCGCCAACAGGTTCAGGGTCTCGTAGCGCACCATGTCCGCGATCTCGGGCCGCACCCGGACCTGGCCCGCATTCGCGCCGCGCCCCTTGAGAAAGAACCGCCGCAGGCGATCGTCTTCCATCTTCGCGACCCGTTCGGCGGGGTACACCCCGGCCCGCGCCCGGTTCAGCACATTCGTGTCGATATCGGTGGCCAGCACCGTGCAGGCGCTGGCACGCGGCCCCATGGCCTCGACCAGCGTCATGGCGATGGAATACGGCTCTTCGCCGGTGGAAGCGGCGCAGCACCATACCGACACCGGGCCGCCGCGCTTCTGCGCGAAATCGGCCAGGATGGGAAAGTGGTGCGACTCGCGGAAGAACGCCGTCAGATTGGTCGTGAGCGCGTTGACGAAGTCTTCCCACTCGGCCGCATCGGGTTCGTTTTCAAGCTGGTCCAGATAGCTGCCGAAATCCTGCCGGCCCAGGGCGCGAAGGCGCCGCGCCAGACGGCTGTAGACCATCTCGCGCTTGTGCGTACCCAGGGAAATCCCGGCGCGCGCATGAATCATCTTGCGCACGCGGGAAAAGTCCGCATCGCGGAAATCGAATTGGCGGTCCACCGGGATGGACGGCGCCGAAGTTGCTGCGGTTGCCACTACACTCCTCGGTGTCCGAGCGCGAACGCGTCCGGCGCTTGCAAGCGGGAATCGTCATCGGACGAGCGCGCGGAAGACAGGCGATGCGCCGGTACTTCAATCACTTCGCCCGCATTGATCTTGAATACCGCGACCGCTTCCGCCAGACGCTGGGACTGCTCTTGCAGCGACCCTGCGGCCGCCGCGGCTTCTTCCACCAGCGCCGCGTTCTGCTGCGTCACTTCGTCCATCTGCGACACGGCCCGGTTGACCTGGTCGATACCGCTGGACTGCTCTTCGGACGCCGCCGAGATCTCGCCCATGATGTCCGTCACAC
>NZ_PCOQ01000049.1 GCF_002975275.1 Achromobacter sp. MYb9 | reverse complement strand
CGCGGGCGGCGCCGCCCGCGCCCACCAGCAGCACCGACGCGCCGTTCAAGCGCACGCCCAGGCGCAGCAGGTCGGACACCAGGCCCACGCCGTCCGTGTTGCAGCCGTGCCAGGCGCCGTCGCGCCAGGACAGGGTGTTGACTGCTCCGGCCAGCCGCGCACGGGCGGTCAGCCGGCCCGCCGCCAGCGCGTAGGCGTCCCGCTTGAAGGGCACTGTCACGTTCAGGCCCAGGCCGCCCTCGGCCACGAAGGCGGCGGTGGCTTCCGTAAAACCGTCCACCGGCGCCAGCAGGCGCTCGTAGCGCAGCGGCTTGCCGGTCTGCTGGGAGAACAGCTCGTGGATCTGAGGCGAGCGGCTGTGCGCGATAGGATTGCCGATGACGGCGTAGCGGGCAAGAGGGATCGCCTCGGTCATGGGGCTTGTGTTTCCAGGGTGTCGTTGACGAAATGCCAGGTGCGGGTGATGACCAGCACGTCGGTGTCGCGGGCGATGTCGGGGGGGAACGGGGGGAAGAGGGCCACCAGTTGGACGATGCGGCGGGCGGCCTGGTTCAGCACCGCGTGCGGCGAAGGCTGGTCGATTTCGACGTTGGCGATGCTTCCGTCGCTGCGGACCGATACCGTGATGCGCAGCGTACCGTAAATGCGTCCGCGCGCCTCGTCCGGGTAATGCTTTGTGCCGACCGCCTCGATGCGGGTGCGCCAGGCGTCCAGATACGCGGCGTAGCGCGAGGCCTCCGCCGAGGGGGCCACGAACTGCTTGCGGGGTTCGGCGCTGTATTGCTGCACCCGGGCGGCCAGGGCGGCGACCTGGGCGTTCTGGATCACGCTGGCCTGGTCTTGGGAGTCCTGGCCCAGATCGGTCCCGTCCGGCCACGGGTTGACGGCCTGGCGCTCGGCGCCGGCCTTCTCCTGCGAGCGCAACTGGGTCATCAGGCGGGTCTGTTCGGCTTCCAGCTGCACTTGCCGGCGGCGCATGGCTTCCAACACGATTGTTTCGGCGGATGCGCCCGTCTGGGGCAGCGGGGTGGTGGTCATGCCACGGTCGGCGTTGCCGCCGCCGCTCATCTGATTCTGCGCCTGGGCGCGCGGCGTGTCCGGCGGCGTTTCGCTGCGGGCGTTCAGCAGCACGACTTCCAGGCTGGTCACGGGCGGGCGGGTAAAGGCGGGCACGCCGAAGCGCCACGCCAGGGCGCCGGCGTGCACCAACAGCGATATTGCGATGCCGATGCGCAGGTAGTGCTGGGCGGGAGCGCCCAGCCACCGCACGTAACGGCCTAGCGGGGAGGAGGAATCAGGGCGTTGCACGGACGCATTGTAAGTCGAGTCCACGTCGCCCGGCATGCCAGCCAACGGCTTGTAACAGCTATTGGACGGCGCGCCGGGCCGCCGACCGGGCACGGCGCGGGTCTCGCCACATGCGGCGCCGCATGCGGTGCCACATGCGGTGCCACATGCGGCATGACCCGCGCGCGGCATGACCGTGGCGCGTCAGGCTGTCTTGCGCGGGAAAACCCAGACCTTGCTGGCGGGCAGCGCCAGCCGGCACGGGCCGGGCTCGCGGCCTTCCGGACCGTAGGCACGCAGGGCCAGCGTGTTGGCGGGGTCCGCGTCGGGCGTACGGAACAGGTATTCCCAGCGGTCGCCCAGGTACATGCTGGTCAGCAGCGGCATGTCCAGGTGGTTGCCGTCGGGGTCGTCCGCCAGGCGCACTTGCTCCACCCGGATCACCGCCGTGCCGTCCTGGCCCTGGGTCACGCCTTCGCCGGCCTTGCCCCAGAGGGCCCAGCCACGGCCTTCGATGCGGGCCCGGCCGTCGCGTACTTCCGTGACCTTGCCTTCCAGCCGGTTGTTGCTGCCCATGAATTCCGCCGTGAACAGCGTGGACGGCGAGCCGTACATTTCCTGCGGCGTGCCCTGCTGCTCGATCTTGCCGTTGTTCAACAACAGGATGCGGTCGGAAATGGCCATGGCTTCGCTCTGGTCATGCGTCACCATCAGCGCCGACAGCCCCAGGCGGATGATCAGTTCGCGCAGGAAGGCGCGGGCCTCTTCGCGCAGCTTGGCGTCCAGGTTGGACAGCGGTTCGTCCAGCAGGATGACGGGCGGGCTATACACCAGCGCCCGGCCGATGGCCACGCGCTGCTGCTGGCCGCCGGACAGCGCGTGCGGATGGCGGTGGCCCAGCTTGCCCAGGCCCAGCTGGTCCAGCACGGCCTGCACGCGTTCGCGCACTTCGGCCGACGGCACCTTGCGCAATTTCAGCGGGTAGGCCACGTTTTCAAACACGGTCTTGTGCGGCCACAGCGCGTAGGACTGGAACACCAGGCCCAGGTTGCGCTCTTCGGCCGGGATCTCCTTGCGCGCGCCACCGTCATAGACGATGCGATCGCCAATGGTGATGCGGCCGCGCTTGGGGCCTTCCAGCCCGGCCACGGCACGCAGCAGCGTGGTCTTGCCGCTGCCCGAGGGGCCCAGCAGCGACACCACTTCGCCCTGGCGCAGTTGCATCGACACGCCCTTCAGCACGGGGTTGTCGCCGTAGTCCAGGTGCAGGTCTTCTACAGAAAGCTCAATCATGAAGTTTGACTCCGAATCGCAGGGCGATGCCCAGGCCGATCACGACCAGAACGATATTGATGAAGGAAAGCGCGGCCACGATGTCGATGGCGCCCGAGGCCCACAGCGACACCAGCATGGAACCGATGGTTTCCGTGCCGGGCGACAGCAGGTAGACGCCGGTGGAGTATTCGCGCTCGAAGATCAGGAACATCAGCAGCCACGAACCGATCAGGCCGTACTTGGCCAGCGGCACCGTGACGTGGCGCGTGACCTGGCCACGGCGCGCGCCGGCGCTGCGGGCGGCCTCTTCCAGTTCGGGGCCCACTTGCAGCAGGGTCGACGAAATCAAACGCAGCCCGTAAGCCATCCATACCACCGTGTAGGCCAGCCACACGCTGAAGATGGTGCTGCGCATGGCGCGCAGCCATTCGATGAAGTTCTCGCGCAGCCATTCGGCGAACGGCAGCGCCGACAGCCAGCCGTTTTCGTCCACGTCCAGGGCGTTGTCCAGCCACATCGGCACAAACAGGAACACCCACAGGAAGGCCAGGCCGGCCAGCAGGCCGGGCACGGCGCGCGGCACCAGCACGCTGTAGTCCATGAAGCGGGTGACGTTGTCCGGCTTGCGGTGCATGGCCAGGCCCACGAACATGTAGCACATCACCGCCAGCGCGCCGCCGAACACGCCGATGGCCACCGAGTTCACAATGGCGCGGATCAGGTTGGGCTGCGCGAAGACCGTATGGAAAGCATCCAGCGACAGCACGTCGAACAGCGACACACCCATGCCCCAGTTGGACACGAACGCGCGCAGCAGCACGCCCAGCAGCGGCACCACGATGGTGACCACCAGCCAGAACGCCACGACCGCGCCCGCGGCCCAGCGCCACTTGCCCAGCGGCAACGGGCGCGCGCGCGAGGCCTTGCCCTTGACGGTAACGAAGCGGTTGGCGGTGCGCATCAAACGGCGTTGCAGCATCACCAGCGGGATCGTCATGCAGATCAGGATCACGGCCACGGCCGCCATCAGGTGATACGACGGAATGCCCAGCTTGTTGGTCAATTTGTACAGGTAGGTGGCCAGCACCAGGTTGCCTTCCGGATCGCCCAGCACCAGCACCAGGCCGAACACTTCCAGGCCCAGGAAGAACAGCAGCACGGTGGCGTACAGCATGGCCGGGCGCACCATCGGCAGGCTGACCGACACCATTACGCGCAATGGCGATGCGCCGGCCACGCGGGCTGCTTCCTCCACGTCGGACCCCATGCTGCGCAGCGCCGACGAAATGTACAGATAGGCGTGCGGCACGTGCGTCAGGCCGGCGATGATGACGATGCTGGTCAGCGAATAGACGTTCCAGGGCACGAAGCCCAGGATGTTCTGCGCCCAGATCGAGAAGAAGCCCACCGGGCCGGCGGCCACGACGTAGCCGAAGCCCAGCACCATGGGTGACACGAACACCGGCACCAGGATCAGCGGTTCGATCCAGCGGCGGCCGGGCAGGTCGGTACGGATCATCAGGAAGGCCAGCATGCCGCCCAGCGGGATGGCGATGATGGCCAGCCCGAAGGCCAGGATGAAGCCGCTTTTCAGCGCCTTGTAGAAATCCGGGTCCGCGAAGATGAAGCGGAACGCGTCCAGGCTGAAGACCTTGGACGGGGCAAAGAAGGGCGCGGATAGAAAGCTCTGGATGATGATGAACGACAGCGGCACGTAGATAGCCAGGGCTGTCATCAACACCACCACGCCGCGCGGCAGGGACTGCCATTTTCTGCGCAATGACTGCATGGGGAAATCCTGTATTCAAAGTGACGCGACGGTCGCGCCGCCCGGGTAGGGGCAGGCCCGCCCGGGGGGCGGTCAAGCGGGCGGCAGGCCGCCGTCCGCTACGCGTATGGGGCGCCGGGGCGGGCGCGCCGCGCCCCGGACCCGCGCGGCCTTACTTGCCGGCCGCGGCGCGCCAGTCCTTGATGAACTGCAGGCGCTTGGTCTGCTCAAGGTAGTCCAGCAGCGTTTCGTTGACCGGAATCGGCTTGAGCGAGGCGCCCAGCTTCTTTGTCATGCCGTCCACATCGTTGTCGCCGGCGATGTCATCGCGCACCGAAGCCAGGTCGGCCTGGTTGGCCATGATTTCCTGGCCCTTCTGCGACAGCAGGTAGTCCATCCACAACTTGGCAGCGTTGCGGTTCTTGGCCTTCTTGCTGATGAACGCCACGCGCGACAACACCAGCGCGTAGTCGGTCGGGTAGGCCACGCCCAGCGACGGGTCGGCCTTGGCGCGCGTTTCGGCGTAAGACCCCAGGATGTTGTAGCCGATCAGGTTTTCGCCCGACGACACGCGTTCCATCATGGTGCCGGTGGACGATTGCACGACCAGGCCGCCCTTGGCGATGTCTTTCAGCGTGTCGAAGTACTTGGGGTCGTTGGCCTTGTCCTGCACGGCCAGCATGAAGCCCACGGCCGACTTTTCAATGTCGTAGGTCGTGACCTTGTTCTTGAACTTGTCGGGCTGGCTGGCGATCAGCTTGGCCAGCGCGCCGTGCGTGGTGGGCACTTCGGCAGCGGGGATCAGGCGCTTGTTGTAGATGAACACGGCCGGTTCGTAGGTCGTGCCGTAGGCCGAATCCTTCCAGACTGCCCAGGCCGGCAGCTTGCCGGCTTCGGGCGACTTGTATTGCAGCGCGTAGTCGGTGGCCAGCTTCAGGGCCGAATCCATCGACGAGCTCCAGACGATGTCGCCGCTGCCACCGCCCGCCGCCTGTTCGCTGATGTAGCGGTTGTAGAGCTCGGTGCTGTTCATGTCGTTGTATTCGACCTTCACGCCCGGATACAGCGCTTCGAAGCCCTTGATGATGGGGCCGGCGGCCTTGGTGTCGGTGGTCGAATAGATGACGACCTTGCCTTCCTTCTTGGCGCCGTCCAGGGTCTTTTGATAGTCGGCCGGGTAACCCGCCGGCACGGCCTGCGCGAAGGCGCTGCCGGTGGCGATGGCGAAAGCTGCGGCGCAGGTGGCCGCCAGTTGGGACTTGGCAAGCATGTGTTCGTCTCCGATTGGAATTGGTCTGTAGCAGGATCTGGGTCCAGCCTGCGGCCATCTTAGGAGGCGGCGTCTGTCGTCGTCCTGTCATGGGGGCGGTAAGCGGCTAGGGGTAATCCCTGGCCTTGCGCGCGGGCGGCGTGGATGGCTTGCGCCGCGCGGCGCGACAGCGCGGTGGCGTCAGGGCCGCTTCGGCGTGTCCGTCACCAGCCGCACCCAGTTCTGCACGAAGCGCGAGTGCCGCCGCTGGTCCAGCCCGACCAGCAGGGCGGGGCTTAGCACCACCGGCTGGACGATGCCGCTTGAGCGCGCCAACACCGCTTCGGATGTCCAGCGGCCCGGCGTGTCTTCCATGATGGAACCTAGCGCCGCGTGGCTGGAGGCCACCTGCTGGCCGGCCGGAGACAGCAGCCAATCGACCAGCGCGCGCGCCAGGTCGGGGCTGGGCGCACGCCGCGATATCAGCACCGATCGTGCCAGCACCAACACATAGTCCTGCGGAAAGACCACGCCGATCCTGCTGCCGGCGGCCTGGCGCGACAGCGCGTACGACCCCAGGATGTTGTAGGCCAGGTCCAGTACGTCGTGCTCGATGGCGTCCAGGATCTGGGCGCTGGTGGGCGACAGCCGCACGCCCACTTGCCCCATCGCGTTGGCCAGCCCCCAGAAGTTCGACGACACCAGCTCATCTTGCTCGGCCAGCAGATAGCCCAGGCTGCTGGCGGCAATGTCGTAGGTGCCGACGCGGCCTTGCAGGTTGGCTTGTTCACGTTCCAGCAGGCGCAGGATGTCCTGCCGCGAGCGGGGCACGGTGGCCTCGGTAAAGCGCTTGGGGTTGTAGACGATGACGGCGGGCTCGAAGGTAAAGCCGTAGACCTCATTGCGCCAGACAGCCCACGACGGCAGCTTGGACGCATAGGGCGACGTGTAACTTTGCGCGTAGCCGTCATTGGCCAGCCGGATCTGCAAGTCCGATGCCGAACTCATCAGCACGTCGACATTTGTCAGGCGTCCGTCGACGGTGGCCTCATACAGATCGCGGCTGCTGATTTCGCGATACACCACCGACACGTCGGGCCGCAACGATTGAAAGCCCTGAATCAGGGGCGCGACGACAGGCGTGTCGGTGGGACCGGCGATGACCAGCGTGCGCGACGTCGGTTGCGGCGCGGGATAGCGCGTGACGATTTCGTCCAGCGGGGCCGCGCGCGCATCCTGGGGGGCGGACACCAGCAGCATCGCCGCCGTGCACGCCGCGCCCAGCCACGCCGCCAGATTGCGTCCGGCCGGCTGCTGTTGCAGCGGCAGGATGACGCGCGCCGACAGACCGCCGCCTGGCCGGTCATGCAGCCATAGCGAGCCCCCGTGCGCCGTGGCCACCGAACGCACGATGGCCAGCCCCAGCCCTGATCCCGGTTGCGACTCGCCGGCCCGCCCGCGCGTGAAGCGCTGCTGCACGGCTTCCTTTTCGTCGTCAAAGATGCCCGGTCCGCGATCGGACACCGTCAGCGCCACCCGGAACCCGGCCACGGGCGTGGCCTGGATATCGACGGTGCCGTCCGGCGCATAGCGCAAGGCGTTGTCCACCAGGTTGCGCAGCATTTCGCGTAATGCCACGCGGTCACCGGCCAGCCGGGCGCGGCGCACTTCCGGCGCGATGTCGATGCGCAGGCGTTCGGCGTCCACGGGGCCGATGCGCCGGCGCGTCTCGTTGATGGTCTCGGCCACGCCGACGGATTCGGGCGGCCCCTTGCCCAGCCGGTGCGTGATGGTGGCGTCCATCAACAACTGGTTGATCAACTGGCTGGCGTGCGTGGCGTTCTGATGAATGCGGCCGATACGCTCGCGCAGCCGCGTCGGGTCTGTTTCGTCCAGCGCCACTTCGGCCTGGGCGCGCAAAGATGCCAGCGGCGTGCGGACCTGGTGCGTGGCGTCGGCCACCAGCGTGTTCAAGGTGTCCATGATGATGGAAAGGCGTTGCATGAAGGCGTTCAGGGCTTCGACCAGCCGGCGCACTTCGCGCGGCACGGGCGTGGTCAGCGGCGTCAGGTCTTCGGGCGCGCGGGTGCGCAGGTCGCGCTCCAGCACGGCCAGCGGCGCGAAGGCGCGCTGCACGCCGAACCACAACAGCCCCAGCGCCACCAGCGACACGATCAGCAGGGGCAGCACGCCGCGCCCCAGAATTTCGCTGGCCAACGCTTCGCGCGAGCCCAGCGTTTCGGCCACGCGCACCGTCACCCAGCCGGCATGCTGGCTGGCGGACACCAGCCGCCCCACGGTCGCCACGCGGACGGGTTCGTCGTGATACGTCACATACGCGAACACGGGCGTTGCCGCCTGCGCCAGCGGCAAGGCGGGCGCCAGGTCGGCATAGCCGGTGATCAGTTTGCCATTGGAGGCGCGCGCTTCGTAGAACACGCGCTCGCCGCCCGACAACATGGCCAGCGACGAGACGGGCGGCTCGACGGTCACGCTGTTATCCTCGATCTGCACGGACCCGGCGATGGTCAGCGCCGACGCGGCCAACAGCCGGTCGAAGGCCTGCTCGGCCGCCCGATCCGCATAATCGCGCAGAAAGAACACCAGGCCGATCAGTGCGCACGCCAGCAGCGCAGCGCCCAAGGTAAAGACGCGGCGGCGGATGGAGGCGCTTTCAGGGATGCTCATGGCTGCGGGCCTGATAGCCGACGCCGCGCACGGTGACGATATCGATCGACGCGCCGGCGAGCTTCTTGCGCAACCGCGAGATCAGCAGTTCCAGCGCATTAAGCGAGCCGTCGTCCAGGTCGAACAGCTGATTCATCAGCCGTTCCTTGGCAACCGTTTGTCCGATCCGCCCCACCAGGATCTCCAGCAGCCGAAACTCGCGCCGCCCCAACTCCAGCGGCGCGCCCGACAAGGTAACGCTGCGCCCGGCCAGGTCCAAACTGAGATTGCCGTAGTGCGTGGTGCTGGTGGTCTGTCCGGCCGGCCGCCGCATCAGCGCCCGCAGCCGCGCTTCAAGCTCGCGCAAGTCAAAGGGCTTGACGAGATAGTCGTCCGCACCCAGGTCCAGCATGTCGATCTTGTCTTCAATTTCCGCTCGCGCGGTCATGACGAGCACGGGCGCTTCCAACCCGGCGGCGCGCAATTCACGAATGACGGAAAACCCGTCCTTGCCCGGCAGATTGATGTCCAGCACCAACGCGTCCCAGGTCTCGTCCAGCCCCCAACGCAACGCCGCCATTCCATCATGCACCCATTGCACGCTATGGCCCGCCAGCCGCAATTTGCTTTCCACGGCATCGCCCAGATCAAGGTTGTCCTCGACCAGCAAAATGCGCATGTTGTCCCTCCGGATGTTGTATGTTTTTCGGGGAGTTTACGGGCTTCAGATGAGTTGTGGGTTTTGGCGTGGGGGTGCGTTGAGTTCTTAAGGCGCCCGTCGCGTCGGTGGCCGGTGGGGCGCGGGTCAACGATTGCGGTCCGGAGCCTTCGCTCCGGACTTCCCCCTTGTCATCCTCGTCCGCCTTCGGCTCCCTTCGGATTCCCTCGGGCTTATCGACGCCCCGCGCCCCACCGGCCACCGACGCGCCGGGCTCTGTCAGCTGCAATTTCACGTCAGCTGGGGCGGGCGGTTTTTTTAGGGTTCTGTTCCACGCAGTGGGGGTGGTGGATGATCTTGCGGGGCCCGCTCCCGGCCGGCCGCGCGGGCGGCCTTTGGGAGCTTACGC
>NZ_PCOQ01000048.1 GCF_002975275.1 Achromobacter sp. MYb9 | reverse complement strand
CGTCATGATCCCACCCGCATCCAAGCGCTTGCTCAACAGTACGAAGCGGCCTTGCGCGCGCTGGTGGCGCATTGCGTCAGCGGTGTCCACTGCGTGACGCCATCGGACTTCCCCTTGGCGGGCCTGACTTGGGAAGGCCTGCGCGCGCTGGACATTCCCGCGCCGGCAAACCAATGGCAAGACCTTTACCCGGTGACACCGATGCAGGCGGGCATGCTGTTCCACAGCGTGTGGGATGCGGCATCGGGCGACGATCAAGCCCCGGCCTACGTGAACCAGCTGCGCGTGGATATCGACGGGCTGGACGTAGAACGCTTCCGGTCCGCATGGGCGTCGGCGCTGGCGCGTCACGACGTATTGCGCACCGGCTTCCTGCAACGCGCGGGCGCACCACTACAGTGGGTGGCGCGCGACGTCACGCTGCCGTACACGGTGATCGATGCGCGCAACCATCACAATGCATCGCATCCCGTCGCAACAGTGTTGGATGCGCAGGCGGGCACCGATCTGATGCAGGGCTTCGACCTGGCATTGCCGCCACTATTGCGCGTGACGCTGATGCGCACGGCCGAGCAGCGCTATCACTTGATCTGGACGTTCCATCATCTGCAGCTGGACGGCTGGAGCGTGACGCGGTTGCTGGGCGAAGTGCTGCGGACGTACGAAGGGCTGCCCGTGGCGGCGGGAGTAGGCCGCTATCGTGACTATCTGACGTGGCTGGCCAACAGAAACGAAACCGATACGCAGGCCTATTGGCGCGGCTGCTTGCAGGCCTTGACTGAACCCAGCCTGCTGGCTCCAGCATTGCAGGTTCGTGGCGAACGCACGGCAGCCGCCGGCTACGCGGACGTGCATACCCGGATGGACCCCGCCGCGTCGTTGGCATTGACCGAGCGCGCCCGGCATCATCGCGTCACGGTCAACACCTTGCTGCAAGCGGCCTGGGCGCGGATCTTGGCCCAAGCGACGGGGCAGTCGACGGTTGTGTTTGGCGTTACCACGTCTGGCCGGCCCGACACCTTGGCCGGCGCGCAGCACATGCTTGGGCTGTTCATCAACACCATGCCGTTGGCGGTGACCATTGCGTCCGATGCCGCGTTGGGCGACTGGCTGCGCGGCATTCAAAACCAAAACCTGACGTCGCGTGAACACGAGCACGCGCCGCTGTTCGACGTGCAGCGTTGGGCGGGCCAGGGCGGCAGCGCCTTGTTCGACACGTTGTTGGTATTTGAAAACTATCCGGTTGATGCGGCGCTGAAAACGCAGGGGTCGGCGGGGCTGCGGTTTGCCAACTTGCAGAACAACGAGCAGACGCATTACGCCCTGACGCTGGTCGTGACGCAGCAGCCTGGCCTGTCGTTGCAACTGAGCTATGACCGATCACGCGTGTCAGACGCGGTGGCGCAGGCGTTGGCGCAGCGCCTGCATTACGTACTGGCGCGTCTGGCGGCGCACGAGGGCCGCGTGGGCGCGCTGCCATTGACGCCGCCAAACGAATTGGCCTTGTTGAGTCCGAACGAAAGTGGCTTGCCGCTGTCGGCGGAGGTAGCGTCGGAGTTTGGCGCGCTACCGGTGCATCGCCAGTTTGAACGGCAGGCGCGCCTTTGGGCGGACCGTATCGCGGTGACGTGCCTTGATGCGTCGCTAACGTATGGCGAACTGGACCGCCGCGCGAATCAGTTGGCGCATCACTTGCAGCGCATGGGCGTACGTGCGGAACAGTGTGTGGGTATTGCCGCTGAACGATCGCTGGAACTGGTGGTGGCGCTGTTGGCGGTGTTGAAGGCGGGTGCCGCCTACGTGCCGCTGGACCCCGATTATCCGAATGACCGCCTGGCGTACATGCTGCAAGACAGCGGCGTGTCGCTGCTGTTGACGCAGTCCGGCTTGGCGGCGCGAATGGGCAAGCTGTCCTCGTCGACGACGCTGATGGTCTTGGACCAGATGGACGTTGCGTCCGAACCGGTCACGCCGCCCGATGTTACGCATCACCCCGAGAACCTTGCCTACGTCATCTACACCTCGGGTTCCACCGGCAAGCCCAAGGGCGCGGCCAACCGGCACGTTGCGCTGACCAATCGCTTGGCGTGGATGCAGCAGGCCTATGGTCTGAAGGCGGACGACGTGGTGCTTCAAAAGACCCCGTTCAGCTTTGATGTGTCCGTGTGGGAATTTTTCTGGCCTTTGATGACGGGCGCGCGGCTGGCGTTGGCAGGCCCGGGCGACCATCGCGATCCGGCGCGTCTTTCCGCGCTGATACGCGAACAAGGCGTGACTACGCTGCATTTTGTCCCCTCGATGCTGCACGCCTTCATCAGCCATGCCGAACAAGCGGGCGCCGAATCATGCACGACCCTGCGCCGCATCGTGTGCAGCGGCGAGGCGCTCGGGGCGGACTTGCAGGCGCGCTGCCTGGCGTTGTTGCCGCAGGCTGGGATGTACAACCTGTACGGCCCAACGGAAGCAGCGATCGACGTCACGCATTGGACTTGCGTCGACGATGATAGCGGAGTGGTGCCGATCGGCTATCCCATCGCGGGCATTCAAACGCGGGTACTGGACGCGCAACTGAACCCCGTGCCCATTGGTGTATCGGGCGAACTGTATCTGGGCGGGGTGGGCTTGGCGCGCGGGTATCTGAACCGCGCCGGCCTGACCTCCGACCGCTTCATCGCCGACCCGGACGGGCAGGGCGGCAGGCTGTATCGCACGGGCGACTTGGTGCGCTGGATGCAGGATGGGCAGCTGGAGTACCTGGGCCGCCTGGATCACCAGGTGAAGATCCGTGGCCTGCGTATAGAGCTGGGTGAAATCGAGGCCGCTATCTCGTCCCATCCAGGCGTAGAACAAGTGGCGGTGCTGGCGCAGGACGGCCCATCGGGCGCTCGTCTGGTCGCGTATGTCGCACCCGCCACAGTGGATGCCACCGCGCTGCGAAGCGCATTGTCGGCAGCGTTGCCCGACTACATGGTGCCCGCCGCCTTCACGCCGCTGAACCGCCTGCCCATCAACGCCAACGGCAAACTGGACCGCAAGGCCTTGCCCAAGGCCGAGTTCGCGGCCAGCCAGGCTTACGTTGCGCCCGAAGGCCAGGCAGAAGTGCGATTGGCCGAGGTCTGGGCGCAGGTGCTGGACACCGCTCGCGTGGGCCGGCATGACAATTTCTTTGAGTTGGGCGGCGATTCCATCGCGGTGATGGAAGTGGTGGCCGCCGTCAAGCAGGTCCACGGTATCGATGTGCCCTTACGCACGTTGTTCGATGCGCCCACCATCGCGCAATTGGTGGCATTGCCGCAACTGCACGCATTGTGGGGCGCAATGGGCGAGGGCGCCAAGGAGCGGCAGGCTGAGTTTGCCGCCATCGATTCCCTCTTGAATGAACTGGAGATGTAAGCACTATGGCAATCGATCCCCGCGCGCTGGCCGAACGCATCGCGAAGCTTGATGCGCAGCAGCGCCAGACCTTGTTGGTCAAGCTGGTTGCCCAAGGCATCGACCCCGGCAGTCTGCCCATCGTGCCGTTCCCGGATGTCATGAGGTATCCGCTGTCGTACGCCCAGCAAGGCTTGTGGCTGACGTGGCGGATGGAGCCCGAGTCATCGGCCTACAACATGGCGGGCGCGATGGCCTTGCGGGGTGCCTTGCAGCCCGAGGCACTCCGCCGGGCGGCCCAGGCCCTTGCCGAGCGGCATGCCGTACTGCGCAGCGTATTCGAGGTCGACGCAACTGACACGCCGATGCAGCGGGTCTTGACGGATGCGTTTGCGGCATGGCGGCACGAGAGCGTGGAACATCTGGACGGCGACACGCGCATTGCAGCGGCCCGCGCCCTGTACCAAGACGACGCGACGCGGCCCTTTGACCTGGCGCGCGCGCCCGCGTGGCGGGTGACGTTGATCACGGTGTCAGCCGATACACATTGGCTGTCGTTGACGATGCACCATATTCTGGCCGACGGCTGGTCGCAGGCAATCCTGCTGCGCGAGCTGGCCGCGCTCTATACGGAGCGAACCCAGGCGCAAACCCAGGGTCATCCACCCGCTCTGCCGCCGCTGCCCATCCAGTTTGGCGACTACGCCCTGTGGCAGCGTGAATGGTATGCGGCCGGCCAGTTGCCTAAACAGTTGCAGTATTGGCGCGAGCGCTTGGGCCAGGACCCGGAGCCACTGCGGCTGCCGCTGGATCGGCCCCGACCGGCGCGCCGCGATGCGGCGGCGGGCGGCTACACGTTGACCTTGCCGGCAGAGCTGGCGGCATCCGCGCGGGCCTTGGCGCAGCGCAGCGGCGCGTCCGTGTTCATGGCTCTGCTGGCGGCCTTCAAGCTGACGCTGGCGCGCTACTGCGGGCAGGATGACATTGTGGTGGGCGCACCGCTGGCCAACCGGGTTCGGCGTGAAACGCACGGGCTGATCGGCTACCTGACCAACATGAGCGTGTTGCGCACGCAAGTGGACGCCAGCCAGGGCCTGGCTACGCTGGTTGGCGCGGTGCGCGCGACGTTGCTGGACGCGCAGGCCAACCAGGACTGCCCGTTTGACCTGTTGGTGTCCGAGCTCGTGTCCACGCGCACCCCCGGGTTGAACCCGCTTTTCCAGGTCAAATGCACCGAACAGGCGGATTCTGCCGACGCCATGCCCGGCCGCTTCGCGGACCTGGAAATGCAGGGCGTGGACGATGCGGCACGCCATGCGCACTTTGATCTGAGCCTGGACTTCACGATCAGGCGCGACGAGATCCGCTGCCAGTTCGACTATGCCGAAGACGTGTTCAATGCCGACACCATTGCGCGGATGGCGCGGGCCTACGCGGCGCTGCTGCGGCAAGGCGCAGCGCAGCCGGACTTGCCGGTGGCGCTGCTTGAGCTTCCGGACGACGCCAGCCGCATTGACGGCGAGGCTGTGCAGTGGGATGACAGGGATCTGCTTGCGTTGTGGTCGCGCGCGGCGGCGCGGCAGCCGGACGGCATTGCCTTGCAAGAGGACGCGCAGGCATTACGCCATGCGGACCTGGAACGGGCCGTGCAGCGCCTGGCCGCGCAACTGCAGGCGCGTGGCGTGGCGGCGGATGTGCGCGTGGCGGTCCACGCGCCGCGCAGCATCAGTTTCGTGATTGCCATGCTGGCCGTGTTGCGCGCGGGCGGCGCGTATGTGCCGCTGGACCCAGCCTTGCCCGAGGAACGCCTGAAGCATCTGGTGCAAGACTGCGGGGCGGCCTTGATCCTAAGCGATGCGGACATGGCGTGGGCGCCCGAGATCCTGCGTCTGCCGATCCGCGCACCGCTTCGGCCGGATCAGCCCGTGCCGGCACTGGCCTTGACGCCCGTGCATCCGGATCAGGCGGCCTATGTGATCTATACGTCGGGCTCGACCGGTGCGCCCAAGGGGGTGGTGGTCAGCCGCGGCGCCCTGACTCACTACGTGCAGGGCATGTTGCACCGCTTGGCATTGCCCGGTGCGGCCCGCAGCATGGCCATGGTGTCGACGGTGTCCGCGGATTTGGGCCATACGACGCTGTACGGCGCGTTGTGCACTGGGTGCACGCTGCACCTTGTCACGCAGGATTGCGTGTTCGACCCCGACGGCTTCACCGCCTACATGGCGCGGCATCAGGTGGATGTGCTGAAAATTGTGCCTAGCCACTTGCAAGCCTTGTTGCAGGCGGCGCGGCCCGCTGATGTGCTGCCGCGCCACACGCTCGTGTTGGGGGGAGAGGCCAGCTCGCGGGCGTTGCTTGACCGCGTTGCTGCATTGGCGCCGCAATGCCGGGTGGTGAACCACTACGGTCCCACGGAAACCACGGTCGGCGCGTTGACGCAGGCGGCAACGCAGGCGCAATTCGGTCCGCTGCAAGCCCTGCCGGTCGGCACGCCGCTACCCAATATGCAAGCCTATGTACTGGATGCGTGGCTGAACCCGGTGCCGCGCGGCGCCGAAGGTGAACTCTATCTGGCGGGCGACGGCGTTGCCCGAGGCTATCTGGGACGCCCCGGCCTGACGGCGGACCGCTACGTGGCCAGCCCCTACGCGCCGGGTCAGCGCATGTATCGAACGGGCGATCGGGTACGGCAGGGCCACGACGGCAGCCTGGTGTTCCAGGGGCGCATGGATGACCAGGTAAAGATCCGCGGCTATCGCGTCGAGCCCGGCGAGGTCGCGGTGGTGTTGCGCGGCCTGCCCGGCGTGGCCGACTGCGCCGTGGTTGCGCGCGGCGAGACGGATGCGGACGCCACCCACATGCAACTGCACGCGTACGTCGTTGCAAGGCACGGCGCGGCCATCGACGGCGCCGCGCTG
The DNA here is from genome assembly GCF_002975275.1 of Achromobacter sp. MYb9. Classification (GTDB taxonomy): domain Bacteria; phylum Pseudomonadota; class Gammaproteobacteria; order Burkholderiales; family Burkholderiaceae_B; genus Achromobacter. The sequence goes on along the minus strand of NZ_PCOQ01000048.1, from coordinate 3,463 downwards.
CGCGACGGGCTTGCCGCAGTCTTGCCCGACTACATGGTTCCCGCCACGTTCACCGAACTGGATGCGCTGCCGCTCAACGCCAACGGCAAGGTCGACCGCCGCGCGCTGCCGGCCCCGCAGGCGCTGGAAGCGGCCCGCGATACGGCGGCGGACGCGCCGGTTGGTCCCGTTGAAACCGCGCTGGCTGCGATCTGGGCCGAGGTGCTGGGCGTGGCCGAAGTCGGGCGCACGGACAATTTCTTTGAGCTGGGCGGCGACTCGATCATGAGCTTGAAAGTGATGGCGCGGGCGCGGCGGCAGAAGCTAGCCATCAAGCCGCGCCAGCTCTTTGACCATCAGACGCTACAGGCGCTGGCGGCGGCGATCAGCCCGCCCGTGGATGCGCCGGCGACTAAGGTGACGGCGGTCCCATCCGAGGGTCTGCCGGCCAAGGTTACCGCGCCCAAGGATGCGCTGGCGGATGAACCCGTCGCGGGGTCCGCCGCCGGCACGGTTGGCGTGCTGTCGCACGCGCAACAGCGCCAGTGGTTCCTGTGGCGCATGGACCCGGACAGCACGGCGTACCACGTGACCGGCGCGCTGCATTTGCGCGGCACGCTGGACCGCGACGCGCTGAACGCCGCGTTCAACGAACTGGTGCGGCGCCATGCCAGCCTGCGCACGCGCTTTGTGGCGACCGCCGACGGGCAGGCGCAGGCGGTAGTGGCCGACCCGGCGCCCGTCCCGTGGCTGACGCATGACGCGCACACGCCGGTGGACGCGCTGGCGTGCGCGCAGGCGTGGATACGCATGCCGTTCGACCTGGAAACCGGCCCCTTGCTGCGGCTGGGGTTGATCCGGCAAGCCGACGACGATCATGTGCTGGTGGTGGTGATGCACCACATCGTGTCCGACGGCTGGTCAATGCAGATCATCGTGGACGAGTTCACCGAGCTGTACCGCGCGTATGTCGACAAGCGGCCGGCGGCCTTGGCGGCGCTGCCCATCACGTACGCGGATTACGCGGCGTGGCAGCGGCGCTGGCTGGCCGACGGTGAAGGGGCGCGGCAGCGCGCACATTGGGTACAGCGGCTGGGCGGCGCGCAGCCCGTGCTTGAGCTGCCCGCCGATGGCGTGCGCCGGCCGGGCGGGCAGTATCAGGCGGCGCGCCATACGTTCTATCTGACGGAGCAGGCGGCGCGCGAACTGCGCGCCAGCGCCCAGGCCCGGCAGGCCACGCTGTTTGCGGCGCTGTTGGCGGGGTTCCAAGCGGTATTGCATCGCTACAGCCGCGAAACCGACATTCGCGTTGGCACGCCGATCGCGAACCGCCATCGTGGCAACACGGACCGGGTGGTGGGGTTCTTCGTCAACACGCAAGTGCTGCGCGCGGATTGCTCGCCGGGCGTCACTCTTGACGGTCTGTTACTGCAGGCGCGGGATGCGGCGCGCGAGGCCCAGGCGCATCAGGATCTGCCTTTCGAACAACTGGTTGACGCCTTGCAACCCGAACGAGACGGCCATTCCCCGTTGTTCCAGGTGCTGTTCAACCACCAGCGCCCGGACTATCGCGGCTTGCAGGCGCTGCCGGGCTTGCGCGCCTCGGATTACGCCTTGGGCGAACAGGCCGCGCAATTCGAGCTCAGTTGCAACACGGCGGAATTGGCCGATGGCCGCGTACAGGTGACGTTGCTATACGCGCAAGAACTGTTCGATGCGCGCACCATGTCCCAATTGGCCGGGCATTACGCCGCGGCGCTCCAAGCGATGGCCAGCGAGCCGTCGCAGCGGGTGGACCGCGTTGCCTTGTTGTCGCCGCGCGAGTGCGCCAGCCTGCGCGCCTGGAGCGGCGCGCCGCTCGCGCGCTCGGCGGTTGATGATGCCGGCAGTGCGGCGACGATCCACGGCTTGATCGAAGCGGCGGCACGCGCGCGTCCGGATGCGCCGGCCCTGACGATGGACGGCCATACGTTGACCTACGGTGAATTCAACGCGCGCGCCAACCAATTGGCGCATCGGCTGATCGCCACGGGTGTGCGCCCCGAGGCCAAGGTGGGCATTGCGCTGGCGCGATCCGCCGACATGGTGATTGCCATGGTCGCGGTGCTGAAGGCGGGCGGCGCTTACGTGCCGCTAGACCCCGAGTATCCGGAAGACCGGCTGCGCTTCATGGCCGAGGACAGCGGCGTGTCGGTGGTGCTGACCGAATCCGCGCAGCACGGCCGCCTGCCGTGGCTGGCGTCGGCGCTGCCCGATGTCGTGGTGCTGAACCTGGACGCGCTGGCGCAGGACAACAGCCCGACGCACAACCCCGCCGGCCGGACACACCCGGCGCATCTGGCCTATGTGATCTACACCTCTGGCTCGACGGGCCGGCCCAAGGGTGCGCAACTGTGCCACCACCAAGTGTGCCGCTTGCTGTCGCAGACGTCGGACTGGTTTGCCTTTGGCGCGAATGATGTGTGGACGCTGTTCCATTCCTACGCGTTCGACTTCTCGGTCTGGGAGGTGTTTGGCGCGCTGTGCACCGGTGGCCGGCTGGTGGTGGTGCCCCATGCAATCAGCCGGGACCCCGAGGCGTTCCTGGCGCTGCTGCGGCGCGAACAGGTGACCGTGCTGAACCAGACGCCATCGGCGTTCCTGCAATTGATGCAGGTGCCGGGGTTGTATCAGTCGGGCGTCGATACGTCGGGCGCCGCTGCGTCATCGCTCGCGTTACGGCAGGTGATTTTCGGCGGCGAGGCCCTGGAGCCGCGCAAGCTGCAACGTTGGTTCGACCACTTCGGCGACCAGTCGCCCGCACTGGTCAACATGTATGGCATTACCGAAACGACGGTGCACGTCACGTATCGTCGTCTGACCCAGGCCGACCTGGCGGCAGGCGGCAGCCCGATCGGCACGCGCATCCCCGACCTGGCGCTGCATGTGCTGGATAGCGAACTCAACCTGGCGCCGGTCGGCGTGCCCGGTGAACTGCACGTCAGCGGCGCGGGGTTGGCGCGCGGCTACCTGAACCGCCCGGGCCTGACCGCTGACCGCTTCATCGCCGACCCGCAGGGAAGTGGCCAACGCCTGTACCGCACGGGCGATCTGGTGCGTTGGACGCAGGACGGCCAACTTGAATACCTGGGCCGGATCGACCAGCAGGTGAAGATACGCGGGTTCCGTATCGAACTGGGCGAGATTGAAGCCAGTTTGGTGTCCCAACCGGGCGTCGAGCAAGCGGCGGTACTGGCGCAGGACGGCCCGTCGGGCACACGACTGGTCGCGTATATCGCACCGGCGTCAGTGGATATCGCCGCGCTGCGGGTCGCATTGTCGGCAACATTGCCCGACTACATGGTGCCCGCCGCCTTCGTCACGTTGGATGCTTTGCCGGTCAATGCCAACGGCAAGCTGGATCGCAAGGCCTTGCCCAAGGCCGAGTTCGCCGCCAGCCAGGGTTACGAGGCGCCCGAAGGCGCCGTCGAATCTGCGCTTGCCG
>NZ_PCOQ01000047.1 GCF_002975275.1 Achromobacter sp. MYb9 | reverse complement strand
GGGAGGGGGAAGCAGGCGAAGAAAGCGAAGAGGGGGGCATTGCGTGCGGCATGAAGATTCCTGAAGATGCGCCACAGATTATGTCATGGCGATGCCGGCCGCCTCGTTCAGGGGGCGTGCCGGTCTACGTCTTCGCCGCGCGTTCAGGGCATCTGCCGCCACGACGGCTCGCGCTTTTCCAGGAAAGCGGCCACGCCTTCCCGGGCCTCGTCGGTGCTGCGGCAAGCCGCGATGCGTTCAACGGTGTCGGCAATCAGCGCGGCGTCGATGGGCTGGCCGGCAAAGTCCCGCACCAGCCGCTTGCTGGCCTGGACGGCGTCGGGGCCGTTGGCGCACAGCGTGCGGCAGATCGCGTCGGCTTCGTCCCGCAGCCGTTCGGCCGGCACCACGTCGTGCAGCAGGCCCAAACGCAGCGCGGTGGCCGCGTTGAAGCGTTCGGCCGTCAGGAAATAGCGGTTGGCCGCACGCTCTCCCATGGCGCGGATCACGTAGGGGCTGATGGTGGCCGGCAGCAGGCCCAGGCGGGTTTCGGACAGGCAGAAGTGCGCGCTGTCCGCGGCGATGGCGATGTCGCAAGCCGACAGCAACCCCATGCCGCCGGCGTAGGCGTCGCCGTTCACGCACGCCACCACCGGCTTGGGGCAGGCCCAGATCGTGTGCAGCATGTCGGCCAGCCGGGTGGCGTCCGCGCGGTTGTCGGCGTCGGTGTGCGTGGCCATCTTGCGCATCCAGTTCAGGTCGCCGCCGGCGCAGAACGCCTTGCCTGCGCCTGTCAGCAGCAGTACGCGCACGCGGGAATCCTGGGCGGCATCCGCGACGGCGCGGGTGAGCGCTGCGATCAGCGTCTCGTCGAAGGCATTGCGCATGTCGGGCCGGTTCAGCGTCAGGCGGACGATGGCGCCATCGTGGGCGACATCCAGCGGGGCAGGCAGAGTCATAGGGGTCTCCCGTGTGTTGAATTTGGCTCAATAAGCGACGTTCGAATCTGTCGTGATTCTAGGGTTATTTCGGGTGCCGTGCGATTTATTCCGAGCGGTTATTGAGTTATCCTCAAAAAAATAATGGAGCGAGACATGAACCCACAATCAGGCGCCGCCGCTGATCAGCGTTATGCATCGGTGTTCCGGCCGGGGCTTTACGACGGCAAGACCATTCTGGTGACGGGTGGCGGCAGCGGGCTGGGGCGTTGCACCGCGCACGAACTGGCTGCGCTGGGCGCGAGCCTGGCGCTGGTGGGCCGCAAGCTGGACAAACTGGAGGCGGCGGGTGTGGAGCTGGCCCGCATTTATCCGGAAGCGGCCGGGCGCATCAGCCTGCACGCCTGCGACATCCGCGACGAAGCCGGCGTGCGCGACGCGGTCAGGGACGTACTGACGCGCCACGGCGCGATCGACGGCTTGTTCAATTGCGCCGGGGGGCAGTTCCCGGCGCCGCTGGACCACATCAGTTTCAACGGCTGGAACGCCGTGGTGCAGAACAACCTGCACGGCACCTTCCTGATGGCGCGCGAGGTCTATACGCAGCACATGCGCCAGCATGGCGGGGCCATCGTCAACATGCTGGCTGACATCTGGGGCGGCATGCCCGGCATGGGGCATTCGGGCGCGGCGCGCGCCGGTGTCTGGAACCTGACCGAAACCGCAGCCTGCGAGTGGGCGCACGCGGGCGTGCGCGTCAATGCGGTGGCGCCGGGCTGGATTGCATCCAGCGGCATGGATAGCTACGACGACAAATACCGCGCCGTGCTGCGCGAGCTGAAGACCAAGGTGCCGCTGCAACGGTTTGGAACCGAGGCGGAACTGGCGGCGGCGGTCGTGTTCCTGCTGTCGCCTGCCGCGGCCTTCATCAACGGCAGTGTCATCCGCGTGGACGGCGGCGTGCCCAACGCCCGGCATTCGTGGACCTTGCGGCCCGCCGAGCGCGGCGACGTCTATAGCGGCTTTCCTCAGTATGTGCCGCCGTCCTTGTTCGCGGACTCGTCGGATACGTCGGACGCCTGAAGGCGATGCAGCGCGTCGCGCACTTCTCCGCGGAACCGGGCCAGCGCCAGCGTGTCCTGGCGGGGCGGCTGCAGGGCTTGCCACAGGAAGCCGACCAACTGGTCGGCCGTGGCCGCGACGTCGACCCGCGTGCCGCGCAGGATGGCGTCCCACAGCACATGCTCCATCGGGCCATAGACCGACGAACGCAACAGCCGCAACGGCATGTCCCGGCGGATGTCGCCGTCTGCCTGGCCCTGCGCCAGGATGCGCATCAGCGGCGCGGTGTAGCGGCGCTGCAACCCGGCGTAGATGTCGCCGAAATCGTCATTGCGGGCGCGGCCTTCGGAGAGGATGAAGGCGCACAGCCCCGGCCCTTCGGCCAACAGGTGCCGCAGGTGCGTATGCACCAGGTAGTGCAATTGGGCGCGGGCGCCCTGCACGTGGGGAAGGCTGTCTTCGACCTTGCCGATGATCTCGTCGTACCAATCGCTGATCACCCGCACGCACAGTTCCCGCTTGCCGCCGAAGTAAGTGAATATCGTGGCTTCGGATACGCCCAGCCGCTGGGCGATCTCGGTCGTCGTGGCCGCCTGGAAGCCGGCCTCGGAGAACACCTGGCGCGCCATGTGCAGGATGTCACGGATGCGCTGTTCGGATTTGGCGCTGGCCGGGGGGCGGCGGATCGGGACGGCGGGGGTTTTTTCCATGCGGACGGCAAAGCGGCGGGTAGACGGGGCTTATTATTGAGCCAGGGTCAAGCAAGTTGAGCAAGCCCTGGATGATCCATAACAACATCAGAGACTAAACCATGCTGTCCCGAGCGGAATCCTACAAGCAGCTTGTGTCCCAATTCCAATGGCAGGTGCCGGCGGCGTTCAACATCGGGGTCGACGCCTGCGATAAATGGGCGGACGGCAGCGGACGCGTGGCCCTGATCTACGAAAAAAGCGACGGTGCGCAAACGCGCTACACCTTCGACGACATCAAGGCGCAGTCGAACCGCCTGGCGCACAGCCTGACGCGCCACGGCGTGCAGCGCGGCGACCGTGTGGCGGTGTACCTGCCGCAAGCGCCCGAGACCGCGGTGACGCACATCGCCGTCTACAAGATGGGCGCGGTGGCGGTGCCCCTGTTCACGCTGTTCGGCGTCGATGCCATTCAGTACCGGCTGGCCAACAGCGGCGCGGTCGCGCTGGTCACCGACACCGAGGGCTGCCGCAAACTGCGGGAAATTCGCGCCAGCCTGCCGGACCTGAAGGTCATCTATTGCATCGACGGCGAAGGCGAGGGCGGCACGGTGCCGTTCCATCCGGCGCTGGCCGCCGAATCCGCCGATTACACCCCGGTGGCCACGGCGGCGGACGACCCCGCCGTCATCATCTATACGTCCGGCACCACGGGCAAGCCCAAAGGCGCCCTGCATGCGCATCGCGTCCTGCTGGGGCACCTGCCCGGCGTGGAAATGTCGCACGAGTTCTTCCCCGAAAACGCCAAGCTGATGTGGACGCCGGCCGACTGGGCATGGATCGGCGGCCTGTTGGACGTGCTGCTGCCGTCGTGGCACCACGGCGTCCCGGTGCTGGCGCGCCGTTTCGAGAAGTTCGACGGCACCTCCGCCCTGGAACTGATGGCGCGCCACGGCGTGACCCACACCTTCCTGCCGCCCACCGCGCTGAAGATGATGCGCGGCGCGGCCTATCCCGACGCGGCGGGCCCCCTGGCCCTGCGTTCGGTGGCCAGCGGCGGCGAATCGCTGGGCGCTGAATTGATCGACTGGGGCCGCCGTGTGCTGGGCGTCACCATCAACGAGTTCTACGGGCAGACCGAATGCAACATGCTGGTGTCGTCGTGTTCGTCGCTGTTCGACCCGGAAATCGGCTCGATCGGCCGCGCCGCGCCGGGGCACCGGGTGGCTATTGTGGATGACCAGGGCGTGGAAGTGGCTGATGGACAAGAGGGCAACATCGGCGTATTGAGGCCCGATCCCGTCATGTTCCTGGGGTACTGGAACAACCCCGAGGCCACCGCCGAAAAATTCGTGGGCGACTACCTGCTTACCGGCGACCTGGGCGTGCGCGACGCGCAAGGTTTTATCCGCTTCGTGGGCCGCAACGACGACGTCATCACCAGCGCCGGCTACCGTATCGGTCCTGCCCCCATCGAAGACTGCCTGATCGGCCACCCCGCCGTGCGCATGGCGGCGGTGGTGGGCGTGCCGGACGAGCAGCGCACGGAAATCGTGATGGCCTATGTGGTACTGAACGACGGCTTCGACGGCGACGACGCGCTGATCAAGGCCCTGCAGGCGCATGTCCGCACCCGCCTGGCCGCGCACGAATACCCGCGCGCGATCCGGTTTGTAACCAGTTTGCCTACCACCGCCACGGGTAAGATCATCCGTAGGGAGTTACGCGATGGCCACTATGGTTGAGTCGGTCTCAACCCGTGACAAACTCGTCCATGTGGATGGGTTGACGGGTTGCCCAGCGCTGCAAGTATGATGGCGCAAATTACATACGGCCCCAGCTGAATTGGGGCCGTATCACCATTTGTCTAAGTATGGAGATAGCCCCAATGAATAAGCCATTGGATGGGGGCCTGGCAGCGTTGAACGTGCCGGCCTACGTCAAGCATCGCGGCCTGATCGACTGGGTGGCCAGTGTTGTCGCGTTGGCCAAACCGGATCGCGTCGTGTGGTGCGACGGTTCGCAAGAAGAATATGACCGCCTGTGCGAACAGATGGTCCAGTCCGGCACGATGCGCAGGCTGAATCCCGCCAAGCGGCCCAATTCCTTCCTGGCGTGTTCGGATCCCTCCGACGTCGCGCGCGTCGAAGACCGCACCTTCATCTGTTCGGACCGACCCGAAGACGCGGGTCCCACCAACAACTGGGCCGACCCGGCCCAGATGCGCGACACCCTCAATGGCCTGTTCGACGGCGCCATGCGCGGCCGCACGCTGTATGTCGTGCCGTTCTCGATGGGCCCGCTGGGCTCGGACATCGCCCACATCGGCGTGGAACTTTCCGACAGCCCCTACGTGGCCGTGAACATGCGCATCATGACGCGCATGGGCAAACAGGTCTACGACGTGTTGGGCGCCGACGGCGACTTCGTGCCCTGCGTGCACTCCGTGGGCAAGCCCCTGGCCGCCGGCGAAGCCGATGTGGCCTGGCCGTGCAACCCCACCAAGTACATCGTGCATTTCCCCAAAAGCCGCGAGATCTGGAGCTACGGCTCGGGCTACGGCGGCAACGCGCTGCTGGGCAAGAAGTGCTTTGCGTTGCGCATCGCCTCCACGATGGGGCGCGACCAGGGCTGGTTGGCCGAACACATGCTGATCCTGGGCGTGACGTCGCCCAAGGGCCGCAAATACCACGTGGCCGCCGCGTTCCCGTCCGCCTGCGGCAAGACCAACTTCGCCATGCTGATTCCGCCGCAAGGCATGGACGGCTGGAAGGTCACCACCATCGGCGACGACATCGCCTGGATCAAGCCGGGCGCCGATGGCCGCCTGCACGCCATCAACCCGGAAGCCGGTTATTTCGGCGTGGCCCCGGGCACCAGCGAGCAGACCAACTTCAACGCCATGGCCACCCTGAAGGCCAACGTCATCTTCACCAACGTGGCGCTGACCGATGACGGCGACGTCTGGTGGGAAGGCATGACCGACACGCCGCCCGCGCACCTGATCGACTGGCAGGGCCAAGACTGGACGCCCGCCATCGCGCGCGAAACCGGCCGCAAGGCCGCGCACCCGAACGCGCGCTTCACCGCGCCGGCCGCGCAATGCCCGTCCATCGATCCTGAATGGGAAAATCCCGAAGGCGTGGTTATCGACGCCTTCATCTTCGGTGGCCGCCGTTCCACCACGGTGCCGCTGGTGACCGAGGCGCGCAACTGGGTCGAAGGCGTCTACATGGCCGCGACCATGGGTTCGGAAACCACCGCCGCCGCCGTCGGGCAGCAGGGCGTGGTGCGCCGCGACCCCTTCGCCATGCTGCCGTTCTGCGGCTACAACATGAGCGACTACTTCAACCACTGGCTGAAGCTGGGCAAGCAGATGGAAGCCGCGGGCGCCACCTTGCCGCGTATCTACTGCGTCAACTGGTTCCGCAAGGGTCCGGACGGCAAGTTCGTCTGGCCCGGGTTTGGCGAAAACATGCGCGTGCTGCGCTGGATGCTCGGCCGCATCGACGGCCAATCCAAGGGCGTGGACCAGGTGTTTGGCATTTCGCCCAGCTATCAGGACATCGACTGGACGGGGCTGGAATTCACGCCGGACAAGTTCGATCAGGTCATGTCGGTGGACGCCGGCGCCTGGCGCGACGAACTGGCGCTGCACGATGAGCTGTTCGGCCAACTGGCCCAAGGCCTGCCCGAAGACCTGCCGGCCACCAAGATCAAGATCGAGGGGCGCCTGGCAGCCTGACCGCTGACTGTGTCCGAAAAGCCCGCGCGCTGCATAGGCGCGCGGGCTTTTTTCTTTCATGATGGCTTCCACCCTGCGCTTCGTGGGAAAGCGCGGTATTCGAGGAGTCATTGTGGCGAAGCCGAATTTGAAAACGTCCGTTGGCGATGTGGCCCTAGTGCCGACGCGAAACGCGGAGATGAAAGCGGGCTCACCGCTTTCTGAACCGAAGGCGCTACTTGGCGATATCAAGGCAATGATCGAGGCGGCTCGCCAACGTGCGGCGTCGGCGATCAACAGCGGATTGACGATGCTCTATTGGCGCATCGGGCAACGCATTCATGTACAGGTTCTGGACGAGAGGCGGGCCGACTATGGCGTCGGCGTGCTGCAGAATCTGGCGGCGCAGTTGGTCAAGGCCTACGGAGGCAGCTTTGCCGTGAAGAATCTGCGTCGTATGGTGCAGTTCGCAGTCACCTTCCCAGACGAGAAGATTGTCGTATCACTGATACGACAATTGAGCTGGACCCACTTTATCGCCCTGATCCCGCTAAAAGGGGCTCTTCAGCGAGACTTCTACGCGCAGATGGCTTGTGCTGATCGCTGGAGCGTTCGGACCCTTCGCGAGCGGATCGGCTCGATGTTGTACGAGCGCACGGCGCTGTCCCGCAAGCCGGACAGCTTGATCGCGCAAGAATTGGAGTCGCTGCGAAATGCCCAACGAATGTCGCCCGCTCTGGTGATGCGCGACCCCTACATCCTGGACTTCCTTGACCTTCGTGACACCTGGCAGGAAACCGACCTGGAGGCGGCCATCGTCCGTGAAATGGAATCCTTCCTGCTGGAGCTGGGGGGCGGCTTTGCCTTTGTCGCCCGGCAAAAGCGCATCCAGATCGACGACGAGGATTTTTACCTTGACCTCCTGTTCTACAACCGCAAGTTGCGCCGGCTGGTGGCGGTTGAGCTGAAAGTCGGAGAATTCAAAGCGGCCTACAAAGGCCAGATGGAGCTTTACCTGCGCTGGCTGGACAAGTTCGAACGCGAACCAGAGGAAGCTTCGCCGCTAGGCATCATCCTGTGCGCAGGCAAAAAGTCCGAGCAGATCGAACTGTTGGAACTGGACAAGTCAGGCATTCACGTTGCCGACTACCTGACCGCTTTGCCGCCGCGCGCCGTGTTGATTGAACGTCTGCAGCAGGCCGCTTGCCGGGCACGGTTGCAGATCGAACTGCGTGAGGCGGGCGAACGAGGCACAATGGCTTCATGAAACTGGATCCCGAAGACCTTGCCAAGATCAGCGCGCTGACGCTTGCGCACTACGAAGAGAACGCGGAATCGTTCGAGGCCGGCACGCGCGACCACGATGTCAGCCAGAACATCGGCGCGTTGTTGCGGCATATCCAGGGCCCGCCGCCCTATGACATCCTGGACCTGGGCTGCGGCCCGGGCCGCGATCTCAAGACCTTCGCCGCTTTAGGTCATCGGCCAGTGGGGTTGGACGGCACGCCCCGCTTTGTCGACATGGCGCGCGCGGCCAGTGGCTGCGAAGTCTGGCACCAGGACTTTCTACAACTGACCTTGCCCGCCGCACGCTTTGACGGCATTTTCGCCAATGCCGTCTTGTTCCACGTGCCCGGCCAGGAATTGCCCCAGGTGTTGCGCGCCTTGCGCGGCACGCTGAAACCGGGCGGCGTCCTGTTCACGTCCAACCCGCGAGGCGGCAATCAGGAAGGATGGAACCGTGGGCGCTATGGCGTCTATCACGACCTGGACGGATGGCGCAGCTTGCTGGCGGACGCCGGGTTCGAAGAGCTTGAACACTATTACCGTCCCGAAGGACTGCCCCGCGACCAACAGCCCTGGCTGGCCAGCGTCTGGCGGCGGACCGGCTAGCGCGGCCTCGACAAGGGCATCTGCACCAGGAAAAAGTCTTCCCGCGGCCCCCGGGCCGGGGCCGCGGTTTTCTTGGCAGGGCTCAATCGCCGTCAAAGGAAAACGTCGTACCGCCGGGGCGGGCATTGGCTCCCGCCCCCGTGGCGTCAGTGCATCTTGCCGTAGCGGCCGGCGTTGAAGTCCTGGATGGCTTCGACGATTTCCGCTTGCGAGTTCATCACGAACGGACCGTATCCCACCACGGGCTCATCGATTGGCTCGCCGCTCAGGACCAGGAACACGGCGTCGTTGTTGGCTTCGACCGTGATGTCTTCCCCTTCCTGCGAGAACAACGCCAGATGCGCGTCGCGGGCGACGGATTCGCCGTTGACCAACACCGTGCCGCGCAGCACCACCAGCATGCTGTTGCGGCCCGCGGCGATGGGGAACGTCGCGGCCTTGCCTGCGTTCAGGCGCACATCCCACACGTCCATGGGCGTGAAGGTGCGCGCCGGACCGGCCTGGCCCGCGAAGTTGCCCGCGATCACGCGCAGCGAACCCGCATCGTCCGGCAACGCCACCACGGGAATGTCCGCATTGAGGATGCCCTGGTAACCGGCCGCCGCGGTCTTGTCGCGGGCGGGCAGGTTGACCCACAACTGCACCATCTCCAGCTCGCCACCCGACCGGGTGAACGCGGGGGAATGGAACTCCTCATGCAGGATGCCCGAGGCCGCCGTCATCCATTGCACGTCGCCGGGACCGATGACGCCGCCGTTGCCGGTGGAATCGCGGTGCTCGACTTCGCCGCTGTAGACGATGGTCACGGTTTCAAAACCGCGATGGGGGTGCTGGCCCACGCCGCGCGGATGATCGGCCGGCTCGAACTTGGCCGGGCCGGCATAATCCAGCAGCAGGAACGGGCTGACGTTCTTGCCTTTATCGTTGTAGGAGAACATCGAGCGCACCGGGAAGCCGTCGCCCACCCAGTGGGGGCGGGGAGCGGCGTGCAAACCGAGGATCTTCTTCATGGCGTCTATTCCTATTGCGCGGCCCCTGCGGGACCGTTCGTCATAGGGTTAAAGATAAGGGCGGAACGATCGTTTCGGTAGTCCCCCTGCTTGGTAAGCACTGTTCCATGTATCGGACGATCAACGCTCATCCCTTCTGCCATCGGCGGGAGCCCGCCAGCTGACGTATCCTTGATTGATGGAACAACGCGTGGATGCCGCGCCGCAAGGGCGCAACGATCAAGTTTGGGGCTTTGCCCCCGTCGCAACCCCCGGTGCGCGGGTATTGGTGCTGGGCTCCATGCCCGGCGTGGCCTCGCTGAAACAGGCCCGCTACTACGCCCATCCTCGCAATGCCTTCTGGCCTATCGCGGCCCGCGTCCTGGGCTTCGACCCCACCGTGGACTACCCGCAACGCCTTTGCGCCCTGCAATCCGCGGGTGTCGCCTTATGGGACGTACTGCAAGCCTGCGAACGTCCCGGCAGCCTGGATGCCGACATCCGCCCTGACACGCTGGTCCCCAACGACTTCGCCGCCTTCCTGGCCGCCCATCCCGCCATCACCCGCATCTGCTTCAACGGCGGCAAAGCCGCCGCCCTGTACCGGCGCCACGTACTGCCTACGCTGGCCCGGGCAGACCTGAAATACCTGGACCTGCCGTCCACCAGCCCCGCCCACGCCGCCGCCTCGTTCGAGAAGAAACTAGCCGCCTGGCACAAAGCGCTGACCGCCTAAACCCCCAAAAGCGGCCTAGCCCCCATTCCCCACGTATGCCCGGCAAGGCCGCGCAGGGCGGCCTTGTCGGGCGGGCGCACCACCTCTTCCAGCAGCAATCCCTCCACACCAAAACGCCAAGCACCCAGCTCCCCCCAGCAGAGCCCGCATGCCGTTGCGCGAGCCGGGTGTCGCGGGGGC
>NZ_PCOQ01000046.1 GCF_002975275.1 Achromobacter sp. MYb9 | reverse complement strand
GATGCGCTTGAGATGGCAGAGCAAACCGAGGTTTGATGCATCCCGGCCGGCGAGCAGTCGCTTGTCGGCCAGAAGCTGCCTTTCAATCGAATTGCCTTTATATCCTCTTCAGCCTGATCGCAGGCCTTACGTCGGCAGCCTGCACGATAGAAGGCACCGACGCAGGTCACTCGGAGCAACAGTTAGGGGCGCTGCTGCTCGAAGTCGCCAGGCTTCCAGCTTTTATCAAAAGCCGCCGTTTCGGGGCCATAAATCCGGATGTAGGCAAACCATCCCTGACCCGGATTGGTCTTGATCCATCGATTCTCCTGCCCCGCCGGCGCCTTCGGCCCGAAGTACAGTTTGAGCGGTTGGCTTGAATCCACATCCTTCAGTTCGAATAGCGAGCGCAGTGCTGCCTTGCCCTGGTCTGTTTGCACCTGAGAGCGCGTCTTGCTGTCATAGACCGTGACGGACCAAAACAGCTTTCCCGGCACGGGTTGTGGCACGCTCAGCGTGTATTGCTTGCCACCGTCCAGGTAGGTGCCCTGCGCATCTCGCGCGCCGAGCCAGTACAAGGAACCGGCGCCGGCATCGCGCTTGAACATGGCGGGTGAAGTGACGATGGCCTGCGCGAACCAGCGATCCCGGGCATCCATATCAATTCCCGCCGGAGTCTCGAACTGTACGCTGCCAGGTACCAAGCCCACCCATTCCCAATGTCGGTCAGGCCACGCCTTGCGATCACCGCGATCGCTGTCAAACGCGGTCACGATCATTTGGTCACGGCCGAGCTTTGCCGCTTGGGTAAGCGTCTCGCGTGACTTCAGATCGGGCTTGAACGGCTTGCCCTTTTCTATACCTAGTTCAGCCAACAAGCCGTACATGTCACGCGAGGCCGGGTTAACCGGTTCTTCTTGAATAACTCGGTCCAAGACTTCCCAGAACTTGAAATTGTCCTCCCATTTCAGCGAGGAACTATCCAACGACATCTGCGTCGTATCTACCGCGTCGAGTGTCCGGCCGGCTTTGCCATCGGTGGCGAGCGGATAGATCTTTACGGCCCGCAGTGCCTCCAACGCCTTGGGCACATCGCCGCCCACCGGCATGGCTCGCACCGCCAACAGGTTCTTTATCGAAGGAGAGTGGCCGACGTGATAACCCTCTGGCAACGCGTCCGTATATCCGGCAGGCACGACGAGGTGGCGTCCGCCCTTGCCTGCATCGGGTCCCGGTAGGCCAAGGTCCTGCACCCAACCCTGGTTGTGATCATTGACCAGGCCGATGTACGGGCCGGGCGGCAACTCAATCACCACCGGTCCGCGCGAAAGGTCGATTACGGCCGACCCATAAGGCGTATCCGAATTAAGCGTGAATCCGACTTGGCGAGGGCCGGCGGCAGCGATGCCCCATTGTTTACCATCCTCAATACCCACGGCGCGGTTGCCGTTGAAGACGCCCTCCATGGACACAGTGGGATACCAGTAGCGATAGGCGACCAGTGCTCGCTGCAGCAACTGATCGGATCGGACGTGCTGTGAGGTGGCGGACGTCGGGTAGCCACGCTCGAACTTGTACGCGGGTGTCTGCTGCGCATTGGCAGTCGCGATGCAGGTCATTGCAAGTCCGGAAACTAAAACGCGGCGCATGGTGAGCATCCTGTATATGTGATTGGGCGTGACGGGGTTGGACCCGGCGCGGACGGTGCGGCGCCGGGTTTCGGGGCTAGCGCGCAGCAATTGGCTCGATATCGTTAAGCTTCCAAGTCTTGTCAAACCAGGGCTGCAATGGGCCGTACAGACGGAAAATCGTCAGCCAGCTTTTACCTGGAATTGTCTGCACCCAGTTGCGCTCCTTGCCTGCTGGCGCGCGCGGGCCAAAGTACACATCGACTGAACCGTCCGCGTTGACATCGAGCTGCTTTTCGCTCGACAGGCTGGGGAAAGGCTGGTCGGTTTGCAGCATCGAACGCGTCTGGGTGTCGTACACCACGACCGACCAGAAGTCCTTAGCCGGCACATTGGGGGGCACTCGCAGCACGTAGGTCTTGCCACCGTCAAATGGCTTGCCTTGGGCATCATAATTGGCCGCAGCATATTGCGAGCCGATGCCTGGCATGGCAACTGCCATCGCAGGAGTATCGACGGTGGCGGCATAAAAGAACATGGTGCGAGCGTCGAAATTGCGCGCGCCATCGTTCAGCCATTCATAGCTGCCGCCTACGAAAGGCGTGTTCCAGTGGCGGTCAGGATAGATCAGTACGGCGGGATCGCGATTCGCGAAGTCGATGGCACGCGCGGTCGCATTGCCAACCACGACGGCTTCCGTAAGCGTCGCCTTCAGGCGGGCATCGGGCGCGAAGGGCTGGCCCTTGCGCATACCGATTGCGGCATACAGGCCGGTCATGTCGGGTCCGTATACTCCGGCGGGCTCTTCCTGAATGATCTGATTCACCTCTTCGAAAAAGGTGTAATCATTGGCGTGGATGGTGTTCATCACCTTCCCGGACAGGTTGATGAATTTAGTCTTGGGGGGTGTGCTGGCCGCGGCAAGGGGATACACCTTCAGGCCAGCCTTAAGCGCCTGTACGCCCGGCGCCGGATCCCCGTTCTTCATGAAAGCGCGGCCAAACAGTAAGTTCCCGAATGTGGGCGTGCGCACGATGAAGTAGCCCTTGGCCGGCAGTTCGCCTTCGTAGCCCGGCGGCACGAACAAGTACTTGCCGCCCTTGCCCTTGTCGGGTCCGGCATTGCCTAGGTCTGCCACGTAGCGGAACCAGAAATCGTCGACTACGCCAAGAATATTGGGTGGTGTTTCCACCACGACAGGACCATTCTTCAGGTCCATCCAGTTCCAGAAATAAATGGTCTCGGTATTGGCGGTCAGGAATAGCGACCGCGAATCCATGAGCGATTCGAAAACCCCTACTGTGCTGCCCGTGGCGCCCACTTCACGCAGGCCGGTCCGAATCGCAACCATTGATGCGCCCGGGATACCGTTGAGAAAGGCCTCCACGCCACGCAGGAAATCGAGGTTGTCATAGACTTTTTGAGCTGTCTCGGGTGTCGGAACGCCGTCGAAGAACTTCAGCGACCCGATTCTCGTTTCGGCCTGGTTGGCGGTTTGGATCTGAGGTGGGATCGGCGTCGTCGTTTTGTACTGTGCGGCAGACGGCTTCGTGCCGCCACATGCAACGAGCGAAGCGAGGGCGGTCGTCGCAATAGCAAGCGAGGCCGTACGGCGGGCAATTCTCATGAAAGCTCCCACAAAGAATGACGGTTGCGGGGCATGCCCGCGCTACTTTTCAATGTCCGAAAGTGAAATTCACACCGGCAAAGACCGTGAATTGAGGCAAGCCTTCACCCCGATGTGCCACGGTCCACTGCGGCTCCACAAACGTATTGACGATGGTCTTGCCCACACGCCAGGCGCGCCCGGCACCGAGACCTACCGGGATGTAGTACTGGTCCCGCTGCAAATCGAAGGTCCAGACTGCCGTGGATCGCAAATACCAGCCTTGCGGAAAGTTGTGGATGACGAAAGGTTGCACCGTCGCGGTGTGGACGGTATCGCGGTTGCTCTGGCCTGCGAATGAGTGCTGCCATTGAACCAATCCGCCGAGCAGCCCTCGCGGGCTGCTGTGCACGGCTACAGCCGCCAGCCCGCCCGACCACTTACCCATGCCGAGTTCTTTGTCCGTCGCGGTGGGCATGGTCAGCATCGGGCCGACACCTAGGTCGACCTCGCCCTGCTTGAGCAGAAAAATGTCGAACACGCTGATGTCGCCAAGCCCTGTGCGATAGCTGCCATCTACCTGTGGCCGCGTCGACAGCGGAACTGTGGGGCGCAATATCTGCGGGACACCAATCCAGTCACCCGGCGCGATCGGAAGCGTTGGACGCACCAAAAGGTCATTGGTGTGAGCGGACGTGCCGAATAGCCTGGGCGTGTAGTAATTCTGCATGCCCAGCGACGGCGCCAGGTTTAGCGGGTTATTTGCCTTGTTAGCATCTTCAGCGGACTGCCCATAGGCCAGTGTTGCGGCCAGACTCAGCCCTGCGAGCGTAAGCATACGCATGTGACAGCTCCGTCAAAATAGAAGGGTTGCGCTGGCCATGAATGTGGCGTCGCTATCTAGCCGGCGTGTACTGGCAACGGTAGGCACCCAGCGTAGGGCGAGTGACAGCGATCGCTTGTCGGCCAGCTTGCGGTCATAGGTCAGAATAGGTCCAAGCGCGAAATCACGGCCGCGAAAACCGTCGAGTTGGTCAGCGGTCGGACCATTGTCATCGCCCAACTGTATCTGGGTGCCAGCCACCAACCCCACGCCGACGCCGTTGCCTAACATCTTGCGCGCCATGACATCCAACCCGAAGATTGGCGCATTGCGATAGTCCGTGGCGCGATTGCGTGTGTAGAACTGAAGACTGCTGACCGCATCGAGCTGGATTTGCAATTCAGGGAAAATTCCGGTGTAGGCCACCTGCGGAACGAACGTCCAGTTATTCAGGCTGGGATTGGCCAACGAATTCTCGTCATATTTACCGGTAGGAGCCCAAACATTCAGGCTCAGCGACATGTGCTGAGTCTTGGAGAAGTGGTAGCCGGCGATGATGGGTGTGAAGTACAGATCGAACAGGTTGGACGCAGTGTCACTGGTCTCACCCCCTCGTCCGCGAGGGCCTGTCAAGGTGGCGCTTACTTTGGTCCAGATGTACGGCACAGTGACGCTGGAGGCGAAATTCCACCGCCCCGGGCCTGTGTCCCAGGTCTTCATTAGGGTGGCCAGCGTGAACGCGACTTGCCCGTCCAGGCCAAGTGTGGTGTTGCCACCGATGGGGGTTTCACGCCCGCCCTTGATTTTTCCGTCCAGGTAGATCTGGCTCAGATTCACGACGGTGATTGGCTCCGAAGAAACAATGCCAATGTTGGGTTGCACCGTTGTGCCAGTGACCTGGCGCCCAAGCGCGCCTTCCGTAGCGTGGGTGCTGGCCGAAGCTAGCAGGGTCAATGAAAAAATGCCAAAAGCACCCAGTGTCTTGCTTGAAATCCGATCACACAACATCACTACGCAGCCCCTTCCTTTGCAAATCAGTACTGTCAACACGACGTGCATAAGCAAAGCGACGAGACGCCGCAGCGATTGAGTTTCGGGTTATTTCACAAGTTCGTCAATATTGGGGACATCTATTTCCCGATTTGGCAATTTGCGATTTTTATGCTGCGCTCGTCAATGGTGGATTTCGGCCACAAGGCGTCATTAGCGTCCAATTCGGCATAATCCCTGCATGTAACAAAAAACATGAACTTAGTCATTTTCGGCCATAATGCCCGTCTGCATAACCCGCTGTGAGGTTCGTCCTCACTTTCGCTGATCCTAAAATTGAAGCGCGGCAAAGGGCTTTTGTGACGAATAACAGACGTGCCTACAACGACGCGGAAACCGCCGGCCTACTCTCTCAAGTCAATAGTCGCTGTCCGCTTTGCGATTGCTTTCTGTTCTACCGAAAGGGTCAACGACAGCACAAAGCGTACGAGTTGGCGCACATTTACCCGTTGAATCCGCGTCCAGAGGAAATCATAGAACTGGCCAAATCGCCGAGGCTATGTGTTGACGTCAACGATCCGGACAATATCATTCCTCTGTGCGTCAGTTGCCACGAAAGGTTTGACAAGCCTCGAACCGCGGGCGAATACCTCAATCTGTACCAACTCAAGTTCGATACATTGCAGCAAGAACGTCAGCGATCGCTGGCGTCGCAGTATCCTCTCGAGCAGCAAATTGCCGCCGTCATTGCTCACTTGCACGACGCCGAGGTGGATCAGGGCAGTAGTAGCGCCCTCTCTTTCACGCCGAAGTCGGTCAATGACAAGTTGGACGCGACGATGCCGCCGCCCACCAAGCAGAAGGTACGTAATGCCGTCGAAGACTACTTTCTGCACGTTCAGGCAGCATTTCTGGAACTTGAGCGTAGTGACCCGGGTTGTTCTGAGCAGATCTGCATTCAGGTCAGATCGTTCTACGTGATGCAAAAGCGTCAGAGGCTGCCGCAAGCCGAGGTGTTTTCCAATCTGGTCGCGTGGATTCGTGTCCGCTCAAAGGCATCAACACTCGAGTCAGTTGAAGCTGTGGCGTCCTTCTTCATTCAGAACTGCGAGGTCTTCGAGTGATTACGCCCAACAAAGTAGTTCCGTTGTCTCTCTCGGTATTGGGACAGCTTCCGCTTGTGCTTGAAGCCGGCCCCGATCCAATTCTCTTGGTGAAATTGTTCGAGCAAGTAGAAAACAAGTTCGAGAGCATAGATCAATTTCTGCTTACGCTGGACGTCCTATTCTTGCTGAACCGTCTGACTATCGACTTCGACGCGGAGAAGGTTATTTATGCTGCATGAAATTCGCTGCGAAAAATTCCGCACCCGGGTTGTCCGCTTTCACGAAGGCTTAAACGTTGTCCTGGGCGATGACAATGCGACAAATTCCATTGGCAAGTCGACGCTCCTAATGCTGGTTGACTTCGTGTTCGGCGGCTCGACGCTACTCGAATGGAATAGAGACATCGTCGCCGAACTAGGTCATCACCACTATGACTACGCCTTTAAGTTCAACGGCGAATTACATCGTTTCCGGCGCGAGACTATCACGCCCGAAACCGTGTACGCGTGCGACATTCAATACAACGTGGTGTCGGCTATGCAGCTCGACGAATTCAACGCCCACTTGAAGCTTGCATATGGTCTCACGCAGCCCGGTCAGACTTTTCGCGCTGCCGTCGGACTCCATTTGCGCGTGTGGGGCAAGACCAACTTGATACCAGACGAACCGTTGCATTCGTTCCCCAAGCAGAGGGACAAAGATTGCATCGACAACTTGGTTAAAACGTATGGAAAGTTCGACTTAATTCAAGCACGCGACAGGGCAGCGCGGACAGCCGAAACAGACCTAAAGGTTATCAGAGCCGCGGCAAGCAAGCAGCTCATCCCGAAGGTTACTAAGACCGGATATGCGCATGCTAAGGTACAAATCGCAGACCTCGAACGCGATCTGGAGGATGTGCGGCAGAATTTGGCTAACTACGCGACGAGTCTGAGTGCAGTCATCAACAAGGAAATTCTGACGCTCAAGGAGCGCAAAGATATCTTGCTCCAGCGCCGAATGACTATCGCCGGGCGCTTGCAACGGGTCGGTCGGAACCTCACTGGAAAGCGCTCCCTCCGCGCCAGCAATTTCCGGGACCTCGAAAGGTTTTTCCCCGAAGTCAACACCGAAAGATTAGCGGAGGTCGAAGCGTTTCATGATGGCGTAGCGCATATCCTCAGACAGCAGCTGAGAGCATCTAAGGAACAATTAGAAGATGAATTGAGGCTGATCGACATTAGCATTTCTGGTATTGACGCAGAAATGGCGACCGCATTGGGGTCTGTCGAGCAGCCGGAGTCACTGGTCGACCATGTTTACAAAGTCGCGTCATCACTGCAGACCGCACGAGCAAGCACAGAGGGTTATGAGCGCGAGCAAGCGCATGTTAGTGCGCTCCGAACTGCGAAGGAGGAGCTGGCGGAGGTGAAACAACGCATTCTTGCAGACATCGAGACCAGCGTTAACGATGGTATGCGAGAGATCGTAAGCGAAGCCGTTGGCAATCTCCGCAAGAGTCCGCACCTATCGCTAGGCGATGCCAGCTACAGCTTCGAGGTTTTCGAGGACACTGGCACGGGCACAGCCTACTTCGGGCTAGTGCTTTTCGACATGGCTGTCTTCAGGGCGACCAAGCTTCCTGCGATTGCGCATGACTCCGTTCTTTTCAAGAATATCTCGAATGACTCCGTTGCTCGTCTCGTCGAGCTGTATGCAAAGGTTCAAAAACAATCGTTCATTGCGATTGATGAGATCCAAAAATATGGGCCTGCTGCTGCCGAAACCCTGCAAAGAACTAGTGTCATTCAGCTCAGCGACCATGAAGTTCTCTATGTAAAAGATTGGCGCCCGAGTGCTCCGACTGCCACCGGTGTAGCGTGAACCGCCAGCATCGACGGGCTATGAATGTCGCCACAAAACGGAGACCGCAAACACGCCGGAAAAGTTACAGAGGGTCGCCGACAGAACGTCCGCTGTCGGGTCGGAAGCGGACGGCTACCCAGGTCTGCAACCGGCCAGAAGGGGACGTTCTACCATAGTGCCCGGATCGTCAAACAATCAGCGTTTACTCGTGAAATGTACCTTGGCAAAATTAAGCTGATTGGCGCTTAGACAAGGCAAAACACCAAAGCCGGTTCAATGCCGCTGGACCCAGCAAACAAACCCCTCAAGCGCTTTGCCGATGCGCTAGACGGTCGAAAGAGAAGACCCAGAAGGTTCCCACCCCACAGTGTTATCGCGAGATGGCCTGCTGCAAATTCTTGATTTTCAGATTGCCATGTAGACAGTGGCACGGTTGCGTTACATGAACTGCAGCGTAGCAAGGAAGACTCTGGGTTCTGATGCCATGCGTTAAGGGCCTCATACAAACCTTCACTTCCATCGGCGCCAAGCTTGACAGCTGATCTGCAGAATGGGCAATTCACACTGAAGCCGCCATCGAAATTCATGTACAGACCGTTATTGCCAGGTTGAACCGTCAGTTCGGGTCTACCAGTTAAGCCAATGTGCCACCGGTAGCCCGTCACGCCGATTTCAATGGCAGTGATACATGTATGTCCGGGACTGTGTGAATCCATCGCTTGCTCGGAAGAACGCCAATCTTCAAGGTCGTCTAACCCTCGAAAATCATCGCGTAACGGAAAGGCGAACCCACCCAGCGACAGGTCATCACGAAGCTCGGGAAGGATGACGCCGCTGTCGAGAAGTCGCTCATAGAGCTCAAGCGCGGCCTTCGGAGCAACCGCGCGAGAAATCTCCGTATTGACCAGCGAAGTATTTCTGTCACCCATAACCGTTTCCTGCAAAGTTCTGCATGAACCTATTATCCTTCGCGGTTCCGCCATTTCCAATGGTTGCCGTGCCCGCCCAATGCCCTGTTGACTACAGCCGCACGGTCGTGCGGATTCAGGAACTGCTAGGTCAGATCATGAGCGGGTCGCACAGGACGATAGATGGCCTGAATGAACGCTTGGCGATTCGGTCAACATCTCCCATGGGTCGAAAGCGGGCGGCCGCGCCGGCCTGCTCCGCCAGCAGCAGTCTGCGCCGACTGGAGTAATGAGTACCAAACATTGAGGATTACCGACATATGGTATCCGTTGTGAAGAGAAAACCTGACTTCGCATTTCCATCAAAACGAACCACTAGTAGATTCGCATGCCAACTTCTCTCTGCGCTGTCTCGCTGTCAGTTATCCCAATGAATAACGGCGTCAGGCTACAAAATTTAGTCGACCAAATTGCAACCCGGCACCTCTCCTTCCGTTTCTCTTTCGCGACGAATGTGTTCTCTTCCTCAAATATTTACACATTAGATGTGTCAAAAATGCTGACGTCGAGGGAAACTCGCGTGATCATTCGGACGTAATCTGCAAATAGCTCAATTGCTCACCATCTCCAGAAACTGGCCTACTACCCGATAGCGATATTCATCCAACGGCGTGCTTGACTCATAGCTCGTTGTATTTTTTTGCGGTTCCCTTTGCCTTGTGTACCGGGTACTTTTCTTCATTTCTTTCGATTTTTTCTAGAATGATTTTCTCGATGTCGAAGTTGTACGCGTCGGACAACAGCAACGCATAGGCCAAGACATCCGCAAGCTCTTCCTTCACCTTCTCGGGGTCGGCGGCTTCAGGGGCCTTCCAAAGGAAGACTTCCAGCAGCTCGCTGGCCTCGATGCTGAGGGCCACGGCCAGATCTTTAGGGTTGTGGAATTGCTGCCAGTTTCGCTCGTCGCGGAACTGGCGCAGTCGCTGAATGACGTGTTCCATTTCCTGCCTTTCTTGGGAGAGGTCGGTGCAACGGATGATAGACCGCTCGAAGGCGAGTTGCACTTTTGTGCCCGGACGCCCGCGTGAATTCCTGGCACGTCTAGCTTAGTGCTCGACGTCGCGTTTGGCTCGGAGTGTTCTGGACGAACGCGACTAGCCCATCATTTGGAATGACGGCCTCACAAGCACTGAGAGGGAATTGAACGATGGAGCAAGACAACGAATCGCACTAGATGTTTGTAAACACTAGGGATTTTTAGATGGTGCCCGGGGCCGGAATCGAACCGGCACGCCTTGCGGCGGGGGATTTTGAGTCCCCTGCGTCTACCAATTTCACCACCCGGGCAAGGGGGTCGCGAACACGTCCAGATGACGGCTGCGGGAGAACGAAGACAGCGATTATATGCGGACTTTCGTAAATTGTCAGGTGGCCCGAGATCGGGGCCGTCCGACGAGGCCGATTCGGGCACTACCCGCAGGCGGCAACCCCGATCGGCCCCTTCCAGGACTTACTTCTTTTCAGGCAGGAACCAGTTCATCACCAGGGCACAAATGCCCCCGGTGGCGACGCCCGATTCCAGCACGCTCTTCACCGCATGCGGCAGGTGCGACAGGATTTCCGGCACTTGCGACACGCCCAGGCCCAGGGCCAGGGACACGGCGATGATCAACAGCGCACGGCGGTCCAGGTGGATGCCGGCCAGGATGTTGATGCCGGACGCGGCGACGGCGCCGAACATGACCATGGCGGCGCCGCCCAGGACGGGTTCCGGCACGGCTTGCAGCACGCCTGCCACGCCCGGGAACAGGCCCAGCAGGATCAGCATGCCGGCGATCCACACGCCGACGTGGCGGCTGGCGATGCCGGTCAACTGGATCACGCCGTTGTTTTGCGCGAAGACCGAGCTGGGGAAGGTGTTGAAGACGCCGGCCAGAAGCGAGTTGGCGCCGTTGACCAGGACGCCGCCCTTGATGCGCTGCATCCACAGCGGGCCTTCGACGGGCTGCTTGGACACTTTGCTGGTGGCGGTGACGTCGCCGATGGCTTCCAGGGACGTGACCAGGTAGATGATCAGCATCGGCACGAACAGCGCCCACGAGAAGCCCAGGCCGAAGTGCAGGGGCACGGGGATCTGGAACAGGGCGGCTTCGCGGGCGCCGGTGAAGTCCAGGCGGCCCATGGCGGCGGCGGCGATGTAGCCGACGGCCAGCGCCAGCACCAGGGCGGTGCTGCGGATCCAGACGACCGGCACGCGGTTCAGCAGGATGATGGTGCCCAGGACCAGGCCGGACAGGGTCAGGTTTTCCGCGCTGGCGAAGGTACCGTTGGCCATGGCGCCGAAGCCGCCGCCCATGCTGATCAGGCCGACCTTGATCAGCGTCAGGCCGATCAGCAGCACGACGATGCCGGTGACCAGCGGGGTGATCAGGCGTTTGACGAAGGGCAGGATGCGGCTGATGCCCATTTCGACGAACGAGCCGGCGATGACGACGCCGAAGATCGCGGCCATGACGGCTTCGACCGGCGTGCCTTGCTTGACCATGACCGAGCCGCCCGCGATCAGCGGTCCGACGAAGTTGAAGCTGGTGCCCTGCACGATGAGCAGCCCCGCGCCCAGGGGGCCGAAGCGCTTGCATTGCACGTAGGTGGCGATGCCCGAGATAACCAGCGACATGGACACAATCAGCGTGGTGTCGCGGGAGCTGACGCCAAGCGCCTGGCAGATCAAGAGGCCGGGGGTGACGATGGGGACCAGGATGGCCAGCAGGTGCTGCAGCGCGGCGACGAAGGCGACGGGAGGCGCGGGGCGATCGTCGGGGCCGTAGACCAGGTCATGGCTGGGCGCGTCGTCGGCGGCGCTATGGGGGGCAGGTTGGGAGAGGGAGGCGGGTTGC
>NZ_PCOQ01000045.1 GCF_002975275.1 Achromobacter sp. MYb9 | reverse complement strand
TCGGTATTGCCGCGAGAACGGGGTTGCGCACGTCCTTCACTCCTGAATAGTCTGCGGCCACGGACTTGGTGGACCAAGTGATCGATTTTCCCGTTTGTCGAGAGGTTGTGCAACTTTTGGCTCTCGTATGCCTTGAACCAGTGGCCGGCGCTCACGCGCTACGTCGATGGCTGCCGGCTTAAAGCGACATCACCCCAAGCGTGACACACGAAATTGAACCTCCAGAGGCGAAATCCGGCTGGAGACCGCACCAGTGCTTGTATATCGGAAATCCTCGATTCCCAAACTGGATGACGCAAATCCCAAGTTAGATGAATTGTCGGAGTTCATTGAAAGTGGAAACTCGACATTTTTTAAAACATGGACTTAGCGAAATTTGGTTCATTCACTTTGGCCGCACTGGTTCATTGAACATGGCATTCTTCCCCAGAAAGTTCATTGAACTTGGGTGATGATTGGGACCATCACATCGCGAGGGCCCCCATGCCAGTGCGCCTGCCCTACCCTACAACGGCTGTGAGCTCGACGCGATTGACGAACGTCTGCCAGCGGCCGATTCTGTTGAAAAACTCGATTGCGCGTCGCGCTTGGTCGCGCTTACAAGGCCGATGACCTGGCGGCTTTCGCCATTTTTTCGATTGGAACCGGGTACTGATGCCCGGTTGCCTTGTTAATCGGTGGGTTTCGCCTCAACTGGGCGCACCTGTGCCCTGAATCGGTGGCCCCGGAGAGGTAAGCATCGCAAGACGACGTAGGTTCTGAACGGCTGCTGCAAGCGTGAATTCGTCTGCTGCACCAGTAAGTCCGCGCAACCGCAAGCGGTCGATCTTCAAAATACGTTTGAGGTGTGCAAACAGCACCTCGACTTTCTTTCGTTCGTGACGTGAGCGCTGGTACTGCACAGTGGCGCCGATACGCCTGGCTGCATCGCGTGCATCCTCGTGAATGCTGCGAGCGATCTTGCGCATCGGCGTATTGGGGCAGCATTGCGACTTCATCGCGCACTTACCGCAGTCCGTTTTGCTGGCTCGGTAGATTACGGTGCCCGCCTTGGTGACGTGAGTGCGTTCGATCTTGAACATGCGCCGCTCGCTGCGCAGTGCATGCCCCTCGGGGCAACGATATTCGTTGGCCTCGCCATCCCATTCGAAGTCGCTGCTCGATAGACTGTCGTCCTTGCGCTGGGTTCTGTCCCAGACGGGGACGTGCGGCTCTATCCCCTTGTCTTGCACCATCCACGCCAGCATCGGAGCCGTGCCGTAAGCGGTATCGCCGATGAGCCGATCAGGGATGATGTCGAATCGTTCCTCGACGCGATCCACCATCGTCTTGGTAGAGTCCACTTCTGCGGTGCGATGTGCAGGGGTGGCTTCGACGTCGAGGATCACGCCATGCTCGGTATCGATCAGATAGTTTGTCGAATAAGCGAAGAATGCGGGACCGCCAGGGGCGGCCGTCCACCGTGACTGCGGATCGGTCAGCGAGATTCGCCGGGGAACGGCTTGTTCGAACGCTTCGTCGTCGAGCGCTTCGAGATACTCGCGCACGGCACGCGTGCTGAGTGCGGGGTTCGACCAGTCGGTGGCCTCACTGGCAGGAACACCGCGCTGGCGGTTCGCATCAGCAGCCACGACGCTGGCATCGACAGCGAAGCCTTCGCCTTTTACTAGGCCCGCAGCCATGCAACGACGGACCACTTCATCGAACAACCAGCGGAAGGTATCGCTGGCGCGGAAACGTCCATGTCGGTTCTTGGAGAAGGTCGAGTGATCGGGCACTGCATCCTCGAGGCCGAGACGACAGAACCATCGATATGCAAGATTCAGTTGAACCTCTTCGCACAGACGACGCTCGGAGCGGATGCCGTAGCAATACCCAACGATCAGCATACGGATCATAAGTTCGGGGTCAATGGACGGACGGCCCGTATGGCTGTAGTGCTTCGCCAGGTGTTGGTGGAGTTCCTTCAGATCCAGACAGCGATCGATGGCTCTAAGAAGATGGGTCGGCGGAACGACGTCTTCAAGGTTGAAAGCGTAGAACAGCCGCTCTTGCCCGCTCGCTTGATGACCCATCATGTCGGTGCTCTCCGAACTCGTTGGCGCTTTGCAAATTCTGCCAGACGACCGAGACGGCCGCGAGTTTTTCAACAGAATCGGCCAGGAGCGGTCAGCCATGGCAAACTTTCGAGCGACGGCTTCAGATTGAAAGCGGAAGTTCACCAACGACTACTTCTCGGAAGGCTAGTGGCGGACAGCAAATCCAACCAACCGCTCCCCGGAGATTCAGGAAGTAAACATCTGGTCGTTGGGGAGCATTTCATGTTTTCCGTCGAGCGTGGGCTGAGGCCGCCGGGATTTCTCGCTGCCTCACGTTGTGCAATCAACCTAGCTCAGGCGTTTAAAACGCTTGGCTGATCCGCCCATCTTGGGAATGCTATTTTGAGCCGCTCGACCGTGTGACGCCACTTTGGCGTAGTCGGCTGGCAAACTGTGTTCTGATTGCCGAAGAGGCCCAGTTCGCTCACCGCTCTGCTCTCGGGAACTGTGTCTAGCCCCCGAACCCGAACAAAATGCTCAGCAAGCTCCGGATCATTGGCAGTGAGGCGGTACTTGTCGGAATGCTTGAGCGCAAGCAAAGCAGGTTGCTCACCGCTTTCCGTCTGCACCTTGAAATCCTTAGCTGACTGTACTGACTCCAGTACGACTCCGACCCCGACATAGCCTTTTTTTTGGGATCTTCACCCAGACCCGGTCACCTGGCGACAGGAGTTTCAACGTCTGGCTGTACCAGCTGCCACCGCCACCACTGACGTAGCCGAAGCGTTGGGCATCCTCCCAACTTCGAGAAGTGGTGTCACCGAAGGACACATAGAACTTACCGTTCCACGGTTCCTTGTCGCCCTTGACCGTGGTGGTGGACGCTACGTTGGCCTGGGTTTCGCCGGGATCGATGAGCCAGGCCCGACTCAACAGCTTGTCTGCGCCATGCTCGAAGACTTGGAAGAACACGACGTTGATCGCGATGTCCCGCGCGTTGAGGTAGCCAATGATGCGCTCGGTGTGAGGATCCAGCTCGGCCGCCACGATGATGATTTGATGCGACTGGTTGAGGGTCTCGTCGTCCAGTTCGACGCCGAACAGCTCCTGGAAGGCTGCGTTCAGGCTCTTGCCGCCAGAGAACCGCTGGAAGATCTGTGCCACGCGGTCCGGCGTCAGTTGCTCCACCCCCGAGGCATAGTCCAGAGCTTGGGCGATGATTTCGCGCGGCGTGCGGTCGCGCTTCAGCTCGATGAGCACCAGCGAGGCATCCGGCGCAATCGCCAGCAGGTCAACGCGCCCACCATGCGATGTGACCTCCTGGCGACCGATGAGCATCCACTCGCTGGATAGGATGCGAGGGTCCCGCACGATCATGTCTTCGAGCTGCTGCTCGATGGTAAGGCGGCTGGAGACGAGTGATGCTGGCTGTTCACCGACTCGCCAGATAGCGTGATGGATAGGCATGGCTGAGGAACCTCGACATCGGAATGGCTTGGTAGGTCTTACGGTGCCTAGCCAAACACCTGTGCGCACACCACTTCCGACCCGACCTTACGGATGCACGCCTCGGCGACCGACGAGAGCTCACTCTCGTAGGCCACGCGCTTCTTCAGATCCATGACGATGAGCGCACGTTGAAGCTGCTTCAGTGCCAGAGGCTCGCCTGCGGCCGCGGTATAGCTAGCCAGCTTTTCGCGGCACTCCTTCCAGACATCTGCGCGCTTGCTGTTCAGTCTGTCTAGGCGATTCAGGCCGATGACCTCGATCGTCGTAACGACACGCCCCCTGTCCTCCTCGTCGGTCCCGCCACTCGGCACAGCTTGGCATCCGTCCTCGTCCATCTCGAAGCTGATGAGCCGAGCGTCGTCAGTGGTCGGATCCAATAGGGCAGGAGCCTCCAGGCGCAGGCTGTCCGCTACATCGGGTGTGGCTCGGTAACCACCTACCAGCGGGAAGACGTCGTTTTTCTTGACGTTGATGAGTTGCCCGCAGATTCGATAGTTCTGCCATCGAAATGCTAGCCACCAATAGCCGGGTTCAGGATTGACGCGCCCGACGTCAGTTACCCGGCCTTTGGGACGGTAGTGGTCGACGTGGTAAGCAGACACTCCTTCCTGGGCCTCGCTGTACCAGCACTTGTTGTGAAACAGGCCGAGCAGCCAGTCGCGGATTCGCTCGTCGCGCCAGAGCCTCTGCTTGGTGTCGATGATTGTATCGCGCTCAGCCTCAGTCTTCGCATCGGCAAGTGCAGCACATGCCGCCTCCGCTTCAGCGAGCCACTCAACCGGCGGCAGCTGATCGTTAGGAACGTGAACTTTGCGCATCGATCAAACCCCTCCTTTCTTCAACAGGCGAGCCAGCTCGGCCAATTCGTCTTTGCGCTCGGACGCGACCAACTCTTTGATGATCGACTCTGCCAAGGCTTCTTGCTCCGCAAGCTCCCCCGGCGTCATCAACTTGTTGATGGGTTGCGACTTGGCCTTGTACATCTTCTCGACGAAAAGCTGATACATCGGGTCACGATACTCACGAGAGAAGCCGAGCTCTTCCAGATAGCGCCGAAGTCGCTGCAACTCGCCTTCTTCTACCGAAGTCAACCCGTCGCCCGACTTCTTGGCGATCAGCTCATTGCGCCGTTGCAGATCATCCAAAGTCTGCGGATCCAACGTCGACGGCAAGCCAAACAGCTCGCTCTTCAATAGGCCCGCAACGCCCATGCCTTGAGGGTGCTCGTATGGCGACTGAACCACAGTGCCGTCTTCCTCGCGGAGAAGGATATGAACTTGTTCGCGCCGGAGGCTTCCCACCATCATCGGGTCGTGAGTCGTGATAAGGATCTGCGATTGGCCCTGGCCCAGTTTGCCGGGTTCGGCGCCCAACACCCCTTCGATGTCGTCGAAGTACCGCAACTTCCAAACCGGGTTGAGATGCGTGTCCGGCTCGTCAAGCAGGAACAAACAGTGGTCCTCGCGAGTGATGCGCATGAGCCCCAGCACGGTCAGCAATTGCAGCTCCCCTTCCGACAGCTGCGTGAAGCTCACCGCACCGCCGTGCTCGTCGCGTTTCTTGACGGTGATGCGCACTTCCTCGATCAGATCGCCGATG
This sequence comes from Achromobacter sp. MYb9, assembly GCF_002975275.1. GTDB lineage: Bacteria > Pseudomonadota > Gammaproteobacteria > Burkholderiales > Burkholderiaceae_B > Achromobacter. Next base: position 10,597 of record NZ_PCOQ01000045.1, on the reverse strand, counting down.
TAGGCGCCCTCGGCGTAGCGGAAGAAGCTGTCGGTGCCGCCAACCAGGCGACCCAGTTCCTGCAGCTTGGCCTGGTTGGCCACATACAGGTAGAGCTGGCGCTGTTTCTCGGTGCGACCGCGGAAGTCGATTTGCTGGGCCACTTCCTGCTCGATGGGCGCCCAGGCCACTTGCCACAAGCTGTCCAGGAACTCGCTCACCACACTGCCGCGAGCAAACCAGAAGCGCGGGTCGCCCTCGTTCAACTCGACCTCGTCGAACTTGCCATGCCGGCGCTTCTCGCGCAGCCGGTACGGCTCCTTCAACACAAAGAGAGCCGACTCCAGCGACTCGATGTGCAGGTTCTTCAGCACCTTCTGGAACACCGGGTCGTCCGACAGCAGGCAGGCCAGCAACACCAGCTGGCTGTGCCCGCCCCGGCAATAGAACAGGCGGCGCAGGCGGTCGTCGCCGGCCTGCTTCATCCGCGTCTCGCGGCGCTGCTTAGCTTCCTCAATGGCGCGGATGTCGGCTTCGGTGCCCTTGAAGTTGGTCAGCACCTGTTCTGGCAAGACCTCGTCGGTGGTTATGTCCTGTAGCCGGTTGAAGCGCTTCTGATGGTCCTGGAACAGCGCTTCGATGCGCTCGTTCCGCCCCGAGTAGTACGCGAACACGTGTGCGGGCAGCAGGCGCGGGCCGCGGCGCTCGTCGCGTGGCGTCTTATCGGGCGGGTCGTTCTTGTTCAGGTAGTCCTGACTGACCCGGTCGCCATCGACCCACACGAACGGTCGGCGCTGTTTGGACAGATCGGCCTGGATGCGCACCACGTGCCCGCGGATCTCGTATTCCAGCGTGTAGTCGAACGCGGCGTCCCGGTCTAGATCTACGTCGCGGAAAATGGTGATCAGCGCCTCGATCAGGTTGGACTTGCCTGTACCGTTCTGGCCGATCAGCGCGTGGCTGCGGATGGCCTTGGGGGCTGCCGTGCTGTCAGCACCCGGCCGGGGTTCGAGGTGGGTGGCGAAGTCGATGACCAGGCCAAGCAGGTTGCGGAGGTTCGGGATCGCTAGGTGTCGCAACTGCATGCTCAGGCTTCCGCTGTTTCAACGGGCTTCGCGCGCACCTCGGCCACCGGAGGCTCGGTGATCCAGCCGTGTGCCACCTCGGTCTTGAGCTGCGCATAAAAGGCATCGATCTCACCGCCGAAGCGCTGCCACAGATCACGAGCCGACATCTCGCTTTGGTTGCGAGCCAGCAAGGTGGCCAGCGGAGCAAGGTCCTTGACGTCTGGCAACGTGCCCAAACGAAGCGGCGCGATCAGTTCCGTTTGGGGTGCTTTCAAAGGGGACTCCTCTTCTGCATCGACAGAAATGCCCGTCAGTGCAGCGACGGTGGTGGTGGCAAGGTTTGCAGCAACTCGAAGACTATTTCCGACGCGGTCAGCTTGGTGGCCGCACAGCTCGAATAACCGGTCAACGATTTCGACAATTCGGTTTTGCTCTTCGCGTGGAGGAACGGGAACCATCAAGTCTTCGACGTCACCGACGCGGAGATGCTTCACCGTCATGCCAATGGCAGCCTCGATCATTCGAGTCTGGAAACTGGGGCTTTGGATCACATACAAGAGGTACCGGCTGCTGAACAGCTCTGGAAACAACCGGATCAGCATGGTGCGCTGCCCGAGGCAAACGCGCTCACCTTCAGGGACGATGGCCGCTTCCCCCATGGGCGCTTCACGTGTAAAGAAGATGTCGCCAGCCTTTGGGGGCATGCGCCGAGCCCAATAGGCATAGGTTTCTTCGGAGATCTTCCGCGTCTTGGTCAGATCCATCCGCCCATCACGAATGTCGGTCGTGCGGACAAGGTGAATGCCTGCGTCCACATAGGGCGCGGTCTTGTTGTGACAATCCACGACAGCCTGGGACACTTGGAGCAACGATGCCCAACACCAATGGGGTGGCAGCGGTGCAGTGGGCACGGTGATCTGTTGCGTGCGCAACTTCTTCAGCATTGCCACTGCTTCTTTTTTTTCCTGTTCTTTCGCTTCTTCCGCCCACACAAGCCTGGCGCGTGCGATGTTGTCGATTAGCGCTGATGCAGGGGTAGACGCCTTTGGTACCGGCAACAGGCGTCCACTCACCGCGAGGTCGAGCACCAAGGCCTTGAAATCTCTCACATCCTCGGGTTGACTGAACAAGCGCCCGAAGTGGGCTTGTAGGCGTTGCCAGCTCTCTTGCAGCTCGTGCGGGCTCTCGGCGCCGGCCAGGGCCTGCAGGGTGGACCGACGCAGGGCGTTTTGCAGCTTGCGCCGGTTTTGCTGCTGCCTCTCCAACTGGTCGCACAGCGCCATCAGTTCATTGACCTTGGCGACGATGAGCACCTGCTCATCGACAGGAGGTAGCGCAGCCGGCAGGGCAAGCAGCTTGTCCTGCTTGATACCTGCAACGGTGGTCCCAGTCCCTTTGACTTCTCGGGTCTTGTAAAGGATCAGAAAGAAGTCTGGATTTACCTCCGCTGGTAACTCAAGAGCTTTCAGATCCTGATTGATGGCCATTGCCACCCTGTTGATGGCAACTTTTCCCAGCCCCATACGGGTACAGACGATGACCCGCCCTGCCGGGATGAGGTTCGACGAACTGTTCCGAAGTCCTTCCTCTGTAATGTGCTCCTCCGTTTCATCAAGAAAGCTGAGGTTCTTCAAATCTTTCACGCTCGCCCATGGGATGTCGCCATTCCAGTACCCCGGTTGGTTCTTGGACGGTGTGCCCCCACCCGTGATAGTGAGTGCAATGTCACCAAGCCGGCATAAGCCCCAATGAGATGAGGCCCTGATAAGACTGGGAGAAACAGGGGCCTGTTTGGCAATGACCTTTTTCTTGTCCGCGTGCTGTCGCTTCTGTTGAAGAATTCGCTCCAGGAGTGGAGCTGCGTTTTCTGGGACTTCGATCTTGAGGAGGTCCCCCGACACAGCAAGATGCAGGACCAACTCCCGCAGGCGTCCTACACCCCCAGGCGCATTCACGATATGGCCGAACTCGGCCGAAAATTGCTGCGCGTCCATCAGGCTTCGTCTCCGCAACGGTGGCTCAGCCGCGCGCGCGCCAGGGCGACGGCTTCGTGCAGCTTGGCTTCCGTCAGTGCGCCGCTCATGTCTGGGGCTCCTCCGCGTCGTCCTCGGCGTTGAAGTGGTGCGCCAGCGCGCCCGCCAGTTCGGTTTTTAGTTGGTTTTCGGTTTCCTGGATCTGGCCGAGCAGGGCTTTGTATTTCTCCAGCAGCACGTCAGGGTCGTGAGTTTCCTCGTCGGGCGCTTTGGGGTTCTTCAGGTCCAGGTTGTAGATGGGCCAGTAGATACGGTCGCCCGCGACCTGGGCGTCGCGGGCTTGCAGGCGCATGCCTTCGGCTTGCGGGCGCAGCGTTTCGATTTCGTCCTCGACCGCTTTTCGCTGCTGGGGGTCGGTCACGCCTTTGATGGACGCAGCTAAAGCGCGCATCTGGCCTTCCACCGCGCTGGCCTGGTTGTTCAGCGCCTCGGCGCGGGTCCAGTGGGGCTGGGCAGCAGACTCAGCCTGCTCGCGCTTGGCCTTGAAGTCGACCTTCCAGGCGCGTTCGTTTTCCTCCCGCTCAGCGAAGCCATTGGCCTCAATGCCCCACCAGTCTTGCAGCGGTTTGAACTCTTCAAACCGGATGGGCTTGGTCTTGCTGTAGCTCTTGTAGCCCGGCGGGTAGGGGTGTTCGTAGAACCAGATGCTGTCGGTGTGGAAGCGCTCGGTGCCGTCGTCCACCTGCTCGCCCTTGGTGAAAAAGAGCAGGTTGGTCTTGATGGTGGTGTAGGGCGCGAACACGCCTTTGGGCAGGCGCACTATGGTGTGGAGGTGGCAGTCGCGCAGCAGCATGCGCTTGAGCGTGCCTTTGATGCCCTCGCCAAACAGAAAGCCGTCGGGCAGCACCACGGCGGCGCGGCCTTTTTCCTTGAGCAGCTTCTTGACGATGAGGGCCATGAACATGTCGGCCGTCTCGCGGGTGCGCAGATCGGCCGGGTAGTCGCTGCCCACGCCGTCGTCTTCATAGCCGCCAAAGGGTGGATTGGTGATGATGCAGTCCACCTTGTCGTGCACGCGCCATTCGTTCCAGCCCACGCCCAGGGTGTTCTTGCGTTCGATTTGGCTGGGCACGTCGATGCCGTGCAGCAGCATGTTGGTGGTGCACAGCAGGTGGGGGAGCTGCTTCTTTTCGATGCCGCGAATGAGGTCTTCGATGGCGGCTTGGTCTGCTGCCCCGGATTTGCCGGTGATCTGGTGGCGGAAGTGGTCGATAGCCGCGGTCAGAAAGCCGCCTGTGCCGCAGGCCGGGTCCATGACGGTTTCACGCTTGGCCAGGCTGGGGTTCAAGCGGTCGGCCATGAACTGGGTGATGGCGCGGGGCGTGTAGAACTCCCCCGCATTGCCGGCACCGCGCAGGTCGTTGAGCAACTGCTCGTAGACGTCGCCCAGGTTGGCGCGCACGGTGAAGTCGTCAAAGTTGATCGCCTCTTCCAGCTTCTCGATCACTGCGAGCAGCTGAGTGCCGGACTTCATGTAGTTGTTGGCGTCTTCAAAGACGCTGCGGATCACTTGGTACCGCGCTCTGGACTTGGCATCTGCTTTGGCGGGAATGCTCAGGTCTTTGAGCAAGGGGAACAACTGGTTGTTGACGAAGCCAATGATCTCACTGGCTGCGATCTGCGGCTTTTTCTTGCTGTCGGCGTCGGTAACGTAAGCCGCCCAGTTGCGCCAGCGCAGCTCGCTGGGCAAAGGTGACTTGTATTTTTTCCCCTCGGCCTTGGCGTCGCCTTCCCACTCTTGCTCGCGCTGGTCGAAGACCTTGAGGAAGAGCATCCAGGTGAGCTGACCGAGGCGCTGAGCGTCGCCGTCGACGCCGTCGTCCTTGCGCATGATGTCCTGGATGGACTTGATGGTGCTGCTGAGGTTCATGTCGGTTTGTTGTTCTATTCGCCTGCCGTTAGTGGTCAGGCCTGCTTCTTGTTGCATTTTACGTCGTACAGGGCTTGTTCAAGTGCCTGAACCGCCTGGGTGTATTGGTCCGCGCCGCCAAAGATGCCGCGGCGGATTTGGGTTTTGCTGCCGAATTGGTCGAACGGCGGCAGCTCCAGCACCTTGGCGTCTTCGATGTCCTGCACGCCGTGGTCAGCGAACTTGTCAAGCAAGGCCTCCAGCACCGCGCGGGCCTGTTCACCATACCGGCCGAACACGTCGCGCTTCTTGACGTTGTTGGCGCGCTCGCATGTCATGGGCTTACTCCAAAAGCACCAAGAACTTCGTCGCAATCGCCTCAGGTCGAATCGCGCGGCTACCTTCAACGCGATGCAAGCGAACCAAGCCATGGGCTTGCAGGTTCTTCAGGGTTCTGGACAGGTTGCTTGGTGCTCGACCGGACAACTTAGCCAGTTCCGCAACTGTCTGCGGTTGCGCCAAACTCATCGTCTTTAAGAGCTGTCTGTTTTCGTCCGAGAGGACGCCAACTAACTGCCGCCATGTGTCGAACCACACGATCGGCCCCTCAGTGAGAACACGCCCGTCAGACGAGTACTTGTTACGGATACCGATGATTGTGCGCATTCAGCAGTTCCAAATTGATGCGGAATCATATCAGGCGAAGATAACTTTTAACGGATGGCTGACGTCGGATCGATAAATTTTGGGTGAGCAACCTCTCTTGCATCGAGCACGGCACGACTTATGACAAGAGTCCATGTCAGTCGCTGCTGGTCACGATGTGATGCGGCTTGCGCTTAGGCGGTCTGGCATCGAGCTGCGGGACGGCGATGGTCCTAGTTCACACCTGACGTCGAGCGACTGCTTCCAGGAAGTCGAATTAGGCCTGCCTAGAGCCGCAATCGCTGCATTGCAGCCGATCAAACTGTCTCGCCCAACCGCCGTAATGGGTCGGAAGCGGTCTGCTGGCTCGAGGTACTTTCCGCCTAGGTTACACACATTTGTCAGGCGCCAACTTGAGTGAACCAAAAATCTCAAGTTGAAAAAAGTTCGACGGCCAAATGGACACCCGCGGCGCGATACGCACTACCAGTAGTAATTCAGGCTAAGCATGGTTTCGCGTTCCATGCCCCGGAACGTGTAGGTGTAGTACCGCTTGTCGAACACGTTGTTGATGTTCAGGGCGACTCGGTAACGCGGCGTCTCGTACGCCACCGCCGCGTCAACCAGCGTGAAAGCCGGGTTGTACGGCGTGGAGCCATCCGATGCCGTGTTCAGCGGCGCCTTGCCGCGATAGCGCACACCGCCACCCAGCATCAGGCCCTGGACCTGATGCGGCCGATAGTCCAGCCACAGGCTGGCCGTCTGGCGCGCGGTTTGCGGCGTCTGACGGCCGACCTCGCCCGGCCGGTTGCTCTTGGTGGTGCGCGGGTCCAGGTACGTGTAGCCGGCCATCACGCGCAGTTCCCGTGTCAGAGGGAACTTGGCTTCAAGCTCCAGGCCCGTCGATCGCACCTCGCCTGTCTGCACCTGGAAGCGCGGGTGATCCGGGTCCTGCGTGGTCACGTTGGTCTGGCGTATATCGAACACCGCCGCGGTGAACAAGGCATCCGTGCCCGGCGGCTGGTACTTCAAACCCGCCTCGTACTGCTTGCCTTCGCGCGGCTTGAAACCGCTGCCATCGAACTGCTGGCCGGTGATCGGATCAAACGCCGTCGAATAGCTGATATAGGGCGCAAGGCCGCTATCGAACAGGTACAACAGGCCTGCGCTGCCCGTCGTCGCCGAGTCCTTGATCTTCGGTTGCGTGGTGCTGCTGCGCGTCATCGTCGCAAAATCGCGGCGCAGGCTGACGTTGCCCACCCAGCGGTTCCACTTCAGCTGGTTCAGCGTATAGATACCGGTCTGCTTCACCGCGCTTCGCGATTTGTCCAGTTCGGGCACCGCCACGTCCTGGCCATACACGGGCTCGTAGATGTCCAGGTTGGGCACGTCCCAACCGAATCCCAGTCCATCGTTCTCCTGATAGCGCACGAAGTCCACGCCCAGCGCGAACGTGTGCTGCACGTCGCCCCACACCACGTCCTTCGACGCGCGGCTGTCCACCGCGAAAGTCTGGCCGTGCGTGCGCTGCGCCAGGCTGCCGCGCGTTACCGTGCGCTTGTCGTCCAACAGATCCATCGCGTAGATATGGCGATAGTCGATGTCGATTTCTGAATAGCGCAAGTTCTGGCGCAAACGCCAGCCGCTGTCCGTGTCGTGTTCGAAGGCATAGCCGATGGACTTGGTGTCGCGGTTGAAGCGGTCAAAGTCCGGGTCGCCCGCCGTGCGGTGCAGCGGCAAGTCCGCAATCTCGGGATAGGTGTACAGATTCGGCCACCAGCTCTTGGGCGTGCCGCGTTCCTTGGAGTACGTGCCCAGCACGGTCAGACGCGTCTGGTTCGTGATGTTCCAGAGCACCGTCGGCGCCACCGACAGGCGATCGTCCTTCGACCCGTCGGTGCGTCCGTCACTCTTGCGGCCGGTCATGTTCAAGCGGTACAGCACCTTGCCGTCTTCATCAAACGCACCGCCCAGGTCCGCCGTGACCTGGCGGCGGTTGTACGTGCCATAGCTGATGCCCACACTATTGATCTGATCCGGCGTAGGCCGCTTGGACACCATGTTGATCACGCCCCCCGGCCGCCCCTGACCGTACAGTACCGACGCCGGCCCCTTCAGCACTTCGATGCTGTCCAGATCGTCCAGGCTGTCATTCCACGAGCCATACGTGCCCGCCGACAACTGCTTCAAGCCGTCCTTGTAATAGGCGCTGCCGTCGCTGAAACCCCGGATCACGGCGCCCACCATGCGCACGTCGCTCGACCCCGATACCTCGGTCTGCACCCCTGCCGTGTATGACAAGGCCGCTTCCAGATTGCGCGGCGCCTGCATCTTGATCTGCTCTTGCGTCACGATGGATACCGAACGCGGCGTTTCGATCAGCGGCACATCCAGCTTGCCGCTGGCGCTGGACAGCGCCACATAGCTGTCCGCCGTGCCCACCGCCACGCCGCGCACGGTCACCGGCTCCAACTGCGTGGCGCCCATGGAGGGCTGCTTCAACGACACGTTGCGACCGTCGCGCGTGAACGCGATATCGGTGCCTGCCAGCAAGGCACGCATGGCCTCGTCCGGGGTCAAGCGCCCCATCACCGCCGGCGCATTGCGTCCGCGCACGGTTTCGGGAAGATAGAAAATCACCAGCGAGGCCTGCTCGCCCAGCTGAATCAGCGCATCGCCCAGCGGTTGCGCGGTGATGCTGATCTGCACCGGCGCGGTCTGAGCATGCGCCATCACAGGGATGGCGCCACACGCCAGCGCCACGGAAATGGCCACGGCATGGCATCCGGCGCCCAGCCCCTGCCATGCGGTCTTGCGCGCCGACTTCGCGCGCTGAATCACTTGCTTGTCCATGATGAGAGAAAAATTCCAGTACAACTGCCCGCGCGAAATGCGCCCGACACCCTTGGCCAACGGTCGCTTCCAGGGTCGAGATCGACGTCTCGTGAACTACCCCGTCAAGGGATAGACGTCGCAATCGGAAAAATTCCGGAATGATTCTCGCTAAATAGTTTGAAACAAAAAATTACGTTGCAATGAACCGGTTCATTGCGGTGCCAGCACCCTGCCCCCATTCGCCGGATACAGCACGATCACGGGCGCAATCCGGGGCAGCACGGCCAGCACGGATTCAGGATCGTCGATGGGCAGCGTGCCGGCCACGCGCAACCGCGCCAAGCCCTTGTCTTCAATCCTCAGCGGTTCGTGCAGATAGCGGTTCAGCTCGGCCACCACCTGCGACAACGGCGTGTCGCGAAACACCAGCCTGCCGCGCTGCCAGGCGGTAATCGCCGCCACGTTTTCCTGGTGCGGCACCGCCAGGGCCTGGCCCGGCGCCAGGCGCAGCACATAACCGGCCGTCAGGTTGCGCGTGCTGCGGTTCCACCACGCGCCGGCGGTGAACGCCACGCTGCCTTCTTCCACCGCCAAGGCCACGGCATCGCCGTCGCGCCGCACGTTGAAACGCGTGCCGGTGACGCGCACCTGCGATTGCCCCGTATGGACGGTGAACGGACGGGCCGCGTCGGGGCTGACCGTGAACAGGATCTCGCCGGCCAGCAGCTCGACGTCGCGGCGGTCCGCGTACAGCGCGATCTTGGCCCGCGTGTCGGTATTCAGTTCCAGCAAGGAGCCATCGGGCAGCACGAAACGATTGCGCTCGCCCTTGGCCGTGACCAGCGTTTGGGTGAAGTCCGGCTCGGGCGCCCACAGGCGCGGGCCTAGCACGCCCGCCGTCACCAGCAGCGCACAGGCAGCCGACAAGCCCAGAGCAAAGCGGCGGCGGTGGGGTTGGACGAAGGAAGATTCGGATCCGGATCGGGCCTTGGGTTTAGCCCCGGATTGGGGCTTGGATTCGGCTTTGGATTCGGCCAGCGCCAGCAGCTTGCGCAGGTCGGCCTGGGGCACCGTATCCGTCACGTGCCACGCCGCCCACACCGACTCGTATTGCCGCGCGTGCTCCGGGTCCGCCGCCAGCCAAGCGTCGCGCGCGCGCCGGGCGCCGGCGTCCAGCGTGCCCAGCCGTTCGCGCGTCACCCAGGCCACAGCCTGGTCACGCGGCGAATCCGACCGCGGGTTCGTATCCGTTTCAGTGCGGGGCATGATCTTGCAACCGGTCGTGGATGTGCGCCAATGCGCGTCTCATGTGCTTTTCCACCGTGCTTTGGGTCAGGCCGAGTTTCTGCGCGATCTCGGCCTGCGTATAGCCCTCAAGCTTGTTCCACAAAAAGACTTGCTGGCACTTCAGCGGCAAATCAGCCAGCGCCGTCTTCAAGGCGTCCACCAATTGCGATGCGCGAATCGCGGACTCGGGATCGGACTGTACCGGATGTTCAGCGTCGGGCAATTCGTCCAGGCTGACCTGCTCGTGCCGCGACTGGCGGCGGAACTCGCCATTCAGGCGGTTCTGGCTGGCGCCGTATAGATAGGCCTTGGGGTCCAGCACGGCCGCATCCCCATTGCGCAGCATGTTCGCCACCACATCCTGCGCCGCATCCTCGGCATCATGCCGGCTGGCGCCCCGGCGCGTCCACGCCCCGATCAGCTCGCGATAATGGGCGAGCCAACCTTTGTTGGAGGACGGGCGACCGGGCATCGGCAGGCGAACGTGATGATGTTAAGAAGGCCAGCATTATCGATCATGATTCTCATTACCACAAATGCACTATCGTTGAATGAACTCCGACCAGTGCCTTTCCATGATCTGCAAGGGCCGACTAACGTTGCCTACCTACCAACTTGAATGAACTTTTCGGCCAGAAATCCAAGTTGAGTGAACTTTTTGGGCAAAAAGCCAACTTGAATGAACCAGAGAACCGTCATGGTAAGAACGTTGATCCAGAGCCCGCTGCACGTCAAATTTTGAAGCTCATCGACCAAATCGGGCTGCGACCCGCATGGACAGGGCATCGACACATTTGCCGTGCGCCAACTTGAGTGAACCAAATCTCAAGTTGAATGAACTTCGACATCGGTATTGCCGCGAGAACGGGGTTGCGCACGTCCTTCACTCCTGAATAGTCTGC
>NZ_PCOQ01000044.1 GCF_002975275.1 Achromobacter sp. MYb9 | reverse complement strand
TGTCGGTGATCGATGGCATCGCCTTCCAGACGAACATCCTGGCGCTGAACGCGGCAGTGGAAGCGGCGCGTGCCGGCGAGCAAGGCAAGGGCTTTGCGGTGGTGGCGGGCGAAGTGCGCTCGCTGGCGCAGCGCAGCGCGCAGGCGGCCAAGGAAATCAAGGGCCTGATCGAAGACTCGGTCACGAAGGTTGGCGCGGGTTCGCAGCAGGTGGAGCGCGCCGGCGCGACGATGCAAGAGATCGTGGCATCGGTCAAGCGTGTGACGGACATCATGGGCGAGATCTCGGCGGCGTCCGAAGAGCAGTCCAGCGGTATCGACCAGGTCAACCGGGCCGTGTCGCAGATGGACGAAGTGACGCAGCAGAACGCGGCGCTGGTGGAAGAAGCCGCGGCGGCCGCAGGGTCGCTGCAAGACCAGGCGCACCGTCTGGCGGAAGCCGTGGCGGTGTTCAAGATCAACGCCGGTGAAGTGATCGAAGTGCCGGCGCATCAACTCGGCGGCTATGCCGCGCCGACGTTGACGCAAGGCTGACCCCGGGGCCGCGCCTGGCGGGCTGCGCGATTGGCGCGGCCGGCCAGGCGGCGGGGCCTCAAGGCAAGACCCGCGGCCGCGCCTGTGCGCGGCCGTATGTTTTGTGGCGGGCGCCCACTGGGCGCCGCGTGCAATTCCTACGCACGTTAAGTTTTCGGCAATTCAGCCGTAAATAAAAATAACGCCCGAAATGGGCGGTGAACAGCGTTTGACGGCGGCGTGCCCGCCAGACAAACCAGCGCGGGTATAGGTCGATGCGGGGCGTCAGGTCCGGTTTGCTCGCTGCTATTCATTCGCTGCGCTATTGAGGTAACTGGAGACTAGCTGTGCGCGTAAACCTACCCGTCCATGATGTGGAAACCAAGCTGCGCGAGGATCAGTATCTGATCTCGCGCACCGACACCAAGGGCCGCATCGTCTACGCGAACCCGGCATTCGTCGAGGTCAGCGGATTCACCCGTGAAGAGCTGATCGGCAAGCCGCACAACATCGTGCGTCATCCCGATATGCCGTCCGAAGCCTATGTAGACCTCTGGGATACGCTGGAAGCCGGCGAATCGTGGTTGGGGCTGGTCAAGAACCGGCGCAAGGACGGCGGCTACTACTGGGTGCTGGCCAACGCCACGCCCATCGTCGAAAACGGCGAAGTCGTCGCGTATTCGTCGGTGCGCGTACGCCCGTCTGACGAACAGATCGAAATGGCCGAGGACCTGTACGCGCGCATCCGCGAAGGTTCGGCGCGTGGCGTGCGCATCCACCGTGGTCGGCCTGTGCGCGCCGGCTGGCGGCGTGGCCTGGACGTCGTGGCGTTTCCCTTCAAGCGCAGCGTGCGTAGCCGCATGCTGCGCCACGCCTTGCTGTCCGGCGGTATCGTCGCCGCCGCGGGCGCCTACGGCCTGCATGCCAACTGGGCCAGTCTGGATGTGCTGGGCGCCAGCCTGGGGTGCGGCGCGATCGCGCTGGGCGTGATCGCCATTTTCGGCATGGGATGGAGCTTGTCCCGCTCGTTGCTGGACCCGATGGTGGACGCCGCCAACATGGCGCGGCAAGTCGCCGCCGGCAATCTGACCACGCAGATCGTGGCGGAGTCCGACGACGAGGTGGGCAGCTTGAATTTCTCGCTCGAGGTCATGCGCAAGAGCCTGATCGGCATTGCGCAGGACGTCTACCGCGGCATCGAGGGCACGACGCATGCCGCCGTGCACATCGCCCGGGGCAATCAGGAACTGGCGGGGCGCACGGAAGGCCAGGCGGCTTCGCTGCAGCAGACGGCCGCCAGCATGGAACAGCTGACCTCGACCGTGCGCCAGAACGCCGACAACGCGCGCCAGGCCAATCAACTGGCCGCCAGCAGCATGGACGTGGCGCGCCGAGGCGGCGTCGCGGTGGGCCAGGTGGTGAATACCATGCACGGTATCTCCGATAGCTCGCGCAAGATCGCGGACATCGTCAGCATCATCGAAGGCATCGCGTTCCAGACCAACATCCTGGCGTTGAACGCCGCCGTGGAGGCCGCGCGGGCAGGCGAGTCCGGCAAGGGTTTTGCCGTGGTCGCGGGCGAGGTGCGCAGCCTGGCGCAAAAGAGCGCGCAGGCGGCCAAGGAAATCAAGGGCCTGATCGAAGATTCCGTGGACCGTGTGTCGGAAGGCTCGGCCCAGGCGGAACAGGCCGGCGCGACGATGGAAGAGATCGTCGCCGCGGTGCATCGCGTCACGGACATCATCGGCGAGATCTCGCAGGCCTCGCAAGAGCAGTCCAGCGGGATCGAGCAGGTGGATTCGGCCGTGTCGCAGATGGACGTGATGACGGTGCAGAATACGGCGCTGGTGCAGGAGCTGGGCGGGGCGGTGCTGCAACTGGGGAACCAGTCCGGCGCGCTGCGCGAAACGATCCGCGTGTTCCGGCTGACCGGCCACCCCTGACCGACCCAAGTCGTTGGAACGATGCAAAACGGCCACTGGAAAGTGGCCGTTTTGCGTGGTGGGCGATGTTCGGGGGTTGGTGTTATCGGCCGGCCAATGCGTCGACCACGCGGCTCATGGCGCCCAGGCCCGACTCGAACAGCGACTCCAGGAACGGACCCGAATGCGGCAGGACCACGGTCAGCACCGCGACGCCGATGATCAGCGTCACGGGAAAGCCCACGGAAAACACGGACAACTGCTGGGCCGCGCGGTTCAGGATGCCCATGGCAAGGTTGATGGTCAGCAGCGCGCAGATCAGCGGCAGGGCCAGCAACAGGCCGGACACGAATACCGTCTTGCCCCATTCCACGACCACGCCCCAGCCATTCTGATGCAGCTGAATCATGGCGACGGGCAGGGTGTCGAACGACCGCACCAACGCCGCCAGGACCAGCAGGTGGCCATCCAGCGCCAGGAAGGTCAGCATCGCGATGATGTTGAACAGGCGGGAGAGCACGGCGGTGTTCGCGCCGGAACTCGGGTCGAAGAAGGACGCGAACGACAGGCCCATTTGCAGGCCGACGAATTCGCCCGCCGTCTGCACCGCGGCAAAGACGATCCGCATGGTGAAGCCCATGGCGATGCCGATCAGCACCTGTTGCATCACCATCCACAAGCCGGCGAACGAGCCCGGCGCGATGGGCGGCATGGGGTCCAGCGTCGGGCTGATGGCCACCGACAGCACGAAGGCCAGGCCGATCTTGACCTTGACCGGGATGATCGATTCCGAAAACAGGGGGGCCGTGCCCACCAGCGCCAGGATGCGCACGAACGGCCAGAGGAACTGGCCGATCCAGCCGTTGAGCTGTTCGAGCGTGAAGGCGATCATGGGGGGAAGCGTCCGGCGTCCGGCGGCGCGGGCGCGCTCAGGACACCAGCATGGGGATCTGGCCGATCAATTGCCGGATGTAGTCGACCATGACGCCAATCAGCCACGGGCCCAGCAGAACCAGCACGCCGCACATCGCCAGCAACTTCGGGATGAACGACAGCGTCATTTCGTTGATCTGCGTGGCGGCCTGGAAGATGCTGATGACCAGGCCGACCACCAGCACCACCAGCAACAGCGGACCGGCCATCGCCAGGACGATTTTCATCGCCTGGTAGGCCATGGTCATGACGGTTTCGGCTGTCATGGCGTTTTTGCTCCCGGCGTTATTGGTAGAAGCTCTGGGCCAGCGAGCCCATGAGCAGGTTCCAGCCGTCGGCCAGCACGAACAGCATCAGCTTGAAGGGCAGCGCCACGGTAACGGGCGGCACCATCATCATGCCCAGCGCCATCAGCACGCTGGCCACGACCAGATCGATGATCAGGAAGGGGATGAAGATGGTGAAGCCGATCTGGAACGCCGTCTTCAATTCGCTGGTGATGAACGCCGGCACCAGGATGCGCAGCGGCACCTGCGACGGGTCTTCCAGCGCCGGCTGCTTGGCCAGGTTGGCGAACAGCGACAGATCGTTTTCGCGGGTCTGGTGCAGCATGAACGTGCGCAGCGGCGCCGCCGCCCGTTCGACGGCGGTCTCGAACTGGATCGATCCTTCCGACAACGGCTTGTAGGCGTCGGCGTAGATCTTGTCGAACACCGGAGACATCGTATAGAACGTCAGGAACAGCGCCAGCCCGATCAGCACGTGGTTGGGCGGCGACATTGCCGTGCCCATCGCGCTGCGCAGCAGGCCCAGCACGATGATGATGCGGGTGAAGCCGGTCATCATCAGCAGCGCGGCCGGCAGGAACGACAGCGAGGTCATCAGCAGCAGCGTCTGCATGCTGAGCGAATACGTCTCGGAGCCGTTGGGGCCGGGCGTGGTGGTCAGCGCCGGCAGCGTGGCCTGGGCCACGACGCCAGCGGGAAAGAAAGCCAGGCCCAGCACGGCGGCGGCCGCCAGCAGCGGCAGCGCGTTCTGGCGGGCGCGGGTGGAGGTCGTGCGGGTGAGCAAACTCATGGGTATCGCTTGGATCGCGCGCGGGGCGCTAGCGGCGCTTGAGCGCCTGGCCCAGCTTGGCCGCAAACGCTGCGGCGGGCAAGGGCGAACCCGCCGGCAATTGGCCGGCGGGCAGGGTATGCAGGGTGCTGATCTGGTTCGGGCCGACGCCCACCACCAGCCAGGTGTTGTCGATTTCGACGACGACGATGCTTTGGCGCGCGCCGACCGGCAGGCTGGCGACCTGTTTAAGCAGGTCGCCGCCGCCGCGCTGGGTCAAACCGGCGCGCTTGGCGAGCCATGCCGAAACCAGGATGGCGGCCACCACCAGCACAAGGCCGATGATGACGCGCAGCAGGGAAGACTCGGTCATGGCGCCGGTGCCGTCAACGGCGGTTGTTCAAGCGGTTGATCCGCTCGGACGGGGTGATGATGTCGGTCAGGCGGATGCCGTACTTGTCTTCGACCACGACGACTTCGCCCTGGGCGATCAGGTAGCCGTTGACGAAGATGTCCATCGGTTCGCCGGCCAGGCCGTCCAGCTCGACCACCGATCCCTGACCCAACTGGAGCAGGTTCTTGATGGTCAGGCGGGTGCGTCCCAGTTCGACCGTCAACTGGACGGGCACGTCCATGATCAGGTCGATGTCGGTGCCGGCGCCGCCGGTGGTGCCGGCCAGGGGCTTGAATACCGACTGCGATGCCGATTGCGCCGCAGGCTTCGCGGGGGCCGGCGCCGTTGGCGCGGGCGCCGCTTGCGCGGGCACTTCGGGAGCAGCGGGCGTGGCGGCGGTTTGTTCAGCCATCGCGGCTGCCCAGTCGTCCTGCGGCTTCAGGCCATCAGCCTGGGTGGGCGGATTGGCGCGGGATTGTTCGGCGAGCGCGTCGGCCCAGTCGTCGGCCGGGGACGAGCCGGTGCCGGGCTCGTTCTTGTCAGTCATGGTCGGGGGCCTCGTGTGAATCGGTATCGTAGGTAAACATGTTCTGTACGCGAAGCGCGTACTGGCCGTTGAAGACGCCGTAGCCGCATTCCATCAGCGGCACGCCATCCACATTGGCGATGATGGTTTCGGGCACGTCCACCGGAAGGACGTCGCCCACTTTCAGGCTCATCAGCTCGCGGATCGACGACGGGATGCGGGCAAACTCCGCCACCACGTCGATGTCGGCGCTGCGAACCTGGCGCGACAACTGTTGCGACCAACGCTGGTCCACTTCTTCCAGCGTGGTTTCCTGCAGCGGCCGCGTCAGCAGATCCCGCACCGGCTCGATCATCGAGTAGGGCAGGCAGATGTTCAGGTCGCCGCCGGTCGCGCCGAATTCGATGTGGAACGAGGTGACGACCACCACTTCATTGTTGCCGGTGATGCTGGCGAACTTGGTGTGCATCTCCGAGCGCACGTACTCGAATTCGATCGGATAGACCGGATCCCAGGATTTGCCGTAGCTTTCCAGGGTCAGGTTGAGCAGGCGCCGGATGATGCGCTGTTCGGTGGTGGTGAAGTCCCGGCCTTCGACGCGCGTGTGGTAGCGGCCATCGCCGCCGAACAGGCTGTCGATGACCAGGAACACCAGGTTCGGGTCATACGTGAAGAGCGCGGTGCCGCGCAACGGCTTCATCTGAATCATGTTCAGATTGCTCGGCACGGGCAGATTGCGCTCGAAATCCGCGTATTTCTGGATCTTGATCGAACCGACGGTGATGTCCGCGCTGCGGCGCATGAAGTTCAACAGCACGTTGCGCATGTGGCGCGCGAAACGTTCGTTGATCAGCTCCAGCGTCTGCATGCGGCGGCGCACGACGCGTTCGGGAGAACTCAGGTCATAGGCGCGCGCGCCGTCGCTGGAACTGGCCGCCTCGGTCTTGCTGTCGCTCTCGCCGGTGACGCCGGCCAGCAGCGCATCGACTTCGTCCTGTGAAAGGAATGCCTCGTAGGCCATGCTTATTGCACCACGAACGCCGTGAACAGTACGTCGGTGACATACTGGCCGTCGGGCAGGGGCGAGAAGGGGCGGTTGACCGCCTGCTTGATCGCCGTGGCCATGTCGGTCTTGCCTTGCTGGGTCTGCACGCCGGTGGGTGATTGCGACGACAGCACCATCAGGATGCGGCTGCGCACTTCAGGCATGTACTTTTCAAGGCGCGTGCGGGTCTGTTCGTCGCTTACGCGCAGCGTCAGGCCGACGTGCATGATGCGTTCCGTGTCGGCGTTCTGCAACGTGACGGTGAAGGCCTCGATCGGCACGAAGATCGGCGCGGGCACGGCCACCGGAGCGGCGGGCGGCGCGACGAAGGTGGTCGGCGCGGCCTGCGGGCCCTGGCCTGGCTGGCCGGGTTGACCCGGTTGGCCGGGCTGGCCCCCGGGAACCTGGCCGACGCCCAACTGCACGGCAGCGCCGGCGGGCGGCTGTTGCATGCGTTGGCTGATGAACCAGGTCGCGCCGGCGCTGGCGGCGGCGACAAGGAGCAGGACCAGTATGGCCAGGAGGGGGCGAAGGATGCGGCCGATGCCGCCGGAGTTCTTCGCGCCCGACGGCGCGGATATGGATTTGGAAGTCGCCATCTCGGTTTCGATGCGTATTGGGCCGCTGGTGAAAACGGATACTTAGTGGATGAAAGCATTCTGCCCCAAATCCCGCCTCGTCTTGGAGGCGAAAAACAGGGCGAAAGCCGCGTATCTCAAGCTATTGCTGCACTGCCCGCGTCCATTACTGGCTGCGGGCCGCCTGTTTGCTACGCGAAGGTGTCGACCAGGGCGTTGGCATTGCGCGGGGTGGCCACGACAGGCGCGGCGTTGCCGGCCGCCGCATCGGCAACCGCCGATCCGCCGCCGGACTGCCGCTGCGATCCGTTGCCGCCGTGCTGTTGCGCGAATTCCTGTTGCGCGGCCTGTTCGCCGACGCTGGTCTGGCCCAGCGAAATGCCGGCTTGCGCCAGCGCTTGCTGCAATTGCGGAATGGCGGTTTCGATCGCCTGGCGCACGGATGCGTGCGCCGACACGAACGAAGCGGTGGCCACGCCATCCGCCAGGTTCAGGCTGACGCGCAACGGACCCAGATCGGGCGGATCCAGGCGCAGCTCGGCGGTTTGCATGCCCTGACGGGCATTGGCGCTCATCATCACCACTTGCTGGCCAAGCTCGGTGCCCCAATGCGTGCCGCCCACGGGCGTGGCGACCTGCATCACGACCGGCACGGCCGGTGCGGCAACGGCGGCCTGGTTCACGACGGGCGAGGCCTGGCGCTGCGTGGCTGCGGCAAGGGCCTGGGCCAGGTGATCCTGGGCCGAGGCGCCGTGTTGCGGCGCCTGGAATTGCTGCGCCGTGCTGGTCAGCGCAGCCGTCAGTTCTTCGTCGGTATGGGCCGGCAGGGTGGTGGTGGGCTCGGTGTCCGCGCGGGCATCGCGCGGCACGCGCGGCAGCGCCAGGTCGGCGGCCAGGCGCGGCGCTTCCGTCTTCACGGCGGGCTTCGCGTTGGCGGGTGCGGCTTCCAAAGGAGCCGTCACCGTGCTGCCCGGTTTGACGGCGGCGGTGACAACGGGCAAGGCGGCCTGGGCGTCGCGGGTGGCGAGTGCCGCGGCCGCTTCGGCTTGCGCGGCCGTTGCGGCGACCGGCGCGCGCGGCGCGGCGGCGGCATCGGCGGCATTCAGCGTGGCGGTCAGCACGGCGGCGCCGGAACTCATCGCGGCCGCGGCGGCCTCGGCATTGCCGCGGGCCAACTGCACCTGCTCGGCGGCCTGGGCGGCGATCTCAAGCGCCTGCTGCGGCAACACCGGCGCGGCCGGTTGTTGCGTGGCCGCGACGGCGAGCGCGCCGGCTTCCGCCTCGGCGGCCGTCTTCACGGCATTGTCGATGGCGCCGGCGGCAGCGCTTTCAGCATTGCTTGCCGGGTCCTTGGCGTTCGTATTCTTGCCGGGCGTCTTGGCGCCGTTGTTCGCGGGGCGCGAATCGGCGGACGGCTTCGGGCGCTGCTGGGCCAGCACGTCGGAGAAGCTGGGGCCTTTCTTGTTCGCGGCTGCGGACTTATTGGCGCCAAGCGTGTCGGCGATCGAAGTCGGCGCGACGGGTGCGATCGTGGGCAAGGGCAGGGGAGCGGTCATCTTGGGCTTCCTGTGAGGTATTGCTTAATGCAGGCCTGCCTGGCGTTGAACCAGGCGAGCGGAGTATTCATCGTTGGCGCGCTGTTCGCGCCGGGATTCCACGACGGCCTGCGCGCGCATTTCGCGTTGCGCCAGGGCGTCATAGGAATTGAGTTTGCGTTTTTCCTGCTGCCAATACTGGCGGCCTTTGGCCAGGTTTTCGTCGGCCTGGCGCAATACCGTCTGCTGCTGGCCGATTGCGTCGTCCAGCGTACCGATGAAGCGTTGGTAGTTATGGCAGTCGCTGGCCGACATTCCCGTCGTCATCGCCTGTTGCAGGCGTTCCAGGTAGTCCTGGCGGTAGTCGTTCAGCATGCCCAACTGGCGCTCGGCATTGGTGCGCTCGGCGCTCAGTCGTCCCAGCAGGCGCGCGGCTTCATCCGTGCTTTCCTTGGCCAGGTTGATCAACATGTCCAAGGGCAATTGGCTAGGCATAGGTGTCCCTTAACTCGAAACTGGCGCGCAACTGGTTGACGGCGTCGTCATAGCCGACGTTTTCGCCGATATCCTGCTGCAAGAACGCCTCCAGACGGGGATAGCGGGCGATGGCTTCGTCCAGTTGCGGATCGTTGCCGGCCGCATAGGCGCCCACGGCGATCAGGTCGCGGTTGCGCTGGTAGCGCGACAGGTTCTGCTTGAAGCGGCGCACCACGGCGAATTGCTGGGGCGTGATCAGCGAGGTCATCGCCCGGGAAATCGACGCCTCGATGTCGATGGCGGGGTAGTGCCCGGCCTCGGCAAGATGGCGCGACAGCACGACGTGCCCGTCCAGGATCGCGCGCGCCGAATCGGCGATCGGATCTTGCTGGTCGTCGCCTTCGGCCAGCACGGTGTAGAACGCCGTGATGGAGCCGGCCTTGCCCGACGGTCCGGGCGCGCCCATCCCGGCGCGTTCGACCAGCATGGGCAGCTTGGCGAACACCGACGGCGGATAGCCTTTGGTGGCGGGCGGCTCGCCGATGGCCAGCGCGATTTCCCGTTGGGCCATCGCATAGCGGGTCAGCGAGTCCATGATCAGCAGCACGTCCAGGCCCTGATCGCGGAAATGTTCGGCCAGGCGCGTCGCATACGCGGCGCCTTGCAGGCGCAGCAGGGCCGACACGTCGGCGGGCGCGGCTACCACGACCGAGCGCGCCAGGCCCTCGGGGCCCAGGTTGTGCTCGATGAATTCCTTGACTTCCCGGCCCCGTTCGCCGATCAGGCCCACGACGATCACGTCGGCCTTGGTGTAGCGTGCCATCATGCCCAGCAGCACGGATTTGCCCACGCCGGAGCCGGCGAACAGGCCCATGCGCTGGCCTCGGCCAACGGTCAGCAGCCCGTTGATGGCGCGCACGCCCGTGTCCAGCACGGTGTCGATCGGCGCGCGCGACAAGGGGTTGATGGGCAGCGCGGACAAGGGCGCCAGCTCGGCGCCCGTCAACGGGCCCAGCCCGTCCAGCGGGCGCCCGGCGCCGTCCAGCACGCGGCCCAGCAAAGCGTTGCCCACGGGCAGGTGACGGCCCAGCTGCGGCTTGGCGTTGCCATTCAATTCGGCCTTGCGCGGCAGCGGAATCGCGCGTTGCACGGGCGGCTCGCCGGGCACGACGCGCGCACCGGGCGGCAGACCGGAAATGTCCGCCTGCGGCATCAGGTACAGGGTATGGCCGTCAAAACCCACCACTTCGGCATCGGCCCAGTGGTCGTGGCCGCGCGCGATTTCGATACGGGCAGCGGCGCCCACCGGCAGGCGCAGGCCCGTGGCATGCAGCACCAGGCCCGTCGCGCGGGTGATCTTGCCGCTGACCAGCCACGGGTCGGTCGACGCGGCACGGATCGAGCCGATCTCCAGCTGGGTCTTCCAGCGGTCGATGACCGGGATGGCCGCAACTGGCGCGGACGTCAGCGGGGCGGCGGCGGATGCCTGCGGCGCGGCCGTCTGGCCGGGCTGTGCCGGAGCCGGATGGCTGTTCACGCCGGCTCCTCCCAGGAGACGTTGCGGCCCAGCGAGGCCGCGACCCGGCGCCAGCGCGTCTGCAGCGTGGCGTCGATGTCGCCGTAGGGCGTTTCGGCGCGGCAGCCGCCGCGCGCGATCGACTCATCGGCCAGCACGCGCCAATGGCCTTCCTTCAGTTCGTCCGCCAGGTGCAGGCGGATCAGCTCGATGTCGTCGGGGTTCGCCCACAACCGCATCTGGCCGCCCGCTGACGGATTGATGTGCAGGACATCGCGAACGGCAGCCACGACCGTGTCGGGCTGCTCGGCCAGCGTCGTGCGCACGACCTGCTGCGCGATGTCCAGGGCCAGCGTCAACAAGCTCTGGCCCATCTTTTCTTCCAATGCACCCAGCGACGTGGCGCAGGCCTCGACCAGCGCGTGCAAACGCTGCGCTTCCTCGGCCCCCTGTTCGCGCGCCATCGCCAGGCCTTCGGCGTAACCGGCTTCGCGCCCGGCGGCGAATCCCGCCTCGTGGCCGCTCTGCTGGCCGGCTTCCAGGCCCGCCGCGTGGCCTTGGGCATAGCCCTCCTCGCGGCCTTCGGCCATGGCCTGGGCACGCAGTTGCGCCATCACCACGGCAGGATCCGGGCCTGGATCGGGTGCGGGTTCCGGTTCGACTTCGACGGCCGTCGGCTCGTCGAACGACAGCATCTGCCAGCGCCGCCAGGCGGCACTGCGCGAGCTGAGCGTCGTCGCGCCGTTGTCCGCTTCAGACATACGCGTCGTCTCCGGAGTTGCCCAGCACGATCTGGCCGCTTTCGGCCAGGCGGCGGGCGATCTGCAGGATCTTCTTCTGTTCGGCTTCGACCTTCGACATGCGGATCGGGCCCTGGGCTTCCAGGTCCTCGCGCAGCATTTCGGCGGCACGGCTGGACATGTTGCGCAGGAACTTGGCGCGCAGCTCTTCCTGGGCGCCCTTGAGCGCGACCATGAGCGTGTCGTTATCGATTTCCTTGAGGATGAGCTGGATGGCGCGGTCCTCGACGTCCAGCAGGTTGTCGAAGACGAACATCTCGTCGATGATCTTCTGCGCCAGATCGTTGTCGCGTTCGCGCAGGCTGGCCACGACGGTTTCCTCGTCCGAGGAATTCATCATGTTCAGGATCTCGGCCGCCGTGCGCACGCCACCCATCTTGCTGCGCTTGGCGCCTTGGCCCGCCAGCACGGAGTTCAGCACTTCGGTCAGCTCGGACAACGCCGCCGGCTGCACGCCGCCGAAGGTTGCAATGCGCAGCATGACGTCGTTGCGCAGGCGGTCGGTCAGCAATGCCAGCACGCCAGCCGCGCGGTCGCGCTCCAGGTGGACCAGAATCGTCGCGATGATCTGCGGATGTTCGTCGCCGATCAGTTCGGCGACGGTGTTCGGGTCCAGCCAGTTCAGCGCATCGATGCCGCTGCCGCCGTCGCCGGCTTCCAGAATGTCTTCGATCAGGCCGGCCGCGCGGTCGCTGCCCAGGGCCTTGGTCAGCACGCTGCGGATGTAGTCGTCCGAGCCCAGGGTGACGGCCATGAACTGGTCGGCTTCCTGGCGGAATTCTTCCAGGACGACGGCCACGTCGTTGCGGGTGACCTGCTTCAGGCTGGCCATCGCCGCGCCGACCTGCTGCACTTCACGGGCGCTGAGGTACTTGAACACCTCGGCCGCCGCGTCCTCGCCCAGCGACATCATCAGGACGGCGCTGCGCGTCATGCCGTCCATCGGGGTGGAATCATTTTTCATCTTTGCTCATCCAGGTGCGCAGAACCATCGCGACGGCGCGCGGATCTTTATTGGCCATCGTGCGGGCGCGTTCCAGGTTGTCTTCGTAGCGGCTGACTTCCTTCGAGCGAGCCACGTCCTGGGCCTCGCGGGCGGCTTCGACACGCTCGGCCTCGGCCATTTCGGGATCAACCGGCGGGTACAGATACTCGGTGACCGAACGGCGGACCTTGCGATACAGCCACAAGGCAACCACCAGACCCACCAGCCAGGCCAGGATGGTCTTGAACAGGGCGATCATTTCCGGGTCGCGCCACATCGGCAGCGGCGGCGGGCCATCGTTGAACTGGCTGTTCACCAGGTTCAGCGAGTCACCGCGCGTTTCGGAATAACCCATGGCTTCGCGGACCAGATTGGTCAGCTTGTTCAGTTCTTCGGGCGGCAGGGCCTGCGGCTCGCCATCCTTGTCGCGGATGTAGTTCACCACCACGGCGACCGACAGGCGCTTCAGGTTCCCCACCGGCTGCTTGATGTGGCTGATCGTGCGGTCCACTTCATAGTTGGTGGTGGCGTCGCGGCGTTCGTTCAGATTGGTCGCTGCGGTCTGCGTGCCGGTTTGCTGTTGCTGTTGCTGCTGGGCATTGGCGGGCTGCTGCGGCTGGCCCGGGCGGGGCGGTTGCGGCGCGGGCGGATTGGCGATGGGCGCCTGCGCGTTGGCCGGCGCCTGGTTCGACAGCGCGCCGGGCACGCCCTGCGCGGGATTCACGCCGCGCTGGGTGGAATCGCTGGTCTGCTGGCTGCGGATGGCGGACTGGCCCGGTTCCTGATTGGGACGATAGACTTCGGACGTCTCTTCGCGGCGGGCGAAGTCGACGTCGGCGCTGGCCTGGGCGTGGACGTTGCCGGGGCCGACCAGCGGATTCAGGATGGTCAGGATGCGTTCGACCGTGCGCTGTTCCATTTCGCGCACGAAACGCATCTGGTCGGCGTCCATGCCGCGTCCTTCGCCCAGCGGCGCGGACAGCAGGCGGCCGTTCTGGTCGACGATGGATACGTTTTCCGCGGTCAGTTCGGGCACGCTCGAGGCCACCAGCCACGAAATCGCCGACACCTGAGCGTCACTCAGGCTGCGGCCCGGGTAGACGTTCAGCAGCACCGATGCGGTGGGCGCCTGGCGTTCGCGCACGAACAGCGACTGGCGCGGCATGGCCAGGTGAACGCGGGCGTGTTGCACGGTGTGCATGGCTTCGATCGAACGGGCCAGTTCGCCTTCCAGACCACGCTGGTAGTTGATCTGCTCGGCGAACTGACTGGCGCCAAAACGGGCGTTGTCCATCAGTTCGAAACCGACCGAACCGCCGCGCGGCAAGCCCTGCGAGGCCAACTGCAACCGCGCGTCGTACACGCGGTCGGCCGGCACCAGCAAGGCGGTGCCGGTCTCGTTGTAACGGTAGGGCACGTTCATCGTGCCCAGGGCCGTGACAATGGCGCCGCCGTCGCGGTCGTCCAGGTTCGAGAACAGGACCTTGTATTTGGGTTCGCTGCTCCACATCACCGCGGCGACGATCAGCGCAACGACGGCAGCCGCCGCGCCAAGCAGGATAGGCTTGGGCAGCGCGCGTATCTTTTCCAGGGCGGGGAACTTCGCCAGCAGCGACGAGCTCAGAGTGGCCTGCTGATTCATCGATGGCTCCCGCTGGCTACGCGGAGCAGGGAAAAGGACTTCATGTCTGGGTAGGGCAGATTACACATGCAACGTGCTTCTGGTCTGGGGAGAGCCTGGATTATTGCCGTTGGTACGACAATCCCAATCGTTGAAAACGGCTGGTTTTTGGCGTTACTTATCCTCTATGTCCATGGCAAGGCGGCGGCTGCGGCCACGCCATCAGGCCCAGGTCGCGGCATTCGGTGAAATGTCGGGGTTTTTGGCGGTTTTTATCGGCTATGACGGTGCGCGATCGGCGTTACGCTCTGTGCAACATTGGCGTCATGCCCCACCAGCAAGGAATCAGGTAATGGCTGTATCAGGCTTGTCCGGCATCGAAAGCATGCTCCAGCAGATGCGCACCGTCGTGAGCAAGGCGGAAACCGGCAATCTCGCCGCAGGCGAAATGGTCGGCCAGCCCGACGGCTTCGCCGCAGAATTGCAGCGCTCGATCCGCCGCGTGACGGCGGCGCAGAACGCATCGTCGGCCCAGGCGAAGGCCTTTGAAATGGGCGCGCCCGACATTTCGCTCAATGATGTGATCATCGACATGCAGAAAGCCAGCCTCGGCTTTCAGACCGCAGTGCAGGTGCGCAACAAGCTGGTTGCCGCCTACAAGGAAATCTCCTCGATGGCCGTTTGAGGCTCTGAAGAGGAAGGGGGCCCCCACGCTGCGCATGCTTCGCATGCTTGCTGCCCCCCGAGGGGGCTCTTTTACCTTGGGGCGGCCCTGCGGTAAAAGGGACCCCCACGCTGCGCATGCTTCGCATGCTTGCTGCCCCCCGAGGGGGCTTTTTTACCTTGGGGCGGCCCTGCGGTAAAAGGGACCCCCACGCTGCGCATGCTTCGCATGCTTGCTGCCCCCCGAGGGGGCTTTTTTACCTTGGGGCGGCCCTGCGGTAAAAGGGACCCCCACGCTGCGCATGCTTCGCGTGCTTGCTGCGCCCCGAGGGGGCTTTTTACCTTGGGGCGGTGTCAGTCCCGCTGCGCGCCTTTCTCCAGGCGCCACACCACTTTCTGCAGCCAGTTCTCCTGGCGCGCATCCAGATTCAGGAAGACGGCGCCCATGTGGCTCATCGGCGGTTCGCCCGTCAAGGACACGTGCCGGGGCGCTTGCCCCTCGGGCGTCCCGGGCTGGATCATCGGCTGACCGGAAATCGGGTAGACGTTGCGCACTTCCAGATCGGCGGTGAAAGTGCCCAGTTCGCCGAAGTCCAGCTGTACGTCTTCCATCACCGTGCCGCGTTCGGGCAGCGCCGGCACCGCCAGTTCCACACGCAAACCCACGCCATCGACCGACAGGTCGCGCACCGTGAAGTGATAGGGCTTTACCTTGGGCTCGGGCTGCCAACGGGCCTGGCACAGGTTTGCGCTGCCGGCCAGCGAGGCGCGAAACATCTTGCGCCGTTGGATGCGGGCCAGCCGGTCAGGGAAGGGCGACACCAATGCCGCGCTGCCGTCGTCGAACTGGATCACTTCGGGGCGCTGAATGCGGAACCGGATTTGCACGCCGCCATAGGCCGTGGCGTGGAAATGGAACGTGGTGCCGCTTAGCAAGCCCATGCTGTCCGAGTGTTCGAAGTCGGCGCCCGCATAGTCGCGGGGCCGCCAAAAAAACTGGCGGGTGTGCTTGTCGGCACCCAGGACCAGCACGGCCATCTCGCGGTCGGCCGCATCGCGCACGAGGATGTGGCTGTCGGGGTGCGTCAGTTCAAACAAGGCTGAGCGCATGTCTTCCGGCCGGGTCAGCAGGAATTCCGGGTCGCTGGCATCCAACACGATGGTGGTCCTTAGAGAGTGAGGTCAGGCAGGCGGCGCGGCGTCGGGAAGCTCGCGCGATTCCAGGCGATACAGCCAGGCCAGCAATTCTGCCACTGCTACGTACAGTTGGGGGGGAATATGTGCGTCCAGGTCCACTTGCATCAGCAGGCCGACCAGTTCGCGGGACTCGTGCACGTACAAGCCGTTCTCTTCGGCGGCCCGCACGATGGTGTCGGCCAACTGGCCATAGCCCTTGGCGACGACGCGCGGGGCGCCGTCCTTGTCGTCATAGGAAATGGCGACGGCCGCGTTGCGGTTGGCGTTCGGGCCGTTGTCCTCGGCGTAGGGGCTGATCGTCATCAGTAGTCGTTGGGAATGGCG
This sequence comes from Achromobacter sp. MYb9, assembly GCF_002975275.1. Lineage (GTDB taxonomy): Bacteria > Pseudomonadota > Gammaproteobacteria > Burkholderiales > Burkholderiaceae_B > Achromobacter. Next base: position 791 of record NZ_PCOQ01000044.1, on the reverse strand, counting down.
GGTCGGGGATCCGTCACGCTGACCGCCAGATTGCTCAGGGTCAGGCCGGCGGCCAGCAGACGCGACCGCAGCTGGTCGGACGCATCATTGATCTCGCCTGCGGCCAGCGGCGCAACCAGTTGCAGCACGATCTGATCGCCGGCCAGATTCAGCCGGGCGTCCACCAGGCCTAGGCGGGGCAGGTCCAGTTTCAGGCGCGTGGCCCAGGTGGGGGTCGCCGAATCGGGATCGCCGCCGTAGGGGTCGCGCTCCACTTCCCATTCCATCGGCGTGCCGGGCCAGGCTTCGCCTTGCCAGGTCAGCGACTGGTTGGCCAGCACGTCCAGTTGCTGGCGCACCAGCACCGTCAGGTCCTGGTGGATGCCCGCGATCGGCGTGCCCGGCGCGGGTGTCGTGGACGATCCGCTGCCAGAAGGCGCGTCCGCGCCACCGCCGGCGCGTCCCGCGGCGGGAGCCTCGGGGCGGCCGCGTGCCGGCGCGGTGTTTTGCGGGATGTCGTCCTTGCTCAGCTTGGCCTGGGGCTCGTTCTGCAGCGACGAAGGGCTGATCCGGCCAAACACCATGTTGGTCAGATGCGATTCATAGAACAGGCCGCTGGTTTGCAGCGCCTGGCGCAGCGCCTGTCCCAGCAAGCGGGCGGACGGGCCACTGGCCGCCATCGAGGCGTGGGCCGCGGCATCGGCGCCACGCGCGGCGTGGGCGTCGGCCTGTCCGGCGGGGCGGGCAAGCTTGGCTGTTGCGGCGGCATCCGCGGCGGCAAGTCCGGCGGGCGTGGCGGGCAGGGCCGGGGC
>NZ_PCOQ01000043.1 GCF_002975275.1 Achromobacter sp. MYb9 | reverse complement strand
GGCGGGGGGCGCGTCTGCGGGGGCGTCCTCGTGCGTTCTCATATTCTGACGTCGCTTTCTGTTTTGCGATGTCGGCCGCAATGTCTCCTGCGCCAACCAGCACGAGGCGCTCGTTGAATCGCAGAATGTCGTCCAGCTTGGTGGTCCATTGCGCCATGGTCATGGCGCGTCGCCGTTCAGCCATTACTTAGGCGAAGTCCCGATAGTGGCTGAGGCGAGATTTCGCTTGCCACGACATAGCGTCTGACCCATGACACATCAGGAGCTATAGGTCAGCGTAGCGGGGCAACAAATCCTGGTCTACCAGGCGCATCTCGATATGGTTCGCCGACTCCACGTGACGGGGATTGTCGAGCGAAAACACCTCATCAGCGACACTGACGATGATGGTGCCAGTCTGCTTCTTTCCCGCAGCGGGGACGGGGATCAGCGCTTGGGCCTCCGGAACTTGCTGCGCAGTAATTACTTGCGGTAGGTACAGCATCCAGCCCACGCCAGGCTTGTCGTCGAAGACCTTTCTTGTGGCATAAGCTTGTGGCTGAACGGAGACATATTGCGGCTGTAGAACGTCGACAATTACCTCGGTAACAGCTGCCATTTTTTCAACAGTTCCGAAGAATGCGTCGTTCATCGTCTCAACATCCAAAGAGTTGGGGAAGAACCCACTGCCCACTTGGATCGATACAGAAATGCCCTCGTCGCGTTCTTGCGCTCCATTCCATATGGCAACGTGCGTCACTGCTGCATCTTTTGCATACCGATGTTTCAACACAGCCAGAATCGCATTCGATGGAGTGTGGGCATCAAAGACAGGATAGAGCAACGCTTCCTCGATGCTATCTCCCTGCGCATACCATCCGGCAGGGTTCTTCGCCTGCTTGTCTATCGCTACGGTTATGGGAAATAGCTTTTCTATTTGCGAGAAGAAATCATCCGAACGTAGTGCGGGCTCTCTAAATTGAGCAGTAATAAGCATAGGTTGCTCTCACGGATAGTAAATAGAGTTCACGCGGTATCGCTGCAATATGGGCAGCATCCGTTCTCTGGTGTGCGGCGTTTGGAAATACCAACGGAGTTTCGTTGGTGGATTGGAATGAACCGCAAAAGCCTGTCGCTCGATGATCTCGGACATTTTTTTGAAGCCCCCGAACCACGGCTCGGATTTTCCATCCTCCCCGATGAACTGATCGTAGTCGCCTTTGGCCTCCTGCAGCAGGCACTCCGCCGATATGAAACCGTCAAAGTCGATATCGAAGGGGGTGTCAAGGGCAACCCCTTTCCAGTTCCATTCATCACTCCACAGGCAGTATTCCGTGTCGTAGCCGTACCCGGTAACCCGAGCTTGGTATGCGTAGGCGTTCCAGTTCACGCCATGCCGGCGCCTAACTTTCATCCCCAGATCTGGCGGGCACTTCTTACACGGCTCCCCGGTTCTTGGCAACGCAGGGGCAGTGGGTTTGGCTTCGCCATCCTCCCGCGGCGTATCGCCCGGCAAAGTGGCAACGCCGCCCAGTACCGCGCCGGCGGCAGCGCTTGCGGCAGCTCGGGCAACCGCTGCCGCAACGGCGTCCGCGATCCAACCTGCTAGGGGAATGACCAACGGTCCTGGCATGTTGCTTTACTCCGGCTTTTGCTGGTCAGTGCCCTGGCGCAACTGCCAGCGCATCACCTGCACGAAATCATGAAATCGTTGATCCGCCGGGCGTCCGGGTTTTTCCATCCAGCGGCGCAAGCCGGGCTGCTTGTAAAACCCTGGCACCAGCGCTTCGGTTCGAAGGAAATCAACCAGATTGGCGTCCTCTTCAATTCCCATGGCGCGCGCGTGTGCCAATGCAGCGGCAAGCCGCTCTGTTAGCCGGGCTGCGGGAAGGCCTGGATAGTCCCGCAGAATGTCGCGCTCGACGGTCTGAACAAAACCCTTTGCGTCAATCGCGCAGAGGCCCTCGACCTGCTCTGGCGTGAGTTCAAGCTGCATGATTCTGATGGATCCTGATGAGGTGCCCGTTGCGCTGGACCAGCCAATCCTGAGCGGGCGCGAAGAGCGCGGCACGTTGAGCGGGGGTCAGCAGTGCGACAATATCCTCCGTGATTCTTGCGTCGTAGTAGCGCAGCAGAGCGGTAGAGCCGCTGGGCAGGCGCACATTTAGTCGCTCACGCAACGCTGCCGCCAGATCGTCTATCGCATAACCGCTGACAATCCAGATGCACCCCATCGTGCCATCGCCCAGCCGCCGCAACGAGGCCATATGAGAATCTCGGTCAGCTGAGCAATCAAGCAGCCAAGGACCAGCATTAGCCAGCGCTTCGTCAGGAGTTCTGTCGAACAATGCGACGCAGGAGGTGGAGCGGAACAACGCTCGATCGGCCGCAACGTCAGCGTATAGCAGTCCGTCAACCAAGCCGTATAGTCGCAAGGGATAAGTCGTCTGCTGCTGACGAGTGAACAGGTATTCCTCTACTTGAGTCGTCACCCTGCTACCCTCGTGCCACGGTCGTGGCGGCAGTGTGTGCGGCGGACTCCAGGCATTCCTGGCAGAGCGTTTCGCTCTGCGATGTTGGGTCGCTAACGGGATTTGACAACCCCTCAGCCTCGCCGATGCGCGCGACTATCTGCGAGGCAATCAATACTGCTCCACATGCGGTACGCATTCCTTCCACGGCGGTGTCGTTACCCATGAAGGAATGATTGCGTCCCGGGTCAGGCAGAATGGGGAAGGCTCCCTTGCATTGTGGGCACATGACCCTGTGCCCCACCAAGGCGATTTCCCGTCCGAGAAGCATCGAGGTCGGGTGCCCTTCTACCACTGTCCCGCCGTGCGAGGTCCGATCTCCTCTTCGGATAATGGCTCGTTCAGACATGTAGCCTCCGTCATCATCGAGGACCAATTTAGCATTCTTAGGCGAATGTCGCTGCCACTGGAAATCCGACTATTTAGATCCCCGGCGCGCCCCCGCGCCCGCATATCAGCGAAGAAGCATGAATTACAGTCATCATGCCGTGGCCGTTGCATTGGATGCTGTGGATTCGGTCCGATATTCGCGAACAGCAGCCGTAAGGTCGATCCCTTATGATGGCCCCCGGAAGGCTCGCGACCTCTCTCGTTTTTTCTGGGTTCATACATGTCATCGTTCGACATTCAATTGCTGCTCACCGCCCTGGTGAGCGTCCTGGTGCTGGTCGCGCTGATTGTTTCGCGCATCCGCATGCACCCGCTGCTGGCGCTGCTGATTGTTTCCATCGGCGTCGGCTTCGCTACGGGCATGGAGCCCGTGGCCATCGTCAAGAACCTGACCGACGGTGCGGGCAAGACCCTGGGCGCCGTCGGCGTGGTGATCGCGCTGGGCGCGATGCTGGGCAAGATTCTGGCGGACTCGGGCACCACCGAACGCCTGGCCAATGCCATCCTGCGCCACACGTCGCCCCGCATGATTCCATGGGCCATGACGCTGGTGGCGTTCGTCATCGGCATCCCGATGTTCTTCGAAGTGGGCCTGGTCGTGATGCTGCCGCTGATCTTCAGCGTGGCGCGCAAGCTGGAGAGCCAGCAGCGCTTCAAAGGCTCTGCCTACGTGTATGTGGGCGTGCCGGTGATTTCCGCGCTGGCGGCCATGCACGGCATGGTTCCCCCGCACCCGGGCCCGCTGACGGCGATCGCCACGTTGAAGACCACCGTCGGCCCGACCATGATCTACGGCTTCATCGCCGCGCTGCCCGCCATGGTCTTCGGCGGCCCGCTGTATGGCGCGTTCATCGCCCGGCGCATGACGACCCGGCCGGACGAAGCCCTGCTTGAGCAGTTCACCACCCCCCGCGAAGCCGCCGCCGGCAACGGCGCGCCCAGCGTGGGCCTGGGGATCCTGGCGGCCCTGCTTCCCGCGCTGCTGATGCTGGTGCATGCCTTGGCCGAAATGCTGCTGCCCAAGGGGTCCAGCGGGCTGCACGTGGCTGCCTTCCTGGGCAACCCGGTGGTCGCCATGCTGCTGGGCGTGCTGTTTGCCGCCGTGACGCTGGTGTTCATGCGCCGCGGCGACGCGGAAAAGCTGCGCGAGGCGCTGGGCCAAAGCCTGAAGCCCATCGCCGGCATCATGCTGATCATCGCCGGTGGCGGGGCCTTCCAGCAGGTGCTGACCAGCGCCAAGGTCGGCGACGCCATCGTCCACCTGACGCACCAGTTCGCCTTCCCGCCGTTGATCCTGGGCTGGCTGATCGCCATGCTGCTGTCGGTGTCCACCGGCTCGGCCACGGTCGGCATCGTGGGCGCGGCCGGCCTGCTGGCGCCGCTGGCGGGCGCCGACCCGATGTTGAACCTGCCGCTGCTGGCGCTGTCGATCGGTTGCGGTTCGTTGTTCTTCAACTACGCCAACCACGCTGGTTTCTGGATGGTGAAGGAATCCTTCGGCATGACGATGGGCGAAGCCACCAGGACGATCTCGGTGGTGCAGTCGATCGTGTCCGTGGTGGGCCTGATCATGGTGCTGCTGTTCAGCATGCTGCCCCCGCTGGGCTGATTGCCCTGAGGCCGGACTCGGCCGTGTTCAAGCCCGTGTAAAAGCAAAAAGCCCAACCGGATGGTTGGGCTTTTTGTTGGGCGCATTTTGCTGGATGCACTTCGCTGGATGCGATGCGATATTCCTGGTGCCGGTGAAAGGAATCGAACCCTCGACCTTCTCATTACAAGTGAGCTGCTCTACCAACTGAGCTACACCGGCACGGCGTGCCAGGGCACGCGCAGGGACTGCATTGTAATGAAAAAACGCCGGCGCCGTGTACGGCCCATGTGCGCCGCCACACCGCGTTCTCCATTGCAGCGGATCACCCCCGCTATGCGGTTTGGAAGCGCACGTAAACGTCGCGCAGCAAAACGCCCTGCGCGGGCAGGATGAACATCCTGCCATGCACAGAAAGCGGGAATCCGTCTGAAATGGCGGGGACATTGCGCCGGGCGCGCCGTCCCCGCGTTGCAGCGGTTATTTGACGATGGTCAGGCGCGGACGCTTGGGTTCGTCGTCATCGCCGCCGTCGTCGCCAGGCGCCACGTCGGCGTCGGTGCTTTCAGGTGCGTCGGCATCCGCCGCGCCTTGCGCACCCGCCGCCGGCGGTTCGTAGGGCTGCACTTCGAAGCCCATGCCGGCGCCGGTTTCGCGCGCGTAGATGGCGCTGACGGCGCCGACGGGGACGTAGACGTTTTCGGTCACGCCGCTGAAGCGGGCCTGGAATTCGATGAATTCATTGCCCAGCACCAGACGGTTGGTGGCCAGCGTGCCCACGTTCAGTGTGATCTGACCGTCACGGACATGCGCGACGGGCACCATGGTGTGCTCGTCGACCTGCACGGTGATGTACGGCGTGTAGCCGTTGTCGGTGCACCATTCATGCAGCGCGCGGATCAGATACGGTTTGGTCGAAGTTTCACCCATCACACAACCAGCCTTAACGACGCATCACTTTTTCCGAAGGCGTCAGCGCTTCGATGTAGGCCGGACGCGAGAAGATGCGTTCGGCGTACTTTTGCAGCGGGGCCGCGTTCTTGGGCAGTTCGATGCCGTAGTGATCCAGGCGCCACAGGAGCGGAGCCACGGCCACGTCCAGCATGGAGAATTCTTCACCCAGCATGTACTTGTTCTTCAGCAGCATGGGAGCCAGCTGGGCCAGGCGGTCGCGGATGTTCTGGCGGGCATGGGCCAGCTTCTTCTCGTCCGGCTTGGCGCTGCGGTCTTCCAGCGTCGAGACGTGAACGAACAGTTCTTTCTCGAAGTTGTAGAGGAACAGACGGGTGCGGGCGCGCATGACCGGGTCGGCGGGCATCAGCTGCGGGTGCGGGAAGCGCTCGTCGATGTACTCGTTGATGATGTTCGACTCGTACAGAACCAGGTCGCGTTCGACCAGAATGGGCACTTGACCGTACGGGTTCATCACCGAGATGTCTTCGGGCTTGTTGTACAGGTCGATGTCGCGGATCTCGAAATCCATACCCTTTTCGAACAACACGAAGCGGCAGCGTTGCGAAAACGGACACGTGGTTCCGGAATAGAGCACCATCATGGTGTAAGTCCTTTATGAAAAACGAAAGGCCAGCGCCTAAATCTAGCAGGCGCTGGCCCCGATTGCCAGGCGGGATAGGCGTACAGCCCTATCCGCCACTGCTGTCCCTTTTTTAAAGGGGGACGGCTTTCATGCCTGGCGGGGCGTTGCGGTTAGCGCACGTGCTTCCAGTACGAAGCGTTCAAGCGCCACGTAACCAGGAAGAACAACAGCAGGAACAACATGACACCGACGCCGATACGGACGCGTAACGTCTGGACGGGCTCGGCCATCCAGGACATGAACGCGGTCAGGTCTGCGACGTCGTTGTCGTATGTTGCGACTTGGGCCGGGTTGGCGGCCTTAAATTTGGCATCAAAGGTGGCATGGCCGTGGTAATCAGCTACCGGTTCGGCCTTGACCGTGGAAAAACCTTGAGCATCGTACACCGTCGTGACGCGTTCCCAGGTTTTGGGTGCGCCTTCCTTGGCGTCCTTGACTTCCACTTCGTGCATGGCCACGGTCGTCAGCTCGCGCGGACCCTGGAGTTCCCAGAGCGCATGGGGCATGCCCACGGCCGGGAAAACCAGGTTGTTCCAACCGGTGGCGCGCGACGAATCGCGGTAGAAAGTGCGCAGGTAGGTGTAGATGTAGTCGGCGCCGGACGGGCCGGCGTTGACCGATTTGGCGCGCGCGATCACGGACAGGTCCGGGGGCGTCGTGCCAAACCACTTCTTGGCGTCCTTGGGCGACATGGCGACCGTCATCATGTCGCCCACCTTTTCGCCGGTGAACAGCAGGCTTTCCTTGATTTGCTGGTCGGTCAGCCCGATGTCCTTCAGCTTGTTATAGCGCATCGACGATGCGCTATGACAGTTCAGGCAGTAGTTGACGAACAGCTTGGCGCCGTTTTGCAGCGACGCCATGTCGTTGACGCGATACGGCGCCTTGTCGAGCGGGAACCCGCCTTCGGCGGCGAATGCGGCGGTACACGTGAGCATCAAGGCCACGGCACCAATCAGCTTCTTGATCATGGTTAGTCCGTTATCTGGTGGGGCTCAGTGGGCGTGGAACGTAACGCGCTCGGGCACGGGCTTGAAAGTGCCAAGGCGGCTCCAGACCGGCATCAGGAAGAAAAATGCCAGGTACAGCAGCGTGCCGATTTGCGACGTGATGTTCAACGGCGGACTGGGCGGCTGCGTACCGATGTAGCCAAGCACCAGGAAGTTGACCATGAAGATGCCGTAGATCCACTTGTGCCACGTGGGGCGGTAGCGGATGGACTTGACCGGCGAATGGTCCAGCCACGGCAGGAAGAACAGGATGACGACCGTGCCGCCCATGGCGACCACACCCCAGAACTTGGCGTCGATCACGCGCAGCAGCACGGCCACGACGATCAGGATGCCGGGGATGGCCACGCGCAGGATGCCCTTCAGGTTGCTCTTGACGAGCAACGCGATGGCGCCCAGCACCGATGCGCCTGCCAGTACCCACGTGAATTCGTCGGTGGTGGCGCGAAGCATCGAGTAGAACGGCGTGAAGTACCAGACCGGCGCGATGTGCGGCGGCGTCTTCAGCGAGTCGGCGGGGATGAAGTTGTTGAACTCCAGGAAGTACCCGCCCATTTCCGGCGCGAAGAACACGATGAAGGCGAACACGAGCAGGAAGCCCGCCACGCCCATCAGGTCATGCACCGAGTAGAACGGGTGGAACGGGATGCCATCCTTCGGCCGGCCGTACTTGTCTTTCGGCCCCTGCTTGATCTCGATGCCGTCCGGGTTGTTCGAGCCGACTTCGTGCAGCGCCACCAGGTGGGCCGCCACCAGGCCGACCAGCACCAGCGGAATCGCGATGACGTGGAAGGCGAAGAAGCGGTTCAGGGTGGCGTCCGACACGACGTAGTCGCCGCGGATCCAGATCGACAGTTCAGGGCCGATGAACGGAATGGCCGCGAACAGGTTCACGATCACCTGGGCGCCCCAATACGACATCTGGCCCCACGGGAGCAGGTAGCCGAAGAAAGCTTCGGCCATCAGACAGAGGAAAATCGCCACGCCGAAGATCCACACGAGCTCGCGCGGCTTGCGGTAGGAACCGTAAAGCAGCCCGCGCAGCATGTGCAGGTACACGACGACGAAGAACATCGACGCGCCGGTGGAGTGCATGTAGCGCACCAGCCAGCCCCATGGGACCTCGCGCATGATGTATTCGACGGACTGGAACGCGCGTTCAGCGTCCGGCTTGTAATGCATGACCAGGAAAATGCCGGTCACGATCTGCAGCACCAGGACCAATAAGGCCAAGGAGCCAAAGAAATACCAAAAGTTGAAATTCTTCGGTGCGTAGTACTCGGACAGATGGGCTTTCCAGGTGGATGTCACCGGAAAGCGCCGGTCCAGCCAGCCCAACAGGCCTGTCGTCTCGACGGTTTTCTCGCCAGCCATGTAACGGCTCCTTCTCTAATACGTGGCGTATTTGTTTTACTTACGTAATTCGGGAAAAAAGCGCGACGCGAGCGTCAGGCCTTGTTGTCTTCATCGACGCCCACGATGATGCGGGTGTCGCTGAGATATTGGTAAGGCGGTACTTCGAGGTTGTCGGGGGCGGGCTTGTTCTTGTAGACCCGGCCGGCCAAGTCGAACGTGGAGCCGTGGCAGGGACAGAGGAATCCGCCTTGCCAATTGGCGCCCATGCCGCCACCGCCGCCCGTTTCGAAGTGCGAGGTGGGCGAGCAGCCCAGGTGCGTACAGATGCCGACACAGACGAAGATCTCGGGCTTGCGCGAACGAGCCTCGTTTTCGGCGTATTTGGGAGTGAAGCCAGGCCGCTTGGAATCAGGGTCGGCCAGTAAAGGGTCCAGCGTTTTCAGGGAGGCGAGCTGTTCGGGAGAACGGTGAATGATCCACACCGGCTTCCCACGCCATTCCACTGTCTTCATGGTGCCGACGGGGATGTCGCCGATATCCACTTCTACAGGGGCCCCGGCCGCGCGGGCCTTTTCAGAGGGAGAAAATGTGCTCACAAGCGGCAATGCCGTTGCGACACCTGCTACGCCACCCACGGCACAGGCGGTGGTAACCCAGAAACGTCGCGAAGGATCAGGTGGCAGGTTGGGATCAACCGCACCGTCATCATCGTGCACCAGCGTATCCTGACTCATCTTCCTATCCTTGTTGATGCGCCCGCTCTACGAGTAGCATCACTTCTGCGGCATCGGGTTCGCGGGAATATGTAACAACATAGCAACCGCGTATTATAGCGCCAGCCCACTGATGGGCGTATCACGAAGGGAGTGCTTTTATGAGCAAAGCGACTGGTTTCGTCAAAGAATTCCGAGATTTCGCGGTAAAAGGCAATGCGGTTGACTTGGCAGTGGGTGTCATTATCGGTGCGGCGTTCGGCAGAATCGTCGACTCGCTGGTGAAAGACATCGTCATGCCGCTGGTCAACTTCATCCTTGGCGGCTCGGTCGACTTTTCGAACAAGTTCCTGGTGCTATCCATGCCCGCCGGCTACAACGGCCCCATGACGTATGCCGACCTGACCAAGGCCGGCGCAAACGTCTTCGCGTGGGGTAATTTCGTCACCATCATCATCAACTTCGTGCTGTTGGCGTTCGTGATCTTCTGGATGGTCAAGGCCATCTACAAGGCGCGCACCAAGGCCGAGGAAGCGCCGGCCGCACCGGCCGCGACGCCCGAAGACGTGGCGCTGCTGCGCGAAATCCGCGATCTGCTCAAAAAGCCCTGATTCGCTGCTTGCCGCAAGCTCGTGATCCGCACGGATCCGGGCCGCGGCTGGCGGACGTTCCCGCCGGCGCGGGGTCCGCGTGTTTTCGCGCACGCCGGCCCCCGCAGAACGATCCGCTGCTTGTTGTCTCTCGTTTGCCCTAGTCCGCTGCCATTTGCCGTTCGACGCGACGCGCGAACATGGCGAAGCTTGCGTGCACGATGCTGGGCTTTAGCAGGAAGTCGTGCGATTCGGCGGCCAGCTCGTCATTCACCGGTTTCACTTCGCCGTACGCGGCGGCGGCCAGCAGCTGATTGCGGGCCGCGCGTTCGATCAGCACCGACAGGTACAGCGCTTCTTCCACGCACGATCCGGCGGCCAGGAAACCATGGTTGGCCAGCAGGATGCAGCGCTTGTCGCCCAGCGCCGCCGAAATGATCTCGCCTTCCTGATCGGCGATGGGCAGCCCGGGCCATTCCTTCAGATGGGCGCAATCGTTGTGGAACGGCGTGGCGTCCATGTGCGCGACGACCAGCGGCTGGCCCGTCATCGACAGCGTCGAGACATGCGGCGGGTGCGTGTGGATGATGCATTGCACGTCGGGGCGCTGGCGATACACCCAGAAATGAAAGCGCACGGCGGGGTTGGGCGTGCCCCCGCCATCAAGCACTTCCATGCCGTCGTTGATGCGGATGACCGAGGACGGCACGATTTCGTCGAACGCCTGGGCCATGGGCGTGGTCAGGAACGTGCCGTCGGCGTTGCGCACCGTGATCTGGCCGGCCAGGGTTTCCGAATGGCCTTCGCTGGCGAGAATGCGGCAGCTTAGCGCCACTTTTTCCTTCTCGTCCCAGTTTCCGAAGTCGAGCTTGTTCGCGGAGCGCGCAAAGAAGGCGTCGGCATGGGCTTGTTTTTCCAGCATGGGGTCTCCTTGGGGATAATGGCTCAATTACACGCCCGCCTCCACGGCCTGCGATTGACCGATCACGAACGCGGGTTGACTCAATGCGACAGGACGGCATGCACTTCCCGGCCCGGGGTGGCCGGCCCGACAGAGAGCTTCGAACATGCCAAGCGCCAGCCCGACCGTGAATCGACCCGCCCGGCCCGCCTGTTCCGAGGCGGATCTCAACTTTGCGCCCCAGTTCCGGCCGTTCTACGCGCAGGAGATCGCCGGCTATGAGCGCGAGCTGGACAAGCTGGTCCTGCCGGGAGAGTTCCGGGCGTTGACGGAACAGCCCCGGCTGCAATTGCAGGCCTGCCGGCTGCGCGCGGGCGGACTGGTGGTCAGCCTGGAGTCCACGCCGATAAGCGTGCACCACCGCGCCGAGCATGCGGCCGATCTGGACCATGCGGAGTTCCTGGCGAGCTTCGTGATCGCCGGGCATGGCGTCATTGTCCAGAATGACGCCACCCTGCCGCTGGAACCGGGAGACATCATTTTCCGCACGACCGCACTGCCCTCCGACATCCGGATGTACACCGATTCGCGGATCGTGGTGGTGAAGGGGCCGTTGTCGCGCCTGCTCGGCGCGCACAGCTTGGCGATGTCCCAGTTCACCGCGCAACGTGGCGCGGCCGGTTTGCCGATGGTGCAGACTGCCCATCGCTGCTTGCATCACGTGTTCTTCGACAAGGTGGAGTCCAATCCTACGTCGTCGCTGTTTGCCGAGCAGGCGCTGCTTGCGCTGTTGGCTTCGATATACACCAGCCAGGCGTTGGAGAAGATACCGGGCGATGCGCGGGCGCCTGCGGACAACTGGCAGGTGCTGGCGAGCTACATCGATGCCCACATCACGGATCCGGAGCTGTCGGTGCAGGCGGTGGCGGACGTGCTGCGCGTCACGACGCGCTGGGTGCATCGGTTGTTCAAGACGCGTTCGCTGCAATACACGAGCTATGTGCGCGAACGCCGGCTGCAACTGGCCAGGGAAGCGCTGGAAGACCCGCGGCGGTCGCACGTCGAGGTCAAAGAGATCGCTGCCTCTTGCGGTTTTCAGCACGCCAGCCATTTCATCCGCCGTTTCCATGAACGCTTCGGCATGTCGCCCGCGCTGTATCGCAAGACGGCCAGAGGCGGCAGCGGCGGCGCGTAGATCCGCGCCGCCCGCTCATCGGCCGGTGCCGCGCATCAGCCCCGGCGCAAGTCCTGGGGCGTGGGTTTCATGAGAAACGCCGAGGTGCCGGCAACGATACCCAGAACCGCCAGGTAGACGCCGACGGGAACAATGCTGTCGAACTTCTGGACCAGCGTGGCCGAAATCAACGGCGCCAGCCCGCCGCCGATGGCCGCCGAGAACTGGACCCCGATGGACAGCCCGGAATAGCGCAGCTCGGCAGGGAACTGGGCGCTGTAGAGGCTGGACTGAGGGGCGATCATGATCGCGTAGTTGAAGGCCATGGCGACGAAGACGGCAAGGCTGTATGCCAGCAGCGAGCCGCTGCCCACCGCGAGAAAGATGGGAATGGCCATGAGCCCCAGGATCATGCCGCCCCAGCCGCAGACCCGGCGGGCTCCGATGCGATCGGCCAGCATGCCGAACAGTGGAATGGTGAACATCAGCACGCCAGCGCCGTAGAGCAAGGCGTGCAGCGCGTCGGCGCGGCTGAAGCCCAGCTTGGACACGGCGTAGGACACCGAGAACACCAGGAAGGTGTAGATCAGCGTGACTTCGGCAATCTTGCAGCCGATGCACAGCAAGAGCGATTTGCCGTGCGCGCGCAGCAGCTCACGCAGGGGCATTTTGTCTTCCAGCGGTTGCCTGGCCTGCGCGCGCTCGCGCTTGACGCGCTCGAACTCGGGGGATTCGTCGATGCCGTGGCGGATGAACAGGCCCACGACAATGAGTACGGCGCTGGCCAGGAACGGCAGGCGCCAGCCCCAGGACAGAAAGTCTTCTTCCGGCAGCCGCGTCACCAGCGCGAAGGACCCCACCGACAACAGGATGCCCAAGGGCGCACCCACCAGCGGCAGGCTGCCGAAGAACGCCTTCCACTTTGGCGGCGCATGCTCGACCGCCATCAGCATGGCGCCGCCCATTTCTCCGCCGAACGACAGCCCCTGGCCGATGCGCAGCACCACCAGCAGCACGGCGGCCGAGATGCCGATCTGTTCGTAGGTCGGCAGCAGGCCGATGAGCACGGTGCACAGGCCCATCAGCAGCAGGCTCAGCGTCAGCATGGATTTGCGGCCGACGCGATCGCCGAAGTGGCCGAACAGGATGCCGCCGATGGGACGCGCCAGCATGCCGCTGGCGAATGCGCCAAAGGCCGCCAGCGTGCCAGTCACCGGATCGAATTGCGGAAAGAAGATCTTGTTGAAAACCAGGGCCGCGGCGGTTCCGTAGGCGAGGAAGTCGAAGGCCTCCACCGCGGTGCCGATGACGGTCGCGACGGCGACCCGGAACAGGTTCGGTTTCTTGTGTGATCGGGCAGCAGGCTGCGCGGCGGGTATGGCGTCCATGTGGTTTCCTCTTGTCTTGTCGTAATGGTTTTGTGTCGTTGCGCGCCAGGTTCAGGTGCCTGGCGTCACGTATCCCGGCAACTGCCGTATGCGTTCGCGCCATGCCGCCATGGCGGGATAGGCGGCGACGTCGATGGCGGCTTCTTCGGCCAGCGCCGCGTAGCCGTAGCAGGCGATGTCGGCCACGGTGGGCGCGTCGGCACCGGCCAGCCACCTATGTTCCGAAAGGCGCTTGTCCATGCCGCGCAGGACGCGGTCCGTGCGGGCTTGCATGCCCGGGATGTCGAGCAGCGCCTCACTCACGCCCAGGTGGTGGGCGGCCTCGGCGTGGCTCACCACGCGGGTCAAGCGCAGCGGTTGCAGGCTGTTTGCGATTTCGTTGGCGGATACCGATAGCCAGGCGTGCATGGCGCCGATGCGGGGCAAAGGCGCCAGCCACTCGGGCGCGTAGTGGTGCGCAAGGTGCAGCAGGATGGCGTGGCTGTCCCAGACGGTGATGTCGCCATCGGTCATCGCGGGGACCTGCTGAAAGGCGCTGATGCGCTCGAACGCCGCGGTCTGGTTCTTGCGGGCCAGCACGTCGACAAAGGTGCTTTGGCAGGCCTTGCCGATGAGGGCAAGAAATAGGCGGACCTTGTAGCAGTTGCCAGAGCTCGGGTGGTCGTAGAGGGTCAGCATGCAGTGGCTCCGTAGGAGGCCCGGCCGGGAGGGGGCCGGCGACGGGCAACTGCATGGAATGCTAGGGCGGGGGCCGTCAGCCAGAATTGACAGGGAGAGAACCGCGATTGACCAGACGCGACGCACAGGCGCGGGTTTGATCAGACCCTCTGGTTTTCCCGGAGCCGGGTCCGGCCGATTCGCGGAGTGCCTGGCGCACGTGGCGGCGGCATCGTGAAATGAAAACGCCCCCTTTCGGGGGCGGATGGGAGGTCGTGGGCAGCGTGTTCTATGCCGGGTTGTCGATGTCGACGAATTCGACCTTGATCCCGAAGCGTTCGGCCACGGCCTGGCCCAGCGCTTCTGCGCCATAGCGCTCGGTTGCGTGATGGCCGGCGGCGATGAAACCCACGCCGGTCTCACGCGCCAGGTGCACGGTGGATTCCGACACCTCGCCGGTGATGTAGGCGCTGGCGCCCGCGTCCACCGCGTCGGCCAGCATGCCTTGCGCGCCGCCCGTGCACCAGGCCACGCGCGACACGGGCTGGTCCGGGTCGCCCACGACCAGGGGTTGGCGGCCCAGGCGTTCGGCCACACGCGCGCCTAGTTGCGCAAGCGTTTGCAGGCCGGGGGCCTGGCCCAGCCAGACCAGGTTGTCCTGGCCACAGGTGAGCGGCGAGCCGTCGTCCCGGCGCGCCGGCGTCAGGCCCAGCACCCGGGCCAGTTGCGCGTTGTTGCCCAGCGTCGGGTGCGCATCCAGCGGCAAGTGGTAGGCGTACAGGTTCAGGTCGTTCTTCAGGGCCAGCGCCATGCGCGTGCGGCGGGTGCCGATGACGCGGCGGTCTTCGTTGCGCCACATCCAGCCGTGATGCACCAGCACCGCGTCGGCCCCGCGTTCGACCGCCGTGCGCAGCAGGGCTTCGCTGGCGGTGACACCGGTGATAATGTGTCCGACTTCGGATCGGCCCTCCACTTGCAAGCCGTTGGGGCAGTAGTCCTTGAAGCGGGCGGCTTGCAAGGTGTCGTCCAGCCAGCTGGCCAGCACGTGGGAGTCCACTTTTTTCATTGCTCGTCCTATCAAAATCATGCGCCGATATTGGCTGATATTCGCTCAGGCCGTCACGGTCTGCCTGGCTATTCTATTCGTGGTCACCACCCTGCGGCCCGACCTGCTGCGTCTGGCCGGCCCGGGGGCCGCGCCGCCTGCCGTGGCGGCGGCCGGCGCACCACGCCCGCCTGCGGGCAGCGGCGTCGGGCCGGTGTCCTATGCCGACGGCGTCGCTCGCGCGGCGCCGTCCGTCGTGAACGTCTACACCACCAAGCACGTCAACGTGCCGCTGATCCCGCTGCCCGACGATCCCGTGCTGCGCCAGCTATTCGGCCAGATGCCGGGCGTCAGCCGGCGGCAGGCCACGACCAGCCTGGGGTCCGGCGTCATCGTGAACCAGGACGGCCATGTGCTGACGAACTACCACGTGGTGCAGGCGGCGGACGCCATCGAGGTCGCGTTGGCCGACGGCCGCCGCGATACCGCCAAGGTCGTGGGCGCGGACCCCGATACCGATCTGGCCGTGTTGAAGCTGAGCACGTTGCGCGCCTTGCCCGCGGCCACGTTGGCAGCCGACCGAGGCTTGCGCGTGGGCGACGTGGTGCTGGCCATCGGCAACCCGTTCGGCGTGGGGCAGACCACCACCCAGGGCATCGTGTCGGCGCTGGGCCGCAATGGGCTGGGCCTGAACACGTACGAGAATTTCATCCAGACCGACGCCGCGATCAACCCGGGTAACTCGGGGGGCGCGCTGGTGGACGCCGAAGGCAATCTGGTCGGCATCAACACGGCCATCTATTCGGAATCGGGCGGGTCGATGGGCATCGGCTTCGCCACGCCTATCGAGATCGCGCGCAAGGTCATGGACGACATCGTCAAGACTGGCGGCGTCAAGCGCGGCTGGCTGGGCGTGGAGCCGCAGGATGTCACGCCCGAACTGGCTCGCGCCTTCGGGCTGGGCGCCGACGCGAAAGGCGCGATCATCGCGGGCGTGATGCGAGACGGTCCGGCGGCGCGCGGTGGCCTGCGCGTGGGCGACATCGTGCAGTCGGTCAATGGCAAACCCATGGCCGACACGGCCCAGTTGCTGTCGGAAATCGCGCAACAGCCTCCCGGCCAGCGCGCGACGCTGGGCATTTTGCGCGCGGGCAAGCCGCAGGACGTGTCCGTCGTGGTGGGCACGCGGCCCGGAAAGCCCCGCTAGCCCTTCAAGGGACGTGCGCGGCGCCCTCCACCAACAGCCGCACCATCGACAGCACGGTTTTTTTGGTGCTGTCGGGTTGCTGGCGCAGCAGGGCGCAGATTTCAGCGCAGTAGCCGTCGATCACGGGCGCGGTGGCCGGCATGACGGGCAGCACGCCCGTGCTGGAGGGCACGCCGTGGGGACCGGGTTCGGTGCCGCTGAGCACGCCGTCCGTCAGCCACGGCACGCTGGTTTCAAGCGCGACGGCCAGGCGTAGCAGCGTACCGCGGGACGGCGAGTAGCGGTCTTCGCGGGTAAGAATGCGATGGATGCAGGATTGCGGCACGCGGGAGATGCGTGCCAGTTGATTCTGGCTGTGGATGCCGCGCCACCGCATCAGGGCGCGCAGCCTTTGGGCAAGCGACATACCTGCAATGTAGGATTGCAGGCATGTGCGGGCAAGAGTCAATCAGTCCTATCTTGCCCGGCCATCCACGCCAGCGGCGGGATCAGTGCCGTTCGGTCAGGGAATCCGTGGCGTCGTCGGCCGGGGCCGCGTCTGGTTTGGGCGACACCATCCGGGCGCAGATCAGGCCCACTTCATAGAGCAGGCACAGCGGCACCGCCAACATGAATTGGCTGACCACGTCGGGCGGCGTGACCACCGCGGCGATGATGAAGGCGCCGACCACGACATAGCCGCGCGCGGCGCGCAGCTTGGACAATTCGACAATGCCCGTCTTCACCAGCAGCACCACGGCCACGGGCACCTCGAACGTGATGCCGAAGGCCATGAACATCGTCATGACGAAGCTCAGGTAGGCCTCGATGTCCGGCGCCGGCGTGATGGATTGCGGTGCGAAGGTGGCGATGAAGTGGAAGACCGTGCGGAACACCACGAAATAGCAAAATGCCATGCCCGCGATGAACAGGAACGTGCTTGAGATGATCAGCGGCAGCGCCAGGCGTTTTTCGTGCCGGTACAGGCCGGGCGCGACGAAAGCCCAGGCCTGGTACAGCACGACCGGCAGCGCCACGATGAAGGCGGCCATCATCGTGACCTTGACCGGCACCATGAACGGCGTGATGACGCCCGTGGCGATCATGCGGGTGCCTTCGGGCAGCGAAGCCAGCATGGGCGCGGCCAGCACGTCATAGATGGCGGACGCGCCGGGGTAGATGAACAATACGATGAACACGGCCACGACGGCGCCGACGGCGCGCAGCAGGCGAGTGCGCAATTCGACCAGGTGGGAGATGAAGGTCTCTTGCTGGCCTTCTTCTTGGGAGGCGTCCTGGGTCACGTCGGTGTTCCAGAGGGCGTGACGGGCTTGGCGGCGGGCGCGGCGTCGTCGGCCTTGGGCGCGCGGGGCGCCGCCCCCGGCCAGTACCGCAACGCGCGCCGCCAGCAC
>NZ_PCOQ01000042.1 GCF_002975275.1 Achromobacter sp. MYb9 | reverse complement strand
TGGCCGAAATGCCCTGCATCGTGCTGACCACTTCCGACACCGCCGAACCGCCGCGCTCGGCCACGTCCGACGCGCTGGCCGCCAACTGGTTTGCCTGGCGTGCGTTGTCGGCGTTCTGCTTCACCGTGGCCGCCAATTGCTCCATCGACGCCGCGGTTTCTTCCAGCGACGCCGCCTGCTGCTCGGTGCGGCTGGACAGGTCCGTGTTGCCTGCGGAAATTTCGCGCGAACCCACGTTGATCTCGTCCACGCCACGGCGCACCGTCGACACCGTGCGCGACAGGCTTTCCTGCATGCGCTTGACCGCCGCCATCAACTGGCCGATCTCGTTGGTCGAATTGACGTCCACGCGCACCGTCAGGTCACCGCCCGCGATCTTGTCGAAGCTGTCGCCAACCGCGCGCAACGGACGCAGAATCACCCGGTTCATGAACAGGAAGGCGCCCAGGGCCACCACCAGGATCAGCGCGGCCAACACCAGATAAACGTAGGTCATCATCGACGCCTGGTCCCGCGCGGATTGGACCTGCCGCTCGCTGAAGGCGTTGATTTCGTTGGCAAATTCGGTCAACTGCTTGGAAAATGCGCCACTGGCAGCGCCCGCCTTGGTGTTCTTCAAGGACAGGTAAGCCGCGGCATCGCCCTTGTCCAGCGCGCCCATCATGGATTGCAGCGCTTCGGAGAAGGTGTTGAACGACGTCATCAGGTCGCCTTCAGCGGCCTTGCCCAGCGCCGTCACCTTGGGAATGGCCTTGAAGCTCTCCATCTTCTTCTTGGCATCGGCGATCAGCTGCTGCACGGTGCGCGAGTTCTCGGCCGCGCCGTTGGCGTCGCCCGCCGCGCGCTGCGCGGCGGTGATGTCGGCGCGGATCGTCGCGCGCAGCATCTGCGTGTAGGCGTCCTTGATCAGATTGCTTTGCTGGACGCTCAGGGAGTCCAGGGCATTGATCGTCTCGGCGCTGGAACGCATGCTGTTCCAGCCCAGGGCAATGGCAACCAGTGCGGCCAGGGCGACTGCCAACTGAGCGAGCATCAAGCCCGTGCGCACCTTCAGATTGCTGAACATGTTCCGATAGTTCCGGTAGTCGTTCCAGCGGCGCGCGGTGGCCGCCGGACCGTAAAAGGGGGTACTGCGTCTGCTACTGCCTGTTCAATGCACCGAGCGGGTCGTCCCGTCAGAAAGACTCCCAATCATCGTCCGCGGGCGGCGGCCGGCGGCTGGTGGACGCAGCCGGAGCGGCATCCGTGGCGCTGTCCGCGCGGGTCGCCGGACGGCGCAAGGGACGCGCCACCGTTGCTGCCGTGGCCGCGGGTTTGGGGCGGGCCACCTGAGTCTTGCGCGGCGCGGGCTTGGCAGCCTGCGCATCGCCGGCGTCCATGGCCGCCTGAGTTTCCTGGGACGATTCCGGCGCGGCGTGAGCCGCGCTTTGCGGCGCCTGCTCGGCCGGTGCCGAAGCCGGTTTGGCCAACCGAGCGGCCGGCGCCGCCGGGCGGGAGGCCTGCGCGGGTGCGCGCGGCGCAGGCATGCGCGGGGCGGCATGCTGCTGCGCCAAGGCATGGGCCGGCACTTCAATCACTTCGCCCGCATTGATCTTGAACACCGCGACCGCTTCCGCCAGACGCTGGGACTGCTCTTGCAGCGACCCTGCGGCCGCCGCGGCTTCTTCCACCAGCGCCGCGTTCTGCTGCGTCACTTCGTCCATCTGCGACACGGCCCGATTGACCTGGTCGATGCCGCTGGACTGCTCTTCGGACGCCGCCGAGATCTCGCCCATGATGTCCGTCACACGCTTGACCGATGCCACGATCTCTTGCATCGTCGCGCCCGCGCGTTCCACCTGCTGCGAACCCGCGCCCACCTTCGTGACCGAGTCTTCGATCAGGCCCTTGATTTCCTTGGCTGCCTGGGCGCTGCGCTGCGCCAGCGAACGCACTTCGCCCGCCACCACCGCAAAGCCCTTGCCCTGCTCGCCGGCACGCGCCGCTTCCACTGCCGCGTTCAGCGCCAGGATGTTCGTCTGGAAGGCGATGCCATCGATCACCGACACGATTTCAGAGATCTTGCGCGAGCTGGCCGAAATGCCCTGCATCGTGCTGACCACTTCCGACACCGCCGAACCGCCGCGTTCGGCCACGTCCGACGCGCTGGCCGCAAGCTGATTCGCCTGGCGCGCGTTGTCCGCGTTCTGCTTCACCGTGGACGCCAGTTGCTCCATCGACGCCGCGGTTTCTTCCAGCGACGCCGCCTGCTGCTCGGTGCGGCTGGACAGGTCCGTGTTGCCTGCGGAAATTTCGCGCGAACCGACGTTGATTTCATCCACGCCACGGCGCACCATCGCGACGGTGCGCGTCAGGCTTTCCTGCATGCGCTTGATGGCGCCGAACAGCTGCCCGATCTCGTTAGTGCTGCGCACCTCGATACGGCCGGTGAAGTCGCCGCCGGCGATCTTGTCGAAGTGGTCGCCCGCCTGGTGCAGCGGACGCAGCACCGTGCGGTTGATGAAGATCCAGCAGCCCAACGCCAGCACCAGCGCAATGGCCAGCAGTGCGATGGTGACCGTACGCGAGATACGGTGGTCCACTTCGGCCTGCGCCACCAGTTCGTCGGTGCGCTTATCCAGGAAATCCAGCACGCCATTGACGGCTTCCCGGAAGCCCGTATTGGCCGCGCTGCCCGCATCGTTCAGATCCAGGTATTCCTGCACCGCCATCTTGGACAATGCGGCGGCCTGACGCTTATAGACATCGTCGAACTGCTTGTAAGCCGTTTCCAGCTTGGCCACCAGCGCCTCGGATCCGGCCATGCGCGGCGCCTTGTGGAACGCGTCCAGCCACTTGGCGCCTTCCCGCATCAGGACGTCGGCGCGTTGGGTCTGCGCGTTGGCCTGCTCGGTTTTGCCTTGCTGCATGTCCATCAGGGACGAGGCCAGCAACAGACGGCCACGCAGCAGGGCCGCGTTGGCGCGATTAAGCTGGGTGCCCTGATTGGAATAGGCGGCATTGACCTGCTCCAGCTTATCGTTGCTGGAGTTCAACCCCATCCAAGCCACGCCATTGGACAGGAACATGGCGCCCGTGAAGAGCAACAGCACCAGAACGATACAGGTGCGAACTTTCAAATTGACAAGCATGAAATACCCGAGCGTTAAGCAACGTGAAACGACACTACCTACCCTGCACGCAACCACGGACGCCCCGGCCTCTAGCCAGTAGCGTCCGCAAGGGCGCAACTTTCCGCACGCGACCGGTGCGGCCTGTGGGGTCCCGCCGCTTTACTTGCGGCTGAACAGGCTGGACCCCTGAATGGTCATGAATGCCGCCGATGCGGCCTGCAGCGCCACCTGGCGCAAGGCAAGCTGGCTGGCGCCGGCGTAATAGTCCAGATCTTCCAGGTCGGACAAGGACTTGGCGTAGGTCAGGCCCTTCTTCGTGCCGGTCGCGTCCAGCGCGTCCAGCTCGTTCATGCGGGCGCCCACCGAAGCGGTCACGGTCAAGACGTTGTCGTAGCTGTTCGACAGCTTCTTGTTCGCGGTTGCCAGCGCGTTGGCCACGCGGGCCGTCGCTACCGGGTCGTCGCTGCTGGGCGTATCCAGGGCCGAGATCAGGTCGTCCAGGGTCGCGAACACGTCCATGTCGGTCGACTGGACGTTTTCAACCTTGATGACGTCGCCCGCTTTGGGCTCGCCCTTGACCGTTACCGACACGCCGCCGAAATCCACCGTGGTTCCCGGCACATAGGCCGTGGCGGGTTGGGATGCGTCCGGCACCGTGACCGGATTGCCGCCGTTGGCGTCCGTGGTCGTGACGCGAAAACCAATCGCGCCCGTGGCATCGGCTTCGAAGGTCACCGAGAAATTCTTGTCCAGATTGCCGCTGCCCGGCGTCACGGACACGGCGCTGAACTGCGCGGTGCCGGTGTTGGAGGCGGGCACCGACGCGACATACGCCTGCGAACCGGGGTTGGCGCGGCCGAAAATGTCCACGCCAAGGTCGCTGGTCGAGAGCTGACGGCTTTGGTCGACCTGGACGGTGCGTTCGCCGACCGATCCGCTGTAATTGATCTTGCCGGTGCTGTCCTTGGTGTAGGGCATGACGCTGCCGTCGTTGCCGGAGAACAGGTACAGGCCGCTACCATCGGTCGTGTTGGCCAGGCCCAGCAAGGCTTCGCGCGTGCTCTTGAGCGACGTCGACAAGGTCTGGCGGTCGCCGTCGGACAGCACGCCGCCCGCCTGGATCACGCGGGTGCATGCTTCCTGAAGCGTGTTCTTGATCGACTCCAGCGCGTTGTTTTCCTGGCCAAGATTCGTGTTGGCCGTCTGGCGGTTCATCGCGTAGGTCGAATTGATGCTTTGCGTCTGCGCCACGCCAATCGACAGCGCCGCCGACAGGGGATCATCCGCCGGCGTCAGGAACTTGCGACCGCTGCCGACTTGCTCGACCAGGCGGTTCATGTCGGATTCCTGAGAAAGCACGCCGCTCAGGCCGTTCGTGTACATCATCGTGGTGCTCAGGCGCATGGTGCGACTCCGAAATTCTTTTTAGTAATCACAGTTCAACGGTCTGATCAGCCACGCAGGCCCAACAGCGTGTCGAAAACGGTGCTGGCCACATCAATGATGCGGGCGCTGGCCTGGTATTGCTCTTGATACAGCGACAGGCTTACATATTCTTCATTCAGGTTGACGCCCGACACGGACTGCTGCGCGGCGGCCGTCTGCTTGATCAGGTTGGCCTGCGCGGTGGCGGCCGACTTGGCTTGCGCGGTCTGCACGCCCACCGTGTTCACGACCTGGCTGAACATGTCGGTGGTGCTCATCGTGCCGTGGCCCAGGACCTTGGCGGTCTGCAACTGCGCCAGCTTCAGCGCATTCTTGCCGTTCGCGTCGCCACCTGCGGCGTCGGCTGCGGCGATACGCTCCGGATCCTTGATCAACACATTGATGTCGCGGGCGGCGTCGCGGGTGGGCGACAGCGTCCACTTATCGCCGGCCTGGGGCGGCGCGCTGATCGTCAGCGTCACGCCCATCTCGTTTTCCATGTTCAGCGTCGCGTTCGGCGGCGTGCCGGTGGCCGGGCCGTTATAGACCTGGGAGCCTTCCGGCATGCGCACGACCTGGTAGTTCGTGCCGTCAAACGAGATCTCGTAGTCTTTCGCGTTGATGTTGGCCAGGTTCGTGAACTGGCCCGAAATCTGCGCGTTGCCCTTGTTCTGCGTATTCGGCACGCTCTGCGGCGACCCGATGCTGAAGAAGTCGGTGCCCGGGTTGCCGTTCTGGTCCAGGCCTTGCCGATGCTGTTCGTTGAACGACATCGCCAGGCCAACCGCCATCTGGCCCAATTGCGCCTGCATCAGGTCCAGCGACGACGAGCGGAATTGCAACAGGCCGCCCAGCTTGCCGCCGGTGACGTCGCCATCAGCCAGTTCCACCGACACCGTCTTGCCGGCGCCTGCCGGCAGGGTGTAGGCCACCACGGTGCGGCTGGCGTCCTTGGTCGACGGCACGGCTTGCAGCGGGTAGACAGTGGTGCCCGACAGCAGCGCCTGACCGCCCTTGGTCAACGAGATATTGATCTTGTCGCCCTGCTCGTAGGTGGTGACGCCCACAAGCTGGTTCAGTTCAGCCACCGCCAGGTCGCGCTGGTCGAGCAGATCGTTGGGGGGGCCGTTGCCAGCCTTGCCGGTGGCCAACGAAATTTGCGTGTTCAGATCGTCGATGCGGGTCAGGTAGCTGTTGACCTGTTCGACCGTCGCCGTGATCTGCGTGTTCAGGCCTTCGCGCTGATTCTGCATTTCCGCGTAGGCCGAGCGGATCTGGGTGGTCAGGCTGTTCGCTTTGCCCAGCAGATCCTGGCGCGCGGCCGGATCGGCGGGCTTGCTGGCCACCGTGTTCATGCTGGTGAAGAAATTGGTCAGGCCCGGGGCGATACCGACGGTGCGATCCGCGAACAGGTTGTTGATCTGCGAAACCTGGTCAAGCTGGGTCTGCAACTGGGCGCCGCTGCCCTGCGCGCCGACCAGCTGCTTGTACAAGAAGCTGTCGTAGCTACGCACGACGGTGTCGACCTGGACGCCGCGGCCGATGTAACCGTTGCTGGTGGCTTGCGCGCCCGCGGTGGACGTCATGACGCGCTGACGGTTGTAGCCGACCGTGGTGGCATTGTTGATGTTGTGGCTGGTGGTGGCCAAACCCGCTTGAGCGGCGTTCAGCCCGCCCAATGCCGTTTTATACAAATTCATGCTGACAATGCCCCGTGTGTAACCGCAGCTGTTATCTCTGGATACTCCATTAACGGCAGGAGATCATCCAAATTTAGAGTCCTTCCAACATCTGGCGAGAATTTTCCACGCGGGATGCCGCACCGCGTAGCTGGCCCATGATGCCGATCAGTTTCTGTGCGTAGCGTGGGTCGGTCGCATAGCCGGCGTCCTGAATCTTGCGCGCGGCGTCGATCTCGTTGCGGGCCTGCGTAACCGCTTCGTAGCGCGGGCTGTTGCCGATCAAGCGTGCATAGTCCGAGAACGATTCTTCATAGGACGCGTAGGCGCGGAAGGGTTGCGTCACCTTTTTAGCGACGCCGTCTTCGTACTCGGTGGTGAGCACATTGACGACCTTGCCCTTCCAGCTGGCGCCCGCCTTGATGCCGAACAGGTTGTAGCTGGTGCTGCCGTCGGCATGCTTGATTTCGCGCTTGCCCCAGCCGGATTCCAGCGCCGCCTGGCCCATGATGAGGCGGGCCGGTACGCCGCTTTGCTGCGACGCCAGATTGGCCGCGCGCGACATCTTCGACACGAAGTCCACCACGTGTTCGGGCGCGCCTTCGGCGGCGGCCAACGCGCGGTCGCTGGCGCGGTTGTTGCGCATCACGTTCAGCAGCGCCGACACTTCGCGCGAGCCGCCCGTGCGGAAATCCAGGTCGCCGCCCTGCCCGATCGCCCGGACGGCGTCGTCGGACACGTCGGCGGGCTTGCCCTGCTGCATCTGCGCCAGGATGGACTGCGACAGCCCGATCCCCGGCGTCGCCAGGTGCAGGGCCAACTGCTCGTCCGCCATGGATTGCAGCATCTGCGTCTGCTGCGAGTCGAACAGCCCTTCCTTGGGCGTTGCCTCGCGCATGCGCTTGACCATCATCTGCAGGAACAGGGCCTCGAACTGCTTGGCGACCTGTTTCTGCTGATCCGTGCCCTCGGGGTCTTTCTTGACGTCCCGCTTCAGGTCCGACAGGCGGCCCATGTCGAACACTGAATCTTGCCGGGAGGCGCCCCGGGACGCGTCGTTTGCGACAGCCATCGTCAGATGATTTCCAGTTCGGCGCGCAAGGCGCCCGCGGTCTTCATGGCCTGAAGGATGGCCAGCAGATCCTGAGGCGTCGCGCCCAAAGCGTTCAAGCCCTTGACCACGTCAGCCAGATTGGCGCTGGTGCTCACGCGCTGCAGCGAGCCATTGTCCTGGCGCACTTCGATCTGGGTATTGGGCACCACCACCGTCTGGCCTTCCGTGAAAGGCGTATCCGGTTGCGATACCTGGTTCTGGCGGTTGATGATGACCGACAGGTTGCCATGCGCCACGGCCGCCTCTTCGATCATGACGGTGCGGTTCATGACGACCGAACCGGTGCGCGCGTTGATGATGACCTTGGCCACCGTCGGCGCGCGCGCCACTTGCAGGTCTTCGACCAGCGACAGGAAACGCGCTTGCGACGCCTGTTCCATCGGCGTGCGCACCTGCACCACCCGGCCATCCAGCGCCGTGGCCGTGCCCTGGCCGAACTTCCTGTTCAATGCCGTCGCCACGTTCTGCGCCGTGCCGAAGTCCGTATTGTTCAGTTCCACGTGAATGTAGCCGTCGCGCGAAAACGTGGTGGGCACGCCGCGTTCGACGATGGCGCCCGCGCTGATGCGGCCGCCGTTCAACTGGTTGATCTGCACGCTGGAGCCGCCCGCCGAAGCGCCCGCGCCGCCCACCAGGATGTTGCCCTGGGCAATGGCGTAGACCTGGCTATCCGCACCCTTCAGGGGCGTCATCAGCAGCGTGCCGCCGCGCAGGCTCTTCGCGTTACCCATCGACGACACCACCACGTCCAGCGTCTGGCCGGGCCGGGCGAACGCCGGCAGCGTGGTCGTGACCATGACCGCCGCCACGTTCTTCAACTGCATGTTGCTGCCTGCGGGCACCGTGATGCCCAGCTGCGACAGCATGTTGGTCAGGCTTTGCTGCGTGAACGGCGTCTGACGCACCTGGTCGCCGCTGCCATCCAGGCCCACGACCAGGCCATAACCGATCAACTGGTTGCCGCGCACGCCCTGGATCGTCGCCAGGTCCTTGAGCCGTTCGGCCTGGGCCGCGCCGGCGCCGGCCACGAGTCCGACCGCCACGCAGACGCGTGCGAACAGGGACAGCAAGGCGGATATCGGGGTCGGTTGTGTCATAGTCAGAACGGCGAAGCGATCAGGAAGAAGCGTTGCAGCCAGCCCATGGTCTGGACTTCGTCCATGACGCCCTTGCTGCGGTACTCGATGCGGGCGTCGGCCACCTGGGTGGACGACACGGTGTTCGTTCCGGTAATGGAACGCGGATCCACCACCCCGGCGAAGCGCACGTACTCGCTTCCGCGGTTGATGGCGATCTGCTTTTCGCCGGCCACTTGCAGGTTGCCGTTGGACATCACGCCCACGACCGTCGTGGTGATGGTGCCGGTAAACGCGTTGTTGGCCGTGCTGTCGCCCTTGCCTTGCGCGACGTTGCCGCCCTTGGCGTCGGTATTCAGGTTCGCGCCCGCCCAACTGTCCATGAACGACGGCGCCGCGGCGATGCCGAGCGTGGCCGATCCGGTACGGTTCGTGTTGGTGGCCACATTCTTGGACGCATTCGTCCGCTCGTTCAGCACGATGGTGACGATGTCGCCCACGTTGCGCGGCCGGCGGTCCTCGAACAGGGGATAGTTGCCGTAGGTGGTCGGCTGATAGATCGACCCCGTAGGTTGCGCCAAGGGCATCGGCGGCGGCGGCGGCGCCGCCGTCGTCGGCCCGGTCACGATGGGCTCGGGCGGGATCATGGCGCAACCGGCCGCCAGCATCGCCAGCGCCGCAACAAATACCAGACGCAGGACAGACATGGGCATCACAGTTGGGACAGGCGGGCCAGCATCTCGTCAGAGGTCTTGACGGCCTTGCTGTTCATTTCGTAGGCGCGTTGCGTGGTGATCATGTTGACCAGCTCTTCGGCAACGTTCACGTTGGACGTTTCCACGTAGTTCTGCATGATCGACCCTGCGCCATCCACGCCGGGCTGCAGCAGGTTGGCCGGACCCGACGCGTCGGTTTCCAGGTACAGGTTTTCGCCGATGCTCTGCAGGCCGGTGGGGTTGATGAACGTGGCGATCTGCAATTGGCCGATCTGCACGTTCACGCCCGCGGCGCCGGGCTGCGTCACCGAGACGATGCCGTCCTTGCCAATCGAGATCGACAGCGCGTTGTCGGGCACGTTCATCGGCGGCTGGATCACATAGCCGCTGACGGTCGTCAGCTGGCCGTTCTGATCGCGCTGCAAGGCGCCGTCGCGCGTGTACGCCTGGGTGCCGTCGGGCAGTTCGATCTGCAGGAAGCCCCGGCCGTTGATGGCGATGTCCATTTCGCCGCCGGTATTGTTCAGGTTGCCCGACGTGTGGATGCGCTCGGTGGCGGCCACGCGCGCGCCCGTGCCCAGCTGCAGGCCGGACGGCAGTTGCGTGGCGTCGCCCACTTGGGCGCCGGGCTGGCGCAGCGTCTGGTACATCAGGTCCTGGAACACGGCGCGGCCGCGCTTGAACCCGTTGGTGGAGACGTTGGCCAGGTTGTTGGAAATCACGTCCATGGAAGTCTGTTGACCTTCCAGGCCCGTTTTGGCAATCCACAACGAACGCATCATGATGAAGTACTCCTGGTGCCGCGGCCTGGCCGCGCGCGAAAATTGTTTAAATCAACCCGCTGGATCAGCCGACGGACAGAATCCCGTTGGCGCGCTCGGCGTTGCGATCCGACTGCTGGACCACCTGCATCTGCTGCTCGAACCGGCGCGCGTTTTCGATCATGCCCACCATCACCTTCATGGGATTGGTGTTGCTGCCTTCCAGCACGCCGGACAGCACGCGCAAGCTGGGGTCGGCGGGCACGGGCGGCGCAGGCTGTCCGTTCACCGGCGCCATGCGGAACACGCCGTCGTCGCCATGCACCAGTTGCGCATTGTTCGGGTTCGCCAGCTTGATACGGCCCAGGTTCAGGATGTTGTTCGGGCCGTCGCCCGCGCCGATGGCCGTGATCGTGCCGTCCGACGTGATCGTTAGCGCGGCCTGGTCCGGCACATCGATGGGGCCGCCCTGGTCGGACAGCACCGGCTGGCCCAGCGAGGTCTGCAACAGGCCGTTGATGCCAACCTGCAGGCTGCCGCCACGGGTGTAGGCCTCGCCCTGCGGCGTCTGCACCGCGATCCAGCCGCTTTCGCTAGCCAGCGCCACGTCCAGGTCCCGGCCCGTGGTCTGCATGGTGCCCATCTGAAAGCTGTTGCCGGGCGTGGACGCCACCGTCGAAACACGCGTAGGCAGGCTCACCCCGTCCGTCATCGGAACCGACCGGTACAGCGCGATCTGCTCGCGGAACCCCGTCGTGTTCACGTTGGCCATATTGTTGGCCAGCGCAGCCTGATGCTCAGTGATACGCGCTGCGCCATTCATGGCGGTGTAGATGATTCGATCCATTGCCTATTCCGTCGGTGTCGTCGCGAGCCTGTCGGGCTTTACTTCAGGTTCATCAGGACTTGCATGATTTCGTCCTGGGTCTTGATGGTTTGCGAGTTGGCCTGATAAGTGCGCTGGGCGATGATCATGTTCACCAGCTCTTTGCTCATGTCGACGTTGGACGCTTCCGTCGCCTGACCCACCACCTTGGACAGGCCATTGGTGCCGGGCTGGCCCAGGATGGGCTGGCCGGACGCCGCCGTTTCGATCCACGCGTTGTTGCCCACGGGCTGCAAGCCCTGCAGGTTCGAGAAGTCGGCCAGCACGATGGTGCCGACGATTTGCGTTTCGCCGTTGGTGTAGCTGGCGACCAGGCTGCCGTCGCCGCCGATGTTGATGCCGCTGAATTCGCCGGACGTGTAGCCGTCGGGTTTGGCGACCAGCTTGTAGTTGCCGCCGTACTGCGTCGTACCGGTGTAGTTCATGGCGATGCTGAGCGGATCGGCCGGGGTGGTGGCGCCACCGGGCTGCGCGAAGCTCAGGGTCACGACCGGGGCGCTGGTCAACGCGCCGGCGTTGTTGAACGTGAACTTCTGCGGATTGCCCCACGTACCGCCCAGCTCGGTGGTCGGCGCCATCGCCTTGCCGTCCATCGTGTAGTACACGTCATAGACGCTGCCGGACGCATCGGCCGGGCGCTTCACGAAGTACTGCATCACCTGGTGCGAGTTGCCCAGCGAGTCGAACACCGTCATGGGCGACGCGTTGGTGTAGCTGTTGGAGACCGTCGGGTCGAACGGACGGCCGATTTCCGTCACGGCGGCGGTGTAGTCCTGGTAGCCGGCGACCTGCGTCAGGTCGCCGCCCGTCACGGCGCCCGTGCCGTCCACGGTGATCAGGTTGGGCGCGGCGCCATAGGTGCCTGCCGGCGGCGGGGTCACCCAGGTCAAGGTGCCAATCGCGCTACGCGTGAAGGTGTACTGCGTGGCGGGCGAAGGCGGCGTGGTGCCCGTCAGGGTGACCGAACCGTTGACCGCCGGCGACGTGATCGTGTCGGTGGTGTAGATAACCTTGGCGTTTGCGTCCAGGTTGGCCACCGTCGTGCCCGTGGCGGTCGCCTGGGGCGCCACGTTGGCGGTCGGCAACTGCAGCTCGGTCGGGTTCGCACCGATGGCGCCTGCCGGGTAGCCCGTCATGCGGTAGCCCTGGGCGTTCACGATGAAGTTGTTCTTGTCGACCAGGAATTCGCCGTTGCGGGTGTACATCACCGCGCCGCTCTGGTCCGTGACGCGGAACATGCCCTTCGCGCCGTCGATGGCGATGTCGTATTCGCCGCCGCCGCCCTGCACGGTACCCACCGCGAAGCGCTGACTGATCGCCGCCACCTTGACGCCCAGGCCCACGCGCGAACTGGCGTAGACGTCAGCGAACGACGCGGTCGACGACTTGAAGCCGACCGTGCCGGAGTTGGCGATGTTGTTGCCGATCACGTCCAGGTTCTGCGATGCGGCATTCAAGCCGCTCAATCCTTGTCCGAAGCCCATGTTTTCTCTCGCTAATCTATATATCTAGTGAAGCCGCCGCGCATGCGCCAGCGCCGATTCAAATCCGCCCGGTTCAGGCGCCGATCACCTTACGCACGTCCAGCATGCTGGTCTGGCCGTCCAGGCCCAGGTCCAGACGCAAGCCGTTAGTGGAATACGCCACGCTCTTGACCTGGCCGTAGCTCAGCACTTCCGCATTCACCTTCTTGCCATCGCCATCGGTGGCCAACACCGACACGGTGTACGCGCCGGCGTCCAACGCCACGCCGCTGTCGTTCTTGCCATCCCAGTTCAGGGTGTAGACACCCGTCTTCTGCTCGCCCATTTCAATGGTGCGCACGACGGCGCCATTCGAATCCGAGATGCGGACTTGCACCTTTTGCGCATCGCCTTGCAGGTCCAGGCCATAAGGCGTGACCACGCGTTCGGCGGCGTTATCGCTGTCCACGCCGACTTTGACCTTGGAGCCCGGGATCAGCACGCCCTTGCCGATCATCGCCACGGCGTTCATCGATTGCGACACATCGATCTGGCCGCTGATGGCCAGCATGGTGTTCTTCAGGTTGGTGATGCCTTCCACCGTGGAGATCTGCGCCAGCTGCGAGGTCAGCTCGGCGTTCTGCATCGGGTTCAGCGGATCCTGGTTCTGCAGTTGCGTCACCAGCAGCTTCAGGAACTGATCCTGCAAGCCCTGCGCCGTGCTGGAGCCGTTGGCGCCGCTTTGCGCCAGGCCCAGGCCGGTGGTGCTCGTGTTTTGGTCGACGGTGGTCATGGATTCACTCTGTCAAGAAATTAGGATTGACCGATGGTCAGCGTCTTCTGCATCAACGCCTTGGCGGTATTGAGCACCTCGACGTTCGCCTGGTAGGACCGCGATGCCGCGATCATGTTGACCGTCTCGGCCACCGGGTCGACGTTGGGCATGCTGATATAGCCCTGGGCATCAGCCAGCGGATGCTTGGGGTCGTAAACCTGTTTCAGGGGCGACGGGTCCTGGATGACGCCGGCCACGCGCACGCCGCCGATCTCTTGCCCCAACGCCTGGCCGGCCGCCGGGTTGACCTGGAACACGACCTGGCGGGCGCGATACGGCTGGCCGTCCGGACCCACGACGCTGTCGGCGTTGGCCATGTTGCTGGCCGACAC
The DNA here is from genome assembly GCF_002975275.1 of Achromobacter sp. MYb9. Classification (GTDB taxonomy): domain Bacteria; phylum Pseudomonadota; class Gammaproteobacteria; order Burkholderiales; family Burkholderiaceae_B; genus Achromobacter. The sequence goes on along the minus strand of NZ_PCOQ01000042.1, from coordinate 4,450 downwards.
GTTCATGCGCTGCGATTGCGCGCTGAGCGCCGAACCGGCGATATCGAAAATGCTCAACAAGGACATTGCCTGTCGCTCCCTTTATGGATCAATCCTGAATAGCGGTCTGCATGGTCCGGATACGGCCGGAGATCATCTGCATCGTGCTCTGGTAGTGCAAGGTGTTGTCGGCGAACTGCACGCGCTCGATATCCATGTCCACCGTGTTGCCGTCCATGCTGGGCTGGTACGGCAGGCGGAACAGCAGCTCGGTCGGCCCCTGGGACACGGCCTTGGCCGGAATATGGCGCGCCGAGGTCAGCGCCAGCGACGTGTCCTGCAGGCGCATGGAGCCTTCCATGGCCGTCTGCATCGCGGCCTTGAAGTCAAAGTCGCGGGCCTTGTAGTTGGGCGTGTCGGCGTTGGCGATGTTCGACGACAGCACTTCCTGACGCTGCGCGCGCAGCCCCAGGGCCTGCTGGTAGAACCGGAAATCTTCGTTAAGCCTGTCTAGCATCGTGGCGCCTTCGTGCGTTGCAATACGGATAGAGCAAGGGACTTCGGACACACCGTTATCCCATTGGATGACGGCATCATAGGGGCCGGCGGCAAAACACAATCAGCCAAATAACCCGCCATTTCTCATCCAATTCACGTATTGCCGAACGCGGCGGACTCCTACAATTCATTCATCATGAAAATCTCCGCACGACATCTCCGCGCGCGCGCCGGCTGCCTGATCGCGTTGACCCTGGCCTGCCTCGGGGCCGCCCAGGCGCAGGAAGCCGCCAGCCAGGCGCCCGAGGCGATCGCGGTCGCGGCGCAGAGCTATCTGCTTGACCAGCTGGCCGGGCTGCCCGGACAGCCGGCCGTCTCCATCGACCCGCCGCGCGCCGAACGCCTGACGCCCTGCGATGCCATGTCCCCGTTTATGCCCTCCGGCATGAAACTGCGGTCCCGCATGACGGTCGGCGTGCGCTGCAACGCGCCCAAGCCCTGGACCACTTATGTGCAGGCGACCGTCAGCGTCCCCGGCTACTATTACGTCGCGTCGCGGATGATCTCGGCCGGACAGGCCTTGACGCCGAACGACCTTTCCCCCCGGGACGGCGACCTGGTTTCGCTTCCCCCCGGGGCCATCACCGACCCGCAGACCGTCGTCGGCATGACGGCCGCCTACCGCATCAACGCCGGGCAACCGGTCCGAGGGTCGTCCCTGCGCAATGCGCAATCGGTCGTGCGCGGCTCGAACGTCCGGATCAATGCGCGCGGCAACGGTTTCGTGGTCAGCAGCGAAGGCCAGGCGATGGACAATGCCGCGCCCGGCGCGATGGTCCAGGTGCGAACAGGCAACGGCCAGGTGGTCAGCGGCGTGGTTCGGAATGCGGGGTTGGTTGAAATACAACTGTAGGCAATGTTACAAATCGCGGTGCACCCGCCGATGGCCTGCCCTAAAGTTCGTTCCGGCCCTGCCGTTACAGAGACATAAGTAGGCGGATCCGTCGCAAACCGACCCAGGACGCCCTGCGGAGAAAACCTTGAAAATCAATTCGACCCCCAATCGGCCCATTTCCGCCGACACCGTTGCCCAACGCCAGGATTCCGCGTTGGCACAGGCGTATGGCGCCAGCAATGGCAGCGGCTCCAGCAGCTCGCAAGTGGCGCTGAGCTCGGCGTCGCGCAAGATGCTGGCCCTGCAAGACGGTTCGAACGACATCAATGTCGAGCGCGTGGCCGCCATTCGCGCCGCGATTGCCTCGGGCCAATTGAAGATCGATACCGGCAAGATCGCCGACAGCCTGATTGCCAGCGCCCGTGATCTGCTGAAGTAAGCCTCCGTTCACCGCCCTACCGCCTTCAAAGCATGACCATGACCCCCGTCGATTCCCTTCAGTCCTGCATGCGGCAGGAAGATGCCCTGATCACCGAGTTCTCCTCCATTCTGGAAGAAGAGACCGAAGTGCTGGTGGGCCCTGGGAACGTCGGCGCGCTGCAGGCCATCACCGAACGCAAGGGGCGCATCGCCCAGCAGCTGGTTGACCTGAGCGCAATCCGCGACGGCCTGCTGTCTGAAATCGGCCTGCCCATTGGGCATGCCGGCACCGAACAGGCCGCCGTGCTGCACCCGCAGTTGTCCGGCATCTGGCAGGCCCTGCTGACCAAGTCCGCGTCGGCCAATGAGATCAATATGCGCAACGGCGCCCTGATCGACGTGCACCTGCGCTATACCCAGCAATCGCTGGATGCGCTGCGCAACATCAATGGCGTGGGCGTCGCCACCACCTATGACGCGCATGGCCGCGGCGCCCGTGGCACGCCGGGACGCAAGCCGATCGTGGCGGGCTGACCGCCCCACTGGCACCCGGCCATGAAAAAGGCGGCGCAATGCGCCGCCTTTTTCATACCGGTAACATCCGGGACATCACGCGCCGCCCGTCATCTCCAGCATCGCGAACATTTTCAAGATCGCCACCGGCAGCATGCGGCCCGACAGCTTGCGTTCCGAGCCCACGATGCCCGACAGCGGTCCGCGCACCACATCGGCGGATGGCGAATGCGCCATCTGCCAGCAAGCGGCGCCCAACTGGCCGGCCATCAGAGACTGGCGCGCGAGCGTATGCGCGCCATCGACGGCAGGCAGCGCCTGCCACGCATTGGCCATATAGCGAAAGCCCGCGCGCGCCTCGTCCTGCAGCACCAGCCAACGCGCCACGGTGGCGGCATCGGCTTGCGCCGCCGGCAAGCTCGTCAAGCCAAACAACTGCGCGGCGATCTCGCCGCTGTCCGTATCGATCAAGCGGGCGCACACCAGACGGATCGGCGCCCCGCCGCTCTTGCCGGGCAAGGCCACTTCGGTGCCCGACGCCCACAGCGCCAGCGGCACGCGCTTGCCGCCCTTGTCGGCCAGCAGGCCGGGCATGTCGCCCGGTTGGCCTACCGGCAGGTAGCCGACGCTTTTGCCGACGGCGTTCAGGTTCGTGGGGCATTCGTCCTGGATCACGCGCATGCCACCCGCGCAGCGCGCCACCCACGACACGCCCTGCCCGTTCAGTGACTGCCACAGGCCGGACGTGCCGGCCTCCAGCATGTGCACCAGCGGCAAACGCGGCAACTGCTCACCCAGCCAGCGCACGCGGGATTCCAGCGCCAGGCCGGCATCGGGCTGGCCCGGCGCGGCAGGCGCAAACGACGTCAGCATGCCGTGCGCCAACGCCAACTGTTGCGCGGGCGCAGCCAGCGCGGCACCGCGATCGCTCATCAGCAAAGCGCCGAACAACGTGCCGCCGGGCAGGCCTTCGCCCTTCATCGTGGTCTTGCCATGCACGACCAGCAAGTGGCGGTGGCAGGCGGCGGAGAATTCTCGCCGTACCATCGCCAGCGGCGCGTCGCCCAAAGCCGCCAGGCTGGCGCCCGCGCCATCGGCCACATACTCGCGCCAGGACGCGCGCGCTTGCGCGCACGCCGGATCGCTGTCCAGCATCGAGATCGTGTCATCCAGGTTCTGCGCGGCCGTGATCGAGGCCGAACCGCCCTGCGGACGCAGGATCGCCGAGGCCAGCAACTGCCGGCGGCGAGCCGGATCCACCGCCTCGGCCTCGCGGGCGGCCGGCGCCAGGGACGCCAGGTCGGCCTCGCTGGGCGTGTACAGCGCCCGCGCGCGCTCGACCATCGCGAACGCGCGGTCGATCAGCACGTCGGCACGTGCCAGTTCCATGTGCTCGGGCACCTTTTGCCCGACCGACATGTAATGGATCGGCAGCCGGTGGCGGATCGCCGTGTCCAGCGCCGCGCCCAGGCGCGTGGCCTCGTCCAGCTTCGTGATGATGCAGCCGGCCACGTCCTCGCCCACGCCGTTGCGGTACGCATGGGCCACTTCGTCCAGCGTGTCGCCCTGGCTGGCGGCGTTCAACACCAACAGGCGGCGCACCGGCTTGCCGGCGTTGCACAGCATGGCGGCCTGCTCGGCCACGAGGCGATCGCGCTGGCTGATACCCGTGGTGTCGATCAGCACGATCTTGCGGTTGCCCAGTTCCGCCAGGATGCGGCGCAGCTCGGCGGCATCCCGCACGGAGTGCGCGGGCACGCCCATCAGCCGGCCGTAGATCTGCAACTGTTCAAGCGCGCCGATCCGGAACAGGTCCGTGGTCAGCATCGCAACCTGATCACGGCCCTCTCGCGCCACGCACCGGGCGGCCAATTTTGCCAGCGTCGTGGTCTTGCCAACGCCGGTCGGGCCCACCAGCGCGTACACGCCGCCGGCCAGGAATTCATCTTCGGACGCGACGACCGGCAAGTGCGTCATCAGTTCGTTGCGCGCCCAGGCTTGCGCGGCGTCGGCCCCCATGCCTTGGGGAAGGCGTTCCACCAAGGTGCGGACCAGCTTCGTGCTGAAGCCCGCGTCCAGCAGGCTGCGGAACAGCGCGGCGGCCGCGGGTTCGCGGCCTGATCCCGCCCGCCCGCCCCACAGCAG
>NZ_PCOQ01000041.1 GCF_002975275.1 Achromobacter sp. MYb9 | reverse complement strand
GTGTCCGTTGGGTTGCCCCGGGATGCCCTTGCTTTGCCTGTTGTGCTTGCTTGGCCCCGCCGTTCAAAAAACTGTCTGAACTGCGAAGGAGCGAGACTATAGCACAGAAAATTCGCTGTTCCTGGCACGTATGACGCCTGTTTTGCAGAAACATGAATTTTTTAGGGACACACTCGTCTTCATGGCCTCTGCCCCGCTATATACAGAGGGGCACGACAGACCCGTGCTGGGCGTGCCGTCTTCCCTCTTATATATAGAAGGGCACTCTCATCAGATCCGTAGCTCCGTGGTTTCCTTGATTTGCTGGAGGGCGAAGAACGACCGCATGTCGATGACTGCCGGGTGGCGCATCAGCGTGTCCATGGCGAAACGGGAAAAGTGAGCCAGGTCGGCCACCTGAATCCGCAGCAGGTAGTCCATGTCGCCGGACATGGCATAGCACTCGACCACTTCCGGCCAAAGCTGCACGTCGCGGGCGAAGTCGCTCATTGGGGCATGGCTCGACCCGCTGTGCTTATTTAGGCGGATGTTCACGTAGGCCAGCAGCCCCAAGCCCACCTTTTCGGCATCGATCAGCGCGACGTACTTCTTGATGAAGCCTTTTTCTTCCAGCCGCCGGACCCGGCGCAGGCAGGGACTGGGCGACAGGGAGACGCGATCCGCCAATTCCTGGTTGCTGAGGCGCCCGTCCCTCTGCAATTCAGCCAGAATCCTTAGATCTGTCCGATCCAGCTCAATATCCGACATTTTTTGCCCTTATATTTTCCAATACGGCAATATTATTGCCCAGAACACCCAGTTTCACGACATGTTTGCAATTGTCTGCCTGACGTTCCTTCCTACAATGTCTGCCTAGACTTGAACAACAAGTCGTCCTGAAAAATGATGCAAGGGAGCAAACACATGAGCAGCGCTTTCCAACCCTGGGACAACCCGATGGGCACCGCCGGGTTCGAGTTCATCGAGTACGCCGCGCCGGATCCCGCCGCGCTGCGCAAGGTATTCGAACTGTTGGGCTTCAAAGCCATCGCGAAACACCGCCACAAGGATGTGACCCTGTACCGTCAAGGCGGCGTCAACTTCCTGATCAATGCCGAGCCCGATTCCTTCGCCCAACGTTTCGCTCGCCTGCACGGCCCGTCGATCTGTGCGATCGGTTTCCGTGTGCAGGACGCTAATGCCGCCTACAAGCGCGCGCTGGAATTGGGCGCCTGGGGTTTCGATTCCCACAGCGGCCCGATGGAATTGAACATTCCGGCCATCAAGGGAATCGGGGACTCGCTGATTTATCTGGTTGACCGCTGGACGGGCAAGGAAGGCCACGGCGGCATCGGCGACATCAGCATCTATGACGTGGACTTCGTGCCGGTCGATCCGGGCAACGCGCAAGCCGACCTGAATCACCGCGGCGCCGGCCTGACGCTGGTGGATCACCTGACGCACAACGTGCACAAGGGCCGCATGGCGGAGTGGTCGGAATTCTACGAGCGCCTTTTCAACTTCCGCGAAGTGCGCTACTTCGATATCGAAGGCAAGGTGACGGGCGTGAAGTCCAAGGCGATGACCTCGCCCTGCGGCAATATCCGCATTCCCATCAATGAGGAAGGCACGGAGGAAAAGGGCCAGATCCAGGAATACCTGGACCTGTACCGCGGCGAGGGCATCCAGCACATCGCCATGGCCACCGATGACATCTACAGCACGATCGAAGCGCTGCGTGAATCGGGCGTGGTGTTCCTGGATACCCCCGAAACCTATTACGAACTGCTGGACCGCCGCCTGCCCAACCACGGTGAAGACGTCGCGCGCCTGCAGAAGAACCGCATCCTGCTTGACGGCGCCCCCGGCGGCGGCCTGCTCTTGCAGATCTTCACCGAAAACCAGATCGGGCCGATCTTCTTCGAGATCATCCAGCGCAAAGGCAACGATGGTTTTGGCGAAGGCAATTTCAAGGCTCTGTTCGAATCGATCGAACTGGACCAGATGCGCCGTGGCGTGGTGAAGAACGTCGACTAACTGCTTCCCCCGCCGGCGTTCGGTGCCTGGCACTGGCGCCGGCTTTGAAGCCTCACCTGGTGGTGAGGTTTTTTTTGTCCAAAAAAAGCCCCCTTGCGGGGGGCAGCGAGCATGCGCGGCATGAGCGCCTTTTTTTTTGCCCCTCGGGCCGCTGAGATTCAGCGCTGCAGGCGGTCCTGGAACTGCTTGCGGAACTTGGCCACCTTGGGTGCGATCACGAACTGGCAGTAGCCTTGTTCGGGATGCAGGGCGAAATAATTGCTGTGATAGTCCTCTGCCTGCCAGAACTTGACGGGCGCCAACAGCTTGGTGACGATCGGCGCGTCATAGACCTTCTGGGCTTCGACTTCGGCCATCACGGCCTCGGCTTGTTCACGTTGGGACTCGTTCTGCCAGAAAATCGCCGATTCGTACTGGGGGCCGACGTCATTGCCCTGGCGTCCCGGCGTGGTGGGATCGTGAGTGGCGAAGAAGACGCGAAGCAGGTCGCTGTACGAGAGTTCAGCGGGATCGAATTCCACGCGCGCGACCTCGATGTGGCCAGTGTCCTTGCCGCACACTTGCTCGTAGGTGGGATTGTCCACGTGCCCGCCGCTATAGCCGGGCAGCACGCTTTTGACGCCCTTCAATTCGGTGAAGACCGCTTCGACGCACCAGAAGCAGCCACCGCCAAGAACGGCGACTTCATTGCCCGGAGATGCTTGTTCTGCCATGACGATTCCTTTCTGTAGACGGCCGCTTGCCTGCGGCCGGCGCCCCCGGCTTCATGCGCGGGGCATAGACAATAAGACTACTGCTTGGGCGGCGCCAGCGACAAGATCCATTCGGCCAGCAGGCGGGCGTCTTCCTGGCTGACATGCGTTTGCGCGGGCATGGGCACGGCGCCCCAGGCGCCGCGGCCGCCGCCACGGATCTTCCCAGCCAGGTAATCCACCATGGCGTCGCCCTGCCCCGCATAGCGTTCAGCCACGCTCTTCAAGGGTGGCCCGACGCGCTTGGCTTCCACTTGGTGGCATGCCATACAGGCTTTGCTCTTGGCCAGGTCCAGGCCAGTGGTTTGCGCCTGAGCCACGCCGGCGCCCAAGACGCCGGCGATGGCCACCCACAGACTAATCTTCAAATGCATCGGTTACTGCCCCACGGCTCGCGGTGCTGGCGAGCTTGCCGAACTTGGCGAGCACACCGCGTGTATAACGCGGCTTGGGTTGAACCCAGGCCTGTCGACGAGCCGCCAGGTCTTCGTCGCTGATATTGAGCTGCAACAGCAGCTTGTGGGCATCGATGGTAACCGAATCGCCTTCCTGTATCAGCGCGATCGGACCGCCCACGAAGGCCTCTGGCGCGACGTGGCCGACGACCATGCCCCAGGTGCCGCCGGAGAAGCGACCGTCAGTGATCAGGCCCACGGTTTCACCCAGGCCCTGCCCGACCAGCGCCGAGGTGGGCGCCAGCATTTCGCGCATGCCCGGACCGCCCTTCGGGCCTTCATAGCGAATGACCACCACGTCGCCGTCCTTGATCTCACGCGCCATGATGGCCGTCATGGCGTCGTCTTCGGAATCGAAAACGCGCGCAGGGCCGGTCATGACGGGATTCTTCAGGCCCGTGATCTTGGCCACGCAGCCTTCCGGCGACAGATTGCCTTTCAGGATGGCCAGATGCCCTTGTGGATACAGGGCGCGGTCGAGCGGCATGATGACGTCCTGGTCCGCGCGCGGCGCATCCGGCACATCCGCCAAGGTTTCCGCAATGGTCTTGCCGCTGATCGTGATGCAGTTACCGTGCAGCAGCCCGGCGTTGAGCAGCACCTTCATGACCTGCGGAATGCCGCCCGCGCGGTGAAGGTCGGTCGCAACATACTTGCCGGACGGCTTCAGGTCGCAGAGCACGGGGACACGCCTGCGGATGCGTTCGAAATCGTCGATGGTCCACGGCACTTCGGCGGCGTGCGCGATGGCCAGGAAATGCAGTACCGCGTTGGTGGAACCGCCGGTGGCCATGATGACCGAGACGGCGTTTTCGATGGACTCACGCGTGATGATGTCGCGCGGGCGCAGGTTGCGTCGGACCGCGTCCACCAGCACCCGCGCCGATTCCGCGGCCGAGACGACTTTCTCGTCGTCTTCGTTGGCCATCGTGCTGGAGTACGGCAGGCTCATGCCCATGGCCTCGAACGCCGAGCTCATGGTGTTGGCCGTGTACATGCCGCCACAGGAACCGGAGCCGGGGATAGCGCATTTCTCGATCTGCTTGAAATCCGCTTCGGGCATGCGGCCCATCGTGTATTCGCCCACGGCTTCGAAGACCGAAACGATGGTGAGGTCGTTGCCCTTGTAATGGCCCGGCTTGATCGTGCCGCCATAGACGTAGATGCCCGGCACATTGGTGCGCGCCAGCGCGATCATGCCGCCCGGCATGTTCTTGTCGCAGCCCCCGATCACCACCACGCCGTCCATCCACTGGCCCTGCGCGGCGGTTTCAATACAGTCTGCGATGACCTCGCGGGAGACCAGCGAGTACTTCATGCCCTCGGTGCCCATCGACATGCCGTCGGAAATGGTGGGTGTGCCGAATACCTGGGGATTGGCGCGCGAGGCCCGGATGGCGTCGATGGCGGCATCCGCCAGACGCTGCAGGCCGCTGTTGCACGGCGTGATGGTCGAATGGCCGTTGGCCACGCCGATCATGGGGTTTTCGAAATCGGCTTCCTGATAACCCAGCGCGTAATACATGGCGCGATTGGGCGCGCGCGCGACACCGTGGGTGATATGGCGGGAACGTTCATTGTTCGGCATGGTCTGTCTCTCCTGTCGGCCGTCGGGGCGCGGACATGGCGAACGCACCCAAGGAAGCTGGCTCGCTTGCATGCATGCGAATCTTCAGTGCTCGCCGGTTATTATCATTCAACTTTATTGTGTCGGGCAGAACATGCTGCAATATCCAAAATTCGACCCCATTGCTTTGCAGATCGGGCCGCTTGCCATCCACTGGTACGGCCTGATGTACTTGGCGGGCTTCGCCCTGGTGTACCTGCTTGGCCGACGCCGCATCACCAGCGGCCACACCACGTCGCTGAACGTGCGGGACCTGGAAGACCTGATCTTCTATAGCGTGCTGGGCGTGGTGCTGGGTGGCCGGTTGGGCTATGTGCTGTTCTACAAACCCGGGTACTACCTCGCCCACCCGCTGGAAGTGGCGTACCTGTGGCAAGGCGGCATGTCGTTCCACGGCGGCCTGATTGGCGTGATCCTCGTCATGCTGCTGTTCGCGCGCAAGAAGAAGCTGCCGTTTTTCGCGGTCAGCGACTTCATCGCCCCGTTGATCCCGCTGGGCCTGGGTTTCGGCCGGCTGGGCAACTTCATCAATGGCGAACTGTGGGGCCGGCCGACCGACGTACCGTGGGCCATGGTGTTCCCCGACAGCGGCGACGGCTTGGCGCGCCATCCCTCCCAGCTGTATGAGCTGGGCCTGGAAGGCATTGTGCTGTTTGCGCTGCTGTGGTGGTTTTCGAGCAAGCCGCGTCCACTTGGACAGGTGAGCGGGCTTTTCCTGATGGGTTACGGAACGTTCCGCTTCCTGGTGGAATTCACCCGCGAGCCGGACAATTTCCTGGGTCTGCTCGCGGGGGGATTGAGCATGGGACAGTGGTTGTCCCTGCCGATGGTCGCCTTGGGCGCCATCATGTTCGGCCTTACTGCAAAACGATCGTCCCGTTGACGGCGATGCTGACCGTGACGTCTCCCGCTTCCAGCGGGACGTCAGGGCTGTAGCCGCCAGAGGCGTCCTTGGCCATGGCCGCGGCGCCCAGCATGCGCGGCATCGGCACCGGGCCGCCCGAACCGCCCAATTCCAGCTTGGACAGGCGATAGCCCGAGAACCCGAACGCGTTGGCCGCTGCCAGCGCGCGGTCCTTGAAGGCTTGGGCCGCTTCTTTCAGCAACTTGCGCTCTTCGGCCTCGCGCGCTTCGCGCGACAACGAGAAGCTGATGTTGGAAATGGCGGTCTTGTCCGACAGCTTGGACGCCAATGCGGCGGCGGCCTCGAAGTCTTTCGACTCAAGCACCACTTCACCCTGGCCACGCCAGGTGCCGATCTTTCCCTTGCTGTTGGTGTTGGGCCAGACGTTGTAGCCGCCCGTGCGGACGTCCACGCCCTTGGTGTCGCGCGCGCGCTTGACGACATCGTCCAGCGCCGCGGTCAATTTCTTGCCGGCGGCCGGCTGATCCGGCGCTTCGACCTCAGCGGACAACGAAATGCGAACCGTGTCGTGCTTGACCTCGGAAGACGCGGTTGCCTGCAACGTCATTTCGGGCGAGCGATTCGCGGACGATTCCGTGGCAACAGGCGCGGCGGGCGCTTGCGCGTAAACGGGTTGAACGGCAGCGATGGCGGCCACGGCTGCGCACGCTGCGCCGAGTTTCGTCAGCGAAAAAACAGGGTGTTTAAACATGGACGGGTCCTAGGAGGGAGGACAAAGGGGGAGGACTGGAGGGGCAAGGGGGGGGATGGTGAAGCGCCCGACGCGGACCTGCGCTTAGGGCAGGCCCGCTGGGATAAATGCCCCGCCTGTGCCGTCAAGGCCGGCATCTCGAACCCTAAGGTAAGAGGTGGTCGCGTTCCGCAGAGCGTCGGGTTCGTCTACGAGAGACGATCACTCCAGCTCTACACTCCCGCAACCATATGCCGAAAGCATAGGTTCAGAGAATGTATGGCCTAGTCACGGACACGGCAGGGACAAACTGAAAATTCTTGAATACTGCTTATGAACGGTTAGAGCAGTTTTTCCTGACCCGATAAGGCGTCATCGAGTACTGCGTTCATGTCCTCAATTCTACGCTTGAAGTCGCCGACTGCCAAACCGCCTAGCGGACCATCAGGCGCTTTCATCGCGAGAAGCTCGCCCGCGACCTGCAAAGCCGCCATCACGGCGATGCGCTCGTTGCTGGAAATCTTGCCCGACCCCTGGATGCGCAGCATCAGTTGGTCGACATGGCGCACCGCTGCCATGAGCGTGGGCTTCTCTTCAGCGGAGCAGGCCAGGGAGTAGTCGCGTCCCAATATGGTGACATCTACGCGTTCCATCAGTGTTGCTCTCCAGACGGTGCGCCCGGCAAGCGGGCGAGCACGGCGTCGATGCGCTCGCGGGCCGCGGCGGCGGCCACGCGCAAGCGCTGTAGTTCAGTGTCGCGAGTTTGCAGGTTGCCCTGCAGTTCGGTTTCCCGGGCGGAGAAACGCGATTCAAGCGACTGGCGTTCGGTGGACTCACGGGCGAGCTGCTCGCGCAAGGCGGCTTCGGCCTGCTGGGCCTGCTCGAGCATCGCGGTGACCGCGCCATCGTGATCCTGAAGCTTGCTTTGCAGCGTGACGATCTCGGCCTCGCGCTCGGCGGCGCGCTGCTTCAGCACACGCTGTTCAGCTTCGAAGTCATTCAGGCGGAGGCGCAACGCGTCACGCTCTGCGTGGAGTTGGCGGGTGCGTTGCACCAGTTGCCCGATTCGGGCGGCGAGTTGGTCTAGATCTTGCAGCATGGGCGCTATCGTAAACCATCCTGAGTTCAATCGGGCCTCTTCACGCGCGTTGAGAAACCCGGCAATATTCGGTAGGAAATAGGCGCGTGATTCCGGCGGCGCAATGCCAGCCGATGACAACCGCGGAAATGTCGCCCCCCTCGTCCAAATTCCCCGCATCCGGCCGATCCGGCTTTCGCATTTCTTTCTATAAACTTTCACTTAGCTTTCAAAAAGCCCTCAATCTTCCCGCGCCGTTACATCTGGGGATCGGGAGTACCCGAATTCTAGGGAAAACCCCAGGCTTTCACCGAGCTTACAGGGTTTCCAGCGTGGCAGGCGTCCATTACCATTCGCCCTTTCAAGAAACCACGCCGTCGCTTTCAGAAGAACTAATGGCACCCCGAAGTGCCTTTTTTGTGCCTGTCACTCGCCTTTCGGCGGGTCCCATCCGGCTACAAACTTTTTATCTACATGCTGTAAATAGGAGCCAACCAATCATGCAGCTACGCAATCGACAGGACTTCTGGTCTGGGGTGATGTTCATCGCCCTCGGACTGGGATTCGCCTGGCAAGCCAGCAGCTATCAAATGGGTACTGCAGCCCGTATGGGCCCAGGGTATTTTCCTTTCTGGCTAGGCATTGTTCTGGCTTTGCTGGGCGCCATCGTGCTGCTTGGCTCGCTTTCCAAGAAAGCGCACGAAACGCACGTCGAAAAGTTCGACTGGCGCATCGTTTTTCTGGTCGTGGGTTCGGTGGTCTTGTACGGCTTCATCCTGAAGCCGCTGGGCATCTACCTTTCGGTATTCATCCTGGTTGTCGTAAGCAGCCTGGCCAGCCATGAGTTCAGCTTGAAGGTCGCCGTCGCCAACGCGATCTTCCTGGTGGTGTTCTCGTATCTGGCATTCGTCAAGGGGCTGGGGCTGATCTTCCCGCTGTGGCCGTCCTTTCTGGGCATGAACTAAGGAGCAACCGGTCATGGAATTGTTTGACAACCTGATGTTGGGCTTCTCGGTGGCGTTCACGCCCGAGAACCTGGCCTACGCACTGCTGGGCTGCATTCTGGGTACGCTGATTGGCGTGCTGCCGGGTATCGGCCCCGTCCCGACCATCGCGATGCTGCTCCCGATCACGTATGTGTTGCCCCCGATTGCCGGCTTGATCATGCTTGCAGGCATCTATTACGGCGCGCAATACGGCGGTTCGACCACGGCCATTCTTGTGGCGCTGCCAGGGGAAACGTCCGCGGTGGTGACGGTGCTGGACGGTCACCAGATGGCCCGTAACGGCCGTGCTGGCGCCGCCCTGGCTATCGCCGCACTGGGCTCGTTCTTTGCCGGTTGCGTGGCCACCCTGCTGTTGGCCGCCTTCGCGCCCCCGTTGGCTGAAGTGGCTTTCAAGTTCGGCCCCGCCGAGTACTTCTCGCTGATGTGCCTGGGTCTGGTCGGCGCCGTGGTGCTGGCTTCCGGCTCGCTGCCCAAGGCGATCTCGATGATCATCCTGGGCCTGCTGCTGGGCATGGTCGGCACCGACGTCAACTCGGGCGTTGCCCGCTTCGACTTCGGCATCCCCGAACTGCAAGACGGTATCGACTTCGCCATCGTGGCCATGGGTGTGTTCGGCTTTGCCGAAATCATGACCAACCTGGAGCAGAAGGAAAACCGCGTCGACATCACCGACAAGATCGGCTCGCTGTACCCGAACAAGCAGGAATTCAAGGAAGCTGCTCCCGCCGTGCTGCGCGGAACGGCCCTGGGTTCGGCCCTGGGTATCTTGCCGGGCGGTGGCGCCGTGCTGTCGTCGTTCGCGTCCTACACGCTGGAAAAGAAGATCTCGAAGAATCCGGAACGCTTCGGCAAGGGCCACCCGGCCGGCCTGGCAGGCCCGGAATCGGCGAACAACGCCGCAGCCCAGACTTCGTTCATCCCGCTGCTGACGCTGGGTATCCCCGGTAACGCCGTGATGGCGTTGATGGTCGGTGCAATGACCATCCACAACATCCAGCCCGGCCCGCAAGTCATGACGAGCCACCCCGAGCTGTTCTGGGGCCTGATCGCCTCGATGTGGATCGGCAACCTGATGCTGGTGGTGCTGAACCTGCCGCTGATTGGCCTGTGGGTCAAGCTGCTGAAGGTGCCCTATCGCATCCTGTTCCCGGCGATTCTGGTGTTCTGCACGATCGGTGTGTATTCGTTGAACTACAACTCGTTCGACATCTTCACCACGGCAATCTTCGGCGTCATCGGCTACGTGTGGTCGAAGCTGAAGTGCGAAGGCGCGCCGCTGCTGCTGGGCCTGGTTCTGGGCCCCATGATGGAAGAGAACTTCCGCCGTGCATTGCTGCTGTCGCGTGGCGATTTCAGCACCTTCGTAACGCGTCCGCTGTCGGCTTCGCTGCTGGCCGTGGCAGCGTTCCTGGTGATCCTGGTGGCGCTCCCCGCCATTCGCAAGAAGCGCGAAGAGACCTTCGTCGAAGAAGAGTAAAGCGCAGGCCGCTGCCTTGCGGCGGCGGTCAGGCCTTTCCAAAAACCCCCGTGGCGTGCCCCGGGGGTTTTTCTTTGCGCGGCCAGAACGTATTCCTGGAAAAAGCTACTAATAACTACAACACACTACTAAGCGTAGGGCCTTTCCCGGCATCTACGTTAAGCTACGGGTTTACCCCACGCGATTATTCGGCATGAATTTCGACTGGAAAAACCCCTACCCCACCACCCGGATTCCGGTGTTCGCTCGCAACGTGGTCGCCACGTCGCAACCGCTCGCCGCGCAGGCAGGCTTGCGGATCCTGGCCCTTGGCGGCAATGCAGTGGACGCGGCCATTGCCGCGGCCGCCACGCTGACGCTGACCGAACCCGTCAGCAACGGTTTGGGCTCCGACTGTTTCGCCATCGTCTGGGACGGTTCGAAGCTGCATGGCCTGAACGCATCCGGAACGGCTCCGTCCGCGTGGAACGTGGACTACTTCCGCCGCAAGCACCAAGGCGTGATCCCGATGCGCGGCTGGGACAGCGTGACCGTGCCGGGTTGCGTGGCCGGATGGGCGGCGCTGCATGAAAAACTGGGCGGCCTGGCGTTTGCCGACGTGCTGGCGCCTGCCATCGAATACGCGGAACGCGGCTACGCCGTGTCACCCGTGGTCCAGGAAAAATGGGCGGCGCAAGCCGACATTCTGCGACCGCAACCCGGGTTCGCCGAACATTTCCTGCCACGCGGCCGCGCGCCCCACATCGGCGAGCACTTCGTGCTGCCGAGCGCCGCGGCAACGCTCAAACGTATCGCCGCGAGCGGTGGCCGCGACTTCTATGAAGGCGAGACCGCCCACAAGCTGGTGGCGCACGCGCAGGCGCACGACGCCGCGCTGACCCTGGCGGACCTGCGCGACTACGCGCCCGAGTGGGTGACGCCCATCGGCCAGACGTACCGCGGCCATACGCTCCATCAGATCCCGCCCAACGGGCAAGGCATTGCGGCATTGATCGCACTGGGCATCTTGCAGAATTTCGATCTGGCGTCCCGCCCGGTCGACCACCCCGACACCCAACACCTGCTGATCGAAGCCATGAAGCTGGCGTTCGCGGATGTCTATTCCCATGTGGCCGATGCGCGCCATATGCGGATGACGCACGAACAGATGCTGCGGCCGGACTACCTGGCGGAACGCGCGCGGATGATCGACCCCAGGGTGGCCCAGGCTTTCGCTTCCGGCCATGCCCCCCAAGGCGGCACGGTCTACCTGACCGCCGCGGACAAGAACGGCATGATGGTCAGCTTCATCCAGTCGAACTACATGGGCTTCGGCTCCGGCGTGGTGGTGCCAGGCACGGGCGTCAGCCTGCAGAACCGCGGGCATTGCTTCAGCATGCAGCCCGACCATCCCAATGTGGTGGCGGGCGACAAGCGCCCCTTCCATACCATCATCCCCGGCTTCCTGATGCGCGACGGCGCCCCCGTCATGAGTTTCGGCGTCATGGGCGGCAATATGCAGCCGCAGGGGCAAGTGCAGACGCTGGTGCGCATGCTGGACTATGGCCAGCAGCCGCAGGCCGCCTGCGACGCGCCGCGCTGGAAGTGGAACCAGGGACTGGCAGTGGACGTGGAAGCCGGCCTTGCGCCGGCCGTGGCGCAGGGCCTGCGCACGCGCGGCCATGTGCTGGAAGGCATCGACGACCCTTATATGGACTTTGGGTCGGGTCAGTTCATCTGGCGGTTGGGCGACCCGGCGGTGGATGGCTATGTCAGCGCCAGCGACAGTCGGCGGGATGGACTCGCCGCCGGCTTTTGATTGCGTTAAGGTTGATGTCCTGAGACTGACCTTACCCACATAGAGCGGAGTCCCCTGCATGGCAACGATCGGTACCAAGAGCTACGACGCGGTCGTAGCCCAGAAAGTCGCTTTCCTCGGATTGGGCGTCATGGGCTTGCCCATGGCCGGTCACCTGGCCCGCGCCGGACACGACGTGACCGTCTACAACCGCACCCCCGCCAAGGCGCAGGCCTGGGCCGCCGAGTTTCATGGCCACCATGCCCCCACGCCGCGCGAAGCGGTCGCGGGCGCCCAGATCGTCTTCGCCTGCGTGGGCAATGACGACGATCTGCGCAGCATCGTGCTGGGTCCGGACGGCGCGTTCTCGGGCATGGCGCCGGGCGCCGTGTTTGTCGACCACACGACCGCATCGGCCGATGTGGCGCGCGAACTTTACGCGCAAGCCAAGGAACTGGGCCTGAACTTCGTGGACGCGCCGGTTTCGGGCGGACAGGCGGGCGCCGTCAACGGCGTCCTGACCGTCATGTGCGGCGGCGAGCAAGCCGTTTTCGACGCGATCAAGCCGGTGGCGCAGAGCTTTGGCCGCGCCGTCACGCTGGTAGGCCCGCCGGGCGCGGGGCAATTGGCCAAGATGGTCAACCAGATCTGCATCGCCGGCATCGTGCAAGGCCTGTCGGAGGCGGTGGCATTCGGCCAGGCGGCCGATCTGGACATGAAGCTGGTGCTGGACGTGATCAGCAAGGGCGCCGCGCAAAGCTGGCAGATGGAGAACCGCGGCGGCACCATGGTCGACGACAAGTTCGAGTTCGGCTTTGCGGTGGACTGGATGCGCAAGGACCTGGGCCTGGTGCTGGCCGAGGCGCGCAACAACGGCGCCCGCGTGCCGGTGACGGCCCTGGTGGACCAGTTCTACGGCGACGTGCAGAAAATGGGTGGTGGCCGCTGGGACACGTCCAGCCTGGTGAAGCGCCTGCGCGACTGAACGGGCATCGCCCTGCCCCTGGCAAGACGGTGCGGCGGCAAACAAAAAGGCGAGCCTGGAAGGCTCGCCTTTTTGTCGTCCATGCCGTTACGCGGCCAGGTTCGCCTGCGCGGTTTGCCGCAGCAGCGCATCGATGCGCTGCTTGGCCAGCGTCACGCCTTCCAGCGCGGCCACTTCACCCATCGCCATGCCCTCGGCCGCGATGAACGTCACGTCGTTCATGCCCAGGAAGCCCAGCATCTGACGCAGATACGGCGTCATGGTGTCAGACGGCGTGCCCTCGGCCTTGCCGCCGCGCGCCGTCAGCACGAACACCTGCTTACCCTTGACGAGACCCTCCGGCACGCCTTCGGGCGTATAACGGAACGTGACGCCGGCACGGGCCAGATAGTCCAGATAGCTCTTGAACTGCGCGGGCAGATTGAAGTTGTACACCGGCACGGCGAATACGATGCGGTCCGCTTCCATCAGTTCGGCGACCAGCGTGTCGCTGAGTTCGACGATGCGTTGCTGCTCTACGCTGCGGGCATCGGCCGGGGTGAACAGCGCGCCGGCGGTGTTGCCGTCGAAGTACGGGATCGGCTGCGCGCCGATGTCGCGCACCTTGACGGTGGTAGCCGGGTTGGCTTCTTTGACGCGCGCAATCAGGTGATTGGCCAATTGCTTGCTGTTGGAACGGTCGCCGAGAATCGAGGAAAGGATAACGAGGGTCTTCATTGCAAATATCTCCAGTGGTGGCCCGCCTGTACGCGGGCGGTCAGGACCTGTCAGCGCCACGCCCGGCGCTTCAAGAGGGCCGGACCGGAGCTTGCCGCCGGGTGGCGTTGGCAGATCCCGAATGCATGGGCTCACTGTAGATCGGTTCATTGTTTACATAAACCGGGGTATGATGAACTGTACGTTCCACAAATAGAACAATCATGCAAGATCTTAACGACCTCTATTATTTTTCCCAAGTCGTCGAGCAAGGCGGCTTCAGCGCGGCGGCCAGAGCGCTGGATATCCCGAAATCCCGCCTGTCGCGCCGGATCTCGCATTTGGAGGAAAGCCTGGGCGTCAGGTTGCTGCAGCGCACGACGCGCCGCCTGCGGCTGACCTCGGCCGGTGAGCGCTACCTGCACTATTGCCGCGAGATGGCCGCCTCGGCGCGAGCCGCCGACGATGCCATGCGGCAATTACAGTCAGAGCCGACCGGCCCGGTGATCGTGAGCTGCCCCGTTTCCATTGCCCAGGATGTGCTGGCGCCGATCCTGCCCGAATTCCTGGATGCGTGGCCGGCGATTTCCGTACAGCTGCTGGTGACCAACCGGCGTGTGGACCTGATCCGTGAAGGCGTCGACCTGGCGCTGCGCGTGCGCACCAAACTGGATACGGACGCGGAACTGGTGGTCCGCCATCTGGGATCGGCGCGGGGCACGCTGGTGGCCAGCCCGGGATACCTGCAACGCCACGGCACGCCCGACACGCCGCAGGATCTGGCGTCCCACACGACCTTGAGCTTTTCCGATCCGCAGCACGACGTGCGATGGCCGCTGGTGAACGATAAGGGCGAAGAAGTCCAGGTCGAGCTGAAGCCGCAACTGTCCTGCAACGACTTCATCGTGCTGACCGAAGCCGCGGTGCGAGGCCGGGGCATCGCGTTGCTGCCGTCGATCGCGACGCAGGAAGAACTGCGCCGCGGCCAGTTGGTGCCGGTGCTTGCGCAATGGCAATCACCGGAAGGCATCGTGCACTGCATTTATCCGTCGCGGCGGGGCATGATGCCCGCCGTCCGGACGTTGCTGGATTTCCTGTCGCAACGACTGCCGACGATGTATCAACGGCTGGAAAAAGCCGTCGCGCCCGCAACTTAGTAGCCGCGCGTGCGTTCGACGACGCCGGTGATGGATTCACCGCGCATCAGTTGAGCGACCTTGCCCGCGATCTGCTCGATGCTTTCGTCGCGCAGCGTGCGCGCCGCGATGTGCGGCGTGATATGAACGCGCGGGTCGCGCCAGAACGGATGGTCGCCGGGCAAGGGCTCGGTATGGAACACGTCCAGCGTGGCGCCGGCGATCTCGCCCTCTTCCAGCATCTGTACGAGGTCTTCTTCAACCAGGTGTTCGCCCCGGCCGACGTTGACCAGATGCGCTTGCGGCAACAACTGCGACAGCGTTTCGCGGTTGAGGATGCCGCGCGTGTCCGGCGTGAGCGGCAGTACGTTCACCAGAAAGCGCGTGCGGGCCAGGAATGCTGGCAAGGCGGCTTCTCCGGCAAAGGATTCCACGCCCGGGATTTCGCGCGGCGTGCGGGACCAGCCTGCCACGGGATAGCCAAAGTCGGCCAGGGTCTGCGCCACGCGCGCGCCCACCTGGCCCAGCCCCAGCACGCCGACGGGCCAGTCCTTCTGCCGCGTGCCTTCGCGGGTATCCCAGTGCTGGCGCGCCTGTGCTTGGTCAAACGCTTCGAAATCGCGCGAGACGCGCAGCAGCGCGTACAAGGCGTATTCGGCCATCTGCACCGACATGCCCGCATCTTCCAGGCGAACGATCCGCACGTGCGGGGGGATCTCGGGCATCTTCAGCAGCGCGTCGACGCCCGCGCCCAGATTGAACAGCGTCGTGATGCCGGTCTCGTGCTTGAACAATTCCACGGGCGGACGCCACACCAGCGCCACCTCGGCGCCAGACGGCGGACCGTCGGGATTCCACACGGAAATGCGGCATCCGGGCATGGAGGCTTCCAGGAGCGGCACCCAGACGTCGGAATCATGGAGAGGGCAGGCAAAGAGAATGTGCATGGTGGCGGTTCTGCAAGGCTTTTCGGAAGCCTCAAGCATGCAGGATGGCGCCTCACAAATCAAACGGCCCGGCAGATCGCCGGGCCGTTCGACCGCGCCGGGAAAGACGCTTACGCGGTTTGCGGAACTTCAGGCTTGCCTTTGCCCTTGCCTTTGCCGCGACGCACGAATGCCCACACCTGCAGCAGGATCAGCAAGGCGCTTGCGCCGATGAACCAGGCGCTGATCGGGCGCTGCACAAACACGGCCAGGTCGCCGCGCGACAACAGCAGCGCGCGGCGGAAGTTCTCTTCCACCATCGGGCCCAGCACGAAACCGAGCAAGATGGGCGCCACGGAAAACTCCAGCGTCATCAGGATAGCGCCGATCACGCCGAAGGCGAGCACTTCCCATATCTGAAAGAGACTGTTCTGCGTACTGAACACGCCCACCGCGATGAAGAACAGCGCGGACGGGAACAGATAGCGGTACGGCACCTGCAACAGCTTGACCCACACGCCGATCAGCGGCACGTTCAGCACCATCAGCAGCACGTTGCCCACCCAGAAGCTGGCGATCAGGCCCCAGAAGATGTCCGGATGCTCGGTGATCAGCTGCGGGCCGGGCTGGATGCCCTGGATCAGCAAGGCGCCCAGGATCAGCGCCATCACGGCGTCGCCAGGGATGCCCAGGCTCATCGTCGGGATGAAGTCGACCTGCGTCTTCGAATGCGACGACGCTTCCGGCGATGCCACACCGGCGATCATGCCGGTGCCAAACTTCTCGGGCGTGCGCGAGATCTTGCGTTCCAGCGCGTAGGCCACGAACGTCGTGATGGTCGGACCCGTGCCCGGCATGGCGCCGAACAATGTGCCGACCGCCGTGCCGCGCACCATCGGCCAGAACGCGGTCTTCAATTCCTGCTTGCTGGGCCGCATGTCGCGGATGCGCAGCTTGGCGCCGCTGCCGATGATGGTCATGCGATTGACGCTCATCAGAAAGTCGGCCACGCCGAACAGGCCCATCGAGATCGCCACCAGTTCCAGGCCGTCCGACAGGTCCAGCAAGCCGAACGAGAAACGGATCGTGCCCGTGTTCACGTCGGTGCCCACCACGCCGCACATCAAGCCGAACAGCGTCATTGCCACGCCTTTCAGCGGTGAGCCGCGCGACATCGTCGCGCCGGCCAGCAGGCCCAGCAGCATGATCGAGAAGATCTCGGTGGGGCCGAACTTGAACGCCACTTCAACCAGCAGCGGCGAGGCGAAAATCATGACGATGATGCCGACCGACGCCGCGAAGAACGAACAGATCATCGTGATGCCCAGCGCGGTCCCCCCCTTGCCTTGTTTAGTCAGTGGATAACCGTCAAGGCAGGTGACCGCGTGCGGCGGATGCGAAGGCAGATTGAGCAGGATGGCGCCGATGGCGCCGCCGTATTGGGAACCGTAGAAAATGCCGGCCAGCATCAGGATCGCAGGCACGGGCTGCATCACGTAGGTCAGCGGCAGCAGGATGGAAATCGCCGACAAGGCGCCCATGCCCGGGAGCACGCCGATGAGGTTGCCCACCAGCACGCCGAAGAACGACCACATCAGGTTGTGCCATTGGAACGCGACGCCGAAGCCGTACCAAAGGTCCATCAAAGATTGAGAGATCATGGCGCTTCAACCCCAACGAAACAGCGGCAGCTGCAATTGCAGCGCCCACCAGAACACGACGACCGCGATCGCGGACATCGCGAGCGACAGCAGGATGGCTTGCTTGATGGTGTTCTTGCGATCACCCAGCGCCGAGATGAAAACAATGGCGAACGTGGCCGGCAGCAGGCCGCCGTAGTGGCCCAGCAGCAGGAAGGCCAACGTGCCTAGCAAGATGCAGGCGCTGCCGCGAAAGTCGGGCAGCCCGTGCGCATGGCCATCGCCTGGCGCGGGCGGCGTGGCCTCGCCCGAACGCGCGGACATGGCGATCAGCACGCCCGTCAGGGCCAGCAGGCCGCCGAGCGCAGCCGGGAAGAAGCCTGGCCCCATGTGGCTCAAGGTGCCGATGTGGTAATCGGTGCCTCCGTATATCGCCCCCAACCCGATCAGGACCATCAGCGCGCCGCCGTAGTAGTCCTTCCTGTTGATATTTTTTTGCACTTCCATCCTCCTTCTGGTGCAGGACCGTGCCGGCCCTGGATGCGCAGCTCGAAACGAGCCGCGCCCGGCCCTTAACAGCGAGCCGGTGCGCAGATTACGGAGGGAAGCTGCTAATCCGCTTTCTATGCGCTGTCGCCATCCTGAATTCGGGGGTTATCCCTGAGAGGAGGCGATGCGGCGTAGCGGGGAAAGCAGAAAAAAATTTGAAAGCCTGCCGGCTTTATTGGTCGCCCTTGAGCTCGACATCGGCAGGACGCGGGTATTGCGAGACGGTGGCGCCCAGCGGCAGCCACAGCACCGAGGCCAGGCCCACCCCGCCCTGCGCGTTGGGTTCGCCATCGCGCAATTCGATGTCGCCGTCGTTGCGGCGAGCGTAGGCGCGCGCAATCGCCAGGCCCAGGCCGGAGCCCGAGGAGGTGACGGGCTTGTCCGTGCCGACCCGTTCGAAACGCGCGAAGGCGCGGCCCCGCAGGTCGGGATCCAGCCCCGGACCGTTGTCCGACACCGCGACTTCGGCCCGGTTTTCCAGCCGGCAGACCGACACGGTGATCTGCGCGCCGACAGGCGCGTAATGGATGGCGTTGTGCACCAGGTTGGATAAGGCTTCGTGCAGTTCGGCTTCGCTGCCCAACACCGGCACCGGCGTATCCAGCCCTTCTTCGGAACCCGCCTGGACCCAGCCCAGGTCTTGCTGCTTTTCATGTGCCAGCGGCAGGTATTGCAAGACGACTTCGCGCGAGACCGCGTTCATGTCCAGCAACTGGCGCGGCAACTGATCGGCCTGGTTGGCGTGCGCCAGGGACAGCAGTTGCTCGGTCAGGCGGCGCGTGCGCCCCAACTGGTCGACGATGGCGCGCAGGCCCTCGCGCATGCGGGCCGGGTCGCGTTCGCGCAGCGCGTACTGGGCCTGCGTCAGCATGATGGCCAGCGGCGTGCGCAACTGATGCGAGGCATCGGCCAGGAAGTGCGACTGCTCGTCCAGCACGCGGCGATAGCGGGCGATATGGTGGTTGACGGCGTCGACCAGCGGCGACACTTCGTTGGGCACGCGCGAGGCGTCCAGCGGGGTCAGGTCGTCGGGGCGACGGTTGCGGATATCGACACGCAGGCGGCGCAGGGGCTTCAAGGCCCAAGACACGCCCCACCAGACCAGCAGCACCACCAGCGCCAGCATGCGCGTGTCGCGCAGGATTTCCTGGCGCCGCGCATTGTTTTCGGCTTCGATCCGCTTGCCGGTGCTTTCCGCCACCACGACCAGGACCTGGCGGTGCAAGCCCTGGTAATAGAGATCACGCACGACCGCGACCACCCGCACCGGATCATTGCGGTAGACGCCGTCATAGAACACGGGTTGGCCGTTTGAGCGCGGCCAGCTCGGCGGGCGCGGCATTTCAGGCATGCCCAGCAGCGTCTTGCCCTGGTCGGTGGGCACGGGTGCGCCGTCGGGTAGTGGCGGGTCGATCTGTTCGATGCGGAAGTACTTGCGCAGCCCCGCGCGGGACTCGAGCATCACCTGCGCATACAGCGGCGTGGCCACCTGGAGGTTGCCGTCAGGCGTGAATTCCAGGCTGCTTTCCAGTACGCGGGCAGGTTCCACCAGCGCGCTGTCATAGGCCTCGTTGGTGATCTCGGACAGTGTGCGGTAGTCGTTCAGGCTGTCGATGACCAGCAGCACCACCACGCCGGGCAACAGCAGGATGATCAACAGCGCGCGGATGCCGACGCGCGGCAACCCGGGGATCCGCAAGCTCACTCAGGATTCCGATGCCGCGGACTCGCTGGTGACGCTTTCCAGCATATAGCCCAGGCCGCGCACGGTGACGATGCGCACGTCGCTGCCGGCCAGCTTCTTGCGCAGCCGGTGCAGCACGACCTCGATGGCGTCGGGATTGGCTTCGCTGTCGTGCGTGAAGACCTTGCCGAACAATTGCGATTTGTCCACCGGGTAGCCGCTGCGAGTCAGCAGCGCCGCCAGTGCGGCGTGTTCGCGCGGGGTCAGGAACAGCAAGGAGCCGTCCAGCGTGAAGGCACGGCTTTCGCTGTCATAAGACAGCGAGCCGCATTGCAGGCGCGGATGCTGGCGGCCGCGGCTGCGACGCACCAGCGCGGTCAGCCGTGCTTCCAGCTCTTCCAGCGCGAAGGGCTTGGTCAGGAAATCGTCGGCGCCCAGATTCAGCCCGCGCACGCGGTCCTGCAGTGCGCCTTGGGCGGTCAGCAGCAAGACCGGCGTGCGGTCGTCCCGGTTGCGCATCTCGCGCAGGACGACCAGGCCGTGCTTGTCGGGCAGACGCAGGTCCATGACGATGGCGTCATATTCCGTGCCCGCCATGAATGCCTCGGCGGTGCGTGCATCTGCCGCATGGTCCGGCACGAACCCGCTCTGGGCAAGCGCGCGCATCAACCAGGACGCCATGTCCCGTTCGTCTTCAACCAACAATATGCGCATGACCGTCCGTTCCTTCGGGCAAATTCTCTGCTGCCCGCTGTCCGTGCACGCGTTGGCGCAGATAGCGGGTTTCGTGATGACGCCGAAAGAGGATCGCCGACAACTCGTTCAACGCCTGGGTATAGACATCGCGCTTGAACTCGATCACGGCGTCCAGGGGTACCCAATACTGGCTCCAGCGCCAGGCATCGAATTCCGGATGCTGCGTCGCGCGCAAGCACACATCGCTGTCACGTCCCACCAGGCGCAACAAGAACCAAATCTGTTTTTGTCCTTTATAGTGGCCACGCCACTCACGCCGGACGAAGTGATCGGGCACGTTATAACGTAACCAATCGCGTGTACGCCCCAAAATACGGACATGCTCGGGCTTCAAGCCCACCTCTTCATGGAGTTCGCGATACATGGCCTGCACCGGGCTTTCGCCATATTTGATGCCGCCCTGGGGGAACTGCCATGCATGTTCCCTGATACGCTTGCCCCAAAAGACCTCGTTTCGACTGTTGACGAGAATGATGCCGACATTGGGGCGGTAGCCTTCGCGGTCAAGCATGGGCCACCCCCACCGAATTCAATACAATTACAGTCGATTATACGTATCTGCTGCCACCTTTAAACATGCGCGCATCCAACTACCACATCAACACCCTCAAAGAAGCCCCTTCCGAAGCCGAAGTCGCCAGCCATCAGCTGATGACCCGGGCCGGGATGATCCGCAAACTCGCGGGCGGCATCTACACCTACATGCCCCTGGGCCTGAAGATCATCCGCAAGGTCGAGGCGATCGTCCGGGAGGAAATGAACGCCTCGGGCGCCATCGAGCTGCTGATGCCGGTGGTGCAACCCGCCGAGCTCTGGCAGGAATCGGGCCGCTGGGAGCAATACGGCGCCGAACTGCTGCGCATCAAGGACCGCCACCAGCGCGACTTCGTGCTGCAGCCGACGTCCGAGGAAGTCATTACCGACATCGCGCGCAATGAAATCCACAGCTACCGCCAGCTGCCGCTGAATTTCTATCACATCCAGACGAAGTTCCGGGACGAACGCCGCCCCCGCTTCGGCCTGATGCGCGGCCGCGAATTCACCATGAAGGACGCCTATTCCTTCGACCGCGACGAAGCCGGCGCGCTGAAAAGCTACGACACCATGTACGCGGCCTACATGCGCATTTTTGGCCGCCTGGGCCTGGAATTCCGCGCGGTGGCGGCCGACACCGGCTCGATCGGCGGCACCCGCAGCCATGAATTCCAGGTCATCGCCGACACCGGTGAAGACCTGCTGGTCTATAACGCCGACACCGACTACGCCGCCAACATCGAACTGGCGGAAGCCGTTGCCCTGTATCCGGTGCGCGGTGAAGCCACGCAGGCCATGGCCGACGTGCCCACCCCGGGCGCGGCCAAGTGCGAAGACGTAGCCAAGCTGCTGGACCTGCCGCTGGAAAAGACGATCAAGTCGATCGTCCTGGCCACCGACGGCGACAAGGGCCGCGTCGACATCTGGCTGCTGCTCTTGCGCGGCGACCACGAACTGAACGAAATCAAGGCGAGCAAGGTGCCGGGCCTGGCGGGCTTCCGCTTTGCCACGGAAACCGAGATCGTCGAGCATTTCGGCTGCAAGCCCGGCTATCTGGGTCCGGTCAAGACGGCCAAGCCGGTGCACGTGATCGCCGACCGCACGGTCGCGAACATGGCCGATTTCGTCTGCGGCGCGAACAAGGAAGATTTCCACACCCGGGGAGTAAACTGGGGCCGCGACCTGCCCGAGCCCGAGCTCGTGGCCGATCTGCGCAACGTGGTCGCGGGTGACCCGTCGCCGGATGGCAAGGGCACGCTCTCCATCCAGCGCGGCATCGAAGTGGGACACGTTTTCTACCTGGGCAAGAAGTACTCCGAAGCCCTGAAAGCCACCTTCCTGGACGAAACCGGCAAACCGGCCGTCCTGGAAATGGGTTGCTACGGCATTGGCGTGACCCGTATCGTGGGTGCCGCCATCGAGCAAAACCATGACGCCCGCGGCATCATCTGGCCCCGCGCGATCGCCCCCTTCGAAGTGGTGATCTGCCCAGTGGGCTGGGGCAAAAGTGAAACCGTGCGTGACACCGCCCAGAAGCTCTACGAATCGCTGCTGGCACGGGGCGTGGACGTCATTCTGGACGACCGCGATGCGCGCCCGGGCGTGATGTTCGCTGAATGGGAATTGATCGGCGCGCCGCTGCGTGTAACAGTTGGAGAACGCGGCCTGAACGATGGTGTGGTGGAATTGCAGGCCCGTCGGGAAACCGAAGCGGCCAAGATTCCGGTAGAGTCCGCGCTGGAAACGGTGCTGGCGAAGCTGGACACCCTCTAACCTTATAGCTACTACGGACTTTCCGCGTCCCGACCCGCATCACTTCCTATCCGTATCGTGACCGACCCGAAGTCCGCCGAATCCCTCCTGCATGTCCGTGTCTACTACGAAGACACGGATGCGGGCGGGGTCGTTTTCTACGCTAACTACTTGAAATTCCTGGAACGCGCACGCACTGAATGGCTGCGTAACCTGGGAGTCAACCAGTCCGGGCTGGCCGTCAGCGAACAACGTTTATTCGTTGTCCGCTCCTTGGACATGTCCTACCGGAAGCCGGCCAAACTGGACGATTTGCTTACCATACGCAGCCGAGTCACCAAACTGGGCCGCGCTTCGATACACTTCGCGCAGCGCGCGGAACGCGACGGGGAACTGCTTGCCGAAGGCAACATCCAAGTCTGTTGCGTCGATGCCGCCAACATGCGGCCGACGGAACTGCCGACCGATCTCCGCGCCAAACTGGAATCAATTCAGGAATAACCATGCAAGCCACCAGCGACATGTCGTTGCTTTCGTTGATTTCGCACGCCAGCGTGCCGGTCCAGCTGATCATGCTGATGCTGTTGGGCATCTCGATCATGTCCTGGACCTATATTTTCGCCAAGCGGCTTGCGATCAAGCGCGCCCATACGCAAACCCGCCGCTTTGAAGACGATTTCTGGTCGGGCGGCGACTTGTCCATGCTGCAACAGGCCGTGGCCTCGCGCCGCGACGAACAGGGCGCGCTGGCTCGCATCTTCGATGCCGGCATGACCGAATTCCTGAAGGCCCGCCGCGGCAACTCGGCAGGCGACGCCACCGCCCTGCTGGACGGCCCGCGCCGCGCCATGCGCGCCGCCTACCAGCGCGAGATGGATTCGCTGGAATCGCACCTGAACTTCCTGGCATCCGCCGGTTCGGTATCGCCCTACATCGGCCTGCTGGGCACGGTCTGGGGGATCATGCACGCCTTCATCGGCCTGTCGAACATGCAGCAGGCCACGCTGGCCTCGGTGGCTCCCGGTATCGCGGAAGCGCTGATCGCCACCGCGATCGGCCTGTTCGCCGCCATCCCGGCCGTGGTCGCCTACAACCGCTTCACGAATGACATCGATCGCATCTCGATCCGTTTCGACAGCTTCGTCGACGAATTCCTGAACATTCTGCAACGGCAGGTGCGCTAATGCCCTCGGTAAGCTCACGCGGCAGGTCCGGCCGCCGCATGAAGGCCGACATCAACGTGGTGCCGTACATCGACGTGATGCTGGTGCTGCTGGTCATCTTCATGGTGACCGCGCCCCTGATCACGCCCGGCCTGATCCAGCTGCCTTCGGTCGGGGCGGCATCGGATGTGCCCGTGAAGCCGTTGGAAGTCCAGATTTCGGAAGACGGCAAGATCGCCCTGCGCATGCGTGAGCCCGGCGCCACGATGCAGGACATCGCGCGCCCCGAGCTCGTGGCGCAAGTGCGCTCGCGCATTACCGCGGAAACGCCGGTGGTCATCGCCGCCGACGGCAAGGTGCCCTACGAGACGGTCGTGAAGGTGATGGACGAACTGCGCACCAACGGCATCACCCGCCTGGGCCTGCTGGTGGACCAGTCCGCCGCCGGCGCTTCCCAGCCCGCATCCGCGAAAAAACGCTAACGCGACGCCTTCCGCCGGCTTGCCCGGCATGCAACGCCCATGACGCCACCCATAATTCGACACCGCAGCGGCCCGCCGGCCACCCCGCCCAATAACGACAACCGGAATGCGCTCATTCTGGCTGTGGCGGTGCACTTGCTGCTGCTGGTCGCCCTGATTTTCGGCGTGAGCTGGCGCACGGAGGCCCCCGGCCCCGTCGAAGTCCAGCTTTGGGCCGACGGCAATTCGCCCGTCTCCCCGCCTCCCACGCCCCAGCCCGAACAACCCAAGCCGGCCCCCAAGCCCGAGCCCAAGCCGGAGCCTGAAAAGGCGCCCGAGCCGCCGCCTCCGC
>NZ_PCOQ01000040.1 GCF_002975275.1 Achromobacter sp. MYb9 | reverse complement strand
GTCCTCCCCAACCCTGTCCCCATTTCCCCAAAGATCTACTAGCTTTCCCCCATTTGCGATCCCCCCACTTCAGGTATATATTTCAAGCCTAAACTATCCAGACCTAAATATCCGCGGCGCCCCGCTCCAGATAAACGAGCGACTGTCGCGTACCTCGGAGCATATACGGCAATGAAAATAGTCTGCATCGGCGGCGGTCCCGCCGGCCTGTATTTTGGTCTGCTGATGAAATTGCAGAACCCCGCGAACGAGATCACCGTCATCGAACGCAACCGGCCCTACGATACGTTCGGCTGGGGCGTCGTGTTCTCTGACGCCACCATGCAGAACCTGCGCGAAGCAGACCCCGTTTCCGCCCAGACCATTGGTGACGCGTTCAACCATTGGGACGACATCGACATCCACTTCAAAGGCCGCAGCATTCGCAGCAGCGGCCACGGCTTCATCGGCATCGGGCGCAAGAAACTGCTGAACATCCTGCAGGCGCGGTGCGAAGACGTCGGCGTCAAGCTGGTGTTCGAGAACTTCGTCCAGGACGACCAGGCCATTGCCCGCGAATACGACGCCGACCTCGTCATCGCCTCCGACGGCATCAACAGCCAGATCCGCACCCGCTACGCCGACACCTTCCACCCCGACATCGACCAGCGTCGTTGCCGCTTTGTCTGGCTCGGCACCAAGAAAGTGTTCGACGCCTTCACCTTCGCCTTCGTGCAGACCGAGCACGGCTGGTTTCAGGCCCACGCCTACCGCTACGAAGATGGCATGTCCACCTTCATCGTGGAAACGCCTGAAGAGACCTGGCAGGCCGCCGGCATCGAACAGATGAGCCAGGAAGAGGGCATCGCCTATTGCGAAAAGCTGTTCGCGCCCTGGCTTGATGGCAATGCGTTGATCAGCAACGCCTCGCACCTGCGCGGTTCGGCCATCTGGATCCGCTTCCCGCGCGTCATCTGCAACACCTGGGTCCACTGGAACACGCTGGAAACCGCCCGCGGCCAGCGCCGCGTGCCCGTCGTGCTGATGGGCGACGCCGCCCATACCGCCCACTTCTCCATCGGCTCTGGCACCAAATTGGCGCTGGAGGACTCCATTGAACTGGCGCGCTGCCTGAGCGGCGCCGAGGGCAGCGTGGAACACGGCTTGCAGCACTACGAAGAAGTGCGCAGCGTGGAAGTGCTGAAGATCCAGAACGCGGCCCGCAACTCCACCGAATGGTTCGAGAACGTCGAACGCTACGCAGAACTGGAACCCGAGCAATTCGCTTATTCGCTGCTGACCCGTTCACAGCGTATCTCGCACGAGAACCTGCGCCTGCGCGATCCCGCCTGGCTGGAAGGCTTTGAACGCTGGATCGCGGAACGCGCCGGTGCGCAGGCGGCGCCGGGCAAGCGTCCGGCCATTCCGATGCTGACGCCCTACCAGGTGCGCGGCGTGCGCCTGAAGAACCGCATTCTGGTGTCGCCGATGGCCATGTATTCCTGCCAGGACGGCGTGCCGGGCGACTTCCATCTGGTTCACCTGGGCGCGCGCGCCATGGGCGGGGCAGGGTTGGTCATGGTTGAAATGACCTGCGTGTCGCCCGACGGCCGCATCACCCCGGGCTGCCCGGGACTGTGGAACGACGAGCAGACGCAGGCCTTTGCCCGCATCGTGAGTTTCGTGCACGGCAACAGCGATGCCCGCATCGGCGTGCAGCTGGGCCATGCCGGCCGCAAGGGCTCGACCCAGCTTGGCTGGCAGAAGATCGACCACCCGCTGGCCGAAGGCAACTGGCCGCTGCTGTCGGCGTCGGCCTTGCCCTACATCGACGGCGTGTCGCAGACGCCGCGCGCCATGACGCGCGCCGACATGGACCAGGTGCGCGACAACTTCATCGCCGCCGCCCGCCGTGCAGCGGAAGCCGGTTTCGACTGGCTGGAACTGCACTGCGCGCACGGCTACCTGCTGTCCAGCTTCATTTCGCCGCTGACCAACCACCGTGAAGACGAATACGGCGGCAGCCTGGAAAACCGCCTGCGCTTCCCGCTGGAAGTCTTCCATGCCGTGCGCGCCGTCTGGCCGCAAGACAAGCCCATGTCGGTGCGAATTTCCGCCAGCGACTGGGTCGAAGGCGGCATTACCGCCGACGACGCGGTCGAGATCGCCCGCCACTTCAAGGCCGCCGGCGCCGACATGATCGATTGTTCGTCGGGCCAGGTCAGCAAGGAAGAAAAGCCCGTCTACGGCCGCATGTTCCAAACCCCGTTCGCCGACCGCGTGCGCAACGAAGCCGGCATTCCCACCATCGCGGTGGGCGCCATCTTCGAGGCCGACCACGCCAACGGCATCATCGCATCCGGCCGTGCCGACCTGTGCGCCCTGGCGCGTCCCCATCTGGCCGACGCCTCCTGGACGTTGCGCGAAGCGGCGCGGGTCGGCTACACCGACGTGGCGTGGCCCAGCCAGTACTTTGCCGGCAAGCGCCAGCTGGAAACCAACTTTGAACGCGCCGCCGCGATGGCGCAACTGGATATCAAATGACGACAACCCCGCAACCCCTCGCCGGACGCCACGCGCTGGTGACGGGCGGCGCCCGCGGCATCGGCCTGGCCAGCGCGCGAGCGCTGCTGGCGCGCGGCGCGCGCGTCACGCTGCTGGGCCGCGACGGCCCCTCGCTGGACGCCGCCGCCGACAGCCTGGCCAGCCTGGGCCAGGTGCAGACGGTCAGCGCGGACATTGCCGACGAAGCGTCGGTGCGCGCGGCGTTCGCGCAAGCCGAGGTGACGTTCGGCCCGGTGCTGGTGCTGGTGAACAACGCCGGGCAGGCGGTCAGCCAGCGTTTTGACCGCACCGATACCGCGCTGTGGCAGCAGATGCTTGCCGTCAACCTGACCGGCACGTTCCACTGCATCCAGGCCGCGTTGCCGGGCATGCTGCAGGAAAAATGGGGGCGGGTGATCAACGTGGCCAGCACGGCTGGCCTGATCGGCTACGGCTACGTCAGCGCCTATTGCGCCGCCAAGCACGGCGTGATCGGCCTGACCCGGTCGCTGGCGCTGGAAACCGCGCAAAAGGGCGTGACCGTGAATGCGGTGTGCCCGGGCTATACCGAAACCGACATCGTGCGCGGCGCGGTCAGCAACATCGTGGACAAGACCGGCATGACGCCGGAAGCCGCCCGGGCCAAGCTGGCCGAGCGCAACCCGCAGGGCCGCCTGGTGCAGCCCGAGGAAGTGGCCGAGACGGTCGCCTGGCTGGCGTTGCCGGCTTCCGCGTCCATCAATGGCCAGGCCATCGCCGTGGACGGCGGCGAAGTGATGACCGGCTGAGGCCGGGACGTCCCATCAACCCAGGATAACGAACGGAGACACCATGAGCACCCAGTCCGAAGAGCACACCATGAAGCACCACAAGCGTCCGCTGGCCGGCTACCAGGCCAGGACGTTCCTGTGGCAGGTGTCGGCCGACGGCAAGATCGGCACGGTCACCTTGAACCGGCCGGAACGCAAGAACCCGTTGACGTTCGATTCCTACGCCGAACTGCGCGACCTGTTCCGTTCGCTGGTGTACGCCACCGACGTCAAGGTCGTGGTGGTGACGGGCGCGGGCGGCAACTTCTGCTCGGGCGGGGACGTGCACGAGATCATCGGGCCCCTGACCAAGATGACCATGCCTGAACTGCTGGACTTCACTCGCATGACGGGCGACCTGGTCAAGGCCATGCGCGCTTGCCCGCAGCCCATCGTGGCCGCGGTGGACGGCGTTTGCGCCGGCGCCGGTGCGATGGTGGCGCTGGCCGCCGACATGCGCCTGGGCACCCCGGCCGCGCGCACGGCGTTCCTGTTCACGCGGGTGGGCCTGGCCGGCGCCGACATGGGCGCCTGCACGCTGTTGCCGCGCATGATCGGCCAGGGCCGTGCATCCGAACTGCTGTATACCGGCCGCGCCATGACGGCGGACGAGGGCGCCAGCTGGGGCTTTTTCAATGCCCTGCACGATTCGGCCAAGCTGGGCGAGGCTGCCCAGACGCTGGCCGCGCAATTGGCCGCTGGCCCCACGTTCGCGCACGGCGTCACCAAGAAACTGCTGCACCAGGAATGGAACATGGGCGTGGACGAGGCCATCGAGGCCGAAGCCGAGGCCCAGGCCATCTGCATGCAGACCCGCGATTTCCATCGCGCCTACGAGGCCTTCGTGGCCAAGCAAAAGCCGGTCTTCGAGGGGAACTGATGATGCGTGACGCAAGCTGGCTGGACTGGCCCTTTTTCGACGACGCGCACCGCAAGCTGGCGCACGAAGTCGATGCCTGGTGCGAAGCCTCGTTGGGCGACGTCGACCATCACGACGCCGATGCGGCCTGCAAGAAGCTGGTCAAGGCCATGGGCCAGGCCGGTTGGTTGCGCTACGCGGTCGCGGGCGGCCCGGGCGGCGCGTGGGGCGGCGCATTGCCGGAAGTCGATTCCCGCGCCGTCTGCATCCTGCGCGAAACGTTTGCCCGCCATGAGGGCCTGGCCGATTTCGCATTCGCGATGCAGGGCCTGGGCAGCGGCGCCATTTCGCTGATGGGATCGGACGCATTGCGTCAGCGCTACCTGCCGCGCGTGGCAAGCGGCGACGCGATCGCCGCCTTCGCGCTGTCCGAACCGGACGCCGGCTCGGACGTGGCGGCGTTGTCGTGCGAGGCCAGGCTGGACGGCGACCACTATGTGCTGAACGGCGCGAAGACCTGGATCTCCAACGGCGGCATCGCCGATTTCTACGTCGTCTTCGCCCGCACCGGCGAGGCGCCGGGCGCGCGCGGTATCAGCGCCTTCGTGGTGGATGCGGACGCCGCAGGCTTCGCGGTCAGCGAGCGCATTGAATTGATCGCGCCGCATCCGCTGGCCACGATCACGTTCGACAACTGCCGCGTGCCGGTGTCGCATCGGCTGGGCGATGCGGGCCAGGGGTTCAAGCTGGCCATGATGACGCTGGACATCTTCCGCGCATCGGTGGCGGCGGCCGCGCTGGGCTTTGCCCGCCGGGCGCTGGACGAAGGCCTGGCGCGCGCCAAGTCGCGCCGCATGTTCGGCCAGACGCTGGCCGATCTGCAACTGACGCAAGCCGCGCTGGGCGACATGGCGACCGCCATCGACGCCTCGGCGCTGCTGACGTATCGCGCCGCGTGGATGCGCGACGTGCAAAAGCTGCGCACCACGCGTGAAGCGGCGATGGCCAAGATGACGGCCACGGAATCGGCGCAGACCGTGATCGACCGTGCTCTCCAGATGTTCGGGGGCGCGGGGGTGGTGTCGGGGATGCCGGTGGAGAAGCTTTACAGGGAAATCAGAGCGCTGCGTATCTACGAAGGCGCCACCGAAGTGCAGAAGTTGATCATCGCCCGTGAATTGCTGAAGGCGTAAAGGGCCATCGAGCCCTGGCCATTCCGCAACGCCAACCACACCGCACCGCATAGCAAGGGGAATTTTATGGAAAGCTCCGCCCACATCGACACTTTCGCCCGGGACAATCTGCCCCCGGGCGACCAATGGCCCGAGTTCCTGCTGGACGGCCCCGACGTGGCCTATCCAAAGCGGTTCAATTGCGCCGTCGAGCTGGTCGACGCCATGGTTGGCCGCGGCTTCGGCGAGCGCGTCGCGCTGCGCTGGCGCCAGGACGGCAAACCCGCCGCGATGACTTACCGGGAGCTGGCTGCGCTGACCAACCGCATCGCGCGCGTGCTGACCGAAGACATGAAGCTGGTTGCCGGCAACCGCCTGCTGCTGCGCGGGCCGAACAATCCGATGATGGCCGCCGCCTGGCTGGCGGCGATCAAGGCGGGCCTGGTGACGGTGCCCACGATGCCGCTGCTGCGCGCCAAAGAGCTAAAGCAGATCATCGAGAAGGCAGAGATCCAGGCGGTGCTGTGTGACGCCCGCCTGAAGGACGAAGCCCAGTTTTGCGCGCAGCCCGGCCACGAACACCATTGCGCCGGCCTGTCGCAGATTTTGTATTTCAATGACGCCGCGCCGGACGCGCTGGACGCATTGGCCGCGGCCAAGCCGGACGACTACACGGCTTGCGACACGGCGGCCGACGACGTGTGCCTGATTGCGTTCACCAGCGGCACCACGGGGGCGCCCAAGGGCTGCATGCACTTTCACCGCGATGTGCTGGCGATGTGCGACCTGTTCCCCAAGCACGTCATCAAGCCGGGGCCGGACGACATTTTCTGCGGCACGCCGCCGCTGGCATTCACGTTCGGCCTGGGCGGCTTGCTGTGCTTCCCGCTGCGCGTGGGCGCCAGCACGGTGCTGGCCGAAAAGCTGACGCCCGAAAGCCTGCTGGAATTGATCCAGGACTTCCGCGCGACCATCGTTTTCACCGCGCCCACGTTCTACCGCCAGATGGCGGCATTGGTCGGCAAGTTCGACCTGTCGTCGCTGAAGAAGAGCGTGTCGGCCGGCGAGGCCTTGCCGGACGCCACCCGCCAACTGTGGAAGCAGGCCAGCGGCATCGAGATGATCGATGGCATCGGCGGCACGGAAATGATCCACGTGTTCGTGTCCAGCCCGCCGGAGTCGGTCAAGCGCGGCGCCATCGGCAAGGTGGTTCCGGGTTATGTGGCGCAGGTGGTGGACGACGACATGAAGCCGGTGCCCAACGGCACGGTGGGCCGTCTGGCCGTCAAGGGGCCGACGGGCTGCCGCTATCTGGCCGACGAACGCCAGCGACGCTTCGTGCAGCAGGGCTGGAACCTGCCGGGCGACACCTTCATGCAGGACGATGAAGGCTATCTGTTCTACCAGGCGCGCAACGACGACATGATCGTGTCCGCCGGCTACAACATCGCCGGCCCGGAAGTCGAAGACGCGCTGCTGCGCCACGAAGCCGTGGCCGAATGCGGCGTGGTCGGCGCCCCATGCGACGAACGCGGCCAATTGGTCAAGGCGTTCGTCGTTCTCAAGCCGGGGTACACGCCCAGCGATGAACTCGTGGCGGCGATGCAGACTTTCGTGAAGGCCAGCATCGCGCCCTACAAATACCCGCGCGCGATCGAATTCGTGGCGGCGTTGCCCCGTACCGAGACGGGCAAGCTGCAACGTTTCGCGCTGCGCAAGATGGCTTGAACAGGTAACCGGGAAATCACCATGGCCGCTCCTTTCACCAGCCAGGTAGAAGTCCGCTTCCGTCATTGCGACCCGGCGGGCATTGTCTTCTACCCGCGCTATTTCGAAATGATCAACGACTTTGTCGAGGAATGGTTCGACAAGGGGATGGGGCTGCCGTTCCACGCCCTGCACGTCGAGCGCCACATCG
Source organism: Achromobacter sp. MYb9 (assembly GCF_002975275.1). Taxonomy (GTDB): domain Bacteria; phylum Pseudomonadota; class Gammaproteobacteria; order Burkholderiales; family Burkholderiaceae_B; genus Achromobacter. The sequence continues at coordinate 17,995 of NZ_PCOQ01000040.1, read as the reverse complement.
GTACGCCGATGGCGTCGGTGACGTGCGACTTCAGCGCGCCCAGCCGCTGGCACGAGCGCTTGCGCCAGACGCTGGAAGTGCAGCGCATCGGCGGAGCGTCGTTCAAGGCGCTGGTGCGGTTCGAAGGGCCCGATGGCCAATTGCGGTTGTCGGCGACGCTGACGATCGTGACCGTGGATCTGCGGACGATGAAGTCGATGCCGATGCCTGCGGACCTGCGGGAACGCATGCACGATTATCTGGCTGGCGCGGCGTAAGCGGCGCGGGCCACCCTGTAGTTTGTTTTCTTAAAAATAGGATGAGACGTTATGAAGATTCTGCAACCGCCGGATTGGATGGCGCCCCGGGGCTATTCGAATGGCGTGCTGACCGAAATGACGGTGGGCAGCAAGCTCGTGTTCGTTGGCGGGCAGGTAGGGTGGAATGGCCAGCAGCAGTTCGAGTCGGATGATTTGGCGGACCAGGTTCGCCAGACGCTGTCGAACATCGTGGCGATCCTGGCCGAGGGCGGCGCGAAGCCCGAGCATATTGTCCGGATGACGTGGTATGTCACCGACAAGGACGAATACGTGGCGGCCTATCCGGCTATCGGCAAACACTACCGGGAGTTCATCGGCCGGCATTTCCCGGCGATGACGGCGGTGGAAGTGGCCGATCTGGTGGAGGACCGGGCGAAGGTGGAAATTGAAGTGACGGCGGTGGTGCCCGCCGCCTGATTTTCCGGCGCCTTACGCGCGCCGCGTTTCTCTCGGTAGTTCGCCGAAGCGTTCCCGGTAGTACTCCGAAAACCTCCCCAAATGCCCAAAGCCCACGGCCAGCGCGACTTCGGTCACGCTGGCGGCCTGGCCTGCCTTCAGCTTTTGCCTGGCCGTGTCCAGCCGCAGCGCCCGTAGCGCGTTCATGGGGGTCGTGTCGCGGTGTTCCTGGAACAGACGCGTCAGGGCGGTGGCGCTGGCGCCGGCGTGGCGGGCGATGTCGGTCAGGGTGAGGGGGGCGGACAGGTGGTCGCGCATGTAGGTTTCGGCCAGCGTCAGGCGGCGGGGGATGGACGGGGCCGGACCGGCCTGCGACTGCCAGGTGTTGGGCTGGTTATACAGCAGGTGCAGGATCAGGCTGTCTTCCATGTGGGCAAGCCAGGCCGCGGGAGGGCGCGGAGCGCCGTCATCCAGCGTGGGCAAGAGGTGGATCAGGGCGCTCATCATGCTGCGCCACACCGCGCCGATGGGCGTGTCCAGGCGTAGCGCGGGGCTGAAGTCCAGCGGACGGACCGCGGCGTCGCCGAAAGCGCGTTGGCCAATGGTTTCCAGCTTGTCGCGGGGAATCTTCAGCAGCAGTTGCTCGCAGCCGCTTTCCCAGTGCAGCCGCAGCGGGCGGTTGGGAGCGATGACGGCGGCGCAATCGGGGTTGGCGTCGACGCGTTCATCGCCGCATTCAATGCAGGCACGGCCGCGCAGCGGCACCTGCACCAGCATGAAGTCTTTCAGGCGGTCGGGTTCGATGTGGACTTCGGCGCCGTAGCGCAACGTACAGAAGGTCAGTGAACCGAACCGGCCCCGATTCAGTTCGGCATCCACGCGCCCGCCTTTCCAGGTCAGTCGGTGTTCCTTCAGCGTTTCGGACACGAGCGTGCGGGTCTCGTCTTGCTGGGTGGAGCTGAACACGCGCCGTTTCAGCAAGGGCGCAAGCGTGAGTCGGGACCAGCCGTGCATGGGTGCCTCCGGGACGGGAACGCTCCCGTATCTGTGGCCAGAGTAATTTAATCGTCCCGGGTTGGGAATTAAGTGAATCCCGGATAAAACTGACCATATTCGGATAGAGCGGGGCGGCCTGTCGGCATACGCTGGGAGGCGGCAAGGATCGGCAGCACGCATGAACCGACGACAGACGGGTTCTGTCAGCTTTCCGCCAGCGTGGCTGGCGGTGGAAACGGGGTGGCTCATGAATCGAAATCTCTGGAGCCGGCGCGCGCTGGCGGCGCTGGTCTGCATGGCAGCCGCAGCGGGGGCCTCGGCGGCCGACAAGGTCAAGGTGGGCTTGCTGACGACGCTGTCCGGACCGGGTTCGGCGCTGGGCAACGAGATCCGGGACGGTTTCAATCTGGCGTTGCAGCATACGGGCGGCAAGCTGGGCGGACTGCCGGCGGAAGTGGTGGTGGCCGACGATCAGCAAAAGGCGGACACGGGCCGTCAGGCCGTGGAGCGTCTGCTCAAGCGCGACCGCGTGGACATCATGACGGGCATCGTGTTTTCGAACGTGTTGCTGCCGGTGATGCCGGCGATCTTGCAGTCGGGCACGATCTATCTCAGCACCAACACCGGGCCGGAAAACTACGCCGGCGCGGGCTGTAATCCGAATTTCTTCGCGGTGGCGTGGCAAAACGAAGACATCCCCGCCGCCATGGGCAAGTACGCCGCCGACCAGGGCTATAAAAGCGTGGCGTTGATCGCGCCCGACTATCCCGGCGGCCGCGAGTCGCTTAACGGATTCAAGCGCCTGTACAAGGGCGGCCTGTCCGAAGAGATCTACACCCAGCTTGGCCAGTTGGACTATGGGGTCGAGATCACGCGGTTGCGCGCCAGCAAGCCCGACGCGGTGTTCTTCTTCCTGCCCGGCGGCATGGGGGTGAACTTCATCAAGCAGTTCAACGGCGCGGGCCTGTCGAAAGACATCGCGTTGCTGGCGCCCGGCTTCTCGGGCGACGAGGACACGATCGCGGCGGTGGGGGCGCCCATCCAGGGGCTGCGCAATACCTCGCAGTGGGCCGCCGACCTGGACAACCCGGCCAACCGCAAGTTCGTCGAAGACTTCAAAAAGACCTACAACCGCAGCCCGACGCTGTACGCCTCGCAGGGCTATGACGCGGCCATGCTGCTGGATAGCGCCGTGCGCCAGACGGGCGGCAAACTGGAGGCGGACGCGTTGCGTCCGGCCTTGCGGCGCGCGGACTTCAAGTCGGTGCGGGGCGATTTCAAATTCAACCGCAACCAGTATCCGATCCAGAACTACTACCTGCGCGTCATCGAGGCGGGCGCGGACGGCAAGCTGGCCAACAAGCTGACGGGCACGGTGCTGACGCAGTACCAGGACCCCTTCGCCGCTTCGTGCCAGATGAAGTAGGGCGGCCCGTTTCACGCGATACGCATCACGCATTCAAGGAGAACCGCATGACCCTGAACATCACGACGCGCGAGCTCACGATTGCCTCGCACGATGGCAAGTCCTTTAGCGCCTACCTGGCCGTGCCGGCCGCGGGCCACGGCCCCGGCCTGGTGCTGTGCCAGGAGATCTTCGGCGTCAACGATTTCATGCGCCGCGCGGCGCAGTTGCTGGCCGAAGAAGGCTATGTGGTGCTGGTGCCCGACCTGTTCTGGCGGCAGCAGCCCGGCATTCAGCTGACCGACGGCCCGGCCGACATGCCACGCGCGTTCGAGCTCTACCAGGGCTTCAATGTCGAGCTGGGCGTGAAAGACATCGCGTCCACGATCGCCGAGCTGCGCAAGTTGCCCGAGCAGCAGGGCGGCGTGGGCGTGCTGGGCTATTGCCTGGGGGGCAAGCTGGCTTATCTGGCCGCCTGCCGTACCGATGTGGACGTGGCCGTGGGCTACTACGGGGTGGGCATCGAAGACTGCCTGGAAGAGGCGTCCGCGTTGCGGGGACGGCTGGTGCTGCACATCGCCGAGCAGGATGGCTTCTGTCCGCCCGCGGCGCGCCAGCGCATCCTGGAGGCGCTGGGCGGCAAGCCGGGCGTGGAACTCTATGTGTATCCCGGCATGGATCACGCGTTCGCACGCACTGGCGGCGACCACTACGACAAGCCGTCCGCCCTGATGGCGCACCAGCGCAGCATGGCGGCCCTGCAGCGCGCCATTGGCCCAGAGTTCGATTATTCGGCCTTGTGGGACAAACACTGTGAATATGAATTCGGCACGCGCGACGTGGCGGCCACCATGGCCACGATGGTCGCCGAACCCTATGTAAACCATATCCCGACGATGACGGGCGGCGTGGGCCACAAAGAGCTGTCGCGCTTCTATCAGCACCATTTCGTCAACAGCAATCCGCCCGACACGCGCCTCATCCCGCTGTCGCGCACCGTGGGCGCCACGCAGATCGTGGACGAACTGCTGTTCTGCTTCACGCACACGACCGAGATCGACTGGCTGCTGCCCGGCGTGGCGCCGACCGGCCGGAAGGTGGAAATTCCGCTGATCGCCATCGTGAAGTTCCGCGGCGACAAGCTCTATCACGAGCACATCTACTGGGACCAGGCCAGCGTGCTGGTGCAGGTGGGCCTGCTGGACCCCAAGGGCCTGCCCGTCGCGGGCCGTGAAACCGCCGCGAAACTGCTGGATGAGACCCTGCCGTCCAACACGCTGATGGCGCGTTGGAAAGACAGCGAGCACAAGTAGGAGGGCGACATGTCTTACTCGCAAGAACAACTGGCCGCGATGGTGCGCGGCGACAGCGTGCACCGCGGCGTCTACACCGACCCCGCCATCTTCGACCTGGAGATGCAGCGCATCTACGGCCAGGCCTGGATCTACGTGGGCCACGAAAGCCAGGTGCCCAAGACGGGCGACTACCACACCACCCGGCTGGGCGACCAGGACGTGCTGATGGTGCGCGCCACCGACGGCAATGTGCACGTGCTGTACAACCGCTGCCCGCACAAGGGCGCGAAGATCGTGGCCGACGGCGAGGGCTGCGTGGGCAAGTTCTTCCGTTGCCCCTACCACGCCTGGACCTTCAAGCTGGACGGCAGCCACCTGGGCGTGCCGCTCAAGCAAGGCCTGGAAGGCACGTCCTATGATCCGGCGGACGCGTCGTTTTCGATGCGCCGGCTGGCGCGCGTGGAAAGCTATCGCGGGTTCGTGTTCGCCAGCCAGGCCAAGGCAGGGCCGGCGCTGACGGATTTCCTGGGCGGCGTGCGGTCGTCCATCGACAACCTGTGCGACCGTTCGCCGGTGGGCGAGGTCGAGGTCGCAGGCGGCATCTTCCGCGTGATGCAGCGGTCAAACTGGAAGGTGTTCTACGAGAACCTGCACGACACGATGCATGCTCGCGTGACCCATGAATCGTCCTACGCCGCGGCCCGTGACGAGGCCAAGGAGATGGGCGAAATGCCGCTGGAGCTGCACATCATGGACGGCAACGGCGAACCCTACGAATTCTGGGAAAAGCTGGAATTGCGCGCCTACGACAACGGTCATGGCTACATGGAAGGCATCTTCAACCCCGGCGCCGCCGAGCGCGATCCGGTGTCGCGCGCGCACTTCGAGACGCTGACGGCCGCCTACGGCGAGGAACGCGCCCGCGAGATCCTGGGCATGAACCGCCACAACACGGTGATCTACGGCAGCGGCTCGCCGCATACCGTGTTCCAGCAGTTCCGCGTGATCCGCCCGATCGCCGTGGACCGGACCTTGATCGAAATCCAGACCTTTCGCTGCAAGGGCGCTCCGGACGGCGTGTTCAAGCGCGCCATGCTGTATGCCAACGTCATCAATTCGCCGTCGTCCAACGTGATGCCGGACGATATCGAACTCTATAACCGCTGCCAGGAAGGCAACGCCACGCGCGGCGGCGAATGGGTCAGCATGCATCGCTACCACGGCAGCGATCGCAGCGACGCCGACGGCATGGTGTCCGTCAATGGCACTAGCGAATTGCCCATGCGCAACCAGTTCCGCGCCTGGAAGACCTACATGGAAGCCGGCGCGGCGTCGAACGCGCCCGCCACGGGAGAAGGCCCATGCTGCTAGACCTGGATTTCGACGTTGCCACCACCGGTTTGTCGCCAGCCGACGTGCCGGCGGACGCCTATCACCGCATCGCCCAGTTCCTGTACCGCGAGGCGCGGCTGCTGGATGAACGGCGCTATGACGACTGGCAATCGCTGTGGACGCCGGACGGCATGTACTGGATGCCGCGCGTGCCGGGCCAGCAAAGCCCATACGACCATATTTCGCTGTTCTGGGAAGACCGCATGTTGCGCGACGTGCGCATCCGCCGGCTGGAGCATCCCCGCAACTGGTCGCAGCAGCCGCCTACGCGCAGCGTGCGGTTGGTGGGCGGCGTGCAGGTCGAAGGCGTGGACGCAGGCGGCAACCTGGTGGTGCATTCCGCGTTTCAGATGACCGAATGGCGCAAGCGTCAGCCGCGCCAGCTGGCGGGCCGGTACACCCATAAGCTGGCTGCCGAGGGCGACAGCTGGCGACTCCGCATGAAGCGCGTGGACCTGGTCAACTGCGACGACGCGCACGACGTGTTCGAGGTGTTCGTGTGATGGAATCGGATGCCGCAGTGCTGGCGCTGCACTACCAGAACGACGTGTTGCATCCCGACGGCAAGATCCGTGTCGGGTTGGACGCCGACAGCGGCGCGCGCCAGCGCCTGCTGGACAACGCCGCCGCCCTGCTGGACGGCGCGAGGGCGCGGGCGCTGCCTATCGTGCACGTGCGCATTGCCTTCCGGCCCGATTACGCCGACCTGCTGCCCAACTGCGCGATCTTCCGCAATGTGGCGACGATTGGGGCGGTGCCTGAAGGCCAGTGGGGCAGCGCGTTCTACGAGGGCCTGCAGCCGCTGGCCGGCAGCCCGCGTGAATTCGTCGTGAAGCACACCCGCATCAGCGCGTTCTATGGCACGCCGCTTGAAGAAACGCTGCGCGTGATTGGCGCGCGCCGGTTGGTCGTGGCCGGCGTGGCCACGCATTCCGTCGTGGAGGGCACGGTGCGGCATGCCGCCGACATCGGCTTCGAGGTGATGGTGGCCGAAGATGCTTGCGCGTCGGCGGACGAAGCCGTGCACCGGGCGTCGCTGGCCAGCATGCGCTTGATTGCGCAAACCGGCTCGGTGGCGGAGGCTGTGCGCTGGGCCGCCGCGCCGCATTGATCAAGGACTATCCATGGACTTTTCAGGTTTTCCCGGCTTGGCCGGCAAGACGGCCATCGTGACCGGCAGCACGCAGGGCCTGGGCGCCGATATCGCGCGCGGCCTGGCCGCGGCGGGCGTCAATGTGGTGCTGGTCGGGCGTAATGCGCAGGCGGGCTTGGCGCTTCAGCAGGAACTGGAGGGCCGGGCGTTGTTCTGCGAGACCGACATCGGCGAAGACAGCCAGATCCAGCGTTGCATTGATGCCGCGCTGGCGCGCTTTGGCCGGCTGGATGTGCTGGTCAACAACGCTTGCCAGTACGCGGACCGGGGGCTGGCGTCTTCGCGCGCGGAATGGCACAGCACGCTCGATACGAATCTGGTGTCGGCCGCGATCTTCACGCAATTGGCGGCGCCGCACTTGCCGCGCGGCGGCGTGGTCGTGAACCTGGGCAGCACGGGCGGCAAGTTCGGCGCGGCCGGGCGCGCCCTGTATCCGGCATCCAAAGCGGCGCTACTGCAGATCACCAAGAATTTCGCGGTGGAACTGGCGCCGGCCGGCGTGCGCGTGCTGGCGGTGTCGCCGGCCTGGACGTGGTCGCCTTCAGTTGAACAGTTGTCGGGCGGCTCGCGAGAGGCGGCCGACGCGGTGGGGGCGCATTTCCATCCGCTGGGCCGTGTGGGGTCGGGCAGCGAAATCGCCGCCGCGGTTTGCTTCGCGTGTTCGGATGCGGCGTCGTGGATGACGGGTGTGGATATTCCGGTGGACGGCGGATTCTCCATCCTGGGACCCGACCGCGGCATTTCGCCACGGGTCTGGTTCAAGGAACTGGCGCCCTGACCGGCGTTGCCGGCGGCACGGTCAGCGGATGACGATTTCGCCTTCTTCCAGCCCGGCTTTGCCGCCGACCTGGTCTTCCAGGAATTCCTGCATCTTGTTGCCCAACTGAATCTTCGCGCCGCTGCAAAAGCGCCGCGTCGCCGTGATGACGGCGGTGTGCAGCGGCTGCAGGTCGCGAACCAGTTGCGCTTCTTCCGCGTCCAGCGCCAGCAGGTCGCCGCTGAGCTTGCCGTGGGTGTTGCGAGCACGTTCCACCACGTCGCCGGGGGCGCGCTGAGGGTTGGCCTTCAGGAACATCAGCAGTTGTTCCAGTTTGGCTTTTTCCTCGTTCATTTTCAGGCGCTTGCGCGTCAGCGCGGAACGCTTGATGTCGGCATGCGGGTCCAGCCCGGCCTGCACCATCGTCGGAATGCCCGACGGCGAACCGATGGTGCCGGCGCGCACGGCGTTCAAGGCGCGGGTCTGTCCGCCGGTGATGGCGCTTTGCTGCGTGTTGGGCGGGCCAACCAGCACGCTGCCGCCAGCGGCGATGCTGCTCTGCCGGATCTCGCGTTCCACTTCCACGTCCTGCCCCGCGCTGATGATCGCGTTCTCGATGAACTTTGCTTTCAGCGCGCCGCCACAGACGATGTGGGCGGTGCGGGCGGTGGCGGCCGCGTCCTGCAAGGCTTCGGCCATGCCGATGATGCCGCCTTTGACGGTCACGCTGCCGCCGGCTTCCACCAGCGCGGCCTCGATGGTGCCGTTGACGACCACGTCGCCCGTCACGCGGACTTCCATGGTGGCGGCGATGTCGCCGCGCACTTGCAGCGACCCTTCAAACGTGATGTTGCCCGTGGACAGGTTGACGGCGTCGACTTCCACCATCGGGTTCACCTGCACGCCCTGGCTGATCAGCTTGGGCGTGCCGGCGATGGTGGCGCGCAGCAGCAGCGGATCTTCGGGGTCGACTTCCACGCCCGAGATGTCCTTGGAAAAGGGCGTATCGGGCATTTCGTCCGGCAGGACGGGTTCGCCCAGCACGTTGGTGCCGTCCACGCCAGGCAGCGGAGGCACCCGGCGCATCAGCGGCGTGCCGGGCGACACCAGCAGCAGGCTGCCCAGGTCGCGGTAGTCCACCTGGGCCAGTTCGTCGATTTCCTGCGCGCGCGGCTTCAGGCGGTCCAGCAGGCTTTCAAAGCGCGTCGGCGTGCCGCGCGTGGGGGGCGTGCCTTGAGCGATCACCACGGTGGCGGCGCGGCCCTGTTCGATGGCATCGGCCATGGCCTGTGGCAGCACGCCATGCACGATGCCGCGGTCGGCGACGGCGTGGGACAGCGCGTCCAGGGTCACGGGCTGGCCGCCTTTGGGCGGGTGCAGGGTCAGCAGCGCGGTCATGCGGGTGGGGTCGAGTTCCAGCTCGAATGAGCCGTCCACCACCTGCCCCACGGGGAATTGCACGGGCTCGACGGCACTGCGGCACCGGTCGATGAAGGCCAGCACGGCGTGGTTGTCCAGCGCGTCGGCGCTCCAGCCTTGCGCGACGACGGTGGCGGCAAGCGTGTCCCAGCTGGGCAGGTCCAGGTTGACGACAGGGGCGACCTCGGCGGTGACTTCCGCGTTGGCCTCCGGTTCAAGGGCGGCCTGGTCGCTGGCCGTGTCGGCCGCACCGGGGGCCTCGATAGCCTCGGCGGCGGGGGCGCCATCATCCTCCGCGGGCGCCACGGCGGGGCGGGGCGGCGGCGTATAGATGGCCGTCAGGACGTTGGTATTGGCGTCCAGCACCAGCTGGAGCGTGTTTTCTGCGTCCATCTCAGCCTCTCCTGCCTGGTGCTCGTCGGCTGCCAGGTTCATTCATTTGGTAAATAAACGAAATATTGCGACATATTCTATAGTAATCGTCCGACGTATGCCGTAGTTTCGGCCCTGTTTTACATAGGGAAATCGAGTGTTGGCGCCGGACTAGGGCGAAGGGCCGAGCGACAAACGCGGTTCATCGCCGCAGCATAGGGGCTCGCCAACCCGTCTTCGGACGCCGCCTCCGCCCCGCCCCATGCGCCAACATCCCTTTCCCCTCTTGCCTGCCTTGCGCGCCTTCGCGGCGCGGGGCGCAGGCATGGCGGCGATGATGGCCTTGGTGGCGGGTGCGCTGGCGCTGGCGCCCGCCCGCCCCGCCCAGGCCAGCGAGGTCTACCGCTACAAAGATCCGTTCGGCGTCTGGCGCGCCATGAAGGTGCCCACGGGCTATGCCAAGTATTACAAGCGGGCGCAGGCCCGTACGGCGTGGCGGGGCAATGGCATCAAGGCCTGCCTGGACTGTCCGCCTCGGGCCGGTGACGGCGCGCGGTTGAGCGCGCTTGCGCCGACCTCGCGGGCCTTGCGCTGGGGCGACGCCAAGCCGTCCACCGCCCACGACGGGCTGATCGCTCGTGCGGCGCAGGACTCGGGGGTGGATGGGGCCTTGCTGACGGCCGTTATCGCCATCGAATCGGGGTTCCGCAGCGACGCGCGGTCGCCCAAGGGGGCGCTGGGCCTGATGCAGCTGATGCCGGCAACGGCGGCTTCGGTGCTGTCGGTGGACGATATCGAGCGCGCGCTGGTGGATCCGGCGACGAACGTGCGGGCAGGGTCGCGCCACCTGCGCCGGCTGATCGACCAGTACCCGGGCCGTCTGGACCTGGCGCTGGCCGCCTACAACGCGGGGGAGGGGGCGGTGCGCAAGTACGACGCCGTGCCGCCCTATGCGGAAACCCAAGCCTATGTCAGGGACGTGACCGCCCTGTACGAGCGCTACAAAGCGCCCTGAGCCGCCATGTGCCGGCCGGGCGTCGGCTCAGGGGGCCCCTATAAGCCGGCGCGCCCGCCGCTTACATCGCGGCGAAGACCTTTTCGGCAATATCCAGCGTGGACGTGATCACGGCGTCATCGTGCGTGGCCGAGACGAAGCCTGCTTCGAACGCGGACGGCGCGAAGTGCACGCCGTGGTCCAGCATGGCGTGGAAGAAGCGATTGAACGCCGCGGTGTCGCACGTGGAGACTTCCGCGAACGAGGTCGGGACCTGGTCGCGGAAGTAGATGCCGAACATGCCGCCCACGGAATCGGCCGAGAAGGCCAGCCCGGCGGCGCGCGCGCGTTCTTGCAGCCCTTGGGCCAGCTTTGCGGTCTGGGCCGACAGCTTGTCGTAGAAGCCGGGTGCCGCGATCAGGCGCAACGTGGCCAAGCCGGCGGCAACCGCCACCGGGTTGCCCGACAGCGTGCCGGCCTGATACACGCCGCCCAGCGGGGCGATGTGTTTCATGATCTCGGCGCTGCCGCCGAAGGCGCCCACCGGCATGCCGCCACCGATGACCTTGGCCAGCGTGGTGATGTCGGGCTTGACGCCGGTCAGGCCCTGCACGCCCTGGGGGCCGACGCGGAAACCGGTCATCACTTCGTCGAAAATCAGCAGCGCGCCGTGTTGCGTGCAGACCTCGCGCAGGCCTTCCAGGAAGCCCGCCGTCGGCTTGATCAGGTTCATGTTGCCGGCTACCGGCTCGACGATGATGCAGGCGATGTCGTCGCCATGCTGGGCGAAGGCCTGGCGCACGGCGTCCAGGTTGTTGAATTCGAGCGTCAGCGTGTGCGACACGAATTCCGGCGGCACGCCGGCCGAACTGGGGTTGCCGAAGGTCAGCAGGCCGGAACCGGCCTTGACCAGCAGGCTGTCCGAATGGCCGTGATAGCAGCCTTCGAACTTCACGATCTTGGCGCGGCCGGTGGCGCCGCGCGCCAGGCGGATCGCCGTCATGGTGGCTTCGGTGCCGGAACTGACCAGGCGCACTTGCTCCAGCGAGGGCAGGCGCGAAATCAGCACTTCGGCCAGTTCGATTTCGGCTTCGGTGGGCGCGCCGAACGACAGGCCGTTGACCGCGGCTTCCTGCACCGCGCGCACCACTTCAGGGTGCGAATGGCCCAGGATGGCGGGGCCCCAGGAGCCCACGTAATCGATGTACTGCTTGTCGTCCGCGTCCCATACGTACGGGCCTTGCGCGCGCTTGATGAACCGCGGCGTGCCGCCGACGGAGCGGAAAGCGCGCACGGGCGAGTTGACGCCGCCGGGGATGCTGCGGCAGGCGCGTTCGAAAAGCTGTTCGTTACGGGACATGGCGTTCAAGGCTTGCGGTTGGGGTTGACGATAAAGGGCGCGGAGCAGGCCGCGGCGGCGGCCCGGATGCTGGGCGCTTCGAAAAGTGCGGTGATGACGGCCACGGCGTCGGCGCCCGCCTGGGCCACCAGCAGGGCGTTGTCGGGCGTGATGCCGCCGATGGCGACCACGGCGGGCCGAGGCGCGTCGCGCTCTTCGACCAGGCGGCGGGCTTCGGTCAGCACCGACAGGGGCGCGCGCACGGTGTCCGGCTTGACGGTCGAGGCGAACATCGCACCGAAGGCGATGTAGTCGGCGCCGGCATCCAGCAGTTCGCGGGCGCGGGCCAGGTCGTCGTAGCTGGAGCCGCCCAGGATCAGGTCGGGGCCGGCTTCGGCGCGGATGCGCGCCAGGCTTTCGTCTTCGCGGCCGACGTGGGCGCCGTCGGCGCCGACGTCCAGCGCCAGACGCCAGTCGTCATTGATCAGGAACACGACGCCCAGTTCGCGGCATAGCGGCGCCAGCGCGCGGGCCTGCTCGGCACGCACCGCGTCGGGCACGTTCTTGCGGCGCAACTGCAGCGACCGCATGCCGCCCTCGGCGGCTTTGCGCACGGCCTGCATCAGGCGATCGGTATCGTCCCATTCAGGGGTGACGCCATACAGGCCGGCGGGAAAACGCAGCGGTTTCATTGCGGTTGGATCCGGTTGGGGATGCGCCGGCCCATGCCCGGCAGGAAGCTGGCGGCCACCGAGGCGTCGGCATGCGCCAGGCCCTGGCGCACGGCTTCGGGCATTTCCAACCCGCGCGCCAGCATGGCGGTGATGGCAGTGGCGGCCAGGCCGCCGGCGTCGCCGTTGCGGTCCGGGGGCGCCTGCCACGGCCAGGTATGCGTCTGGCCGCTGGGACCCAGCAGCACGTTGGCGTAATGGCCGGGGCGTTGGGGGCTACCCAGCACCAGCACCCATTCCGCCCCGGCCGCCACCAGGGCGTGCATGGGCGTCGGTGCGTCCCCGATATCGATGTCGCCATCGGCATGCCACTGGGCCAGGCGCAGGTGTTCGATGACCAGCAGGTCGGTCTGTGGCAGCACCAGTTCCAGGGTGGCGGCCAACAGGTCGTCGGCGTCGTCCTCGTCGGCGGCGTCCACCGGCAAGGGCGCGCGCTGGCCCAGGTGCAGCACCAGCGGAACCTGGCTGTAGTCGGCGGCGACCTGGGCGGCCACGCTTGCCGTTTCAGCGGTGTATAGTCCGCCCACCTTGATCGCCTGCACGGACATGTCTTCCAGCAGGCAACGGGCCTGATCGTCCAGCATGTCGGGCGAAACAGGATGGATTTCTTCGATGCCGGCAGTGTCCTGCACGGTCAGCGCGGTAATGGCCGCCAGGCCGTGACAGCCCAGACGGGCGCAGGTGACGGCGTCCGCGGGCAAGCCGTCGGATCCCGAGGGATCGAGCGGGCCGAAGACCAAAACGAGAGGGGGAGTAACGGGGGCCACGTGGACAGCGCTTGAGTGAGGGTGCCCGGACTCATTTTGAGGTGAATCAGGGGAACCCCTATTGGGTTTCGGTAAGATTGTCCCCATTCTAATGGAAGCCCCCCACCTTTGCCCCGCCACGGGGATGAAGGCCGGGAATTGATGTAAGAGAGAACTATGCGTACTTGGATGTGTCTGATTTGTGGCTGGGTCTATGACGAAGAAGCCGGCCTGCCCGACGAGGGCATTGCTCCTGGCACCCGCTGGGAAGACGTGCCGCCGAACTGGGTCTGTCCCGAATGCGGCGCCCGCAAAGAGGACTTTGAATTGATGGAAATCTGAACCCGATCCGCTGACCTATTCCGCCAGGGCTCGTACGATGGGGCAAGCCCCCATCCCTCGTAACCGCAGGACGGTCTGCCACCAGGCAAGCAGGGCCGCGCATGGCGCGCGCCCCGTCCTCGGTTCTTTCAGACTACCCATGAAGGGGTTGCCATGACGGAAAAACACCACGAAGCCGCCTCGACGCAGGCGGCCAACTTTGCCAATCAGTTCCTGATCGCCATGCCGGGCATGGTCGAGGGCAGCTTGGCCGGTTCTGTCATATACGTATGCGAACACACCGAGCGCGGCGCGCTGGGCCTGGTCATCAACCGGCCCACCGACCTGACGCTGGGCACGCTGTTCGAACGCATCGAGCTGACGCTTGAAATCGGCCCCATCAAGGACACGCTGGTGTTCTTCGGCGGCCCGGTGCAGACCGACCGCGGCTTTGTGCTGCACGCACCTGCGGGCGACTACAGCTCCAGCATCAAGATGGGCGCGATGGCGCTGACGACTTCCCGCGACGTGCTGCAAGCCGTGGCCGACGGCAACGGGCCCGCCCGCATGCTGGTCACGCTGGGGTATGCCGGCTGGGGCGCCGGGCAACTGGAAAGCGAAATGGGCCAGAATGCCTGGCTCAGCGTGGGCGCCGACGACCACATCATTTTCGATGTGCCTCCCGAAGACCGCTATCCGGCCGCATTGAAGCTGCTGGGCATCGATCCGGTCATGCTGGCGGGCGACGCGGGCCATGCCTGAAGAGACCCTGCTTGGTTTTGACTTCGGCGAAAAGAAGATCGGCATCGCCATCGGCAACACGCTGACGCGCCAGGCGCGTCCGCTGGAAATCATCTTCAGCGAAATCCGCGACGCGCGTTTCGGCCGCATCGCGGCGCTGCTGCAAGAATGGCAGCCCCACCGCGTGATCGTGGGGCTGGCGCTGGACGCCGATGGCGGTGAGCAGCCGGCCACGGCGCGTTGCCGGCGCTTCGCCAACCAACTGCACGGCCGCTTCGGCATCGCCGTCGAACTGGTCGACGAACGCGGCTCCAGCATGGAGGCCCAGCGCCTGCTGGGCACGCACGCGGCCGACGACGCGATGGCCGCGGCTGTTATCCTGCAACGATACCTCGACACCCTGCCTGCGTCCTGAAGCACGCGGCCCGGCCTGCCTATGCTCAATCCGCAACTTGATCGCCGCGGCGAACTCATTCATCTGCTGACAACGGAAGGGTTGCCACGGCGCCATGTCGAGCGCCTGCTCGACGCGGCGTGCATGCTGGCCGAGAACGCGGCCCCGGCCGCCGCGCCGCTTCCCGTTTTTCTATCCCTGCCCGACGACCCCGCGTGCCGCGACGCCTACGCCGAGGCGGCCGCGCGCCTGTCCCTGCTGCCTGTCGTCCTGGACGCGCCGGGGGCGGATGCCCAGGCGGGCGACGCACTGGCCCGGACGGTGGCTGGCCTGGCGCCGGGCGTGCTGGTGCTGCGCCATGCGGCAAGCGGCGCGGCCCATTGCGCGGCCGCGCATGCCGCGCCGGGCCTGCGTGTCGTCAGTGCCGGCGATGGCTGGCATGCGGACCCGCTGCCGGCGCTGGCGCTGGTGCAAGCGATGCGCGACATCAAGCAAGACCTGACCCATCTGGCCGTGACGCTGCTGGGCGATATCCGCCATTCGCCGGTGGCGCGCTCGGTGATCCACGTCATGACCACCCTGGGGGTGCCCGAAGTGCGCGCCGTCGCGCCGCGCACCCTATTGCCGGACAACCTGCCGCAACTGGGCGTGCGCGCGTGCGCGACGCTGCAAGAAGGTTTGCAGGATGCCGATGTGATCATCGTCCTGCCCCTGGACGTCGAACGGATCAGCGGCGCGCTGCTGCCGTCCGCACGGGAATACGCCCAGATTTACGGGCTGACGCCCGCCGCGCTGGCCGCCGCCAAGCGCGATGCGCTGCTGCTGCCGGCCGGCGCGTTGACCCCTGGCGTGGAAGTGGATGGCGACGTGGCCGCCAGCCTGCCGCCCATCGAGGCGCACTTGGCCGGGCAGCTTCAGTGCTTGCGCGTGGCCACCCTCCACGTACTGACGGGAGACGCGCCATGAGGCTGCACATTGCAAACGGCCGCCTGATCGACCCCGCCAACGGCGTGGACGGGCGGCATGACATTTACACGGCCGATGGCCGCGTGGTGGCCGTTGGGGCGGCGCCGGACGGCTTTCAAGCCGACCGCGTGCTGGATGCCGACGGCCTGGCCGTGCTGCCGGGCCTGGTCGATCTATCGGCCCGGGTCTTGCAGCCCGCCGGGGCAGGCGGCGTGGCCACGGGCGCCGCCTTCGCGCCTGCGGAGCTGCGCGCGGCGCTGGCCGGCGGCGTGACGCGCCTGGTGCTGCCGCCGGAGCCCGACGCCGCGCTGGATGAGCCGGGCAAGGTCGACGCGCTGATGCGCCAGGCCGACGCCGGGCAGGCTCGCATCCATCCGCTGGGCGCGATGACCGTAGGGTTGGCAGGTGAAACGCTTGCGGAAATGGGCCTGCTGGCCCGGGCGGGCTGCATCGCTTTTTCGCAGGGCGAGCAAGGCGTTGCCGACACGCGGGTGCTGTGGGGCGCGATGCGCTACGCCAGCGGGTCTGGCCACACCTTGTGGCTGCGCCCGCAAGATCCGTGGCTTGCGCGCGGCGCGGTCGCTGCCAGTGGCGCCTACGCCGAACGTCTGGGGCTGGAAGGCCTGCCGCCGGAAGCCGAGACCGTGGCGATGCAGACGATTTTCGAACTTCAGCGCGCGACCGGCGCCCGCGTGCATCTGACCCGCCTGTCCACCGCGGCGGGGCTTGCGCTGCTGCGGGCGGCCAAGCGGGAAGGGCTGCCCGTGACCGCCGACGTGTCCGCCCACAACCTGCACCTGACCGACGTCGATATCGGCTTTTTCGATACGAATTTCCATCTATCGCCGCCGCTGCGCGGCCAGCGCGACCGCGACGCCATCCACGCGGCGCTGGCCGACGGGCTGGTCGACGCGTTGTGCTCGGACCATACGCCGGTTGATGCCCGGGGCAAGGCGGCGCCGTTCCCGGCGTCGGCGCCCGGCGCGACGGCGTTGGAGTTGCTGCTGTCGCTGACGCTGAAATGGGTGCGCGACCGCCGCCAGCCCGTGGTTGATGCATTGGCCCGCGTGACATCGGGCCCGGGAGCCGTGCTGGCCCGGCTGACGCCGGACGCCGCGCAGGCGGGCCAGTTGGGCGTGGGCGCGCCGGCGGACCTATGCCTGGCCGACCTGGACGCCGAATGGCTGGTGATGCCGGCAGCGCTGCAAAGCCGCAGCGTCAGCACCCCGTTCGCGGGTATGATGCTGCCCGGTCGGGTACGCGCCACCGTGGTCGGTGGCCGGCTGGCCTGGGAGACTTCAGTTTGAAGCTGCTGCGCTTTGTCTTACGGCTGGCACTGGTGCTGCCTTTGATTGTTTTCGGCCTGTTTTGCGTAGGAGCGGTCTACCCTTTCCTGCGGCCAACATCCCGTGCATGGCTGAACCGTACGTGGTCGCGGGCGTTGATGGCGGCCTGTGGGCTGCGGGTCGTCTTCAAGGGCGAGCCGCGTCTGACGGGGCCGGTGCTGATGGTGGCGAACCACGTTTCCTGGATTGATATCTTCGTGCTGAACTCGGCGCGGGCGACGTCGTTCGTGGCCAAGAGCGAGATCCGCGGCTGGCCGGTGATCGGCTGGCTGGTGGCGGGGGCGGGCACGCTGTTCATCGAACGCGGACAACGCCACGCGGTGCACGCGATGGGAGAGTCGATGCAGGTGCGCTTCAAGCAGGGCGACGCGGTCGGCTTGTTCCCGGAGGGCACGACGAGCGAAGGCTTCGATCTTCTTCCTTTCCACGCAAGCCTGTTCGAGCCGGCGCGTTCCGCTGCAGTAGAAATCCAACCCGTGGCGTTGCGGTTTTTGCGCGATGGCAAACGTGATGGATTCGCGGCGTTCATCGGCGAAGAGAGCCTGGTGGCAAATCTCTGGCGCGTGATGGGAACGACGGGGCTGTCTGTCGAAGTGGTGTTCTTGCCTGTGTTGCCGGCAAGGCATGCAGACGGGAGTTTGCCGACGAGGCTGGAGCTGTCGCATCAGGCTCGAGATGCGATTCTTGAGGTGCTTACTTAAGTGGTTCTTTAGGGCTACTTATGTGATTTTTGTGATGGGTGGCGAGGGCGTCGTTGGTGCTTGGGGCTTCGTAGGACGCTCGCCGCCGGGGTCGGGTGGGTGGCGCGCGCCCACGATTGCGGTCCGGAGCCTTCGCTCCGGACGTCCCCGTCGTCATCTTCGTCCAGGCCTGCGGCCTTCCCTTCAGATTCCCTCGGGCGCATCAAGGTTGCGCGCCACCCACCCGACCCCG
>NZ_PCOQ01000039.1 GCF_002975275.1 Achromobacter sp. MYb9 | reverse complement strand
GCCCCGCCCCCTTCCCCGCCCGGACCTCTGCAATGATCCTGACCGTCTTCCTGCTTGTACTGCTGGGGCTGATCGCCCTGGGCATGCCGATCGCCTTCGCGCTGTTGCTCAGCGCCCTGGCCATGATGTTCCAGCTGGACTTTTACGACACCCAGATCCTCGCGCAGAACATGCTGACCGGCGCCAACAGCTTCACGCTGATGGCCGTACCGCTGTTCATGCTGGCGGGTGAACTGATGAACGCAGGCGGAATATCCCGCCGCATCGTCCGCCTGGCCAGCATGTTCGTCGGCCATATTCAGGGCGGGCTGGGCTACGTGGCGATTTTTGCCAGCGTGCTGCTGGCCGCCTTGTCCGGCTCGGCCGTGGCCGATGCCGCCGCGCTGGGATCCCTGCTGATCCCCATGCTGCGTGAAAAGGGGTATGACGCCGGCCAGGCTTCCGGCTTGATCGCCGCGGGCGGCATCATTGCCCCGATCATTCCGCCGTCGATCTCTTTCATCATCTTCGGCGTGGCCACCAATGTGTCGATCACCAAGCTCTTCTTCGCCGGCATCGCGCCCGGGCTGATGATGGGCCTGACGCTGGTGGCGGTCTGGACCTGGGTGGCCCGCAAGCACGGCAGCATCACCCCGTCGCCGCGTGAACCGTGGCGCAACCGCCTGAAGGCGCTGCGCGAATCGGTGTGGGCGCTGATGCTGCCGGTCATCATCATCGGCGGCCTGCGCGGCGGGGTGTTCACGCCGACGGAGGCTGCGGTCGTGGCTGCCGTGTACGCGTTGGGCGTCAGCCTGTTCGTCTACCGCGAGATCGGGCTGCGCGACCTGTTGCCGCTGTTCGTGAATGCCGCGCGCACCACCGCCGTGGTCATGTTCCTGGTGGCCGCCGCGATGGTGTCATCCTACATGATCACGCTGGCCGACATGCCGCAAGACCTGATCGCGCTGCTGGAGCCGGTCATGGACCAACCCAAGCTCCTGATGTTCGCCCTGCTGGTGTTGCTGACATTGGTGGGCACGGTCATGGACCTGACGCCCACCATCCTGATCCTGGCGCCGGTGCTGATGCCCGTGGTCACCAAGGCCGGCATCGACCCCGTCTACTTCGGCGTCATGTTCGTGATGGTCGGCTGCGTGGGCTTGTTGACCCCGCCCGTCGGCACCGTGCTGAACGTGGTCTGCGGCGTGGCCCGCATCAATATGGAAACCATCTGCAGGGGCGTGTGGCGCTACGTCGTGGCGTACACGGGCCTGCTGGTCCTGCTGGTGATCTTCCCCGAGCTGATCACCGTACCCGCACGCTGGATGCACTAGCGGCAAAAATCCCCCAAGGAGAAGCACCATGACCCACCGATTCAAAACCCGTTTACTCGTGCTGGCCACCGCGCTGTCCTGCGCCGTTGCCGGCGTGGCCGCCGCGGCCGACGTCAAGCCGCGCCTGATCCGTTTCGGCTACGGCCTGAACGAAGAAAGCGTCCAGGGCCGCGCCGCGCGCTTCCTGGCGCAAGAGCTTGAAAAAGTCAGCGGCGGCAAGTTGAAGATGAAGACCTTCGGGTCCGCCAACCTGGGTTCAGACGAACAGATGCAAGGCGCGCTGGCCGGCGGCGCCCAGGAAATGATGGTCGGGTCCACCGCGCCGCTTGCCGGGATGGTCAAGGAATTCGGCGTGTTCGACCTGCCCTTCCTGTTCAACAGCGAAAAAGAAGCCGACGCGGTGCTGGACGGCCAGTTGGGCCAGGACCTGCTGAAGAAGCTGGAAGCCAAGGGGCTGGTGGGCCTGGTCTATTGGGAAAACGGCTTTCGCAACATGACCAATTCCAAGCGCCCGATCGCGCGCGCGGAAGACCTGCAAGGCATCAAGCTACGGGTCATGCAGAACCAGATCGCGCTGGGCGTTTTCAATACGCTGGGCGCCAACGCCGTGCCCATGCCGTTCTCGGAACTGTTCACCGCCCTGGAAACGCGCACGGTCGACGGGCAGGAAAATCCCATCACCACCATTCAAAGCAGCAAGTTCTACGAAGTGCAGCCCTTCCTGACCATCACGCGCCACGTCTACACGCCGTGGGTCGTGCTGGCATCGAAGAAATGGTGGGACACGCTGTCGCCCGACGAACAGAAACTGGTGCGCCAGGCAGCCGAGGCGTCGCGTGATTTTGAACGCAAGGACAGCCGCGCGGATTCCACCAAGGCCATGACGACGCTTGAGAAAGCCGGCATGAAGATCAACACGGTCAGCCCCGAAGAAGTCGCGCGCATGCGCCAGAAGGTGCAACCGGTGGTCGACAAATACACGCAAGAACTGGGCCCTGACCTGGTCAAGCAGTTGAATGACGAGATCCAGAAGGCGCGCAACTGACGCCTTTTCACTGACGCCCACGCGAAGCAAGCGAGTTCCCATGTCTCAGATACCCCGCAAGTTGCGCAGCCAGAAATGGTTCGACGACCCCGCGCACGCCGACATGACGGCAATCTACGTCGAGCGCTACCTTAACTACGGCCTGACGCGGCAGGAGCTGCAATCCGGGCGGCCGATCATCGGCATCGCCCAGACCGGCAGTGATCTGGCGCCCTGCAACCGCCATCACCTGGCGCTGGCCGAGCGCGTCAAAGCGGGCATCCGGGACGCGGGCGGCATCCCGATGGAGTTCCCCGTGCATCCGCTGGCCGAACAAGGCCGGCGGCCCACGGCCGCGCTGGACCGTAACCTGGCCTATCTGGGCCTGGTCGAAATCCTGCACGGCTATCCGTTGGATGGCGTGGTGCTGACCACGGGCTGCGACAAGACCACGCCCGCCTGCCTGATGGCCGCCGCCACGGTCGACCTGCCCGCGATCGTGCTGTCGGGCGGGCCGATGCTGGACGGCTGGCACGACGGCCAGCGGGTGGGCTCCGGTACGGTCATCTGGCATGCGCGCAACCTGATGGCGGCCGGCAAACTGGACTACGAGGGCTTCATGACGCTGGCCACCGCGTCCTCGCCGTCGGTCGGCCACTGCAACACCATGGGCACGGCCCTGTCAATGAACTCGCTGGCCGAAGCGCTGGGCATGTCGCTACCTACCTGCGCCAGCATTCCCGCGCCCTACCGCGAGCGCGCGCAAATGGCCTACGCCACCGGCATGCGCATCTGTGACATGGTGCGCGAAGACCTGAGGCCATCCCACATCCTGACGCGGCAGGCATTCGAAAATGCCATCGTCGTGGCATCCGCGCTGGGCGCGTCCACCAATTGCCCGCCCCACCTGATTGCGATGGCCCGGCATGCCGGCATCGACCTCGGTCTGGAAGACTGGCAACGGCTGGGCGAAGACGTCCCGCTGCTGGTCAACTGCGTGCCGGCGGGCGAGCATCTGGGCGAAGGCTTCCACCGCGCGGGCGGCGTCCCCGCCGTCATGCACGAGCTGCTGGTTGCCGGACGCCTTCACCCGGACTGCCCTACCGTATCCGGCAAGACCATTGGCGACATCGCCTCAAGCGCCAAGACCCGCGACGCCGACGTCATCCGCAGTTGCGCCGCGCCGTTGAAGCACCGCGCAGGCTTCATCGTGCTGTCGGGCAACTTCTTCGACAGCGCCATCATCAAGATGTCAGTGGTGGGTGAAGCCTTCCGCCGCGCGTACCTGTCCGAACCCGGTTCCGAGAACGCGTTCGAGGCTCGCGCCATCGTGTTCGAAGGCCCGGAGGACTACCACGCCCGCATCGAAGACCCGTCGCTGAACATTGACGAACACTGCATCCTCGTTATCCGCGGCGCCGGCACGGTGGGCTACCCGGGCAGCGCCGAAGTCGTCAACATGGCGCCGCCGTCCCACCTGATCAAGCGCGGCGTGGATTCCCTGCCCTGCCTGGGAGATGGCCGGCAAAGCGGCACCTCGGGCAGCCCCTCGATCTTGAACATGTCGCCCGAAGCCGCGGTCGGCGGAGGCTTGGCGCTGCTGCGCACCGGCGACAAGATCCGCGTCGACCTGAACCAGCGTAGCGTCACCGCCTTGGTGGACGACGCGGAAATGGCCAGGCGCAAGCAGGAACCGCCCTATCAGGCGCCGGCCTCGCAAACGCCGTGGCAGGAGTTGTATCGGCAACTGGTCGGCCAGTTGTCGACGGGCGGCTGCCTGGAGCCCGCGACGCTATACCTGAAAGTCATCGAGACGCACGGCGATCCCCGGCATTCTCACTGAGCAGCCCGAAAAAGCCGCCAACCGCGGCCCCCGCCCGCTGAACGAGCCCGGTCACGCATACCCTCGCGTGCCGGGCTTGCCCATCTTTGTTCCAGCACCCGCCAAATCAGATTTTCGGGGACGGTCGGCTGACCACGTACACCGCGCTGGCGACGAAAAACAGGCCGACGCCCACGGCCAGCGGCCATGACGGATGCGCGCTCCACCAAAACAGCGCGTAGCCCGCGGCCATGCCCAGGCAAGCATAGGCCTTGCCCTTGCGCGAGACCGCACCCTGGTCGCGCCACATGCGCAACGCGGGCCCGTAGGTGGGGCTTTCGAGCAGCCACTTTTCCAGCCGCGGAGAAGACCGCGAGAAGCAGCCTACGGCAAGAATCAGGAAAATCGTGGTCGGCATGACGGGCAAAAATGCGCCGATGACGCCCAGTGCCAACATCACGCAGCCCAACACCAACCAAAGCGCTTTCATCATGATGGTCAGCAGAATATCGCAAATGCCGAACAGGAATCGGATTGGCCGATATGACGCAAGGCCTAAGTCCGGGGTTCGGGCATTTTGGCGCGCAGGAGGTCCATGAACTTCGGACCGGGGGACCCGCCCGCGGCGCGCGCCTTGACGACCATCGCCCATGCCTCGTCGTACTGGCCACGCCAGTAATAGGCCGTTGCCCACGACGAATACAAATAGCCCTTGTCGGGCTCCACCGCTTCGCCTTTCCGATACCACGCGTCCGACCGGGCGGTGGCCGCCACCCGGGCTTCCGGCGGCAACGTCTTGTCCTCGGCCGCGCAGCGGGCCGCGATACGGCCCGCATCGGCGTAGATGCCCTGGAAAGTGGGCGGATCATGGCTGATCGCCTGATCCATCATGCTCATGGCTTGGCAATACTTGCCCTGGTCATGTAGCACCGCCGCGAAGCCCGTGTAGACCTCGGGGTTATCCGGGTTCAACAACCATGCCTGGTTGAAGCGCCGCATGGCCATGCCGAGCTGGTCGGATTGATAAAAGCGATAGCCTTGCGAGACCCACGCCTTCGAGGCGTTTTCGGCGGAGCCGAAGGCCTGCGTGGCGTCGGCAATGAGTTTCTTGTCGCCCGTCTGCCGTTCCGCAGCGGCCGCCCGATCCATGCCGCCATACATCGGCAATTCATCGATGCGCGACTGGGCCGGCGCCTCCGGCCGCGGTTTGGCCGCGCAAGCAGCCAGCATCAGCACGGGGACGAGGAGTATTGCCTGAAGAGAGTGACGCATGTCCATGCCGGTGATAAAGATTACCGCGAACATATCAGATAAATATCCGAAGGAATTTCGCGGATTATCCAAAGCGAGCGGAAATAAGGGGAAATCCGTTATCCGCTATCCGCTATCCGGTATCCGTCAATGCGACGGCAGGCGCATTAATCATGCGGCGTAATCAAATGCAGGGACATACGCAACGCGCAAATGCAGTTGCCATCCCCCGCCACCATCACCACCAGCCCAATGCAAAAAGCCGCAAAGTCATAGACTTATGCGGCTTTTAAGGCAGTGCTGGGCACTGCTTTGCAGGAATTCTGGTAGGCGGTATTGGGTTCGAACCAACGACCTCCACGATGTCAACGTGGCGCTCTAACCAACTGAGCTAACCGCCTGCAAAGAAGAAGAATTATATAGTGCTTTTTTAAACCGTGCAAATCGTCTTTGACGACTTTTTGCTGTTTTCATTGCGTTTGAAAACTTGGCGCAAGGCCTGATTTTCATTCACAACCGTGGGGTCAAACCCGGTCCACAATCACTACATAAGCACTACTTTATTCCCTTCAGCTTCGTGTCTGCGGCATGTGCTGCATCAACGAAGAACGAGATTCTATCAGAACTTTTTATTCCTTGCTCGACCTCGACGCCGCTGCTGACATCGACAGCCCAAGGCCGCACCAGCTCGATCGCCTGACCGATGTTGTCGCCGTTCAGGCCGCCCGACAGGATCAGCGGGCGGGACACCGGATCCGCGCGAACGTCGTCAAGCAAGGCGTAGTCGAACCCGTGACCGCTGCCGCCGTATCCGGCGCTGTAGCTGTCGAACAGCCACCCAGCCGCTTCGCCGTAGGCGCGGCAGTGGGTAGCCAGGCTTTCGGCGGTGTCCAGGCCCGGCGCGCCGGCGCGGAATGCGCGCAGGAAGCGATGGCCGTAACGGCCGCAATCCAGCGGCGTCTCGTCGCCATGAAACTGCAGCAATTCGGGGCCGACCTCATCCAGCACGGCTTGAACATCGGCGGGGTCCGGGTTCACGAACAAGGCGACGACATCCACGAACGCCGGCACCGTGCGGCGCAGTTGCGCGGCGCGCGTTGGCGTCAGACAACGCTTGCTCTTGGCGTAGAAGACGAAACCGATCGCATCGACGCCGGCCGAAACGGCGGCTTCGATGTCTTGTTCGCGGGTCAAGCCGCAGATCTTGATGCGAGTACGCATGAAATCCATCACCTGTGTCGCACAGCACGACATGTTTGACCAGTATATCCGGGGTCAAAAAACCGTTCAGGAGCGTGGCTGGCCCAGCGTTGCGGTCAAATTATCGAAACTGCCTTCAGCCACGCGGAACCACGGCACTTCTTTGTCGCGGAACGCCGCCATGCTTTCGTACAGCTTCTTGAACATCGGGTCCTTGGCGCTCATTTCGTTATAGGCGGCCAACGACGCCTCGTAACACGCCTGCAGGACCGGCTTGGGAAACGCTTTCAGTTGGGCGCCGCGCGACACCAGCCGCCGCAACGCATCCGGATTGCCAGCGTCGTACTTGGCGATCATGTTGCCCGTTGCCATCTGGCACGCCAGCGCCAACGCCGATTGATACGGTTTGGGCAGTTCATCGTAGGCGTCCTGGTTGACGTACAGCGACAACTGCAACGTGCCCGCCCACCATCCAGGAAAATAGTAGTTCCGCGCGACTTTATACAGCGCCAGGCTCTCGTCATCATAAGGCCCGATCCATGCCACGGCGTCGACCGTGCCCTGCTCCAGCGCAGCATAGGATTCGGCGACCGGCACGTCGACCGGCGTGGCCCCAAGCCGCGACAACACATGGCGGGCGAAGCCGCCGGCCTTGACCTTCAAGCCGCGCAGGTCATCAACCGTCTTGACCTCGCCGCGAAACCAGCCGCCCATTTGCGCCCCGGTATAGCCACAGGGAAAGTTCA
This sequence comes from Achromobacter sp. MYb9, assembly GCF_002975275.1. GTDB lineage: Bacteria > Pseudomonadota > Gammaproteobacteria > Burkholderiales > Burkholderiaceae_B > Achromobacter. The sequence goes on along the minus strand of NZ_PCOQ01000039.1, from coordinate 22,278 downwards.
GGATGTTGTATTTGTCGAATAGCACGCGCGTCAGCGCCAGGCCTTCGCCCTGGCTCATCCAGGCGCTCATTTGCCGGGTGTTCAGGCCGAACGGCACGCCCGCGTCGAAGCACAGCGCCGGATCGATGTCGAAATACCGGGTCGACGCGGTATGCCCACACTCCACGACGCGGTGTTGAACGGCTTCAAGCACCTGGCCGGGCTGCACCAATTCACCAGCGGGGGAAATCTCGATCTTGAAGCGTCCATCGGTGACTTCGCCGACGTACCGCGCGACATCCTCGGCGCCCGCGAACAGCGTGGGTGATTCATTCGGAAAACTGGAAGCCAGCCGCCAGGCAACAGTAGGCGCTTCCTGCGCGAAGGCCGGCACGGCCAGCGCGGCGCTGCCTGCCGTGGCTGCGCCCAGGGCGGTTTGTTTCAAAAACGCGCGGCGTTGCATGGCAAAGACCTCCAAGTGAGCGCGGAAAAGGCGCCTTGGGTTGCGGCGGCTTCCTAATAGGTTTGCGTGAACGGCGACAGCAACAGCGAACCGCCGTCCAGTTCTTCCAGGCCGAATTCGGCAGGGTAATCAATCGCGGCCAGATACAGGCCATCCGGCGAGAATGTCGGCGCGCCCAGTTTGCGGTCACGCCAGGACAACAGCTGCGCCATCCAGTCCACGGACTCCCTGCCCTGCCCGATCTGCAACAGCGCGCCCATGATGTTGCGCACCATATGGTGCAGGAACGCATTCGCCTTCAAGGTGAACACCAGGAACGGCCCGCGCTCCTCGATGTCCAGCCGGTGCATGTGGCGCACCGGGTGCTTGGCTTGGCATTGCGAAGACCGGAAGCTGGAGAAATCATGTTCGCCCACCAAGGCTTGCGCCGCGGTCCGCATGGCATCCACGTCCAGCGGCTGGAAACACCAGCCGGCCCGCCCCGCCCATAGCGCCGGCCGAACCCGGCCGCGCCACAGCAAATAGACATACGTGCGGGCGCGTGCGGAAAAGCGCGCGTGGAACTCGTCGGACACCGGCTGCGCCCATTGCACCGACACGCTGGGTGGAAGGAATGCGTTCACGCCCCGCACCCAGGATTCCATCCGGCGATCCAGCGTCGTGTCCAGATGGACCACCTGCATTGCGCCGTGCACCCCCGTATCGGTACGGCCGGCGCAGACCGTGGGAACAACGCCTTCAACACCACAAAAACTTGCCAAGGCCGACTCCAGCGTGTCCTGCACCGTCTGTCGATGCGGCTGCGTCTGCCAACCCTGCCAGGCGGAGCCGTCATACGCCAGCCCCAATGCAACTCTAGACATTATTCAAACCCTGGGACCGCTGACTCGGCGCGGTTCGTCCGTGGGCGGTTCGTCCAGGTCGAGATTGATCGTATCGAGCTTGCGGTTCAGCGCTGCCGTGTCCAGCGCAGGCTCGTTATAGGCGTAGGTTTCCTCATCATCGTCCCCGCGCCGCGCGCCGGCACGGCGCAGCAGCCAGGCGATTGCAAACGCGATCAGCGCCAGCACCGCGGTCACGATGACGAGCAGATTGTCGGCAAGCCAGGCAGGCATGCCGGACGTGATGTCCTTGGCGTTGGCGGTCGGGCTTCCGGCGGCCTTGTCGGCGGAAGCGCCTGGGGCGCCTGGAGCGCCCGCTGCGCCCGGCGTGCCGGTTGCACCCGGCGTACCTGCTGCGCCCGGCGTACCTGCTGGGCCCGGCGTACCTGCTGGGCCCGACGTGCCTGCCGCACCCGGCGTGCCTGCTGTGCCCGGCGTGCCCGCTGCACCCGGCGTGCCCGCTGCACCCGGCGTGCCTGCTGGGCCCGACGTGCCTGCTGCGCCCGGCGTGCCTGCTGCGCCCGGCGTGCCTGCTGCGCCCGGCGTGCCTGCTGCGCCCGGCGTGCCTGCTGCGCCCGGCGTGCCTGCTGCGCCCGGCGTGCCTGCTGCGCCCGGCGTGCCCGCTGCACCCGGCGTGCCCGCTGCGCCCGAAGTGCCCGCTGCACCCGAAGTGCCCGCTGCCCCCGAAGCCCCTGCCGCACCCGGCGTACCCGCGGCGTCGCCTGCTCCTGCCGGCCCTTGCTGACCGACGGCCTTGTTCAGGTCGTCCACATTGGCCTGCAACTGGTTCACGCGGCCTTCGACGTCTTTCATCGCGCGTTCCGAGGACGTCCTGGCATCGGCTTGCGCTTCCGCCTGCGCCGCGGCGCCGTTCTGCGTCTGACCGGTGGACAGGCGCACCCGGTCTTGCGTCGGCGCAGCGCTGGCCACGCCGTTGTCGCCTGGGCGGGCGACGGTGCCCGATGCCGCGTCTTGGCCCTTCACCACGGACGGATTGGCGCCTGCCGCCGCGCCGAGCCGGGCGCGGTACTTGGCAAACGCCTCGGCGTGTTCATTGAAGATACGGCGCGCTTCCGCCGGATCGACCGCCCGGACCGTCGCTGCGTCCGGGATATTCAGTTTTTGTCCGGCCCGCACCAGATTCATATTGTTCTGGATGAACGCCTCGGGGTTGGCGCGCCACAGCGCAACCAGCATCTGGTAGACCGACGCGTTCGGCACCGCATTGCGCTGGGCAATGGCAAACAGGTTGTCGCCCGACTTCACATTGACGGAGCCCGCCGTGCCACCCGCACGCGCTGGCGTGCCGACAGCGGCGGGCGTCACGTCGGCGCCGGTGCCACGCAGCGGCACCAGGACGCTGACCTGCACTTGGCGCTGCCCGGAGCTGGAGCTGATATCCAGCAGCAAGTCCACGGCGCCGCTTGCCGGCGGCTGCGCGCCGCGAACGCGCAGGTTCTTGCGCGTGGCATCCAGGCCGTCCTCGACCCTGACCACCATGCTGGCCAGCGGTACCGGCGGTTTCAGGCCGGCGCGCTGCCAAGCGGCTTCATCCGCCACCGAGACCTTCAGCGACGCCACTTCGTCGGGCGTCAATTCCTGCAGTCCCACCACGGCCTGCAACGGCGCGCCTGGCACGGAAACGACGCGCGAATGCCCCACGCGCATGGCCAGCGCCGAACTGCACATGCTCGACCCTATCGCCAAAGCGATCGCCCATTGAAGGGCTTTCAAACGGCGGGCATGCTTCACGTGGCGCGAACGCTGGGTCATAAGCTGGAATTCCGTTCTTGTAGTCGAATTACGGGCTATCGCCCGTTCGCACCCATTAAGTGAGAACAGGCCTTAATTCACCGGAAAAGTGTAATGGATGACGCGCATTTCACAAACCTGAAAGGCGCATCGGCGTTGGCTCGCGGGCACATGCGCCACACTGCTTTGACGATTGCTTAAACGTCAAGGGCACCCGCAGGTGCCCTTGATTGCCTTGCTACAAGATCAGGCGGCTGCTTGCGGCGCCTGAAACGGCATCAGGCTTCAGCCAGCGCAATGCGCAGCATGCGGCGCAGCGGCTCGGCGGCGCCCCACAGCAACTGGTCGCCCACCGTGAAGGCGCCCAGGTACTGCGAACCCATCGACAGCTTGCGCAGACGGCCCACCGGGATGTCCAGCGTGCCGGTGACGGCGACGGGGGTCAGTCCCGCAACGGTGGCTTCCTTGGTGTTGGGGATGACCTTGGCCCATTGCGTGCCTTCGGCGATCAGCGATTCGATTTCGTCCAGCGGCACATCGCGCTTGAGCTTGATGGTCAGCGCCTGGCTGTGGCAGCGCATTGCGCCGATGCGCACGCACAAGCCGTCGATCGGGGTGGGCGCCGTACCGAAGGCGGCACCGCGGCCCAGGATCTTGTTGGTTTCGACTTCGGCCTTCCATTCTTCCTTGGACATGCCGTCGCCCAGATCCTTGTCGATCCAGGGAATCAGGTTGCCGCCCAGCGGAACGCCAAAGTGTTCGTGCGGCAGCGACGCATCTTTCTGCTTGGCCAGCACGCCACGATCGATAGCCAGAATGGCCGACGCCGGATCGTCCAGCAAGGGCTTGACGGCCTGATTGATCTCGCCGAATTGGGTCAGCAGTTCGCGCATGTGCTGCGCGCCGCCGCCGGATGCGGCCTGGTACGTCATGGACGTCATCCATTCAACCAGGTCGTTATTGAACAGGCCGGCCAGGCCCATCAGCATGCAGCTGACCGTGCAGTTGCCGCCAATGAAGTTACGCACACCGCGCTTGAGCGCCGCGTCGATGACCGGGCGATTGACCGGGTCCAGGACGATGATGGCGTCTTCGGCCATGCGCAAGGTGCTGGCCGCATCGATCCAGATGCCGTTCCAGCCCGCGCCGCGCAGCTTGGGATAGACCTCGGACGTGTAGTCGCCGCCTTGTGCCGTCAGAATGATCGGCAGTTTTTTCAGAGCATCAATATCGTAGGCGTTTTGCAACGGGCCCGCGCCTTCGGCCCACGTGGGCGCGGCGCCGCCAGCATTGCTGGTGGAAAAGAACACCGGTTCGATCAGTGCGAAGTCGTTCTCGTCGCGCATGCGTTGCATGAGCACCGAGCCGACCATTCCGCGCCAGCCGACAAGGCCTACTGCTTGATTCATTTCAATCGCTCTATAAAGGTGGAGACAAGGTCCGGGTAGAAAAAGTCGTGCAATTCAACAATTTATCAGAATGCACGCAGAGATGTTGCGGCGCAGCTAGAAAAAATTGGGGCCAGAAGACCGCCAAACCGCTTTCGAGGCGCCGTCGCAACACGGGCGAAAAAAGGGCCGCTACGAAGCGGCCCCTTTGAAAAATCGGGGCTGCGCCGCAAGGGCGCGCCCCTTGCCCAGCGCTCAGGCCAAGGCTTTGAGCACGGCGTCGCCCATGCCCGCCGTGGTGACCTTCGTTGTGCCCGCTTCGAAGATGTCGGCCGTGCGCAGGCCATCCGCCAGCACGCGGCGCACGGCGGCTTCGATGCGGTCGGCCTGCGGCGCCAGATTCAGCGAATAACGCAGCAGCATGGCGGCGGACAAGATCGTCGCCAGCGGGTTGGCGATGCCCTGCCCCGCGATATCGGGCGCCGAACCGTGGCTGGGTTCGTACAGGCCTTGGCCACCCGCATTCAGGGACGCCGAAGGCAGCATGCCGATCGAGCCCGTCAGCATGGCGGCTTCGTCCGACAGGATGTCGCCAAACAGGTTGCCCGTGACGATGACGTCGAATTGGCGCGGGTTGCGCACCAACTGCATCGCGGCATTGTCCACATACATGTGGGACAGCTCGACGTCGGGGTATTCGCGCGCCACTTCAATGACGATGTCGCGCCAGAACTGCGACGTTTCCAGCACGTTGGCCTTGTCCACGCTGCACAGCTTCTTGTTGCGCTTGCGGGCCGATTCGAAGCCGATGCGCGCAATGCGGCGCACTTCGGATTCGGCATAGCGCATCGTGTCATAGCCTTCGCGTTCGCCCGCGAAAGCGCCGTCGGGCGACGAACGCACGCCACGCGGGGTGCCGAAGTAGATGTCGCCGGTCAGTTCGCGAATGATCAGGATATCCAGGCCGGACACGATCTCCGGCTTCAGCGACGAGGCGCTGGCCAGTTCGGGATACAGAATGGCGGGGCGCAGATTGGCGAACAGGCCCAACGCCTTGCGCAAGCCCAGGATGGCCTGTTCCGGACGGAATTCGCGCGGCAGGCTGTCGTACTTCCAGTCACCGACGGCACCGAACAGCACGGCGTGGGATTCCTTGGCCAGATTCAGCGTGGCCGGCGGCAGCGGATGTTCGAACTGGTCGAACGCGGCGCCGCCCACGGGGGCCTGCTTGATGTCGAAGGGAACGTCCAGCGCCTTCAAGACGCGCACGGCTTGTTCGACGATTTCCGGGCCAATGCCGTCACCCGGCAAGACTGCAATGTTGTGGGTCATTTAAGAAACGATCCTATGGTCAGAATGGGGTTCAGGCGATGGGACGGCTTTCCAGCCACGGATGGCGGGTCAGGCGCTCGGCCTCGAAGGCGCGGATCTTGTCGGCATGGCGCAAGGTCAGGCCGATGTCGTCAAAGCCGTTCAGCAGGCAGTACTTGCGGAAGGGCTCGATGTCGAAACCCATCGCGCGGCCGTCCGGGGCGATCACGACCTGGCGATCCAGGTCGATGTTCAGCTTGTAATCCGGAAAAGCCTTGACCTCGTCGAACAGGCGCGCCACTTCCAATTCCGACAGCACGATCGGCAGCAAGCCGTTCTTGAAGCTGTTGTTGAAGAAGATGTCGGCGTAAGACGGCGCGATGATGGCGCGGAACCCGAACTGGGTCAGCGCCCACGGTGCGTGCTCGCGACTGGAGCCGCAACCAAAGTTCTTGCGCGCCAACAGCACCGAAGCGCCCTGATAACGCGGCTGATTCAGCACGAAATCCGGGTTCAGCGGACGCTTGCTGTTGTCCATGCCCGGTTCGCCGTGATCCAGATAGCGCAGTTCGTCGAACAGGTTCGGGCCAAAACCTGTGCGCTGGATGGATTTGAGGAATTGTTTGGGAATGATGAGGTCCGTGTCGACGTTTTCGCGATCGAGCGGAGCCACCAGGCCTTCGTGAGTGGTAAATGCTTGCATGATGTCGGTACTCGGGTCTGATTCGCTTAGCGGAACGTGCGGACGTCGACGAAATGGCCGGCCACGGCAGCGGCGGCTGCCATGGCGGGGCTGACCAGGTGCGTGCGGCCGCCCTGGCCCTGACGGCCTTCGAAGTTGCGGTTCGACGTGGAGGCGCAACGCTCGCCCGGTTCCAGGCGGTCGGCGTTCATGGCCAGGCACATCGAACACCCCGGCTCGCGCCATTCAAAGCCGGCTTCGATGAAGATCTTGTCCAGGCCTTCGCGTTCGGCTTGCTGTTTGACCAGGCCGGAACCCGGCACCACCATCGCCTGGCGCACGTTGGACGCCACCCGCTTGCCACGGGCCACGACGGCGGCTGCGCGCAAGTCTTCGATGCGCGAGTTGGTGCAAGAACCGATGAAAACGCGGTCCACGCGGATATCGGTCAGCGGCGTATTTGGCTTCAGGCCCATGTATTCCAGCGCGCGTTCCATGCCGCTGCGGCGCACGTCGTCTTTTTCGCGGTCGGGGTCCGGCACGCGGGAATCCACCGGCAGCACCATTTCGGGCGACGTGCCCCAGGTGACTTGCGGCTTGATGTCGCGCGCATTGACTTCGACCACGGTGTCGAACTTGGCGCCTTCGTCCGTGTGCAGGGTGCGCCAGTACTTGACCGCCTGATCCCACACCACGCCCATCGGCGCGAAGGGACGGCCGCGGAAGTATTCGACGGTCTTGTCGTCCACCGCCACCATGCCTGAACGGGCGCCCGCTTCGATAGCCATATTGCAAACCGTCATGCGGCCTTCCACGGACAGCGCGCGGATGGTGCTGCCGGCGAATTCAATGGCGTGGCCGGTACCGCCCGCCGTGCCGATGATGCCAATAATGTGCAGGACGACGTCCTTGGCGGTACAGCCAAAGGGCAATTCGCCTTCCACCTTGATCAGCATGCTCTTGGCTTTTTTCATCAAGAGCGTCTGCGTTGCCAGCACGTGCTCGACCTCGGACGTGCCGATGCCGAAGGCCAGGGCACCCAGCGCGCCGTGCGTGCTGGTGTGCGAGTCGCCACAGACGACGGTCATGCCGGGCAAGGTCGCGCCCTGCTCCGGGCCGATCACGTGCACGATGCCCTGGCGCAGGTCGTTCATGCGGAATTCGGTAATGCCGTACTTGTCGCAGTTGGTGTCCAGCGTATCCACCTGCAGACGCGACACCGGGTCGTCAATGCCCTGGGCGCGGTTCAGCGTGGGGACGTTGTGGTCCGCGACAGCCAGGTTGGCGCCGGTGCGCCAGGGCTTGCGCCCGGCAATCGCCAGGCCCTCGAACGCCTGCGGGCTGGTGACTTCGTGCAGCAGGTGGCGGTCGATATACAGCAGACAGGTGCCGTCTGATTCCTGGTGGACGATGTGGGCGTCCCAGAGTTTGTCGTAAAGGGTTTGGGCCATGGTGCGCTCTGCAAATAGACAAATCCGGCTTGAGCCTCGCGCGGTTGAAAAGCAAATCGCTCCCGCGCCGGCCACTGCGGCATGGAGGAATTATGCACAGGGTCTGAACCTAGTACAACCACACCACACATACTAGTACAACAACTACCATGCTGGTGTGGGATGCCACCCGGGGCCGCAGTTACAACGGCACGCCGTTACACAGTGTGGAAAATTAATCACACAGAAAGATTTAGTTAAAGAAAATAGATACAGAATTATCAAAACGATATAATCCTGTTTCACTATGCTCGTTCTGTAATAGAAATAATACGCAATAAAACGTATTAATCAAAGATACACCGATCATATATTGTGAAGTTCGTGCAAATACGATGATTTTAAGTGATGTTGCGCGAAGAAACCACATGGCCACGCCGTTGTATGCCGCAAGACTTAACAAATCTTGACTAGAAAAATATGACATTTACATACAACATGGCGGCCATCCAATCCACCCTGACTCGCGAATAATCACTATGGCTTCGTTTTTGCTTAAAAGCACGACTTCGATACTTGCCTTGGCCTTTGTTCCCGCTGCATTCGCGCAGACGACGGTGCCCGCCGCCGCCCCTGCCGCAGGTCAATCCGCAGTGACGTTGAACCAGATCGTTGAGCAAACCCTGCTTAGCAATCCCGAGATCCAGGCCAAATACCATGACTTCCAGGCATCGCTGGAAGGCCAGGCCGTGGCCCGCGGCGCATTTTTTCCGCAGATCAATGCACAGGGCTACTTGGGCCGCGAATACCGCAGCAACGTGCCCGCGGTGGGCTCGCAAAGCTGGAGCCGACCGGGCTACAACGTCGAGCTGCGCCAATTGATTTTTGACGGCTTCCGCACCAGCAACGACGTCAAGCAAGCAGGTTTCGACAAACTGGCGCGTTTCTATGACGTGCTGGCCACCAGCGATTCCACCGCGTTTGCCGCCGTGCAGGCATATATCGATCTGCAGCGTTATCGCGACATGGAATTGCTGGCGCGCCAGAATTATTCCCTGCATGAAGAAACGCTGAAGCAAATCGGCGAACGCACTGAATCAGGCGTCGGCCGTCGCGTCGACCTGGAACAGGCCGGCGGCCGCCTGTCGTTGGCCCAGACCAACCTGATGACGGAAACCGCCAACCTGCTGGATGTGCAGCAGCGCTTCCAGCGCGTCACCGGCGCATTCCCGCCCGAGTCCATGCAGCCCCCGCCCGACGTTGCCAGCAAGCTGCCGACCAAGCCGGGCGATTTCAATGAATCGCTGCGCCGCAATCCCAGCTTCCTGTCCAAGCAAGCAGGCCTGCAAGCCGCCGAGGCTGGCGTGTCGTCGTCGAAGGGCGCGTTCTCTCCGAAGTTCGAGTTCGTAGCCTCCACCGGCCGCGACCAGAACGACCCCACCCCGCAAACCCGCGACATCCAAAGCTCCAGCGTTCAGGTTGTCATGAGCTACAACCTGTACCGCGGCGGCGCCGATTCCGCTCGCGTGCGCCAGACTGCGGCGCAGTCCTATGCGGCGCGCGACATCCGCGATTACACCTGCCGCAATGTGCAGCAGGACCTGGCCGTGGCCTGGAACAACATCACCAGCCTGAGCCAAAAACTGCCGTTCCTGCGCGACCACGAAGTCGCCACCACCAAGGTGCGTGACGCCTATCGCCAACAGTTCCAGATTGGCCAGCGTTCGCTGCTGGACTTGCTGGATACCGAGAACGAATTGTTTGAATCGCGCCGCGCACTGACCAACGGCCTGTACGACCTCAAGCTGGCCCAATACCGTTGGCTGTCGCTGTCGCACGCGCTGTTGCCCGCGCTGTCGCTGCAACCCGCGCGCAACGAGATGCCCGAAGAAAACGGCAAGCTGGCGGTGACCGACGAAGTGATCAAGCTTTGCAATTCGACGGTTCCCGATTCGGCCCGCCTGGCTCCCGTGCGCGTCCAATACAACGAAGGCACGCTGCCGCCCACCTTCGTTCCGTTGAATCCGCCCACCGCCAAGCCCTGAGCGTAAGGGCAGCAAGGAAACGACATGTCCAACCAGGGCAACGACTTTTCGCAGTTGGACGCCGACTTTGTCCGTGTCCTGGAAGACTTGATCGACGCGCTGATCGCCAATGGCACCTTGCGCATGACGGACCTGCCGGTGCAGGCCCAGCAAAAGCTCACCCAGCGCAAGCAACAACGCGCGCGCCTCTCGGAACACCTGGACCTATTGGATGACGACGATGGACAAGTTATCTGAAATGGATTCCCGGGAGTGGCGCGCCGATGCGCGTGCCGCGCACGACGATCCGCTGCTGAACTGCCTGGTCGAGATCACGCGCCTGCATGGCGTAACGGCGACGGCCCAGGCCTTGTCCTCCGGCCTGCCGCTGGAAGAACACCGGCTCACCCCCGCCCTGCTGCCCCGTGCGGCCGCGCGCGCACAGCTTTCCGCGCGGGTGGTCAAGCGCACGCTGGACGGCATTTCGCAAGACCTGCTGCCCGCGATCCTGCTGCTCAAGGGCGAACGCGCCTGCCTGCTGTTGAAGAAGAACGACAGCACGTATGTCGTCAGTCACCCCGAATTGGGTGGCACCTCGATAGAAATGGACGCCGCCGAGCTGACCGCCCAGTACACCGGGCTGGTGTGCTTCGTGCGTCCGCAATTCCGCTTCGATGCACGCGCGCCGGAAGTCGCCAAGGTGCGCCAACGCCATTGGTTCTGGGCCGCCATCCTGGAAAACCGGCGCCTGTACCGCGACGCGCTGATTGCCGCCCTGCTGATCAATGTCTTCGCCATGGCGATGCCGTTGTTCACCATGAACGTCTATGACCGCGTGGTGCCCAACAACGCCGTCGAAACCCTTTGGGTACTGGCGATCGGCATCACGCTGGTCGTAGGTTTCAACATGGTCCTGAGCACCGCGCGCGCGCACGTGGTGGACAGCGCCAGCAAGCGCGTCGACGTGCGACTGTCCGCGCAGATCATGGAACGGGTGCTGGACCTGCGCCTGGAAGGCCGCCCGGTCTCGGTAGGGTCCTTCGCCGCGAACCTGCGTTCGTTCGAGTCCATCCGCGATTTCATTGCCTCGGCCACCATCACTACCCTGGTCGACCTGCCCTTTATCCTGCTGTTCCTGGCCGCGCTGGCCTGGATCTCGCCATGGATGATCCTGCCCCCGCTGGTCGCCATCGTGCTGATCCTGCTGGTGTCGCTGGCCGCGCAAGCCCGCATGGAATCGCTGACGATGGCGTCGTTCCAGGCCTCGTCGCAACGCAACGCCACGCTGGTAGAGGCACTGACCGGCCTGGAAGCCGTGAAGACCCTCAATGCGCAGGGCACCATCCAGCGCAACTGGGAACGGGCCACCGAATACATCGCGCAAACAGGCGGCAAGCTCAAGCTGATTTCGTCTTCCACGGTCGGCTTCGTGCAGGCGACCCAGCAGATGGTGTCGGTCGCCGTGGTGATCATCGGTGTGTACCAGGCGCAGGAATCCGCCATTTCCATGGGCGGCATTATCGCGGCGTCCATGATCGCGGGCCGCTGCCTTGCTCCCCTGGGGCAGGTGGCCGGCCTGCTGATGCAATACCAGAACGCACGGACCTCGCTGGGCTCGATCGACAACTATATGAAACTGCCGATCGAGCGGCCGGCCGAAGCCGAGTTCCTGCATCGCCCGGTCTTTCACGGCGGCATCGAATTCCGCGACGTGACCTTCGCTTACCCCGGCAGCACCCAGCCAGTGCTGAAGAAGGTGTCGTTCAAGCTGAAGCCCGGCGAAAAGGTCGGCATCATCGGCCGCATCGGCTCGGGCAAGACCACGCTGGAAAAATTGGCGTTGGCGCTGTATCAACCCACCGAAGGCGCGGTCCTGCTGGACGGCGTCGACGTGCGCCAGATCGATCCGGCGGACGTGCGCCGGGCCATTGGCCACGTGCCTCAGGACCCCCTGCTGTTCTACGGCAGCCTGAAGCACAACCTTGCCATGGGCGCGCCCTACGCCGACGACGCCAGCATCCTGGCGGCAGCCAATCTGGCAGGCGTCACCGATTTCGCCAACCTGCATCCGAATGGCTTCGACATGGTGATCGGCGAACGCGGCGAATCCCTGTCCGGCGGCCAGCGCCAATCGGTGGCGGTGGCCCGCGCGCTGATCAACGATCCGCCGATCCTGCTGCTGGACGAACCCAGCAGCAACATGGACCACCAGAGCGAAGCCCAACTGCGCAAGCGGCTGGGTGAAGCCAGCGCGACCAAGACCATCCTGCTGGTTACCCACCGCACGGCGCTGTTGGAGTTGGTCGACCGGCTGATCGTGATCGATAGCGGTCACATCGTTGCCGATGGCCCCAAGGAGCAGGTTGTCGAGGCCCTGCGTCAAGGACGCGTTGGACGCGGAAGCTGAGGATGCCATGTTGAACAATCCAGGCGAAACCAGGCACGGCCTGTTCGGGGGCTTGTGGCGCAAACTGCGCAACGTCTTCGTCTTCTTCTTCGACCGGCTGCTGGACGGCGCCGAAAAGGGCAAGCCGCGCCAACGCTCGGACTACGTCGGCAACGCCGAATGGGTCATCCACGAATCCCAGGCCCGCGGGTCTCGCGTCCTGCTGTGGGTGAGCCTGCTGGCCACCGGCGGATTGCTCGTCTGGGCCGGCACGGGCAGCATCGACGAGGTCGTCCGCGGTGAGGGCAAGGTCGTGCCTTCGCGCCAGGTCCAGATCATCCAGAGCCTGGACGGCGGCATCGTCGAGGAAATCCTGGTCCGCCCGGGCCAGGAGGTCAAGACCGGCGAGGTCCTGCTGAAGATTGACTCCACCCGGTTCGCGTCCTCGCTGGGCGAAAACAACGCCGAATACCTTTCGCTGCTGGCCAGGTCCGCCCGACTGCAGGCGCTGGCCACCGGCGAACCTTTCGTGGCGCCGGAAGAGGTGCTGACGCAGGCGCCCGGGCTGGTGGAAATGGAGCGCAACGCCTACCTGGCGCGCAACACCGAATTGAACGCCACGATCAACGTCGCCCGCGAACAACTCAAGCAGCGCCAGGAAGACCTGCGCGAAACGATCGCCAAGCGCGACCAGGCGTCGGCCAGTTGCGGGCTGACTTCCCGTGAACTGCAAGTCACGCGACCGCTGCTCAAGAGCGGAGCGGTGTCCGAAGTAGACCTGCTGCGCCTGCAACGCGACGTGGCGCGCTACTGCGGCGAGCAGAAAGGGGCCGAAGCGCAGATCGACCGATTCCAGGCGTCGATCAAAGAAGCGCAAAGCAAGCTTGAAGAATCAGAGCTGAACATCCGCAACCAGGCGCGCAGCGAACTGTCGGAAACCAACACCAAACTGTCCACGCTGCGTCAGGGCAAGCTGGCGTTGGCCGACCGCGTGAAGCTGGCCGAAGTCCGCGCGCCGCTGGCCGGCACCGTCAAGACGCTATTCAACAACACCGTCGGCGGCGTGGTGCAACCGGGCAAGGACATTATCGAGATCGTGCCCAAGGACGACACGCTGCTGCTTGAAGTCCGGATCCAGCCGCGCGATATCGGTTTCCTGCACGCCGACCAAAATGCGGAAGTGAAATTCACCGCCTATGACTTCGCCATTTATGGCGGGCTGGAAGGCAAGGTCGAACAGATCGGCGCGGACACCGTGACCGACGAGAAAGGCAATTCCTACTATGTGGTGCGCGTCCGCACGGATCGCAGCACGGTGGGCGACAAGCTATTGCCCATCATCCCCGGGATGGTGGCGGAGGTTCATATCCTGACGGGTAAGCGTACTGTGCTGCAGTACCTGCTTAAACCGATTTTGCGTGCCAAGGCGAATGCCTTTACCGAACGTTAAAGGAGAGCTGGAAGGCTTTATGAAACCTGTTCCCGTCCTGTTGATTACGCACGACGATCTGCTGTGGCAACACTGGCGCGCGCTGGACCCCACGCGCTGGCTGGCGGCCCGCGGGCGTGGCCTGGCCGACTTGCAGCGTTGGCGCGAGCAAGGTCGCTCGCTGGCCGTGCTGGATACCGACGTGCCCCGCCTGCCCTCCTGGCAGGATCCCGTGTGGCCGCCGGCCCTGACCGGCATGCATCTTGTCGTCGCCAGCCCAAGCCCCAACGACGAGCAAGGCACGCAAGCGCTGGGCGCGGGTGCGCACGGCTACTGCCATACCCATGCGCCGGCCGCGGCGCTGGCGCAGGCGCTGGAAGTGGTGGCGTCCGGCGGCATCTGGATGGGCCGTTCGCTGGTGGCACGCCTGCTCAAGCTGGTCACGGAACGCGCCCAGGATTCGCATTCCTGGGATGCCGGCCTGCTGACTGAACGGGAAATTACCGTCGCGCGGTACGCCGCCAGCGGCCAACCCAACGCCGCGATCGCCGAGGCCCTGGGCATCACCGAACGCACCGTCAAGGCGCACCTTTCAGCCGTTTTCGATAAATTGAAGGTGTCCGACCGCCTGCAATTGGCCCTGCTTGTCCACGGCATTTCCGCGCCTGCCGACACGCGGAGCAAAATTACGTCTTGATACTGTCCTTGAGGACAATATCCCGCCCCAGCGGCGACCTCTAGTATCTGGCCATCTTGGATAACTCCCTGAATCGGAACCAACATGGCCAACACCTCCCCCGCAGTCGTCAATGAAATCTCCGGTCGCGCGTGGATACGCAACAGCGACGGTTCCCTGACCGAACTGCATCAAGGCAGCAAAGTCCCAGCCGGCAGCGACATCGTCACTGCCTCGGGCGCCACGGTTTCCCTTCAGGTTGAAAACGGCATGCCGATTGTCATCGGTGAAGGCCGCGAAGTCGCCGTCAATGGCGACATGGGCGGCCCGTTGGCCGATCCCAGCGAAGCCGCCGTGGCCCCGCCCACCGGCACCGATTCCGACCGCCTGCTGGCCGCGCTGCAAGCCGGCCGCGACCCGTTCGACGAACTGGACCCTACCGCCGCCATCGTGGCCGGCAGCGGTGATGCCGGCGGCAGCAGCTTTGTCCGCCTGGCCCGTATCCTTGAAACGACGACGCCTCTGGATCTGGCCTACCCGAATCCGGCCCGCGCCAACGACACCCTGCCCCGTGTATCCGGCGCCGGCCTGGGCGACGACGACGACGATGCGGCCACGCCCGCCACCGTCAACAACGCGCCCAACGCCTTGAACGACGAAGGCCGCGGCGACCAGAACAGCGCGGTCCGCGGCAACCTGCTCAACAACGATTCCGATCCCGACGGCGACCCGCTGGCGATCACTTCGGTCAGCGGCCGCCCCATGACCCCGGGCGGCGTCACCGTCGTCGGCAGCAATGGCGGCACGTTCACCGTCCAGCCGGACGGCAGCTACGTCTTCACGCCGGGCGGGCAGTATGACAACCTGGCCCAGGGCGAGACGACCACCAGCACGATCTCGTACACCATCACGGACCCGAGCGGCGCCACCTCGACGGCGACCGTTGTCGTCACGATCACCGGCACCAACGACGGTCCGGTCTCGACCGCCATTTCGGACACCTCCGGCATCGACGCTCAAGCGGAAGTGCGCTACGACGTTTCCAGCCATTTCTCGGATAAGGACACCAGCGACAAGCTGACCTACACCGCGACCGGCCTTCCGCCTGGGCTGACCATCGACCCGGTCACCGGCATCATCAGCGGCACCATCGACCATTCCGCGTCGCAAGGCGGAAAAGACGGTGTCTACACCGTGACCGTCACCGCCACGGACCCCGCCGGCGCCGAGACCTCCCAATCGTTCGACTGGGACGTGACCAATCCCGCGCCCACGGCCAATGACGACGCTGGCACGACCGGCGAAGACGCGACGCTGACCGTCACTGCCCAGAATGGAGTGCTGGCCAACGACAAGGATCCGGATGGCGATACGCTGACCGTGTCGCAGGTTAACGGCGCCACCGCCAACGTAGGCGCCGCCGTGGCCGGTTCTCATGGCGGCACGTTCACGCTGAACGCCGACGGATCCTATACGTTCAACCCGGGCTCCACGTTCAACACGCTGGGCGCGGGCCAGACGGCCACCAGCTCCATCACCTACACCGTCACGGACGGCGAAGGCGGCACCAGCACGGCCACCCTGACCGTCACGGTCACCGGCACCAACGACACCCCGATCCTGACCCCGGACGTCACCCTGGAAAACCAGAACGGCGCCGACGGGCAGGCCATCACCCCGGTTGATGTCTCCGGCCAGTTCTCCGACACCGACAATGGCGACTCCCTCACGTACACGGCCGACGGGCTGCCCCCGGGCCTGACCATCGACCCGGTGACCGGCATCATTTCCGGCACCCTGGACCACTCGGCTTCGCAAGGCGGAAACGACGGCGTCTACACCGTCACCGTCACCGCTACGGACGCGAGCGGCGCGTCTGTCACGCAGGATTTCACCTGGGATGTCACCAACCCGGCCCCCACGGCCATTGACGATGCCGGCACGACGGACGAAGACGCAGTCCTGAATGTCACGGATCCCAGCGCCGGCGTGCTGGCCAACGACAGCGATCCGGACGGCGACGCGCTGGTTGTGTCCGCCGTCAACGGCGTTGCCGGCGACGTGGGCAAACCGGTCTCGGGCGTAGGCGGTGGCACGTTCACCCTGAATGCCGACGGCACCTATTCGTTCAATCCGGGTAATGGTTTCCAGCACCTGCCCGCCGGCCAGACGGCCACCAGCTACATTACCTATACGGTCTCGGACGGTGAAGGTGGCACCAGCATCGCCACGTTGACGGTCGAGATAACGGGCACGAATGATGCTCCCACCGCGGTCGCGCTGCAGAACCAGAGCGACATGGATGGCGATACCGTCACCTACAACGTCTCCAGCGCCTTCAGCGACCTGGACGACGGCGATGCCCTGACCTACACCGTCGACCACGTTCCCGGCGGGCTGGTGTTTGATTCGGCCACCGGCACGTTCTCCGGCACGTTCGCCAACTGGGCGTCGGATCACACCAATACGGGCGTGAAGGGCGAATACCTCATCACGGTGACGGCGACCGACAAGTCCGGCGCGACGGTCACCCAGACCTTCGTCTGGAACGTGGGCAACCCGGCGCCGGTTGCGGCCGACGACAGCGGCACCACGACGGAAGACAACACGCTGGTGGTCGACCACCGCACCGAAGGCGTGCTTGGCAACGACGCTGACCCCGACAACGACGCGCTGAGCGTCTCGAAGGTCGCGGGCGCCGAAGCCAACGTGGGCGCAGCCGTGGCTGGCTCCAATGGGGGCACGTTCACGCTGAACGCCGACGGCACCTATACGTTCAACCCCGGCACGGCGTTCCAGGAACTGGCCGCGGGCCAGACGGCGACCACCTCGGTCATTTACACGGTGACCGATGCGCAAGGCGCGACGGATACCGCCACGCTGACCATCACCGTCACCGGCACCAACGACACCCCGATCCTGACCCCGGGCGTCACGCTCGGCGATCTGACCAACGACGATAGCGACACCATCACCCCGGTCGATATCGCCAAGCAATTCCAGGACGCCGACAAGGGCGACACGCTGACCTATAGCGCCACTGGCCTCCCGCCTGGCCTGACCCTTGATCCGGTCACCGGCCTCATCACGGGCAAGATCGACTCGTCGGCCTCGCAAGGCGGCAACGAGGGTGTCTACACCATCGTCGTCACGGCGACGGACGCCGCTGGCGCCAAGGTCACCCAGACCTTCGAATGGGACGTCAATAACCCCGCTCCGGTCGCCACGTCCGACAGCGGCACGACCGATGAGGAATCCTCCTTCAACGTCGACGCCCAGAACGGCGTGCTGGCCAACGACCGTGATCCCGACGGCGACACCATCAAGGTCTCGAAGGTCAATGACAACGACGCCAGCGTCGGCCAGCCGGTCGCCGGTTCCCATGGCGGTACGTTTACCCTGAACGCCGACGGCTCGTACTCGTTCAATCCGGGTCCGGACTTCCAGTTCCTGAACGACGGCCAAACCGCCACGACTTCGATCACCTACACCGTCACGGACGCGGATGGTGCCACCGCGACCGCCACACTGACCGTGACGGTCACCGGTCAAACCGACGCGCCGCCGGTCGTCACCCCCGAAGACGGCGATGGCAACGTCACCGACGCGCACAACAGTGTCGTTGAAGCTTCCGGCGACACCGTCACCGGCAAGGTCACCGTGTCCGCTGAAGCCGGCATCGCCGGCGTCACGGTCGGTGGCCATGATGTCACCAACGCCTCCACGACCCCGGTCGTCATCACGACCGACAAGGGCGTGCTGACCATCACGGGTTACAACGCGGCGACGGGTGTCATCACCTACTCCTATCAGGAGACCGGTGGTGCCGACGATCACACCGCTGGCGATGACGCGGTCAAGGACAGCTTCACCGTCACCGTCACCGACCTCGCGGGTGTTGCCACCAGCAATGACCTGGTTATCCAGATCGTTGACACCGAGCCGGTTGCCAGAGGCGACGAATCTTCCGTGACGGAAGACGTCACCTCTCCGATCACGGGCAACGTGCTCACCAACGATACGTTGGGCGCGGACACCAGCAAGGTCGCCATCACCACGGGCGATGCCAAGTACGGCACGCTGGTCGACAATGGCGACGGCACCTGGTCGTATCAGCTGAACAACAGCCTGCCGGCCGTCCAAGCCTTGAACAACGGCGACACGCTGACCGAGACCATCCGCTACACGATCACCGATGCCGATGGCGACACCAGCACCGCTGAACTGACCATCACCATCAATGGCCAGACCGATGCGCCTCCGGTCGTCACGCCTGAAGACGGCGACGGCGACGTCACTGACGCGCACAACAGCGTGGTTGAAGCCTCTGGTGACACCGTCACCGGCAAGGTCACCGTGTCCGCTGAAGCCGGCGTCGCCGGCGTCACGGTCGCTGGCCATGATGTCACCAACGCCTCCACGACCCCGGTGGTCATCACCACCGATAAGGGTGTCCTGACCATCACGGGTTACAACGCGGCGACGGGTGTCATCACCTACTCCTATCAGGAGACCGGTGGTGCCGACGATCACACCGCTGGCGATGACGCGGTCAAGGACAGCTTCACCGTCACCGTGACGGACGTGGCCGGTATCGCGACCAGCAACGACCTCGTCATCCAGATCGTTGACACGGCACCGGTTGCCAACGCCGACTCGGCAAGCGTCAACGAAGATGCCGCTACGCCTGTCACGGGCAATCTGCTCACCAACGATACGTTGGGCGCGGACACCAGCACGGTCGCCATCACCACCGGCGATGCCAAGTACGGCACGCTGGTCGACAACGGCGACGGCACTTGGTCCTATCAGCTGAACAACAGCCTGCCGGCCGTCCAAGCCTTGAACAACGGCGATACGCTGACCGAGACCATCCGCTACACGATCACCGATGCCGATGGCGACACCAGCACCGCTGAACTGACCATCACCATCAACGGCCAGACGGACGCTCCGCCGGTTGTCACGCCTGAAGACGGCGACGGCAACGTCACTGACGCACACAACAGTGTGGTTGAAGCCTCTGGCGACACTGTCACTGGCAAGGTCACCGTGTCCGCTGAAGCCGGCGTCGCCGGCGTCACGGTCGGCGGCCATGATGTCACCAACGCCTCTAATACGCCTGTCGTCATCACGACCGACAAGGGTGTGCTGACCATCACCGCCTATGACGCCACGACCGGTGTCATCACCTACTCCTATCAGGAGACCGGTGGTGCCGACGATCACACCGCTGGCGATGACTCGGTCAAGGACAGCTTCACCGTCACCGTGACGGACGTGGCCGGTATCGCGACCAGCAACGACCTCGTCATCCAGATCGTTGACACGGCACCGGTTGCCAACGCCGACTCGGCAAGCGTCAACGAAGATGCCGCTACGCCTGTCACGGGCAATCTGCTCACCAACGATACGTTGGGCGCGGACACCAGCACGGTCGCCATCACGACGGGCGATGCCAAGTTCGGCACGCTGGTCGACAACGGCGACGGCACCTGGTCCTATCAGCTGAACAACAGCCTGCCGGCCGTCCAAGCCTTGAACAACGGCGACACGCTGACCGAGACCATCCGCTACACCATCACCGATGCCGATGGCGACACCAGCACTGCTGAACTGACCATCACCATCAACGGCCAGACCGACGCGCCTCCGGTCGTCACCCCCGAAGACGGCGACGGCAACGTCACTGACGCGCACAACAGTGTGGTTGAAGCCTCTGGCGAGACCGTCACCGGCAAGGTCACGGTGTCCGCTGAAGCAGGCGTCGCCGGCGTCACGGTCGGTGGCCATGATGTCACCAACGCCTCCACGACCCCGGTCGTCATCACCACCGACAAGGGCGTGCTGACCATCACGGGTTACAACGCCACGACCGGTGTCATCACCTACTCCTATCAGGAGACCGGTGGTGCTGACGATCACACCGCGGGCGATGACTCGGTCAAGGACAGCTTCACCGTCACCGTCACCGACGTGGCCGGCGTCGCGACCAGCAACGACCTCGTCATCCAGATCATTGACACGGCACCGGTTGCCAACGCCGACTCGGCTAGCGTTACCGAAGATGCAGCTACGCCTGTCACGGGCAACGTGCTCACCAACGATACGTTGGGCGCGGACACCAGCAAGGTCGCCATCACCACGGGCGATGCCAAGTACGGCACGCTGGTCGACAACGGCGACGGCACCTGGTCCTATCAGCTGAACAACAGCCTGCCGGCCGTCCAAGCCTTGAACAACGGCGATACGCTGACCGAGACCATCCGCTACACCATCACCGACGCGGACGGCGACACCAGCACTGCTGAGCTGACCATCACCATCAATGGCCAGACGGACGCGCCTCCGGTCGTCACGCCCGAAGACGGCGATGGCAACGTCACCGACGCGCACAACAGCGTGGTCGAAGCCTCTGGCGACACCGTCACTGGCAAGGTCACTGTGTCCGCTGAAGCTGGCGTCGCCGGCGTCACGGTCGGCGGCCATGATGTCACCAACGCCTCTAATACGCCTGTCGTCATCACCACCGACAAGGGCGTGCTGACCATCACGGGTTACAACGCCGCGACCGGCGTCATCACCTACTCCTATCAGGAGACCGGTGGTGCCGACGATCACACCGCTGGCGATGACTCGGTCAAGGACAGCTTCACCGTCACCGTGACGGACGTGGCCGGTATTGCTACCAGCAATGACCTCGTCATCCAGATCATTGACACGGCGCCGGTTGCCAATGCCGACTCGGCAAGCGTTACCGAAGATACGGCTGCCCCGATCACGGGCAACGTCCTGGGTAATGATGTCCTCGGCGCGGATACCAGCAAGGTCGCCATCACCACGGGCGATGCCAAGTTCGGCACGCTGGTCGACAACGGCGACGGCACCTGGTCGTATCAGCTGAACAACAGCCTGCCGGCCGTTCAGGCCTTGAACAACGGCGATACGCTGACCGAGACCATCCGCTACACCATCACCGATGCCGATGGCGACACCAGCACTGCTGAACTGACTATCACCATCAATGGCCAGACCGACGGTCCGCCGGTTGTCACGCCTGAAGACGGCGATGGCAACGTCACTGACGCACACAACAGTGTGGTTGAAGCCTCTGGCGACACCGTCACTGGCAAGGTCACGGTGTCCGCTGAAGCGGGCGTCGCGGGTGTCAGCGTTGGCGGCCATGATGTCACCAACGCCTCTAATACGCCTGTCGTCATCACGACCGACAAGGGTGTCCTGACCATCACCGCCTATGACGCCGCGACCGGCGTCATCACCTACTCCTATCAGGAGACGGGTGGCGCTGACGATCACACCGCCGGCGATGACGCGGTCAAGGACAGCTTCACCGTCACCGTCACCGACGTGGCCGGTACTGCCACCAGCAATGACCTGGTTATCCAGATTATTGATACCGCTCCGGTTGCCAATGCTGACTCGGCAAGCGTTACCGAAGATACGGCTGCCCCGATCATGGGCAACGTTCTGGGTAATGATGTCCTCGGCGCGGATACCAGCACGGTCGCCATCACGACGGGCGATGCCAAGTACGGCACGCTGGTCGACAACGGCGACGGCACCTGGTCGTATCAGTTGAACAACGGCTTGCCGGCCGTTCAAGCCTTGAACAACGGCGAGACGCTGACCGAGACCATCCGCTACACCATCACCGACGCGGACGGCGACACCAGCACCGCTGAACTGACCATCACCATCAACGGCCAGACCGACGCTCCGCCGGTTGTCACGCCGGAAGACGGCGATGGCAACGTCACCGACGCGCACAACAGCGTGGTTGAAGCTTCCGGTGACACCGTCACCGGCAAGGTCACCGTGTCTGCTGAAGCCGGCGTCGCCGGCGTCACGGTCGGTGG
>NZ_PCOQ01000038.1 GCF_002975275.1 Achromobacter sp. MYb9 | reverse complement strand
GCCCCGGCTGAGGCGTCCCCGACTGAGGCGTCCCCGACGATAACCGGCGCGACCTTGCCGCTGGCTTCGCGGGCGACTTCGTCGAGTTCCGCGCGGAATTGCTGGACCGGTTCCTGCAGCGAGGCTTGCGTGTCGTTCAACGACTGCTGCACGCCTTGCGCGGCATCTTCCATTTCGTTTTTGAACTTGCGCAGTTCATCGAGTTCGATTTCGCGCTGGATATCGGACTTCACGTCATTGACGTAACGCTGCGCGCGCCCAAGGAGGTGGCCGACGGTGCGGGCGACCTTGGGCAGGCGTTCGGGGCCAATGACGATCAAGGCGACGACGCCGATCACCATCAGTTCAGTGAGGCTGACATCAAACATTCGACGGCCGCTCGGGAATTGAAGCAATAAGGGCCGGCCCGTTCAGGGCTGGCCCGGGAGACGAGCCGCGGCTCAGGAGTTGGTCTTTTCCTTGGCTTGCACGTCGATGGTTTCACCGGAAACGCGCTGCTGCGCGATCGGATCCGCCGGCTTTTCGCCGTTGGCGTCCTTCATGCCTTCCTTGAAACCCTTCACCGCGCCGCCCAGGTCCGAGCCGATGTTGCGCAGTTTTTTGGTGCCGAAAATCAGCGCCACGATGACCAGAACGACCAACCAATGCCAAATGCTGAAACTACCCATGATGTTTCTCCGAATTACGCGGTGGGGGCTACGCGCCCTTTCCAGGGCCGCGAGCCGCCGATGATGTGGAAATGCAAATGCGGGACTTCCTGGCCGCCTTCGACGCCAGAGTTGATCATGATGCGAAATCCGCCATCAGGGCCCGGACGGCAACCGTTTTCGGCTGCTAGCCGCGGCGCCAACGACATCATTCTACCCAACCAACCTGCGTCCTCGCCCGTAATATCCTGCATGGATGTGACATGACGTCGAGGGATCAGCAGTAAATGTACCGGTGCGGCCGGATTAATATCGTGGAATGCAACAAAGTCCTCGTCTTCATAGACTTTCTTGGACGGGATGTCGCCAGCGGCGATCTTGCAGAAAAGACAGTTGTCGCTCATTTTCCGGGCTCCGTGGTCAGTCTTTGGGGCGGCTTGCCTTCTCGGCCAGGCCCGACAGGCCTTCGCGGCGGGCCAATTCGGCCAGCACGTCTTCCGGCCGCAGCTTGAAATGCGTCAGCGCGACCAGGCAGTGGAACCACAGGTCGGCGGTTTCGCTGACGATGCGGTCCGGCACGCCGTCTTTGGCGGCCATGACCAGTTCCGTGGCTTCTTCGCCGATCTTCTTCAGGAAGGCGTCGGGGCCCTTGGCCAGCAGCTTGGCGGAATACGATGCGGTGGGATCCCCGCCGTTTTCGGGGCGGCGGGTTTCCAGCGTGTCGGCGATGCGTGCCAGGATATCGGCCGCGCTTAGCGTTTGATCGGTCATTTGTAGATCAGTTCGGGGTCTTTCAGCACCGGGTCAACCGTGACCCAGGATGCCTGGTCCGTCGGCCCTTCCAGGCGGCGGAAAAAACAACTGGCGCGGCCGGTGTGGCACGCGATGCCGCCTTCCTGGTGCACCTTGAGCAAAATGACGTCGCCGTCGCAATCCAGGCGCAATTCGTGCACTTCTTGCACATGGCCCGATTCTTCGCCCTTGCGCCACAGGCGTTGGCGCGAACGCGACCAGTACACGGCGCGGCCGGTGGCGGCCGTTTCAGCCAGCGATTCGCGGTTCATCCAGGCCACCATCATGATCTGGCCGTTTTCAAAGTCTTGGGCGATGGCGGGGATCAGGCCGTTTTCGTCGAAGACGACGTCGGCCATCCAGGCGGGTTCGATGCTCATGATTAGTCCAACCGTACGGAAATGCCTTGTTCGGCCATGAAGCGCTTGCACTCGCCGACGGTGTGCTGGCCAAAATGGAAAATGCTGGCGGCCAGCACGGCGCTGGCGCGGCCGGTGGTGACGCCATCGGCCAGGTGTTGCAGGTTACCCACGCCGCCCGAGGCAATGACGGGCACCGGCACGGCGTCCGACACGGCGCGGGTCAGCGCCAGGTCGAAGCCCGACTTGGTGCCGTCGCGGTCCATGCTGGTCAACAGGATTTCGCCCGCGCCGTAGGCCGCCATGCGGCGCGCCCAGGCCACGGCGTCCAGCCCGGTGGCCTTGCGGCCGCCATGGGTGAAGACTTCCCAGCGGGCGGGTTCGCCGTCGGCAGACACGCGACGCGCGTCGATGGCTACGACCACGCATTGCGAGCCGTGGTAGTCGGACGCGGCGCGAACCAGTTCCGGGTTGGCCACGGCGGCGCTGTTGATGCTGATCTTGTCGGCGCCGGCATTCAGCAGGCGCTGGATGTCGGACACCTGGCGCACGCCGCCGCCCACGGTCAGCGGGATGAAGACCTGGGACGCCACCTGCTCGATGATGGGCAGGATCAGGTCGCGGCCGTCGCTGGTGGCGGTGATGTCCAGGAACGTGAGTTCGTCGGCGCCCTGCTCGTTGTAGCGGCGGGCGATCTCGACGGGGTCGCCCGCGTCGAGCAGGTTGACGAAGTTCACGCCCTTGACGACGCGCCCGGCGGTCACGTCAAGGCAGGGGATGATGCGGCGGGTCAGCGCGCTCTGGACGGGCGCGCCGGCCCCGGGGGTGCTGCTGGAGGTGGTCATTTTGCCAATTCGTCGGCGCGGGCCTGGGCTGCCTGGAAATCAAGCGTGCCTTCGTAGATGCTGCGGCCCAGGATGGCGCCTTCGACGCCTTCTTCCTCGACCGCGCACAGGGCTTCGATGTCCTGGATGCCGGCGATGCCGCCCGACGCGTACACGGGGATGCGCACGTGCTGGGCCAGGCGGACCGTGGCTTCGACGTTCACGCCCGAGAGCATGCCGTCGCGGCCGATGTCGGTGTAGATGATGGCCTCGCAGCCGTAGTCTTCGAACTTCTTGGCCAGGTCCAGCACGTCGTGGCGGGTCAGCTTGCTCCAGCCGTCGGTGGCGATCTTGCCGTCGCGGGCGTCCAGGCCGACGATGATCTGGCCGGGGAATGCGCCGCAGGCGTCTTGCAGGAAGCCCGGGTTCTTGACCGCGGCGGTGCCGATGATCACGTAGGAGATGCCGGCATCAAGGTAGCGCTCGATGGTGTCGAGGTCGCGGATGCCGCCGCCGATCTGGACGGGGATGTCGTCGCCGACGGCTTCCAGGATGGCCTTGATGGGCGCTTCGTTCTTCGGTTTACCGGCGACGGCGCCGTTCAGGTCGACCAGATGCAGGCGGCGCGCGCCTTGGTCGAGCCAACGGGTGGCCATGGCGGCGGGGTCTTCGGAGAACACCGTTGCATCGTCCAGGTCACCCTGGCGCAGGCGCACGCAGCGCCCGTCTTTAAGATCGATGGCGGGGATCAGCAGCATGGTGGGCAGCAAAAAGAAAGAGGGGTTGAATGGGCTGGCGCACGTGGGCTCTAGGCCTACGGCTGCCAGTCTACAAAATTGCGATACAGGCGCAAACCGTGTTCGGCGCTCTTTTCGGGGTGGAACTGCACCGCGAAAATGTTAGCTGCCGCCACTGCGCAGGTAAAGGCGACGCCATAATCGGTTTCACCAACAGTCAGGCCGGAATCGTCCGGATCGGCGTAGTAACTATGGACGAAATAGAAGTGCGTGTCGTCCGGAATGCCGTCCCAGATAGGGTGAGAGCGTGTCTGGCGGACTTTGTTCCATCCCATGTGCGGCACTTTGAGCCGTTCCGGGCGGGTGTCGGCCAGGCCCGCCGCACCGGTGTCGGCCAGGCAGGCTTCATCGTCGGCGGCGATCAGGTCCGCGAAGCGCGGCCCCGAGAAGCGGCGCACGACGCCGGGGAACAGGCCCAGGCAGGACGTGCCGCCTTCTTCAGAGGAGTCGAACAGCATCTGTTCGCCCACGCAGACGCCCAGCAGGGGCTTGTTGCGGGCGGCGCGGACGACGGCTTCACGCAGGCCGGATTCATTCAGGGTGCGCATGCAGTCCGCCATCGCACCCTGGCCGGGGAAGACCACGCGGTCGGCCGCGTCGATGTCCTGGGGCTGGTGGCAGATGCGGATGTCCGCGTCGGGGGCGGCGAACGTCAGGGCGCGTGCGACGGAGTGGAAATTGCCCATTCCATAGTCGACGATGGCGATAGTGGTCACTTCTTTTGCCTGGTGCGGTGGGTTTGGCGAACGGTTACAGCACGCCCTTGGTGGAGGGCACGACGTCGCCCATGCGCGGGTCGACTTCCATGGCCATGCGCAGGGCGCGGCCACAGGCCTTGAACACGGTTTCCGCCTGGTGGTGGGCGTTGAAGCCGCGCAGGTTGTCGATGTGCAGCGTGATCAGCGCGTGATTGACCAGCCCCTGGAAGAACTCGCGCGTCAGGTCGACGTCGAAGTTGCCGATGTGGGCGCGCGTGAACGGGATGTGGTATTCCAGGCCGGGACGGCCCGAAAAATCCACCACGACGCGCGACAGCGCTTCGTCCAGCGGCACATAGGCGTGGCCGTAGCGGCGCAGCCCGGCCTTGGTGCCGACCGCTTTCGCGATTGCCATGCCCAGGGTGATGCCCACGTCTTCCACCGTGTGGTGCGCATCGATGTGCAGGTCGCCCTCGGCCTTGATGTCGAGGTCGATCAGGCCGTGGCGCGCGATCTGGTCCAGCATGTGGTCCAGGAACGGCACGCCCGTGTCGATCGTCTGCTTGCCGGTGCCATCGATGTTGATGGCCACGCGGATGCGGGTTTCGTTGGTGTTGCGGGTGATCTCTGCGGTACGCATGTTAAGCACTCAAAATCTCTTGCAGGGCAGCCAGCAAGGCGGCGTTCTCGGCCGGGGCGCCCACCGAGATGCGCAGGCAGTTGGCCAGGAGCGGATGGGCGTTGGAGAAGTTACGAATCAATATTTTGCGCGTTTTCAGCGCAAGATGCACGGCGTTGCCGTCCAGCTTGCCGGAAAAGCGCGCGAGTATGAAGTTGCCGGCGGAAGGGAATACCCTGACGCCGGGCAGCGCCGCCAGGGCCGCGGCCAGCGGTTCGCGGTCGGCGCGCAGACGCGCGGCCTGCTCGTCCAGCACGTCCTTGTGTCGCAGAACCGTCATCAGCGTGGCCTGGGTCAGCACGTCCAGGTTGTAGGGCGGGCGCACTTTATTCAGTTCGGCGATCCAGTCCGGGTGGCCCGCCATGTATCCGAAACGCAAGCCCGCCAGGCCGATCTTGGAGACCGTGCGCATGACGACGACATTGGGCGCGTCCAGCACCTGCGCCATCCAGGTGCGGTCGGCGAAGGGCTGATAGGCCTCGTCCAGCACCACCAGGCCCGGGGCGGCCGCGATGATCGCCTGCACGTCGTGGTCGGACCAGAGGCCGCCGGTGGGGTTGTTGGGCACGGCCAGGAACACGACCTTGGGTTGGTGCTCGCGGATGGCGGCCAGCATGGCCGGCAAATCCAGGGTCAGATCATCGGTCAGCGGCACGCCGACGAAGCGGGCGTGGTCGAATCGGGCCGCCATGTCGAAATAGACGAACGACGGCCACGGCGACATCACGGTGTCGCCGGGGTTGCAGCAGGCCTGCACGACGATGTGGATAAGTTCGTCGGAGCCATTGCCGAACAGCACGTCGGCGGCATCGGGTACCCCGAACGCGGCCTTCACCGCCTGCTGCAGCGCGGTCAGGTCGGCGGCCGGGTAGCGGTTCAGCGCCGTGTCGCGCACGGCCTGGGCGATATCGTCGCGGACCGTTTCGGGAAGCTCGTAGGGGCATTCCATCGCGTCCAGCTTGATGCAGCCTTCCGCGTTGGCCACGGGATAGGCGGCCAGTTCGCGGATGTCGGCGCGCACGGTGCCGGCGATGCGGCCGGCGACGCTCATGGCTTGTCGATCCGGTACTGAGCGCTGGCGGCATGCGCCTGCAGGCCCTCGCCTAGCGCCAGTTCGGCGGCGATGCGGCCCAGGGTCTGCGCGCCCTGATGCGATACCTGGATCAGGCTGGAACGCTTCTGGAAGTCGTACACGCCCAGCGGCGACGAAAAGCGCGCGGTGCGCGACGTCGGCAGCACGTGGTTCGGGCCGGCGCAGTAGTCGCCCAGCGCCTCCGAACTGAACCGGCCCATGAAGATCGCGCCGGCGTGGCGGATCTTGGCCGTCCAGATTTCGGGCTGCTCGGTAGAAATTTCCAAGTGCTCGGGCGCGATGTCGTTGGCGATCTGGCAGGCTTCTTCCAGGCTTTGGACCTGGATCAGCGCGCCGCGGTTCGCCAGGCTGACGCGCAGGATGTCGGCACGCGGCATCGTCGGCAGGAGGCGCGCGATGGCGGCTTCGACTTCCGCGATGAAGGCGGCGTCCGGACAGAGCAGGATCGATTGCGCCAGTTCGTCGTGTTCGGCCTGCGAGAACAGGTCCATGGCGATCCAGTCGGCCGGCGTCTTGCCGTCGCAGATGACCAGGATCTCGCTGGGGCCGGCGATCATGTCGATGCCGACCACGCCGAACACGCGGCGCTTGGCGGCGGCGACATAGGCGTTGCCCGGGCCGACGATCTTGTCCACGGCGGGCACCGTATCGGTGCCGTAGGCCAGCGCGCCCACGGCCTGCGCGCCGCCAATGGCGAACACGCGGTCCACGCCGCCGATGGCGGCCGCCGCCAGCACGATGGGGTTGCGTACGCCGTCGGGCGTGGGCGTGACCATGATCAGTTCCTGCACGCCCGCGACCTTGGCCGGGATGGCGTTCATCAGCACCGACGACGGATAGGCGGCCTTGCCGCCCGGCACGTACAGGCCCACGCGATCCAGCGGGGTGACCTGCTGGCCCAGCATCGTGCCTTCGGCGTCGGTGTAGGTCCAGGTCTCGGCGCGCTGGCGTTCGTGGTAGCTGCGCACGCGGTCGGCGGCGGCTTCCAGCGCATTGCGCTGGGCGGCCGGCAGCGAGGCCAGCGCGGCATGCCAGTCTGCCTTGGGGATTTCCAGCGCGGCGGCCGATGCCCCCGGCATGCGGTCGAAGCGTTGCGTGTATTCCACCAGCGCGGCGTCGCCGCGGGCGCGTACGTCGGCCAGGATGCCGGCGGCGGCGCGGTCGATGGACTCGTCCTCGTTGGCCTCGAAGGCCAGCAGCGTGGACAGGGCGGATTTGAATCCGGGATCGCGGGAGTCAAGACGATTGATCAGGGCCATGGCGTCATGCAGCAAAGCGGAAAGCGGCCGCCGCGGCATCGCGGCGGGCGGGGGTCAGGCGTTGCGGGAGGCGGCTCTTTCGAAGGCGTCCAGCAGCGGTTGCAGGCGGGCGCCGCGGGTCTTCAGCGCAGCCTGGTTGACGATCAGGCGCGACGAGATGGGCATGACGTCTTCGACTGCGACCAGGTCGTTGGCGCGCAGCGTGCCGCCGGTGGACACCAGGTCGACGATGCAGTCGGCCAGGCCGACCAGCGGCGCCAGTTCCATCGAACCATACAGCTTGATGATATCCACGTACACACCCTTTGCCGCAAAGTGTTCACGGGCTGAGTGGACGTACTTGGTGGCCACGCGCAGGCGCGCACCCTGGTGCACGGCGCCTTCGTAGTCGAAGCCGTTGCGCACGGCCACGGCCAGGCGGCACTTGGCGATGTTCAGGTCGATG
Source organism: Achromobacter sp. MYb9 (assembly GCF_002975275.1). Classification (GTDB taxonomy): domain Bacteria; phylum Pseudomonadota; class Gammaproteobacteria; order Burkholderiales; family Burkholderiaceae_B; genus Achromobacter. The sequence goes on along the minus strand of NZ_PCOQ01000038.1, from coordinate 27,051 downwards.
GGCTGGTACAGGCCGCCGGGCTGCTCTTTGGCGTGCTCGATCAGCACGTCCTTGCCCGCGATGCCCAGGTCGGCCGCGCCGTACTGCACGTAGGTCGGCACGTCGGAGGCGCGCACGATGATCAGGCGCAGGCCAGGGTCGCTGGTCGGCAGGATCAGCTTGCGGGAGCTCTCCGGGCTTTCGGTCACTTCGATGCCGGCCTCGGCCAGCAACGGCATGGTTTCTTCAAAAATCCGGCCCTTGGACAGGGCCAGGGTCAGGGGCTTCATCGTGGTGGCATTGTTCATTGCCGGGCAGCCTCAAAATGATCGGACCCACTCGGGGAGCAGCAAGCCGACGGCGCAGCGTGGGGGCAGCAAGCTGAAGGCGCAGCGTGGGGGCTATTACTTTTCATGCCTGTTCCTTGCCGGTCACGCGTTGGATGTTCGCGCCCAGGGCGCGCAGTTTGACTTCCATCTGGTCGTAGCCACGATCCAGGTGGTAGATGCGGTCGACCAGCGTGTCGCCGTCGGCCGCCAGGCCGGCGATGACGAGGCTGGCCGAGGCGCGCAGGTCGGTGGCCATGACGGTGGCGCCCGACAGGCGCTTCACTCCACGCACGATGGCGGTGTGGCCGTCGATGTCGATGTCGGCGCCCAGGCGGCGCAGTTCCTGCACGTGCATGTAGCGGTTCTCGAAAATCGTTTCGACGATGACCGCGGTGCCATCCGCCACGGCATTCAGCGCCATGACCTGCGCCTGCATGTCGGTGGCGAAGCCGGGGTATTCGTGCGTGCGCAAACCCACCGCTTTCGGCCGCGCGGACATGGCGCCGCGGATCCAGTCCGGGCCGGTTTCGATGGTCAGGCCGGCTTCGACCAGCTTGTCCAGCGTGGCGCCCAGGATGCCGGCGTCAGTGTTCTTCAGCACGATGTCGCCGCCCGCCGCGCCCACGGCGCACAGGAAGGTGCCGGCTTCGATGCGGTCGGAGATAACGCGGTGTTCGGCGCCGTGCAGGCGCTCGACCCCGTCGATCACGATGCGGTCCGTGCCGTGCCCCTGGATGCGGGCGCCCATTTTGATGAGCAATTCGGCCAGGTCGACCACTTCGGGTTCGCGCGCGGCGTTCTCCAGCACGGTCCGGCCGTCGGCCAGCACGGCCGCCATCAGCAGGTTCTCGGTGCCGGTGACGGTGACCATGTCGGTGCGCACGGAGGCGCCCTTCAGGCGCTTGGCGCGCGCGACGACAAAGCCGTGCTCGATGCTGATCTCGGCGCCCAGCGCGGCCAGGCCCTTGATGTGCTGGTCGACCGGTCGCTGGCCGATGGTGCAACCGCCAGGCAGGCTCACGCGCGCTTCGCCGAAGCGGGCGAGCAGCGGGCCCAGCACCAGGATGGAGGCGCGCATCGTCTTGACCAGGTCGTACGGCGCTTCCAGGTTGTCGACGTGGTTGGCCTGCAGCGTGACGACGCCGTCCGTGCCGCGCTCGGCGCGCACGCCCATGCGGCCGAGCAGGCGCAGCATAGTGGCGGTGTCGTTCAGGTGCGGAACGTTGGCAAGCGTCAGCGCGTCGGCGGTCAGCAGACCCGCGCACAGGATCGGCAGGGCCGAATTCTTGGCGCCGGAAATCGAGATTTCGCCGCGTAGCGGCGCGCCGCCGGTGATGCGGAGCTTATCCATCACTTGCCTGCTTGCTGATATTCGCCAGGGGTCAGCGTGCGCATGGACAGTGCGTGGATCTCGGCCTTCATGCGGTCGCCGAGCGCAGCATAGACCATCTGATGGCGCTGGATCAGGCGCTTGCCTTCGAAGGCCGTGCTGACGATGACGGCGTCGAAATGCGAGCCGTCGCCCTGCACGTCAAGATGTTCACAGGGCAGGCCGTCCGCGATGTATTGGCGGACTTGCGCGGGAGTGGGAAGCATGGACGTCAGTTCCTGAGTTTGTAGCCGCTGGCCAGAAGCCGCAGCGCGTAAAGCGATAGCGCCAGGAACACCGCCGTCACCACCGCCAGGCTGCGCCAGGGCGAGACGTCCGACACCGCGAAGAATCCGTAGCGGAATCCGTCGATGGCGTAGAAGATGGGGTTCCAGTGGGACACGCTCTGCCAGAAGGGCGGCAACGTGTGGATGGAATAGAACACGCCGGACAGGAACGTCGCGGGCATGATCAGGAAATTCTGGAAGGCGGCCAGCTGGTCGAATTTTTCGGACCACAGGCCCGCGACCACGCCCAGCACGGCCATGATGCCGCAGGACAGCACGGCAAAGACCAGCAACCACAGCGGGTTGGCGGGAATCAGCGATACGAAGAACAGCGCCACGGCCCAGACGCACAGCCCCACGGCCAGGCCACGCACGATGGCCGCCAGCACGAAGGCGCCGAACATGTCGCGGTGCGACAGCGGCGGCAGCAGCATGAAGACAAGGTTGCCGGTGATGCGGCTTTGGATCAGTGACGACGACGGGTTGGCGAACGCGTTCTGCAGCATGCTCATCATCATGAGCCCGGGGATCAGGAACGCCGTGTAGGGCACCGTGCCGTACACCATCAGGCGCCCTTCCAGCACGTGCGCGAACACCAGCAGGTACAGCAGCGCCGTGATCACGGGGGCGGCGATGGTCTGGAAGCCGACCTTCCAGAAGCGCAGCAATTCCTTGCGCAGCAGGGTCGGAAAACCGGAGCCCGCGTCCAGGCGGGGCTGCACCAGCGGTTGGCTGGCGGTCGCGTTGGGCGGCGTCATGAGGAAATCTCTTCGGGTTGCAGGGCGGGCGCGGCGGGCTCGTCGCCCTGATGCATGATGCGCACGAACGCGTCTTCCAGATCGACGCCGCCGACGCGAGCCATCAGGGCCTGCGTGGTGTCCAGCGCCACGATGCGGCCGCGCTTGAGCATGGCGATGCGGCCGCACAGGGCTTCCGCTTCTTCCAGGTAGTGCGTGGTCAGCATGATGGTGTGGCCCGCCTTGTTCAAGCGCGAGATGAACTCCCACAAGGTGCGGCGCAAGTCCACGTCCACGCCTGCGGTGGGTTCATCCAGCACGATCACGGGGGGACGGTGCACCAGCGCCTGCGCCACCAGCACGCGGCGTTTCATGCCGCCGGACAGCGCGCGCATGTTGTTGTCGGCTTTGTCGGCCAGGCCCAGGTTGAACAGGATCTCGTCGATCCAGTCGTCGTTGTTGCGCAGGCCGAAGTAGCCGGACTGGATACGCAGGGTCTCGCGCACCGTGAAGAACGGGTCGTAGACCAGCTCTTGCGGCACCACGCCCAGGGCGCGCCGCGCCGACTTGTAGTCGGCCACGACGTCGTAACCACAGACGGTGGCCCGTCCGGACGACGCGTGCGCCAGGCCGGCCAGGATCGAGATCAGGGTGGTCTTGCCCGCGCCGTTCGGGCCTAGCAGGCCAAAGAACTCGCCGTGCTCGATGTTCAGGCTGACATGGTCCAGCGCCTGAAAGCCGGGGGCGGGCGTGCGCCCAAGCAACTTCTGCCAGCCACGCTGGCGTGGCGAGTAGACCTTGGAGACGTTTTCTAGACTGACGGCTGACATGACGGCGGGGGGCTGCCCGGAAAGAGCGAATTGATCATTATATAAGCGCACCGAGGCGGCAAGCGCCTATGGCCCCGGCAGCCGTAGGGATGGCGACATCATCCGTCCCTTAAATAATCAGCCCGGCGGGCCGCTAGGGGCGCGCCGGGCCGGAGGCAGCCGGAACCGGGGAATTACTGGTTGCGCTGGTTCAACGCCTTGATCAGGCCGTCGATGCCGTTCTGGTTGATCTGCTGCGCGAACTGGTTGCGGTAGTTCTCGATCAGCCAGATGCCTTCGACGTTCATGTCGTAGATCTTCCAGCCTTGCGGCGTCTTTTCCAGACGGTAGTCCACGCCCGTGGGCTGGCCGTTGTCCTGGCTGATCAGGGTGCGCACGACCACGTCGTCGGCCTTGGGGTCGCCGCGGAACGGCAGGGCCTTGACGGTGGTGCTGGGCGTGACGCGGGTCAGCGCGCCGCTGTAGGTGCGCACCAGCGTGCCGCGGAACGCGTCGGCCAGGGCCGTCTTCTGCTGTTCCGTCGCCTGGCGCCAGTAGCGGCCGGCGGACAGGCGGGTCGTTTTCTGGAAGTTGACGTAGGGCAGGATGTGCTGGTTGACGACTTCGTTGATGCGGGCGGTGTTGCCGGCTTTGACGGCGCCGTCGGCTTTCAGCACATCAAGGGCCTCATTGGCCGTGGCGATGACGAATTGGTCCGGAGGACCGTTGGGGTTGGGCTTGGCCTGCGCGGCGCCGGCCGCGGCAAGACCCAGCAGGCCTGCGAAGGCCAACCGTTGCAACAGGGAAATAAAAGCAAATCGCATCAAAACTCCTTACTGTACCGATGAACGCAAGCGACAGCTTACTTGGTTGCCGGCGCGGGCGCCGGAGCGCCCTGGGCCGGGGCATCGCCGTCGTCGTCCTCGTAGTTGGGCAGCGCATCGTCGTCGTTCACGCGGTGGCCAAGCACCATGGCGTTGCGGCGCTGCAGGTAGGCGTCGCGGATGAAGCTGTACGGATCCAGCGCGACGCGGTCGATCGTGTCGGTGGCGCTGAGCAGGCTGGCGCGCGTATCGACGACGCGCAGGCCCCACAACGAATTGCGCAGGCGCACGTTGTCGATGGAGTCGACGCCCATGTAGCCGTAGGTCGTGCCGTAGTAATCGCCGATCAGGCCCGCGCCGTCGCGCACCGTGGACGACCCGAAGATCGGCAGCACCAGGTACGGGCCCTGGCCGAAGCCCCACACGCCCAGCGTCGTGCCGAAGTCGTTCGGGATCTTGCGCGCACCGTTGGCCGAGGCGACGTCGAAGCAGCCGCCCACGCCCATCGTGGTGTTGAACAGGAACCGGCCCAGCGTGTTCACGAAGTCGTGGCCGCGGCCTTGCAGGAAGCTGTTGGCGCCCGACCAGAGATCGCCGACGTTGCTGAAGATGTTGTGGACGCAGCTGCGCACGGGCTGCGGCGTGACATAGGTGTAGGCCTGGGCAACCGGTTTGAAGACCGCGCGGTCGACCGTGTCGTTGAACTTGTAGACGCCCCGGTTGAAGCCTTCCCACGGATCGCGTGGATCCGGGTTCTGCGGCGCGGCGCAGCCGGCCATCAGTGCACCCGCCGCTGCGATGGTGGCGATTCGGGAAAGTGCGTTCTTGTTCATGATCAGGACATTCCTATCAACGATTCTTATGATATTGCGACGGTGAAGCGCAGCCCGTTACGGCGTCTTTCGCATCGTCTTCAATTTGGCGCTTTCGCGGCGGGTTCGGCTTCGGAGGCCGCGCCCTGCTTCTCGGCGGAGCCGTACAGGAACTGGCTGATCAGCTGCTCCAGCACGACCGCGCTTTGTGTATAGCGGATTTTTCCGCCGTCGGTAAAGTTCTCTTCTTCGCTGCCCGCCGTCAGGCCCAGGTACTGTTCACCCAGCAATCCGGACGTGAGGATCGATGCCGACGTGTCCTTCGGGAACTGATAGGCTTTTTCCAGGTTCACCGAGACGACCGCCTGGAAGGTCTTGTCGTCGAAGGTGATGCTGGATACGCGGCCCACGACGACGCCGGCGCTTTTGACCGCCGCGCGCGGCTTGAGGCCGCCTACGTTATCGAAATTGGCCGATAGCGTATAGGTCGGGGCGAAGGAAAACGTGCTGAGGTTGCCGGCGCGCAACGCCAGGAATACCAGCGCGACCGCGCCCAGCAGTACAAACAGGCCTACCCAGAAGTCGGTTTTTTCGCGTGACATGATCGATCCGTTTCAATTTCCAAACATCAAGGCAGTGAGCAGGAAGTCCAGCCCAAGTACTGCCAAGGAGCCCACCACCACGGTGCGCGTGGTGGCGCGAGCTACGCCTTCGGGCGTGGGCCGGGCCTGCCAGCCTTCGTAGAGCGCCACCAGCGTTACCGTGACGCCGAACACCACGCTCTTGATGACGCCGTTGGCCACGTCGTTCCAGACGTCCACGCCGTTTTGCATCTGTGACCAGAACGCGCCTGCGTCCACGCCGATCATCACGACGCCGACGACCCAGCCGCCCAGGATACCCACCATGGAGAACACCGCCGCAAGGATGGGCATGGCGATGATGCCGCCCCACAGGCGTGGCACCAGCACGCGACGGATCGGGTCGACGGCCATGACTTCCATGGCCGATAGTTGTTCGCCGGCTTTCATCAGGCCGATCTCGGCGGTCAGCGAGGTGCCCGCGCGCCCGGCGAACAGCAGCGCCGTCACGACAGGCCCCAGCTCACGCACAAGCGACAAGGCCACCAGCAGGCCCAGCGCTTCTTCGGAACCGTAGCGGTTCAGGGTGTAGTAGCCCTGCAGCCCCAGCACGAAGCCGACGAACATGCCCGACACGGCGATGATCAGCAGCGAATAGTTGCCGATGAAATGGACTTGCTGCGACACCAGGCGCGGGCGCGAGAAGACGATGCCGCTGCGCGCCAGCATGCCGGCGAAGAACCGGGTGAAGTAGCCGATGCCGGATACGGTGCCGCGCAGCCATCCGCCGAGCGCGCTGACGGGATTGTTGGAGCCGCTCATGCTTTGCGCCCTTTCTGTTCGGAAAGCCACTTTTGGAAGGCCGGCGTTTCCGGGTATTGGAACGCGACCGGGCCATCGGGCTGGCCTTTCAGGAATTGCTGCACATAAGGGTCTTGCGACGCCGACAGCGTTTCCGGCGTACCGGCGGCGGCCAACTTGCCTTGGCCCACCAGATACACCTGGTCGGCGATGGCGAAGGATTCCTGCACGTCGTGGGTGATCAGCACCGACGCGCATCCCAGGCGGTCGGCCAGGCTGCGGATCAGGCGGGCCGTGATGCCCAGCGAGATCGGGTCCAGTCCGGCGAAGGGTTCGTCGTACAGGATCAGTTCGGGTTCCAGCACCACGGCGCGGGCCAGGGCGACGCGGCGCGCCATGCCGCCCGATATCTCGGCCACTCTCAGGTGCGCGGCGGCACGCAGGCCGACGGCGTCGAGTTTGTCGAGCACGCGGTCGGTGACGTCGGATTCGGACAGTTTGGTGTGTTCGCGCAGCGGAAAAGCGACGTTTTCGAACACATTCAGGTCGGTGAACAGCGCGCCCTGCTGGAACAGCACGCCCATGCGCTTGCGCAGGGATTGCAGTTCGGCCGGGGTGGCGCGCTCGATGTCCTGCCCGAACGCCAGGACCCGGCCCTGCTGCGCGACGAGCTGGCCGGTGGCCGCCCGCAACAGCGTGGTCTTGCCGGAACCCGAGCCGCCCATGACGGCGACCACTTGGCCCGCACGCACGTCCATGGAGATGTCGCGCAAGACGGTGAAATCACCGTAGCCTAGCGCCACACCTTCCAGGCGCAGGGCGAATTCCGGGGTGCTGCTTGTTTGAGCGGGCATGGGCAACGAAAAGGGTGTTTTGCGAGGACCAAGGCGGACTCTGGCCCCCAGCGGCGAGGCGCCATTGTAGCCCGACGCTTTGTAATCACAATGCGATACACCGCGGATGGAACAGTGTTTTCGGTGTCAGGGACAATCGCCCGCCCCGCGACCGCCCGGGAAGGGGCGGCCGTGCGGGGCCCGCCCGGCGGTCAGCGGCGCGCCTGGGCCGCCACGGTCTCGCGGGCCAGCCTCTGGACCAGGTCCGCCGTGCTTTCGCGGCGGGCCAACGGCGCGGCCTGCCCCGCCCACAGAGACAGCACGTTGATGTTGCCGGCTTTGCCGCCGGCCGTGCGCATGGGGCGCGTCAGCGCATTCTGCAGGGGATACGGCAGGATGTCGGCGGCGAGCGCGTCGGCGTCCCGCATGAAGGCGTTGGAGATGCCGCGCGCCGGGCGGCCCGAAAAAGCCCGGGTCACGCGGGACTGCTCGGAGCGCGATGCCGGCAGCACGGCCTTGTAGGCGTCGCTGATGCCGGACTCATGCGTGGTGAGGAAGGCCGTCCCCATTTGTGCGGCATCTGCGCCCAGCGCCAGGGCGGCGGCGATGCCGCGACCGTCCATGATGCCGCCGGAGGCGATCACCGGCACGGAAATCGCATCGGCTATCTGCGGCGCAAGCGCCATGGTGCCAATCAGCGATTGTTCGAAATCATCCAGGAAGGTGCCGCGGTGCCCGCCCGCTTCGGCGCCCTGTGCCACGACGGCGTCCACGCCGTCCTGTTCCAGCGCGACCGCCTCGCGCACGGTGGTCGCCGTGCCGATGGTCAGGATGCCCAGTTCGCGGCAGCGTGCCAGCACGTCGGCCGGGATCCGGCCAAAGGTAAAGCTGAAGACCGCCGGGCGCAGCCGGAGAACGGCCTCGATCTGCCCGGGCAGCGGATCGGGTTGCGGCCCGGGTGCCACGGGGGCCGGCAAGCCCAATTGTTCGTGGTAGCGGGCCATCAGGGCCAGCATGCGGCCCGTGTCGCCCTGCATGGGCTGGTCCGCTACGGACGCGAAGAGGTTGATGGCGAACGGCCGCGGCGTACGGGCGCGGATGTCGGCCGCCGCCGCATCGATCTGCTCGGGGCTCATGTAGGCCGCCCCGAGCGATCCCAGGACACCCGCTTTCGACGCCTCGGACACCAGTTCCACCGTCGTTGCGCCGCCCGCCATGGGGGCCTGGATGATGGGATGGTCCAACTTCAGAAGGTCAAGCAGACGGGTGGCCATGGGAAGACTCCTAAAGGTTATTGAAGCTGGATGTTCCCAGCCTTGATGACGTGGGCCCACTTTTCGGTTTCGCTCTTGATGAAGGCTGCGAATTCCTCGGGCGTGCCGCCGCCGGCCTGGCTGCCGGTGTCGGCGATGGCTTTCTGCACATCCGGTTCCTTCAGGATGCGGTTGAATTCGGCGTTCAGCTTCGCGATGATCGGGGCCGGCGTGCCGGCGGGGGCGACAATGCCCTGCCAGTTGTAGGACTCGAAGCCCGGCAGGCCGGATTCGGCCATCGTGGGCACATCGGGCAGCACGGCCAGGCGCTTGGCGGACGTGACGGCGATGGGGTGGATCTTGGCGCCCTGGATGGCAGGCAGCGCGGAATAGCCCATTTCGAACATCATCGAGATATGACCGCCCATCAGGTCGGTCGCGGCCAGGCTGCCTCCCTTGTAGGGTACGTGCACGATGTCGATCTTGGCCTGTTCGCGGAACATTTCGCCCGACAGGTGGTGCGCGCCGCCCACGCCCGACGAACCGAAGGACAGCTTGCCGGGCTGCTTCTTGGCCAGCGCGATCAGGTCGGCCAGCGTCTTGACCGGCAGCTCGTTGTTCACGCTCAGGACCAGCGGGCTGTTTTCGATCAGGATGATGGGCGCCAGGTCCTTTTGCGGGTTGTAGGGCATTTCCTTCATCAAGGACGGGTTCACGGCCATCGGGGCCAGGTTGCCCGTGCCGATGGTGTAACCGTCGGGCGCGGCCTTGGCGATCAGGTTGGTGCCGACCACGCCGCCTGCGCCCGCCTTGTTTTCGACCACGATCGGCTGGCCCAGCGTTTCGCCCAGCTTGCGCGCCAGCAGCCGCACGCGCGTGTCGGCGAAGCCGCCGGGCGCGTAGGGGACGATCATGGTGATGGGTTTGGCGGGCCAGTCGGCGGTCTGGGCCTGCGCGGCGCTGCTGAAAGCGGCAACCGCCGCCAAGGTGGCGATCAGGGGGCGCAAAGATTTCATGCTGGGTGACTCCTCTTTCTTGTCTCTAATGTGTACAGCCTTGCGGGCCGATCGCATTATGCCCAGCGCCTATGTCTTCTGTCGTGATTTTTCCCAGGCGCCAGGCCGACAGCGCCAGCAGCGCCGCGCCGGCCCCCAGCACTTGCGGCAGGCCCGCGCCCCAGTGGGACGCCCACGAGGCCAACAGCGGCCCCAATATCTGTCCGGCGGCGAACGCGGCGGTCATGATGGCGGCGGCCCGGGGCGCGGCAGCGCCGGCGGCGCGCCGCGCGGTCAGCATGCCGGCCTGGGTGATCACCATGAACGTGCCGCCCACCAGCAGCGCGGCCACGATCACGGCCGCGATGTGATGCCAGAGCGTCACGGCCAGCATGCCAATCGCCATCAGCGCCTGCGCGCCCTGCCAGACGCGCTTGTCGTCGCGGCCGCGGGCAAGCCTGGGCACCAGCAGGCAGGACACGGCCGCCGCCAGCCCGAACAGCGGCCAGGCCCAGCCGAAGACTGCCGGGTCTGCAATGACCTCCTTGGCCATCGCGGGCAGAAACGTGGCGGGAATGATGTAGCCCACGCCGAATACACCGTAGTGCAGCGCCAGGCGAGGAACCGCGCGGGATAGCCGGGCGGGTCGTGCGGCGGCGGCCGACGGCCGGCCCGAGGCGGCTGGCCGGTTCAGCCCGGGCCAGGCGATGACGGACAGGGCCAGCGTCAATCCGCCCAGGGCCAGCCACATGCCGTCGGCACGGACGCCCCAGGCCATCAGCCCCAGGCAGGCCAGCCCGGTCAGCGCGATGCCCGCGCCCACGCCGGCATAGGTCAGCCCCGCCGCGACGGGTTCGTGCGGATCTCCCGCCGGCACGGTCCGCCAGCCGGCCACGCAGATGAAGGCGCTGGCGCTGGCGTAGCCGGCGGCCAGCCGCAGCGCACACCAGAACGCGACGTCGTGCATCAGCGGCATGGCCAGGGTCAGCAGCGCCACGGCCAGCAGGCTCAGCGCAAGCTGGCCCCGGGGGTGTCGCACCGGCCAGACCACGGCCGCCAGCGCGCCCAGCAGGTAGCCGGCATAGTTGGCCGAGGCGATCCAGCTGCCCTGGGCCAGCGACAGGCCGCCTTCCTGCGCCATCAGCGGCCAGACGGGGGTAAAGGCGAAACGTCCGATCCCCATGGCAGCGGCCAGCGCCAGGGCGGCCGGCCAGGCCAGGCTGGCGGCGCTGCGGGAGTCGGGAACGGAAGGGTACGCAGGCGTTGACATGCGTCCACTCTACGGCTGTACTAATATCTTTAATAGTGAATTATTAAGAACATGGGTTCTTGAAATGAGAAACTTGGATCTCGACGCGTTGCAGATCTTCAAGGCGGTGGCCGATCAGGGCGGCGTGGCGCGCGCGGCCCAGCACCTGAACCGGGTGCAGTCCAATGTGTCGACCCGCTTGAAGCAATTGGAGGCCTCGCTGGAGGCCCCGCTCTTTCGCCGCCAGAACCGCCGGCTGGTGTTGTCGGACCAGGGGCGCGTGCTGCTGTCCTACGCGGATCGTCTGTTGCGCTTGTCGGACGAAGCGCAGGCCGCGGTGCGTGACGGCGCCCCGCAAGGCGTGCTGCGCATCGGCACCATGGAAAGCACGGCTGCCGCGCGCCTGCCGCCCATCCTGGCGGCGTATCACGCGGCTTGGCCGCAGGTGGGGATAGAACTGGTCACGGGGACGTCGGGCGCCCTGGCGACCAAGGTGCGCAACTATGAAATCGAGGCGGCGTTCGTGGCCCAGCCGTTTCCGGCCGATGGCCTGGCTGCCATGGATGCCTTCAAGGAAGACCTGACGCTGATTTCGCCGCTGGCTTGGGGCGAGATCGCGAGTGCTCGCGATCTGGGCGGCCGTACCGTCATTGCGTTTGCGGCGGGGTGCTCGTATCGGCGCATCCTGGAATCATGGTTGAACCACGAAGGCCTGGCGCCGGGGCGTGTGATGGAGTTCGCCTCGTATCACGCCATTGTGGCGTGCGTGGCGGCGGGCTCGGGCGTGGCCATCGTGCCTCGTTCGGTGCTGGCCGTGCTGGGGGCCGAGCATTCCGTCCGTGTTAGCGCGCTGACCGGCCCGTATGCGCACGCCCAGACCCAGTTGGTCTGGCGTGCGGATGACGACGCGCCTGCATTGCAGGCGCTGCGGCAACAGTTGATGGCTTAGAAGCGGTAACCAACACCCAGCGTCGCCACCCACGGATCGATGCGTGCGGTGCCGATGTGCTGGCCGTCCAGCTTCACCTTCGACCTGATGTCGATGTAGCGGATGTCGGCGTTCATGAACCAGCGTTCGTTGATCTTGAAGTCCGCGCCCAGTTGCGCGGCGACGCCCCAGGAATCGCCCAGCTTCAGGTCCGAACCCTTCAACGCGCCTTCGGCCTTGGTGTCGAAGAAGTGCGTGTAGTTGATGCCCACGCCGATGTACGGCTGGATCATGCTGTCCGGCAGGATGTGCCATTGCAGGCTGAGCGTGGGGGGCAGTTGCTTGCTGGAGCCGATCTTGCCCAGGCCGCTGCCGCTGACGTCGTGCTGGAACGGCCAGGCGCCCAGCAGTTCGATACCGATGTTGCGCGTCACCATGTAACCCAGCGTGAAGCTCGGACGGACGTTGTTGTTGACGTCGAGTTTGACGCTGCCGTCCAGCACCGTGCCGTTGTTGGACGAAGGACGGACCTGTGTCACGCCCACGCGGAACAGCACGTCGCCTGCCTCATGGGCATGCGCGGGAGCGGCGAGTGCGCCGGCGGCGATCAGTCCGGCGATGGCGGTGGCGCGGATACGCCCGTTCAGCGAAAACATTTTTCTTCTCCGATCTTTCCATGAGGGTGAGACGACAGGTTCTCAAACCTGGCTTCAGGCCTGATTGATATGTGTCAAACCGTGAAAAGATGGAACGCGCCCGTGGCCGCCAGGCAACAAGAATCAGACGGATCCTACGCAAGCGCGACTCTCTACGGAAATGATCATGTCGCGCGTCTGAATGCATTCGCCGCCTTGGCGCGGGGGCGCGAAGGCGGCGAATGGGGTATTGCCAGCGTCGGAAGGATCAGCGCGGCAATTCGCTAGCGCCCATCAGGTAGGCATCGACCGAACGCGCGCATTGGCGGCCTTCGCGGATGGCCCAGACCACCAGTGACTGGCCCCGGCGCATGTCGCCCGCGGCAAACACCTTTTCGACATTGGTGCGGTAGTCGTCGGTGTTGGCGCGCACGTTGCCGCGCGCGTCGCGGTCCACGCCGAACGCGTCCAGCACGGTCTGAACCGGCGACACGAAGCCCATGGCCAGCAGCACCAGGTCAGCCTTGATCTCGAATTCCGAGCCTTCGACTTCGCGCATCTTCATCTGGCCGGTGGCGTCGTCCTTGAACCATTCGACGCGGGCGCCGACCAGCTTTTCAACCTTGCCGTTGCTGCCCTTGAGCAGCTTGGTGGTGACGGACCAATCGCGTTCGCAGCCTTCTTCGTGGGAAGACGACGTGCGCATCTTCAGCGGCCAGTACGGCCACGTCATGGTCTTGTTTTCGGACTCGGGCGGCTGGGGCATCAGTTCAAACTGCGTGACCGAGGCTGCGCCGTGGCGGTTGCTGGTGCCCACGCAATCGGAACCCGTATCGCCGCCACCGATCACGACCACGTGCTTGCCCTTGGCCAGCGTCTGGTCGGTCAGGCGATCGCCGGCGACGGCCTTGTTCTGCTGACGCAGGAAGTCCATCGCGTAGTACACGCCCGACAGTTCGCGGCCCGGCACCGGCAGGTCGCGCGGGGTCTCGGAACCGCCCGTCATGACGATCGCGTCGAACTCGGCCTTCAGCGAATCCGGCGTGCGCACCGTCAGGCCATCGGCCACGGGGTCCTTCGGGTTGCCGATGTAGGTCGACGGCGCGAATTCCACGCCCTCGGCTTCCATCTGCGAGATGCGGCGGTCGATCTGGTGCTTTTCCAGCTTGAAATCGGGGATGCCGTAACGCAGCAGGCCGCCGATGCGGTCGCTCTTTTCGAACAGCGTCACCGAGTGGCCGGCGCGCGCCAACTGCTGCGCGCACGCCATGCCGGCGGGTCCGGAACCCACCACCGCGACCTTCTTGCCGGTCTTCTTGGCCGGCACCAGCGGTGCGACCCAACCCTCGGCCCAACCCTTGTCGATGATGGCGTGCTCGATGGACTTGATGCCGACAGCGTCGCTGTTGATGTTCAAGGTACAGGCGGCTTCACACGGCGCCGGGCAGATGCGGCCGGTGAACTCCGGGAAGTTATTGGTGGAGTGCAGCACGTCCAGCGCGCGGCGCCAGTCCTGCTTGTACACCAGGTCATTCCAGTCGGGGATGATGTTGTTGACCGGGCAGCCGTTGTTGCAGAACGGGATGCCGCAGTCCATGCAGCGCGCGGCTTGCTGCTTGGCCTGGTCGTCGGTCAGGTGCAGCACGAATTCGCGCCAGTTCTTCAGCCGCTTCTGCGGGGCCTCGGAGGCCTCCTGCAGACGCTGAAATTCCATAAAGCCGGTAATCTTTCCCATGGTATCCCTCACGCAGCCAGTTGTTGCTGGTTGGCTGCACGCCACATTTCACCCAATGCGCGACGGTAGTCCGTCGGCATGACCTTTACGAATTTGCCGCGCGAGGCTTCCCAGTCGCCCAGGATCTCGCGGGCGCGGTAGCTGCCGGTGTAGCGGAAGTGGTCTTCCACCAGGCGGCGCAGGATGGTTTCATCCGTCTCGCGTTCGCCACCGCGCTGCGCGCTGTGCCAGATGTCGATATTGTTCAGCGCTTGCTGTTCCGCATGCGGCGCCACGCCTTCCAGTTCCACCATCGACAGGTTGACGCGATGCTTGAGCGTGCGTTCCGGATCCCAGACATACGCGACGCCGCCCGACATGCCGGCCGCGAAGTTGCGGCCCGTGGCGCCCAGCACCACGACCGTGCCGCCCGTCATGTATTCGCAGCCGTGGTCGCCCGTGCCTTCGACAACCGTGGCCGCGCCCGAGTTACGCACCGCGAAACGTTCGCCGGCCACGCCGTTGAAGAACGCCTCGCCCGCCAACGCGCCGTACAGCACGGTGTTGCCGGCAATGATGTGGTCGGGGCCGAAGCCGCGGAAGTCGTTGGGCGAGCGCACGATGATGCGGCCGCCGGACAAGCCCTTGCCGACGTAGTCGTTGCCTTCGCCCACCAGGTCCATCGTGATGCCGTGCGCCAGGAACGCGCCGAAGCTTTGGCCGGCGGTGCCGTTGCACTGGATGTGGATGGTGTCGTCCGGCAGGCCGTCGTGGCCGTAGCGCGAGGCCACGGCGCCCGACAGCATGGCGCCGATCGTACGGTTGCGGTTGCGCACCGGCACGATGAACGACACCTTTTCGCCGCGCTCCAGCGCGGGGCGGCTGCGGTCGATCAACTGGTGATCCAGCGCGCCGGCCAGGCCGTGGTCCTGCTCTTCGGTCTGGCGCACGTCGGCGTCCGATTGCGTTTGATGGAACACGCGGGCGAAGTCCAGCCCTTGCGCCTTCCAGTGCTCAACGCCCGAACGCATGTCCAGCAGATCGGCGCGGCCGATCAGGTCGTCGAACTTGCGGATGCCCAGTTGCGCCATGATTTCGCGCACTTCTTCGGCGATGAAGAAGAAGAAGTTGACGACGTGTTCCGGCTTGCCCTGGAATTTCTTGCGCAGGACCGGGTCTTGCGTGGCCACGCCCACCGGGCAGGTGTTCAGGTGGCACTTGCGCATCATGATGCAGCCTTCGACAACCAGCGGCGCCGTGGCGAAGCCGAATTCATCGGCACCCAGCAGCGCGCCGATGACGACGTCGCGGCCGGTCTTCATCTGGCCGTCGGCCTGCACGCGGATGCGGCTGCGCAGGCGGTTCAGCACCAGCGTCTGCTGCGTTTCGGCCAGGCCCAGTTCCCAGGGCGTGCCCACGTGCTTGATGGACGACACCGGCGATGCGCCCGTGCCGCCGTCGTGGCCGGCGATCACGACGTGATCGGCCTTGGCCTTGGCGACACCCGCGGCCACCGTGCCCACGCCCACTTCGGACACCAGCTTGACCGACACCGACGCCTTGGAATTCACGTTCTTCAGGTCGTGGATCAGCTGGGCCAGGTCTTCAATGGAATAGATGTCGTGGTGCGGCGGGGGCGAAATCAGGCCCACGCCCGGCACGGAATAACGCAGCTTGGCGATGTATTCCGACACCTTGTGGCCGGGCAGCTGACCGCCTTCGCCGGGCTTGGCGCCCTGCGCCATCTTGATCTGGATCTGGTCGGCGGACGACAGGTATTCGGCGGTCACGCCAAAACGGCCCGAGGCCACCTGCTTGATCTTCGAGCGCAGCGAATCGCCCTTCTTCAAGACGACATCGGCTTCGATGCGGTCCGAGCCCAGCAGCGAGGCCAGCGTGTCGCCGTCCTTGATGGTGCTCTTGCCTTCGCGCATTTCGGCGCGGTAGCGCAGTTCGTCTTCGCCGCCTTCGCCGGTGTTGGACTTGCCGCCGATGCGGTTCATGGCCACGGCCAGCACCGAGTGCGCTTCGGTCGAGATCGAGCCCAGCGACATGGCGCCGGTGGCAAAGCGCTTGACGATGTCCTTGGCGGACTCGACGTCATCCAGCGGGATGGCGCGCGACGGGTCGAAGCGGAATTCGAACAGGCCGCGCAGGGTCATGTGGCGACGGCTTTGGTCGTTGATGATCTGCGCGTATTCCTTGTAAGTGCGGTAGTTGTTGGCGCGCGAGGCGTGCTGCAACTTGGCGATGGAATCCGGCGTCCACATGTGCTCTTCGCCGCGCACGCGGTAGGCGTATTCGCCACCGGCGTCCAGGTCGTTGGCCAGCACGGGGTCGGTGCTGAACGCCGCGCGGTGCTGGCGCAGCGCTTCTTCAGCCACCTGGAAGATGCCGATGCCTTCGATGTTGGACGAGGTGCCCGTGAAGTACTTGTTCACCAGGTTGCTTTGCAGGCCCACGGCTTCGAAGATCTGCGCGCCGGTATAGGACATGTAGGTCGAGATGCCCATCTTGGACATGACCTTGTTCAAGCCCTTGCCGATTGCCTTGATGAAGTTCTTCACGGCCTTTTCGGGGTCATTCATCTTGCCCAGCGATTCCAGCGCCAGGTAGGGGTGAATGGCCTCGGCGCCGTAGCCGCCCAGCAGCGCGAAGTGGTGCACTTCGCGGGCCGAACCGGTTTCCACGACCAGGCCGGTGTTGGTGCGCAGGCCGGCGCGGATCAGATGCTGGTGCACGGCCGACGTTGCCAGCAGCGCGGGGATGGCCACGCGTTCGCTGTCGACCAGGCGATCCGACACGATCAGGATGTTGTAGCCGCTTTGCACGGCATCGACGGCGCGCGCGCACAGCGCGGCCACGCGGGCTTCAATGCCCTCGGGGCCCCAGGCGGCGGGGTACGTGATGTCGAGCTCGAAGCTGCGGAATTTCTTGCCCGTGACCTGCTCGATGTCGCGGATCTGCGCCATGGCGGCAAAGTCCAGCACCGGCTGGGACACTTCCAGGCGCAGCGGCGGGTTGACGTTGTTGATGTCCAGCAGGTTGGGCTTGGGGCCGATGAACGACACCAGCGACATCACCAGCTGTTCGCGGATGGGGTCGATGGGCGGGTTCGTGACCTGCGCGAACAACTGGCGGAAATAGTTGTAGAACGGCTTGGCGCGGTCGGACAGCACGGCCAGCGGGGCGTCGTTGCCCATCGAGCCAATGACTTCCTCGCCGGTAGACGCCATGGGTTCCAGGATGAACTTGTAGTCTTCCTGGGTCCAGCCGAAGGCTTGCTGGCGGTCCAGCAGCGACACGGACGACTGCGTGGCGACGGCGGCCTGGCGCGGGGCCGGCAGCGATTCCAGCTTGATCTGCAGGCGCTCGATCCACTGACGGTACGGGCGGCTGTTGGCCAGTTGCAGCTTGATTTCGGCGTCGTCGATGATGCGGCCCTGTTCCAGGTCGATCAGGAACATCTTGCCCGGCTGCAGGCGCCACTTCTTGACGATGCGGTTTTCGGGAATCGACAGCGTGCCGGCTTCGGACGCCAGGATGACCATGTCGTCATCGGTGACTAGGTAGCGGGCGGGGCGCAGGCCGTTGCGGTCCAGCGTGGCGCCGATCTGGCGGCCATCGGTGAAGGCGACGGCGGCGGGGCCGTCCCACGGCTCCATCATGGCAGCGTGGTATTCGTAGAACGCGCGGCGCGACTCGTCCATCTGCGTGTGCTGTTCCCAGGCTTCCGGGATCATCATCATCATGGCGTGGGCCAGGGAATAGCCGGAATTGACCAGCAGTTCCAGGCAGTTGTCGAACGTGGCGGTGTCCGACTGGCCTTCGTAGACGATGGGGTACAGCTTTTTCAGATCGTCGCCCAGCACGGCCGACTGCATCATGCCTTCACGGGCGCGCAGCCAGTTGAAGTTGCCCTTGACCGTGTTGATTTCCCCGTTGTGGGCGATCATGCGGTACGGGTGGGCCAGCGGCCAGGCGGGGAACGTGTTGGTCGAAAAACGCTGGTGAACCAGCGCCAGCGCGGATACGGCGCGCGTGTCGGCCAGATCGCGGTAATAGCGGCCGACCTGGTCGGCCAGCAGCAGGCCCTTGTAGACCACGGTGCGCACCGACGCCGATGGCACGAAGTATTCCTTGCCGTGGGCCAGATGCATGTTCTGGATGGCGTGGCTGGCGGTCTTGCGGATCACGTACAGCTTGCGTTCCAGCGCGTCGGGCACCATCACGTCGGCGCCACGGCCGATGAACAGCTGGCGGATCACGGGCTCGCATTCACGCACGGTGGGCGACATCGGCATGTCGACGTCCACCGGCACATTGCGCCAGCCCAGGACGACCTGGCCTTCGGCGCGCACCGAACGTTCAAGTTCTTGCTCGCAAGCCAGGCGCGAGGCGGTTTCCTTGGGCAGGAACACCATGGCCACGCCGTACTCGCCGGGAGGCGGCAGGATGATGCCTTGCTGGCTCAGTTCGTCGCGATAGAGCGTGTCCGGAATCTGGATCAGGATGCCCGCGCCGTCGCCCATCAGCTTGTCCGCGCCGACTGCGCCGCGGTGGTCCAGGTTTTCAAGGATCTTTAGACCCTGCTGGATGATCGCGTGGCTTTTCTTGCCCTTGATGTGCGCAACGAAACCGACACCACAGGCGTCGTGCTCATTCTTGGGGTGGTACAGCCCTTGAGCCGCAGGCAGACCGATGCGGCTGGCATCGATAGGGGTCGCCTTGGGGGTGGGACAGGATTCGATCGGGGTAATTTGGGGCATGGCGCGCTCCGCAGTGGGCCTGCGTCGTAATGTTGCAGTGCAGGAGACGGACAATACCCCCGTCGCAAGTAGGGTGCAATAGAAACAAACAGGGTATGACCCTATTTATATTAATGCTCCATCATAGTGCGTAAATATGGGGACGCATTAACGCCCGCGCCGTTATTGGCTTGCCGCGGCGAGTGCCCAGGACGTCGCATGCCGACGGGGGTGGAATCCCTGGATTTCCCTTTATGTGTCCCTAATTTTATGGACATTTGCGGCTGAGAAATTGACGCGTCGATGTGGCGAAAAGTGCACGTGAATGTGCGTCGCGCCAAAAAAACCCGCCATGCAGGCGGGTCGGGATGTCAGGAGCTTGTCGTCGGGGGGGATGGCGAGGGGGCGGGAGCACCGGACTCGGCATCCGCCGGCGCGGCGGGCTTTTTACGCGGCCGGCCGCGTTGGCCGGGCGCGACACGCCGGCTGGCGGTATGGGCCAGGCTGGCAATGAAGCTTGCGCCGCCCAGCGCCCACTGGCCCGACACGGCCTGGTCGATGCGTTGCGATTCTTCGCGCGACAGGCCGTCCTGGAGGCGCTTGCGATAGTTGGCCTGACGGTCGAACGGCGTATTGCCGCACGCCCAGTAGTCGGCGTGATCGGATTGCCACTGTGCAGGCGCGGCTGTCGTGTTGCCGGTGTGGCTGGCGGCCGAGGACCAGGGCCAGGAATCGGGGTCTTGCGACGCGCCGCTGCGCACGGGATAGGTTTCCAGCCAGACCAGCGCTGGCAGTACCCAGGCGCCGGGTTCCAGCAGGGCGGACCGATAGCGGCCCGCGAACACGCGACCGCCGCGCAGGCGCGCTGCCAGATTCCGGCCCAGCGTCTGCATCAGCCTGGGCAGGCCTTCTTCGTCGGCCGGAGTGGCCAGCAGCAGGATGCGGTCGTTGGCAAGCAGCCACCCATGAACCGACACCCGATGGCGTTGGGCGGATTCGCCCAGCCACGTGGCCAGTTGATTCAGGATATCGGCGGGCGCGGGTTGCGATGGCGCGGCCAGCGGCGAAATGAAGTTGGCCTGCACCAGTTGGGGCAGCCCAGGGGCGTACAGACGGGGCAGACGGGCCATAGTGTCAGGGCTTGCGTATCTGGAAGAACGGGTTGTCTTCGCTCACGGTATATAAATAGTGCCACGGTGGGCGCTGGTCAAGTCCCGTGATCACAATATGGGCACGGAATCTGTTTTTTTTGCCGCCGAGCCCGTATGAAGCGCAGGTTAACATTCGGCGACGGAACGTCGTACCGTGGATATACCCTAACCCGTCGACGTTTTTTTCACCCCTGACCGGAGAAAATCCATGCCTGTGGCCTTGGAACTCATTTCCCAGCATCGCTGCTTTGGCGGTACGCAGCGCTACTACCGCCATGAGTCCGCGGCGATCGGCCTGCCGATGCGCTTTTCGGTCTACATTCCGCCGCAAGCCGAACACGGGCCGGTGCCGGTGCTGTTCTATCTGGCGGGACTGACCTGCACCGAAGAGACGTTCATGATCAAGGCGGGCGCGCAGCGTCTGGCGGCCGAACTGGGCGTGATGCTCGTGGCCCCCGACACCAGCCCGCGCGGCGCCAACGCACCGGGCGAAGACGAAAGCTGGGACCTGGGTACCGGCGCCGGCTTCTATGTCGACGCCACGACGCCAGCCTGGCGCGGCCACTACCGCATGTATAGCTACGTCACCGACGAGTTGCATGGCATCGTCACGGGCGAGGCCTTGCCCGGCGACGCGTCGCGCACGGGTATTTTTGGGCACTCCATGGGCGGCCACGGTGCCCTGGTGCTGGCGCTGCGCAATCCGGGCAAGTTCCGCTCGGTGTCTGCGTTCGCGCCCATTGCGGCGCCCAGCCAGTGCCCATGGGGCAAGAAAGCGTTTGGCGCCTACCTGGGCGACGACGTCCAGGCATGGGCCGCGTACGACGCCTCTAGCCTGATGCGCGGCCTGCGGCAGCCCTTCCCGGCTGGCATCCTGATCGACCAGGGCGAATCAGACCAATTCCTGGCTGAACAGTTGTATCCCGACGTGTTCGAGGCGGCCTGCGCCGCCGCCGACCAGCCGCTGACGCTGCGCCGCCAGGCCGGTTACGACCACGGCTACTACTTCATTTCGACCTTCATCGAAGATCACATCCGGTTTCACGTCGAGCGGCTTGGAAAACCGGCGGCCTGAACACGCGCTTCTATACTGGGGAGCCTGCTGCGGCAGGCTCGTGGTGCCCTGGGCGCGCCGGGCTTGGCCCCGCAGCACCCTGAATAGGAACGCCTGACTTGATCAACGGTATTGCTCCCTTCGTCTGGATACTCCTGGCCGCCGTCGTCGTCCTTTTGCCTGGCATGGTCATGCTGCTGGGCCGGGGCGGCCCCCGCGACGAACGTGGCCGCAAGATGTTCCAGTTCCGGCCGGTGCGCCGCCTGTTCGGCTTGATGCTGGTGCTGCTGGGATGCGTGTCGGGCCTGTTGGCGCTGTCGCTGGTCCAGTTCTTCCGGCTGACCACGGACGAATCCGTGGCTCGCATCGAGGTTCGCCAGCAGGCGGAAGGCCAGTTCCAGGTGACAGCCACGGCGTCGGGCGTCAGCCCGAAGCAATACGTGCTGTACGGCGACCAATGGCAGATCGACGCTCGTGTCGTGCGCTGGAAGCTGCCGGCGCTGATAGCGGGCGTGCCGCCCCTGTACCGCTTGGAGCGCCTGTCCGGCCGCTATAGCGACGTGTCGCGGGAAGCGTCGGCGACGCGTTCGGTCCATGCGCTGGACGACTGGCCGGCGCCGGACCTGGGGTCGCTTAAAAAGACGTTCCCGAACTGGTTCCCCTTCGTCGATGTCCAATTCGGAAGCGGCGCCTATATGCCGCTGTTCGACGGCGCCAGGTACCAGGTCTTCATGGACCCCCGGGGCGCCCTGTTCGTCCGACCTGACGGCGAGGCGACGGCCGAAGGCCTCAAGCGCCTCGGCTGGTGAGTGGGTGGGCCCCCACGCTGCGCGCGTTGCGCTTGCTGCCCCCCGAGGGGGCGTCTTTTCCCTTGGGGCGGCCCGGCGGGAAAAGGCGGGCCCCCACGCTGCGCGCGTTGCGCTTGCTGCCCCCTGGGGGGCGTCTTTTCCCTTGGGGCGGCCCGTCGGGAAAAGGCGGGCCCCCACGCTGCCGTAGATCGGCGCTTGAAATAAATGGGGGCGCATTTGTCCCATGAAACTTTGACGCACCGCAATAGTCGAATTAGCACTCCCTCTACTAGAGTGCTAACATCGAATCCATGTCGTTACCCCTTCGCTTTCCGGAGACCCTCGCTATGAAACAACCCAGTACCTCGTTGGCCGCTTCTGGCAACGCCCTGGCGTTGGCCATTGCCAATCCGGGCGCACTTGGCACGATCGACGCGTATATTTCTTCGGTCAACCGCCTGCCGGTCTTGTCCGCCGAGCGTGAAACCGAGCTGGGCCGTCGCCTGCGCGACCAGGAAGACCTGGGCGCCGCGCGCGAGTTGATTCTGTCGCACCTGCGCCTGGTGGTGTCGGTTGCCCGCCAGTACCTCGGTTATGGCTTGCCCCACGCCGACCTGATCCAGGAAGGCAACGTCGGCCTGATGAAGGCCGTGAAGCGTTTCGATCCCGAGCGCGGCGTGCGCCTGGTGTCGTTTGCCGTGCACTGGATCAAGGCTGAAATCCACGAATACATCATCCGCAACTGGCGCCTGGTCAAGGTGGCTACCACCAAGGCCCAGCGCAAGCTGTTCTTCAACCTGCGCAGCATGCGCCCCGATGGCCAGACGCTGGACCCTGAACAGGTCGATCACATCGCGCGCGAACTGAATGTGCGCCGCGAAGACGTCAGCGAAATGGAAGTGCGCCTGTCTGGCCGCGACATGTCGCTGGAAAATCAGGACGACGACGACGACAGCTACGCGCCGATCGCCTACCTGTCCGACGATGGCCGCCAGGAACCCACGCGGGTGCTGGAACGCGCCGCGCGCGATCAGTTGCAAAGCACCGGGCTGAATACGGCCCTGGAAGCGCTGGACGCCCGTTCGCGCCGTATCGTCGAGGCCCGCTGGCTGCAAGACGACGGGGGGGCCACGCTGCATGAACTGGCGCAGGAATTCGGCGTATCGGCCGAACGCATCCGCCAGATCGAAGCGGCCGCATTGAAGAAGATGCGCGGCAATCTGGCTGCCTGATCGCCCCGTCTGATCACCCGCATGCGATCCGCAGGATCCACACCGATAAGGGCCGCGCAAGCGGCCCTTTTCTTTGCGCGCGGTGGTCACGAATGGTGTGATCGCACAGGCGCCGGGCCGATCAATAAATTGATACAAATTAGCCCTGAATTTCGCGCCATTGCAGAAACTTAATGGGAATCGCGCCGACTAACTTCATGTAGACCGCGAACTTCGGTTAGCAGTCTTGTCATCCGTCTCGGCTTCTCCTCTTTCCCCTCCCCTATGAGACGGATGCTTGCGGGGCACCATGCATATCTTGGTGCCCCGTTTTTTATGCGCGAGCCAAATGCGGGCGCCACGTCGCCCGATTCCGCAGTGCCTTCTTCCCTATCAAGCCGCCTGTGCGTTGTCGGGCGCCAGCGCCGTATGCCATAGCGCATCTTGCACGCGGCGCACGCCGGTCGCCATCGATCCGTCCTGGTAGAGCTTGATCCAGCGGTAGCCGGGCGCCATGTTGTCGACCACGTGCTTGCCATCGCGGATGCTGAACTGGAAGCAGGTCGACGGCGTGGCGAGCATGCGCAGGTTGTGCCGGCGGCGGTCGAACTCATGGTGCACGTGCCCCCATAGCAGCACGCGAGCCTGCGGCCAGCGGGCCAGGCGCTTGAACAGCGCCTGCGGGTTGTCGATCATCATCGAGTCATGCCAGTGGCTGTCCATCTGCATCGGGTTGTGATGCATGGCGATCAACGTGTGGCGGCCGGGGGCCTCCGCCAGGGCGGCCTCCAGCAGGTCAAGCTGGCCGTCGGGCAAGTGGCCGGCATTGGACCCGGGCACCGTTGTGTCCAGCGCCACGACGCGCCACGCGCCGACGTCTGTCACCGGGGCCGACCATTGCGCCAATTCCTGGCGCAGCACGGCTGGTTGATCGTGGTTGCCTGGCAGGCAGCGGATCTGGGCGCGCGCCAACCCTTCGGCTTCGCCCAGGATTGTGGCAAAGCGGCGGTAGGAAGCGGCTTCGCCGTCTTGCGACAGGTCGCCCGTGGCCAGCAACAGGTCGGGATGCTTGCCGTCAGCCTCGATCTGGCGCAGCACGGCACGCAGGCTTGCGTCGGTATTGACGCCCAGCATCGCGGTGTCGGGTTCGCCGAACAAATGGCTGTCGGTCAGCTGGACGAGCATGGCGGGCGCGTCGTGACGCCGGGCCAGGGAATGGACGCGAGGCAAGTGTGGCTCCTGCGGAGTGGATACGTTTGCACATTACCCAAAAAACAGAACCCGGCGCGCATTTCGCGAGCGCCTTGGGGTAACGAAACGTGCGTTGCCGCGATTCTCTTCGATTTGCCGCCAGGGGGCGCGGGAAAAAGCCGCTATTCTTGGAAAACTTCACATTCGTTTCATGTTCGGGGCGCGGCGCTATCCATGGATGTCGGTTTTCTTGTTTTCGGCTTGGCCGGTTTGCTTACGCTGGTCTGCTTCATGCCTCCGCTGGCCGGCCGCCTCAAGCTGCCGTACTCGGTGCTGCTGGCTATCGTCGGCTGTTTGCTGGGCATCATCATTCACGTGCACGGCTGGGCGCCCAGCTGGATCGCCGATTTCCTGGACTCGCTGGAACGTTTCGAGATTTCGTCAGAAACCTTCCTGATGGTTTTCCTGCCGGTGTTGTTGTTCGAGACCGCGCTGTCCATGAACGTGCGCCGCCTGATGGACGACATCGGCCCCATCCTGATGATGGCCATCGTGGCCGTGGTGGTGTGCACGGTGGTGGTCGGCGTGACGCTGGACGCGATCTCGTCTTACGGCCTGGTGGTCTGCCTGTTGCTGGGCGCCATCGTCGCGACGACCGACCCTGTCGCCGTGGTGGGCATCTTCCGTGAGGTGGGCGCGCCCAAGCGCCTGACGACGCTCGTCGAAGGCGAAAGCCTCTTCAACGACGCCGCGTCCATCGCCCTGTACTCCGTGCTGCTGGCCGTGCTGAGCGGCCATGGCGAACTGACCGTCAGCGGCATTTTCAACGACTTCATCGTGCACTTCATCGGGGGCGGCATCGCCGGCTTCGCGATGGGGCGGCTGGCCTGCTTCCTGTTCGCGTGGCTGCGCGGCTATCCCACGGCCGAGATCACGCTGACGCTGACGCTGGCCTACCTGTCCTTCTTTATTTCCGAGCACTACCTGAACGTTTCGGGCGTGGTCGCCACGGTGATCGCGGGCCTGGTCGTGGGGTCCACCGGCCGCACGCGCATGTCCCCGACCACCTTCGAGTATCTGTCCAGCGCCTGGGGGCAGTTCGGGTTCTGGGCCAACTCGTTGATTTTCCTGTTCGCGGCCATGCTGATCCCCAAGCTGATGGCCGCCGCCGATTGGCAGGAATTGGTGCTGGTGGCCGTGGTGTTCGTCGCGACGCTGGTCGCGCGCGCCATCGTGGTCTTCGGGTTATTGCCGTTGCTGGGGCTGACGAAACTGGGCACCAAGGTCAGCAACCCGTATAAGGTGGTGATGCTGTGGGGCGGACTGCGCGGCGCCGTGTCGCTGGCGCTGGCGCTGGCCGTGACCGAGCAGACCGGCGTGCCCGAAGAGGCGCGCCAATTCATCGCGGTGGCTACGACCAGCTACGTCCTGTTGACGCTCTTCATCAACGGCATCAGCCTGCGGCCGCTGATCCGCATGCTGGGCCTGAACCAGTTGTCGTCGGTGGAGCGCACCATCCGCAACCAGGCGCTGGCCGTGGCGCTGGAAGACCTGCAAGGCAAAACCGACGAAGTGGCCAAGACCGAGCACATCGGCACCGAGGTCCGTGACCGCATCCGCGCCGTGTTCGACGCCAGCCTGACCAGCGTGCATGACGGCCAGGTCAGCCAGATGAGCGACGAGCAGCGTGTGGCCGTGGGCCTGGCCATCGTGGCGCAGCGCGAAGAGGAAATGTTCTTCGACATTCTTAAGGCGCAGATCGTGGATTGGCGCATGGCCGAGGCCTTGCTGGCGCGGGCCGAACGGTTGGAGGACGCCATCCGCCTGGGCGGGGTGCCGGGCTTTGAACGCGCCATCGTGGCAGACGTGCGCTATTCCACCGCGTTCCGCCTGGCGCTGCGCATGCACTACCTGTTTGGCTTCCAGGGCTGGCTGGCGCGCGAACTGGGGCAGCGTTTCGCCAACCTGATGAGCAAGCGCTCCGTGGCGCAGCGGCTGATCGTCTTCGCGCGGGAGCAGATCACCCCGCTGCTGGGCGAGGAAGCCACGCAGCGCATCGTGTCGCTGCACCAGCGCCGCCTGGACCTTATCGAAAGCGCCATGCAGGCGCTGAACCTGCAGTACCCGTCGTACGCGCAGTGGTTGCAGGAAAGTTATCTGGGCCGGGTGGCCCGCGAGCTGGAGCGCATCCGCTATCGCGACATGCTTGAGCAGTTTTTGATCAGCGGCGAGGTCTATGCCGATTTGATGGCGCAGTTGAAGAGCCGCTGGGCGCATATCGATACGCACCCCCCGCTGGATATCGAAATGAGCGCGGCCGACCTGATCAAGCGCGTGCCGCTGTTCGAAGGCCTGTCGCCCGATTCACTGCGCGCGATCAGCAAGCTCCTCAAGCCGCGCCTGTCCCTGCCCGACCAGCGCGTGCTGACAAAGGGCCGCCATGGCGAGGAAATGTGCTTTGTGGCGTCGGGCGCCGTGGCCGTGCATCTGCCCGATCACACCATGATCGAACTGGGCAGCGGCGAATTCTTCGGTGAACTTGGATTGTTGGGCGAACAGCAGATAACGCCGGACGTCACGTCGCTGGGCTATAGCAAGTTGCTGATGCTGTCGTCGCGCGATTTCCACGCGTTGCTGGCGCGGGACGAGCACCTGCGCGAACGTATTCAGGTCGTGGCCAAACAGCGCTTGCGCGCGATCGAGGTCTGGAAGCAGTTTTCGCAGGCGTCCGCTGCGGCGGCCTGGGCCGGGCTGGGGGCAGACACCGGGGCGG
>NZ_PCOQ01000037.1 GCF_002975275.1 Achromobacter sp. MYb9 | reverse complement strand
GAATATGTAACAGCCGCCCCTCCCCCCCTTGAACCCCGGAACATCATCCCTATAATTAGCACTCGACACCGGTGAGTGCTAACAGCCCTCCCGTGGCTCACTGATCATTCACTTTTTTCAAGTAAACAGGAGTTACTCATGGCCTTGCGTCCCCTGGGCGATCGCGTGATCGTCAAACGCCTCGAAAACGAGCGCAAGACTGCCTCGGGCATCGTCATCCCCGACAGCGCTGCTGAAAAGCCTGATCAAGGCGAAGTCGTGGCCGTCGGCCCCGGCAAGAAGACCGAAGAGGGCAAGATTCTGCCGGTCGACCTGAAGGCTGGCGACAAGGTTCTGTTCGGCAAGTACGCCGGCCAGTCCGTGAAGGTTGATGGCGAAGAACTGCTCGTCATCCGCGAGGACGAAATCCTCGCCGTGGTTCTGTAATCCCGCCTCAAACGAATTTTCGAAGGAAGCTAAGAAATGGCTGCCAAGCAAGTATTGTTCGGTGACGACGCCCGTGTGCGCATCGTCCGCGGCGTGAATGTTCTCGCCAACGCTGTTAAGACCACCCTGGGCCCCAAGGGTCGCAACGTCGTGCTGGAGCGCTCGTTCGGCGCCCCGACCGTGACCAAGGACGGCGTGTCCGTCGCCAAGGAAATCGAACTGAAGGACAAGTTCGAGAACATCGGCGCACAACTGGTCAAGGACGTTGCTTCCAAGACCTCCGACAACGCCGGTGACGGCACCACGACCGCCACCGTGCTGGCTCAAGCCATCGTCATGGAAGGCCTGAAGTACGTTGCCGCCGGTTTCAACCCGATCGACCTGAAGCGCGGCATCGACAAGGCTGTCGCCGCTGCCGTGGCTGAACTGAAGAAGCAATCCAAGCCGGTCACGACCAGCAAGGAAATCGCTCAAGTTGGTTCGATCTCGGCCAACAGCGATGCCTCCATCGGCCAGATCATCGCTGACGCGATGGACAAGGTTGGCAAGGAAGGCGTCATCACCGTCGAAGACGGCAAGTCGCTGGAAAACGAGCTGGACGTCGTCGAAGGCATGCAATTCGACCGCGGCTACCTGTCGCCCTACTTCATCAACAGCCCGGAAAAGCAAGTTGCCGTGCTGGAAGATCCGTATGTCCTGATTTTCGACAAGAAGATCAGCAACATCCGTGACCTGCTGCCCGTGCTGGAACAAGTTGCCAAGTCGAGCCGTCCGCTGCTGATCATTGCAGAAGACGTCGAAGGCGAAGCGCTGGCCACCCTGGTTGTGAACAACATCCGTGGCATCCTGAAGACCACCGCCGTCAAGGCTCCGGGCTTCGGCGACCGCCGCAAGGCCATGCTGGAAGACATCGCCATCCTGACGGGCGGCACGGTGATCTCCGAAGAAACCGGCATGTCGCTGGAAAAGGCCGGCCTGGCTGAACTGGGCCAAGCCAAGCGCATCGAAGTGGGCAAGGAAAACACGACGATCATCGACGGCGCTGGCGACAGCAAGTCGATCGAGGCTCGCGTCAAGCAAGTCCGTATCCAGATCGAAGAAGCCACGTCCGACTACGACCGTGAAAAGCTGCAAGAACGCGTGGCCAAGCTGGCCGGCGGCGTTGCCGTGATTCGCGTTGGCGCTGCCACCGAAGTCGAAATGAAGGAAAAGAAGGCTCGCGTCGAAGACGCCCTGCACGCTACCCGCGCCGCAGTGGAAGAAGGCGTTGTGGCTGGTGGCGGTGTTGCACTGCTGCGCGCCAAGCAAGCCATCGCTGACCTGAAGGGCGATACGCCTGACCAGAACGCCGGTATCAAGCTGATCCTGCGTGCTGTGGAAGAGCCGCTGCGCACCATCGTCACGAACGCCGGCGAAGAAGCCAGCGTCGTGGTCAGCAACGTGCTGAACGGCACGGGCAACTACGGCTACAACGCCGCAACCGGCGAGTACACCGACCTGGTTGAGCAAGGCGTGCTGGATCCCACCAAGGTGACCCGCACCGCCCTGCAGAACGCAGCCTCCGTCGCCAGCCTGTTGCTGACGGCTGAAGCCGCCGTTGTGGAACTGGCCGAAGACAAGCCCGCTGCCCCGGCCATGCCGGGTGGCATGGGCGGCATGGGCGGCATGGACTTCTAAGTCCCGCTTCCCTTGCACGGCCTCCCCGGCTTCATGCCGGGGAATGCAGTATCTGAAAAGCCCCCGGACCTTCGCCCCGGGGGTTTTTCTTTGGGCGCGGCCTTTTTTCAACGGCCTTGCGACGGGCTGTCCGGCCCGAAAACGTTTGCGCACAAACTGTGGGTTTCGTCCCGGCACATGCGTCCCTACAATAAAGGGTCCATAGACAGAGTCCAGACCCATGCGCCTTCCCCAGAGCCTGCGAGCCCTGCGTCCGTCCGAAATCGGCGGATTGCTGATGGATTCCGCCAACCAGTGGTCGAGCCATCGCGCTTCCAGCAAGGGCGCGGCGCTGGCGCTGTACATGGTCTTCTCGCTGGCCCCGATGCTTATCCTGGTGATCGCGGTGGCGGGCGCTTTCTTCGGCGAAGACGCGGTGCGCTCCGAGCTGTTTTCTTCCCTGCGCGACCTGACGGGCGAACGCGGCGCCGAGGTCATCCAGACCGTGCTGGCCAGCGCCCATGAATCGGGTGGCGGCTGGATTGCGGCGCTGATTTCGATTTTTGTGCTGATCTTCAGCGCCACGACGGCGTTTGCCGAACTGAAGGCCAGCCTGGACGATCTGTGGGAAGTGCCGCCACACCAGAAGGGCGGCATCCACGGCATGGTGCGCAGCCGCGTGTTGTCGTTCGGCCTGGTGTTGGTGCTGGCCCTGTTTTTACTGATTTCGCTGACCGTGAACGCCGCCCTGGGCGCGGCGCGCAAGTTCTACGGAGACTTGTGGATGGCATCCACCATCGCCACGGTGGCCGATTGGCTTTCCAGCCTGTTTTCGTTTTCGGTGGTGGTGGCGCTATTCGCCGTGATCTTCAAGCTGCTGCCCAGCGCGAAGATCTCCTGGAAGGACGTGATTCCCGGCGCCATCGTGACAGCCGCGTTGTTCCTGGTGGGCAAATGGGGGATCGGCGTCTACTTGAGCCGCGGCGCGGCGGTATCCGCTTACGGCGCGGCCGGTTCGCTGATCGCGCTGCTGCTGTGGATCTACTATTCCGCGCAGATTTTCTTCTTCGGCGCCGTGTTCACCCGGCAATTCGCGCTGCGGTTTGGAAGCGCGGAAAAGCCGACGGCGAATACGGTGGATACCGCGAACGCGCCGGAAGAAACGCCGCCCAAGTGACGGGTTTGGCCTTGCGCCATCACGGCACCAGCGTTCCCGGCCCGCTCAGTCCTGCTGCTCCAACCCCGCCATCAATCGCAGGCACTTCAAGAACACCGGACGCAGCTCAGGCGGGATCGGCGCCAGCACCTGGGCCTCCACATCGGCATCCTGGGGCAGGACGCGCGCCAGCAGCGCCACGCCTTCATCGGTGATCTCCAACGCATAAGCACGGCCGTCTTCTGGCGAGCGCGTGCGGCGCACATAGCCCTTCGCCGTCATGCGAGCCATCATTTCAGCGAAAGAATTGCGGTCCAACGCAATCAGTTCGGCGATGCGGTTCTGCGTGGCGCCCGGGTTCTGATACACGGTGATCAGCAGTGCCTTCTGGCGCGGCGTCAGGTCTTCGTCCGGAAAAGCCTGGGCGAACAGGGCTTCGGCCCGAAAATGCGCCCGGCGCAGCAGGTGCGAGGCGACCTGCGTCAGGTCGAAGGCTTGCAAGTCGCGGGGCGGGGCCGCGGCGGGACGGACGGTGGCGGTCATCGGGCTTCCATGGGGTGTGCCTGACGATTGTAGGCGCTGGCTCCCGCGAAAATGCGCATTGACTTGGCTGCCAGGGCTGCCTATGATCCGGCAATATAGTACGTATACGTATTTATTAACCCGCCGTTCAAACACCATTCAAGGGGCCAGATCGTGACGATCCGCCAACTGCGCAACTACATCGACGGCCGCTTTGAAGACGGCGTGTCCACCTTCGACAAGCACAGCCCGGTAAACGGGCAACGCATCGCCCAGGTCCACGAAGCCAGCCGGGACCAGGTGAACCGCGCGATCGCCGCGGCGCACCGGGCGCTGCCGGCTTGGGCGGGGCTGTCGGTCGAGGCGCGCACGGACCATCTGCTGGCGCTGGCCGACGGCATCACGCGGCGGTTCGATGACTTCCTGCAAGCCGAGATCGGCGACACCGGCAAGCCAGTCGGCTGGGCCGGCAAGATCGACATTCCGCGCGGCGCCGCCAACTTCCGCGCGTTCGCGGAGTTGGCCCGCACGCTGGACATGGAAAGCTACATGACGGACACGCCGGACGGCAGGCAGGCGCTGAACTACGCATACCGCAAGCCGCTGGGCGTGGTCGGCGTGATTTCTCCGTGGAACCTGCCGCTGCTGCTGCTGACCTGGAAGGTCGCGCCCGCGCTGGCGTTCGGCAACACGGTCATCATGAAACCGTCGGAAGTCACGCCCAGCACGGCCACGCTGCTGGCTGAAGTCGCCGACCAGGCGGGGCTGCCCGCCGGCGTGCTGAATCTGGCGCACGGTTTCGGGCCGGATTCCGCAGGCGAATTCCTGACCACGCATCCCGACATCGACGGCATCACCTTCACCGGTGAATCCGCCACGGGCGCCACCATCATGCGGGCGGTGGCCCCCGGCGTGAAACCGGTGTCGTTCGAATTGGGCGGCAAGAACGCGGCGCTGGTCTTCGCGGACGCCGACTTCGACGCCGCGGTCGACGGCGTGACGCGATCGGTCTTCGCCAATTGCGGACAGGTCTGCCTGTGCACCGAGCGCGTCTATGTGGAACGCCCCATCTACGAGCGCTTTGTTGCCGCGCTGGCTGCCCGCGCGCGCGACATGCGCATCGGCTGGCCGCTCGATCCGGCTACCGAAATGGGCCCGCTGGTGTCGCGCGAACACCGTGAGAAAGTGCTGTCGTACTTTGCGCTGGCGCGCGAAGAAGGCGCGACCGTGGTGGCGGGCGGTGGCGTGCCGGTGTTTGGCGACGACCGCGACGCGGGCGCCTATGTGCAGCCCACCGTCTGGACCGGCCTGAAAGAAGACGCGCGTTGCATCAAGGAAGAAGTATTCGGCCCGGTCTGCCACGTGGCGCCTTTCGACACGGAGGACGAAGCCATCCGCCTGGCCAATGACACGCGGTACGGCCTGGCCGCCGCGGTCTGGACGCAGAACCTGACCCGCGGCCACCGGGTGGCGCAAGCCATGAAGGTGGGCCTGGCCTGGGTGAACTGCTGGTTCCTGCGCGACCTGCGCACGCCGTTCGGCGGCAGCGGGCTGTCCGGGATCGGCCGCGAAGGCGGCCGCCATTCGCTGCATTTCTATACTGAACCCACCAACGTCTGCATCAAACTCTGATTCCGTCCACCAAGGAACGCACGATGACCCAGCCCAACGTCAGCGCCACCGTCGTCGCCGGCAAAGCCACGCCGCGCGGCAAATATCCCCACATCAAGCGCGCAGGCGACTTCCTGTTCGTCTCCGGCACCAGCTCCCGCTTACCGGACAACCGCATCGCCGGCGCCGAGGTCGACGCCATGGGCACCACCACGCTGGACATCCGCGTGCAAACGCGCGCCGTCATCGAGAACATCGGCGACATCCTCGCAACCGCCGGCGCCACGCTGGCCGACGTGGTCGAGATCAGTACTTTCCTGGTCAACATGAACGACTTCGGTGGATACAATCAGGTCTACGGCGAGTTCTTCGACGCCGATGGCCCGGCGCGCACCACCGTCGCGGTGCATCAGTTGCCGCACCCGCAATTGCTGATTGAAATCAAGGCGGTCGCCTACAAGCCGCTTGCGCGCTAGTCCAGCGACACGGCGGGCACATGATGGGCGACGGCGTTTCGCGTTCACACAGGGAACAGGATGACGGCTTGCGGCGCACTGCCCGGGCCGGGCCACGCATGTCGAACTTCCGCATCACGCCCAACGCGCTCAGCCACAAGCTGAAGCTGCATCAATTGCAGATATTCGAGCGCGTGCTGGCGCGCCGTTCGCTGTCGCGCGCGGCCAGCGAACTGCATCTGACCCAGCCCACCGTCACCAAAGCCGTTCACGACCTGGAAGCCTTCTTTGGCGCCACGCTGTTCGAACGGTCGAACCGGGGCGTCACGCCCACCGAGCTGGCCCTGGTGCTGGGCCGCCGCGTCCACGCCATGATGGCCGAGGTGCGGTACATGGCCGACGATATCGATGCGGTGCTGGGCGGCGCCAGCGGCCATGTCGTGGTGGGCACGCTTATCGCAGCTTCGGCCAAGCTGCTGCCCGAAGCCATCGCGCGCCTGATGACCGAACATCCCGGCATCCAGGTCACCGTGCGCGAAGGCCCTTCCGCCCAACTGCTGCCCGCGCTGGCCACTGGCGACGTCGACATCGTCGTGGGCCGCCTGCCCGGCGCGGACATGGCTTCGATCTCGGGCGTGGCGGTCGACCACCACAAGCTCTACCGCGAATCGCTATGCCTGGTGGTCGGCGCGCAGCACCCCATGGCCAACGCGGCCTCGGTGGCGTTGCCCGACCTGATCGACCACATCTGGATCCTGCCCGCCCCCACCTCGCCGTTGCGCGCCTCGGTTGAGCGCACCTTCTTCGACGCCGGCCTGCGCCTGCCCGCCCGCCACGTCGAATCGCTGTCGTTGCTGACCAACATCGGCATTCTCATGCACAGCGACGCGTTGGCCCTGATTCCGTACGACGCCGCGGCGCAGTTCCTCTCGATGGGCCTGCTTGCCCGTCTGCCAACGGAGGTATTCGGCGACTTCGGCGACGTCGGCTATTCCATTCGCGCAGACCGCCCGCTGACCCCAGCGTGCCAACGGCTGGTGGACTATCTGAAAACGATCGCGGCGCAACGGCCGTAGCGCGCGGGCGGCATCGTGCCTTGCCACGATGATGGGTTACGCGCTGAATTACGCGCGAAGCACAGCCGCGTCCTTCTGGCGGGCTTGCTAAGGGAAACCCCGCGATAGATAACGCGCATACCCACCCCGACAATTTCTATTATGCGGCGCCGCCTGCCCCGCCTAGACTGCATCAAAATCCCCACCGGAGTCCCGTCATGCCCGCCTACGGCCCGCCGTTGAATTTCCAGCGCTGGATCCAAGACCACGCGCATCTCCTGAAGCCGCCGGTCGGCAACCAGCAGATCTGGCAGGACGCGGACTTCATCGTCACCGTGGTCGGCGGTCCGAACCATCGCACCGACTATCACGACGACCCGCTGGAAGAGTTCTTCTACCAGATCAAAGGCAACGCCTGGCTGTCCCTCTGGGTAGACGGCAAACCCGAACGCGTGGACCTGAAGGAAGGCGACATCTTCCTGCTTCCGCCGCATGTCAGGCACTCTCCGCAACGCCCCGAAGCCGATAGCGCCTGTCTGGTCATCGAACGCCAGCGCCCGCTGGGTCTCGTCGATGGCTTCGAATGGTATTGCCCGCATTGCGGCCACCTCGTGCATCGCGTGGAAGTGCAGCTGAAGAGCATCGTCACCGACCTGCCGCCCTTGTTCCAGGGCTTCTACACCAGCACCGAAAAGCGCACCTGTCCTGGTTGCGGAGAAATCCATCCCGGCAAAGGCCACGCGCCCGCGCCACAAGCCACCCCCGCCTAGGGCCTGTTCCATGATCCAGAAAATCGACATGCACGCCCACTTCTTTCCGCCGATCACGCGGCAGGAAGCGGCCGCGCTGGACCCTGTCAACGCGCCATGGCTGCGCCCCGACGGCGATGGCGCCACCGGCCAGATCATGGCGGGCGACCGGCCGTTCCGCCCCGTCGACGCGACCCTGTGGGACCCGGCGCTGCGCATCGCCCAGATGGATCGCCACGGCGTCGACGTGCAGATCCTGTGCGCCACGCCCATCATGTTCGGCTACACCTACCCCGGCCAGGCCGCGGCCGATTGGGCGGCCCGCATGAACGACCTGGCGCTTGAACATTGCGCTTATGCGCCGTCGCGCCTGAAGGCCCTGGCGCAAGTGCCGCTGCAAGACCTGGACCTGGCCTGCAAGGAAGCATCGCGCTCGCGGGCCGCCGGCCATCTGGGCGTGCAGATCGGCAACCATGTCGGCCCGCGCGATCTGGACGACGACACGCTGGTGCAATTCCTGATCCATTGCGCCAACAGCGACATCCCGGTGCTGGTGCACCCTTGGGACATGATGACCGACGGCCGCATGAAGAAATGGATGCTGCCGTGGCTGGTGGCCATGCCCGCCGAGACGCAACTGGGTATCTTGTCGCTGATCCTGTCCGGCGCGTTCGAACGCATTCCCCGCAGCCTGAAACTGTGCTTCGCGCATGGCGGCGGCAGCTTCGCCTACTTGTTGGGCCGCGTGGACAACGCCTGGCGCCACCGCGACATCATCCGCGAAGACTGCCCGCAACTGCCTTCGTCCTACACCGACCGTTTCTACACCGACAGCGCGGTGTTCGACCCGCGCGCGCTGCGCCTGCTGGTGGATGTGATGGGCGAAGACCGCGTGCTGCTGGGTTCCGACTACCCCTATCCGCTGGGCGAGCAGGAAGTCGGCCGCCTGGTGGCCCACGCCGACCTGAGCCCCACCGTGCAGCAGAAGATCCTGCTGCGCAATACCACGACGTTCTTTGGCTTGAACGCGTAGCCCGCTGCGCGCATTTCACGACACACGACCGTGCCACACGGCGACTCAAGGGAAAACACCATGAAACGCACCACCACGCTGGCCGCCGCTGCGGTCATGGGATTGGCCTTATCGGCCACCGCGATGGCCGACGTGAAAATCGGCCTGCTGACCACCTTGACGGGTCCCGGCTCCGTGCTGGGCCAGGACCAATTGGACGGCTTCATGCTGGCCGTGGAGCAAGGCGGCGGCAAGCTGGGCGGCGTTGCCGTGCAGGTCATCAAGGAAGACGACCAGTTCAAGCCCGAAGTCGGCGTGCAGGCCGCGCGCAAATTGGTGCAAAGCGACAAGGTGCCGATCATCACCGGCGTGGTGTATTCCAACGTGATGCTGGCCGTGGTGCGCCCGGTCACGACGGCCGGCGTTTTCCTGGTGGGATCCAACGCCGGCCCCACCAACCTGGCGGGCAAGGACTGTTCGCCCTATTTCTTCTCTACCTCCTGGAACAACACGCAACGCCACGAAGGCAGCGGCGAAATGGCCAACCAGATGGGGTTCAAGAAGGTCTACCTGCTGGCGCCCAATTATCAAGCGGGCAAGGACGCCATGGCCGGCTTCAAGCGCTTCTACAAAGGCGAAGTGGCCAACGAAGTCTTCACGCAGGTCAACCAGCCGGATTATTCGGTGGAGCTGGCCGCGCTGGCCGACGCCAAGCCGGACGCCGCCTACGTGTTCTTTCCTGGCGGCATGGGCGTGAACTTCATCAAGCAATACCGCCAGGCGGGGCTCTTCGGCAAGATCCCGCTGCTGTCGGTGGACACCATCGACGGCGCGACGCTGCCCGCGCTGCAGAAGGACGCGCTGGGCGCAGTGACCAACGTGCCCTATTCGCCGGACCTGGACAACGCCGCCAACAAGGCATTTGCCGCGGCGTTCCGCCAGAAGTACGGACGCGAACCCTCCAGCTACGCGGCGCAATCCTTCGATGCCGCGCAACTGATTGGCTCGGCTTTGAAAAAGACGGGCGGCAAGACCGACGACAAGGACGCGTTACGCAAAGCGCTGGAAGCCGCTGAATTCCAATCGGTGCGCGGCGAATTCCGCTATCAACCCAACCACTTCCCGGTGGCCGGATTCTTCCGCGCCGACGTGCAAGCGGGTGCGGACGGCAAGGTGGCCTTTGTGAACAAAGGCCCTATCTTCCCGGACCTGTCCAAAGTCGCCGACCAGTACGCCGCCCAGTGCGCCATGAAGTAAGGCGGGCGGCCAAGACATCCGTCGCGGCCGCCGGCAAGAGGTGATCCCCATGTCCACGACGCTGCTGCTGGTGCAGGCCTTGAATGGTCTGCAGCTTGGCATCCTGCTGTTCTTGCTGGCCGCCGGTTTGACGCTGGTGTTCGGCATCATGAACTTCATCAATCTGGCGCACGGTTCGCTCTACATGATGGGCGCTTTCATCGCCGCCACCGTGTTCCGCCACACCGGATCGTTCCTGCTGGCCGCGGCCGCCGTCATCGCGGGCATGGCGGCGCTGGGCCTGCTGCTGGACCGCATCGCGCTCGCGCGGCTGTATCCGCGCGAACACCTGGACCAGGTGCTGGCCACCTTCGGCTTCATTCTGTTTTTCAACGAACTGACCCGCATCATCTGGGGGCCGGCGCCCATCAGCATGGGCTTGCCTTCGTGGCTGTCGGGCACCATCGATATCCTGGGCGTGACCTATCCGCTGTATCGCTTCCTGATCATCGTGGTGGGTTTGCTGGTGGCGGCGGGCTGCTATGTGCTGATTCATCGCACGCGGCTGGGCATGCTGATCCGCGCGGGCGCAACAGACCGCATGATGGTCGGCGCGTTGGGCGTGAACATCGCGCGGCTGAACACGCTGCTGTTCGTGTTGGGCGCGGTGCTGGCGGGCCTGGCGGGGCTGATGGCGGGTCCGATCCTGTCCGCGCAGACCGGCATGGGCGAACCCATTCTGATCCTGACGCTGGTGGTGATCGTGATCGGCGGCATCGGCTCGGTGCGCGGCGCGTTCCTGGCCGCGTTGATGGTCGGGCTGATCGACACCTTGGGGCGCGCATTGCTGCCGACGTTGCTGCGCGCCGCACTGCCGCCTGCCGCCGCCAACGCCGCCGGACCGGCCATCGCATCAATGCTGATCTATGTGGTGATGGCGCTGGTGCTGGCCCTGCGGCCGCAGGGCCTGTTTCCCGTCAAGCACGGATAAAGGCGAACGTCATGCACAGGCTCTCTCTTCGCACGCTGGTGGCCGGCGTTCTGCTGCTGTTGCTGGCGCTGGTGCCCGCCTACGCCCACTGGCAGGGCGAACCGTTCCTGCTGGCACTGTTTGGCCGCGTACTCGTCTACGGCGTGGCCGCGCTGGCCCTGAACCTGCTGCTGGGATATGGCGGCATGGTCAGCTTCGGCCATGCGCTGTATCTGGGGCTGGGCGCGTATGCCGTTGGCGTGATGTCGCATTACGGCATCGAAAACGGCTGGCTGCATCTGGCGGGCGCGCTGGGCGCCTGCGCGGTCGTGGGGCTTATCAGCGGTTATGTGGTGATGCGCACGTCGGGCATCGCCTTCATCATGATCACGCTGGCCTTCGCGCAGATGTTCTATTTTCTGGCCACGGGGCTGGACGGCTTTGGCGGCGACGACGGCATGTCGCTATT
Source organism: Achromobacter sp. MYb9 (assembly GCF_002975275.1). Taxonomy (GTDB): domain Bacteria; phylum Pseudomonadota; class Gammaproteobacteria; order Burkholderiales; family Burkholderiaceae_B; genus Achromobacter. The sequence continues at coordinate 27,219 of NZ_PCOQ01000037.1, read as the reverse complement.
CGCGGGCAGCGACTTCGGCGCCTTTCGGCTGGATACGCCATTGGCGCTGTACTACACGGCGTTCGGCGTGCTGCTGGCCGTGCTGGGCCTGATGCACCGTCTGGTCCACGCGCCTTTCGGCATGGCCCTGCGCGGCTGCCAGGCCAACGAACGCAGGATGCGCGCGCTTGGGTTTCCCACGCTGCGATACCGGCTGGCCGCCTATGTGATGTCGGCGATGATCTGCGGGGTGGCGGGCGTGCTGCTGGCCAACTTGACGATGTACGTATCGCCGTCCTATCTGGCCTGGACCACCTCTGGCGAATTGATCGTGATGGTCGTGCTGGGCGGTATCGGCACGCTGTTCGGCCCCGTCGTGGGCGCGCTGGCCTTTCTGCTGCTGGAAGAAGGCTTGAAGCTGCTGACCGGGCATTGGATGTTGATCATGGGGTTGCTGATCGTCGGCGTGGTGCTGGTATCGCGGCGAGGCGTGTACGGCAGCCTGCGCGATACGCCTTGGCGCCGGCGCGGGGCGCGGCCGCTGCGCCAGCCTTCCGGAGAACCGTTATGAGCGCGCTGCGCGTGGAGAACCTGCTGAAGCGCTACGGCGGGCTGACCGTCACCGACGACCTGTCGCTGGACGTGCACGCTGGCGAACTGCATGCCGTGATCGGACCGAATGGCGCGGGCAAGACCACGCTGATCGGCCAGCTTAGCGGCGAACTTCGGCCCGATGGCGGCCGCGTGCTGTTGGACGGCCGCGACATCACCCGCATGCCGGTCGAAAAGCGCGTGCGTCACGGCCTGGCCCGTTCCTACCAGATCACCTCGGTCTTCAAGCCATTCACGGCACTGGAGAACGTGGTGATGGCGGTGCAGGCGCGGCGCGGGCACAGTTTCCGCTTCTGGCGCCCCGTGTTGTCCACCGCCGCGCTGACGGAACCCGCGCAGGACGCCCTGGCCCTTGTCGGCCTGTCCGCCCGCGCGCACACGCCCGCGGGCGAACTGGCGCACGGCGAACTGCGGCAGCTGGAACTGGCGATGGTGCTGGCGTGCCAGCCGTCGCTGCTGTTGCTGGACGAACCGATGGCAGGCATGAGTCAACACGAATCCGAAGCCATGACGCGCCTGCTGCTGCAACTGCGCGGGCACTACACGATCCTGCTGGTGGAACACGACATGCAAGCCGTCTTCGCGTTGTCCGACCGCATCACCGTCCTTGTCTATGGCCGCGCCCTGGCGTGCGGCACGGCGGACGACATCCGCAACAACCCCCAGGTGCGCGAATGCTACCTGGGCAGCGAACGCGGCGGCCGGCGCGCCGGCAGCGCGCAACATCCGGCGGTGCCCGCATGACCGCGCTGCTGTCACTGCGAGGCGTGACCGCGCACTACGGCGCCAGCCAGGCGCTCTTCGGCATCGACCTGGACATTGGGCCCGGCGAATTCGTGACCCTGCTGGGGCGCAATGGCATGGGCAAGTCCACGACGGTAAAGACCGTGATGGGCCTGAATGCCGCCACCCAGGGCAGCATCGTGTTCGACGGCCGCGACATCAGCCGGCTGCCTTCGTACAAGGTGGCGCAATGCGGCATCGGGCTGGTGCCGGAAGGGCGGCATATTTTCCCGAACCTGTCGGTGCGCGAAAACCTGATCGCCACCGCCCACAACCGCCAGGGCGCCGCGCAGCCCTGGACACTGGACCGGGTATATGCGCTGTTTCCCCGCCTGTCCGAACGCGCCCGCCACCTGGGCAGCCATCTGTCGGGCGGCGAACAGCAGATGTTGGCGATCGGGCGCGCGCTATTGACCAACCCGCGCCTGCTGATCCTGGACGAAGCCACCGAGGGCCTGGCGCCCGTGGTCCGCGAAGAAATCTGGTCCGCGCTGGGCACGCTGAAGCAAACGGGTCTTGCGGTGCTATGCATCGACAAGAACCTGGAGCCGCTGCTGGCCACGGCGGACCATCACGCCATCGTGGAAAAGGGGCGCGTGGCGTGGACCGGTTCGTCGCAGGCCTTCCTGGACGACGAACCCCGGCTGCTGCAGTATCTGGGCGTCTAGGCCCGGCGCACGGGCAGCGCCACGCCTAGCCGCGCGCTCCAGTCCGCCATGTCGTCCCACAGCGCGGGCGGAATGGGAATGCCCAGCTGCTGGCGCTCGGCGTTCGCGGCGGCCTCGGGATCGCCCGGCATGCGCGGCCCGCCCGGCGCCTGGGCCAGTTCCATCGCCATCGCCGCGACCACGCCCGCCAGCGCGACGCCGCCGGCGAACCGCAGGGGATCGATCACGATGAAGAATGCGCCCAGTTCACGCGGGCGTTCCAGCGCGTCGTACATCGGCGAAATATGCGGCCCGAAGGGATTGCCGTTCAGCGGCCCGCACAACAGCTCGATCATCATGGCAAGGCCATAGCCCTTGTGGCCATAATCCTCGCCGCCCAAGGGCCGCAACGCGCGAGCCTGCGCGGCGTCGGTGCAGTCATGCCCTTGCGCGTCCAGCGCCACCCCGGGCGGCAGCGCCACGCCATCGCGTCGAGCATTCATGACGCGGTTCCAGGGAATGGCCGTGGTGGCCATGTCCAGGCACAGGGGCTCGCCGCCCGCGCGCGGAAACGCCATGGAAATGGGGTTGGTGCCAAAAAACGGCTGATAGCCGTCGTGCGGCGCCGCGATCGAATCGGAATGCGTAAACGCAATGCCAACCAGGCCCTGCGCGGCCGCCGCGCGGCTGTACAGGCCGACCGCGCCGCAGTGCGACGAATCGCTGACGCCCACCGCGGCGATGCCGGCCTCGCGGGCCAGCTCGATCGCCAGCGCGTTGGCGCGATGCGCCACCACGATGCCCTGCCCTTGCCCGCCATGCAGCTGCGCCGTGCCCGGTCCGGTGCGCTCGATGCGGATATCGGGGCGCGCCACGATGGAGCCGTGCGCCACACGGTTCAAGTAATGCGGCAAACGCGCGATGCCGTGGGAATCAATACCCCACAAGCTTGTCCGTGCCAGGCTTTCGGCCAGGCACCGTGCGTCTTCCTCGCTGAAGCCCTGGACGCGCAGGCAGTCCTGCCCCCAACGTTCCCATTCAACGGCGTCCACTCGGCATTCCGCATTCATGCAGCACTCCTCAGGTAGCGGCCTCCACGGCACGCATCACGCCGTGCAGGCGCAGGGTTTCCAGATGCGCGGCCAACGCCGAAACGAATTCGGACGCGCGGCCCAGATCGCCAAACACGGGCTTGAAGGCCGCCAGCACCATTGCACGGCGATGGGCGGCCTGCGACGGGGCGGATGCGCGCGCGGCGACATCGGCGCGCGCCAGCAGCTTGGCCAGGCGCGCCGCCATCGGGTCCTGGATGCCGTAGCGGCCGCCCGTCTCGTCTTCGCCGCGCAGATAGTGCAGCCAAGCCGCGACGGCAAGCGTCAGGCGTTGGATATCGTCGCCAGTGCGGAGGCGGTCCTGGATCGTGTCCAGCAGGCGCTGCGGGATCTTCTGCGAGCCGTCCATCGCCACTTGCGCAATCGGATGCGGCAGCGCCGGATTGCCGACGCGCGCCAGGAAGCGGCGGCGATATTCCTCCAGTCCGCTATCCGGAATGCCCTTCAGCGTGGGCCCGATCTCGTGCTGCATCATGGCATTGACGAACTGACGCAGCGCGGGCGTCCGCACCGATTCGCTGATCGTCTGGTGGCCCAGCAACGCACCCAGGTAGGCGAAGGTGGAATGCGGGCCGTTCACCATGCGCAGCTTCAGCCGTTCGTAGGGCGCGGCATTGCGCACGAACGTTGCGCCGCCATGGTTTTCCCAAGCCGGCCGGCCGGCTGCGAATTTGTCTTCGATGACCCAATTCATATAGGGCTCGCCCACCACGGGCCACGCGTCTTGCACGCCCAGGCGCTCGGCGATCCGTTGCCGGTCGTGGTCGCCGGTGCCCGGCACGATGCGGTCGACCATCGAATTCGGGAAGGTGCAATGCGCGTCGATCCAATGGGTCAGCCCCACGTCAACCCGCAAGGCAAAGGCCAGCACCAGGCTGCGCAAGGTATCGCCGTTGCCGCGCAGGTTGTCACAGGAAAGCAGCGTGACGGGCGGCAGGCTGCGTTCTCGGCGCAGGGCCAGGCCGTACACCAGCATGCCGATGGTGCTGCGCGGACGGTGCGGGTTTTCAAGATCGTGCAGGATGTCTGGGTCGTCCCAGCGCAAATGGCCGGTGGCGGGCTCGTGGCTATAGCCCTTTTCCGTCACGGTCAGGCTGACGATTCGCGTCTGTGGATAAGCGATGCGTTCCAGGACCGCGTTGGGGTCTTCCTCCGCCACCATCACCCGCAGCACCGAACCCACCACGCGCAATTGCTCGCGCGTCTTGCCGTCGGGCCCATCGTCGCGCAAGGCCAGCGTATACAGCCCGTCTTGGGGCGTCAGCGCGTCGCGCGTGGCGGCGCTGCGCAACGACACACCCAAAATGCCCCAACTGAGGTCTCCGCTGGCCTGCATCGCCAGGTCCGTCATCACCGCCTGATGCGCGCGGTGAAAGGCCCCCATGCCCAGATGCACGATGCCGGGCGTGAGACGGCTGCGGTCATAGATGGGTTTTTCCACGTCTGCGGGCAGGCGCGGCAACGACTCCGTATTCAAACGTTCAAGCATGGTTGAGCAATGGCGTAAGGCGCCATGCACCTGTCGGATGACCGGCCAGTCGGCGCGCGGATGAGGATATCCGCTGAGGCCGATTTGTTCGACTCCGGGACAGTGACTAAATGCAACACCGACACTCGCCATGCCGCCGCTACATCACCGCGCCCAGCGCCCACGGCACGAATTCATTCTGGCCGTAGCCGTGTTCTTCGCTGCGCGTGCGCTGCCCGGATGCCGTCTGCAGCATCAGCCGGAATATCCGTTCGCCCATCTGGGCCACGCTTTGCGCGCCGTCCACGACCTCGCCGCAGTTGATGTCAATGTCGTCCGACTGGCGCTGCCACAGCGCTGTATTGGTCGACAGTTTCAGGGACGGCGCGGGCGCGCAGCCGTAGGCCGAACCGCGCCCCGTGGTGAAGCAGATCAGGTTGGCGCCGCCCGCCACCTGGCCGGTGGCCGACACGGGGTCGTAGCCCGGCGTGTCCATGAACACCAGCCCGCGCGCGCGCACGGTTTCCGCGTATTCGAATACGTCGGTCAAATTGGTGGTGCCGCTCTTGGCGATCGCGCCCAGCGACTTTTCCAGAATGGTGGTCAGGCCGCCCGCCTTGTTCCCCGCCGACGGGTTGTTGTCCATTTCAGCGTCGTTGCGGGCGCAGTAGTCTTCCCACCAGCGCACTCTGGCCAGCAGCTTGTCGGCCACGGCCGGCGTTTCGGCGCGGCGCGTCAGCAGGTGCTCGCCCCCATAGATCTCGGGCGTTTCCGACAGGATGGCGGTGCCGCCGTGGCGCACCAGCAGGTCCACCGCCGCGCCCAGCGCCGGGTTGGCGCTGATGCCCGAATAACCGTCCGACCCGCCGCATTGCAGCCCCACGGTCAGGTGGCTGGCGGGCACCGGCTGGCGCCGCACCTGATTGGCTTGCTCAAGCATCCGCTCCACCAGTTCGATGCCGCGCGCCACCGTCTTGCGCGTGCCACCGGTGTCCTGAATGTTGAAGGTGTGCAGCAGGCCGCTTTCGCGCAGGCCCTCCTGTTCCATCAGGCCGCCGATCTGGTTGGTTTCACAACCCAGCCCCACCATCATCAAGCCACCGAAATTGGCATGGCGCGCATAGCCGCCCAGCGTGCGCCGAAGCACCCGTAGCGGTTCGCCTTCGCTGCCGGTGGCGCAGCCCGCGCCGTGGGTCAGCGCCACCACGCCATCCACGTTCGGACAGGACGCCAGCGCGTCGGGATGGATGTCGCGGCGGAAATGGTCGGCGATGGCGCGCGCCACCGTGGCCGAACAGTTCACACTGGTCAGAATGCCGATGTAGTTGCGCGTGGCCACGCGGCCGTCGGCGCGCACGATGCCGTCGAAGGTGGCGGGTTCCGCTACATAATCCGTGGCGTGCGCGCCCTGCCCCACCGCGTAGTCGCGTTCGAACTCCGAAAACTCCAGGTTCTGCGTGTGCACGTGCTGGCCCGGCGCGATGTCCTGCCGCGCCACGCCGATGATCTGGTTGTAGCGGCGCACGGGCTGGCCCGCCGCGATAGCCTGCACGGCTATTTTGTGGCCGGGCGGAACCAGGCCCTGCACCGTCACCCCTTCGCTTTCCAGCCGCGTCCCGCTAAGCAATTGGCGCCGGGCGATCACGACGTTGTCCGCCGGGTGGATGCGTATCACTGCCGTGTCGTTCTGAGACATGAGGACTCCGGAAAGTAAGGGGTGCGGATTCGCCGCGCGTTCAGCCGTCGATCAGTGCCGGGTCCCAGGCATGCACCCGCTGGCGCTGCTCGCCCAGGCCGGCGATGCCCAGCTTGATCTCGTCGCCTGCCTTCAGGTAGATGGGCGCAGGCTTCTGGCCCATGCCCACGCCCGGCGGCGTGCCGGTGCTGATCAGGTCGCCGGGATACAGCGTCATGAAGCGGCTGACGTAGGCCACCAGCTGCGCCACGCCGAACACCATCGTGCGCGTGCTGCCGTTTTGATAGCGCTTGCCGTTCACTTCCAGCCACATCTCCAGGTCTTGCGGGTGCGGGATCTCGTCGGCGGTGGCCAGCCAGGGGCCGATGGGACCGAAGGTGTCGCAGCCCTTGCCCTTGTCCCACGTGCCGCCGCGTTCGATCTGGTATTCGCGTTCAGACACATCGTTCACCACGCAGTAGCCCGCCACATGCTTCATGGCGTCGGCTTCGCTGACATAACGCGCCTTTTCACCGATGACCACGCCCAGCTCGACTTCCCAGTCGGTCTTGATCGAATCCTGCGGCAGCACGACGGGGTCGTTCGGGCCGACGACGGCCGACGTGGGCTTCATGAAGATGACCGGCTCGGCGGGCACCGGCAAACCGGATTCGGCGGCGTGGTCCGCGTAGTTCAGGCCGATACAGATGAACTTGCCCATGCCGCTCCAGGGCGGCGCCACGCGGCCGGGGTTGGCCACCAACGGCAGCGTGGACGGGTCCAGCGCGCGCAGTTCGGCAAGACGGGCCTGCCCCAACGTCTGCGCGGTAATGTCGGGCAACACGCCGGACAGGTCGCGCACCTTGCCCTGGGCATCGATCAGGCCGGGCTTCTCGGCGCCCTTGGCGCCATAGCGCATCAATTTCATAGCAGCTTCCTTGTTGCAAGAGGGTTTAAGGATTCAGTTGGACCAGCCGCCGTCGATCACCTGGGCGGTGCCGGTCGTGAAGGCCGATTCGTCGCTGGCAAGATACACCGCCAGCGCGGCGATTTCAGAGGTGCGTCCGATACGGCCCATCGGCTGGCGCGCCGTGAACGCGGCTTCGACCGTCGCGATGGACTGGCCGCTGGCCTGCGCCTGCGCTTCGATCCGCTGCCGCAACGAGGGCGACTCCACCGTGCCGGGGCAGATGGCATTGCAACGGATGCCCCGCGCCACGAAGTCCGCCGCGACGGCCTTGGTCAAGCCGATCACCGCCGCCTTGGTTGCGCCATAGGCGCAGCGGTTCGGCGCGCCTTTGATGCTGCCCGCCACCGACGCCATGTTGACGATGGACCCCGACCCGCGCGCCAGCATCCCGGGCAGGCAGGCGCGGATCAGCCGGTACATCGACCGCACGTTCAGGTTGAACGAAAAATCCCAGGCGTCTTCGTCGCAATCCAGGATGGTGCCAGCGTGTACGAAGCCCGCGCCGTTGAACAGCACATCAAAGGGCCCCGCGCCTTGCACCAGCGCCAGAATGGCACGCCCGTCCGTCACGTCCAGCACCTGGGTGCGGCAACCGGACAAGGTCTGCAGCGCCTCCGCGTTGATGTCCACGGCCAGCACGTCGGCGCCTTCCCGCGCATACGCCTCGGCCACGGCCCGGCCGATGCCCTGGCCCGCGGCCGTGACCAGGGCGGTCTTGCCTTGCAGTCTTCCCGACATGGATAAGCTCCTGTTATTTGCCGGCCATGCCCATCGCGGTAGGCAGCCAAAGCGTGATCTGGGGGATGTAGGTAATGGCGATCAGCGCCACGAACAGCGGCACCAGCCAGGGCAGGATGGCCATCGTGGTGCGTTCGACCGACAGCCGCGCCACGCGAGCCAGCACGAAGAGCACCATGCCCATCGGTGGATGCAGCAAGCCGATCATCAGGTTCAGGGTCATGATCAACCCGAAGTGGATCGGGTCGATGCCCAGCTTCAGCACGATCGGCAACAGGATCGGCACCAGGATCGTGATGGCGGCGATGGTGTCGATGAAGCAGCCGACAATCAGGATCAGCACGTTGGCCATCAGCAGGAACACCCATTTGTTCTGGGTCACGCTGAGGATGGCGTCGGTCAAGGTCTGCGCCGCCTGCGTGGTGGTCAGCAACCACGCGAAGACGGAGGCCGCCGTCACGATGAACAACACCGACGCCGTCGTCTCGATGGTGTCGAACGAGGCCTTGGCCAAGGTCTTCAGCGTCATCGACCGGTATCGCACCAACCCCAGGAACAGGGCCCAGATCACCGCCGCCACGGCCGCCTCGGTGGGAGTGAACCAGCCCAGCGTCATGCCTCCGATCAGGATCACCGGCGCCATCAATGCCATGACGGCCGAAAAATTGAAACGCCAATCCAGTGCCAGCAGCACAACGAACGCAATGCCCGTGGCTACGTTGGGCGACACGCCGGCCAGCGTCATCAGCCAGATCGACAGCGGAAACGACAGCACGATCAGCACTTCCAGTCCCGCGCCGCCCAACCGCTTCCAATTGAAGGCGACGTCGCCGCCCCAATTATTGCGGCGGGCGTAATAGCCCACGGTCAACATCATCAGAATCGTCAGCACCGCGCCCGGCAGCAGGCCGGCCAGGAACAGCGAGCCGATCGACACGTTGGCCATCATGCCGTAGATCACGAACGGCAACGACGGCGGAATAATCGGGCCCAACGTCGCCGACGCGGCGGTGACGCCCACGGCGAATTCGGTCTCGTAGCCGTGGTCTTTCATGGCCTTGATCTCGATGGTGCCCAGGCCCGCGGCATCGGCAATGGCCGTGCCGGACATGCCTGCGAACACCACCGAGCCGATGATGTTCACCTGCCCCAATCCGCCACGCATCCAACCCACCAGCGCCACCGCGAAGTTATAGATGCGGCCGGTGATGCCGGCGATGTTCATCAGATTGCCGGCCAGGATGAAAAACGGCACGGCCAGCAGCGGAAACGACTCCACCCCCGCGATCATGCGCTGCGCGACCACCACGTCCGGCACGCTGCCGGAAATCAGGACGAACAACAGCGACGCGCCTGCCATGGACACCGCCACCGGCAGGCCCAGGATCATCAACAACAGAAAGGTTCCAATCAGTGTGCCCATGTCTTGCTCCTGGAAAGGCTCTGCGGATTCTCAAGCATTGCGACGCAGCGCGCCGTTCAGTCCAGCGACTCGTAGGCCGCCGGATTCTCCAGGATCGAATAGCCTTGCCGCCAGTTCTGCACGGAGACTTGCAACGACCGCAGGAACATCATGACGAAGCCCGCCAGGGCGACCCAATAAACATAGGATTTGTTCCAGAACAGCGTGGTCATGGGCTCGTCGCCGACCAGCACGATGTAGCGATACGTCATCCATACGGCATAGCCGAAGAAGACCGTGCGCAAGATGTCGATCACGGTGGACAGCACGCGGCCTACCGGTTTTGGCAGGTAGCGGTACAGGAAATCCACCTGGATATGGCGGCAGGCGCGCACGCACATCGCGGCGCCCAGGAACACCACGCCGATCAGGCAATACACCGCCAGCTCTTCGGTCCACGCATAGGAATCGTTGAGCACGTAGCGGGAAAAGAACTGCAGGAAGACCAACATCGCCATGGTCCAGAATATTCCCAGGCAGATCCAGTCTTCGGGCTGGTAGCCGGCAAGGCTGACTTCATGATGGTCGGCTTCTTCAAAGCTGTGGACGATCTCGTCCACGGATGCCTGGTGCGGGCCCGGCTTCGATGAAGCGTGACCGGGCGCCGAGCCCGGTCCGTGTTTGACGGCCGCCATCGGCGCCGCCTTCGCGTTCAAGTGCATGGATGTCCCCTGGTCGTAATCGGGTATGGGCGGCGGGCCGCAAGGGCCCGCCCGCGCGGCTTACTTCACCGCCTGGATTTTTTCCCAATCCGATTTCTGGTAGCCGTATTGCTCGAACGGCACCTTCTCCAGCACGGTCTTGCGGAAGTCATCGACATTGACCTCGGCCACGTTCAGCCCGCGCTTCTTGAACACCTCGACCATCTTCTTCTCGCTGTCGGCCACTTCGGACGACGCCTTTTCCGCCGCCTGCCGGGCGACTTCGGAGAAGATCTTCTTGTCCTCATCGGACAGGCTCTTCCACAACTTGCCCGAGATCACCGTGTTCAGGTGATCGACGATGTGGCCCGTCAGGATAATGTTCTTCTGCACCTCGTAGAACTTCTTGGCTTCGATGGTGGTCAGCGGGTTTTCCTGCGCTTCCACCGTGCCGTTCTGCAGGGCCAGGTAGACCTCGGCGAACGCGATGGGCGCGGTGTTGGCGCCACAGGCGCGCGGCATCGCCAGGTAGGCGGCCACGTCCGGCACGCGGATCTTCAGGCCCTTCATCTCGGCGCACTTGGTGAAGGCGCGGTTGGAGGTCGTCTGGCGCGTGCCGTAATAGGTGGTGGCGACGATGTGGTTGCCGCTTTTCTCGTCGTAGCCCCGCGTCAGCTCTTTGTAGATATCGCTCTTGGTGTAGGCGATCAAGTGCTCGGGATTGCGGAAGATGTAGGGGTAGTACGTGACGCCGATGCGGGGAAAGCTCTTGGCGGCGAAGCTGGACCCGGAAATGATCATGTCCACCGTGCCCAGGGTCAGCCCCTGGTTGATGTCGTTTTCCTTGCCCAACTGAGAGGCGGGATAGACATCGATGTGATAGCGGCCGTTGGTGCGTTTCTCGATTTCCTGCGCCGCCCACACCGACGAGGTATGGAACGGTTCGGACGTCTCGTACACATGCGCCCATTTCAGCTTGGTTTGCGCCAGCGCGCTGCCACTGACGGCCAGCGCGACGGCGGCAAACAGCACTTTGATAGCGTTGCCTCGATTCATGATGTCTCCTCTCTCTGAGGTAGCGAGTCCGGCGAATGTCGTCACGCGCTCGGCCCGCTTTATGTTTCACATGGGAATTTCACATACAGGTTGCACCTTGGTACAGCGACTACGGCTTCCCCGAAGGCGTCAAGACGCCGCCGGTTCTTTGCTATCGGCACGCAATGCGTCCGCCGCTGCCGGCCAACTGGCCGTCAAACGGTCAAACGAGCAGGAAAGATGATGATGCATGGCGGCGCGCGCGGCGGCCTCGTCACCGGCCGCGATGGCGGCGATGACGCGGCGGTGTTCGGTAATGGCCACGGCCCAGCTGTCCGGGTTCTCGAAGTAGTCGCCCAGCTTCACGGACAAGGGGTTGTGGCGTTCGTCGAAGAGTTCGCCCACGACGCGCACCAGGACGGCATTGCCGGCCATTTCAGCCACGCGCAAGTGAAACAACCGGTCGCCGCGGATAGGCACGCTGCCCGCCTGGGCCTCGTCTTCCATCGCGCCCATCGCTTCCAGCAGGCCGTCGACCAGTGCGGGCACGGGGTTGCGCGCCGCCTGCGCGGCAAGTTCGCCTTCGATCGTCCAGCGCGCGCGGATGGTTTCCAGGGGGCTTTCGGCGGTCAGGCTGGCGCGCGGCGCGCCGGCCAGGCTTTGCACATACACGCCGGACCCCATGCGCACTTCCACCCAGCCTTCGACCTCCAGCGCGATCAGCGCTTCACGCACCGACGGGCGGGACACGCCAAGCTTCAACGCCAGGTCGCGCTCGGGCGGCAGCCGGGCGCCGACCGGAAATTCGCCGGCTTCGATCAGCAAACGGAGCTGGTCGGCGATCTGGCGGTACAAGCGGCGGGGCTCGATAGTCTGGATCGGCATGGGATCAGGGAGGCAACGGCGAAAAGGTAAAGTGGCCTTACCAATTGACCAGAATCCTGCGCCAGCCTTTCCTCCGTCACAATTAGGGTTTGCCCATAGCCCCATGCCGCACTACGCGGGCAACCCTTATCTGTTAAAAAGCCGCCACACCCGGCAATCTTCCGCATCCATGACCTACGACCCGCAACACTCGCCCTTTAAAAGCACTGGCGGCCTGCGCCGCATCCTGAATGCGCTGCGCTACTCCTGGCAAGGGCTGAAAGCGGCCGTCAAATACGAGGCCGCCTTCCGCCAGGAACTGGCGCTGGCAGTGTTGATGATCCCGGCGGCGTTCTTCCTGGGCCGGACCACGGTCGAGGTCTTTTTCCTGGTGGGCACCGTCATCATGGTGCTGGCGGCCGAATTGCTGAACTCCGCCATCGAGGCGCTGGCCGATGCGCTGTCCGTCGAGCGCCATCCGTTGCTGGGGCGGGCCAAGGACCTGGGCAGCGCGGCGGTGATGCTGCTGCTGCTCTTCGCGGGCGCGGTCTGGATCGGGGTGGCCATCAGCCGTTTCGTCATGCATTGACACGGCCGGCCTCCCACGAGGGGCGCGCCAGTCTTTATACTGGGAGCCATGATGCCTAAATCGACGTCAGCCCCCACTCAACGCATCGTCATCGTCGGCGGCGGTGCCGGCGGCCTGGAATTGGCCGCCAAGTTGGGCCGGATCCATGGCCGACAACACATCACGCTGGTCGACAGCCGCCCCTTCCATATCTGGAAGCCATCGCTCCATGAGGCGGCCGCCGGCACGCTCGACATCCACCAGGAAGGCCTGTCCTACCTGATGCTGGCCCACATGAACGGCTTTTCGTTCGCGCAAGGCCGCTTGCTGAGCGTGGACCGCGAACGCCGCCAGATCGTGGTGGACACCGTCAACGACGCGCAAGGCCAAGAGGTCCTGCCCCGTCGCGAGCTGGCCTACGACACGCTGGTGCTGGCCCTGGGCAGTACCTCCAATTTCTTCAATACGCCCGGCGCGGCCGACCACGCCGTGACGCTGGACACCACCGAAAACGCCGAACAGTTCCGCCTGACCATGCTGAAGGCCATGGCGCAGGTGGACCTGGCCAAAGTGCGCAACCCCTCGGCCCGGCTGGATCTGGTCATCGTAGGCGGCGGCGCGACTGGCGTCGAATTGGCCGTGGAACTCACCGAAGCCAGCCACGTGGTCAGCGCCTACGGGTTGCCGAACTTCCGCGCCGAACGCGACCTGGCCATCACGCTGGTCGAAGGCGCGCCGCGCATCCTGTCGGCCCTGCCCGAGAAAATCTCGGAAGCCGCCACCCACCGGTTGAAAGAACTGGGCATCGGCGTGGAAACGTCCTGCCGCGTGTCGGAAGTCACGGACAGCAGCGTCAAGACCGCCGACGGGCGCGAATTTCCCGCCCAACTGTGCATGTGGGCGGCCGGCATCAAGGGCCCGGCCCTGTTGGCCGACCTGGACCTGCCGTTGAACAAGCTGGGCCAGCTGGAAGTGAACGAACGCATGGAAACGGCGGATCCGCACATCCTGGCGCTGGGCGACTGCTGCTCGGTTCCCTGGCGCGACGGGCGCACCGTGCCCGCCCGCGCCCAGGCGGCCCACCAGCAGGCCGATTACCTGGCCAAAAAGCTGACGGCGCGATTGCGCGGCTCAGCCGAGCCTGCCGGCCCGTACGTCTATCAGGACCACGGTTCGCTGGTGTCGCTGGGGCAGGACGCCGGTGTCGGCAGCCTGATGGGCAAGCTGGCCGGACGGGGACTGTTCGTAAGCGGTACACTGGCGCGCTTGATGTACATGAGCCTGCACCTGATGCACCACAAAGCAGTGCTCGGCATCTCTCGCACCGCCTCCCTGGCCCTGGCCCGCCTGCTCATGCGGCGCACGCGCCCCCGGGTCAAACTGCACTGAACTCCCCCATGAATTTCCTGCAAAAACTCGAACACGCCTGGACCACCAGCAACTCGCTCCTGCAAGTCGGGCTGGATCCCGACCCCCAACGCTTTCCGCGCGAATTGCAGGACAAGCCGGACGCCATTTTCCAGTTCTGCCGCGACATCGTCGACGCCACCGCGCCCTACGCCTGCAGCTTCAAGCCGCAAATTGCGTACTTCGCGGCGCATCGCGCCGAAGACCAGCTGGAAGCCCTGTGCCAGCACATCCGTGACAAGCATCCGGACCTGCCCATCGTGCTGGACGCCAAGCGCGGCGACATCGGCTCCACCGCCGAGAACTACGCGCGCGAAGCCTACGAGCGCTATCAGGCGCACGCCCTGACCGTCAGCCCCTACATGGGCCTGGACTCGGTTGAACCCTATCTGGCCTGGCGCGACCGCGGCGTGATCGTGCTGTGCCGCACGTCCAACCCCGGCGGTTCCGACCTGCAATTCCTGAAGATGGACAACGGCGAACCGCTGTACCTGCACGTCGCAGGGCTGGTGGCCGACAAATGGAACGCCAATGGCCAGTGCGGCCTGGTGGTGGGCGCCACGTTCCCGAATGAACTGGCTGCCGTCCGCCAACGCATCGGCGACGCGCTGCCCCTGCTAGTGCCCGGCATCGGCGCCCAGGGCGGCGACATCACCGCCACCGTGAACGCCGGCGCTAACGCCGCCCGCAGCGGCATGATGATCAACTCCTCTCGCGCCATCATCTACGCCAGCGGCGGCGACGATTGGCGAGAAGCCGCCGGCCGCGCGGCCATGGGCCTGCGCGACGCGATCAACGCGGTGCGTTGATCCTGGGATGTGGCCGGGCGGCCTTTTTGCCGCCGGGCCGCCCCAAGGCAAAAAAGCCCCCTCGCGGGGCAGCAAACACGCAAAGCGTGTGCAGCGTGGGGGCCAACACCCGCCTAGCGCCGGTTGACCGGCGCTCCCACGAATTCCAGCAGCCCCCGCAACGCGTATTCCACGGCGGCCTGACGCACTTGCGTCCGGTCCCCCGGGAACACGTGCGTCACGGCGCGGCTGGTGATGCCGTCGCCGACGCGCATCGCGAAGCCGAAGCACACCATGCCCACCGGCTTGCCCGGCGTGGCGCCGCCCGGTCCGGCAATGCCGGTCGTGGACACACCCACATGCGCGGCGGGCGACACCAGCAACACGCCATTGGCCATTTCCAGCGCGACGGGTTCGCTGACCGCGCCGAAGTGATGCAGCGCATCGGGTGAAACATCCAGCTCGGCCACTTTGGCTTCGTTGCTATAGGTGACGAAGCCGCGCTCGAACCATTCGCTTGAACCGGCAACCGATGTCATCGCGCCGGCCAGCAAGCCACCGGTGCAGGATTCCGCGGTGCCAAGCATCCAGCCATGGCGCCGCATCGCGTCGCCCAGTTGTTCGGCCAGGCCGACGGTCGTCGCCTCGGTCAACTGCGCGGCCGACAGATTCAAACGTGATCCCGCTTCTTGTTGCTCGTTCATCCCAAGACTCCTGTACGCGCGACCAACGCCATCACCAGCAAGGCATAGCCGGCCGCCACGATATCGTCCCACATAACCCCGAAGCCGCCCTTGATATGAGCGTCGAAGAACTTGATGGGAGGCGGCTTGACGATGTCGAACAGGCGAAACAGCCCGAACGCCAGCAACTGCGACACCCAGCCGGCGGGCGTCAGCCAGAGCACCAGCCAGAACGCCACCATCTCGTCCCAGACCATTCCGACATGATCCGCCTGCCCAAGTTCGCGGCCCACGCGATGGCAGGCCCAGCACCCGTACAGGAAAGCCAGGGCCAGGAACACGCCAATCGCCAAGTCCGATGCGGCAGGCGCGGCCGCCACCCAGATGCCCCATGCCAGCAAGGTGCCCCAGGTGCCCGACGCCGGACGGATCAAGCCGCTGCCCAGGCCAAAGGCGATCAGCCGGCCCGGATCGCGGCATATCCAGGACAGCGGCGGATACTCGGCCCGCGAACGTTCGCGCATGGACGGGGATGGCTTATCGGTAAGGGACATGGCGTTCCTGGGCCGGGGGTAGAGGGGAATGTCGGTAAAAGCAGGCGGATCCGCAGGGGATCACGCCGCGGGAAAGTGGTCGAAACCGGCCGGCAGCGTGGTCATCGGCTGGCCCTGCCCGTCCAGCACGGTCAGGCCCGGCTGCGCCAGCGTCTGGCCGATGCGGGTCACGCGGGCGTTGGCCGCCAGGCCAGCGGCCTGGACGGCGTCGCGTTTGGCGGCGGGCGCGGTAAAGCACAACTGATAGACGTCGCCGCCGCCCAGCACCGCGCGTTGCAACGGCGCGGCGTCCATCGCCGCCAAGGCGGCGGCCACCGGCATCCGGCTGAACTCGATGGACGCGCCCACCCCGCTGGCGGCCAGAATGTGGCCCAGATCTTGCAGCAGGCCGTCCGACAGGTCGATGGCGGCGTGCGCGACGCCGCGCAGCGCCAATCCCAGCGCGACCTGAGGCTGCGGCCATTCCAGCGCGCCGCGGGTGGCGGCCAGCAAGGGCGCATCGGCCGGATACTGGCCGTCCAGCAAGCGGTAGGCCACGTCGGCCGCGCCCAGCTCGCCCGATACCCAGATGTCGTCGCCAGCCTGCGCGCCGTCACGCCGCAGCGCCTGGCCGGCGGGCACGGCGCCAAATACGGTGACGCTGATCGCCATGTCATGCGCGCTGCGCGTGGTGTCGCCCCCGATCAGGGGGCAGCCATGCGCGGCGGCCAGCGCGTGAAAGCCGTCCGCGAACGCGGCCAGCCAGGGCTCGTCCAGGCGCGGCAAGGCCAGCCCCAGGACGCAGCCGATCGGCCGGGCGCCCATGGCGGCCAGGTCGGAAAGATTCACGGCCAGGGATTTGTGGCCCAGGGCGCGGGGGTCTACGTCGGGAAAGAAATGCCGGCCTTCCAGCAGCAGATCGGTGCTGGTGGCGACTTGTTCGCCAGGCGGCACGGGAAACAGGGCGCAATCGTCGCCCACCCCCAGCATTCCTGCCGGCGCGGTCCGGGTGAAATAGCGCGCGATCAGATCGAATTCGGACGCCACGGCGACTCCGCTATCCGGCACGGCCGGCCGGCATTAACGCCCACATGGGACGTACAGTCCCCAAATCATGCGCCGTGCGCGCAACGGGTGAGCCGCCGCGCGCATCGCAAGAAGCAAATGCCCCCAAAAACAGGGCCACGCGGAGCCGGCTCCGCCGGTCCGCAGGGGCGCCCCCTGGGGGGAGGCGCGCAGCGCTCGGGGGGGGCCTACCTCCTAGCGGCGGCCTGGACTTCGGTCGCACGCACGTCGGCGGCCAGCTTGTCGAGCACGCCGTTGACGAACTTGAAGCCGTCGGTGCCGCCAAACGATTTGGCCAGCTCGACCGCTTCGTTGATGGCAACCTTGTACGGCACTTCGACATGATGAATCAGTTCGAAGCTGCCGATCAGCAGAATGCCATGTTCAACAGGCGACAGCTCGGCCAGCGGGCGGTCGACATAGGGCGTGAAACGCTCGCGCAACGCGGGCGCTTCGCGCAGGACACCGTGCAGCAAGGTCTTGAACCACTGCGCGTCGGCCTCGGAAAAATCCTCGGTGTCGCGCAGATGGGCGTCGATCTCGCCGGCGTCTTGCGTGCCTTCGCCACCGCGCAGCAGCCACGCGTACACGCCCTGCAGCGCGAATTCGCGTGCACGGCGGCGGGCGCTGCGCGCGCTGGCGCGGGCTTGCGCCGCGCTATCAGCGCTGGTCGTCGTCTTCTTCGTCGTCAAAATCTTCGTCCTCGTCTTCGTCGTCTTCGTCTTCTTCCTCGGGTTCCAGCGCCGCCACCAGGTTGGCCATTTCAACGGCCACCTGAGCGCAATCGCGGCCCTTGCCGGCGGCGCGGGCTTGCGCCTGCTCGTCGGTGTCGACGGTCAACACGCCGTTTGCGACGGGGATGCCGGTTTCCAGGGAGATACGGGTGATTGCCATGGCCATTTCATTGCTGACCACTTCAAAGTGATAGGTCTCGCCACGGATGACGGCGCCCAGCGCGATCAAGGCGTCGAATTCGAACGTTTCGGCCATGTGCGACAGGGCCACGCCCAGTTCCAGGGCGCCGGGAACGGTCGCGACCATCACGTCGCGTTCGTCCACGCCCAGTTCGGCCAGTTCCTTCAGGCACGCTTCAAGTTCGGCTTGACCGATTTCTTCATTGAAGCGGGCGCGTACGATGCCGATGTGCAGCCCTTCGCCGTTCAGGTCGGGGGTAAGGATGTAAGGGTTCATGTGTCGGCCTTCAGTGTGTTGCGGAAGTATTCAGCGGGTCGCAATCGTAACCCGTAATGGTGAGCGAAAAGCCCGCCATGCTGGGCATCTTGCGCGGCCGGGCCAGCAGCTTCATCTGGCCTACATTCAGGTCGCGCAGAATCTGGGCGCCGATGCCGTAGGTGCGCAGCCCGAACCGGTCGGTGCTGGCGGCGGCGTCGGCCTGCGCCTTCGGGTCGTTCCAGCCGGCGATCTGGCCGAACAGGTGCTCGGTGGACGATTGGCAGTTCATCAACACCAGCACTCCTGCCGGAGCAGCCGCAATCGCCTGCAACGCTTTTGCCACGCCCCAACTGTGCGGGCTGGCGCCGGTGTCCAGCACGTCCAGCACGGAGGCCGGCTCATGCACGCGCACCAGCGTTTCGACGTCGGGGCTCACGTTACCATGCACCAGCGCCAAATGGGCGGAGCCCGTGGCGGCGTCTTCGTAGGCCACGGCCTCGAAGGTGCCCCAGGCCGTCTGCATGGGGCGCTTGCCCACGCGCTTGACGATGGATTCGTGTTCGCTGCGGTACTGGATCAGGTCGGCGATCGTGCCGATCTTCAGGTTGTGCTGGCGGCCGAATTCCACCAGGTCCGGCAGGCGGGCCATGGTGCCGTCCGGCTTGAGGATCTCGCAGATGACCGCGGCGGGCGTCAGGCCAGCCATGGCGGTCAGGTCGCAACCGGCTTCGGTGTGGCCGGCGCGCACCAGCACGCCGCCGGGCACCGCGCGCACCGGGAAGATGTGGCCGGGCTGCACCAGGTCGGCCGGTTTGGCGTCGCGCGCCACCGCCACCTGGATCGTGCGGGCGCGGTCGGCGGCCGAGATGCCGGTTTCCACGCCTACCGCGGCCTCGATGGACTGCGTGAAATTAGTGCCGTATCGCGTGCCATTGCGGGCCGCCATCATCGGCAGCTCCAATTGGCGGCAGCGCTCTTCGGTCAGCGTCAGGCACACCAGGCCGCGGCCGTGCGTGACCATGAAGTTGATCGCTTCAGGCGTGACGAATTCGGCGGCCATGACCAGGTCGCCTTCGTTTTCACGGTCTTCTTCGTCAACCAGGATGACGATGCGGCCGGCACGAAGCTCGGCGATGATCTCGGCAACCGAAGCGATACCGAAGGATTCCGGCTCGGAGCCGGGCAAAGAGGACAACTGGACGGACATGGCGGGCACGCAAACCAGGCGGGAAAGCCCGGATTTTAGCGCCCCTGGCGCCAGATCCCCTATCGAGCCGTCAGAACGGCTGCCGGCGGGGGGCATCCGGTTAAACTTTCGCCCGGAGACCCCCCTGAAAACGACACCCCCCTCGAGGATAAAACCCATGCAAGCCCTTGCGGCCATGCCTTTGACCGTCGCGTCGGCGGTTCGCGTCGTCCTGACCGATATCGACGACACGCTGACCACCGAGGGCCGCCTGCCGGCCGACGCCTACGCCGCGCTGGAACGCCTGGAACAGGCGGGTATCCAGGTCGTGCCGATCACCGGCCGCCCGGCTGGCTGGTGCGATCACATCGCCCGCATGTGGCCGGTGCGCGCCGTGGTGGGGGAGAACGGCGCGTTCTACTACGCCTACGACCGCCAGGCCCGCCGCATGACGACCCACTACTGGACGGACGCGGCGTCGCGCCAGGCCAGCCGCAAGCAACTGGACGCCATCCGAGACCGCGTGCTGGCCGAGGTGCCGGGCTCGGCCGTCGCCAGCGACCAGGACTATCGCGTGGCCGACCTGGCCATCGACTTCTGCGAAGACGTGCCCGCGCTGCCTGATTCGGCCGTCAGCAAGATCGTCCAGATCTTCCACGATGCCGGCGCCCAGGCCAAAGTCAGTTCCATCCACGTCAACGGCTGGTTCGGCGACTACGACAAGCTGACCATGACCCGCACGATGTTCCAGCGCGAATTCGGCGCGGACGTGGCCAGCGCGCTGGACAGCACGCTGTTCATTGGCGATTCGCCCAACGACGAACCCATGTTCGCGTACTTCCCTATTTCGGTCGGCGTGGCCAACATCCAGGCCCAGTTGCACCGCCTGACGCACCGCCCCGCTTTCGTCGCGGCGTTCCATGGCGGCGCGGGTTTCGTTGAAATGGCGGACCGGTTGCTGGCGGCCCGCCAGTCCGTGCAATCGCCGCACGCGCAACCGGCCTGAGGTCCGCATCCCGTGGCCACCACCAAGACCCCCGCCCCCGCCGCCAACGACGGCCGCCGCAGCATCCAGTCCATCGAAGTGGGCGTGCCGTTGCTGGCCGCCCTGGTGGACGCCGCCAAGCCCCTGACCCTGCGCGACCTGGCTGCGGGCGCGGGCATGACGTCCGCCAAGGCGCACCCCTATCTGGTCAGCTTCATCCGCGTTGGCCTGGTGCAGCAAGACACCATTACCGGTCAGTACGAACTTGGCCCCTTCGCCCTGCAGATGGGGCTGGTCAGCCTGCAACGGCTGGACCCCGTGCGCATCGCCATGCCCGAGATCGCCAAGCTGCAATCCGAGATCGGCCACACGCTGGGCATCGCGGTGCTGGGTTCGCACGGGCCCACCATGATCCACATGACCGAAGCCAGCTACCCGGTCCACGTGAACATGCGCAAGGGCACCGTCATGTCCATGCTGCACACCGCCACCGGGCTGGTGTTTGCCGCCTGGCTGCCGCCCAAGGTCAGCGAACACTACATTGCTCGCGAAGAAGGCGACACGGCCGTCATCGCCAGCGTGCCGCCCCCGCGCAAGGCATCACGGGCCAATATCGAAGCCCAGTTAGCCGATATCCGCGTGCACGGCATGGCCCGCGCGCTGGGCAATCCGCTGCCCGGCGTGGACGCCCTGTCCGTGCCGGTATTCGACAACACCGGCAACATCGTCCTGGGGCTGACCAGCCTGGGGCCCACGGGTCTTTTCGACGTGAGCTGGGACGGCACGATCGCGCGCCCGCTGCTGGCCTGCGCGCAGGAGATCTCACGCAAGCTGGGTTACCGGGGCTGAACCGGCGGATCCTGGCCAGTCGCATACCCGACACGTTCGAATGATCGAAAATAAACGAACATAAAACGAACAATTCGAACAAAAGACGAAAAGAAAGGCAGGGACTTTCCCAAGTGTGCCCGTCCCCGCTTGTGTGGTTGAATTCAGCGAATATTCAAATTCGTCCCACAAGAGGAGACAAACCATGCACGCGATGCGTCTATTGCAAGCGGCCGCCCTGGCCGCATTCGCCGTTGGCGGCGCCACCGCCCAGGCCGCCGACACCTGCTCCAACCGGGGCGATCTGGACCAGATGTATTGCGACAACAACAAGGACCTGGTGGCCGATACGCCCACCGACGCGTCCAAGTTGAAGACGCCTTCGACGCTGGTGTTCACCTACACCCCGGTGGAAGACCCGGCGGTCTACGAAGACATCTTCAAGCCCTTCACCAAGCACCTGTCGGAATGCACCGGCAAGCGCGTGGTGTTCTACCAGGTGCAAAGCAACGCCGCGGAAATCGAAGCCATGCGCTCGGGCCGCCTGCACGTGGGCGGCTTCTCGACCGGCCCCACTGCCTTCGCCGTGAACATCGCGGGCGCCGTGCCGTTTGCCGTCAAGGGCTATGCCGACGGCTTCCAGGGCTACAACCTGATCGTCATCGTCAAGAAAGACAGCCCCTACCAGAAGCTGGCTGACCTGAAGGGCAAGAAGCTGGCGCACACCGCGCCGTCGTCGAATTCGGGCCACATGGCGCCCGTGGCCCTGTTCCCCAAGGAAGGCCTGACGCCGGACAAGGACTACAAGGTGATCTTCTCGGGCAAGCACGACCAATCCGTCATGGGCGTGAACTCCGGCGACTATGACGCCGCCGCCGTGGCCTCGGACGTGTTCAAGCGCATGGTCGAACGCGGCCAGGTCAAGGAAGCCGACTTCCGCGTGATCTACAAGAGCGAGAAATTCCCCACCTCGTCATTCGCCTACGCGCATGACCTGGAACCGAAGTTCCGCGACCAGATGTTGAAGTGCTTCTACGACTACCGCTTCCCCGCGGAAATGTCGAAGGCCTTCGACGGCGCCGACCGCTTCTATCCGGTGACCTACCAGAAGGACTGGGCCATCGTCCGCCAGGTGGCTGAATCGGGTGGCGAGAGCTTCAACCGCGCCGCCTACGACCGCGAATCCGCAAAGAGCAAGAAGTAATCCAGCATGACGACGTCGCTACGCATTTCCGGCCTGGTCAAGGAATACCGGGCCGGCCGGCCGGTTCTCAATGGCATCAACCTTGAAATCGCCGGCCAGGGGCTGACCGCCATCATCGGCCCTTCCGGCACCGGCAAAAGCACGCTTCTGCGTTGCATCAACCGGCTGATCGAACCCACTCAGGGCGAGATCGTGCTGCAGTCCAAGGATGGGTCGGTGGACCTGGCCCGCGTGCGCGGCGCGTCGCTGCGCCGCGCGCGCCGGCGCATCGGCATGGTGTTCCAGGAATACAACCTGGTCGAACGCCTGACCGTGATGGAAAATCTGCTGACCGGCCGGCTGGGCTATACCTCGGCGCTCAAGGCCTGGATGCGCCGCTTTGAACCGGAAGACATCGAGCACGCCTACAAGCTGCTGGATACCGTTGGCCTGGCCGGCTTTGCCGACCAGCGCGCCGATGCCCTGTCGGGCGGCCAGCGCCAGCGCGTGGGCATCGCCCGCGCGCTGATGCAGCGCCCGCAGTTGCTGCTGGCCGACGAACCCACGTCGTCGCTGGACCCGAAGACCTCCGTTGAAATCATGGAGCTGCTGTCCGACCAGGGCAGCGCGACCGGCATTCCCGTCATCGTGAACATCCACGACGTGGAACTGGCCCGCCGCTACGCCACCCGCATCGTCGGCATGTCCGGCGGGCACGTGGTCTACGACGGCGATGGCCAGGGCCTGGACGCGACCATGCTCAAGACCATTTACGGAGGCGAGTCTTGGCTGGAATGACGCATCCCCGGGGCGTCCGCCCCTTCGCCATGTCCCGGCGCGCCAAGGCGGGCCTGGTGTTGCTGGTGATCTACACGATCTACGCCGGCGCGCAGCTGGATTTCAGCTGGGCGCGCTTTGAAACCGGCATGGGGCACGCGTCGACGTTTCTTTCGCGCATGTTCCCGCCTAATTTCGAAAAGCCCGCGACCTTGTGGAAGGGCATCGCGGAAAGCCTGGAAATCGCGGTACTGGCCTCGGTGCTGGGCATCCTGTTCGCGCTGCCGGTGGGCCTGCTTGGCGCCCGCAACATGATGCCCGCCTGGGTGTCGTGGCCCGCGCGTTCGCTGGTGGCGCTGTGCCGCGCCCTGCACCCGGTGATCGTCGCCATCCTGTTCGTCAAGGCCGTGGGCTTCGGCGCCCTGGCGGGCATCCTGGCGCTGACCGTGGCGTCGATCGGATTCATCGGCAAGCTGTTCACCGAAGCCATCGAGGAAATTTCGCTCAAGCAGGTGGAAGCCGTGCGTGCAAGCGGCGCGTCGTTTGCCAACGTGATCATCTTCGGCGTGCTGCCGCAGGTGTTCGCGCGCTTCATCGGCTTTGCCACTTACCAGTTCGATTCCAACCTGCGCAACTCCACCATGGTGGGCATCGTGGGCGCGGGGGGCGTGGGCGGCACCCTGTTCTCGGCCTTCCAGCGCTTCGACTACGACTTCGTCAGCGCCATCCTGCTGACGCTCATCGCCATCATCATGCTGGGTGAAATCATCGCGGGCTTCGTGCGCGCCGTGTTCCTGGACAACCTGGGTTTCGACCGCATCCTGCAAGGCCGTTTCGCGGGGGCCCGCGGCATCGGCTCCGGCAAGACGCCAGCGGCGCGCAAGGCGGAGGTGGAAGAATGAACGTCCATGCCTCCACCTTGAACCCCGCGGGTTCCCCTCGCGTCTGGCAGCGCTACAGCATGGGCCAGCGGCTGCTGCGCTTTGCGCTGTACC
Organism: Achromobacter sp. MYb9; assembly: GCF_002975275.1. Lineage (GTDB taxonomy): Bacteria > Pseudomonadota > Gammaproteobacteria > Burkholderiales > Burkholderiaceae_B > Achromobacter. The sequence continues at coordinate 3,062 of NZ_PCOQ01000037.1, read as the reverse complement.
TGCTGGTGGTCGCGGCCATCGCGCAAGCGATTCGCGGCGTGGAAGTCATACCGGAATTCCTGTATGACGCCCCCGAGCAGATGGCCGACCTGTTCCGCCGCATGTGGCCGATCGACTGGGCCTACTACCCCGACGGCGTGCACCACGCGCTGATCGAAACGCTGCACATCGCCACCCTGGGCACCATCCTGTCCGTCTTCATGGCGGTGCCGGTGGGCCTGCTGGCAGCCAATAACCTGACGCCCAGCAAGACCATCAACATGCTGGCGCGATTGATCCTGGTGTCCAGCCGCTCGGTCAATTCGCTGGTGTGGGCGCTGCTGTTCATCGCCATCTTCGGACCGGGCGCACTGGCCGGCACGCTGGCCATCGCCTTTCGCTCCATCGGTTTCGTGGGCAAGCTGGTGGGCGAAGCCATCGAAGAAGCGCAGCGCGGGCCCATCGAAGCCGTGACCGCCACCGGCGCCAGCAAGGCATCGGTGCTGTGGTACGCCTACTGGCCGCAGATTCGTCCGGCGTTCTGGTCCATCGTGCTGCTGCGCTGGGACATCAACGTGCGCGAATCCGCCGTGCTGGGCCTGGTAGGCGCGGGCGGCATCGGCATGGCGCTGGACACCGCGCTGAACCTCTTCCAATGGGACCGCGTGGCGCTGGTGCTGGCCGCGATCTTCATTGTGGTCGTACTGGCGGAAATCATCATCACGCAGGCGCGCAAACGCATTCTTTGATCGCGTCCCTGTTTTACGCTTGTCGGTTTCCCCTGACCAGCGCTCCTTGGCGCCGCCTTTGAAAAAGGGCGGCGTTTTTTCTTGCCCGGTAAAAGCACGCGGCTTGTCCACAGGCTCCGTTCACGTCTATGCTCAATGTGAACAAAATATGAACGGTCATCAAATCCCGCCTCCGGGTTGATTAAGATCTCGGCTTTTGCCGTTGGACACCCCCGCCATGTCGGAACAGGAATTGAAACTGCATGTGCCCACGGCTTCGCGCCAGGCCGTGCTGAAAGAGATCAAGCAACGCGAGGCCACGCGCATCCGCTTGCATGCCATGTATTTCGACACGCCGGAGCGCGAACTTGCGCGGGCGCGCATCGCCATCCGGCTGCGCCAGGAAGGCCGCGATTGGGTGCAGACGCTGAAGATGCCAGGCATCAACGCCATCACCCGCATTGAATTGAATCACCCGCGTCCCGGTCCCGTGCTGGACCTGTCGGTGTATGCCGGCACCGAGGTCGAAGCCGCGCTGTCCGCGGTCAAAGGCGAACTTGGACTGCGCTACGAAACCGACGTGCAGCGCCTGCTGCGCAAAGTCCGCACGCGCTTCGGCACGGTGGAACTTGCGTACGACACCGGCATCTTGCGCGCCGGCACGTTGGAACTGCCCATCTCGGAATTGGAATTCGAACTGGTGTCCGGCCGCCCGGCCGCCATCTTCGCTTGTGCACGCGGGTGGCAGCAGCGTCATAGCCTGGTGCTGGATCCCCGCAGCAAGTCCGAACGTGGCGACGCGCTTGCCCAACTGGCGCAACGCCTGGCCGACGTGGACGCCATCCCGGGCGACGACCTTGAAACGCGCCGGGCCCAGGCCATCGCCCAATTCTGGGCGCCGCGCAGCGCGGCCGCCGTAAAGCTGCGCGACGACATGACGCCGTCGCAGGCAATGGGGCGCATCGCCGCGGAATGCCTGGACCAGATCGCGCGCAACGCCGCGGTGCTGGCCGAAGTCGACACCGAAGGCGTGTACCGCGCCGGCAACTCCGAACACGTGCACCAGTTGCGCGTGGGCGTACGCCGCCTGCGCTCGGCCTGGAAGCTCTTCGATGGCTGGATCGCGCCGGTGCCCGACGCCATGCTGCAAGGCGTGCGCACGCACTTCGCCGCTTTCGGCGCCAACCGCGATCAAGACGTGCTGAACGAGACCGTGGCGCCCGCGCTCATCCGCGCCGGCATGCCCGTGATCCCCATGGAGGCCGCGCCGCCCGAACAGGACGCCAAGACCATCGCCGGCGGCAAGGCCTTCCAGGCCTGGCTGCTTGAACTGCTGGAATGGAGCCTGGACGTGCCGGCCGCGGTCCCCGCAAACCCTGGCCATGCCATTGCCAACGGCACGCCCAGCGACACCGCGCCCGAGCCCGCCATCCGGCTGGAAGGCGGCATGGCCGGTCCCAGCGTCAAGCCCACCATCATCCCCATGTTGGCGCCGGAACCCGACCCGCAACACCTGCACAAGCAGTTGGCGCGCCGCCTGCACCGCTGGCACAGCAAAGTGGCCGATCAGGGCACGCAGTTCGCCACGCTGGACGTTCCCACCCGCCATGAACTGCGCAAGCGCGGCAAACGGCTGCGCTACAGCCTGGCGTTCGCGGAATCGCTGCTGCCCGCGGCCAAGCTGCGCGGCTACCGCAAGCTGCTGTCCAAGGTGCAGGACGTGCTGGGCGAAATCAACGACCTGGCCGTCGCCCGCGACTACTACGAGTCGTGTACCGCCACGCATCCGCAAGCCTGGTTCGCGCTGGGCTGGATCAGCGCGCGCCTGGAAGAACTGGCGGACGAAGCGCAGAAAGCCTTCGACGACCTGGCGCGCAGCAAGCCCTTCTGGAAGTAATGGCTTCAAGCCCCGCCCGTCCTGGCCACCCTGGCCAGGACGGGCGCGCGCGTTTACCGCAGCGGCAAGTCAATTCGTGAATTCGTTTTCACCTGGACACGCATCTAGCACTGCGTTTCAAAAAAAGTGGCACGGCAAGCTTCGGGTCAGCTGTCTGTAAAAAGAACGACATCCGACGCGCCAATACTGGATCGCTGTCGTCCGGCCCCTTGCGCCGGGCGCACTCGTGGCCCGCAGCATCCGCCCGACATGCGTCCTGTGTGACGGCAACGGCCCCTGCGGGCCGTCAGCCCATCCACACTTACAGAACCATGGAAACCACTTCCCACTTGCTCGCCCATGCAAGACGAGGCCTTGCGGCCTTCTGCGCGCTGTCGCTCGTGTTTTCGCTGTCCGCCTGCGGCGGCGACGACAACGATTCGGACGAACCCGCTCCCCCGCCCACCACGACGCCCACC
>NZ_PCOQ01000036.1 GCF_002975275.1 Achromobacter sp. MYb9 | reverse complement strand
CTGCCTTCAGATTCCCTCGGGCGCATCAAGGTTGCGCGCCACCCACCCGACCCCGACGACGAGCTGCGCCGTCTTGGTTTGCGCGCTGCTAGAGCGCGACTTAATGACGAGGTTTGCGGGGCCCGCCGAATGCGGCCGCGGGAGCGGCGCGCTATCGGCTTACGCATCGCATTACGTCGGTGCCTTGGTCGCTTGCGCGCTGGTAGGGAGTGGTTTTCTATTGGCCCCCGCAGTCAAGTGGGGGAGGTGGAGCGACGGGTGGCGCGCGGCCAGCAGTCGCTTGCTTAGCCCGACCTGTACGCGCGCCACCCGTCTAAAAGGGAGGCCAGTGAATGTTGCGAGCGTCGGCTGAAATTTGCAGCATTGCTAGGGTTCCTCGCTTGGCATGCGCGCAGCGGCATCGGGGATCGCAAGACGCCGTGAACGCCTCAAAAGGCCGCCCGGGCGGCCGTCCTGAGGCAAGCCCCGCAAGTCCGTTCTGCACAAGCGCGAAGCGGCATCACGAACCGCAAGACAGAGCCAAGTCCCCGAGGCCGCCCGCGCGGCCGACAAGGGACGACCCCGCAAAATCTTCCAAACCAAAGCCAGCCCAAAGCAAAGCGCAACGATAGCCGCCCACACGCGAAGCGAATCGCGTCACGACGCAAGACGACGCGTAAGCTCCCAAAGGCCGCCCGCGCGGCCGGCCGGGAGCGGGCCCCGCAAGATCATCCACCACCCCACACTGTGGAGCAGAACCCCAAGAAAACCGCCCGCCCCAGCTGACGTCAAATTGCACCTGACGGAGCCCGTCGCGTCGGCGGCCTGGGGTACGCGGGGAGTCGATAAGCCCGAGGGAATCCGAAGGAACTGCCAAAGGCAGTGACGAGGATGACAAGGGGGCAGTCCGGAGCGAAGGCTCCGGACCGCAATCGTTGACCCGCGTACCCCAGGCCGCCGACGTGACGGGCGTCTCAAGAACTCAACGCCTAGCCAAACAAACCCCCACAGTCAAATTCTCCCCCGAAGCCACTCCTCCAAATCCTTAGCCGGCAACGGCGGCGAAAACAGGAATCCTTGTCCCGCCGCACATCCCTGCTCGATCAGGAATCGCCGCTGTTCCTCGTTTTCGACCCCTTCGGCCACCACCGGCAGGCTCAGGCTCTCGCCGATCCGGATGACCGCGCTGGTCAATGCTCGCGCTGCGTCATCGCTCTCCAATCCCTGCACAAAACTGCGATCCAGCTTCAGCTCGTCGACGATCAGGCGCCGCAAGTGGCCCAGGCTGGAATATCCCGTCCCGAAGTCGTCCATCGACAAGCGCACGCCCAGGCGGTGAAGTTCCGCGATGGTTCGCAGCGTGCCGGCGGTGGCGTCCAGGACCACGCCTTCGGTGATCTCCAGCATCAGATCGGCAGGCGCCAGGCCGAATTCGGCGAGCGTGGCCGCGATCATGCGGGGCAGGTTCAGGTTGTGGAAATTCGTGGCTGACAGGTTCACCGATACCGACGGCACGCGCAGACCGTTGCTGCGCCAGACCGCCAGTTGCGAGCAGGCCTCGCGCAGCGCCCAGTCGCCCAGGTCGCCGATCAGGCCGCATTCTTCGGCCAACGGCACGAAACGGGCGGGCGAAATATCGCCCAGCGTCGGATGGCGCCAGCGGGCCAGCGCCTCGACCCCATACAGGCTGCCGTTCTTCAGGCCGACCTGCGGCTGGTAGTGCAGGCGTAACGCCTTGGCTTCCAGCGCGTCGCGCAGGGCGGCTTCCAGGGCCAGACGTTCTTGTGCCTGGCGGTTCATTTCGGCGCTGAAGAACGAAATGCGGTTGCGGCCTGCCGTCTTGGCCTGGTACATCGCCATGTCGGCGTGGCGCAGCAGCGTATCCATGTCGCGCCCGTTTTCCGGGAACACGCTGATCCCGATGCTGACCGACGGGTTCAGCGTGACGCCGCCCACCGAAAACGGCTGGGCCAGCGCCACCAGGATGTGTTCGGCGGCGGCAGTCAGCCGCCCGTGCTCGAAGTCCGGCATCATCATCACGAACTCGTCGCCGGACAGCCGGCCGACGATGTCGGACGCCCGCGCCAGGCGGCGCAACCGCTGGGCCACGTCGCGCAACAAGGCGTCGCCGATGGGATGGCCCAGGGTGTCGTTGACCTGCTTGAAACGGTCCAGGTCCAGGAACAGCACGGCCACGCGCTTGCGTTCCGGCTCGGCGCGCGCGATGGCCTGCTCGGCTTGCGCCAGCAGCAGGTTGCGGTTGGGCAGGCCGGTCAGCTCGTCGTAGAACGCCAGTTGGCGGATGCGGGCGCGTGCCTCTTCGCGCTCCAGCGCCAACGCGCACAGGTAGACGCATACGTCCACCAGGCGATGGTGGAAATCGTCAGGCAGGCGGCGTTCGCGGAAATAGAAGCAGAAGGTGCCAATCACGCGCCCGTCGCTGGACTTGATGGGCGACGACCAACATGCCTTCACATCCTCCGGCAACGGCAGATGGCGGTAATCGTCCCAAAGCGGATCGGTGGCGATGTCCGGCACGATGACGGGGCGGCCCAGGAACGCCGAGGTGCCGCAGGCGCCCGACTGCGGGCCGACCTTCAAGCCGTCCAGCGCGTCGGCGTAGGCGGCCGGCATGCTTGGCGCCGCCAACTGCCTGAGCTGGCCGGCATCGTCCACCCGCAGCACGGTGGCGACCACTTCGGGCGCCAGGCGTTCGACTTCGCGGCACACCATGTTCATGACCTCGACCACCGAGGCCTCGTTCACCATCGCCTGCAGCACGCGGCGCTGCAGCACTTCGTGCACCTTTGTGGGCGTGATGTCGGTCAGCACGTCGACGATGTTGACGAGCGTACCGCGATCGTCGAAGACCGAGTTGGCCATGACAGAGACCCACAGCGGCTTGCCGCAGCGGTCGTAGACAAGCACGTCTTTGTGGTACCCCTCGCGGCAGGCGATGCGGCGGTCCAGTTCCTCGCGGGTGCCGCCGTCGGGCCGGCCGCCGGCCAGCAATTCACCCAGCTCCTGGTGGAGCGCGTCGCCGCGCCCGAAGCCCAGCATGCGCTGGAAACCGTCGTTCACATAGACGATGCGGCCGTCGCTGCCGGACACCGCAACGGCATTACCGGTTTCGTTGATGCCCAGCAGCAACAGGCGGATCTCTTCCTGGCGCTCGGCGTCCGCGATGGACTTGCGCGAAATGACCGCGATGCGCGCGATGTCGCCGCCATCGTCCCGCAATGGCAGATAGGTGGCTTCTATCCACAGCGAACCGCCGTCCTTCTTGCGGTAGCGGCAGGTGCCCGAGAAATGTTCCCCTCGGCGCAGCCGGGTCCAGATCCGTTCTCCGCTGGCAAGGCCTTTGCCTTCGTCCATGCTGTCGCACAGCATGTCGTGACGCAGCGTCAGGGCCTCTTCCGCGGTATACCCCACGGCGGCCAGGAAATTGGCGTTGGCGTTCAACAGCGAGCCGCTTGCGTCGAAGTCGAACAGCAACAGCGCCTGGTCCATCGACGTCAGGTAATTGCCCACATGCCACGCGGCGCCCTCGGGGCCCGCGCTCGAATCGCTTACATGACTATCAAGCATAAGGGGCTCCATACCGGAATACAGCTGTTCCGGCTTCATTCAGCGCTTTGGAAAACCAAGCGCGACGCGGTCTCGTCCGTCCTGCTTGGCCAGGTACAGCGCCTGGTCCGCGCGACTAAGCGTTTCCGAGAAAGTCTCTCCCAACTGGTGATGCGCCATGCCGATACTGACCGTCAGCCTCAATACATCCGCGCCGGCCGCCACCGCCAGCCCGCGCACCGCGCCCACCAGTCGGTCCATGACGCCCTGGGCGGCGTCGGGCTGCGTGTTGGGCAGGAGCACCAGGAATTCCTCGCCGCCCCAGCGTCCGCACAAGTCGTATTCGCGCAGGCTTTGGCCCATCACGCCGGCAAGTTCGACCAACGCGCGGTCGCCGGTTTCATGCCCGTAGCGGTCGTTGACGGCCTTGAAGTGGTCGACGTCCAGCATGGCAACGACAAAGCTCTCGCCGCTGCGCGCCGCGCGTTCGACTTCCTGCTTGATCATTTCCATCAGGGCGCGCCGGTTCAGCAGGCTGGTCAACGGATCGCGGTTGGAGGTTTCTTGTAGCGCGGCGTTCAGATCGCGCATCATGCTCTGATAGTGGTCGGAAATTCGCGCAATGCGCGTCAAGCGGCGCAACTGCCGGTCGAACTGGTCGCACAGACCCAGTTCGCGCTCGTGCGCCATGGACTGGTAGGCGTCCGACAATTGGGTCACGCGTTCGATGCGGGCCATTTGCCCGGCCGTATGCCGCCAAAGCGCCTCGAGCGCTTCGCGCAAGGGATGGCCGTCATAGGCCGGGTCCGCCAGCAGCGCGGTGATGCGCCGATCCAGTTCGGCAGCGCCCGGTTTCATTCGCGGCCGACCACCGAGAACGGAAAGGTGCAGTCTTCCTTGAATTCCTCGGCCAGTTCGCCGACGCGTTCATTGCGTTTGTCGTAGAACCAGGTCACGCTGACCTCCCGGCCTTTGCCGTGGGCGGCTTCGAGCACATCAAAGATATCCATGACGGACTTGATGCTGCTGGTGTTCAGATACAGCAATTCCAGTTCCAGCCTCAACGGGGCGGTCGTGCCCAGCAGGTAAGCCTCGACCCATTCGATCACCGGACCGAACAGTTCAAAGGAATTCTCGGGGTACGAGTCGCCGCGCATCGCCAGCACGCCGGCAGCGGCATCGGCGGTGATGGCGGGCGTGGACTGCGTCCCGGGAATGTTCAGCTCTTTCATCAAATACTCCGAAAATAATACGGGGATACGCGGAGCCTTCAGATCACGACGCTCAGGCTGAAGAACGCGTGCCCTTCCTCCGCGGCGGGCGTCAGGCTGGCTTCCAGCGGGGCGCCGGCGCGGCGTGCGATATCGATCAGGCCCAGGCCCGCGCCCGAGGCCACGCCTTGGGCACGCGGCTTGTGCAGCTGCGTCTTGTATTCGGCCTTCAGGGCCGCCTTGTCCAGCGCGGCCAGTTCCTGGATCCGCGCGACCAGCGCATGGCCGTCGTCGGACTTGACCAGGTTGCCCGCCGACACCACGTAGCGGCTTTCGTCGCGGCGGCCGATCACCACGGTGGCCGAAGCCTCGGCGTCGCCGTTGGCGGCGGCATATTGGCGAATGTTCTGGATCATCTCGATGTAGACCGAAAACACGTCCATCGCTTCGGCCGGCCGCACATGTTCCGCGTTCAGGTAATTCTTGAGCGCGTTGCCGATTTCCTCGATCAGGCTGCGGGAGATCGGCCCGTTGAAGCACAGCAGGGTGCGGTTCTGATTGAACCGTTCGCCCAGCGCATAGAGATCGGAGGCATTCATAGCGGTTACCGCCTTGATAACGTTTATTCGAAACGGAAAGACAGCAAGGTGATGTCGTCGCGCTGGGGACGCGCACCCTGGTATTCGGCCAGCGCTTGCGTAAAAGCGGCGGCCTGTTCAGTTAACGGCTGCCGCGCGTGTCTCTTGAGCATGCCCGCGAAACGCGTGTTGCCGAACCCGAACCCGTGCTCGCCGCCCGCCTGGTCCAGGAAGCCGTCGGTGGCCAGGTAATAGGTCCAGCCGGACTCCATTTGCAAGTCGATATTCTCGTAGACCCCGGTACGCTTGTCGCCCAGCGCGCGCCTGCCGCCGGGAATTTCGCGCAAGGTCTCGCCATCGCTGGCGTACAGGCTGATCTTCGCGCCGGCATACCGCAGCCGTCCCGTCTGGCGGTCAATATATACCAGGCCGGCATCGGTGTTGGTGGCCAGGGCGCGAGGCAGTTGCGCATCCGCAAGCATGGCACGGATGGCCGCGTCGGTACGCGTCAGGATGCCGGCGGGGTCGGCCGGGCCGGCCTCGGTGATCGCCAGGTCGATGGCGGCGCGCGCCAGCATCGTCATCAAGGCGCCGGGCACGCCGTGGCCCGCGCAGTCCATGATGCCCAGCAGGCAGTTGGCGCCATCGGAACGGAAGACGTAGAAGTCGCCGCCCACCACGTCGCGCGGCTTCCACAACACGAAGTGGTGCGCGCCCAGGGATTGCGTCAGTTGGCGGTCGGGCAGGATGGCGCGCTGGATCAGGCTGGCGTAGTCGATGGAGTCGCCGATCTTCTTGTGCGCGGCGGCCATGGCGCGGTTGGCGTCTTCCAGCGCGGAGGTGCGTTCGCGCACCTTGGATTCCAGTTCGGCCGTGTGCTGGCGGACCTTGTCGGCCATGACGCCGAAAGCGCGGCTCAGGTCGCCGATCTCGTCCTGTCCGCCCGGGGGCAGGCGCACGTCGTAGCTGCCGTCGGCGATCGCGCGCGCCGACTGCTGCAGGCGGCGCAGCGGACGCAGCATCAGCCGTTCGACGGCGTAGCCGAAGCCCAGCAGCATGGCCGCGAACAGCACCGCCAGGCCGATCGCCGCCGGCCACAGCCAGCCGGTGTCCAGCACACGCGCGGCACCCAGGTCCACGACCGTCAGCACGTGCCAATGCAGCTCGGGCATATACGCCACGGACACCAGCTGGCGCGCGCCATCGATCTTCACCCACGCCGACTGCACCGACTGCGGATCGGCCTCGGCCGCACGCATGGCCGACCGCAGTTCTTCCTGGCTCGTCCCGTCGTCCAACAGATTGAACACCTTGCCCCGGCCGTCGGCCCCGCCGCCCGCGCCCGAGTTGTAGGCGATCAGCGAGGCGTCCATGTGCGCCTGGATGGCGCCTTCCTGGTCGACGATGATGGGGGTCACGCCGGACTGGCCGCTGTTGACGAAATCGCGCAGGAAACCGCCGACGTCCAGGCCGGCACCGGTCAGCGCCACCACTTTGTCGCCATCGCGCACCTGCACGTTGATCCACACCTTCGTGGTCTTGAGCTTCAGGTCGGGATTGACGTTGATGTTGTACTTGGCCGGCGACTTCAGCGTGGCGTAGAACCAGCCGTCGTCCGCCGCGCCGGGGCTTAGCGTGTAGCGCGGCGCCTCGGACAGCGGCTTGTCGTCGTTGAAGTAATAGTGGCCGCTTGCCGCGCTGGCGATAAAGTAGGCGCGGCCCAGCAAATCGCGGCGGTAGCCGTCGGCTTCGCGGAAGAAGAGCTCGCGGGCGGCCGGATCGCTTTCATTGCGCAACCAGCGGCGAGTGACTTCGCTATCGGCCAGGCGTTGCGACAACGCCAGTTCGCGCGATACCGGGGCCAGAATGCGTTGCCGGTTAAGTTGCGTGAAGTTATCGGCGAATGCCCGGCCGAAGTGGTCCCTGACCCCATCCAGCACCAGCCAGCCGATGACCGCGGCGGACGCCAAAGCGATCACGCATGCCAACAGCAGCGCCATCAATGATTTTTTGCGCAAACCCCATTTCGCCATGCGAACACTTCCTGACAGCTTGATAAGACGTGACGGGCCTGCCCGCCCTGCAGGCTCGAGAGGGGCCAAGCGCGCTAAGTGTAGAGAACCGCCGGGTCAATTGAAACAGGTGCAAACGTCTGGATGCGCTCCAGACACCTTAAGTTTCAGCCCAGCAATGTATGTGCTGATTTATTGCGTTTTATATCGTATTTTTTACCAGCCGGTCCGGCGCCATTGCGGCTTTATTACTACACGCCAAGATAGCGTTCCCACAGGCCGCGGTCGGCATCCAGCGCCCGCGAATCGCCTGTCCAGACGACTTTGCCACGCTCCAGGATCACGTGCTGGTCGGCCAGGCTTAGCAACCTTTCGACATATTTGTCGATGACGAGGATGGTCTGCCCCGCCTGGCGCAGCCTGGACAGGCAATTCCAGATTTCCTCGCGGATCTTCGGGGCCAGGCCTTCGGTGGCCTCGTCCAGGATCAGCAGCCGGGGGTTGGTGACCAGCGCCCGGCCAATGGCCAGCATCTGTTGTTCGCCGCCCGAAAGCTGGTTACCCATGTTGCGCGCGCGTTCGGCCAGCCTGGGAAACAGTTCGAACACGCGTTCGGGCGTCCAGGGCTCGCCAATATCCGGGTTGCGCGCGGCGACGAAGGCGGTCAGGTGTTCACGCACCGTCAGATTGGGGAAGCACTGCCGCCCTTCCGGGACGATGGCCACGCCCACGCGGGCAATGCGGTCGGGGCTCCAGCCGCTGATGTCCTGGCCCGCGAAATGGATCTTGCCTCCCCGCAGCGGCAACTGGCCGAACAGCGTGCGCAGCAACGTGGTCTTGCCCATGCCGTTGCGGCCCAGCAAGGTCACGACCTGCCCGGCGCCAATCTGCAGGTCCACGCCGAACAGCACCTGGCTGGCGCCGTAGCCGCTCTGGGCCGATTCGATGGTGAGCATCATGCCGTCTCCTCGTCGCCCAGATAGGCTTGCCGCACTTCCGGGTTGGCGCGGATTTCGTCGGGGGTGCCGGTCGCGATGACGCGGCCATACACCAGCACCGACAGGCGATCGGCCAGGCGGAACACCGCCTGCATATCGTGTTCGACCAGCAGCATGGCGGCCCGTCCCCGCAGGGTTTCGATCAATTCGGTCAGGCGGACGGTCTCGTCCGGGCCCATGCCGGCCATGGGTTCGTCCAGCAGCAACACGCTGGGGCGCGCGGCCAGCGCCAGCGCGAACTCCACCTTGCGCTGCTCGCCGTGCGGCAAGGTGCCCGCCGGCCGGTCCAGCAGGGCGGCGTCGATGGCGCATTCCCGAGCCAGCTCGCGCGCCTGTTCATAAAGCGCCGATTCCGCGGCGCGCGGCTTCCAGAACCGGAAGCTGCTGCCCGCGTGGGCCTGCACCGCCAGCACCAGGTTATCCAGCACGCTGGACTGCTTGAAGATATTGGTGATCTGGTAAGACCGCGACAGCCCGGCCGACACGCGCTGGTGCGCATTCATGCCCGTGACGTCGCGCCCGCCCACCGTCAGCGTGCCGGAATCCGCGGCCAACGTGCCAGACAGCAGGTGAATCAGCGTGGACTTGCCCGCGCCGTTGGGGCCGATCAGGGCGTGGATCTCGCCCGGGTTGAGCGTCAGCGACACATTGTCGGTGGCGACCAGCGCGCCGAAGCGGCGGACCAGCCCGGCGGCCTGCAACGCAGGCGCGGTGGCATTGATAGACGGATTCATGATCCCACCTTGCCGGATTGAGGCGTGGCGCGTCCGCCGAACAACGGGCCGAACAGGCCGACCAGGCCGCGCGGCGCGCCGAACACCACGCACAGCAGCAGCACGCCCAATGGCAGGTGCCAGTATTCCGTCCACAGGCGCAGCACTTCTTCCAGCGTCAGCATCACCACCGCGCCAGCCACGCCGCCCCAGCGCAGGCCGATGCCGCCCACCAGCACCATGATCAGCAGGTTGGCGGACTGCGTCCAGTGCATCAGGCTGGGCGAGATGAACAGATTGTGGTTGGCCAGCAGCGCGCCGGCCAGGCCTGCCGCCGCGCCGCTTAGCGTGAAAGCCGCCAGCTTGATGCGGTAGACGGGGTAGCCCATGGATTCCATGCGCGATTCGTTCTCGCGGATGCCCTGCAACGCCGTGCCGAAACGCGAGGACACCACGCGGCTGAAACCCCACATGATCAGCGCGAACAGCACCAGCACCAGGTAATAGAAGCTGACGTCATGGGACAGATCGATGCCCGGCAAGGTGGAATAGCCCGGCAGGTTCAACCCGTCTTCGCCGCCATACTGGCGCAGCGAAATGAAGATGTAGAACAGCATCTGCGCGAACGCCAGCGTGATCATGATGAAGTACACCCCACGGGTGCGCAGCGAGATCGCCCCCGTGATGCATGCCAGCACGCCCGCCAGCAGCATGGCGACCGGCCAGACGACCAGCGCCGAGGTGATGCCCGACATCGCCAGGATGCCCACCGCGTAGGCGCCCGCACCGAAGAACGCCGCATGCCCCAGCGCAACCATGCCGCCGTAACCCAGGATCAGGTTCAGGCTGGTCGCCGCCAGTGCGTAGATCAGTACGCGCCGGACGAATGAAATATAGAAGTCCAGGCCCAGCGCCGGCGCCACCAGCGGGAACACCGCCAGCGCCGCCAGGAGGACCACGGTCCAGAGTGTGGTTCTCATCATCAACCCCGCGCCGGAAACAGGCCGGAGGGCCGGAACACCAGCACAGCCGCCATCAATACATAGATGGCGATGGCGGCCAGCGTCGGTCCGACGCTGGAGGCCACCGCCGGAGAAAAGACCTGGCGCAGCAGCATCGGCAGGAACGCCCGCCCCGCCGTGTCCACCATGCCCACCAGCAAGGCGCCGACGAAGGCGCCGCGGATCGACCCGATTCCGCCGATCACGATGCAGACCAGCACCAGAATCAGGATTTCTTCGCCCATGCCGACCTGCACCGAGGTGATGGGCCCCAACAGGGCGCCGGCCACCGCGGCCAGCATGGCGCCCAGCACGAAGACGCCCAGGAACAGCAGCGGCACGCGCACGCCCATCAGCGTGGCCATCTGGCGATTGGAAGCGCCGGCCCGCACCAGCACGCCGGCGCGGGTGCGCGTCACGAACCAGTACAGGCCCGCGGCGGCGGCCACGCCGAACACGATGATCATCAAGCGGTAGGCGGGGTACAGCAGGTCGGGCAGAAGCCGCACCGGGCCGGACAGCACGGCCGGCATGTTGAGCATGACGGGCGCGGGGCCCCAGATCATTTTGACCAGGTCATTGGCGATCAGGATGACGGCATAGGTGCCCAGCACCTGGGCCAGGTGGTCGCGCAGCGCCAGGCGGCGGATCAGCGTCAGTTCCAGCGCCACGCCGACCAGGCCGGTGGCGACGGCCGCCACCAGCACGGCGGCGGTGAAGGACCCGGTGCGCTGCATGGTCTCGGCGGCGACGTAGGCGCCGGCCATGTAGAGCGAGCCGTGAGCCAGATTCATGATGTCCATGATGCCGAACACCAGGGTCAGCCCGGCCGCGATCAAAAACAACATCAACCCAAACTGGAGACCGTTCAGCAATTGCTCGACGATCAGCGTAAACGTCATGAATACTTCCCCCTGCCGCAAATCGCCGATGGCTTTGCTCGCGGCCAAATCACCAAACCACCTGGTTATGCCTCACGCGACCCACCCTGCGCAGCCCATGAAACGTGCCCGCCCGAGCGGGGTCGCGCGGAGCCGGCTTCGCCGGTCCGCAGCGACGCCCCCTTGAGGGGGAAGCGCGCAGCGCGTCGGGGGTGGGCCTTACCCTCTCCACCTATAGCTTGCACTCGCCGACGTAGACGTCCTGGTACTTGTCGAACACCTTGCCCACCAGCTTGTTGGTGATGCGGCCGCTGCCGTCCTTGTCGACGACGCGCAGGTAGTAGGACTGGATCGGATAGTGGTTCTTGCCGTAGGTGAAGCTGCCGCGCACCGACGGGTAATCGGCCTTTTCCAGCGCGGCGATGATGGCCGCGCGGTCCGAGGCCTTGCCGCCCGCCTGCTTGACGGCGGCATCCATCGCCATGATGACGTCGTAGGCCTGGGCGGCGTAAACCGACGGGTAACGGCCGTTGTATTCCTTGCGGAAGGCGTCCACGAAGACCTTGTTCTGCGGCACGTCCAGGTCATGCGCCCATTGCGCCGTGTTGTACATGCCCAGCATGGGTTCGCCCACGGCCTGGATCACGTCTTCGTCGGCCGAAAAGCCCGGACCGATCAGCTTGACGCTTTGCGACAGGCCGGCCGACACGAATTGCTTGACGAAGTTGATGCCCATGCCGCCCGGCAGGAAGATGTAGACGGCGTCCGGCTTGGCGGCGCGGATCTGCGCGATTTCGGCGGCATAGTCGATCTGGCCGAGCTTGGTGTAGACCTCGTCGCCCGGAGCGGTCTTGTAGCCGCGCTTGAAGCCGGTCAGCGCATCCTTGCCTGCCGGATAGTCCGGCGCCATGATGAACATCTTCTTGAAGCCGCGATCCGCCGCGACCTTGCCGGCCGCTTCATGGAAGGCGTCGTTCTGATAAGACGTGCCGAACCAGTAGTTGTTGCACTGGGCGCCGGCAAACTGGCTGGGGCCCGGGTTGTTCGACAGGTAAGGCACCTTGGCTGCGAACAGCGCAGGGCCAACGGCCAACGCCACGTTCGAACCGATGGGGCCCGTGAAGAAATCGATCTTGTCGCGCTGGATGTAGCGCGTGACCAGCTGGCGGGCCTGGTCGGGGTTGCCGCCCATGTCGGTCTGCACGAATTCGGCGGGCTGTCCGCCCAGCTTGCTGCCCAGTTGCTTGATGGCCAGGTTGAAGCCGTCGCGGGCTTCTGCGCCCAGCGCCGAGAACGGGCCGGAGATATCGTTGGCGATGCCGACCTTGACGGCATCCGCCATGGCCACGGCCGGCACCAGCGCGGCGACGGCAAAAAGGGAAGTGATCAAACGCATGGTGGTGTGCTCCGTGCGCGAGCCCGCGCAGAGGGTGTTCTTATTGAAGGTGCGATTCGAATGACTTCTGTGCCCGGCCTGCCGGCGCCGTTGCGCCGCCGTCAAACTGGCGCTTGCAAAGATATTGCTTGCTACGTCAGGATCCCGTTGTGAGAGCATAGGGAAAACTGGCGTGGTTCATAGTTTAGGTTTAAAGTATTGTGCAAAACAAGACTAGGGTTTTTACCGAAGGGTTATTACCAGGGACGACTTCCACGGACAACATCCAGGGACGATTACCACGGACGATTTCCACGGACGATTACCAAGGGGTTTTCACTAACGGGTTTTCCAACCATCTACCGCCATGGTCACCCTCTACCGCCACTATGACCGCGCAGGCCTTGATGTCCAGTACAACGCTCGCGCGACAGTACCCGACATCCAGCCGATACTCAAGAAATACGCCGAAGACAGCGCTACGGCGCGGCAGTCGCTGACCTGCCAGCTGGATGTGCCGTTCGGCGACCATCCCGACGAACTTCTGGACATCTTCCGTCCCGCGGCCGATGCGTCCAGCACGGCGGGCGCGCCCGTCTTCGTATTCATCCACGGCGGTTACTGGCGCCTGTTGTCCAAGAACGAATCCAGCGGCATGGCGCCCGCCTTCACGCAAGCGGGCGCTGTGGTCGTGTCGGTGAATTATTCGCTGGCCCCCGCCGTGACGCTGGACCGCATCGTGGACCAGAACCGGCGCGCGCTGGCCTGGGTTCACCACCACATCGCCGACCATGGCGGCGACCCCCGGCGCATCCACGTCTGCGGCAGTTCCGCCGGTGGGCACCTGGTGGGCGCGCTGTTGGCGGGCGGCTGGCACGCCAGCTACGAAGTTCCGCACGACGTGATCCGCGGCGCGGCGCCGCTTTCCGGCCTGTTCGATCTGCGCCCGCTGGTGCACACGCACGTCAATGAATGGATGCGCATGAGCGAGGCCGACGCCATCCGCAACAGCCCCGCCCTGCATCTGCCGCCGGCGGGCTGCCCGCTGGTGGTCAGCTACGGCGAATCCGAAACCGACGAGTTCAAGCGCCAAAGCGACGACTATCTGGCCGCCTGGCATGAACGCGGCTTTCCCGGCCGCTATGTGCCGATGCCCGGCACCAACCATTACGACATCGTGTTGACCCTTAACGATCCCTCCAGCCCGCTGACCCGCGCCATCTTCGAACAGATGGGTCTGGCGCCCGCTTCCTCACGCATTCCCGGTATCCTCCCTAGCCATGACTGACGCTCCCGACCTGGAATCCCGCGCCGCGCCCGACGACCACCACGCGCTTCGGCTGTGGCTGCGCATGCTGACCTGCGCCAATCTCATCGAAGGCGAGATCCGCAGCCGCCTGCGCAACGAGTTCGACACGACGCTGCCCCGCTTCGACCTGATGGCGCAATTGCAGCGCGCCCCCAAAGGCATGAAGATGGGCGACCTGTCGCGCCACATGATGGTCACCAACGGCAATATCACCGGCATCACCGATCAGCTGGAAAAGGAAGGCCTGGTCGTTCGGACCAAGGTGGAGTCCGACCGCCGCAGCTCGCTGATCAAGCTGACGCCGCAGGGCAAGAAGACCTTCGCCCGGATGGCGCGGGCCCACGAATCGTGGGTCAAGTCCATGTTCGGCGACCTGCCCGAATCCACCCGCAATGCGCTGTTCCAGGCGTTGGGCGAACTCAAGCTGCAGGTGGTGGCCACCCGGTTGGAATCCGCCAAGGGCTAACGGCGCCATCCCGGGCCGCGGCGCTGAAATCCGCGTCCGGTTTGGCGCATAATTGCCGCCATGATTCCGGTATCTCTTCCTGGCGGTAATTTCTATGTGCTGATGGCGGCCTCGCTGGCCTGTCTGGCCACGTTGCTGACCTGGCTGGCCGTCCTGGCCACCACGCGCAGCGCCCGGCTGTGGCTGGGCGACCACCGGCGCACCGGCACCGTGCTGATGACCTTCCTGGCGCTGGTCGGCGCCATCTTCCCCTACCAGCAGTTCAGCCTGTGGTTTTCGGCCCACCGCGACGCCCAGGCCGACGCCGGCCGCAAGACGACGCTGACCCAGGCCACCCGAGTGGCTGGCGTGGACATGCCGGCCGGCACCGTGCTCAGCCTGACCCGCCCGGGCGAACTGGCCTCGTTCGACCGCGCCGTCTTCCCCGACACCCAGCCCGCGACCGTCCAGGGGGTTGCCGCCACGCAGCTGTTCCGCTATGCCGCCACGCCCAAGCAACCCGAGACCCTATCGGCGGAGATTGCGCGCGACCAGGCGCTGGAAGGCTGGTTGTGCGCGCATGGCCACCGGATCGAATTCGCGATGCACGGCGGCCTGCCCCACTTTGCAAGCTGCCACCTGGCGGTGGGCAACACGCTGGATCAGCAGCCCGTGCCGCCCGGCGCCTGGCTGAAGGTCGACGAGGCGGCGCGCGGCACCGCGGCGGACGCATCCGGACCCGCGCCGCGCTGGTTGCTGCGCACCGAAGGCAGCGAGGCCATGACCCTGCGCCAGATGCTGCTATTAAAGCTGGACATGCGCCTGGACGGGCAGCGCCGGCTGCTGGATTTCGAAGGCCTGCTGGCGCGCGAAACCGTGCTGGGCGCCATGACCTACCCGCCCGGCACCCGCGTGCTGGCCGCGAACCCGCGCCTGCCCGGCGCCCAGTCGGGCGACCTGCTGTTTTCACCGTCGCGCGGGCGCTCGGCCCGCCGCGAGGGCGGCGAGGACGTCACGGCCGGCCAATCGGTATTGCAGGCTCCGGACGGCAGCGTGCGCAGCGTGCTCAGCAACCGAGACGCCGGGGTGCTGGACGTGGCCGCCATGCGGATGGCCCCCTGACCGCCGCCTGACAAACGCCTGCTGCAAACCGGTGGGATAATACGAAGCTTTCCCCCGCGCGCCGCCTTGCCTGGCGGCGATTCCGTCCTGCCCATTCAAGAGACGAAGTCATGGCCGTTAATTTGCAGATCCCCTCCGAGTCCGAAATTTTTCCTGTTGCCGGCATTGAAATCGGCGTCACCGAGGCCGGCATCCGCAAAGCCAACCGGCGCGACCTGACCGTCTTCCGCCTGGCCGAAGGCACCAGCGTCGCCGGCGTGTTCACGCGCAATCGCTTCTGCGCCGCGCCCGTGCAGGTCTGCCAGACCCATCTGGCCGCCGGCGGCCCCATCAGCGCGCTGGTCATCAACACCGGTAACGCCAACGCCGGCACCGGCGAGGAAGGCCTGAAGAAAGCCCAGGACACGTGTGCCGCGCTGGGCAAACTGCTGGGCGTGCCGGCCGCGCAGATCCTGCCCTTCTCCACCGGTGTCATCCTGGAACCGCTGCCGCTGGACCGCCTGGTCGCGGGCCTGCCGGGTGCCATCGCCGATCTGGCCGCCGACCACTGGTCCAGCGCTGCCCACGGCATCATGACGACCGACACGCTGCCGAAGATCTCGTCGGCCAAGGTGCAGATCGACGGCAAGACCGTCACGTTCACCGGCATCAGCAAGGGCGCGGGCATGATCCGCCCCAACATGGCCACGATGCTCAGCTTCCTGGCCACCGATGCCGGCATCGCGCAACCGCTGCTGCGCCGCCTGGCCGTGGAAATCGCGGACGCGTCGTTCAATCGCATCACGGTCGACGGCGACACCTCCACCAACGACTCCTTCATCATCGCGGCCACGGGCAAGTCGGGCGTGAACGTCAATAGCGAATCCGACGCCGCTTACGCCGCCGTGCGCGCGGCCCTGACCGCCGCCGCGCTGGAACTGGCCACGAAGATCGTGCGCGACGCCGAAGGCGCCACCAAGTTCATGACGATCCGCGTCGAAGAAGCCGGCACCACGGAAGAAGCGCTGAAGGTCGCCTACGCGGTGGCGCATTCGCCGCTGGTCAAGACCGCCTTCTTCGCGTCGGACCCCAACCTGGGCCGCATCCTGGCCGCGATCGGCTACGCCGGCATCGACGACCTGGACGTGTCCAATATTCGCCTGTGGCTGGACGATGTGCTGGTGGCCAAGGACGGCGGCCGCAACCCCGACTACCAAGAGGCCGACGGCCAGCGCGTGATGAAGCAGGCCGAGATCTCGGTGCGCATCGCGTTGGGCCGCGGCCCGGTCGCGGACACGGTCTACACCTGCGACTTCTCGCACGAATACGTGACCATCAACGCCGACTACCGTTCGTGATCCGCCATGAGCGCAAGCGAATTCACCCCCCTTATCCAGCGCGCCGAGCGCGTGCTGGCGCAGCTTGAGGCCTTCCTGCCTCCGGCCCCGCCCGACATCGACTGGAGCGCCCACGCGTTCCGCTGGCGCAAGCGCGGGTCGCGCGGCTGGCTGGACGCCGTGCGCCACGTCGCGCGCATCGACATGCACGACCTTCAGCACATCGAGCGCCAGAAGGCCACCATCGACCGCAACACCGTTCAGTTCCTGGAGAACAAGCCGGCCAACAACGTGCTGATGACCGGCGCCCGCGGCACCGGCAAGAGCTCGCTGGTCAAAGCCATGCTGGCGGCCTACGGCGACCGCGGATTGCGCCTGATCGAAGTAGACAAATCCGACCTGGGCGACCTGGCCGACATCGTCGAGCTGGTCGCCGCGCGCCCCGAACGCTTCATCGTGTTCTGCGACGACCTGTCGTTCGAGGAAGGCGAGCCCGGCTACAAGGCGCTGAAATCCGTGCTGGACGGCTCGGTGTCGGCGTCGGGCGACAACGTGCTGATCTACGCCACGTCCAACCGGCGCCACCTGATGCCGGAATACATGAGCGAGAACTTGCAGGCCAAGCATCAGCCCGATGGCGAAATCCATCCGGGTGAAACGGTTGAAGAGAAAATCTCCCTGTCCGAGCGTTTCGGCCTGTGGTTGTCGTTCTACCCCTTCAAGCAGGATGACTACCTGGACATCGTCTACCACTGGCTGCGCGAGCTGGGCTGCCCCGAAGCGCACATCGAGCCTTCCCGCACCGAAGCGCTGCAATGGACGATCGAACGCGGTTCGCGTTCGGGCCGGGTGGCGTACCAATTCGCGCGCGATTGGGCGGCCCGCCATGTCTGAGAAGATCGTCGACGTCGCCGCCGGCCTGATTCTGCGCCCCGACGGCAAGCTGCTGCTGGGCCAGCGGCCCGAAGGCAAACCGTGGTCGGGCTGGTGGGAACTGCCGGGCGGCAAGCTCGAACCTGGCGAAACCGTGCTGCAGGCGCTGGCCCGTGAATTGCACGAAGAAATCGGCATCCGCGTCACGCAATCGCGCCCGTGGGTCACCTACGTGCACGTGTACCCGCACACCACGGTCCGGCTGGCGTTCTGCCACGTTACCGGCTGGGAAGGCGAACCCCAGGGCCTGGAGAACCAGCGCCTGGAATGGGTCGACCCGGCCAACGCGGCCTCGGTGGGCGACCTGCTGCCGGCGACTTTGCCCCCCCTGCGCTGGCTGCAACTGCCCACGACCTACGGCATCAGCTCGATCGGTTCGCGCGCGGGCGTGGCCGCATTCCTGGGCCGCCTGGACGCGGCGCTTGCGCGCGGCGTGAAGCTTGTGCAACTGCGCGAGCCGCAATGGCCCGACGGCGCGGGCGCAAGTTCCCTGCATGAGGTGCTGCAGCAAGTGATCAAGCGCTGCCGCGCAGCAGGCGCCCGCGTGCTGGTCAACAGCGCGCACCCGGCCGCATGGTGGAAGGAAGCCGAGGGCGTGCACCTGCGCACGGCGGACGCGGCGCGGTTGACCGCCCGCCCGGAATTGCCCAAGCAGGCGCTGGTCGGCGTGTCGGCCCACGACAACGCCCAGATCGTTCATGCCCGGAACATCGGCGCCGACTTCGCGGTGCTGGGCCCCGTGCTGGATACGCCCAGCCACCCCGGCGCGCAAACCCTGGGCTGGGAAGGTTTCGTCGAAGGCAATCGCGACGCGGGCATCCCGGTCTTCGCGCTGGGCGGGCAATCCACCCAGACCGTGTCGCAGGCACTGCGCCATGGCGCGCATGGCATTGCCGGGATACGCGGCGTCCTCTGACGCCAACCCCGCCGGGGCCCGCCCCGGCGGGCCCTGCCCGATCCCTCAGTCGATCTTGTAGTCCATCCATGATGCGACCATCTCGCGCAGGCCGCCCTCTTCCTCAAAGGCTTCGCGCGAGCCTTCTGCTTTGTTGCGCCCCAATTCCAGGATGTACATGTAGTCCGACACCTCGGCGCAGCGCCGCACGTTCTGGTCCACCAGCACGACCGTCATGCCCTCGTCGGCAAAGCCGCGGATCAGCGCGTAGATCTCCTTGGAGATCTTGGGCGCCAGCATCGCCGTCGGCTCGTCCAGCAGAATCACCGACGGTTCGATAAGCAGGGCGCGGCCGAACTCCACAAAGCGTTGCTGGCCGCCGCTCATGCTGGACACCGGGTCGTCGCGTTTCTGCGCCAGGATGGGAAAGCGGTCGTAGACCGAGTCGATGCGCTGACGTACCCGGGCCTTGTCGCGGCGGAACGGCCAGCAGCCCAGCAGCAGGTTGTCGTGCACGGTCAGGTCGCCGAACAGGCTGCGATGCTGCGGCACGAACGCCACGCCATGGTTGGCGCGTTCATGCGAGGGTTGCGCGCTGATGTCCTTGCCGCGCAACGTGATGCGGCCGGTACGCGGTGGCAGGAAGCCGAACAGGGTCTTGAGCACGGTGGACTTTCCCGCGCCGTTGGGGCCGATCACGCCGGTGACCTTGCCGGCGCGCGCCTGCACGTTGATGCGGTTCAAGATCGTGATGTCGCCGTGATAGGCCACGGTCACGTCTTCCAGCGCGAGGATCGCGGTGCTCATGTCAGGCTCCCAGATAGGCTTCGACCACACGCGGGTCGGCGCGCACGTGATCGGCGTCGCCCTGGCTCAGGATGGCGCCTTCGTTCATGACGATGATGTGATGGGACAGCTGATAGATCGAAGTCAGGTCGTGCGACACCAGCACCACCGAGCAATCGTGTTCGGTGGGCAGTTCGCGGATCACGGAGATCAGCAGCTGCGCCAGCGCGGGATTCACCCCCGCGAACGGCTCGTCCAGCAGGACGACCTTGGGCCGCGCGACCATGATGCGCGCCAGTTCCACCAGTTTCTGCTGGCCCCCCGACAGCTCCTCGGCGTAGTTGTGGCGCAGGCGGTGCAGCTCTACCTTGTGCAGCCAGTACTCGGACTGCGCATAGCGTTCGTCCGCGCTGCGGCCCGCCTGCTGCTGCGCCACGTCCAGGTTGTCCAGCAGGCTGAGGTGGCGGAAGATGCGCGGCACCTGGAAGGTGCGCCCCACGCCCAGCCGTGCCACGTCGTGGACCTGGCGCCCGCCGATCTCTTGGCCGCCCAGCTCGATGCGGCCTTCGTCCGGGGTGTAGATGCCATTGATGCAGTTCAGCAGCGTGGTCTTGCCCGACCCGTTCATGCCGATGATGCCCAGGATGCCGCCCTTGGGCACCTCCAGGTCCACGCCCTGCAGCGCCACCAGGCCGCCGAAGCGCTTCTTCAGATTCGTGACTTTCAACATGCGTCCGTCTCCCGGGATCAGCGCAGGGCCTGGCGGCCGAACAAGCCGCTGGGCCGGATGAAGATCGTGGCGACCATCAACGCGAAGCCGCAAATGGTGGCGATGGAAGGGCTGAAGAACACCACCGACACCTGTTCCGTCACCCCGAACAGCAGCGCTCCGACCAACGCCCCCACCGGATGCCCCAGGCCGCCCAGGACGATGACGATAAAGCCGATCAGCGTGTAGTCGTTGCCCATGAACGGCGAGAACGCCGGGAACACCATGGCGACCAGCACGCCGCTGGCGGCCGCCAGGCCCACGCCCAGGCCGAACGCCACGGCGGACAGCCGTTCCACGTTGATGCCTACGATGCGGACCGCGTCGCGGTTCATGATGATGGCCCGCAGCGCGCGGCCCAGCTGGGTGCGGTACAGGAACACCGTCAACGCGGCGATGATCGCCAGCGCGATGGCCAGCGCCAGCAACCGCACGGTGGGGATCAGCACCGGACCAAACTTCAGGAAGACCGGTTCGATCTCGTAGGGCAGCGAGCGGGCGTCGGCGTCGAACGCCAGCAGCATCAGCGCGCCCAGCATGATCGATACGCCGAACATCAGCAGCAGCGAACTGATCTCGGGGTCGTCCGCCTTGGACAACCGCGGGATCAGGACGAAGTACAGCAGGTAGCCGGCCAGGAAGAACGCCGCGAACGCCAGCGGCAGCGCGACCAGCGGGTTGATGCCCGCATACTCCATGAGATAGAACGCGAAATACGCGCCCAGTACCAGGAATTCGCCGTGCGCGAAGTTCACCACACGCAGCACGCCGAAGACGACGTTCAGGCCGACGCCGATCAGCCCATAGATGGCGCCGAGAATCAGGCCGTTGATCAGGCCTTGGATAAGCAGTCCGGTCATGGCGGGTCCTCAGGCGATGTAGCGGCGCAGTTGCGGCTTGCGTTTGAGCAGGCTGCCGACGATGCCCCGCGGCAGGAACAGCATCAGCAGGACGATGATGAGGCCCAGCAGCAGCAGGTTCACCACCGGGAATTTCTGCCAGATCATGTGATCGATGCCCAGCAGCGCCAGCGTCCCGACCACCGGGCCCAGGATGGTGCCAAAGCCCCCCGCCATTGCATAAATGATGCTCTTCGCCGTGATCAGCACGTTGAAGGCGTATTCGGGGTCGACGACGTTCGTGTACCAGGCCTCGATGCCGCCGGCCAACGCGGGAAACAAGGCGGCCAGCAGCCAGGCTTTCAGACGGGTGTTGGGGACGTGGATCCCGACGCAGGCGGCCGCGCCATCGTCGTCGCGAATGGCCTTGAGCGCACGGCCCAGCCGCGATACCGACAGCCACGTCACGGTGGCCAGCGTGGCCCCCATCACCAGCAGCATGGCGTAGTAGCTGTGCGTGGGATTGTTGGCGCTGGACAGGATGATGCCCATGCTGCCGCCGGTGAACGACTGCGGCAGATCGGAAATGACCAGCTTGACGATGGTGGCAAGCGCAAGGCTCACGATGCCGAAGTACACGCCGCGCAGGCGCAGCGTGGGCGCCAGCAGCAGCGCGATCGCCACCCCCACGCCGCCAGCGGCCAGCAGCGACGGCAGAATGGGCCAACCCATGATCTTGTAGCAAATGCCGGTGGCGTAGGACCCCACGCCGTAGAACACCACGTAGCCAAACGGCAGATAGCCCGTGAACCCGACGCAGATGTTCATGGCGCTGGCCATGGTGATCCACAGCATCAGGTAGAACGCGAACGAGATGTTCGAGGTGGCCATCGGAATCACGGCCAGGCCGGCGGCCAGCGCGGCGAAGAGGGTCACTGCGATGCGGGTGCGCAACCGCACGGCGCGCAGATCCTGCGCGCGATGCGAAGCCGCGCCCGCCGCCAGGGCGGGACTGCTGCTCATGATGTCTTCCTCCGGGCCGTCTCGGGTTGGACGACCGCTCTATTTGGAGGCGATTATGAACAACTCAAACCATAACTGCAAGTTAAGGATTAACCCTTACCAGGCGCCTTATCCGACCCGGGAAATGCCTCCGCCAGCACCTCGCGCAGCTCATCGATGAACCGCAAGGCGATCTGCGACGGCTCGCGGTTGCTGGCATAGACGGCCGAGATATTCAGCGGAATCCGCTCTTGCAGCGGCACGATCACGACATCCGGCATGGTGTTCTGCATGACCGTGAACTCATCCACGATGGCAATCCCGACACCAGCATTGACCAAGGCGCACGCAAGCTGGCTCCAGGGCACGTCGGCGCACATGC
Organism: Achromobacter sp. MYb9; assembly: GCF_002975275.1. Lineage (GTDB taxonomy): Bacteria > Pseudomonadota > Gammaproteobacteria > Burkholderiales > Burkholderiaceae_B > Achromobacter. The sequence continues at coordinate 28,772 of NZ_PCOQ01000036.1, read as the reverse complement.
GGCACGGCAGCCCAGCCTGCTCGAACGCCCCCAACACCAGCATGCCGAAAGGCATCCGGGTGCCCACCACGATGTGCGGGTGCGGGGAAAGATCGGCCAGGCTGACAGACGCCCGCTCCGCCAGCGGGTGCCCCTTGGGAATGGCCGCCACCATGCGCCCCACATGCAGGGGTTGCGAGGTCAGGAAGGGGTGATCCGCCTGCATGACCACCAGGCCCAGCTCGGCTTCGCCCTGCAGCACATCGGATATCAGGCTGGGCAGGACCGAGGTATTCAACCGCAGCAGCAGCTCTGGATGCCGCTGCTGGAAGCGAGCCACGGCACGCGGCACCAGGAACTGCGCCAGACTGGGAATGGAGGCCAGCCGCAACACGCCCGTGCCGTGTTCGGACAGCGCATCGGCCAGATCATTGACCCGCTGCATCATGCGCTGGGTCTTCTCGATTTCCTCGAAAAGGCTGTGCACCTGCGACGTGGGCCGCAGCCGCCCGCGCACGCGCTCGAACAGCGTCACGCCCATGCTCTTCTCGGTCTGGGCCAACATCCGGCTGACCGCCGGCTGCGAAATATTCAACAACCGGGCCGCGCCGCTGATCGACCCGGCCATGACGATGGCCCACAGCATTTCGGTCTGACGGTAATTCAGTTTATTCAAGGCGTGCGCTCCATGCCTATTTGTTATACGCTTTGTCGCGTATTGGGCAATTATTGCCCAATACCGGGTTCTGGGTCCCTGCTTCGCGGCGGGGCGAGGCCCCCAAATCTATAACGATTGGAGACATCCCATGTTCGTTAAATCCTGGTTGTTCCGCTTACCGGCGTTGGCCATGGCCATTGCCGCCCTGACGCCCGCCACTGGCGCCGCCCAAACATCGGACAAGATCCGGGTGGGCATGACGGTTTCTTCCACCGGCAGCTTCGCCCTTGCCTCGCAATCCGGCGTGCGGGGTGTGGAATTGTGGGTGGAAGACGTCAACCGCCGGGGGGGCATCGACATCAAAGGCAAGAAGTACCCCGTCGAGCTGGTCAAGCTGGACGACCGCAGCGACAAGCAGATGGTCACGCGCGTCTACGAACGCCTGATTGTCGATGAAAAAGTGGATCTGGTGTTTGCGCCGTTCGGCTCCACGCTGACGGCCGCGGCCGCCACCGTCACCGAGCGGCTGGGCAAGTACATGATGGTCTGGTCGGCCGCCAGCGACGATCTGTACAAACAGGGTTTCAAGAACATGGTGTCGGGCACGCAGATGCCCGTGTCCGCCATGCTGCGCGCCAACATGGAGCTGGCCGCCAACCAGGGCGTGAAGAAGGTGGCGCTGCTGTATTCCGACGAACCGTTCCCGGCGGGGCTGGCCGAAGGCGGCCGCGAACAGGCGACCAAGAACGGCATGCAGGTCGTGATGTTCGAGAAATACCCGAAGGGGCAAAAGGACTTCAGCACCATCCTCCAGAAGGCGCGCGCCGCAGGCGCCGAAGCGCTGGTGCCGACCTCGTATGAGGGCGACCTGATCAGCATGACGCGCCAGATGAAGCAGCTGGACATCAACTTCCCTTACGTCTTCATGGTGTACGCATCGACGCCGCAGTTCCAGGCCATCGGCGCGGACGCCAACTACATCTACAGCCACACCAACTACCACCCCGCGATCAACTGGAACGTCAGCGCAGGCATGAACCGTGAACAGTTCGCGGCGGCCTACGACAAGCGCTTTCCCAAGGCCGAGTTCCCGCCCGATTTCCAGACGGCGCTGGCCTATGGCGCTGGCGCGATCACGGAAGAGGTCGTGAAGAAGGCTGGCACGACGGATGCCGCGGCGCTCAAGCAGGCGTCGCTGGACCTGTCCGGCAAGCTGACGGTCATGGCCGGCCCCTACGCCATCGACAATACGGGCAAGCAGTTGCTAATGCCCTTCCCGGTGGTGCAGTTGCAGCCGGGCAAGGGCATGGTGCCCGTGTGGCCGGCGGACGTGGCAACGGCAAAGCCGATCTATCCCGCCCCTGACTGGACCAAACGCTAGCCGCGGGCAATACGGGCCGGCCCCGCGCCACGCGGCGTGAGGCCGGCATACCAACCTGAGGAAAACATGTCTGAAATTGCATTTGCCACGCTCGGCGAACTGGCGGACGGCCTGGCCGAAGGCCGCTACAGCTCGGTGGAATTGACGCAGCACTTCCTGGACCGCATCGCCCGGGCCAACCCGGCGCTGGGCGCCTATGTCAGCGTGGACGGCACCGGCGCGCTGCGCCTGGCCGAAGCCGCCGACGCCCGCCGCCGCGCCGGCTACGGCCTGCTCAGCGCCCTGGACGGCGTGCCGGTGGCCGCCAAGGACCTGTGCGATATCCGGGGCCAGGTCACCACCGCGGGCTCCGAGGCGTGGCGCGACCGCCGCAGCACCACCACGGCGACCGCCGTCACGCGCCTGCTGGACGCCGGCATGGTGATGCTGGGCAAGACGCACATGGTCGAATTCGCCTTCGGCGGGTGGGGCACCAACCCCGTCATGGGCACGCCGCGCAATCCGTGGGACCTGCAGCAAGCGCGCATTCCCGGCGGTTCGTCCAGCGGCTCCGGCGTGGCCGTCGCGGCCGGCCTGGCGCCTGCGGCGCTGGGATCGGACACGGGCGGTTCGGTGCGGATACCCGCCGCATTGAATGGCGTCACGGGCCTGAAGACCACGCGCGGACTGATCAGCCTGCATGGCGCGGTGGCGCTGTCGACAACGCTGGACTCCATCGGTCCGCTGACCCGCGACACGCGCGACGCGATGCTGCTGACCGTGCTGATGGCCGGGCCCGATGCACAAGACCCGCTGACGCAAGGCCTGCCTTCTTTCCAATACCGCGAGCCCGCTGCCGGCGCACAGCCCTTGCGCGGCGTCCGCATTGCCCTGATGCCCGCGTCGCAGCATCCCATCGCGGTGGACGCCGACGCGCTGTCCGCCCTGGACGATGCGCGCCGCGTGCTGATCGACCTGGGCGCGGACGTAGCCGATACGCCCTTCCCCTTCGACTTCCGCGAGATGATGCTGCGGAACGGCCAGATCATCGCCGCCGAAGCCTACGCCATGCACCGCGGCTACATCGAAGACCCCGCCCAACCCATCGGCCAATATGTACGCGCCCGCGTGCTGTCCGGCAAGGGCGTGTCCGCCGCCGACTACATCGCCGCGTTGCAGGCCCACGCGCAAGCGCGCCTGGCCTGGCTGGACTGGATGCGCGACATCGACGCCGTGCTCACACCCTGCGCGCCCTTTGGCGCACGGCTGCTGGACGAGGTGGACGAAGCCGCCACGCCGCTGGCCGCCTTCACCCGCGCCGGCAACTACGTCAACGCGTCGGGCCTGGCCCTGCCCGCTGGCTTCACCGCCGGCGGCCTGCCCCTGGGCGTGCAATTGCTGGGCAAGCCCAATGCCGAAGGCACCCTGGGCAAGATCGGCATGGCCTTCCAGGCCGCGACCGACTGGCATCGCCGGCGCCCCGACCTGAAGGCGGTCGGACTGTAGTTGCCACACCTGAAGGGACGCCCGCGGCCCGCGCCGCCGGCGTCCCTTTGCGCATTCGCCACCGCCCCATTGCCGCCCGCTAGGGAAAGTCCCCCCTTGCTCGTGATCGTCTCGAAGCCCTATCTTGAATGTTGATGTGACCATATGGTCACATCCGTTCCTCATCCTCATGAAGGAATAGGCCTATGTCGCGGCGCGAAAATACCGAAAGGCAGATCCTGCAAGCGCTGGAAGCCCAGATCCTGGAAACCGGCATGGGCGGCGTCGGCATCAACGCCATCGCCAAGCGCGCCGGCGTCAGCAAGGAACTCATCTACCGCTATTTCGACGGCATGCCCGGCCTGATGCTGGCGTGGATGCAGGAACAGGATTTCTGGACCCGCAACCCCGGGCTGCTGGCGGCCGACGAATCCAGCCAGCGCACGCCCGGCGAGCTCGTGCTGTCCATGCTGCGCGCGCAGATCGACGCGCTGGCCGGCAACGAATCATTGCGGGAAGTCCGCCGCTGGGAACTGATCGAACGCAACGAGGTATCCGCGCCGCTGGCTGAACGGCGCGAACGCGCCGCGCGTGGCTTCATCGACCGCATCGACGGCCTGGCCCCCGACGCCGATATGCCCGCGCTGGTCAGCGTGATGCTGGCCGGCGTGCTGTACCTGATGCTGCGCGCCAAGACCGAATCCCATTTTCTTGGCGTGCCGCTGCGCACGCCGGAAGGCTGGGAGCGGATCAGCGGCGCGCTTGAACACCTGGTGGCCCACGGCCTGCCGGACACCTTGAATACCGAATCCCTTGCCCAACTGGAGGCGCGCCGCGGCAAATCGCCCGCAGCCGATCCGGAAACCTGAGCCCCTCGCCCTCATGCCCGCACACCCCGACCCGCAGGACTACGACATCATCATCACCGGCGGCCAGCTTGCCGATGGCCTGGGCGGCCCCACCCGCCGCGCCGATATCGCGATCCGCGGCGAACGCATCGCCGCCATCGGCGACGGCGCAACGTGGCGGGCAGCGCGCCACATCGACGCGACGGGCAAGGTGGTCTCGCCGGGCTTCATCGATTGCCACACCCACGACGACCGCGCGCTGCTGGGCACGCCGCTGATGCGCCCCAAGGTCAGCCAGGGCATCACCACCGTCGTCACCGGCAACTGCGGCATCAGCCTGGCGCCCGTGCGCGCGCCGGGCGACGTGGTGCCGCCCCCCTTGAACCTGCTGGCCAAGCAAACGGGCGAACTCTACGCCCGCATGCAGGACTACGTCGACGCACTGGACGCCGCGCCCGCCGCCGTCAACAGCCTGGCGCTGGTCGGCCATTCCAGCCTGCGCGTATCGGCCATGGACCGGCTTGACCGTCCGGCCGACAAGAAAGAAATCGCGGCCATGCGGCATGCGCTGGACGAAGCCATGGCCGCCGGCGCGGCGGGGTTGTCCACCGGCCTGTACTACCCGACGGCCATGCACGCCAGCACCGAAGAAGTGATCGGCGTGGCCGAGCCGCTGTCCGCCTGGCGCGGCCTGTACACCACGCACCTGCGCGACGAGGCCGACCACGTCTGCGACGCGATGGAGGAAGCTTTCCTGATCGGCCGGGCGGCCGACGTGCCGGCCATCCTGTCGCACCACAAGGTGACCGGCAAGCACAACCACGGCCGCACCGCTGAAACGCTGGCGCTATACGACCGCATGCGCGCCGAGCAGCCGCTGGGCATGGACGTCTATCCCTATGCGGCGTCCTCCACCATCCTGGAGCCGCGCCGCGTCGCCGCGGGCGAAAAGATCATCGTCACGTGGTCGCAGACGCGCCCCGAGATCCAGGGCGTGGACCTGCGCGAACTGGCTGCGCGTGAAGGCATCGACCCCACCCGCCTGGCCGAAGCGCTATCGCCCGCCGGTGCGATCTACTTTTCAATGGACGAAGCCGACGTGAAGCGCGTCATTGGCCACGGCAGCGTCATGATCGGATCGGACGGCCTGCCGCATGACCAGCGCCCCCATCCCCGCCTGTGGGGCGCGTTTTCACGCGTGCTGGCCCGCTATGTGCGGGAAATGCGCGTGTTGGGCCTGGAAGAGGCCATTCGCCGCATGACCAGCCTGACGGCTGCGCAGTTCGGCCTGAAAGACCGCGGCGTGCTGCGCCCGGCCTGCTATGCCGACGTGGTGATCTTCGACCCGGCCACCGTCGCCGACCTGGCCAGCTTCGCCGAACCCACGCTGCCGTCCACCGGCATCCAGGCGGTGCTGGTCAACGGCAGGCTGGTCGAAGAGGACGGCGTGGCGACCGGCGAGCGGCCCGGCCGCCTGCTGCGCGGCGACGACCGCGCCGCGCCCGGATTCGAAACGCCCGCCTGGGCCGCCTGACCCTCTGCCACCGGGCCCCGCGCACGCGGGCCCGAACGCTGAACGCCGCGCCCCTGGCCGCGGCCCCTCCCCTGGACCATCATGCACATCGTCGTTATCGGCGCGGGCGTGGTCGGCATGACCACCGCTTACTTCCTGCACCGCGCGGGCCATCGCGTTACCGTCGTCGACGCGGACTCGGGCCCCGGCCAAGCCACCAGCATGGCCAATGGCGCGCAACTGAGCTATAGCTTCGTGGCGCCGCTGGCCGACCCCGCCGTCTTGCCCAAGCTGCCCTCGTGGCTGCTGGCACAGGACGCGCCGCTACGCTTCCGGCCGCGGCTGGACCCGGATCAGTGGCGCTGGAGCCTCTCGTTCCTGCGCGCCTGCACGCGCGCCAAAAGCCGCTCCACCACGCGCGAGCTGCTATCGCTGGGCCTGTATAGCCGCCTGTGCGTGCATGACCTGGTTCGTCACGAAAATCCGGATTTCGATTTCGCGTCGTCGGGAAAACTGCTGGTCTACCAGGACGCTTCCGCCTACGCGCACGCGCTCGCGCAGCGCGATTACCAAGCCGGCCTGGGCTGCGAGCAGCGCGTGATGGACACCCGCGCCTGCCTGGACATGGAACCCGCGCTGGCCGGCATCGGCGCCAGCATCAAGGGCGCCATCTACACCCCGACCGAAGACGCCGGCGACTGCCAGCGTCTGTGCACCGAACTTGAACGCATCCTGCGAGCCGCGCCGGACCCGGTGCGTTTCCATTTCAATACGCGGGTGGACGCATTGCGCGCGGAACGCGGGCGCGTCGTCGGCGTGTCCACCGCCGCGGGCGTGCTGGAAGCCGACCATTACGTGCTGGCCAGCGGCATGGGCGCGCAACCGCTGGCGCGGCGCCTGGGGTTGAACCTGCGGATCTATCCGCTGAAAGGGTACAGCCTGACGTATGCGCTGACGCCGGACAGCGTTGCGCCGACCGCCAGCATCAGCGACATCCGGCGCAAGGTCGTCTATGCGCGGCTGGGCAACCGGCTACGCGTGGCGGGCATGGTCGACATCGGCGCTCGCGGCAGCGGCGTCGATCCACAGCGCGTGCGCAGCCTGGAACGTGATGTCGCGCAGTTCTTTCCGGACCTGAACCCGGCGGGCCCGCCGCAGCCTTGGGCCGGCCTGCGGCCCGCGCGGCCAGACGGCAAGCCGTTGATCGGCGCCACGCCCTACCGCAATCTCTGGTTGAACACCGGCCACGGCGGCCTGGGCTTCACGCTGGCCGCCGGCAGCGCGCGGATACTGACGGACTTGATGCAGGGGCGCAATCCCGCCGTCGACGCGGCCGCCTTCGCGCTGGGGTAGCGCACGGGCGGACGGCGCCCAGGCGCTTAGTCCGCCTTGATGCCCCGGCTTTTGATCAGCGCGCCCCACTTGCCGCGTTCCTTCACTTCGAACGCCGCCAGATCGGGACCGAAGACGTTGCCCGGCGTCGCCCCGCCTTGCGCCAATGCCTGCTGCAGCTCGGGCGACTTCAACGCCTGCCGCATGGCTGCGATGAGCTTGTCGACCACCGGCGCGGGCGTGCCGCGCGGCGCATACAGGCCGGACCACGCGGTGACCTCGAAGCCCGGCAGGCCGGCCTCGGCCATCGTCGGCAGGTCGGGCGCGGCCGGACTGCGTTCGGCCGACGTCACCGCGATGCCGCGCAGGCGGCCGCCCGGCTTCAACGCCGCCATGGCGCTAGGCAGATTGTCCATGAGGATGTCGACCTGGCCTCCGATCACGGCGGGTATCGCGGCCGACGACCCCTTGAACGGCACGTGCAGCATCTGCAGTCCGGCCAGCGATTCGAAATACGCGCCCGTCAGGTGCACCGACGAGCCGATGCCCGGCGAGGCATAGGAATACTTGCCCGGATCCTTCTTCACGGCCTTCATCACGTCGTCCAGATTGCGCCAGGGCGATCCGGCTGCCACCGCCATGACGTTGGGGGTGGACGCGATCATGCCCAACGGCACCAGGTCGGTGGCGGGGTTGAATCCGATATTGCCGTACAGGAACTGATTGACGGTCTGCGTGCCGACGGAGCCCAGCACGATGGTGTAGCCGTCGGGCTGCGCACGCGTGGCCGCGGCCACGCCCAGGTTGCCCGCCGCGCCCGGTTTGTTCTCGACCACGATGGATTCGCCCAACGCGGGCCGCATGTGCTGGGCGATGGTGCGCGCGAAGATATCAGTGGTGCCGCCCGGCGGGAACGGCACGATCAGGGTGATCGGCCGCGCAGGCCATTGCTGCGCGGAGGCCGCGGCGCTCAACGCCAGCGTGGCGACCGCCGCCATGCCTGTCCAGCGCCCTGCCCTGGCGGTCGTGCGCCAGTGAGTTGACCAGCCCATCCTCTTTCCCCTTCGCGTGACGCGTGTTCGATTGATCAAACGGAATTCGGTGTCGGTACTGCGCGACGAACGTGACCGCATGGTCACTTTTTTCGCATTAAGAACCGGCGCCGAAAACTTGTCAACGAAAGGGAGGAGGATTAGGCGTTATCCCTAGGAACCGTCCCAGCCGCCGCCCAAGGCCACGATCAGGTTCACGCTGGCCACCAGGCGCGTGCCCAGCAGGCTCAGCGCATTGCGCTCGCTGTTGAGCGCCGTGGCGTCCACCACCGCCACGCTCAGGTAGTCCACCAGGCCCGCCTTGTACTGATTCTGGATCAGCCGCAGCGATTCGCGCGCCGACTCCAGCGCACGCCGCTGCACGACCTGTTCGTTCTCCATGACGCGCAGCTGGATCAGGTAGTCTTCGACTTCCCGCAGCCCCACCAGCGCGGCCTGTCGATACGCCGCCGCTTGCGAGTCGTAGGCCGCGCGGGCCTGTTCGACCTGCGCCGCGCGCGCGCCGCCGTCGAAGATCGTCAACGCCAGCGCCGGCCCCAGCGACCAGAAGCGCGCGGGCGCGGTCAGGAGGTCGGCGAACTGCCCGTTGCGGAAGCCCCCGTCGGCGGACAACGTCAACGACGGGAACCATGCGGCTTGCGCCACGCCGATCTGCGCGTTGGCGGCCGCCGCGCGGCGTTCGGCCGCGGCGATGTCGGGGCGGCGCTCCAGCAATTCCGAGGGCAGGCCCACCGGAATCTGCGGCAACTTCAGCGCGAACACCGAGGGCGCCAACCCGAATTTGGACGGGGCCTGCCCCATCAGCACCGCAATCGCGTGCTCGTATTGGCCACGCTGCCAGTCCAGGTCGATCGATTGGGCGCGCGTGCTTTCCACCTGCGTGCGCGCCACGGCCACGTCGGCCTGGCCCGCAACGCCGACTTCATAGCGGTTCTGCGTCAATTGCAGCGATTTCTCGTAGGCTGCCACGGTGGCGTCCAACAAGCGTTTCTGTTCGTCCAGCACGCGCAATTGCAGATAGGTCTGCACCAGCGCCGCCTGGGCGCTCAATCGCGTGGCGGCCAGGTCGGCCAGGCTGGCCGCCGCGCTGGCCTCGGACGATTCCGTGCTGCGCCGCACGCGGCCCCACACGTCCAATTCCCAGCTGATGCTGCCGGTCACCGAATACTGGTTCGACACGTTGCTGCCCGACGAAGACGACGAACCGTTCGCGCCATTGCCACTGCCCGCGCGCGACATGCCCGCGCCCGCGCCCACCGTGGGATAGAAGCCGGCGCGCGCCGCGCGCACCAGGCCCAGCGCCTGGCGGTAGTTGGCCTCGGCCTGCGCAATCGTCTGGTTCGAGGTATTCAGGCGATCGACCAGCCCGTTCAACGTCGCGTCGTCGTACACCCGCCACCACTCGCCGCGGTCCGCGTCGTCTCGCGGCTGGGCGCGCTTCCAGCCTTCCACCTGATCCTGGCCCCGGCCTTCCTTATAGGACGCGCCCACATCCAATTCGGGGCGTTGGTAGTCGGGGCCGACCGCGCAGGCGCCCAGCAGCGCGCAAAGCGCCAGCGTGACCGCGCTGCGGGGAAGGAAGGCGTTCGAAAGCGGCTTGATGCGAATCATGTTTGTTCTATGGATGCAGGAGCTTCATTCCGGGGACCGCGCCCGCGCGCGGCCCACAGACGGAAGCGGTCCAGATAAAGATAGACCACGGGGGTGGTGTACAGCGTGAGGATCTGGCTTAGCACCAGGCCGCCCACGATGGTAATGCCCAGCGGCTGGCGCATCTCGACGCCAGCGCCGGTGGCCACGACCAGCGGCAGCGCGCCGAAGATGGCGGCCATCGTCGTCATCATGATCGGCCGGAACCGCGTCAGGCACGCCTGGAAGATCGCCTCGCGCGGGGCCATGCCCTGGTTGCGTTCGGCATCCAGCGCAAAGTCCACCATCATGATGGCGTTCTTCTTCACGATGCCGATCAAGAGGAACACGCCAATCAGCGCGATCAACGTGAAGTCGTAACGCAGCAGCAGCAACGCCAGCAGCGCGCCCAGGCCGGCCGACGGCAACGTCGACAGGATCGTCAGCGGATGCACGAAGCTTTCATACAGGATGCCCAGCACGATATACATCGTGACCAGCGCCGCCAGGATCAGCCACGGTTGCTGCGCCAGCGTCTGCTGCAAGGCGGCCGCGGTGCCCTGGAAGCCCGCCTGGATCTGATCGGACGGCAAACCGATGCGGGCCACCGCCGCATCGATGGCCGCGGTGGCCTGCCCCAGCGACACGCCGGGCGCCAGGCTGAACGACACGGTGTCCGCCACGAACAAGCCCTGATGCTGCACGCTGAGTGGCGCGTTGGCGTTCTCCAGCCGCGCGAAGGCCAGCAAGGGCACGCGCGCGCCGGTCGACGTGATGACCTCGACCTGCTTGAGCGATTCGATGTCTTCGGCAAACTTCGGCGCAAGGCCCAGCACCACGTGGTACTGGTTCAGCGGGCCGTACATCACGGACACCTGGCGCTGGCTGAACGAATTGTTCAGCACCGTCGAGATGGTGGACATGCTGACCCCCAGCCGCGTGGCGGCCTCGCGGTCGATCACCAGGTTGATCTGGCGGCCTTTGTCTTCGACATCGGTGTCCACGTCCGTGATTTCGGGAATCTTCGCCATCGCCTGCTGCACCTTGGGCATCCAGGTACGCAGCAATTGCAGGTCGCCCGACATCAGCGTGTAGTCGTAGGAGCCCTGGCTTTGCCGCCCGCCAATCCGGATGTCCTGCTGCGACACCAGGAACATGCGCGCGCCCGGCATGTTCAGCAGCTTGCCGCGCAGCCGGTTGATGACCACGTCGGCCGACGCGTCGCGTTCGCCCAGCGGCTTTAACTGGATCTGCATGAAGCTGCTATTGCTGCCGCCGCGGCCGCCCGCGTAGCCGGTCATGCTCTGCACCGCCGGGTCCGCCAACACCACTTTGCGCAGTGCTTCCAGCTTGGGCAGCGTCGCCTGGAACGACGTGCCCTGGTCCACGCGGAAGAACCCCAGCAGCTGCCCCGTATCCTGCTGCGGGAAAAAACCCTTGGGCACTGCGGTGTACAGGTAGATGTTCAGCCCGACAGCCACCGCCAGGACCAGCATCATCAGCCGGCCATGCGCCAGCGCCCAGCGCAGGCTGCGGCGGTAGCCCTCCAGCATGGAATCGAAGCCGCGCTCCGACCAGCGCGCCAGCCGTCCGGGCGGTTTTTGCTCGGGCGGTTCATGGCGCAGCAAGCGCGCGCACATCATCGGCGTCAAGGTCAGCGACACGATCAGCGACACCAGGATGGCGGCCGACAAGGTCACGGCGAATTCGCGGAACAGCCGCCCGACCACGCCGCCCATCAGCAGGATGGGGATGAAGACGGCCACCAGCGACAGGCTCATCGATAACACCGTGAAGCCGACTTCACGCGAGCCACGCAAGGCGGCCCGCATCGGCGACATGCCGTTCTCGACGTGTCGCATGATGTTCTCCAGCACGACGATGGCGTCGTCCACCACGAACCCCGTGGCCACGATCAGCGCCATCAGCGAAATCGTGTTCAACGTGAAGCCGCACAGGTACATGATGCAGAAGGTGCCGATCAGCGACACGGGCACGGCCACGCTGGGAATGATGGCCGCGCGCCAGCGCCGCAGGAACAGCAACACCACCAGCACCACCAGGCCCACGGCAATGATCAGGGTCAGCTCGGCCTCGTGCAGCGACGCCCGGATGCTGGGCGTGCGGTCTTGCGCCACCGTCATGTTCACGTCGGCCGGCATCAGCGCCTGCAGCACCGGCAGCTGGGCGCGCACGGCGTCCACGGCCTCGATGATGTTGGCGTCGGCCTGCCGGCGCACGATCATCAAGATGGCGTTGCGTTCGTTGAAGAACCCGGTCTGGTACAGGTCTTCGACGGAATCCTCGACGCGGGCCACGTCCGACACGCGCACCGGCGCGCCGTCTTTCCACGCCACGATCAACGGCCGGTATTGCTCGGCGCGGCTGAGCTGGTCGCTGACCATGATCTGCCAGTGGTAGCTGTCGTTCTCCAGCACGCCCTTGGGGCGGTTGGCGTTGGCGTTGGCCAGCGTGGCGCGCAACTGGTCCAGCGACACGCCCCGGTTGGCCAGCGCGCCCGGCAGCACCGTGACGCGCACCGCCGGCAGGGAACTGCCGCCCACGGTCACTTCGCCCACCCCGTCCACCTGGGCCAGCTTCTGCGCCACGATGGTCGAAGCGATGTCGTACAGCTGGCCCTGGCTGAGGGTGTCGGAGGTCAGCGCCAGCGTCATGATGGGCGCGTCGGACGGGTTGGACTTGTGATACGTGGGATTGCTGCGCAGGCCGCTGGGCAACAGCGAACGCGCCGCGTTGATCGCCGCCTGCACGTCGCGGGCGGCGCCGTTGATGTCGCGCGACAGGTCGAACTGCAAGGTAACGCGGGTAGACCCCTGCGAACTGCTGGACGTCATCTCGGTCACGCCGGCGATGCTGCCCAGCGAACGCTCCAGCGGCGTCGCCACGCTGGAGGCCATGGTCTCGGGGCTGGCGCCCGGCAGGCTGGCCGATACCGAAATCGTCGGGATATCCACCTGCGGCAGGGGCGCCACCGGCAGCAGGAAGAACGACAGCAGGCCCGCCAGCACAATCGCCAGGCTCAGCAGCGTGGTCGCCACCGGCCGGACGATGAAGGGTGCCGACAGGATCATGACGCGTCCCCGGCCGCCGGCTCGCGCACGCCGCGCCAGCGGCGCGACATGCGGTCGAACATCAGGTAGATGACCGGGGTCGTGAACAGCGTCAGCACCTGGCTAAGCAGCAGGCCGCCCACCATCACCAGCCCCAGCGGTTGGCGCAGTTCAGCGCCCGTGCCGGTCGACAGCATCAGCGGCAAGGCGCCGAAAAGGGCCGCCAACGTCGTCATCAGGATGGGACGAAAGCGCAGCAGCGCGGCCTCGTGGATGGCCGCGCGCGGCGTCAAGCCCCGCTTGCGTTCGGCGTCCAGCGCAAAGTCGATCATCATGATGGCGTTCTTCTTCACGATGCCGATCAGCAGGATGATCCCGATGATGCCGATCATGTCCAGCTCGGTCCCGCTGATCAGCAGCGCCAGCAACGCCCCCACGCCGGCGGACGGCAATGTGGACAGGATCGTGATGGGATGGATGTAGCTTTCATATAGCACCCCCAGCACGATGTACATGGTGACCACCGCGGCCAGGATCAGCCATAGCGTGCTGGTCAGCGAATTCTGGAACGCCAGCGCCGCGCCCTGGAAGCGCGTCTCCACGCCGGCCGGCATGCCGATCTCGGCCTCGGCCGCGGTAATGGCTTCGACCGCGTTGGACAGCGACGCGCCCGGCGCCAGGTTGAACGACACCGTCACCATCGGAAACTGGTCCAGCCGGTTCACGGCCAGCACGGTCCGGCCTTCGGAAATGTGCGCCACCGACGACAGCGGCACTTGCGCGCCCGTCGAGGTGGGCACGTGGATCTGGCCCAGCGCGGACGGGTTCATCTGGAACTGTGGCTGCACTTCCAGCACCACGCGGTACTGGTTCGACTGCGTGAAGATCGTGGAGATCAGGCGCTGGCCGAACGCGTCATACAGCGCCTCGTCGATGACGGCGGCGGTGATGCCCAGCCGCGATGCCGCGTCCCGGTCGATCTCGACCCAGGTCTGCAAACCGTCGTCCTGCAGGTCGTCCGTCACGTCCTTCAGCCCCGGTATCTGGCGCAGGCGGTCCACCAGCTTGGGCGTCCATTCGCTCAGCACCTTCAGGTCGGGGTTGGACATCGTCATCTGGTATTGCGTGCGGCTGACACGGTCTTCGATGGTCAGGTCCTGCACGGGCTGCATGTAGACGGTCAGCCCGTCCTGCCTGGCCAGGGAATCCTGCAGACGAGCCATCACCGTGCGCAGGTCGCCGCTGCGTTCGGCCTGCGGCTTCAGCGCGATCTGCATGCGCCCGGCGCTTAGCGTGGCGTTGCTGCCGTCTACCCCGATGAACGAGGACACGGCCTGCACGTCGGGATCTTCCAGCACCAGCTGTGCCGCCGCCTGCTGGCGTTGGGCCATCGCCGGGAACGAGATGGATTGCGGCGCCTGGGTGATGGCCTGGATCAGGCCGGTGTCCTGCTGCGGGAAAAAGCCCTTGGGCACGACCATGTACAGCACCACCGTCAGCGCGAACGTGCCCAACGCCACCAGCAGCGTCAGCGGTTGATGCCGCAGCACCACCTGCAGCATGCGGTCGTAGCCGGCGATGACGCGGTCGATGAAATTGCCGGTGGCCGTGTGGAAACGGCCGTGCTTCTGCTGCGATTCGGCGCGCAGCAAACGCGCGCACATCATCGGCGTCAGCGTCAGCGACACGACCAGTGAAATCAGGATGGACACGGCCAGCGTGATCGCGAATTCGCGGAACAGCCGCCCCACGACTTCCGTCATGAAGAGCAGCGGGATCAGCACCGCAATCAACGAAAACGTCAGCGAGATCAGCGTGAACCCGATCTGCGAGGCGCCCTTCAGCGCCGCCTGCAAGGGCGTCTCGCCCTCTTCGATATGGCGCGCGATGTTCTCGATCATGACGATGGCGTCGTCCACCACGAAACCGGTGGCGATCGTCAGCGCCATCAACGTCAGGTTGTTGATGGAGAACCCGGCCAGATACATGATGCCAAAGGTGCCCACCAGGGACAGCGGCACCACGACGCTGGGAATCAGCGTGGCCGTCAGGCTGCGCAGGAAGACGAACGTCACCATGACCACCAGCCCCACCGCCAGCAGCATTTCGAACTTCACGTCTTCCACCGAATCGCGGATGGTCTGCGTGCGGTCCGACACCACGCTGACGTCCAGCGTGGCGGGCAGGGCCGCCCGCAGCTGCGGCAGCAGCGTCTGGATGCGATTGACCACGTCGATCACGTTGGCGCCCGGCTGGCGCTGGATGTTCAGCAGGATGGCGGGCTTGTCGCCAGCCCAGGCGGCCTGGCGCGTGTCTTCGGCGCCTTCGACCGCGCGCGCCACATCGGACAGGCGCAGCGGCGCGTTGTTCTTGTAGGCGATGATCAGGTCGTTGTAGTCGGTGGGCGACTTCAACTGGTCATTGGCGTTGATCGTGGTGGAACGCAACGGCCCGTCCAGGTTGCCTTTGGGCTGGTTGACGTTGGCGCCCACGATCGCGGTGCGCAAGTCGGACAAGGCCAGGCCGTTGGCCGCCAGCGCCTGCGGATTGACCTGCACGCGCACCGCCGGCCGCTGGCCGCCCGCGACGCTGACCAGGCCCACGCCCGGAATCTGCGACAACTTCTGCGCCACCCGCGTATCCACCAGGTCGCGCACCTGCGGCAGCGGCATGGTGGGTGACGTGATGGCCAGCGTCAGCACGGCCGCGTCGGCCGGATTCACCTTGTTGTAGGTTGGCGGCACCGGCAGATCGCTGGGCAGCAGGTTCGACGCGGCGTTAATGGCCGCCTGCACCTGCTGTTCGGCCACGTCCAGCGGCAGCGTCAGGTTGAACTGCATCGTGATGACCGACGCGCCGCCCGAACTGGTGGACGACATCTGGTTCAAGCCCGGCATCTGACCGAACTGCCGTTCCAGCGGCGACGTGACCAGCGAGGTCATGACGTCCGGACTGGCCCCGGGGTACAGCGTCACCACCTGGATCGTCGGGTAGTCCACCTCGGGCAGCGCCGACACGGGCAGCATCCGGTAAGCGATGAACCCGGCGATCAAGATCGCCACCATCGCCAGCGTGGTGGCGACGGGGCGCAGAATGAAGGGACGCGACAGGCTCACGATGACCTCGGCTTACTTCGACGCAGGCGTGGTGCCGGCAGGCGCACCTGCCCCAAGCGTCTTGTCGCGGGTAGCGGGTATCACCGCGGCGCCGCCCACCACTTCCACCTTAGCGCCAGCGCGCAAACGATCGGTGCCCTCGGTGACGACGCGATCGCCCGGCTGCAGGCCTTCATTCACGGCCACCATGCCGCTGTTGATGGCGCCCAGCTTCACCTGGCGGACCGCGACGGTATTGTCGGGCTGCACCAGGAATACGAACGCGCCGGCCGACCCCTGCTGGATGGCCGCGGTGGGGATGGCGGTCACGTCTTTGCGCGTCAGCACATGCAGCCGCACATTGACGAACTGGTTCGGAAACAGCGCATCGTCCGCATTGTCGAACTTGGCTTTGAGCTTCAGGGTGCCAGTGGTGACGTCAATCTGGTTATCCAGCGTCTCCAGCACGCCCGTGGCGATGCGGCGGGTATCGGCGCGGTCATAGGCGTCAACCGCCAACGTCTTGCCGGCGGCGATTTCGCCGCGCACTTCGGGCAGCTGGGTTTCGGGCAACGTGAACACCACCGAAATCGGCTGGGTCTGCGTGATCACCACCAGCCCATTGGTGTCGGCGCTGGACACCAGGTTGCCACGGTCCACCTGGCGCAACCCCAACCGGCCGCTGATGGGCGCCGTGATGCGCGCGTAGTCCAATTGCAGTTTGGCGTTGTCCACGTTGGCCTGGTCGCTCTTGACCGTGCCCTCGTACTGGCGCACCAGCGCGGCCTGGGTGTCGACCTGCTGCTTGGCGATGGAATCCTGCTTGAACAGGGCCTGATAGCGCTGCAGGTCGCGCCGCGCATTCTCCAGCTGGGCCAGGTTCTGCATCTGGGTGCCGCGCGCCTGGTCCAGGGCCACCTGGAAGGCGCGGGGGTCCACCTGGGCCAGCAGATCGCCCGCTTTTACGCGCTGGCCTTCCTGGAATGCCACGTCCACCAGTTCGCCGCTGACGCGGCTGCGCACGGTAACCGTGTTGTACGCAGTAACGGTGCCCAGGGACTTCAGGTAGATATCGATGTCCTGCGTGACGGCGGTGGCGATGCGCACCGGCACGGCCAGATTCGCCATCGCGGCCATCGGAGGCCGCGCCCCGCCCGCCCGTCCACCCGGGCCGCCAGCCGCGCCGGTCTTGGCCGACGGCCGCAGCGCCAGCCAGGCAACGCCCGCCACGACAAGCACCAACACCGCCAATCCGGCGATGCGGCGGCGGGTCCAGCGAGAAGGGGGAGAAACAGGACGACTATCGGACATGGAAACGGTTCCGGCACTGACGGAGAAAGCCGTATTGTCTACTAGTCGGTCGCCTTTTCTATCATTGCGCGCCCCAGTTGAAACTGGCCGCAACAGGAATTGCTCTCAAAAACGCGTATCCCCGCGACAACGGCGGGTTACGAGCTGCAAAGCGTCATTTGGAAGGCGACGTCGCGGGCAACTTGCTGGGGCTTGAATTCGCCGTCTTGCGTGGAAAAACGTATCCAGATCATGTACTTATTGGCACTGATCTCGGGAAACACGCCTTGGGTCGGATCCAGCCAGACACGCAGCAACTGAAATTGCTTGCCGCCCAGCATCTGCTGGTATGCGCCCTGCTCGGCCACGATATCGGTCTTGCGGCCAGACTCGCGCAGCAGCCGCAGCGCCAGCGTCAGACCGTCATACAAAGGCAGGAAGGGCGACACCCACGCCTGCAGGTCCGCGCAGCGCGCGGCTTCGGTCTTGTTCTGCCAAGCAAAATAGGAAGGCATGTCCACTTGCGTGGCGCTGCCCGGCACGGACAGCCGGCCGCGCAAGCTGGTCAGCCACTCGTTTTCGCGCAGCGATTGGCCAGTCTTGCCTGGCGCGGCCAGCGCGCTGGCCACTTTTTCCAGTTCGCGCAGCATCGCTTCCAGCGCGTCTTGCGCCACGCCGGGGTGATCGCGCAGACCCACCAGCGCCATGCGCTGGCGTTCCAGGTCTTGCAGCACCGCGCCTTTCACGTCGGTGCGTTCGCACGCGTCGAGCAGATCGAAAAGGGAAGTGACGGCAACCTGATGCTGGCGTGAATCCCCCTCGCGGGCAAAGAAGAACAACCTGTCGAACAGGTATTCCAATCGCAGGTAGGCGCGGATGCGCTCATTGAAGGGGTATTCGTAAACAATCACGCTTTTTTACAGGCCCTATCAGTGGTCGGCCGGCAAGCCGAGGGATTCAGGGGTGCCGGCCAAGCGATTCGCTTACCGGCCCGTTGTGGTCGCCAGCGTCAGCCAGCGGTCATGCAGGGTCTTCGCCTGCGCGCGCAATTGTTCCGGTGATGTCGCGCCGTCGTTCACGATGACGTCGTCCGCAACTTCCAGCCGGCTTGCCCGCGCAGCCTGTGCCGCCATAATACGCCTGATGGCGGGCCCCGTCAGCCCGCTACGCGACTGCACGCGCGCCACCTGCGTTTCGGGATCGCAGTCCACCACGCAGATACGATCCACGCGCGTGCGCCAACGCGCCAGCGACTCCACCAGAAGGGGCACCACAAAGACCAGGTACAGTCCGGTCGCGGCCGCCGCCTGACGCCGGGTTTCTTCCGTGATGGCGGGGTGCAGCACGGCTTCCAGCCGCAGCCGCGCTTGCGGATCCGAGAATGCGCGCTCACGCATCCATTCGCGGTTCAATGCGCCGTCCGGCGTCAATGCCTGCGGTCCGAATTCGCGTTCGATAGCGGGCATGGCCGCACCGTTGGCGGCCGTCAGCGCGCGGGCGATCTCGTCGGTATCGACCAGCGTCGCGCCCCATTCACCCAGCATGTCGGCCACGCGGGATTTTCCCGAACCGATGCCGCCCGTCAGACCGATCTTGAACATGATGCCCTTCCTTTCTTGCCTAGCGCATGAATTGCCATAGCCCCTGCTCGCCGCCCAGCAGCAGCATCACGATGCCCGCCAGCGCCAGATAAGGGCCAAAGGGCAGCGGCTGCCCGCGGCCGGCGCGGCCCGACATCGTCAGCAGGCCACCGATCAGCACGCCTACCAGCGAGGCCGCCAACAACACCATGGGCAGCGACTCGACGCCGAACCACGCGCCCAGCGCCGCCAGCAACTTGAAATCGCCATACCCCATGCCTTCGCGCCCGGTCAGCAGGCGGAACACATGGAAGATAACCCACAGGAACACGTAGCCGGCCACCGCCCCCACCACCGCCAGCGGCAAGGTCGTGAAGGCGCCGAACAGGTTGACCAGCAGCCCCGCCCACACCAGCGGCTGCGTCAGCGCGTCGGGCAACAGGGTGGATTCGAAGTCGATCCAGGCCAGCGCCACCAGCATGGCGGACAAGCCCATCGCGAACAGCGCGACGGGCGTTGCGCCGTAGCGCCACGCGCAGGCGGCGAACAGCCCGGCGGTCAGGATTTCGATGGCGGGATAGCGCCAACTGATCGCGGCATGGCACGCGCCGCAACGTCCGCGCAGCAGCAGCCACCCCAGCACCGGCAGCCGGCGCCAGCCGACCACGGGCGCGTGGCACGCGGGGCAATGCGATGCGGGGCGAAACAAGCCTTCGCTGCCGTCCGGACGTGCGCGGCCCACGGCGTCCAGGCATTGGGCCTGCCATTCACGTTCCATCATGCACGGCAAGCGGTAGGTCAGCACGGTCAACCAACTGCCGATGAATAGACCGGCCAGCGCAGCCAGCCCGATGAACGCGCCCAACGGCATGCCGAAGGCGTGGTGCACGCTGCTCATTGGCCGGCCCGACGCACGCGTTCGCCGGCGTTCCTTGCACCGCGAATGGTCGAAAAGCAGACGGCCCGACAAAGGCCGTGTCGTAATTTGTGCATAAAGTGCAGACAACACCCAAGAGTGGCTAAGGGAACGTATCGAATCTTCGCATAAGTGCGTAAAATCGGAGACAGACCAATTCACGGATAAGCTGCCATGACCGCCCGCGTCGACATCGTCACCCGATCCCGCAAACTCAGCGTCATGGGGCTGCTGCTGGCCGGTACAGCACTCGGCGCCGCGGGCTGCGCCCAGCAAAAAACCGAAGGCTATTACGACCCCCCGGTCGAAAGCACCGTGACCGACGCCCAATACCAGGGCTCGGGCGCGGGTTACCGTAGCGTCATTCGCGCCCCGTCGCAGGTGCAAATCGCCCTGAAGCCCGACGCCCGCAAGCCACAGAACCAAGCCTCGCAAGCCACGCCAGCCGGCCAGACCACCGAAGACGGCCAAACCGTGCCCGAAGGCGCCGATCGCGCCGCGCAATCGTCGGCCGCCACGCCCGCGCCTGCGCCCGCCGCGCCCAATGCCGCCGTGCAAAGCCTGGTGCCGCAACCGCAAACCTATATGGGCACGCTGCCCTGCTTTTCGCCCGCCATGCAATGCACGGCGCAGCGCGTCACGCTGACCCTGGCGCCCAACGGCCGCTGGCGCGGTCGCACGGCATACCTGGAAAGCGACCCCAAAAAGGGCCCCGCCGTCACGGAACAGGGCTGCTGGGACGCTACCGACGAGCGCCCGCCGCGCGTCATCCTGATGGACGGCAAGGGCAATGCCCGCGCGGAATTCGTGGTGGCCGCCAACAACGTGCTGCGTGTGCGTTCCATCGCCGGTCAAACCCCCAACCTGAACTACAACCTGACTCGCCAGCCGGATCTGGATCCGATTGACGAGCTGGCCAAGGCCCAAGCGCCCCAGTGCCCGTGATGGCTTCGATGGTCTCGATGATCTCGATGCCTTCGACGGTTTAAGCGCCTGCCTGCCCTCGGGCATCGATTCAATACCCACCGGCCCTGGCGAACACGACGTTCGCCAGGGCCGGCGTCGTTGAAGGGTCGTGACTCAGGGTCGTGACTGCACGGGCCGCCACTGAACATCACTGCCGAAGGGGTTCCTTCGCGGACACCTCATCCGGAATCAGGATCAGGCGGCTTGCCGGCCGGACACGGACCGTAGGCGGGCGGCGCAGGCGCATGCAGCACATGCCGGGGCGTCCATGGCGGGCCCGCGTGGGCTGACGGTTTGCCGCAAGCCGCCACGGCATTGAGGATGGGAGACGCCCCCGTGCGCCCGTGGGCGCATAGCTGGCAGGCAAGCTGCATGGCATTGCGGGCATCGAGCTTTTCGAAGATACGGGCACGATGGGCTTCGGCGGTGCGCAGTGAAATGCCCAGATCAATGGCGATGACCTTGTTGGGGCGGCCGGCCGCCACATAGCCGACGATCTGCCGTTCGCGGGGTGTCAGCGCGGAAAGCACCGCTTCGAAATCGGGACGGGGAGCTTGCATGGGCGACTCTTTTTGCAATGTAGGATTACATCAAGTCTGCCCGGCCGCCACAGGCGGCGAAAGCTGGCAAATCTGTCAGGGGTCGGGACGACGCGGTATCCGCGCGCCCCTGCCTGCATGGAACGCTCAGACCGCGTAGGTCAGTTCCAGGTTATCGATCAAGCGGGTGGCGCCCAGCTTGGCTGCGGCCAGGGCCACGACGGGAACGCCAGCCTGCAGGTCGGCGGCCTCGGGGCGCTTCAAATCCTGCTGACGGCGCAACGCCACGTAGTCCACCTTCCAGCCGCGCAGGGCAAGGCGGTCGGCGGCATCGCGTTCCAGGGCCAGCGCGTCGCGCTCGCCTTCGGCCAGCCGCTGGCCGATGCGCTGCAGTTCGGCATACAGCGCCGGGGCCTCGGCGCGTTCGCCTTCGGTCAGGTAGCGGTTGCGCGACGACAGCGCCAGGCCATCATCGGCACGCACCGTTTCGTGCGCCAGCACTTCCACCGGCAGCTGGAACTGGCGGCACATGTTGCGAACCACCATCAGCTGCTGATAGTCCTTCTTGCCGAACACGGCCACGCGCGGCTGCACGCATGAAAACAGCTTCAGGACCACCGTGCTGACGCCCTCGAAGAAACCGGGCCGGAATTCGCCTTCCAGGATGTCGCCCAGATCGTCGGGCGGCTGCACGCGGTAGTTCTGCGGCTCGGGGTACATCTCGCGTTCATTGGGCGCGAACAGCACGTAAACATCGCGCGCCTGCTCCAGTTTTTCGATGTCGGCCGCCAGCGTGCGCGGATACTGGTCGAAGTCTTCGTTGGGGCCGAATTGCAGCCGGTTCACGAAGATGCTGGCCACCACGGGGTCGCCGTGCTGGCGCGCCAGTTTCATCAAGGACAGGTGGCCTTCATGCAGGTTGCCCATCGTGGGCACGAACGACACGCGATTCTGGCCGCGCAGGTGATCGCGCAATTCCTGGATGGTATGGACGACTTTCAAGGGGACTCTCCGGGGTTGGGGGCAGCCCGGTCAGGATCAGGCCGCGACCGCCGCCACGCTGGTGTAGGCCAGGCGCACGTAAATGGGAGCATAGGGCTCCGCCTGCGTGATTTCCAGCAGGGATTCGCGGGCCAGCTCAAGCATGGCGATGAAATGCACGACGACCACCGCCGCGGGCGCGCCTTCGCGAACGCGCTCCATGAAAAGGTCGCCGAATTCCATAAAGCGCACATCGTTCAGGCGCCGCAGGATGTGCGTCATGTGATCGCGCACGGACAGCTGTTCGCGCGTGATGTGGTGATGCTGATTCAGCTTGGCCCGCTTCATGATGTCGGCCCAGGCCTGGCGCAGGTCGTCCACGCTGACTTCGGGCATCATGCGTTCGACGCTGAGGTCGGCCACGGCCTGGCTGCTGACGAAGTCGCGGCCCAGCTGCGGCAGCTTGTCCAGCTTCTGGGCGGCCAGCTTCATCTGTTCGTATTCGAGCAGGCGGCGGACGAGTTCGGCGCGCGGATCTTCGGGCTCTTCGCCGGTGTCGGTCTTTCTGACCGGCAACAGCATGCGCGACTTGATCTCGATCAGCATGGCCGCCATCAGCAGGTACTCGGCGGCCAGCTCCAGGTTGGTGATGCGGATCTGGTCCACATACGACAGATATTGCCGCGTGACATCCGCCATCGGGATGTCCAGCACATTGAAGTTCTGCTTGCGGATCAGGTATAGCAGCAGGTCCAGCGGCCCTTCGAACGCCTCGAGGAACACTTCCAGCGCGTCCGGCGGAATGTACAGATCCGTCGGCATCTGGAACAGCGGCTCGCCGTACAGGCGTGCGAACGCCACGCTATCGACGGTATCGGGCGTGCTGTCCACGGGCGGCTTCACCAGCTTGGCCAGCGCCTCGCCCGGGACGGAAGGGTTTTGGGACATGTCTGCCGCAACGGGATCAGTCTGCCGAATACACGTAGGGTTTTTGCGGCACGCGGGCCGCGCGGAAGCCTTCCAGCAGTTCCGAGTCCTGCGGTTTATCCCAAAGACGGGCGCGGCCTTCGCGCTGGCGCTCTTCGGTGCCAGGGTGCGACTGCTTGAAGTCTTTCAGGAAAAGGGTGATCTCGGATTCGTAGTTGGTCGCCATGACACCAATTTCAGTGGGTTTCGGATCCCAGGAGTTTACTTCACGCCGGGCAAACCCCCGGCGTTACAATCGTCAGGCACCCAACGTCCCCTCTTGCCATGTCAGCAGAATCCGCAGCAACCGCCCACCCCGCTCCGCCCTCGAACCCGGATGCGTTGCGCGCGGCGCGCATGATTCCCTTCATCGTGGGCTGTGCGCTGTTCATGCAGATGCTGGACGCCACCGTCGTGGCCACCGCCCTGCCGGCCATGGCCCGGGCCCTGGGATCCACGCCCGTCCGGCTGAACGTGGCCATTACGTCTTACCTGCTGTCCGTGGCCGTCTTCGTGCCGGTCAGCGGCTGGGCGGCCGACCGCTACGGCGCCCGCCGAGTGTTCGTGGCCGCCATCGGGCTGTTCACCCTCAGCTCCGTCGCCTGCGCGCTCTCGCAGGACCTGCCCCAGCTGGTCGCGGCCCGGATCATCCAGGGGATGGCGGGCGCGATGATGGTGCCGGTGGGGCGGATCATCCTGCTGCGGACCGTGCCCAAGCAGGATCTGCTGAAAGCCATGTCTTTCCTGTCCATCCCGGCGCTGCTGGGGCCGGTGATCGGACCGCCGTTGGGCGGTTTCATGGTCACCTATATGTCCTGGCACTGGATTTTCCTGATCAACATCCCGATCGGCGTCCTGGGGATCGCGCTGGTGCTGCGCTATGTCACCGAAATCAAGGAAGAAACCGCGCCGCGCCTGGACTGGCTGGGCTTTCTGCTTAGCGCCGTCTGCCTGGCCGCGCTGGTCAGCGGCTTCGAGGCCATTGGCCGCGACGTGATGCCGCTGCCGATGCTGCTGGGCATGATCGCCGTGGGCGCCGCCTGCGGTTTCCTGTATGCCTGGCACGCCCGGCGCATTGAGCACCCCATCATCGACCTGTCGCTGATGCGGATCCCGACGTTCGCCATTTCCACCCTGGGCGGCAACCTGTGCCGCTTCGCCGTGGGCGCCACGCCATTCCTGTTGGCCATGCTGCTGCAAGTGGGTTTCGGCCTGTCGCCGTTTTCCGCCGGCCTGATCACGTTCGCCAGCGCGGCGGGCGCCTTGCTGATGAAGTTCGTGGCCACGCCCATCGTCCGCCACTTCGGCTTCCGCCGCGTGTTGACCGTGAACGCGCTGCTGACCGGCGTGTTCATCATGGTGTGCGCCACCTTCACCCCCGCCACGCCGGTCTGGCTGATGATCGCCATCCTGCTGGTTGGCGGCTTCTTCCGGTCGTTGCAATTCACCGGGGTAAATACGCTAACCTATGCCGACATTCCCCCGGCCAAAATGAGCCGCGCCAGCAGTTTCGCAGCGATGGCGCAGCAGTTGGGTATCAGCCTGGGCGTGGGGGTGGCCGCAGTCACGCTGAACGTCAGCATGGCCCTGCGCGGCGCCGAGACGCTTGCGGTCGGCGATGTCGTTGCCGGCTTCATCGTCATCGGCCTGATGTGCATGGCCTCGACCTTCTCCTTTAGACGCCTTGAGCCACAGGCCGGGGCACACCTGAACGGCGCCAAACAAAGTGACGACGAATGAATTTGTCCTAGCCCTGGACCAGGGCACGACCAGCTCCCGCGCCATCGTATTCGACCGCGAGGGCGTGGTGCGCGGCGTGGGCCAGCGTGAATTCCGCCAGCACTACCCGCGCCCGGGCTGGGTCGAGCACGACGCCAGCGAGATCTGGCACACCCAGCTGGACGTCGCGCGCGAAGCGCTGCGCAACGCCGCCGCGACGGCGGCCGACGTGGCCGCCATCGGCATCACCAACCAGCGCGAAACCACGCTGATCTGGGAACGCGCCACGGGCCGTCCGCTGGCCCGCGCCATCGTCTGGCAGGACCGGCGCACCGCGCCGATGTGCGACCAGTTGCGCCGCGACGGCCACGCCGATTTCCTGCAATCGCGGACCGGTCTGGTGCTGGACGCCTATTTCTCGGGCACCAAGTTGGCCTGGCTGCTGGACCACGTGCCGGGCGCGCGCCGGATGGCCGACCGCGGCGAGCTGGCATTCGGCACGGTGGACAGCTGGCTGATCTGGCAACTGACGGGCGGCGCGGTGCACAGCACGGACCCGAGCAACGCATCGCGCACGATGCTGTTCGACCTGCACGCGCAAGACTGGAACGATGAGATCCTGGCGTTGCTGAAAATCCCCCGCAGCGTGCTGCCGCAGATCGCGCCCAGCAGTGCGGTGGTGGGTAACGCGTTGCCGGAATGGCTGGGCGGTTCGATTCCGATCGCGGGTGTGGCAGGCGACCAGCAGGCCGCCACTTTCGGCCAGGCCTGCTTCACGCCGGGCATGGCGAAAAATACCTACGGCACCGGCTGCTTCATGCTGATGAACGTGGGCGACAAGCCGGTGCAGTCAAAAAATCATCTGCTGTCGACGGTGGGCTGGGGCTTGCCCGCGTCCGGGGCCGACAACTGGACGCCCACTTACATGCTGGAAGGCGGCGTGTTCGTGGCGGGCGCGGCGGTGCAATGGCTGCGTGACGGCCTGGGCATCATTCAGCGCTCGGAAGAAATCGAGTCGCTGGCGGCCAGCGTGTCGGATACGGACGATGTCTTCATGGTGCCGGCGTTCGCCGGCCTGGGCGCGCCGCATTGGGACCCCTATGCCCGTGGCACGCTGGTGGGCCTGACCCGCGGCACCACCCGCGCCCACATCGCCCGCGCGACGCTGGAATCGATCGCGCTGCAAAGCGCGGAGCTGCTGACGTGCATGAACGGCGACAGCGGCATCGCGCTGACCGAACTGCGCGTCGACGGCGGCGCCGCCCGCAACGACCTGCTGATGCAAATGCAGGCCGACCTGCTGGGCGTGCCGGTGGTGCGGCCCAGAGTCCCGGAGTCGACGGCGCTTGGCGCAGCGGGCCTGGCAGGACTGGCAGTGGGATTCTGGTCCGGGCTGGACGAGTTCGCATCGAAGTGGCAGGCAGAACGAACGTTCGAGCCGGGCTGGCCGGAGTCGGTCCGAGACGCTCGAATGGGGAGGTGGAGACAGGCGGTGGAATTGTCTAAAGGGTGGGCGGCTGGGGCGGCTGGGGCGGCTAAGTAGGTCGTTATAGCAACTGCTTGAGGGATGTGGTGGCGGTTGGCGTGGATCTTCGTGGGACGCTCGCCGCCGGGGTCGGGTGGGTGGCGCGCGCCCACGATTGCGGTCCGGAGCCTTCGCTCCGGACGTCCCCGTCGTCATCTTCGTCCAGGCCTGCGGCCTTCCCTTCAGATTCCCTCGGGCGCATCAAGGTTGCGCGCCACCCACCCGACCCCGGCGACGAGCTGCGCCGTCTTGGTTTGCGCGCTGCCGGGCCCCTTATTACTGACGAGATTTGCGGGGCCCGCCTCAAGCGTCTGTAGTGGTCTAATTTTGGTAGACACCCATTTAGGTTGAACCTAGGAGGTGAGTCATGACTAAGATAAAGCGGCGTGCCTTTACGGCTGAGTTCAAGCTTCAGGCAGTTCACATGGTTATGGACAAGGGCCTTAGCGTAGCCGAGGTCTGCGCATCGTTGGGGCTGGGTGAGACAGCGCTGCGGCGGTGGCTGGTCCAGTACAAGGCCGATCGACTGGGCGATCCTGGCCCTGGCTTGCCGATCACGCCCGAGCAACGACGTATCCGCGAGTTGGAGATGGAGCTGCGCCAAGCGAAGGTGGACATGGAGCTACTAAAAAAAGCCTCGGCCTTCTTTGCCCGCGAGCTCAAGTGAGCTTTGCTCTAGTGGCGCATCTGCAACAGAAGGCCTATCACGTTAGCCACATCTGCCGGGTGTTGGGCGTTAGCCGCTCCGGTTATTACGCTCAACGTAGCCGACGGATGCGCCCTAAAGCGTTGCGCGAACAGGTGCATGTGGCCGCAGCATTTAACGCAAGCGGGTCGACCTACGGAAGTCGCCGTATCTCTCATGCGCTGCGGGCCGAGGGTATTGTCATCGGCCGCTATCGTGCGCGCACCCTGATGCGGCAGGCCTTTCTAAGACCCGTCTGGAAGCGTCGGTTCGTACGCACCACAATCACCGATTTAGGCCAACCGACGTTTAAGAACGTGCTGGACCGGCAGTTCGACGTAGACCAGCCGAACCGTGCGTGGGTCACTGATGTCACGTGCATCAATACGGCCCAGGGCTGGCTTCATCTGGCCGCCGTTCTAGACCTGTACTCGCGACGCCTAGTTGGTTGGGCGACGTCGTCAACGACGCATACGCCCGTCGTTCGCCAAGCGCTGGAGATGGCAATCCGCCAGCGACGACCTCGCCGCGGGTTAGTACTGCACTCCGATCGAGGCTTCCAATACGGCAGCGCGGAATACCAGGCAATCCTAGCGGCACATGGCATTGTGTGCAGCATGAGTCGCAGAGCAAACTGTTGGGACAACGCAGTGATGGAACGCTTCTTCCTGAGCCTCAAGGTTGAACGTCTGTGGAAGACCCATTACGCCACCCGTGCAGAGGCTCATCGAGATATCCAAGACTACATCGAGAACTTCTACAACACCCGGCGGCTGCACTCTACGTTGGGATATCTGGCACCGGCCGCCTATGAGGCCCGCCGGCTGCGAAAACAACCGACCTAAGTGTCCACTAAAACTTGACCACCACAGTCCGCGCGGGCGGACGCTTTCTGCATACGCGTTGTCGGGGTGTTGTCACGTTGGTCGCTTACGCGCTTTTGGCGGGTGGTTTTCTATTGGCCCCGCCGTCAGGTGGGGAGGTGGAGCGACGGGTGGCGCGCGGCCAGTACCCGCTTGCTTCGCCCGACCTGTACGCGCGTCACCCGTCTAAAAGGGAGGCCAGCGATTGTTGCGAGCGTCGGCTGAAATTTGCAGCGTTGCGAGGGTTCCTTACGTTGCGTGCGCGCAGCGGCATCGGGGATCGCAAGACGCCGTGAACGCCTCAAAAGGCCGCCCGGGCGGCCGTCCTGAGGCAAGCCCCGCAAGTCCGCTCTTCACAAGCGCGACGCGGCATCATGAACCGCAAGACACCGCCAAGTCCCCGAGGCCGCCCGCGCGGCCGACAAGGGACGACCCCGCAAAATCTTCCAAACCAAAGCCAGCCCAAAGCAAAGCGCAACGATAGCCGCCCACACGCGAAGCGAATCGCGTCACGACGCAAGACGACGCGTAAGCTCCCAAAGGCCGCCCGCGCGGCCGGCCGGGAGCGGGCCCCGCAAGATCATCCACCACCCCACCGCGTGGAGAAGAACCCCAAGAAAACCGCCCGCCCCAGCGATCGGGAAATTGCATTCAACGGAGCCCGGCGCGTCGGTGGCCGGTGGGGCGCGGGGCGTCGATAAGCCCGAGGGAATCCGAAGG
>NZ_PCOQ01000035.1 GCF_002975275.1 Achromobacter sp. MYb9 | reverse complement strand
GAGCCCGCAAGCTGCGCATGTTCGAGCAGCTGGTGGCGGTGGGCGTCAAAGAGATTCAGCAGGGATTCGGGGATGGTAGGTACACTGGGAAAGACCGTCTAACGCTATCCAGGCAGTAACCATCGCAAAATGGACATCCCGTCTTCCCCGCCGACCGCAAATACGCGCTCTCCCGCCGATGTGGATTTGTTCCCCTACGAATCGTCGCAGCGGCCGGTGGCGGGGCTGGCGGTGGATTACGAAGATGGCCATCGTGTGCGGCGGCATCGGCACCGCCGAGGGCAGTTGCTCTATGCGATTTCCGGGGTGATGGTGGTGGATACCGATGCCGGCATCTGGATCGTGCCACCGACGCGCGGGGTATGGGTGCCCGCCTGGGTGCCGCACGGCATCCGCATGAGCGGGGAACCGCGCATGCGCACCGTGTTCGTCGAACCCGGCGCCGCGGCGCATCTGCCGGAGCAATGCTGCGTGCTGTCGATTTCGCCGCTGTTGCGCGAACTGATGGTGGCCGCTGCCGATGTGCCGCTGGATTGGGCGCCCGACACGCGCGACGGCCGCCTGATGATGCTGCTGCTGGACGAACTGCGCCAGGAACCCGTGTTGCCGCTGCACTTGCCGCAACCGTCCGAGCCGCGGCTGGCGCGCATCTGCCGCGCCATCGTGCGCCATCCCGAGCGGCAGGCGGGGGCGGCGGAATGGGCCCGCGAATTGGGAGTGGACCCCAAGACGGTGCATCGTTTGTTCGTGCGCCACACCGGCATGACGTTCGGGCGCTGGCGCCAGCAGGCGCGGCTGTTGGCGGCCATGGAGCGGCTGGCGCGCGGCGCGCGGGTGCTGGACGTGGCGCTGGACCTGGGCTACGACAGCCCCAGCGCGTTTGCGGCGATGTTCCGCCGCGCGGTGGGCGAACCGCCCAGCGTGTTCGCGGCCCGCGGCGAGGCGTCCGCCTGATGGCCAAGAACCGCATCGGAGGCCGCCACCGGGCAGCGCCGCCCCGATCCAGCGTATTATTTACCGTTTTGCCGCCACGCTAACAGCACTCGAGACAAATCATGCCGCACTACCGTTCCCGCACATCGACCCACGGCCGCAACATGGCCGGCGCCCGCGCCCTGTGGCGCGCCACCGGCATGAAGGACGGCGATTTCGGCAAGCCGATCATCGCGGTAGTGAACTCGTTCACGCAGTTCGTACCGGGCCACGTGCACCTGCGCGACCTGGGCGCGCTGGTGGCCAAAGAGATCGAGGCCGCAGGCGGCGTCGCCAAGGAATTCAACACGATCGCCGTCGATGACGGCATCGCCATGGGCCACGGCGGCATGCTGTATTCGCTGCCGTCGCGCGAACTGATCGCCGACTCGGTGGAATACATGGTGAACGCGCACTGCGCCGACGCCATGGTCTGCATTTCGAACTGCGACAAGATCACCCCGGGGATGCTGATGGCCGCGATGCGCCTGAACATCCCGGTTGTGTTCGTGTCCGGCGGCCCGATGGAAGCGGGCAAGGTCAAGTCGCCCACCGACGGCACGGTCATCGCCAAGATCGACCTGATCGACGCCATGATCAAGGCCGCCGACCCGAAGGTCTCGGACGCCGAAGTGGCCGAAGTGGAACGCAGCGCGTGCCCCACCTGCGGCTCCTGTTCCGGCATGTTCACCGCCAACTCGATGAACTGCCTGACCGAAGCCATCGGCCTGGCGTTGCCGGGCAACGGCACCATCGTGGCGACGCACGCGTGGCGCAAGGGCCTGTTCGAGCAGGCCGGCCGTCTGGTCGTGGACCTGTGCCGCCGCTACTACGTGGAAGAAGACGAATCGGTCCTGCCGCGCAACATCGCCACCAAGAGCGCGTTCCAGAACGCGATGGCGCTGGACGTGGCGATGGGGGGGTCGACCAACACCGTGCTGCACTTGCTGGCCGCGGCGCAGGAAGCGGGCGTGGACTTCACGATGGCCGACATCGACCGCATTTCGCGCAAGGTGCCGTGCCTGTGCAAGGCGGCGCCTGCCACCGACAAATACCACATCGAAGACGTGCACCGCGCCGGCGGCATCCTGGGCATCCTGGGTGAACTGGCGCGCGCCGACCTGCTGGATCTGTCTTGCGGCAACGTGCACAGCGGCACGCTGGGCAACGCCATCAAGCAGTGGGACGTGGCTGGCGACGCAAGCGAAGAAGCGAAAAAGTTCTACCGCGCGGCGCCTGGCGGCATCCCGACGACAGTCGCTTTCAGCCAGGACGCGACGTTCCTGACGCTGGATACGGACCGTAAGACGGGCTGCATCCGCAGCAAGGAAAGCGCGTATTCCAAGGACGGCGGCTTGGCAGTGCTGTACGGCAATCTGGCCGAGAAGGGCTGCATTGTGAAGACGGCGGGCGTGGACGAGTCGCAGTGGGTCTTCACGGGCCGCGCACGCGTGTTCGAAAGCCAGGACGATGCGGTGGAAGGCATCCTGGGCGACAAGATCGTGGCGGGCGACGTGGTGGTGATCCGCTACGAAGGCCCGAAGGGCGGTCCGGGCATGCAAGAGATGCTGTACCCGACGTCGTATCTGAAGTCCAAGGGCTTGGGCAAGACGTGCGCGCTGTTCACGGACGGGCGTTTTTCGGGTGGTTCGTCGGGGCTGGTGATCGGGCACGCGTCGCCGGAAGCGGCGGAAGGCGGCACGATCGGCCTGGTGGAAGAAGGCGATGTGATCGAGATCGATATCCCGAACCGCAAGATGCATCTGGCAGTGTCGGACGAAGAACTGGCGCGTCGCCGCGCGGCGATGGATGCGCGGGCGGACGGCTGGGAGCCGGTGGGCCGCGAACGAGTCGTGTCGCAGGCGTTGCAGGCTTATGCGGCGTTGGCGACGTCGGCGGACCGCGGTGCGGTTCGGGATTTGTCGCAGCTGAAGCAGAAGGGCAAGCGGTGATTTTCTGATTTTTTTTAGGTGGAAGAAGCGGCGCTTATTGCGTCGCTTTTTTTTTGCGGGTACCCGGGGGCGGGTGTTGTGGGTGTGTTTGGATCTTCGTGGGGCCTGCGTCGTCTTGGTTTGCGCGCTGCTGGAGCGCTGTTTACTGACGAGGTTTGCGGGGCCCGCCTCATTCGGCCGCGCGGGCGGCCGCATTCGGCATACGCGTTGTTTGGGCGTAGTGGTTTGTGGCGGCATCTGGCGTGGTGGGGGGCGGGCTGCCATAAAATGGCGTCAGTCCCGTCTGGAGCCATCATGTCCCTTAACTCTGAAGCGTTGCGCGTGTTTCTTGGCGTTGTTGACGCTGGCTCGATGAGCGCTGCGGCGGAGGTGCTTGGCCAGACTGCGTCAGGCGTTAGCCGGGGGTTGTCGCGGTTGGAAGAAGACCTGGGCGTCATCCTCTTGAACCGCACGACTCGGCGGATGGAGTTGACGGAGGAGGGGGCGCATTTCCTGCCTAAGGCGCGTCAGATCGTGGCGGCGCTGGAAGAGGCGGAGGAATGCATGCGGATGGTGCATCAGCGGCCGGCGGGGCGTTTGCGGGTGGATGCGTCGGTGCCGGTGATGCTGCATTGCGTGGTGCCGCATGTGGGGGAGTTCCGGCAGCAGTATCCCGAGATCACGCTGGAGCTGACCAGCAACGATCGCATCGTGGACTTGATGGAACATCGCACCGATATCGCCATTCGCATGGGTCCGCTGACGGATTCGACGCTGCATGCGCGGCCGTTGCGGCCCGCGCCGCGTTGGATGATGGCCAGCCCGGAATACATCGCGCGGCGCGGGGCGCCGGAGACGGTGGAGGACCTGGCGGACCACGAAGTGTTGGGCTTCACCCATCCCGAGAGCCTGAACGTGTGGCCGCTCAAGCATGCTGGCGGGTCCAGCTATCTGGCGACGCCGACGCTGGCGACATCCAGTGGCGAAACCCAACGGCTGCTGGCGCTGCGCGGCGTGGGCATCGCGTGCCTGTCGGACTTCGTGGTGCGTGAAGACATCGCGGCGGGACGGTTGGTGAAGGTGATGGAAGGCGTGTACAGCGATTACCTGCAACCGATGCATGCGGTGTATCACCGCAATACGCAGCTGTCGCGGCGCATTGCGTGCTTCCTGGATTTCTTCGCGGGGCGCGTGTAGGGCGATGGGTTGCACGCCCGCAACCCATCGTGCCGTCTACGCGTGCAGCGCCCTGCCAAACGCAGAAAGCACGGATTCGTGCAGCGTTTCCGACAGGGTCGGGTGCGCGAAGATGGTCTGCATCAAGTCCTCTTCGGTCGCTTCCAGCGAGGCTGCCACGCCGTAGCCCGTGATCAGCTCGGACGCTTCAGGATGGATGATGTGGGCGCCCAGCAGTTCTCCCGACTTTGCATCGAACACGGTCTTGACCAGGCCCTGGTCTTCGCCCATGGCGATGGCTTTGCCGTTGCCGGCGAAGGTGAATTTTCCGACACGGATTTCGCCGCCCGAGTGTTTGACGTGTTCGCGAGCGCGGGCTTCGGTCATGCCGATGCTGGCGACTTGCGGGTGCGAGTACGTGCAGGCGGGGATGCGTAGCGGGTCGATGGCGTGGGTGGGAAGGCCGGCGATGGCTTCCACGCACAGCACGCCTTCGTGGCTGGCCTTATGGGCAAGCCAGGGGGCGCCGGCCACGTCGCCGATGGCATAGACGCCGGGTTCGCCGGTGCGGCATTGGGCGTCGGTGACGATGTGGGTCTTGTCGACCTTCACGCGGGTGTTCTCCAGGCCCAGGCCTTCGACGTTGCCGACGATGCCGGCCGCGACGATGACGCGGTCAACGTCCAGGTCTGTTTGCTTGCCTTGCTGCGCCAGCGACACCCTGACGCCCGTGGCGGTCAGGGTGGACCCCGTGACGGCGCATTGCGTCAACACGCGGATGCCTTGCTTTTCGAATGCCTTGCGCGCCAGTTGCGAGATCTCGGCGTCTTCCTGCGGCAGGATTTCGGGCGTCATGTCGATCAGGGTGACGTCGGCGCCGATGGCGCGGTAGAAGCTGGCGAACTCCGCGCCGATCGCACCCGCGCCCACCACCAGCAGCGACTTCGGAATCTCAGCCGGCGCCAGGGCCTGGCGATACGCCCAGATGCGCTCGCCGACGGGCAACGCGGGCAGTTCGCGGGCACGCGCGCCGGTGGCCAGGATGATGTGCTTGGCGGACAGCGTCGTGCCGGTATCCAGCGCCAGCCTGCCTGATCCGGCCAGTTTGGCGCTGGCGGCGAACACGGTCACGCCGTTCTTTTTCATCAGGTGCGCCACGCCCTGGCCCAGGCGGCCCGCCACCTTGCGGGACCTGGCCACCATCGCGCCCAGGTCGGGGCGGGCCTCGCCCGCGCCGGTCACGCCATAGTGCGCGGCGTCGCGGCAGGCGCGCAGCACGGTGGCGCTGTGCAGCAGGGCTTTGGTGGGAATGCAGCCCCAGTTCAGGCAGATGCCGCCCAGTTCAGCACGCTCTACCAGGGCGACCGACATGCCCAGTTGCGCGCCGCGGATGGCGGCGACGTAGCCGCCGGGGCCGCCGCCGACGATGATCAGGTCAAACACGGTTTTCGTCATGGCCGGGCTCACAGCAGAATGCGCACGGGGTTTTCGATCAACGTGCGGAACGCAGCCAGCCAGCGCGCGCCGACGGCGCCGTCCACCGCGCGGTGGTCGGCCGACAGCGTTACCGTCATGACGGTGGCGGCGACCAGTTCGCCGTTGTCGCCCACGACGGGACGGCGTTCGGCGGCACCCACCGCCAGAATGGCGGCCTGCGGCGGGTTGATGATGGCGGCGAACTGGCTGATGCCGTACATGCCCAGATTGCTGACCGTCAGCGATCCGCCCGTGAATTCCTCGGGCTTCAAACGGTTGATCTTGGCGCGTCCGGCCAGCTCGACGATTTCGCCGGCAATGGCCGACAGGGACTTGATGTCGGCGTCGCGCACGATGGGCGTGACCAGGCCGCCATCCGTCGCGACGGCCACCGAGATATCGGCGCCTGCGTGGTATTCAATGGCGTCTTCGTGCCAGCTGACATTCACTTCGGGCACTTCGCGCAGCGCCAGTGCGGCGGCGCGCACGATGAAGTCATTGACCGACAGCTTCACCGCGCCGCCCTGATTGGCTTGCGCGCGCAGGGCCAGCAGGGCGTCCATCCGGCAATCCACCGACAGGTAGAAGTGCGGCACGTTCTGCTTGCTTTCGGTCAGGCGGCGAGCGATGGCGCGGCGCATGCCGGTATGCGGCACGCGGCGTGCAGCGGGGCGGCCGGCCGACGGTGCGGCCGCTACCGGAGCACGGTCGCGCGCGGCTTCGACGTCGCGGCGCACGATGCGGCCGTGCGGGCCGGTGCCCGCCACCTCCAGCAGATTCACATGCCATTGCGCGGCCAGGCGGCGCGCCAGCGGGCTGGCGAACAGACGCCCGCCCGGCACGGCGGTGGTAGAGGGGGCGGCAGTCGATGCTGCGGCGGCCGATGCTGCGGCAGCCGGCGCTGCGGCGGTCGATACCGCGGCGGTCGCTACCGTGGCAGCTGGCGCCGCGGCGCTGGATCCTGCGGCAGCCGGCGCAGCAACGGGGGCTGCCACCGCCGGTCCGCCGTGTTCGGCCAGCGCGCGGTCGATCGCCGAGGCGTCGTCGCCGTCGGCCAACAGCACGCCGATCACGGTATTGATCGGCACCGAGGCGGCGCCGGCCGGGACCAGGATGCGGCCCAGCACGCCGGCGTATTCGGCGTTGATTTCGACGATGGCTTTTTCGGTTTCGATTTCAGCCAGCGCGTCGCCGACGGCGACCTTGTCGCCTTCTTTCTTCAACCACTGATGCAAATTGCCGCCTGCCGTATCGGCGGCGACGGAGGGGAGCTTGATAAGGTGTGCCACGATGTTCGTCCTAGTTTTCGGCGGCGATGGCCAGATCGGGCCGGTAGGCGGCGGGGTCGTCGTATTCGACCAGTTCCAGCACATTGCCTTCGGGGTCGCGGAAGAACGCCAGCCAGGTGCCGGGGCGCACTTCCATCGGCGCGGGGGCGCTGTCGAACACGACACCCTTGGATTGCAGGCCGCGTACCACGCCGGCCAGGTCGCGCACGATGAAGGTCAGGTAGGTGGCGCCCTGGCGGTCCAGGATCGCCGCGCCGCGCACGGCGGCTTCGGGCGCCGTGCTGGGCTGCAGCAGCTTGATGCGTTCGCCGTAGGACGTCTGCAGGCGCGCCACGTCGTAGCCATGCACCGTCAGCCCGGTGGCGCGCGCCTTGTCGGCGGGCACGCTCACGCGGTTGACCAGCGTCAAGCCGACCACATCCGTATAGAACGTCAGCAACGCGTCCAGGTTCTTGCAGCAGATGCCGACTTCCATCGGCACGGTCATTTGCAGCGCGCTCATGCCTGTTCTCCCAGATCCGCCAGCACGTCGGCCAGGCCCGCCAGCACTTCCTCGGTATCCGCGAACGCCGCGCGTTCCAGCACCTTCGAAATGCTGGGCGACGCTTCGCCGCCGGTGACGCGCTTGATCGGTTGGTCCAGCCAGTCGAAGTAGCGGCGCTGGATTTCGTCGGACAGCATGGCGCCGTAGGACGTGCCGCGCGCGCCTTGCTCGACGATCAGCACGTTGTTGGTTTTCTGGATGCTGGCGCCGATGGTGTCCCAGTCCAGGCTGGCGCGATCCAGCGTGCGCAGGTCGATCACTTCGGCGTCCACGCCGGCTTCCTCGGCGGCCTTGAGCGCGCGGCTGACCATCGACAGGTAGGTCAGGATGGTGACCTTGCTGCCGGCGCGGCGCACGCGGGCGCGGCCGAACGGAATGGCGTAGTCCAGATCGCCGGCGGGCACGTCGCCCGACGACGCATACAGATCCACGTGTTCGATGACCAGCACCGGGTCCTTGGAGGCCAGCGCGGTGTTCATCAACCCCACGTATTCGAAAGGCGTGGACGGGGCCACGATGCGCCAGCCCGGCGCCGTGGCGAAGATGCCGGCCGGGTCCATCGAGTGCTGCGAGCCGTAGCCCGTGCCCATCGCGACCTTGGTGCGCAGCACGAAGGGCACGTCGATGTCGCCGCCGAACATGTGGCGCGCCTTGCCGATCTGGTTGAAGATCTGGTCGGCCGCGACCCACATGAAATCGGGGTACATGAATTCAACCACCGGCTTGTAGCGGCCGTCCATCGCCAGGCCGCCGCCCAGGCCGGCGAAGGCGTTCTCGGAAATCGGAGTGCCCAGCACGCGGTCGGGGTATTTGTCTTTCAGGCCGCGCGTGGCGCCGTTGGTACCGCCCTTCAGGCGGTGCACGTCTTCGCCCAGCACGACCACGCCGGCATCGGTTTCCATGCGGCGGTCCAGCACGTCGGCGACGGCGTCAACGAACTTGCGCTCGACCTTGTCGCCGCCGTAGCCGTCGACGTCCTGGTAGCGCAGCCCGGCCAATTCGGCGCCGTCGCTGCGCAGGCCCACATCGCGGAAGTCGGGGCGGGGCCAAAGGTCTGCGCGCACGCGGCGTTTGCCCCCGTCTGCGGCTTCGGTCAGGCGGCCGCACACGTCCTTCATGACGTCCTTGCAGCGCTGGCGCAGCGCGTCCACGTCGGCTTGCGTGATCAGCGCGCGGCCGATCATTTCAGCTGCGATCTTGTCCAGCGGATCGCGGCGGCGCCATTGCGCTTCCTCGTCCTTGGTGCGGTAGCCGAAGGCGCTGCCGGGGAAGGGGCCGTTCTGGTGGAAGAAGCGGTACACGTCCACTTCCACGATCGTCGGGCCGTTGCCGGCGCGCATGTGCGCCACGGCTTCCGACATGGCCAGGTGCACGGCCAGCGGGTCCATGCCGTCCACTTTCCACGACGGGATGTTGAACGCCAGGCCGCGCGCCGACAGGCGCGGTTCCGCGGTGGACTCTTCCACCGTGGTCGAGACGGCGTAGCGGTTGTTTTCGATGAAGAAGCACAGCGGGGTCTTCCACGCGGCGGTCAGGTTCATCGTTTCCAGCACGGAACCGATGTTCACCGCGCCGTCGCCAAAGTAGGTCACTGCCACGCGGTCGGTGCCAGCGTGCTTGTGCGCCCAGCCCGCACCGGCGGCCAGCGGCACGCCGCCGCCCACGATGGCGTTGGTGCCCAGCGCGCCCGCCTCCAGCCAGCGCAAGTGCATGCTGCCCCCGCGGCCGCGGCAAAAGCCCTGGGCCAGCCCCATGATTTCGGCCAGCGTCTTTTGCAGGACGTCGTCGATGGCGGGCGTGAGCGGATTGCGCGGGTCCAGACCCAGCGGGGCGACGTGTTGCAGCGCCTTCGCCAGGAACTGGTGGTGGCCACGGTGCGATCCGTTGATCTGGTCGCCCGCGCCCAGCGCCAGCACCGAACCGACGGCGCCGCCTTCCTGTCCCACGGACGAATGCGCGGGGCCGTGCACCAGGCCTTCGGCGGCCAGGTCCAGCACGGCCTCTTCAAAGGCGCGAATCCAGTGCAACTGCGTGAGCATGGTGCCGAGCAGGGCGGGGTCCGCCTGCTGCCAGTCCTTTGCGTCGACCGTCAGTTGCCGCCAGGGCGCTTGGGACTCAAGCGGTTGGTAGGTGGCCATGAGTGAATCTCCAGAGTATTTTTAAGCGTCGATGCGGTTAAAGGTAGCTGTAGCGGCTCCAGCCGCCGTCGGCCACCAGGGTGTGTCCGGTGATGTAGGCGGCCTGGCGCGACGCCAGGAAAACCGCCAGGTCGGCCATTTCGGCCGGCTGCGCCATGCGGCGCAGCGGGGTGCGTTGCTTCAAACGTTCGGGGTCGAGCCGGCCGCGCGCCGCCAGGTCGCGCACCAGGTCGGTTTCGACATAGCCGGGCGCCAGCGCGTTGACGCGCACGCCCATCGGGCCCCATTCCACGGCCAGCGTTTCCGTCAGCAGCACCACCGCGCCTTTGGTCGCGCAGTAGGCCGCGCGGTCGGGGGCCGCCACCACGCCATACATCGAGGCCAGGTTGATGATGCTGCCCGAGCCCGCCGGCACCATGCGGCGGCCGGCGGCCTGCGCGCACAGGAACACGCCGGTCAGGTTGATGTCGACCGCGCGGCGCCATTCCTCCACGGTAACTTCCAGCGTGGGCTTGTTGGCGGATATGCCGGCGTTGTTGACCAGCACGTCGATGCGGCCCCAGGTCTGTTCGACCTGGGCGAAGGCGCGTTCGACGGCCTCGGCGTCGGTAACCGAGGCCTGCACGGCGATGGCGTCGCCACCGGCCACCTTCAGTTCGGCCACCGCCGCATCCAGGGCGGCCGCGTCCATGTCCAGCAGCGCAACGCGCGCGCCTTGGCGCACAAAGGCTTGCGCGGTCGAAAAGCCGATGCCTTTGGCGCCGCCGGTGATCACGACGGTCTGGCCGCGCAGGTCGCTGTGGATGACTTCAGTAGGGTTGTCCAAGGTGTTTGCCTGTAGTGGGGTTGCGTGACGGCGGGTCAGACGGCCAGCCATTCCTGCACGATGTCCTGGCGCTCGTGCAGCTGCGCGGGCGGCCCTTCGAATACGATGCGGCCGTGGCCCATGACGCTGACGCGGGTCGACACCTTCAGCGCGATGGTCAGTTTCTGCTCCACCAGCACCACCGAAACGCCGCGCTGATGGATATCGCGGATCACATCGGCGATAACCTCCACGATCTTCGGCGCAAGGCCCTCGGTAGGTTCGTCGATCAGCATGACCTTGGGGTTGCCCAGCAGGGAACGGCACATGGTCAGCATCTGCTGTTCGCCGCCCGACAGATTGCCCGCGCGGGTGTTGCTGCGTTCCTTCAGGCGCGGGAAGTAGTCGAACATCTGCGCCACGGTCCAGAAGGGCGCGTCGTCGCGTTTGGGCTGTTCGCCCATGCGCAGGTTCTCGTCCACCGTCAGGTTGGCGAAGACTTCGCGCTCCTCTGGCACAAAGCCCAGGCCGGCGCGCGCGATCTCGAAAGGGCGCTTGTTGGTGATGTCGCGGCCTTCGATGGCGATGCGGCCGCCGGTCACGTCCACCAGGCCCATGATGCTCTTCATGGTGGTGGAGCGCCCCGCGCCGTTTCGGCCAAGCAGGCTGACGACTTCACCGCGCCCGATCGACAGGTCGATGCCGTGCAGGATATGGCTCTTGCCGTAATGCGCGTGCACGCCTTGCAGGCTGAGCAAGGGGGATTGCGGATTTGATGCCACGTTCATACCGTTTCCTCTCCCAGGTAGGCTTCACGCACGCGGGCGTCGCCGCGGATCTCGGCGGGCGTGCCCGTGGCCAGAATCTCGCCGTACACCAGCACGCTGATGCGGTCGGCCAGCGAAAACACCACCTGCATATCGTGTTCGACGATCAGCAAGGTGCAATCCCGCGTGACATCCTTGATGAGTTCAACCGTGTAGTCGACTTCGTGCTGCGACATGCCGGCCATCGGCTCGTCCAGCAGAATGACTTTCGGGCGCGAGGCCAGCGTCATGCCGATTTCCAGCGAGCGCTGCTCGGAGTAGTTCAGGTCGCCGGCGGCCGTGTCTTGCTTGGCCGTCAGCCGTACTTTTTCAAGCAGGCGGTCCACGTCTTCGTTGACGGCGCGGTTACGGGCAATGGGCCGCCAGAAGTTGTAGACCAGCCCGTGCATGCGCAGCACCGCCAGGCGCAGGTTCTCGCGGACGGACAGGCGCGGGAATACGTTGGTGATCTGGAACGAACGCGCCAGCCCCAAGCGGTTGATGGCTTCGGGCGCCAGGCCGCCAATGGAACGCGACCGCAGGCTGATGTCGCCCGATGTAGGCGCGAACGAGCCCGACATCAGGTGGAACAGCGTGGACTTGCCGGCGCCGTTGGGGCCGATGACCGCGTGCCGTTCGCCGGCGTCGATCGCCAGGTTCACGCCGCGGATGATCTGCGCTTCACCGAAGGACTTGCGCACGTCGGTCAGGGTGAGGATGTCGTGGCTCATTTTGCGGGCTCCAGCATCGGGGCGGCGGCGTCGTCGTTGCGCCACAGGGCCAGCGCCCAGCGGCAGGCTGCAAGACCCACGGCGAACAGCGCCAGCGGGATCAGCCAGGTGGACACGGCAAGCGGCGCCCACGCCTGGCCGAAGAGCGGAATGGGCGGCCAGCCGGCCTCGGGATTCATGGCCAGCAGCGCGCGGTAGTCGCGGGCGAACATGCGTTGCAGCAGCTCGACCGAGAAGACGGTGGCGGCGGTCAGCAGCAGGCCGCCCGCTACCGACAACGTGGCGCGCGGCAGCCAGTTGGCCAGTCCGCGCTCGCGTAGCGATTTGGCGGCGCGCTGCACCAGGCCGACCAGGCCGTCCGGCACGAACAGCATCACCAGCACGAACAAAATGCCTTGATACAGCAGCCACGACCGGGTGATATCGGCCAGCGTCTGCGACAGGAACGTCAGGATGGACGCGCCCAGCACCGGGCCCAGGAAGGCGTTGACGCCGCCGATATAGGCGAACAGGACCGCATCGGTGGACAGCTTCACCTCGAACAGCACGTAGTTGCCGGCCTCGATGTTCAAGGCCTGCAAGCCGCCCGCGATGCCGGCGAACATGGCCGACAGCGCGAATACCATCGTTTTCAGGGTATGCGGGCGGTAGCCCAGATACCGCAGGCGGTTGGCGTTTTCGCGCAGGCCCAGCGTCAGCCGGCCCAGCGGGGTGCGGGTCAGGCCGTACAGGGCGGCCAGCGAAATCAGCACCCAGGCCAGTACCAGGAAGTACACCTCGATGTCCGATCCGAAGGTAAAGCCCCAGGCCGGCATGCGCATGGCCGATACGCCGGCTTCGCCACCGAATACGCCTTTCAGGTGCGGCGCCAGCGCGTGCAGCAGTTCCGCAAGCGCCAGCGTGATCATCGAAAAGTACACGCCGGAACGCATGGTGGCGAACCAGCCCGCGACCAGGCCGAACAGCAGGCCGGCCACGCCGCCCACCAGCGGCATCAGGGGCGTGGGCAACAGGCCCGCGCCGCCCAGCGCGTTCATGGCGTGGATGGTGGCGAAGGTGCCTACGCCGAAGTACGCGGCATGGCCGAAGGACAGCATGCCGCCCTGGCCCGCCAGCAGGTTGAAGGCGCAAGCGAAGAGCGCGGCAATCAGCATCTGCACGGCTGCCACCAACTGGCCCGGCGGCAGCAGCCAGGGCAGCGCGCACAGGATGCCGACGCAAACGACAAGCAGCAGGGCGCTCGAGGCGATACGGGTTTGGCTCATGCCTGTTCTCCCTTCAGGCCCGACGGCTTGACCAGCAACACCACCAGCATCAGCAGGAACGGCAGGGTCGCCGCCAGGCTGGAAATCTTCACGGTCATCAGACCGCCCACGCTTTCGGCCCACTCGCCTGCGCCGAATACGGCGAACAATGACGCCAGGCTGGCATCGATGCCCACCGAAAACGAGCTGATCAGGCCGATCAGCAGCGATGCGATCATCGCGCCTTCAAGCGAGCCCAGACCGCCCACGACGACCACCACGAACACCAGCACGCCAAGCTCCAGCGCCATGTTGGGGTTGGTCGTGTAGAAGGCGCCAGCGACGGCGCCCGCCAGGCCGGCCATCGCCGCGCCCACGCCGAAGACGCTCATGAAGACCAGCGGCACGTTGTGGCCCAGGGCTTCGGCCATGCGCGGGCGGTAGATGGCCGACCGCACCACGATGCCGACGCGGGTGCGCGACAGCAGCA
This sequence comes from Achromobacter sp. MYb9, assembly GCF_002975275.1. Lineage (GTDB taxonomy): Bacteria > Pseudomonadota > Gammaproteobacteria > Burkholderiales > Burkholderiaceae_B > Achromobacter. The sequence goes on along the minus strand of NZ_PCOQ01000035.1, from coordinate 40,517 downwards.
GGTAGATCACGGCGAACATCGCCAGCGACACGCCGCCCATCAACAGGCGATAGAAGGGATAGTCCGCGTCGAACACGCGGAAGGCCGCGAAATTCAGGAATTGCGGCACCCGGTAGTCCACCGGGAAGTCGCCGTAGAACAGTTTGATCAGCTCGGCGACGATGAACGCCAGGCCGAACGTCACCAGCAGTTCCTGCGCGTGGCCGAACTTGTGGACGCGGCGCAGGAAGTAGCGTTCGACCCCCATGCCCAGCACGCCCGCGATGATCGTTGCCAGCACCAGCGCCGTCCAGAATCCCGTGACGGGCGTCAGCGTGTAGGCGGCGTAGGCGCCGATCATGTAGAACGAAGCGTGCGCGAAGTTCAGCACGCCCATCATTCCGAAAATCAAAGTCAGGCCTGCCGACACCATGAATAGCAGCAGGCCGTAAATCACGCCGTTCAACAGCGAGACGGTAAAGAATTCCATGTCCGCTCCATAATTCTTGCGCTAGGACGCGAGGCGTCCTGCGAGCGATCGCGCACGTTGTTTTTACCGGCCCGCGCCGGTGTGCGCTTATAAGTGCTTGCGGGTGATCGGCGGGTTGCGCGCGGGGATGTCCGGCGCGCGCAACCCGTCGGTCCGCCCTCAGTCCGGCCGCTGCATCTTGCACGTCGCCTGTACCGGCGCCGACACGTCCGCCGCCGCCAGCACCTTCACCGGTTCGAAGCCCATGTCGGTGCCGTCGGCCTTGTACTTGGCGTTCTTGCCGACCTTGGAGACGACCATCGGCAACTGCACCTGGTGGTCTTCAGCGCGCATGGTGTAGGTGCCCAGCGACGAGGTGTAGGTAACCTTTTCCAGCGCGCGCGCCAGGTCCGGCACGGACAGCTTTCCGTCCTTCGGCGGCACCTGCTTCAGGGCTTCGCCCAGGAAGCGCACGCCGATGACCGTTTGCGGTTCCGTGTAGCTGGGGTAATGGCCGGTCTTGGCCTTATAGTCCTCGGCGAACTTGGCGCCTTCGTCGCCCGCAGCTTCGATGTTGTACGGGTGCGCGATGTAGTGGCCCAGGGCCACTTCGCCTGCGTTGGCCAGGTTGCCCACCTGGTCCAGGAACACGGTCGCGAAGCGCACCTTCAGGCCGGCGGCCTGCGTGGCCTTCATCAGCAGCAACAGGTCGTTGGACCAGTTGCCGGTGACGACGGTGTCGGGCGTGGCCGAGCGGATGCGCGCGACGTAGGGCGCGAAGTCCTGGATCTTGTTGACCTCGTGCAGCGTCTTGCCCACCACTTCATAGCCGTACTGCTTGGCGAAGCGCTCGGTGGCGCCTTCCATGTCCTGGCCCCAGGAATAGTTCTGGTTGATGGCGTAGACGCGCTTGCCCAGCGTGCCGTCGGCCGACATCACCGAAGCCAGCGCCTTCACGCGCAGGTCGGCGTTGGTGGCAAAGCGGAAATGGTAGAAGTGGCACTTCTGGCCGGTCAGCTCCAGCGCTTCGCCGCCCACGTTCAGGAAGACGACTTCCTTGCCCGGGTTGCGCAGGTTGTGCTTGCGGACGTCTTCGGTCAACTGGCCCGAGATCGCGGATGACGAGCCCTGCACCAGGATCTGCACGCCGTCGGCGGCGGCGGCGCGAAAGCGGTCGGACGCGCCCACGGGGCCGCCCTGGTTGTCGAATTCAACCAGCTCCAGCGGCTGGCCATTCCAGCCGCCGGCCGCGTTGATGCGGTCCAGTTCGTATTTGACCGCGGCGCGGAATATCAGGCCGGTCGAGGCCTGCGGGCCCGACAGCGTTTCGATCAGGCCGATCTTGACGGGCGCGGCATGCGCGGATGCGGCAATGCCGGCCAGGCACAGCAGGCCGGTGGTGAAAGCCAATTTCATGTGTGTCTCCTCCGTGGGACGGGAGTGGTGAGTCCGTGAATCAAGCAAGCGCGCTTTATTGCGGCTCTTCTACGCCCAGAAAGCGGGCAATTTCGGTGAGTTGTCCTTCCAGCATGTACAAGCCGGGATGGGTGCGGCAGCCTTGCGCGGCGGCGGCGCGCAGCAAGGGCGTGTCCACGCGGCTCATCACGGCGTCGGCCACGACGGTGCCGGAGGCCAGTTCGTGCAGCGCAAAGGGCAGGGGATCGGTGTCTTGCAAGCCCAGCGAGGTTGCGTTGACGGCGATATCACAGGGCTCGGGCACGGGGCCGGCCACGCGGATGTCCAGGCTGGGATATTGGCGGGCCAGATGGGCGGCGAAGGCGTGCGCCTTGTCGGCCGACCGGTTGTAGAGGCGCAGGCTGGCGGGCCCGGCATCGGCCAGGGCGCAAGCAATGGCCTTGCCCGCCCCGCCCAGGCCGGCCAGATAGACGTGGCGCCCGGCGGGATCGTGGCCCTGGCTTCGCAGGCCGGTCACAAAGCCCATGCCGTCGAAGTTGCCACCGGTCATCACGCCGTCCTGCAGGCGCACGGCATTGACCGCGCCGATCAGCTGGGCGGCGGGCGTCAGGGCGTCGCACAGGGTGGCGGCATGTTCCTTGTGAGGCACCGTCACGACGACGCCGCCCAGATTGGCCATGCCGCGCAAGCCGCTGAACAGCGCGGGCAGGGCGTCGGCAGACACATGGAAGGGCACCATGACGGCGTCGATCGCGCGTTCCCGCAACAGGGCGTTCAGCCGCTGCGGCGTCTTGACGTGCGCGATCGGGTCCGCCGCAATCGCAAATACGGTAGTGCTGCCGGTGATTTCCACCTGGTTGTCCCCTGCCTGTCATGTGGCCTGCGGCCGTGTTTTTCTGACCCTTCTTGCCTGAAAGCGCGACTTGAATTACGCTTTCGGAATAAGTTGTCAGGCAACTTTATCAAGTTGTCCGATAAATCATAGGGCATGCGTTTTTCTCGTGTCAAGCGACGGATTCAGGAGTTCAATCCAGGAAACCGCCGCTGCCGAAAGAGCAGGCGGCCCACTCATCGCGCGCTTTGGAGACAAGATGATTTCGTTTGAAGGACAGGTGGCCGTGATCACCGGCGCAGGCAATGGCATTGGTCTGGCGACCGCGCGGCTGATGGCCGCCCACGGCGCCCGGCTGGTGCTGACCGACATCGACCACGCCCGCCTGGAGGCGATCGCGGCCGAGCTGGACCCCAGCGGCCAGCGGGTCTACACCCACGCGCTGGACGTCTCCGTATCGCACGACTGCGAACGCGTGTTCGAATCGGCAGCCAAGCGTTTCGGCGGGCTGGACCATCTGGTCCACTGCGCCGGCATCTACCCGGAACAACTGGTCAAGGACACCAGCGACGAGGCCTGGCGCACGCTGATGCGCGTGAACCTGGACGGCACGTTCTATGTGTGCCGCTCGGCCCAGCGCCATCTGCGCCATAACGGCTCGATCGTGCTGCTGACCTCGCTGGCCGCCCAGCGCGGCAGCTACGCGCACGCCGCCTATTCAGCGTCCAAGGGCGCCGTGCAGAGCTTCACGCGCAGCCTGGCGCTAGAGCTTGCGCCGCAGATCCGCGTGAATGCCGTGGCGCCCGGCATCATCGCAACGTCCATGACGCACGACCTGATCGGCCAGAAGGGCGCGCAACTGCTGGAAAGTACGCCTTTGCGCCGCTTTGGCACGGCCGAGGAGATCGCTGGCGCGATCGCGTTCCTGTGTTCGCCGCTGGCGGGCTTCGTGACCGGCGAAGTCATGCAGGTCAACGGCGGCATCTATATCGCTTAAAGTGCAGGACGCCGCCATCACGATCCGACGATTTTCCATGCAGCCCACTCAAGAACAGGACCCGCCGCGCGCCGCGCCCAAAAGTTCGCTTTCCGCGGCCTTGGGCGACGCGCTGGCCGAGCAGATACGCCAAGGGGTGCTGGCCCCGGGCGACCGCCTGCCCACCGAAAAGCAACTGACCGAAACCTATTCCGTCAGTCGCGCGGTCGTGCGCGAAGCGCTGGCCCGCCTGAAGTCGGAAGGGCTGATCACGTCGCAGCAGGGCAGCGGCGTGTTCGTCGATCCGAATTTCCAGCGCAACGCGTTTCGCATCGCCGCGCCCACGCCGGGCGACACCCAGGACCTTGAACACATCCTGGAACTGATGCTGTCCATCGAAGTCACCGCCGCGCGCTACGCGGCGCAGCGCCGCACCGAGCCAGACCTGAAGAAGATCCGCCAGGCGCTGGTGGGCATGGAATACGCGCTGATCAACGACAAGCTGGGCGACGAAGAGGACTACCAGTTTCATCAGGCGATCGTGCAGGCCACGCACAACCCGCACCTGGTTGCGCTGAACGACTACCTGGAGGCCAATGTGCGCCGGGTGATCCGCAGCGCCCGCCACAACACGGCGCGCAGGTATGCCGAGCGCATGGCGGCCGTGCAAAGCGAACACCAGGCCATCTTCGCCGCGATCGAAGGCTCCGACCCGGACGCCGCCGGCCGCGCGGCCGAACAGCACCTGCGCAACGCGGCGGACCGCCTGCGCCTGTTCCAGGCCGAACGCCCCGCACCCGTCTAAGCAGACGGGGCAAGGCGCGGCCCGGGCCTACGCGAAGGTCTGTTCCATTTCGCGGCGGAATTGCACCGCCGTCGACCGCTCGTCGTATTCCACATCGCGCCAGCGTATCGCCTGCGACTGGCGTACCGGGTTCTTCAGTTTGACCTGGTGCGACAGGCCTAGCGGCAGGTAGCCTTCTTCCACGGAATCCGGCGCGGGCATCAGCCGGCCGTAAACCGTATAGCCGCCTTCGCCGTCCAGCACCTGGCCGGCTTGCAGGTCGCGCTTGGCGGTGGCCACCACGTCGCCATGCCAGCCGGCCGGCGCGCCCGTGGGCTCGCGCCGCAGGCCAACGCTGGCCACGCTGATGCCCAGCTCCAGCCCGATCAGGTGATAGGGCTTGTACATGGCGGTGAAGTTGCCGCTGGGGTCCGTGACCAGCCCGTATTCCTGAAAGCAGCGCCGCACGTAATCGCTGTCGGCGGCCAGCGTCACGTAGACGCCCCAGCGCAGGTCGCGGAACACCGGCCGGCCATCGCGTTCCAGGGACGAAATCACTTCTACTTGTCCGCGATGGTGCAGGATGCCGCCATCTTCGCGCGGGCGCAGCACGCGGGCCAGGTCGTCCACGCCGCACGGCGGGAAATGCAGCCCCGACGGCGACGGCAAAAGACCCGTGGCATTGGACACCGCCGCCATCTCGATGGCGCTTTTGGTGCCGTCCAGGAAGCTGTTGAACATTTGCGCGTTGAAGTCGCCCGCCGCCACCATTTCGGCGGTGAAGCCGTAATAGGGCCACACGGTGTCCGGGGTGGACGTGTGGAATTCCGGCAGGTATTTGGTGCCCTTGCCCGCGGCCATCACTTCGAAGCCGGCGGCGCGTGCCCAATCCACCATTTCGCAGATCAGGGCAGGCTGGTCGCCGTAGGCCAGCGAATACACGATGCCCGCCTCGCGCGCGCGGCGCGCCAGCAGCGGACCGGCCAGCGCGTCGGCTTCGACGTTGACCATGATGATGTCCTTGCCGTGTTCGCAGCAGGCCAGCACGTGGCCGATGCCGGCCGCGGCCTGGCCGGTGGCGTCGATGACGATGTCGACGTCCGGGCTGGCGATGATGGCGTAAGGGGCGTCGCTGAAAAAGACCTTGCCGTTCTTGAACGCGTCATTGGTGCTGGTGGCGTTCAGCGCGCTGGCGGGCCAGCCCACGCGGGTCAGCGCGGCGCGGGCGCGGGCAGGCGCCAGATCCGCCACCGCCACCAGCCGCATCCCCGGCGTGCGGGGCGCCTGGCTCATGAACATCGCGCCGAACTTTCCGGCGCCCAGCAATGCAACTCGCAAAGGCTTGTGGTCGGCTTCTCGCTGCTTGAGCAGACGGTGCAGATTCATGGTGCGGGCTCCTCCGGGGTGGGGGTACAGCCCACACAGAATAGTCCTAAATCATGACGGCTGAACAGGCGCCGCGTGGACTCATTCGTCTGCCGTATAGAGCTCGCCCGCCAGCACGTTGCGCCAGTTCGCCCAGGTGATGCGCGGGCGGTCGCTAACCTGCCGGTTGTAGGGCGCATCGAACAAAATGTGCTTCCAGCGCGGCTTGACCGCGCCTTCGATCAGCGGCTTGTCGTCGATCAGCAGATGGCCATGCACCAGCGTCTTGTCCTTGGTCAGTACCAGCCGGTTGGTGGCTTCGCGCCCCAGGTGTTTTTCCACCCACAGGTACTTCTCGGCCACGCAGTTTTCGAACTGCGATAGCGGCGACGTGCAGATCCGCACGTCCAGCCCCAAGGCCAGCAATTCCTGCACGGCGTCCAGGGCGCCCGGCACCGGCGGCAGGTTGCGGATGAACCCCGGCGCGGTGTAGATGGCCTCGGCCATCCCCCGCAGTTCCGGCGGATAGTCCTGGCGGATGTAGAAGGATTTCCGGTCTTCGAATTCGATGGGGGCGATGTCCGGGTGGCGGGCGCGCCAGGCGTCGATGAAGGCGTGTTCAAAGTCCGCCAGCACGCCGTCTTGGTCCAGCAGGATGATCATGGTGATCCCTGGTCGTTGCAACCGGGTGATTGTGCCAGAGCGGGGCTACCTGTCGGCGGGGCGCGATTGCGCGACGATGCGGTAGCGGCTACCTCCCGTCAGGGACTCGGATGCCACCAGCACCATGCGGTCGTAGCGCCAGGAAAGCGGCGCGGGCGTGGTGTCGGGCGGCTGCGCATGTTCGATGTTGCGCAGCAGGGTCACGTGCGGGCGGAAGGGTTGCGGCGGGGCGGTCAGGCCAAAATCGGCCAGCCATTGCCACAGGCTGTCGTGCGCGGCCTGCAGGCCGGCGGGTGTCTGGCGCGGGCCGGCCCAAAGAATGCGCTGGCGGCTGAACACGCCGTAGTGGTCCAGCGCCACCTCGCCCGCGGGTAGTGGGTGTTCCGGCGTGGCGGCCGCCAGCGTGTCGGCCAGTTGCGCGTCGACCGGGCCTAGAAAGGCAAGGGTCAAGTGCAGCGTCTCGGTGCGCATGACGCGCCCGCCGGTGGTTGGCCGGGCCTGTTCCGCCCAGCTCGCCAGCGACGCGGCGAGCGAGGGCGACGGCCACAGAGCGAAGAAAAGACGGACGCTGGACATGCCCTGATTGTAGGCGCGTCGCGGGACTCAGCTGTCGGTGGTTTCCGATTTGCGCAAGCGGCTCAGCGCGGTATCGAAGCGTTCCACGCCAGGACGGGCAGGCTTGTCGAAGCGTTCGACACCAGGGCGCGCGGGCTTGTCGAAACGTTCGACACCGGGGCGTGCGGGTTTATCGAAACGTTCCACGCCGGGCCGGCTGAAGCGTTCGACGCGTGGCGGGCTTTGCGTCTTGGCCTGGGCGCTTTGTGCTGCCGCCTGTTCGCGCTTGGCGATGATCTCTTCGGCGCGCTGGTGGTGCGGCGCCATCTTGCGCACCATCACGCGGCCGTCGCGCGGGAAGTAATTGATGCGGCGCGCGTGCACGTCGCCCAGGTCTTGCGCCTTGACCGGGATGCCTTCGGTCCTGAGGTAGTTCAAGACGAATTCGCCGTTGCGTTCGCCGATGTTCATCTGCTGCATGGCGCTCAGCACCGCGCCGCCGCCGAACACCTTGGCTTCCAGCCGGTCGCGCACGGCGCCCGCCTTCAGCAATTCGTTGATCAGCACTTCCATCGCGAAAGCGCCGTAGCGCATGGTGGCGGACGCAGGCGATTGCATGTCGCCTTCCGGCAACATGAAATGGTTCATGCCGCCCACGCCCTTGATCGGATCGTGGATACAGGCGGCAACACACGACCCGAGTACGGTCGAGATCATCAGGTCTTCGGCGGTGACGTAGTACTCGTTGGGAAGTACTTTCACCGCCTGACACTGGAACGCGCTATCGAAATAGTGGCGCGTTGCGCGGGCTTCAAGACGGGCGGCCATGGGACTTAAAGGGCAAGAACAGCGATTTGGACACGTAGGACGGCGCTCGGCAAAACAAGGAATGTTTCAAAAAGTGTAAAAAAATGTCGCTTTATTCTTGCATATCCCAGCACACAACGGGAGAAATGCTTGTAACCGTGACGGCGCACCACGTCCCCGATTTTTTTCGGCCGTTTACAGGATGGCTTGCAACCATCGTACCCGGGCGGGTTGCGCGCCTTTCCCCGGATCACGGGGAGGATCGGGCTTTATACGTGGCTTTAGGGCGACCGTGGGGCGGCCGCGGGCGGGGCCTTCAACACGGCTGTTGGGAAAGGCTACCGGCAACGGGCCGACAACGGGCCGGCAGCGTCAGAAGCGCGTGCTGCGCGTGACGGACCAGCGTGCCGACAGCGCGCCCAGGGCGGCCGAGGCGACCACGGCCGCGATCAGCACCGATGCGCCGGGCAGGTGCAGTGCGAACTCGGCGCCATAGCTGCGCGCCAGCCCCAGCAGGGCATCGTTCAGCGGAGACAGGGCGATGGCCGCCACGCCAATGGCCAGCAGGGATGCCACGGCGCCTGACAGTGCGCCCAGATACAGGAACGGACGACGCACGAAGGATTCGGTGGCGCCCACCAGACGGGCAACGCCGATCTCCTCGCGCTGCGACAGCGCTTGCATGCGCACGGTGTTGAACACCGTCGCCAGCACCACGACCGCCACGCAGGCGGCCAGGAAACCCAGGCCGATGCGGGCGAACCTCAGGATGGCCTCCAGCCGTTGCACCCAGGCGCTGTCCAGCTGCACCAGGTCCACGTGGTTCCATTGCTTCCAGGCGCCGGCCAGTTTGTCCGCGCGCCCGGCCAGGTTGTCCCCGTCGGCCAGCGTTACCACCACGGCGTCCGGCAGCGGGTTGCCCGGCAAAACGGCCAGTGCCTGCTGCCAGGCGGGGTTGGCGCGCAGGTCGGCCAGCGCTGCGTCGCGCCCCACCACCCGGACTGCCCGCACGTCTTGCGAATAGTCGTTCTTGATGCGCTTGGCCACCTCGTCGGCGGCGCCGGAGGGAGCATCCACGCGCATGAAGACGGTCACTTCCGGGGTGACGGACATTTCGCGCGCCACCGGCTGGACCGATACCAGGATGGCGCTGCCCAATAGCGGCAGCGCCAGGGCCAGGGCCATGACCAGCAGGTTGGCCAGTGAAGAGAACGGCTGCTTGGCCAACCGGCGCAGGGTCACCATGAGCGCGTAGCGGTGTTGCCGCAACCAGGCGTTCATGCCGATTCTCCCGGATGGCCGAAGCCAGGTTCGGCGCGGCCGCCGCCGGTGCGCGCGGGGGCGGACTGAGGCGGTTGCCCGGCGTCCGGCGGCGAAGCCGGGCCGTGGGAATCGGCAAACTTGCCCGGATCGATGCGCAAGGTGCGGCTGGCGTAGCGCGCCATCAGGTCCTGGTCGTGCGAGGCGATCAGCGTCGTCACGCCGACACGGTTGAAGTCGCGGAACACGTTCATGATGCGCTGCGCGTTGTCGTGGTCAAGGTTGGCGGTGGGTTCGTCGGCGATCAGGATGGCGGGCCGGTTCACGATGGCCCGCGCGATCGCCAGGCGCTGTTGTTCGCCGCCCGACAGTTCGATGGGATTCAGGTCTTCCTTGCCCGACAGGCCCACCTTGTCCAGCGCGGCCCGGGCACGGGCGGCGGCCGAATCCCAGGGATGGCCCTGGACGGCCAACGGCAGCATCACGTTTTCGAACGCGCTTCGATCGAACAGCAGGTGGGTGTCTTGCAGGATGACGCCGACCGCGCGGCGCAGATACGGCCGGGCGCGCGCGGGCAGCTTGTCCAGCCGTTGCCCGTTGACCTGGATGGAGCCGCGGCTGGCGGGCTCCAGCCCGCCGATCAGCTTGAGCAGCGTGGACTTGCCGGCGCCTGACGGCCCGGATACGAAAACGAATTCTCCCGCGCTGACGCGGAAGTTGATGTCGGCCAGAATATTGCGGCCGCGACCATATGATTTGAATACGTGCTGGAATTCGATCATGGCGGCTGTCAGATGAAGCCGCAATAGTAACTCGGGGACAGTAAGCGGCCTACGCCTGTTCTTGGGCGGGCTGTGAAAAAGCGTATCCATGTGACCGCCCGGACACGTTTTCGCCAGAACGAAATGAATGCGTCTTGAGACAAATCGGATACGCTACAACACGTCCCCGTTTTCGTACGAAAACACTGATTGATTTCGCCAGTGTCCCTAAATTTCAAGGGAATTCCCGGATGTGCCGGCCGCTGCGTGGACGCTACCATCCGCCCCATGCGTCGGCCCAACCCGGTCGAGGCAAGGCTCGATTTGTCCCACACGGAGATCACGATGAAAGTACTGAAACTCGCTGCAATTGGCGCGGCACTGCTTGCCGCATCCACGGCTGCCAATGCGGGCGCGACCTTCGATAACGTTAAAAAGAAAGGGTTTGTCCAATGCGGGGTTTCGACGGGCATTCCGGGTTTCTCGATCGCCGACAGCAAGGGTGAATACAAGGGCATCGACGTCGACCTGTGCCGCGCCATCGCCTCCACGATGTTCGGCGACGCCTCCAAGGTCAAATTCACGCCGCTGAACACGCAGCAACGCTTCACCGCGCTGCAGTCGGGCGAAGTCGACGTGCTGACCCGCAACACCACCGTGACGCTGACCCGCGACACGACGCTGGGCCTGATCGGCGTGGGCGTGAACTACTACGACTCGCAAGGCGTCATGGTCTCCAAGGACCTGAACGTCAAGAGTGCGAAGGAACTGAACGGCGCCACCATCTGCGTGCAGCCGGGCACCACCACCGAATTGAACCTGGCTGACTGGTTCCGCGGCCAGAAGATCGAGTTCAAGCCGGTCGTGATCGACAAGTACGACGAAATCATCCGCGCCTTCTCGGCCGGCCGCTGCGACGCCTTCACGACCGACAAGTCGCAACTGGCTTCCACGCGCACCACGCTCGAGAACCCGGACAAGTACGTCATCCTGCCGGAAGACTTCTCCAAGGAGCCGTTGGGCCCCATGGTCCGCCAAGGCGACGAGCAATGGTTCAACGTGGTCCGCTGGTCGCTGAACGCCATGCTGGAAGCCGAGGAATACGGCATCACCAAGGCGAACGTCGAAGAAATGGCCAAGAGCCCCAATCCCAATATCCAGCGCATCCTGGGCGTGACCCCGGGCATGGGCAAGAACCTGGGCGTGGACGACAAGTGGGCATTCAACATCATCAAGAACGTGGGCAACTACGGTGAAAGCTTCGAAAACACGCTGGGCAAGAACAGCGCGATGAAGCTGGAACGTGGTTTGAACGCGTCGTATAAGCAAGGCGGTTTGATGTACGGCTGGCCGGTGCGCTAACACACGGCTGCCTGGCAAAACGGAGCCTCGGGCTCCGTTTTGCCTAGGGCCTATCAGGCCCTACCCCGCCATAGAGCGGGCGGCAGGAGTGGGGGGCGTGGCCTTGCCGGCGTTGCCACCCGGTGTACGACTTCTGTAGATTCAACATGACGACTTCCAATAAAAACGCCCCGATTTCGGCGCCCCGCCGGCGGCTGAACTGGAACGACCCCGGCGTGCGCTCCGTGGTCTACCAGGTGCTTGCGCTGGCAGCGGTAGCCTGGGCTGTGTGGTTCCTGGTTTCCAACACGCTTCACAACCTGTCCGTGCGCAATATCGCCACGGGCTTCGGGTTTCTGAGCCGTGAAGCCGGGTTCGCGATCGGCGAAACGCCCATCGCCTACAGCCCCGCAAACGATTACGGCCGTGCCATCCTGGTCGGCTTGCTCAACACCCTGCGCGTCGCCGTCATCGGCATCGTGCTGGCCACCATCCTTGGCACCCTGATCGGTATCGGCCGCCTGTCCAAGAACTGGCTGGTGGCGAAGATCACCTCGGTGTACGTCGAGGTGATGCGCAATGTGCCGCTGCTGCTGCAGCTGTTCTTCTGGTACGCGCTGATCACGGAAAACATGCCGGGCCCGCGCCAGGCGCACAATCCGATGCCGGGCGTCTTCATTTCCAACCGCGGCCTGAAAGTCCCCGGGCTGGAAGGCAATTCGCTGGACTGGATGCTGGCCGGACTGGGATTGGCCATCGTGGCCATCATCTTCCTGGGTCACTACGGCAAGAAGCGCCATGAGGCCACCGGCCATATGTTCCCGCTGGGTCGCTGGGCCATCGGCCTGCTGATCGGGTTGCCGGTCGTCGGCTGGCTCGTCAGTGGCGCGTCGCTGACGCTGGACATGCCGGAACTCAAAGGCTTCAACTTCTCGGGCGGTTTGACGCTGTCGCCGGAATTCGCCGCGTTGCTGGCGGGTCTGGTGATCTACACGTCGGCGTTCATCGCCGAAGTGGTGCGGTCGGGCATCCAGGCCGTGAACAACGGCCAGTGGGAAGCCGCCGGTTCGCTGGGGCTGCGCCGCAAGCAGGTGCTGCGCCTGGTCATCCTGCCGCAGGCGCTGCGCGTGATCATCCCCCCGATGACCAGCCAGTACCTGAACCTGACGAAGAACAGCTCGCTGGCGGTCGCCATCGGCTATCCGGACATCGTGTCGGTGGTCAACACCACGCTGAACCAGACGGGCCAGGCGATCGAGGGCATCCTCATCATCATGGGCGCCTACCTGACGGTCAGCCTGTCGATCTCGATATTCATGAATTGGTACAACAAGCGCATCGCGCTGGTGGAGCGTTGAGATGAGCAGCACTACGCATACCCCCAGCGAAGGCCTGCCGCCGCCCAGCACGCACGTGGGCGCATGGGCATGGATCAAGTCCCGCCTCTTCTCGTCGCCGCTGAACATCCTCATCACGGTACTGCTTGCGTGGTTCCTGCTGATGGCGGTGCCGGCGCTGCTGGAATGGGCCTTCTTCAAGGCTGACTTCAATGCGGCCAATGCCCAGGAATGCCGGGCTTCCGGTGGCGCCTGCTGGGCGTTCATCATCGAGAAGCACCGGCTGATCCTGTTCGGCACCTATCCATTCGACGAGCAATGGCGTCCGCTGATCGCCACCATCATCCTGGTGGCGGTCATTGTTTGCAGTGGCATCCGCCGTTTCTGGAACTGGAAGCTGGCGGTCATCTGGGTTGTCGGCCTGACCGCCGTGGCGCTGTTGATGTGGGGCGGCGTGTTCGGCCTGACCTACGTGGAAAACGCCCGCTGGGGCGGCCTGCCGCTGACGCTGATCCTGTCCACGTTCGGCATCGCCTTCGCGTTCCCCATCGGCGTGCTGCTGGCCCTGGGCCGGCGCTCGAAGATGCCCGCCATCAAGGCGCTGTGCGTCGTGTACATCGAGCTGATCCGTGGCGTGCCGCTGATCAGCCTGCTGTTCATGTCGTCAGTGATGTTGCCGTTGTTCCTGCCGGAAGGCTTTTCGATCGACAAGCTTTTGCGCGCGCAGATCGCCATCATCATGTTCGCCGCCGCCTATATCGCGGAAACGGTGCGCGGTGGTTTGCAGGCCATCCCGAAAGGGCAGTACGAAGGCGCGGATTCGCTGGGCCTGAACTACTGGCAGCAGATGCGCAAGATCATCCTGCCGCAGGCGCTGAAGATCGTGATCCCGCCGCTGGTCAGCATCTTCATCGCGCTGTTCAAGGACACGTCGCTGGTGGTGATCATCGGCATCTTCGATTTGACCTTGGCGGCCAAGGCGGCCTTGTCCGACGCGGCATGGCGCGGATTCGGCGTAGAGGCGTATCTGTTCATCTCGCTGATCTACTTCGTGTTCTGCTTTTCCATGTCCAAGTACAGTCAGGCGCTTGAAAAACGTCTTGCGACTGATCACAAACGCTAGCCAATGCCGCGCGTCCGCCGCATGGCGGGCGCGCGCAGCGATATTTACGGGAGTACAGGCATGCCGGATGCCATTATTCGTTTGCAGGACGTGAACAAGTGGTATGGCCAGTTCCACGTGTTGCGCAACATCAACCTGGACGTGGCGCAAGGCGAGCGCATCGTGGTGTGCGGCCCCTCGGGGTCGGGCAAGTCCACGATGATCCGCTGCATCAATCGTCTGGAAGAGCACCAGAAAGGCCACATCATCGTGGACGGCACGGAGCTCACCAATGACCTGAAGCACATCGAGACGATCCGCAAAGACGTGGGCATGGTGTTCCAGCACTTCAATCTTTTCCCGCACCTGACGGTGCTGGAAAACCTGACGCTGGGCCCCATGTGGGTGCTGAAGAAGCCGCGCGCGGAAGCCGAGGCGACCGCGATGAAGTATCTGGAACGCGTGCGCATTCCGGAACAGGCCAAGAAATTCCCCGGCCAGCTGTCAGGCGGCCAGCAACAGCGCGTGGCCATCGCGCGTTCGCTGTGCATGAACCCCAAGATCATGCTGTTTGATGAGCCGACGTCCGCGCTTGACCCCGAAATGGTCAAGGAAGTGCTGGACGTGATGGTCAGCCTGGCCCAGGAAAGCGGCATGACGATGATCTGCGTGACCCACGAAATGGGCTTCGCACGCAAAGTCGCCAACCGCGTGATCTTCATGGACCGAGGCGAGATCATCGAGCAGAACAGCCCGGACGAGTTCTTCGACAACCCGCAGAACGACCGGACGAAGTTGTTCCTGAGCCAGATCCTGCATTGATCTGCTGACGACAAAAAGCCTTCACGGCAAGCACCCCAGCAGCTGGATTACGGTCCGGCTGCTGGGGTGTTTTTTATGGATGTATCGCATTGACTGCAAGATTCCTCGTCGCTACAGATCTACTTCAGGACCGAATGGTGCCGCGCGTTTCGGTCACGCTGTCAGCGGAAGGGCTAGCGCGCAGGCGCGCTTCTGGGACGGAAACTTTTTTTGAAGACCGGTTTCGGCCACAAACAGAGGTTCAATTTCGTGGCAAACTTTTATAATAAATACTTCGCATAGGAAACATCGCCATTGTCGAGCGCCCTTCAATATCTCTCGTCGCCGGCCTTACGTTGGGCATTGCCGACGCTGGTCCTTCTGGCCACCACCGGGTGCGGGTCTAATTACGCCGATAGCCCGGCCAAAGCACCGCTGCGCAAGCTTAACTCCGCTCCGACGCAGGCTTATGAGATACGACTCACACTTGCTAATGCGTCCGATCTCTCAAGCGCAGACGACGGCAAATCGCCGTTTACGGTAATCGAGGGCACTGTGCAGTTCGACGCCAGCAACGGCGCCCGCTGTGGAAAATCCAACGCCCTGTCCGGCCACGTGCCGACATTGTCCAGCCACGAACCGTTCCGACTTTCCCGTATATCCGCCACCGAGTACGTGGGCACCGTGTATGCCGACATGCTGCTCGATGAGGACTATTACGGTCGGGGGGTATGCCATTGGGCATTGACAGAGGCTCGCGTCGCTTTGCGAGCGCGGACGGACATCGCCGATACGCGATTCGTAGCCGGGCTGCCTGCGAAAGAAGTGCTCGCGGGCGCTACACAGGCGCGCTATTTCTGGAAAGGGTATTACCCTCGATTCGAGAACGGGCAACATTCTGATTATGGAAGGAGCCAGTTGGATGCCGTTCCGGCCGATAAGCTTAACGAGTTTTTCACCGTGACACTGAAGGCCAGGAAGATCGCTGGCGACGTTCAACGCTAGTGAATGCAGGACGGAAGGAACTGGCTCCCCCCGCTTTCACCGATTAGACCTTGCCCGGATCGCGGGGCGCTAGCCTGTGCTCCTCGATGGCTCCGAGCTGCAAGGCGCCAGGGTTTCGAATACATTGACGCCCTAAATAAATAAATGCGAAAGCTTCGCGGCCAGATTTGCGTCGGGGAATCTGGAGGCACTTGGCAAGTTTTTCGATGGCGTGCCCGTCAAAGAGCACCCATCTCTCAACGATGGAACCTTGGGATAACGGTCAAAATGAAGAAATTAGCACTGCTTGTCGTCTTGTCATCACTACTGGGGGGATGCACCTCTGGACAGATGAACATGCTGATGGGCACTCGGAACAAAACCTACAACGACGTCAATGCACCTTGGGTCGGCAGCACGGAAGAGCAATTGATTTCCAAGTGGGGACCGCCCAAAAAGAGCTATACGCTTGAAAGCGGCGCAAGAATCATTTCGTACGAAGAGATCTGGGGCCCACTCTCCGCATACCACGTATGCATAGAGAAATTCATGATCGAAAAGGGTGTCGTGACCAAATGGGGGATTTCGGATTGCCCAAAACGCATTTCCGGCACGCTACCGAAAGACGCCCCTATTCCACAACCGACCCTGTAGGGCAACGCGTCCTGATTCGCAGACCCAGGCTATGGGCATGTCGTCTACGGCAAACTGCACGGACGGCCAATAGCCATCCATGAACCAGGTCGCCCCGCGCGTCAGAGGAAATGCAGCGCCGCGTTGGCATATGGGGCTGCGGTTGCATACGACGTTACGCCAGAAGCGCCGCCATGGCGCGGCCCGCAATCATGTCTTCGAACAGGCCCGCGAGATTCGGGGCGACGTCGCGCGTGTCCTCGAATTCCGGCTCGATGCCGTGCACGATGCGGCCCGAGTCGCGTTCTATCGCCAGGAATTCGTAATCGCCCGCAACGCTCATGTAGATCGGCGTGTGCTGTTGCCAGAAGTCCAGGACTGCCTGCCGGCCGGCGTCGTCCAGCGCGGCCTCCAGGCTGATATCGCGCAGGGTGTGCCAGGGAAAGGCGCTGTCCGCCGTGCAGGCATGGTCGGCTGCGCTCAGGAACCAGCGTGTCTGGTTCGCGTTGTGCAATTCGGTGAATGTCGCCAGGAAAGCGCCATAGCCGTACGCCTCGCCCGGCGCGGCCGCTGGCGTCGAGGTGGGCGTGGTCCGCAGCACCGTCCAGCCATGAGCAGCGAGATGATCCAGGAAGCGTTGTGGCTGCGATGTCATGTCGGTTTCCTCGGATGGGGTATCTATGATATTGCAGTCTGACGCCTTATTTTTTGATCGCGGGAGCGGTTCGCTTTCAAGCACCCCAAGCGTTGGCTTGAATCGCGTGATCTTCGGCTTAATTCCAGGCGTATCCTTTTGTTACGTCGACCCGCTTGCTGCGGTATGCTACTGACCGCCATAGATCTGGAGTGAGGAGAAAAACACCATGACGAACACCCCCCGTAGCGCGGTCCGCCGCGCCTTGCTGCAAGGCGCCGTGGCGCTGGCCGCCACCCTGCCTTTCGGCGCGCCCGCCCTGGCGCAAGCCACTGATTTCCCTACGAAGCCGATCCGCTTTGTCGTGCCGTACCCGCCTGGCGGCCCGCTGGACACCATGGCTCGCATGTTGGCCGAGAAGGTGCGCGGTTCGCTGGGCCAGCCCGTGATCGTTGAAAACCGCTCGGGCGCGGGCGGCAACATTGGCGCCGACCTGGTGGCCAAGGCCCCGGCCGACGGCTATACGCTGGTGATGGGCGCGGTGGCCACGCACGCCATCAACCCCTGGCTGTTCGCGAACCTGCCCTACGACCCGGTCAAGGATTTCGCACCCGTGACCATCGTGGCGTCGGTGCCGAACGTGTTGGTGATGAACGTTGAATTCGCCGACAAGAACAAGATCAAGACGCTGGCCGACCTGGTCGACTACGCCAAGAAGAATCCGGGCAAGCTGAACTACGGTTCGGGCGGCAACGGTAGCGCCGGCCATCTGTCTGGCGAGCTGCTCAAGGCGCGTGCAGGCATCAGCGTGGAACACATTCCTTACCAGGGCGCGGCGCCCGCGCAGTTGGCGTTGCTGTCGGGGCAGTCGGATTTCATGTTCGACAATCTGGCGGCGTCGGCGCCGTTGATCAAGGACGGCAAGGTCAAGGCGCTGGCCGTGACGACGGCAAAGCGTTCGTCGTTGCTGGCGGATGTGCCGACGGTTGAAGAGTCGGGTGTGAAGGGCTTTGACCTGGGCACGTGGTTTGGCGTGTTCACCACGGGTGGCACGCCGGCGCCGGTGGTGGCCAAGTTGAACAAGGCCTATGCCGATGCGATGCAGCAACCGGATGTGAAGCAACGCCTGTTGACCATGGGCTCGGAAGCCAGCCCGATGACGCCGGAAGCCTTTGCCGATTTCGTGAAGAGCGAAAAGGCCAAGTACCAGGAAATCGTCAAGATCTCGGGCGCCAGCTTGAATTGATGGATCGTTGATCCGACGCCACGGCAGGTCTTTGGGGGCAGCATGCGCTGCCCCCCTTTCATTTGCTGCCTACATCTTGCAGTCGGCCGCGTGCACGTCGGTGTGGTCGCGGGCCAGGACTTTCTGGTTCTTGTACACGAGCTTGCCGTCCGGGCCGGCTTCGATGTGCAGCAGGTACCAGTCCTGTACCGGGTGCTGGTTGGGACCGAACTTGAATTTGCCGCGCACGCTGGGGAAGTCGGCCTTCCGTAACGCATTGCGGAAGTCGTCGGCGCGGCCGGTGACGTCGCCGTTGACGGCTTTAAGCGCGGAGGCGATCAGGTTGGCGGTGTCGTAGGCTTGCGCGGCATACGCCGTGGGCGGGCGTTTGTAGGCCTTGGTGAAGGCGTCGACGAAGTGCTTGTTCTGCGCGTTGTCCAGGTCGGCGCTCCATAGCGAACTCAGATAGAAGCCCTTGCTGGCCGTGCCCGTCGCGGCCAGCATGCGGTCGTCCATCGAGTAGATGGGCGTGATCATCCGGATCTTGTCAGACAGGCCGGAGTTGGCGAACTGCTTGGTCAGGTTGATGCCTGCGCCGCCCGGGTGGAACTGGAAGATGGCATCGGGATTCAGCGAACGGATGCGGGCAAGCTCCACCGAGAAATCGGCTTGTTCCAGCTTGGTGTAGATCTCTTCGGCGATTTCGCCCTTGTAGGCGCGCTTGAAGCCGGCCACGGCGTCGCGGCCGGCCTGATAGTTCGGGGCCATGACGACGACGCGCTTGGCGCCCAGTTCGTTGGCGGCGATGCCGGCCGTGTCGGCGTAAGAGTCGTTCTGGAAGGCGACGGCGAAATAATTCGGGTTGCAGGCCTTGCCGGCGTAGTTGGAGGGGCCGGCGTTCAGGCTGACGTAGAAGCCCCCGGCGTTCAGCACCGTGGGGCCGACGGCCGCCATGACGTTCGAGAAGTTCACGCCCGTGAAGAGCCGCACGCCGTCCTGCACCATCTTGTCGGCGATCTGCTTGGCGTTGGCGGGTTTGAGCGCATCGTCTTCGACGCGCACGTTGACGGGCACGCCGCCCAGCTTGCCGCCGCCTTCCTTCACGGCCAGCATGAAGGCGTCGCGCTCGTCCTCGCCGATGTAGCCGGCGGGGGTGGAAAGCGTGCCGATAAAGCCGATGTCGACCGGCTTTTGCTGCGCGTGGGCCGCGGATGCGGCCAACGCCAGCAGGATGGCGGCCGTGCCGCCGATAGCGCTCTTTTTCATGTTGTCTCCTCTGGTGCTGTTGTTATGCCGCCGTGAGGCAGTTTTCCACCTTCCAACCGTACAGCCACTGCAACGCGTCATAGAACTGGGACTGGCTGCGGCCGGTCCACAGCAGGTTGCGCACGGTGCGTTCGACGCCCCGCGCGTGATAGAGCCGGCCCATTTCCCGGGTGGACCAGACCACGCGCGCGCTGCGCGGGATGCGGACCGATTCGTAAAGGCGAAAGGCGGCCTCCAGGTCGTGTCCGCAATGCCGCACGGCCTGGCCCAGCGTCACCGCGTCTTCCAGCGCCATGCACGCGCCCTGGGCCATGTATTGCGTCATGGGATGGGCGGCATCGCCCAGCAAGGTCACGCGGCCCTGGCCCCAGTGTTCGACCGGTTCGCGGTCGGCGGTGGCCCAGCGCTTCCAGGATGTGGGGCGATCCAGCATCTGGTGCGGGCGCGGATGGATGCCCTGGAAGTACGACAGCACTTCTTCCTTGCTGCCTTCGCGCACGCCCCATTCCTCTTGCTCGCGGCTGTGGAAGGTGACGACCAGGTTGTACTGCTGGCCGCCGCGCAAGGGGTAGTGCACCAGATGGCAATGCGGGCCGGCCCACAGCACGGGCGCGTTGATGCGCAGCTCTTCGGGCATGTTGTCGCGTTCGACCACCGCCCGATAGACGACGTGGCCGGTCACGCGCGCGGGGTCGCCCACCGTGCGTTCGCGGATCACCGATTTGACGCCGTCCGCGCCCACCACGGCATCCGCGCGGTAGCGGTTGCCCTCGGTATCGGTAACCTCGACGCTGCTGCCGTCTTGCGACATGCCCGCGATCTGGGTGGACGTGCGAAAGCGGATCAGCGGGTTCTGCTGCACGGCTTCCAGGATGGACAGGTGGATGTCGGCGCGATGGATCACGGCGTATGGGCCGCCGAAGCGCGTTCGGAACGCGTCGCCCGTGTCGATGCGCACGACTTCCCGGGCGTCGACCGCATCCATCATGATGATGTGATCGGTGAAGACCGCGCGCGTGCGCGCCGTCTGTCCGACGCCCAAGGCGTCCAGCGCCGCGAAGGCGTTGGGCCCCAACTGGATGCCGGCGCCGATCTCGCCGATATGCGCGGCCTGCTCCAGCAGTTGCACTGCGATGCCTTGCCGGGTCAGCGCCAGCGCGGCGGCCAGGCCGCCGATGCCGCCGCCCACCACGATGACGGATCGGGTTGCCTGAGTGGTTGTCGTGGACGTGTTCATGGTTGTTCTCCGTGGCCCGTCATTCCTGGCCGCCCAGGAAGGCGCCTTGCCGCTTCAACTGGGCCTGCAAGGCCGCGATGGGCACGTCGGCGGGCGCGATATCGGCGCGCAGGGCCATCGCTGCCGCGGTGCCCGCCGCTTCTCCCATGACGAAGCAGCTGCCGCTGACACGCGCGGCCGACTGGCCTTCGTGCGTCATCGATGCGCAGCGTCCCGCCACCAACACGTTGTCCGCGACGCCGGGGCCGCGCTTGGGCACCATCATGCGGAACGGCAGCTGGTTGTAGCCGCGCGATTCGGGAATGGGCGGCCACAGCCATTGCACATCGCCTGCCGTGTGCATTTCCAATGGCCAGCCGTTCACGCCAATGCTGTCGTCAAAGTCGGCGCAACCCAGCACGTGTTCCTTGGTCAGCACGGCTTCGCCGACGATGCGGCGGGTTTCGCGAATGCCCAGCTGCGGCGCGATGTCCAGCACATACGCGTTCTCGAATCCCGGCACCTTGGCGCGCAGGAACGCCAGGTATTGCACGATCTGGCGGCGGCCTTCCAGTTCGCCGGCGGACAGCGAGCCGGCGTCGGTGCCATCGGCCGCGCTGCCGTCGGCATTGGCCAGTTGCGTGACGTTGACGCGCCATTCGTAGTCGTGCTTTTGCGGACGCACGATGGCGCCCCGGCGCGGGAACGTGAATTCACCGCTGGCCGCGGCCTGGTCCATCAAGACGGGGATGGTCTTCCAGGCTTCCTGGGCGCGCGCGCCGTCCACATTGCCCACCTTGAACATCAGGGTGGGGTAGAGCATATGGCCGTGCTCATCCCCCTTTTCGAAGGGCAGGCCGCCCCATTTCGCAATGTCGGCATCGCCCGAACAGTCGATGAACACCTTGGCGCGCACGGCGCAGCGGCCGGATTTGGTTTCCAGGAACAACGCGTCCACGCGGCCATCTTCGGCGCGCGTCAGACCGGTAGCCAGCGCGTGGAACAACACCTGTGCGCCGCTATCTTGCACCAGGCCGTCCGCCGCGCACTTGAAGGCCGATATGTCATAGGCCTGGGCGTGGATCTTGCCCAGGATCAGATGGGGGTCGTTCAAGCCGTCCATGGCGCGCATGCGGTCAAGCAGGTCGTTGGTCATGCCATGCACCACTTGCCGGATGTCGCCATGGATGTTGGCATGCAGGCCGCAGAAGTTCGACACGCCTGCCGCCGTGCCCATGCCGCCCAGGAAGCCGTAGCGTTCCGCCAGCAGGACGCGGGCGCCGTTGCGCGCGGCGCTGGCGGCCGCCAGCACGCCGGCGGGGCCGCCGCCCAGCACCACGACGTCGTACTCGCCGTAGAGCGGGACCTGGCGCGCGGGTTCGTTGATGACCATTCGATTCTCCTTGCTTGCGTGGCGGCTCACTGGCCTTTGATGCCCAGCTTCTTGATCAGGGGGGCCCAGCGCTTCAGTTCGTCGTCCATGTAGGCGCGGAACTCGGCCGGCGTGCTGCCGACCGGATCCATGAACGGCGTTTGCAGCCGCTTGGCGACTTCCGGGTCGCGGATGGCCTGGATCAGCGCATCCGACAGCTTCTTCTGGATGTCGGCCGGCACCTTGGACGACACCACGAAGCCGATCCACGCGGATCCCTCGATACCCGGCACGCCCACTTCAGCCAGTGTCGGGATGTCCGGCAGCAGCGCGGAACGCTTGGACGAGGTGACGGCCAGGGCCTTCAGCCGCCCGTCTTTCACCATCGGCATGACGGCGATGGGGGGTAGCGCCGCGAACTGCGTATCGCCCGACAACAGCGAAGTCAGCGCGGCGGGCGACGAGGGGTAGGGCACGTGCGTGGCGCGCGCGCCGATCTGCTGCAGCAGTAGTTCTACGGCCAAGTGCGATACGGTGCCTGCCCCGGGCGACGGAAAGTTGTATTTGTCCGGATTCCGCTTCAGCGCATCCAGCAACTGGCCGACATTGCCGATCCCGGCCGACGCGGGCACGACCAGCACGTTGGGCTGGTGCACGGCCAGTGTCAGCGGTGACAGGTCGGTCGCCGGCGCATACGGCAACTTGTCGAACAACAGCGTGTTGTTCACCAGCGGGCCGGTGATGGATACGCCGAAGGTGTAGCCGTCGGGCTTGGCGTTGGCGATGGCGAAGGTGCCGATGTTGCCGCTGGCGCCCGGCTTGTTTTCGATGACGATGGTCTGGCCCAGGATGGCGCCCGCCTTTTCGCCGACGATGCGGGCGACCTGATCGGGACTGGACCCGGGTCCGAAGGGCACGATGGCTTTGAGCGGTTGCGTGGGCCACGCATCGGCGGCAAGCGCCGAGGTCAGCGGCGCGGCGGCGGCCAGCCCCATCAGGGCGCGCGCCGCCACGCGACGGGCCAGCGTCAGCGAACGGAGCTTATTCATGCGCGTCTCCCACGTCTTTCATGCTGTTGAAATAGGTTTGTTCGTTGGCGATGAACGCGGCGACCATCGCGCGGTAGGCCGCGTCGACGACCGCTTCAAGGTTGGCGAAGCCTGGGTTGTGCCGTTGCGCCAGCGCGCGCGCCTTGTCGAACACCTGAGCCTGGCGCGCGGGCGCGCTGACCTGGAACGCATCGCGCTTGAAGCGCGCGGCGTCTTTCACGTACATGGCGCGCTCGGCGATCAGGCGCACGATTTCGTCGTCCAGCCGGTCGATGTTGGCGCGCACCTCGGCCAGGTTGGCGCATAGCGGTCGGTAGTCCGGGTCGGTGTATTCGCGCAGCGGCGCGCCGTGGGTGTCGGGTTCTTGCATTGGCGTCGTCATTGGGTGTAGTCGGGTTGGCGCGTGGGCGCGGCTTGCTGGAAGGCGGGCTGCGCGTTGCAATGGTCGAAGATGCGCAGGATGCGCGGGTAGGCGGCCAGGTCGCAGCCCATTCGCTGCGCGTTGGCCACTTGCGGCACCAGGCAGCAATCGGCCAGCGTGGGTGCGTCGCCGAAGCAATAGGCGCCATGCCCGTGGCGCGCCAGCAGTTCCTCGACCGCGGTCAGGCCTTCGCGGATCCAGTGGTGGTACCAGGCGTTCTTCTGTTCGTCGGTTGCACCCAGCACGTCTTGCAGATAACGCAGGATGCGCATGTTGTTGACGGGGTGGATGTCGCAGGAAATGGCGTCGGACAATTCCAGCACGCGTGCGCGGGCCAGGACGTCGGCCGGGATCAGGCGCGGCTCGGGATGCGTGGCGTCCAGGTAGTCGATGATGGCAAGCGATTGCGACAGCCGGATATCGCCGTCGGCCAGCAGCGGCACGCCCGCCGACGGGTTCTGCGCCACATAGTCGGCGGCGCGTTGTTCCTGCCGGCGCAGGTTCACGGGCAGATACGTGTAAGGCAGGCCCTTGAGCGCCAGCGCGATGCGCACGCGGTAGGACGTCGAGCTATTGAAGAAGCTGTGGAGTTGCATGGGTTGTGCGTCGGTAGGGGCGGAAAGTCGAGGAATGGCCCTATTCGGCCGTGATGCCGGTGCGCGCGACAACGTCGTCCCAGCGCTTGGCGTCACGAGCGATCAGGGCGCCAAAATCGGCGGGCGTGGACGTCGCGGGGACCATGCCGTGCGCATCAAAGGCGGTGGCCGTGGCCGGCGTCTTCAGGATGGCGTTGATTTCCCGGTTCATGCGGTCGACGATGGCGGGCGGCGTGCCCTTGGGCGCCAGCACGCCGTACCACATGTCCACGTCGGCGCCTTGCAGGCCGGCTTCCGTCAGCGTGGGCGTGTCCGGCAATTGCGGCAGGCGCTTCGGGCTGCCCGTGGCAATCACTTTCAGCTTGCCAGCCTTGATTTGCGGCAGCGCCACGTGCACCGGCAGAAACATGTAGTCCAGGCGGCCACCGAGCATGTCGGTGACGGCGCCCGCCGTGCCCTTGTAAGGCACGTGCAGCATGGTGGCGTGGGTGCGGTCCAGGAACAGCGCCATCGAGAGGTGATGCGGCGTGCCCACGCCGGGCGTGCCGTAGCTGAGTTTGCCCGGGGCGGCGCTGGCCGCGCGCACCACGTCATCGACGGTATTGGCGGGGTTGGACGGATGCGTGACCAGCAGCAGCGAACCCCAGGACGTCAGGCCGACTGGCGCAAAGTCCTTCTGCGGATCGAACCTTAGCTTGCCCTTGTAGAGGCTGGCGTTCATGACGAACGTATTCACCGTCACCAGAAAGGTGTAGCCGTCGGCCTCGGCGCGTGCGGCTTTTTCGCTGCCGATGTTGCCGCTGGCGCCGGCAAGATTCTCCACCACGACGGGCTGCCCCAGCGTTTGGGGAAGGCTTGCCGCCAGTTGGCGGGCGATCAAGTCGATGCCGGTGCCCGGCGTGAACGGAACCACCAGCGTGATGGGCCGTTCGGGCCATGCCGCGTGGCTGGCCGCGGCCGCAAGCGCCAGCGCCGCGGCGCCAAGAAGGCGGATGAACTTGCACATGGTTTGTCTCCAGTTGCTGTTGCCGGTCATGCGCCGGCTTGATGTCGACGGCGGCCCAGGCCGCGCCGGGTCGCGCTATACGTAGGATGCCCGGGCTTTCAGCGCCTGGGGGTCGAAACCGGCCACCTGCTTGTAGCGCCGCGAGATGCTCTCAAGTTCATCGCGGCTGATCACGTCTTCGATGCGCGTGTACGGACGGTCGGCGGAACGTTCATGCACCTCGCGCAGGATGGCGTCGGGCGGATTGCTGCGGTTGGTCAGGACCACGCGGGTGGTGGCCTCTACCCGGGCGCGGTCATAGGCCTGCAACGCGTCGGGGATGAGCCCCTGGCGCTTTAACTGGCCCGTCAGATAGCGGGCGTCTATCACCGCCTGGCCCGCGCCGTTCGAGCCACGGGGCACCATCGGGTGCGCGGCGTCGCCCAGCAAGGTCATGCGGCCTTTCGTCCAGGTGGGCAGCGGGTCCTGGTCCACCATCGGATATTCCAGAATGGCGTCGGCGTCCTGGATCAGGCGCGCGACATCCAGCCAATCGAAATGCCAATCGGCGAACGCGGGAAAGAAATCCTCAAGCCGGCCGCTGCGGTTCCAGTCGCGAACGGCGGGTTCGGCGGCTTCGATCTCGGCCACCCAGTTCACCAGCTGGTTGCCGTTGGCGTCGATGTTGTCGCGGATGGGATAGATGACCATTTTTCCGGTCGACAGCCAGCCCGCCCGGACCATGCTGGCGCCGGACAGGAACGGCTTGCATCGTGTGGTGCCGCGCCACATGTTCACGCCGGAATAGCGGGGCGCGCCTTCTTGCGGATAGAGCTGCTTGCGCAGCACCGAGTGGATGCCATCGCAGCCGACCGCGATGCGTCCGCGCACGGGGGCCAGCGCATTGCCGTCGTTGTCCTGGAAGCGCGCCGTCACGGTGTCGGCATCTTGCTCCACGCCGGTGCAGCGGGCATTGACCGTCACGCAACCGTCGCCCAGGCGTTGCCGCACGGCCGCCAGCAGCACCATTTGCAGATCGCCGCGATGGATGGAGTATTGCGGCCAGTCGTAGCCGGCGTCCAGGCCGGCGGGCTCGCCGTAGATGAACTGGCCGTGGCGGGTATAGAACACGGATTCGCGCGTACGCACGGCAATTGCGTCCAGCGCGGGCAGCAGACCCAGCTCGTCCAGTTCGCGGGTGGCATGCGGCAGCAGGTTGATGCCAACGCCCAGCGGCTTGATCTCGGACACGGCTTCGTAGACGCGGCACGCGATGCCGGCCTGATGCAGGCTTAGCGCCAACACCAGGCCACCGACTCCGGCGCCCACGATGATCACATCGGTGTCGTATCGCATGGCTACACCATCCGCACGCTGAGCGTGCCCAGGCCGTCGACGCCGCCCACCATCGTGTCGCCGCGCACCACGGGCCCCACGCCTTCGGGCGTGCCGGTGTAGATCAGGTCGCCGGCTTCCAGGCGGAAGTACCTGGACAGATAGGAGATGGTTTCGGCGATGGACCAGATCAGCTTGCCGATGTCGCTGCGTTGCTTGTCGGCGCCGTTGACCTGTAGCCAGATGGCGGCCTGGCCGATGCCGTTGACCGACCCGGCGGGGTGCAGCGGGCCGATGGGCGCGCTGTGGTCGAAGGCCTTGCCCAGTTCCCACGGGCGGCCGGCTTCACGCATTTTCATCTGCAAGTCGCGCCGCGTCATGTCCAGGCCCACGGCATAGCCCCAGACGTGCGCCAGTGCGTCGTCCACCGCGATATGGTCGCCGCCCTTGCCGATGGCCGCGACCAGTTCGATCTCGTAATGCAGGTTGGCGGTTTCGGGCGGGTAGGGCAGGTCCAGCGTTTGGCCGTCGGCGACCGGCACGACCGCGTCGGCCGGCTTGCAGAAGAAGAAGGGCGGTTCACGGTCGGGATCGAAGCCCATTTCGCGGGCGTGGGCGGCGTAGTTGCGGCCTACGCAGTACACGCGGCGGACGGGGAAGGCATCCTGGCTGCCAGCGATGGGCACGGCGACAGGAGCGGCGGGAGCAAACACGAAAGACATGGATCACCCTTGGGATACGGGGGTTGGGAAAATCGGAATGGGTCGCGCGGCGCCCGATCAGGCGATGCGTTCTTCGCGCCACAGGCCCAGCGCGTCCTGCACGGGGCGGTCCGAATAGCTGAACAGCGTGGCGTCTTCCAGCGCGGCAAGTTGCACGGGCAGCCAGGACGGGGCGACGAAGACGTCGCGCGGGCCGAAGTGGAATTCCTGGTCGCCGATGCGCGCCGTGCCACGCCCTTCCACCACGCTGTAGACCGTGGAGTCGGTGCTGCGGTACGTCTTGCCCTGGAAGCCGGCGGGCAGCAGTTGCATGAACGTGGCCATCGTCGGCATGGGGTAGCCGCCCGTGGCAGGGTTCAGGTAACGCAGCTTCACGCCGTCCCAGGGATCCAGTTCCCCGTGGCGGTACAAGGCGTCCAGCGCCTCGCGGCTGCGTTCGTAGGGGTAGTTGAAGATGGGCGAGGTGCCGCTTGTGGCCTGATGGCGCACGGGCGCCATGTTGTGTCCGAAACGGGCCATGCTGTCGCCCTCGGGCCGGGTGACGGGCTGCGTGGCCTGGGGATAGTTTTCGGCGAAGCCGGCGTCCAGGAACCGTAGCAGCGGGATGTCCAGGCCGTCCAGCCACACGACGGGTTCCCCGCCTTCCGCGGTTTCGGCATTGCCGTGGTCGTGCCAGGTCCAGGACGGCGTGATGATGAAGTCGCCCGGGTGCATGGTGGTGCGCTCGCCGTTCACCGCCGTGTAGGCGCCGCGTCCTTCCACGATGAAGCGCAGCGCTGACTGCGTGTGGCGATGGCTGGGGGCGATCTCGCCAGGCAGAATCAATTGCAGGCCGGCGTACAGGCTCTGCGTGATGCTGGCTTGGCCCGGCAGCCCGGGATTTTCAAGGATCAGCACGCGGCGCACGGCTTCTTCCGCGGTGATCAGCGAGCCGGACGCCATCACGTCGTCGCGCACGTCGTCGTACTTCCACAGGGCGGGCACGCAGCGAGGGGCGGGCTGGCGGGGTACCAGGTTGTGCAGGGACTCCCACAAGGGAGCCATGTGCTTCTTGGCGATGCGCGTGTAATAGGCTGCGCGATCAGCGCTGCGGTCGGCAGCGTGATCGGCGCCGGCGGTGTGGCCGTCGGGCATGGTTGTCTCCGGTATGTCCGGCTATTGCCGGCTTCTACGGGTGGCCGCCGCGTGGGTCGCGGCTGGTCCGGGTATGGAGACGATTATGCGCAGGCAGCTATGTGTTTAATAATGAAATTATCTTATTATCCATACGAATAACAATATACATACGAGACAAACCTCCTTCCAACGAGGGCCCGCATGGACTGGACTCACCGCCTGCGGCTGCGCAATTTGAAGATGCTGCTCAGTCTGGCGCAGACCCGCAACATCAGCCATTCGGCCGCGATGCTCAACACCACGCAGCCGGGGTTGTCCAAATGGCTGAAAGACCTGGAAGACGATATCGGCCTGCCGCTGTTCGAGCGTCACGCGCGCGGCTTGCGCCCAACCCCGCATGGCGATGTGCTGATCGCTCATGCGCAGCGTGTGGAATCGCAGCTGGACCGCGCCAGCGCCGACATGGCCGCGCTGCGTGAAGGCGGCGGGGGCCGCGTGGTGATTGGCGCATCGGGCGCGTCGGCGTCCGATACGGTGCCGCTGGCGGTGATGAAGCTGCTGGAACGCATGCCGCAAGCGCGCGTGAAACTCGTCGAGGGCACGACGGACCGCCTGCTGGC
Organism: Achromobacter sp. MYb9; assembly: GCF_002975275.1. Classification (GTDB taxonomy): domain Bacteria; phylum Pseudomonadota; class Gammaproteobacteria; order Burkholderiales; family Burkholderiaceae_B; genus Achromobacter. Next base: position 11,895 of record NZ_PCOQ01000035.1, on the reverse strand, counting down.
GCAACTGGCCCAGGGAGACCTCGACATCGTGGTGGGACGCTCGGCGCCCGAACACCATGACCCCGCGATCCGGTTCGAAGCCTTGTACCTGGAACCGATCCACCTGGTGGCGCGTCCGCGCCATCCGCTCTTCGCCATCGAGCAACCCGGTTGGCAGGACCTGTTGTCGTACCGCTGGATCCTGTGGCCCAAGGGCACGCCCATCCGCAATGCCGTGGACGCCGCGTTGGCGGCGGCGGGGCAGGCGCCGCCGGCGGACCATGTTGAGTCGAACTCAGTCACGATCAACCTCACGCTGATCAACAACAGCGACATGATCGGCGTGGCGTCGCATCGCGCGGCGCTGCGGTTTTCACAGATGCGGGCGATGCGGATCATCCCGATGCGGCTTTCCGGCTTCGGATCCGTGGCGATGTACTGGCGCGAAGACGCCTTCAGGCCCCTGGCGGTGCAGGAAGCGATGGCGGCCTTGCGCAACACCGTGTCGGAACACGCACCCGGCGTGACAAGGCCGTGATGCCTGCTTCCGGCACGGGCTTGAATGCGTTGATCGCACAGTGCCGCCGGGTGGAGGCGGCGTTGGCGGGCGGCGTCGATCCGGCCACGTCGGTGGCCATGCATCGGTTCCTGGCCGACATGGACGCCCGGCGGACCCCGCCGGGTATGTGGTCGCCGTTGGCGTTGTCGGTGCTGGTGATGACCGGCGGCCTGGGCGTGGGAATCGAAGTGCTGAGCCTGCTGCTTAGCGTGGCCGGCGCGGCCTGGGCGGCATTCGCCCTGGTGGCGGTGTGCGCGGCGACGGCGCTGGCGTTGTCGATCGGGGTGGTGATGCTGATGGCGGGGCGGTCCGCCGGGCTGGTGGTGGTGAAGTGGCTGGCGATCGGGTGGGTGGCGGTGGGCGGCCTGGGGCTGATCGCGTGGACGCAGGGGGATGTGCGGGCCGTGGGGCCGGTGGTGGCGCTGCTGGGTGGATTGGGGGCTTGGTTAGTGGCGAACAGCGGAGCGTTTTTTGTGTTCGTGGGGTATCGGGTGGGAAGGCGGTATCTCGATCGTCGGGGGTAGGGGCGGTTCTTAAGGCGGCCGGCCGGCCGGCCGCCCGGCCGGCCGCGCGATGGACGTTGGCGCAAGGGTGTAGCGCATTGCGCGCTACACCCAGCCTGCTGGCTACTTGGCCGCCACGGTTTCCGGCGGAACCGGATTTTCCCAGCCGCCGCCGATTGCGCGGATCAGGCCTACCGCCGAGCGCGCCTGCTCGCCGCTCAATTGCACGGCGACGCGTTGTTGCAGCAGGACGCTGCGATCGGCTTCGATCACGTCCAGGTAGCTGATCGAGCCTTCGCGGTACTGCGTGTGCGACAGCTTGGCGGCGCGGGCCGAGGCTTCGACGGCGGCGTCTTGCGCCTTGGTCTGGTCCGCCAGGATGCGCAGGTTCGCCAGGTTGTCTTCGACTTCGCGGAACGCGTTCAGCACGGTCTGGCGGTAGACGGCGACGTCTTCCTCGTAGACGGCGCGGGCGCGGTCCAGGCCGGCCTGGCGGCGGCCGCCGTCGAAGATGGGCATCGACAGCGCGGCGCCGACCAGCGGGCCCAGCAGGAAGGTGCGGCTGGACCACTGGAACAGGTTACCCAGGTCGGACGACTCATAGCCGAAGGCGCCGGTGATGTCCAGGCGCGGGAAGAACGCGGACTTGGCCGCGCCGACACGGGCGTTGGCGGCGGCCATCGCGCGTTCCGCGGCAGCGATGTCGGGGCGGCGTTCCAGCAGCGTCGACGGCAGACCGGCGGGGATGGACAGCGCGACCTTCTGGATCGGCTGCGGCGGCATCGTGAAATCGGACGGGGCGCGGCCCAGCAGCACGGCCAGCGCGTGTTCGGTCGTGGCGCGGCGGCGGTCGATGCCCAGGGCTTCCGATTGCGCGGATGCCAGCTCGGCCTTGGCGCGCGCCAGGTCCAATTCGCTGATGTCGCCCGCGTCGTAGCGGCGCTGGATCAATTGCAGGGTGTCGGTGCGCAGCTTCACCGTCTGGTTATACAGCTGCGATTCCGCGTCCTGCTCGCGCACCAGGAAGTACGTAGTGGCAACGTCGGCCTGCAGGGCCAGCAGCACCGACCGGTACAGGGCCTCGCTTTGCTGGGCGTCGGCGGTGGCGGCGTCGGCGGTGGATGCCACGCGGCCGAACAGGTCGGCTTCATACGACACCGCGCCTTGGGCGCGCCACGTCGTCACCGGATTAGTGGACGTGCCGTCCGGCAGCCCTTGCGACACGGCCGAGGGGCGTTGGCGGTTAGGGCCGAAGGCCGCATCCAGCGTGGGGAAGAAGCCGGCGCGGGCCTCGCGTTGCAGCGCGCGCGATTGCGCCAGGCGGGCGGCGGCGGCTTGCAGGTTCTGGTTGGCCTGTTGCGCTTCTTCCTGCAATTGGTTCAGGCCGTCGTCGCCGAACACCTTCCACCAGGCGCCGCGCAGCGCGTCTTCAGACGGCTCTGCGGGCTTCCAGGTGCCGGCTTCGGATGCAGGCAGGGCGGCTTCCTTGAAGGCCGCCGGCGCGGCGGCGGACGGCTTTTCGTAGGTGGGGCCCACCGCGCAGCCGGCCAGCACAAGCAGGACGGCAAGCAGGGCGGAACCGCGGGTCAGTCTTTGGATCATGATGAATTCTCTTTGTCGCGCGCCCCGCCCGCAGGGGCAAGGCGCGCTGGCTTCTCTGTGGGTCTGCCGGCCTCAAGCGTGGGGCTGCGTGGCGGGCGGCGCATTCGTGTCGATGTGCGGCGCGCACTCCGGCGCTTCATGCGGGGCCGCCGAGTGCAGCGGCTTGCCGCCCAGCGAACGCAGCAGCACGTAGAACACCGGCGTCAGGAACAGGCCGAACAACGTCACGCCCAACATCCCGAAGAACACCGCCACGCCCATGGCATGGCGCATTTCGGAACCGGCGCCGGACGACAGCACCAGCGGCACCACGCCCATGATGAACGCGATGGACGTCATCAAGATCGGGCGCAGACGCAGGCGGCTGGCTTCGATGGCGGCTTCCAGCGGCGTGCGGCCGCTCATTTCAAGCTCGCGGGCGAACTCCACGATCAGAATCGCGTTCTTCGCAGACAGCCCCACCAGCACCATCAAGCCGATCTGCGTGAAGATGTTGTTGTCGTTGCCCGTCAGGTAGACGCCCGTCAGCGCGGCCAGGATGCTCATCGGCACGATCAGGATCACGGCCAGCGGCAAGGTCAGGCTTTCATACAGCGCGGCCAGCACCAGGAACACCAGCAGCACGCTGATCGGGAACACCCACAAGCCGGCATTGCCCGCCAGAATCTGCTGATACGTCAGGTCGGTCCATTCGAACTTCACACCGCGCGGCAGCGTTTCGGCGGCGACACGTTCGGCCGCGGCTTGCGCCTGGTCGGACGAGAAGCCGGGCGCCGGTCCGCCGTTGATGTCGGCGGCCGTGTAGCCGTTGTAGCGCACCACCATTTCAGGCCCGAAGGTCTGCTTGACCGTCACCAGCGACGACAGCGGCACCATGTCGCCCGCGGCATTGCGGGTCTTCAGTTGCAGGATGTCGTCGGCGTGGGCGCGGAACGGCGCATCGGCTTGCGCACGCACCTGGAACACCCGGCCGAAGCGGTTGAAGTCGTTCACGTACATCGAACCCAGGTAGATCTGCATGGTGTCGAACACTTCCGTCACCGGCACACCCAGCTGCTTGGCCTTCACACGGTCCAGATCCACGTCCAGCTGCGGCACGTTGATCTCGTAGCTGGAGAACGACGGGCCCAGTTCAGGCGTTTGACGCGCCTTTTCCAGGAACGCCTGCTTGGCCTTGTCCAGTTCGGCATAGCCCAGCGCGGCGCGGTCTTCCAGTTGCAGCTTGAAGCCGCCCAGCGTGCCCAAACCCATCACGGGCGGCGGCGGGAACACGGCAATGAACGAGTCCTGGATCGTCGCGAACTTCTGGTTCAGCGAGGCGGCGATGGCGTTGCCCGAGAGCGCGGCGCCCTTGCGTTCATCAAAGGGCTTGAGCGTCACGAACACGATACCGGCGCTGGAGCTGTTGGTGAAGCCGTTGATCGACAGGCCCGGGAAGGCGATGGCGGATTGCACGCCAGGTTCCTTCAGGGCGATGTCGCTCATGCGGCGGATCACCGCTTCCGTGCGGTCCAGCGACGCGCCGTTGGGCAACTGCGTGAAGCCGATCAGGTACTGCTTGTCCTGCGCGGGCACGAAGCCGCCGGGCACCAGGTACGACACGCCGATGGTGGCGGCCACCAGCACCGCGTACACGCCCATCGCACCGGCCTTGCGGCGGATCACGCCGGACACGCCCGTGCCGTAGGACTCGGACGCGCGGCCGAACATGTTGTTGAACCAGTTGAAGAAGCGGCCGAAGACGCGGTTCATGCCACGGGTCAGCCAGTCCTGCTTGTCGTGATGGCTTTTCAGCAGCAGGGCCGACAGCGCGGGCGACAAGGTCAACGAGTTAAAGGCCGAGATCACCGTCGAGATAGCGATGGTCATGGCGAACTGCTTGTAGAACTGGCCGGTCAGGCCCGTCATGAAGGCCAGCGGCACGAACACGGCGCACAGCGTCAACGCGATAGCGATGATGGGGCCGCTGACTTCACGCATGGCGCGGTAGGTCGCGTCGCGTGGACTCAAGCCCGCCGCGATGTTGCGTTCCACGTTTTCCACCACCACGATCGCATCGTCCACCACGATCCCGATGGCAAGCACCATCCCGAACAGCGACAAGGCGTTGATGGAATAGCCGAACACCAGCAGCAGCGCGAACGTACCCACGATGGACACAGGCACGGCAAGCAGCGGGATGATCGATGCGCGCCACGTTTGCAGGAACAGGATCACCACCAGCACGACCAGCGCGATGGCTTCCAGCAGCGTGTGCACCACGGCTTCGATACTGGACCGCACGAACTGCGTGGGGTCGTATTCGATGCGGTATTCCACGCCCGGCGGAAAGTCTTGCGACAACTCGGCCATGGCGGCGCGCACTTTGCTGGAGACGTCCAGCGCGTTCGCGCCCGGCGACTGCATGATGCCCATGCCCACCGCCTGCTTGTTGTCCAGCAGCGAACGCAAACCGTATTCCTGCGCATCCAGCTCCACGCGGGCGACGTCGGACAGGTAGGTCACGGCGCCGTCGGGCGAGGTCTTCAGGATGATGTCCTTGAACTCTTCCTCGCTTTGCAGGCGGCCACGCGCATTCACGTTCAGTTGCAGCGGCACGTCGCCTTGCGTGGGCGATGCGCCGATCACGCCGGCGGCGACCTGGACGTTTTGCTCGCGGATGGCGGCGACCACTTCCGACGCGGTCATGCCGCGCTGGGCGACCTTTTGCGGGTCCAGCCAGACGCGCATCGAGTAGTTGCCCGAGCCCCACACCGTCACTTCGCCCACGCCCGTGATGCGGGCCAGACGATCCTTGACGTTCAGGATCGCGTAGTTGCGCAGATAGGTGATGTCGTAGCGGTCATTGGGCGAGATCAGGTGCACGACCAGCGTCAGCGTGGGCGAACTCTTGGCCGTCGTCACGCCCAGGCGCTGCACGTCGGGCGGCAGGCGCGGCAGCGCTTGCGACACGCGGTTCTGCACCAGCTGCTGCGCCTTGTCCGGGTCCACGCCCAGCTTGAAGTTGACCGTCAGCGTCAGGTTGCCGTCGCTATTGGCCTGCGACTGCATGTACAGCATGTCTTCCACGCCGTTGATGGATTCTTCCAGCGGCGAGGCAACGGTTTCGGCGATGACCTTGGGGTTGGCGCCCGGGTATTGGGCGCGCACCACCACCGACGGCGGCACGACTTCCGGATATTCGGAAATGGGCAGCTGGAACATGGCCAGCAAGCCAGCCAGCAAGACCAGGATGGACAACACGCCGGCGAAAATCGGCCGGTCGATGAAGAACTTTGAGATATTCATGAACGTTCTCTGTAGACGCGCAGGCCTTACTTCAGCTCGGCTGCGGCGGTCTTGACCGGGGCAGCCTTGGCGGCAACCATGGGCACGACGGTCGGGGCCACGGCGTCGCCGGGGCGGATGCGTTGCAGGCCATTGACGACGATGCGTTCACCCGCGGCCAAGCCGGTATCGATGACGCGCAGGCCTTCCTGGTTGGCGCCCAGCTTCACCTGGCGGTAGACGGCGTGGTTCTTGTCGTCCAGTACCAGCACGTAGCGCTTGTCCTGGTCGGTGCCGATGGCGCGTTCGTCGATCAGTACGGCCGAACGCGGGTCGCTGCCGCCCAGGCGGACGCGGGCATACAGGCCGGGCAAGAGCGAACCGTCGGCGTTGTCGAATTCGGCGCGCACGCGGATCGTGCCCGACGTCGCGTCCAGGCGGTTGTCCACGGATTGCACGAAGCCGGTGCGCGAATAGCCTTCCTCGTTGGCCAGGCCCAGTTCGACCGGCACCGAACCTGCGCGGCCGTTGCGCGCCGGGTTCACATACCTAAGGAAGGTTTGTTCGTCCACGTCGAACGATGCGTACATCTTCGCCACCGACACCAGCCTCGTCAGCGGCACCGACGCGGCGCCGGCGGCGACCACGTTGCCCACGGTGACTTCAGCGCGCGAGACGCGGCCGGCCACCGGGGCTTCGATGCGCGTGTAGCCCAGGTTCAACTTGGCGGAGTCCAGCGCGGCTTGCGCGCCTTGCAGGTTGGCGGCGGCTTCGCGCGCGGCGTTCTGCTTTTCCTCGAAGTCGCGGCGGGCGATGGCGTTGTCCGCCAGCAGGCGCTGGCCGCGGGCCAGTTCCGTGGCGGTGTAGGACGCGCGGGCCTTTGCGGCCGTCAGGGCGGCGGCGGCGCGGTCCACTTCAGCCACGTAGGGGCGCGGATCGATGGTGAAGAGCAGGTCGCCCTTCTTGACGATGCTGCCGTCCTGGAAATGCACTTGCGTCAGCGTGCCGGACACCAGCGGGCGGATGTCGACGCGGTCGATGGCTTCCAGGCGGCCGGAATAACGCTGCCAGTCCACGATGGTCTTGGTGACGACTTCGGCCACCTCGACGGGCGTGGCGGCGGGGGCGCCTTGCGCCATGGCGACATTGCCGCCGGCGGGGCCCCGGGTCAGGGCATAGCCGCCTCCGGCCGCGAGAACGGCTGCAAAGACGACGAGCATAGCGATACGATTGCGCGAAACCATGATGTTTCCTTGAGTGGTATAGGGGCGAAAGCGCGCTTGTTTGAGCCTGGGGCGGAGGCGGCTCCGGCAGTCCGGGGCATGGCAGTCCTTAACGTCCGCGGGATATATGCATATGCTGCAATGCAGCATGCAACAGGGTTGCGATTCCCGGGCAGTGGCGCCTTGGCGGGGCGGAGTCACTGCGGTGGCGGAAGTTGAGGATTGACATGCCCTGTGGAGGCGCCGGGAGGCAAGGGCACTTCAAGATGGTTTGCATTCTGAGTGTTTTGTGGGGCCGGATAAACATGTCTATCTCGGCAACACTGTTCGACAGAAATGACTAATCAGCGGCGAAATCGGGTTATGCTCCGTTCACCCCGACTTATTTGCCCAAAAGGACACCGTCGCCATGGACCGTTTTCAGGCTATGCAGGTGTTTGTGCGCGTCGTGGACGCCAATAGCTTCACTCGGGCGGCCGACAGCCTCTCGCTTCCGCGCACCACCGTCACCACCATCATCCAGAACCTCGAACGCCTGCTGGGCGTGCGCCTGCTCAATCGCACCACGCGCCGTATCGGCCTGACGCCGGACGGCGCGGGCTATTACCAGCATTGCGTGCGCATCCTGGCGGACGTCGAAGAAACCGAGGCCTGTTTCCAGGAAGCGGCGCTGCGCCTGAAAGGGCGGCTGCGCATCGACGTCCCGACCTGCATCGGGCGGCTGATCCTGATTCCCGCATTGTGTGATTTCCACGACAAATACCCCGACGTCGAGCTGGTGCTTGGCCTGGGCGACCGTCCCGTGGATATGGTGCAAGAGGCCGTTGACTGCGTGATCCGCGCCGGCGACCTGGAAGATTCCAGTCTGGTTGCGCGACGCATCGGCACCTTGCAGACCGTCACCTGTGCCTCGCCCACCTATGTGGCGCGCCACGGCATGCCGCAAACCATCGAATCGTTGCGCGACCACCACGCGGTGCACTACTTCATGAGCCGCACGGGCCGTAACTGCACCTGGGATTTCAAGGTCGACGGCAAGCACCAGGAAGTGGACATGAAGGGCACGGTGGCGGTGAACGAAGCCGGCGCCTACCTGGACTGCGGCCTGAAGGGCTTCGGCCTGATCCAGGTGGCCCGCTATATGGCGCTGCCGCACTTGCAATCCGGTGAACTGATCGAAATCCTGCCGCAGTGGAAACCCAGCTCCACGGCAATTTCCGTGCTGTATCCGCAAAGCCGCCAGCTATCGCCCAAGGTGCGCGCCTTCACCGATTGGGTAGCGGAATTGTTTGCCGGTTGCCCGTTGCTCAGTGGCCGCGATGAAACCGATCCGGCCGCCAGCTCGTGCGGCGTCTTCCAGCGCCAACTGGGCATGCCCAGCGCGATGACCCTGGCGCAGCCCCAGCCCCAGACCGAACCCGCACGGCTGCAAACGACGCCGCCGCGTCGCCGCAGCGCGCGCGAAGAGGCCGCCGAATACGCCTTGTAAGCGGTGGGCGTGGCGGGCCGACCGGGCCGCCACGCCGGGAAAACCACGGGAAACCCCGTAGTAAATACAGGGCTTGCGTCCCTCGTATTTCTTGAAACGTCTGTATAGTCCGACAGTCAAAGCCTACAACGCCCTTACTGTCGATCCGCTCTATGCAGCCTGTTCTACCCGCTTACCTGATCGCCCGTTGGCTGCTGCTGCTTGTCTTATTGGCAGGGGTTTACTTCCTTAGCGGTTTTCTCGTTCCCGCGCTTGCCGCGCTGATCATCGGCCTGGCCAGTTGGCCCTTGTACCAGCGTCTGGTCCGGCGCTGCGGCGGCCGCACGGCGGTCGCGGCATCGCTGGCGCTGCTGGTGGTCGTCGTGGTGCTGATCGTGCCGATGACCTTGGCGCTGTCCTACGCCATCAAGGAAGCCAGTACCTTTTTCGCCTGGGCCATCGCGGCCAACCGCCACGGCGTGGCCGTGCCCAACTGGATCACGTCCATGCCCGTCGTGGGCGAGCGCCTGGGCCAATATTGGGAATCGTATATCGGCCAGCCCCACGCGCTGGGCGCGCTGGTCGAAGCCGTCAGCGGCGAACATCTGGGCAATATCTACCGCATGGTGCTGGCGGCCACGGGCAACGTGTTCCAGTTGCTGCTGACCGTGCTGTTCATGCTGATCACGCTGTTCTTCGTCTACAAGGACGGCATCCGCATGGTCGCCCAGCTGGACGTGCTGGGCGAGCGCATCCTGCCGGCGCGCTGGCAGCGCTTTTCGCGCGTGGTGCCGGCCACCATCAATTCCACCGTCACCGGCATGGGCCTGATCGCGTTGGGGGAAGGCCTGGTGCTGGGTATCGCCTACTGGGTGGCGGGCGTGCCGTCGCCAGTGCTGCTGGGCGTGGTCACGGGCTTCATGGCACTGATTCCCGGCGGCGCGCCCTTGTCGTTCACGCTGGTGTCGCTGTACCTGGTGGGCTCCGGCCATCTGGTGGCGGGCATCGCGCTGATGGTCTGGGGCAGTGTCGAACTCTTCATCGTCGACAAGACCCTGCGTCCGCGCCTGGTGGGCGGACCGGTCAAGCTGCCGTTCCTGCCCACGTTCTTCGGGCTGGTGGGCGGCGTGAAGACCATGGGCATCGTGGGGCTGTTCGTGGGCCCGGTGCTAATGGCCTTGCTGGTGGCCGTGTGGCGCGAATGGGTGCACCACGAAGTGCAGGAACGCGACGCGGCCCGGCTGCATCCCCCGATTGCCCCGCCAGCCGAAAAAACACCGTCCACCTGACGCCGGCGCGCGCGGCGCTTTGGTAATCTAGCCATCCCCGCGTATACCGGCGCCTGACCGGTACGCGCCTGCCCCGCACGCAGACGCTTCGCAACCGCCGCGGGGTGTGAGGATCGAGATGTCCGGGTTACTGCCTGATGATCAGATAGCCGTCCTGCGCAAGCAGGGGTTTGTGGTGGCGCGCCAATTCGTGGACGCCGAGCGGGTAGCGGCGCTGCGCGCGCTGGCCGAACGCCATTTGCGCGAGCACGTGGCCCCCATCGAATACGAAGCCGATCTGCGCTACCCCGGCGCGCCCGAGTCGCGCGCCGCGGAAGGCGGGCTGACCGTGCGCCGTCTGCTCAGCGCCTATGCGCGCGACCCCTTGTTTGCCCAATGGGCGACGGACCCCGGCATCGGCCAGTGGCTGGCCCGCTATTTCAGCGAGCCGGCCGTGCTGTCGACCGTGCACCACAATTGCGTGATGACCAAGCATCCGGCCTACGGCAGCCTGACGGGCTGGCATCAGGACATTCGTTATTGGTCGTTTTCGGATACGGACCTGGTGTCCTGTTGGCTGGCCTTGGGCCCTGAAAAGCGCGAGAACGGCGGGCTGTCGTTCATTCCGGGGTCGCACGCGGCGGCGTTTACGGCTGATCAGTTTGATGGCCAGAAATTCTTCCGCGACGACGCGCCGCAGAACGCGGACTGGATCGCGCGGGCGGTCTGCCCGGAACTGGAGGCGGGAGATGTGGTGTTCTTTCACTGCCGCACGTTGCACGCGGCCCAAGGCAACCGCAGCGACCGCGTGAAACTGTCTGTGGTGCATACCTATCACCCACAGTCCTGCCATCCGGTGCCGGGCACCCGGTCTGCCTCGCAGCCAGGGGTGCCGCTGGAAACGCAGGGCTGACAAAGCGCTGGAAGTAATTGATATTTGCTATTAATAATTGAATTACAATTACATTAAGCGCGATACGCGATGAGGGGCCGGCATTACCCCCGTCGCGTTGATTCTTGCGCGGCATCCCTAGAACTCAATAGGCTGTTCCCTGTGCGCAAAGCTACCCCTGACGACACGGAAAAACCGCAGGCGCCGACCGAGACCCGGTCTTCGCTGTTTGTCGGTTCCACTGAAAAAGCCTTTCAGGTGCTGCATGCGTTCGATGGTTCGAAACGCCATATGACGCTGGCCGATATCGCGCGCGCATCCGGACTGGACCGCAGCGCGACGCAGCGCCTGGTCTATACGCTGGAAACGCTGGGCTATCTGCGCCGCATTCCGGATACGCGCAATTACGGCCTGACGCCGAAGGTGCTGCAGTTTTCGTACAACTATGTGCGTGCGAACGAGCTGATCGACAAGGCGTCGCCATATCTGCTGGACATCAGCCGGACGCTGGGCGAGACGACGAATCTGCAAGAGCTGGACGGTCACGAGATTGTGTTCGTGGCCCGCTTTCCAGGCCACCATCTGGTAAACGTGGATATCGCGGTGGGCAGCCGCCTGCCGGCGTTTTTCACGGCGTCAGGCACGGCGATCCTGTCGCGGCTGTCGGACGAACACCGCCGCGAGATCCTGGCGCAAACAAGGCTGGAACCGATTACGCCCTATACCGAGGTGAACCCCGACAAGCTGCTGGACCGCGTGCAACGGGTAGCGGAAAAGGGTTACGCGATTATCGTGAACGAGACGGTGCTGGGGGATATTTCGGTAGCGGCGCCAGTGATCGATCATCGGGGGTTGGCGGTGGCGGCGATCAATATTTCTGTGCCGACTACTAGGTGGACCGTGGCGCGGGTAGAGGCAGAGTTGGCGCCGCATGTGCAGGTGGCGGCGACTTCGATTTCTAAATCTAAGTTTTCTGCTTATTCGAGGTAGGGGGCGGGGGCTCGGAGGGGCTTTGGGTCTTCTTGGGGCTTGCGTTGGATCTTCGTGGGGTGTGCGTTGGATCTTCGTGGGGTGTGCGTTGGATCTTCGTGGGACGCTCGCCGCCGGGGTCGGGTGGGTGGCGCGCGCCCACGA
>NZ_PCOQ01000034.1 GCF_002975275.1 Achromobacter sp. MYb9 | reverse complement strand
CCCCCCAAGGAGCCCATCCCGCCACCACGCCCCCGTTTCGCGGCCAGACCCAAATAGAGCGCGGCATCACGCCATCAAGCGCCAGCAGGTTCCAGACAGATCCGGCACAAGAGGAGACAACCATGGCTTACGCCAACACGCCCCGGATTTCATTGCATTGCCGCAGCACGCTTACCCGCTTGTTCACCACCACCGCCCTGGCGGCCGGCATTGCCGCGGCCATGACGGCCCCGGCAGCCGCCCAACCTGCCGCCATCTCTGACGACATCGTCCGGCTGGGCCTGATCCTGGACATGAGCGGCGTCTACGCCGACGTGACCGGCAAGGGCAGCGCCACGGCCGCCGAAATGGCCATCGCCGACTTCGGCGGCACGGTGCTGGGCAAGAAGATCGATCTGATGGTGGTGGACCACCAGAACAAAGCCGACATCGCCGCCGCCAAGGCGCGCGAATGGTACGACACCCAAAAGGTGGATGCCGTCATGGACGTGGCAGGGTCGGCGCCCGCGCTGGCCGTGCTGGAAGTGGCCCGCGAGAAGAAGAGAATCGTCGTCTTCAGCGGCCCCGGCACGGAACGCATCACCAACGACCTGTGTTCGCCCTATTCCGTCCACTACACCTACGACACCTGGTCGCTGGCCAACACCACCGCGCGCGCCACCGTCGAAAAAGGCGGCAAGACCTGGTACTTCCTGACGGCGGACTACGCTTTCGGGCACACCCTGCAGGCTTCCGCCACCGAAGTCGTCAAGGCCAACGGCGGCACGGTGCTGGGCGCCTCGCGCCATCCGCTCGGGTCCAGCGATTTCGCGTCCTACCTGTTGCAGGCGCAGTCCAGCAAGGCCCAGGTCATCGGGCTGGCGAACGCGGGCGGCGACACGGTGAACGCCATCAAGGCGGCCAGTGAATTCGGCCTGACCAAGGGCGGCCAGAAAATGGCGGGATTGCTCTTGTACATCAACGACATCCACGCCATCGGCCTGGAAGCCGCCGCCGGCCTGACCCTGACCGAAGCCTTCTATTGGGACATGAACGACCAGACCCGCGCCTGGTCGCAGCGCTACTACGACAAGCTGAAGAAGATGCCCAACATGAGTCAGGCGGGCACGTATTCGTCGGTGATGCACTACCTGAAGGCGGTGCAGGCGGCCGGCACCGACGAGCCCATCGCCGTGATGAAGCAGATGAAGTCCCTGCCCATCAACGACTTCTTCGCCACCAACGGCCGCATCCGCGAAGATGGCCGCATGGTGCACGACATGTACTTGTTTGAAGTCAAGCAGCCGTCTGAATCCAAACGGCCGTGGGACTACTACAAGCTGGTGGCGACGCTGCCGGGCGACCAGGCGTTCATGCCCCTGTCGAAGTCGACCTGCCCGCTGGTGAAGAAGTAAGGGGCGACGGGGCGAGGGTTTCCTCCAGCATGTCCAGCCGGTCCTGCCCCCAGAAAACCTCGCCCCGGAACACGTAGGACGGCGATCCGAAGACGCCGGCCTTGACCGCGTCGTCCGTGTTGCGGCGATACGCGGCGTCGATGGCGGGGGCCTGCGCGGCCGTCAGCAAGCGGTCGGCCGGCAGACCCAGCCGTTCCAGCACGCCACGCAAGACGGCGGGGTCGGAGATGTCCTGTTCGTCCACCCACTGCGCTTTCAGGATCGCCTTGTACAGCGCCGGCACCGGCGTGCCGGCAAGGTCCGCCGCGATGACGATGCGCGAGGCCAGCCCCGCATCCGGACACATGTGCGCCGGCTGCGGGTTCACGTGAATGCCCAGCTTGCGGCACCAGCGCGCCAGCTCCGCCACGCGGTAGGCCTGCCGTTCGGGCGAGCGCTGCCCCAGCAGCACGCCGCCCGTGCGCGAATAGACATCAGGCAGGTCCACGGGCAGGTATCGGATCACCGCCTGCTGCCGGGCGGCCAGCGCTTCAAGCCGGTCGGCGCCCAGATAGGCCCAGTCGGAGTTCATCCAGAAGTAATAGTCGATCGTCTTCATGGCGTTCTCAGGTCCTTGCCGTCGAAGGCACGCGCAGCGCGGGATGCGCGGCGGCCTCGCCCTGCATGCGCCAGGCGCTGATAAAGGCGACCACGCCCAAGGCGCTCAGGTACCAGACCACGTACTTGGGATCGCCGCCGCCCTTGGCCAGCAGCCACGTCGCCACGATGGGCGCCAGGCCGCCCCCGATGGCGCCGGACACCTGCACCGCCAGCGAAATACCGGTGTACCGCACGTGCGCCGGGAACTGGCTGGAGAACAGCGTGCCTTCGGGCCCGTACAGGCAGGCGTACACCAGCCCCACCGCCAGGCAAACCGCCACGATGATCCCGCCTTTGTCACCCGATCCCAGCAAGTTGAAAAACAACGGCGCGCAGATCAGGATGCCCACCGTGCCCGCCATGAACACCCACTTGTGGCCGATCTTGTCGCCCAGCACGCCGAACAGCGGCATCGTGAACAACGCAAGCGCCGCTCCCCAGATCGTGGCGTCCAGCATGACCGAACGCGGGATGCCCAACGTGCCCGTGGCGTAGGCCAGCGAAAACGTCACGACGGTGTAGAACCACGTCACTTCGGCCAACCGCGCGCCCACCACCACCAGCAGCGCACGGCGATGGTGCTTCAGCACTTCGGCCACCGGCACCTCGACCTTGGCGCCCTTTTCACGCATCTGCTCGAAATCGGGCGACTCGGCCACTTTCACGCGGATGAACCATCCCACCAGCAGCAGCACCACACTGGCCAGGAATGGCAGGCGCCACCCCCAGGCCAGCATGTCCTCTTCCGGCAGCGCGGCCACCGCGCCCATCGCCAGCGACGACAAGATCAGGCCGGGCGCCACGCCGGCTTGCGGCAGGCTGCCGAAAAATCCCTTCTTGCCCTCGGGCGCATGCTCCACCGCCATCAGCACCGCACCGCCCCATTCGCCGCCCACCGCGATGCCTTGCAGGAAACGCATCAGCACCAGCAGCACGGCGGCCCAATAGCCGATCTGCTCATACGAAGGGATCAGCCCGATCAGGATGGTGGGCACGCCCATCAGCAGCAACGTGATCAGCAGCATGGACTTGCGGCCGATCTTGTCTCCGTAATGGCCAAAGATCACGCCGCCCAGCGGCCGCGCGAAAAAGCCCACCGAATACGTGGCAAAGGCCGCCAGCGTGCCCGTCAACGGGTCGAAAGCGGGAAAGAAGATCTTGTTGAAAATCAATGCGGCAGCCGTGCCGTACAGGAAGAAGTCATACCACTCGATCGTGGTGCCCATCATGCTGGCAAGGCCAGCCGTCACATAATCGCGGCGCGAGCGCGCAGCCGCAGGCTTGGTCGTCATCATCGTGACTCCCCTTGAAAAAGTCTTGATCGGATCGTCGGCGGAATCAGGCTTGGGGGTGCGGCAGCGGCGCGATGCCGTGCGTCTGCCTGGCCCAGTAGTTGAACGTGGCGCGCACGATCGACGGCTTGAGCAGGTAGTCGTGCGCCTCGCGGGCCAGGGCGTCATCCACTGGCGTCAACGGTCCGAAAGCCTGGGCGCGGATCTGCATGCGCGCCGCGCGCTCCAGGTACACCGACAGATACGTTGCTTCCTCGCAAGAACCGGCCGCCGTCAGATAACCATGGTGCGCCAGGATGATGGCGCGCTTGCGCCCCAGCGCCTCCGAGATGATCACGCCTTCCTGATCCGCGATCGGCACCCCGGGCCATTCACCCAGGAACGCGCAATCATCGTGCAGCGGCGTCATGTCCATCTGCGAGATCACCAGCGGCTGGCGCGCCGCGGCCAGCGCGGACGCCCAGGGCGAATGCGTGTGGATGATGGATTGCACGTCGGGCCGCGCTTCGTAGACCCACAGGTGGAAACGCGTGGCCGGGTTGGGCATGCCGTCGCCCGTCAGGGTGTGCAGGTCGCGGTCGACTTCGATGAAGTCGGCGGGCGTCGCCTCATCGAATCCCAGGCCGAAGCGCAGCGTCCAGTAGGCGCCCGGCCGATCCGAGCGCACGCTGATCTGCCCGGCCAGGCCCGCTTCCTGCTCGGTCATCGCCAGGATGCGGCAGGCGTAGGCCATGGTTTCCTGCGTGCTGCGGGGCACGGCCTGCAGATGGCGCGCCATTTCCTGCGTGGCACGGGTGTCGAAATACGATTTCTCTCGCAATGCGGTATTCATGGGTTCCCCTTGATGTCCTTTGCTTTCGGCGTCGATGGAGGCCGCGCAAGGTCAGGACAGTATGGAAACCACCGCGCCATATAGCCATGCAGCCAGGCTCATAGCTGCTATTCGGCCAGCGGCGCTGACGCCGGCCGCTAGGCTGCGGCGATGCGGTGCGCGCAGGCCAGCAGCTCGGCGACCAGCGGCAGCGGCTGGCGCTGGCCCGGGGTGATCGCCACCACCCGCCGGCGCAGGACCGGGCTGCGGATGCCCACCTTGCGCAAGCCGTAGTCGGTCAGCAGCTTATCGGGGATGCGCGACGGCAGAATACAGGCGCCCACGCCCGAGGACACCAGCTTGAGCATGGCGTCGATGGTTTCGGCCTCGGCCATGAATTCGGGCTGCAGGCCCGCGCTGTGGATCATCTTGCGCAGCGCGTAATGGGGCGGAAAGCCGACCAGCCGCAACGGCATGCCGCCCAGATCGACCGCGTCGGCCAGCGGCACGTCCTGGCGCACGATCAGGCACATCTCGTCGTCGAACAACGGCGTGGACGTCACCGTGTCCGAGGCCACCGCCGCGTCATAGACGAAGCCCACATCGGCCTTGCCGCTTTCCACCAGCGCCACCACATCCGGCGAGCTGCGGCCCATCACGGAAAGGTTCACGTGTTCGTGGCTGCTGACGAAGCGGGCGACGACCTCGGCCATGAAGTAGTAGCTGAGCGTGTGCACGGTGGCAAGGCGCACGGTGCCGTGGGTCACGCCTTCGCGCTGGCGCACCGTGTCGACGACGCGGTCGATGCTCTGGTAGGCGGGCTGGATGCCGTCCAGCAGGCGGCTGCCCGCCTCGGTCAGTTCCACGCCGCGGCCCGTCCGCGTGAACAGGGGCTTGCCGACATGCGCTTCCAGCGCAGCCAGTTGCCGGCTCAGGCCGGATTGCGTCTGGTCCAGGTCTTCGGCGGCGCGCGACAGGGATTTCAGTTCCGCGATCCGCACGAAATAACGTAACTGCCGGTCCGGCGTGTCCATGGCGCTGCCTCTATATTCTGATCCGACGCGCTCGTCTCAAGCGCGGCTACAGTGTGCCCAAGGAAGCCGTGCGGCACCACGGGGATTTGCGCTAAGTGACAGGAAGCGTACCCTTTCAAGCTATCCCCACGCCGGAACGCCGCATGCCCGCTCCCATTACCCCACCCATCGCCCGCCCCATTCCCGCCACCATCGCCGCCGTCGTTCGCGACGGCCACGTGCTGCTGGTGCGCCGCGCCAACCCGCCCGACGAGAATTGCTGGGCATTTCCCGGCGGCAAGATCGATGCCGGCGAAGCCATCGACGCCGCGACCGTGCGTGAATTGTTGGAAGAGACCGGCGTGGTCGCCGAACCGCTGCATGTGTTCGACGCGGTGGACGTCTTCGACCGCGACGAAACCGGCGCCTTGCGCCGCCACTTCATCCTGATCGCGGTCCTATGCCGCTGGCAGTCCGGCGAACCGGTCGCGGGCGACGACGCGCGCGACGCCCGCTGGGTACCGCTGGCGGAACTGGAAGGGCATGAGCTGGCCATGAGCTTCGGCGTGGCCAGACTGGCGCGCAAGGCGGCGGCGCTGATGGCCGCGATGTGACGCGGCGGCCCACGCCCCCGTGAACCCTCAACCGCCAACCGGCAGGGGCCTGGCCTTGATCCACAAGAACATCGGCAGCCGGGTCCATTGCCGCCACTGCGCCGTTGGCGCCTTGTCCGGCTGCGGTTCGCGCAGCGATACGATGGCCAGGCCCGCCGCTTCCAGCGCCGCCATGTAGTCCTGCAACGGCAGCGACCAGCCCGCGAAATGCATGCTCAGGCCGTCGCGCGTCTCCCTGCCATCGAAGTGTTCGCGCCCATAGTACGTGCCGTCCACCACGAACGGCGCGTCGGCCTCCGGCCCTGCGAAGCGGCCACGGTCGCGAAAGGGGTGGACGATGGATATGAACAGCGTGCCGCCCGGCTTGAGCACCCGGCGCGCTTCGCGCAAAGCGGCCGGCACGTCGTCCACGTCCATCAGCACGTTGTAGGCGATCACCAGGTCGAATTCGCCGTCCGCGTAGGGTAGCGCGTGCGCGGGCGCCACATCGTAATGGTCGGCGGAATCCGCGGCGCGCGCCGCGTCGACCATCGCGGCCACCGCATCGCTCGCGGTGACGTGATAGCCCAGCGCCCGGACCTCGCGGCTGATGCGGCCTTCGCCACAGCCGATTTCCAGGGCGCGGCCCTGGCCCGCACCCAGATAGGCCGCGAAGCCCTCGCGGTACGCCCAGAAGGCGTCATGCCCGGGGGTGCCTGCCCAAGCAATCCATTGATCGGCCACGGCGGTCCAATGCGCCTGGTCCGGTTGCGATTCGGTCATTCTTGATCCTCCATGATGTGGCCGCCGGACATGGCCCAGGCTTCGGACTCGAACCAGTGGCCCGGCGGCAGGCCCTACTATATACAGCCCGGCAACCTTCCCCCCACGGCCCCATGTTCGACGCCTACCTGACCCGTTGGAATCTCGTGCCCGACGGCGCGCCCATCGCGACCCCCGCCGCGCGCTTGCTGCCGGTCACGCAGGACGGCGCGCCGGCCATGCTGAAGGTGTCGATCGAAGAAGACGAACGGCAAGGCGGCGTGCTGATGACATGGTGGGACGGCCAGGGCGCGGCCCGCGTGCTGGCGCACGACGACCACGCCATTCTGCTGGAACGCGCCACCGGCACGCGCTCGCTGGCCGCTTACGCCCGCACCGGCCGCGACGACGAGGCCACGCGCATTCTGTGCGGCGTGCTGAAGGCCCTGCACGCCCCGCGCCCCAAACCGCTGCCCGCGTTGCGCAGCCTGGAAGAATGGTTCGTGGAACTGTGGCCCATGGCCCGATCGCAAGGCGGCATCCTGGCGCACAGCGCCCGCCACGCCCGCGCGCTGCTGGATGCCCCCCGCGACGTTGCGGTGCTGCATGGCGATGTCCACCACGACAACGTGCTGGACTTCGGCGAACGCGGCTGGCTGGTCATCGACCCCAAGCGGCTTTACGGCGAACGCGCGTTCGACTACGCCAACATCTTCTGCAACCCCGACCTTGCCGACCCCGTGCCGCCGGTGGCCATCGTGCCCGGCTGCTTCGAGCGCCGGCTGGAGCTGATCGTGGCCGAGTCGGGCCTGGAACGCCGCCGTCTGCTGCAATGGATCGTGGCGTGGTGCGGGCTGTCCGCCGCCTGGTACCTGGGCGACGGCGATGACGCCGCCATCGACCTGAACATCGCCCGCCAGGCCCAGGCATTGCTGGACGCCTGAGCCGACACGCGTCACGAAGGCGCCGGTTCGATGGGGTAAGGTGTAGCCCCTGCACCCCTTGTCTCTTCATTCCTGGAGTACCGAATGACCGGATTGTTCATCGTGGTGGCGGCACTGGCATTTCTGATGCTGGCGGCGTATCGGGGCTACAGCGTGATCCTGTGCGCACCCATCGCAGCCATGGGCGCGGTGCTGCTGACGGATCCTTCCGCGCTGGCCCCCGTGTTCTCAGGCATCTTCATGGAGCGCATGGCGGGTTTCGCCAAGCTCTACTTCCCCGTGTTCCTGCTGGGCGCCGTATTCGGCAAGCTGATCGAACTGTCGGGCTTTTCCCGCGCGATCGTGCAGGCGGTGCTGCGCATGATCGGCGCCGAACGCGCCATTGTCGCCATCGTGCTGGTGTGCGCGGTGCTTACCTACGGCGGCGTGTCGCTCTTTGTCGTGGTGTTTGCGGTGTATCCGTTCGCCGCCGAGATGTTCCGCCAGGGTGGCATCCCGAAGCGGCTGATGCCCGGCGCCATCGCGCTGGGCGCGTTCACGTTCACGATGACGGCGCTGCCCGGCACACCGCAGATCCAGAACATCATCCCCACCACCTTTTTCGAGACCACCACGTGGGCCGCGCCCTGGCTGGGCCTGATCGGCGCGGCGTTCACGCTGACGACGGGCGTCGCCTACCTGGAATGGCGGCGCAAGCGCGCGGCCGCCGCAGGCGAGACCTATGGCACCGAACTGCGCAACGAACCCACCACGCCGCCCACCGAACGCGACCATCATCCGCTGATCGCGCTGCTGCCGCTGGTGGTGGTGGGCGTGGTCAACTTCCTGCTTACACGCTGGATTCCCGGCTGGTATCCGGCCGGCGCCGAAGTGAACCTGCCCGGCCTGCCCAAGCCCATGCCCGTCAACGCCGCCGACCAGGTCGCGCTGTGGGCGGTGATGGGCGCGCTGATCGCCGGCATCTTCACCATCCTGCTGTTCTCGTTCCGCGGCATCAAGGCGCACTTTGCCGAAGGCAGCAAAAGCGCCGTATCGGGCGCGCTGCTGGCGTCGATGAACACGGCGGCCGAATACGGCTTTGGCGGCGTCATCGCCGCGCTGCCGGGCTTCCTGCTGGTGGCCGAGGCGCTGAAAACCATTCCCGACCCGCTGGTGGGCGAAGCCATCGCCGTGACCTCGTTGGCGGGCATCACCGGATCGGCCTCGGGCGGCATGAGCATCGCGCTGGCCGCGATGGCGCAAACCTTCATCGACGGCGCGGTCGCGGCGGGCATCCCCATGGACGTGCTGCATCGCGTCGCCGCCATGGCCAGCGGCGGCATGGACACGCTGCCGCACAACGGCGCGGTGATCACGCTGCTGGCGGTCACCGGCCTGACCCATCGGCAATCGTATGGAGACATCTTCGCCATTACGCTGATATCGACGATGTCGGTGTTCGTGGTGATCGCCGTGTACTACCTGACCGGCATCGTCTGATCGAAGGCGGTGGCGAACACGTCGGCCAGCCACTGCGTGAACACGCGCACCCGGGCCGACACCTGCCGGTTCTGCGGATACAGCACCGACACCGGCATGGGCGCGGGCGGGGTGTGGGGCAGCACGATGCGCAGATGCCCCGCCGCCAGTTCCCGCTCGACCCGATAGCGCGGCACCTGCGCCAGCCCCAGGCCGGCCAGCGCCGCGCCGGTGTAGAGTTCGGCGCCCGTCACGCTGATCACCGACGCGGGACGCACCAGCACGCGGCGTCCGTCCACCATGAAGTCCAGCGGCATGCTGCGCCCGGTTGCGCTGGACAGGTAATCCACCGCGCGGTGCCCCTGCAGTGCGTCCAGGCTGGCGGGAGTGCCGAAGCGCGCCAGATAGGCGGGGCTGGCCACCGTCACTTGCGGCATCAGCGCGATCTGCCGGCCCACCAGCGAGGAATCCTGCAAGGCGCCCGCGCGCAGCACGCAATCGACGCCCTCGCGCACCATATCCACCAGGCGGTCGTCTTCGCCCAAGTGCAGGACGATGTCGGGATAGCGCTCCAGAAAGCCCGGCAGGCCCGGCATCACGAAATATTTGGCCAGCGTGCCCTGGGCGTTGACCCGCAGCAGCCCCTTGGGCGCCGTGTTCAGGAACGCGCCGTCGGCCTCTTCCAGATCCGCCAGCAGACGCACGCAGCGCTGGTAATAGGCCTCGCCGTCGTGGGTCAGGCGCACCTGGCGGGTCGTGCGTTCCAACAGCCGGGCGCCCAGGCGCTTTTCCATGCGCTTGATCAGGTTGGTGACGGTCGCGCGGGGAATCTGCAGGTCTTCCGCCGCCAGGGAAAAGCTGCGCCGTTCGGCGATGCGCACAAACACCTGCATTTCCTGGAAACGATCCATGCCAACCCGCCGATTATTAATGCAAATGGAATTATGTTAGCGAATATAGGGTAATTATCTTCAGTTTGGAATAGTTCATGATGCGTCTCACCCCTTCCCCTCACGGAGATCCAACATGACATCCCAAGCCTCTCAATCGACCCCGCAACGCGTCGCCCTGGTTACCGGCGGATCGCGCGGCATCGGCGCCGCCATCGTGCGCCGCCTGGCCCGCGACGGCTACGCGGTGGGCATCAACTACGCATCCCGTGCGGATGAGGCCGACGCGCTGGCCAACGACATCCGCCAGGCGGGCGGCCGCGCCGTGGCGGTGCAAGCCGACGTGTCCAAAGCCGCCGACGTGCGCGCCCTGTTCGACAAGGTGGAATCCGAGTTGGGGCGCATCAACGCGCTGGTCAACAGCGCGGGCGTCCTGAAGGTGCAGCCGCTGGCCGACACCTCCGACGAGGACTATGCCCAGGCCTTCGACATCAATACGCGCGGCACCTTCAACACGCTGCGCGAAGCGGCCACGCGGCTGGCCGACGGCGGCAGCATCGTCAACGTGTCCAGCACCACCATTGCGCTGAACTTGCCCGGCTATGCGATCTACATCGCCAGCAAGGCCGCGGTCGAGAGCTTCACCCACGTGTTTTCCAAGGAACTGCGTGGCCGCCGGATCACCGTGAACGCGGTGGCGCCAGGCCCCGTCGCCACCGAGCTGTTCCTGAAAGGAAAAAGCCCCGAACTGATCGAACACTTCGCCAAGATGCCGCCGCTGGAACGCCTGGGTCAGCCCGACGACATCGCGGGCGTGGTGTCGTTCCTGACCGGGCCGGACAGCGGCTGGGTCAACGGCCAGATCCTGCGCGCCAACGGCGGGGTTGCCTGAAACCGGCGCAAAGCGGCGGCGCGCGCCGGCCTTGCCTGGCGCGCTCCCGTCATCCGAACGCATGAGTTCCGCCGTCCCAACGGCGTTTTGCGCACCGCCCGGATCCTCGCGAATTTGCGAGGATCCTCATCCGTTGCACCGATGCGAGCCTCGGCCGAGCGGCCGACCCAGCGCCTCAATTCGCAACAACTCTGCATGGTTCACTCGCGCTTTCGACTTACGGACAAGTCTGGCCAAGCGGACGAGGTTTGCATGAGACGGTAGCCGGAAGGTCTGTATTAGGCTGACCCGGCAGTACACCGACTCACCTTGACCGATTGGACGAAAGCAAATGAATCAACTCATTCATCCAGACTGCCACCCCTTTACCGCAGCGGGCAACATGAAGCAGATTTCAGCGTTTTATGAGGAGGGACGCCGTGTCATGTGGATGATGCTCCGTGCGCAGCCGCGGCCTTGCTTCAATCACGAACTCATCGATGAAATCATGACGCTGGCGCGCGCCGCCAAGGACTCGGGCCTGCCCATCGACTTCTGGGTCACGGGCTCGCTGGTGCCGCAGATCTACAACGTGGGCGGCGATCTGAACTTCTTCGCCGAGGCCAT
The DNA here is from genome assembly GCF_002975275.1 of Achromobacter sp. MYb9. Classification (GTDB taxonomy): domain Bacteria; phylum Pseudomonadota; class Gammaproteobacteria; order Burkholderiales; family Burkholderiaceae_B; genus Achromobacter. The sequence continues at coordinate 46,968 of NZ_PCOQ01000034.1, read as the reverse complement.
CCGGACGGGCAAGCGCGAGGCCCTGCGAGCCTATGCGCGAGCGTGCGTGGACTGCGTGCATGCCGCCTCGCGCGGGTTCGACACCGGCGCGATCTCGCTGGCCATGATCGAGGGCACGGCGCTGGGCGGCGGCTTCGAGGCCGCGCTGGCCCATCACTTCGTGCTGGCGCAGAACAATGCCCGCATGGGTTTCCCGGAAATGGCGTTCAACCTGTTCCCGGGCATGGGCGGCTACTCGCTTGTGGCGCGCCGGTCGGGCATGAAGCTGGCCGAAGAGCTGATCAGCACGGGGGAATCGCATACCGCCGAATGGTTCCACGGCAAAGGGCTGGTGGACACGCTGTTCGAACCGGGTGAAGCGTACCGCGCCACGCGCACCTTCATCGACGTGATGCGCCCCAAGCTCAACGGCATGCGCGCGATGCTGCGCGCGCGCCAGCGCGTGCTGAACCTGTCACGCTCTGAATTGATGGACATCACCGAGGACTGGGTCGAAGCCGCCTTCTCGATAGATCCGAAGGACCGCGCCTACATGGAACGCCTGGTGATGGCGCAGAACCGCCGCACCGCCGCCAGCCCCGACTCGGTGCAGGAAGCCACCATGCACTGATCCGCTGCACGAGGGCCCCGGCTGTATCAGGCGATCAGATGCAGCCGGCGGCGCTGGGCCAGCCACGTGACGAATTCGGCCGCGGGCATGGGCTTGGCGTACAGATAGCCTTGTTTGGCATCCACGCCCAGCGTGTCCAGGAACGAGGTTTCTTCCAGCGTCTCGACGCCTTCCGCGATCACCTTCAGTTCCAGCGTGCGCGCCACGGCGACGATGGCTCGCGCCAGCGCCTGCGACACCGGATTCTCGTTCACGCCGCGCACGAAGCTGGCGTCCAGCTTGATCGCGTCCAACGGAATGCGCGCCAATTGCGACAACGACGAATAGCCGGTGCCGAAGTCGTCCAGGTGGACGCGTGCCCCTAGTTGGCGGAACTGCTTGATCAGGTCGATCGCCGCGCCCTCGTCTTCGATCAGGCAGCTTTCCGTCAGTTCGATGTCCAGCAGGCACGGGTCCAGCTCGGCGTCGCCAAGGGCGCTCATGAAGTCGCTGACCACGCCCTTGTCGTCCAGTTGGCGCGCCGACATGTTGATCGCGATCCGGATGTTCAGGCCATCGCGCTTCCAGGCGGCCGCCTGGCGAGCGGCCTCGCGCATGACCCAGACACCCAGTGGCGAAATCAGGCCGGATTCCTCGGCGTACGGAATGAAGACGCTGGGGCAGACCATGCCACGCTCGGGCGAGCGCCAGCGCAACAGCGCTTCGACGCCGTCGACTTCGCCGGTGCGGCCGACAAGCTTGGGCTGGTAATACAGCATCAAGTGGTTTTCGGCCAACGCCTTGCGCAGGTTCGTGTCCAGCCAGACATAGTCCGCGTTGCGTCGGTCCATGTCGGGCTGGAAGACGCGGTAGGTATGGCGCCCCGCTTCCTTGGCCACGTACATGGCGATGTCGGCGCTGCGCACGACGCTGTCCAGGTCGGCGCCGTGGTCGGGGTACATCGCGATGCCGATCGAGCAACTGGTGTAGACCTCGATCAGTCCCTGGCGGAAAGGCTCGCGCAGCCGTTCGATGATGCGTTCCGCGGTGGCTTCCAGTTGCCACGCCTGCGCCTCTTCCTGCAGCACGATGAACTCGTCGCCGCCCAGCCGCGCCAGCGTCTGCCCGTCGGACAGGCAGGTCGAGATCGCCACCGACACCGCCTTGAGCAGGCGGTCGCCGAAGCCGTGTCCGTAGTGGTCGTTGATGCGCTTGAAGTTGTCCAGGTCCAGGAACAGCACGCCGCCCCGCCCTTCCTTGCCCGCCGCCAGCGCCGCCTTGAGCCGCGCGGTGATCGAATGGCGGTTGGGCAGATTGGTCAGGGTGTCGGTGTTGGCCAGCACGCGCAGGCGTTCTTGCGCCTGGCGCTCTTCGGTGATGTCGGTGCCCGAGCAGATCAGGTAGACGCGCTTTTCGCCGCTGCCGCTGGTGACGAACTTGTTCCGGAACAGGAACAGCCGGGGCCCCTTGACCGTGTTGATCAGCCGCTCGGCCTCGTAGGACTGACCGCGTTTGTAGAACTCGGCGATATTACGGCGCGAGGCCATGGCCTCTTCTCGCGTCATGAACATCTCGAACACGCTGCGCCCGACGATGTCCTGCTCGCGCTTGCCCGTGTATTCCTCGCTGAGCTTGTTGAAGCGCTGCACCCGACCGTTCTGGTCGACGATGACAATCACGGAGTTGGCTTCGGACACCACGGTCTCGGCAAAGGACAGGCCTTCGACCAGATCCTTTGCAACGGCCTCGGTGTCGGAATGCGCCGACGCCGTGCCGGCCCATTCGTTGGGGTTGATCTTGCGGCCCACCAGATGCAGCCGCAGCGCGTCGCCGTAGAGCGTGATGTCGATGCGCAGGCTGGAGGTGATGCCCGTCAGGGAACGGATGGCGTCGGCCTGATCCGGGCGCAGCGCCATCGCGATATTGGCCGCGCCCTTGACCGCGGCGAGCTCAAAGGCGTCGCTATCGGCCGACAAACGCCAATAGGGACTGTGCGTACCGAAATGCGTATGCAGGATCGACCTTTCGTCCTGATTCTCTGTCATCGTGGTATCCCCCCACTGTCCTACGGCTGGTTCACGCTAACAAGGCGTCCTTTAGGATGAACAGCCCTAGTCGGACCGAAAAGTACATTACGGCCTAGCCTGGACGGGGTCAATACCCCGTTGCGGCGCGATATTCCCAGTATTGCGGATTGTTGCAGCGCCTATCGCGGACAGGCCGGAAGTTCTCTCGTTCCCGGTCGTTTTAATGCGTCGCCACGCCCGCGCGCGATCACCTTGTTGCGTCCGCTCCGCACTGCAATGCAGAAACAAAATCGCCGAAGATTTCGTGAAGAAATCTTCGGCGTGTCGCGTCAATCGCGCAACCGGAGGATCAAGCCGACGGATCAAGCCGACGGATCAAACCGGCCGATCAGTCTCCTTTCACCCCGGCTTCGTCGATCACCTTGGTCCAACGCGCCACTTCCGCCGACACGCGGGCGCGGGCATCGGCCGGCGTCGTCCAGGTGGCGATGGCGCCTTGGTTCAGCAGCGACGCCTTCACTTCCGGCTTGGCCAGGATCTTCTTCAGTTCGCCGTTCAGGCGGTCGATCACCGGCGCCGGCGTATTGGCGGGCGCGACGATGCCGAACATCGAACTGACTTCAAAGTCCTTCAAACCCGCTTCCGCGGCGGTCGGCACATCCGGCAGCGTCTCGACGCGTGCCGGAGACGTCACCGCCAACGCACGCAGCTTGCCTGCCTTGATATTGCCCTGCGCCGCAGGCACGGTTTCGATCATGCTCAGCACCTGGCCGCCCATCAGGTCGGTCATGGCGGGGCCGCTGCCCTTATAGGGCACATGCAGGATGTCCACGCCGGCCGAACGCTTGAACATTTCGCCGGCCAGATGCTGGGGCGATCCGTTGCCGGCCGACGCCATGGTGATGTAGCCCGGCTTGGACTTGGCCAGCGCGATGAACTCGGACAGCGTCTTGGCCTGCACCGACGGGTTCACCACGAATACCAGCGGCACCGTGCCCACGATGGACACCGGGGAGAAGCTCTTTTCCACGTCATACGTGACGCGGCCGCGGTACAGGGCGGCGTTGATGGAATGGCTGGTCAGCGCGCCCATCAGCAGGGTGTAGCCGTCGGGCTGCGCCTTGGCGACCTGGTCCGCGCCAATGTTGCCGGCAGCGCCCGCGCGGTTTTCAACGATCACCGACTGGCCCAGCGCGCTCGTCAGCTCCTGCGCCAGCACGCGGCCGATCACGTCGGTCGCGCCTCCGGGCGGATACGGCACGATCATGCGGATGGGCTTGTCGGGGTAGGCGTCGGCCGACATCGCCGGGGCGGAAACGCCGGCACAGACGGCCAAAAGGGTAAGCAGGACGGCACGGCGCGGCCGCAGACGCAGGTCTGACATGGGGTCTCTCCAGCCGGGATGAGTATAGGAATGGACGGACGCCCGGCTCGTCAACGAGCGCCAGTGTAGGAGTCCGAACTTGATAGAAGAATCAGAATTTTTCTATCGACTGATCTAATAAACAGATCAATATATGGACGCGCACAAAGCGCTTGCCGGCGACTACAAAGGCTGGATATGATCTTGCCCCTGGATTATCAATAATATTATCGGGACTGAACATGACGGACGAGACCAAAGGCGGCAAGCCCGCAGCAGGACCTTTCGACAGCGACAGCGCAACCGCCCAGGGCGTGGCGCGCGGCCTGACCAACTATGGCGACAAGGGCTTCTCGCTGTTCCTGCGCAAGGCGTTCATCAAGGGCGCCGGTCTCTCCGACGACGCGCTGGCCCGGCCGATCATCGGCATCGTCAACACCGGCAGCAGCTACAACCCGTGTCATGGCAACGCGCCCCAGCTGATCGAAGCCGTCAAGCGCGGCGTGATGCTGGCGGGCGGCCTGCCGATGGACTTCCCGACCATCTCGGTGCACGAAAGCTTCTCGCAGCCGACCAGCATGTATCTGCGCAACCTCATGTCCATGGACACCGAGGAGATGATCCGCGCGCAGCCCATGGATGCCGTCGTGCTGATCGGCGGCTGCGACAAGACCGTGCCGGCCCAGTTGATGGGCGCCGCCTCGGCCGGCGTGCCCGCCATCCAGCTGGTCACCGGATCGATGCTGACCGGCTCGCACCGCGGTGAACGCGTGGGCGCGTGCACCGACTGCCGCCGCTACTGGGGCCGCTATCGCGCCGACGAGATCGACGCGCCGGAAATCGCCGACGTCAACAATCAACTGGTCGCCAGCGTGGGCACCTGTTCCGTCATGGGCACCGCCAGCACCATGGCGTGCATCACCGAAGCCCTGGGCATGATGGTGGCGGGCGGCGCATCCGCCCCGGCCGTCACCGCCGACCGCGTGCGCGTGGCCGAACGGACCGGCGCCACCGCCGTGGCCATGGCGGCGTCGCGGCTGACGCCCGACCAGATCATCAACGGCAAGTCCATTGAAAACGCCTTGCGCGTGCTGCTGTCCATTGGCGGGTCTACCAACGGCATCGTCCACCTGACCGCCATCGCGGGCCGCCTGGGCATCGACATCGACCTGGCGGGCCTGGACCGCATCAGCCGCGAAACCCCCGTCCTGGTCGACTTGAAACCGTCGGGCCAGCACTATATGGAAGACTTCCACGACGCGGGCGGCATGCTGGCGCTGCTGCGCGAACTGCGGCCTTACCTGCACCTGGACGTGATGACCGTATCGGGCCGCACCCTGGGCCAGGAACTGGATGACGCGCCCGCCGCCTTCGCGCAGGACGTGATCCGCACCGCCGAGGCTCCCATTTATCCGGTGGGCGGCCTGGCCGTGCTGCGCGGCAACCTGGCCCCGGGCGGCGCCATCATCAAGCAGTCGGCCGCCAACCCCAAGCTGATGGAGCACGAAGGCCGGGCGGTGGTATTCGAAGACGCCGAAGACATGGCGCGCCGCATCGACGACGACGCGCTGGACGTGACGGCGGACGACATCCTGGTGCTCAAGCGCATCGGCCCGACCGGCGCGCCCGGCATGCCGGAAGCCGGCTACATGCCGATCCCGAAAAAGCTGGCGCGCGCGGGCGTCAAGGACATGGTCCGCATTTCGGACGGCCGCATGAGCGGCACGGCGGCGGGCACCATCGTGCTGCATGTCACGCCCGAGGCCGCCATTGGCGGACCGCTGGCTTACGTGCAGAATGGCGACCGCATCCGCTTGTCGGTGGCGCAGCGTGAAATCGCGCTGCTGGTGGACGATGCCGAGCTGGCGCGCCGCGCCGCGGCACAGCCCATCACCCGGCCCACCGCCGACCGCGGCTATCGCAAGCTGTTCCTGCAAACCGTGACGCAGGCCGACCAGGGCGTCGATTTCGATTTCCTGCGCGCCGGCGTCACCCACGACACCGTGCCCAAGAAGTAAGCGCCTGCCATGAACGCCATCACGCCCGACGCCCTGCAAGCAGAGGCCCCCGACGCCACGCAGAGCGCGGTGGCCGCCCTGGAAGAAGACATCATCTTCGGCCGGCTGCACCCGCGCGAACGCCTGACCGAGGACGAGCTGATGGCGCGCTTCTCCATGAAGCGCCACGCCGTGCGGCAAGTGCTGGCCGAACTCGAGCTATTGGGCGTCGTGGAGAAAAAGCGCAACATCGGCGCCGTCGTGCGGGCGTTTTCCACCCGTGAGGTGATGGAACTGTATGCGCTGCGCGAAGTCCTGGAAGTGCATGCCGCCAGCCAGATGCCGCTGCCCGTGCCCGAAGCGCGGCTGGCGGCGCTGGTGTCGGTGCAGCGGGAACACGACGCGGCCGTCGCCGATGGCGACGCGCGGCGCGTGTTCCGCAGCAACCAGCGTTTCCACCACGAATTCTTCGGACTGCTGGACAACGCCGTGCTGGGCCAGGCCATCGAGGAATACGCCCGGCGCACCCACCCCATCCGCTTCGGCACGTTGGTGGCGGCCGGTTACCGCGAACGCGCCCGCCAGGAGCACTGGGCCATGATCCAGGCGCTGCGCGACGGCGACCGGGCCGCATTGATGACGGTGTGCCGCGACCACCTGCTGCCCTCGCGCGATGCCTACCTGGCGTCCGAGCTGGCGCGGCCGGGGCGCTAGCCCCGGGCTGCCGCCCGCCCCGCCCTGCCCCGGCTACTTGAACGGATCGGAATCGGCGCCATAGGCCCCGCCCCCATACGCCCCGCCCACTTCCAGCGACACCGAGCCGGGATCGACCACTGACGCGTCGCTCTTGTAGTGCATCACCATGCCCGGGAAGGCCATCACCGCTGCCACCATCAGCAGCTGGATCACGATGAACGGCACCGAACCCCAATAGATCTGCCCGGTGGTGACCGGCTCGATCATCTTCCCGGTGACCCGGTCCTTGTAGCGGTCCCGCGGGGCCACGGACCGCAGGTAGAACAGCGCGAAGCCAAAGGGCGGATGCATGAACGACGTCTGCATGTTGACGGCCAGGATCACGCCGAACCAGATCAGGTCGATGCCCAGCTTGTCGGCCACCGGCCCCAGCAACGGCACGATGATGAAGGCCAGTTCGAAGAAATCCAGGAAGAAGGCCAGCACGAAGGTCAGGACGCTGACGACGATCAGGAAACCCCATTGTCCGCCAGGCAGGCCGGTCAGCAGGTGTTCGACCCAGAGGTCGCCGTTGACGGCGCGGAACGTCAGGCCGAACACGGTCGACCCCACCAGAATGAACACCACGAAGCAGGACAGCTTGGTCGTCGTGTCCATCGCCTGCTTCATCAGGTCCAGCGTCAGACGGCGGCGGACCAGGGCCATCAGGATAGCGCCCACCGCCCCCATGGCGCCGCCTTCGGTCGGCGTCGCCACGCCAATGAAGATCGTGCCCAGCACCAGGAAGATCAGCGCCAGCGGCGGAATCATCACGAACGTGACCCGCTCGGCCAGCGCCGACAGCAGGCCCAGCCGCAATACCTTGTTGACCAGCGCGATGACGAAGGCCGTGGCGCCCCAGAACAGCAGCGCCACCACGATGCGCTCGTCGACCGGCGCGGTGTTGTTCTCGACCCAGCGCCCCAGGAAGTACGCCGACACCGCGGAAATGAGCATCAGCACCAGCAACGAACGCCCGCCGCGCGTGCCGTTCGGTTCCTGGAAGCGGCGCGCCTCTTCGGGCAGCGCGGGCGCCGAAGCCGGTTTCAGCAGGCTAATGGCGACCACATAGACGATGTACACGCCGGCCAGCACGAAGCCCGGCACCATCGCCGCCCGGTACATGTCGCCGATCGAACGGCCAAGCTGGTCGGCCAGGATGATCAGCACCAGCGACGGCGGGATGATCTGCGACAGCGTGCCCGACGCCGCGATCACGCCGCTGGCCAGTTTCCGGTCATAGCCGTTGCGCAGCATGATCGGCAGCGAAATCAGCCCCATCGAAATGACCGACGCCGACACCACGCCCGTGGTCGCGGCCAGCATCGCGCCCACGAACACCACCGCGATGGCCAGCCCGCCCCGGACCGAGCCGAACAGTTGCCCGATCGTCTCAAGCAGGTCCTCGGCCATGCCTGACCGCTCAAGCACCAGGCCCATCAGCGTGAAGAACGGCACCGCCAGCAGCGTGTCGTTGGAAATGATGCCGAACACCCGTTGCGGCAACGCCTGGAACAGCGAGGAATTGAGCAATCCCAGTTCCATCCCCACCAGGCCGAACAGGATGCCGTTGGCCGCCAGCGCGAACGCGACGGGAAAGCCCATCAGCAGGAAGATGATCAGCGTCGCGAACATGATCGGCGCCAGATTGGCAATGAAGAACTCCATGATCAGCCGCCCTTGTTGTTCAGTTCACGCAGTGCGGCCGCTTCGCGCGCTTGCGCTTCACGGGCGATTTCTTCGGCCAATTCCGCTTCCGCGCTCTTGGCGCCCTCGCGTTCACGCGGGTCGCGGCAACGCCCCATCAGGAAGCCGATGCACTTGATCAGGTGCGACAGGCCGGCCAGCACCAGCAACGCGAACCCCACGGGTATCAGCAGTTTGACGGGCCAGCGAATCAGGCCGCCCGAGTTGGAGGACTGCTCGTTGCTCAGGTAGGAATCCATGAACACCGGCCAGGACAGCATCATGATCAGCACGCACGCCGGCAGCAGGAAGCACAGCACGCCGAAGATCTCGATCCAGACCTGGGCGCGCCGCGACAGGCGCGAGGCGATGATGTCCACGCGCACATGGTCGTTCTTCAGCAGCGTGTAGCCCGCCGTCAGCAGGAACATGGCGCCGAACATGTACCACTGCAATTCCAGCCAGGCGTTGGAGCTGTAGTGAAAAACCTTGCGCACGATGGCGTTGCCGGCGCTGACCAGGACGACCAGCAGCGTCACCCAGGACACCACCCGGCCCATCCGCAGGTTGATCGCGTCTATGCCGCGCGACAAGGCGAGTAATGCTTGCATCTGTTTTCCCCAGAATTGTTTTTTGACCACACGTTTTTGATCACACGTTTGCCCGGACCCGGCGCGGCTTACCGCCCCGTGCCGGGAACCCGCCTCAGCCGTCTTCGCGGTGATGCGCCAGCCACGGCGTCGACCGGCGTTCCAGCCACGCCAACAGCGCGAACAGCAGCATGCCCATCAGCGCCAGCACGAAGATCGCGGCAAATACCCTTACGGTGTCGAAGGTGCCCTGCGCGCTCATGATCACGTAGCCCAGGCCGCGCTGCGACGACACGAACTCGCCGACGATGGCGCCCACCAGCGCCAGCGATATCGACACCTTCATACCCGCCAGGATCGAGGGCAGCGCGCTGGGCAGCCGCACCTTGAAGAAGAAATCGCGCCGCGAACCCTTCAGCACCCGTCCCAGGTCCAGCACGTCTTGCGGCACCGAACGCAGGCCATGGACGGTGTCCACGATGATCGCGAACACGGCGATCAGGAACGCGATGGCGATCTTCGGTTCGGCGCCCGTGCCCATCCAGATCACGAACAAGGGCGCGATGGCGACCTTCGGCACGCTGTTCAGCGCCACGATCAAGGGGTAGATGAAGCGTTCGAACCAGCGCGACCCGACCAGCATGATGGCGATCGCCACGCCGCCCGCCACCGCCAGCGCAAAGCCGGCAAGCGTCGTCATCAAGGTGTAGGCGGCGTGCCCGGCGTACCAGCGCCACTCGGACGCCAGTTCCAGCACCACCTGCCCGGGCAGCGGCAGCATGATGGGGCGCACCTGGAATACCCGCGCGGCGAACTCCCACAACAGCAGGAACACGGCCACCGACAGCAGGCCCGCCATCCGGCGAGCCGTTCCGCGCAATAGCCGGATCATCGGGCTGTCTCCACGCGCGCGTCGGCCCGGGCGCCCTCGTCGATCAGGCCCATTTGCTGGAACAGCCCCCGAATGTGCCGCACGTATTCGCCGAAAGCCGGCGTTTCGCGCAGCGCCAGCGGCCGGGGCCGCGGCAGGTCGATATCGATGGTCTCGAGGATGCGGCCGGGACGCGGCGAAAACACCATCACCACGTCACCCAGGAACACCGCCTCGGCGATGCCGTGGGTCACGAACAACACCGTGTTGCGCGTTTCCATCCAGATCCGCTGCAGCTCTACGTTCATCTGGTCGCGAGTCAGGGCGTCCAACGCGCCGAAAGGCTCGTCCATCAGAAGCAGTTGCGGGTCATCGACCAGGGCGCGGCAGATCGCGGCGCGCTGGCGCATGCCGCCGGACAGTTCGCGTGGATAGCTCTGGGCAAACGCTTCCAGGCCAGTCAGGGCCAGCAGCCCGCGCACCTTGTCCTCGTATGCCGCCACGGGCTTGTGCGCGAATTCAATCGGCAGCAGGATGTTGCGCCAGACATTGCGCCATTCCAGTAGCGCATCGCGCTGGAACACCATGCCCATGCCTTGTGGCGGCCCCTGCACCGGCACGCCCGCCACGCTCAGCTCGCCGCTGGAGATCGTTTCCAGGCCGGCCACGCAGCGCAGGAACGTGCTCTTGCCGCAACCGCTAGGCCCCAGGATGCTGACGAATCGGCCTGACGGCACCTCGACCGATACCGAGGCCAGCGCCTCCACGCCCGATGCCCCGGGATAACGTTTGCGCACATTCCGCGCGTCGACGGCCCACGGCATCATGGTTGCACCAGGTTGTCGTAGCGCTCCGGGTGCGCCAGGTCCGGCACGTAGAACGATGCGGGCGCGGCGCCCGCGCCGACCAGCCCCACGGAGGACAGCGTCTTGACGGCCTCCGTCCAATCCTGCGGCACGATGGCGCCCAGGCGCGCGCCGGGCGCGGGCTGCCCGAAGTACGGCTGCAAGGCGTCGATCTGGCCACGCAGCACCTTCTTGTCCAGCCGGGCCTGCGGCCGTTGCGCCAGAATGGCGGCCACCGCCTCGTCCTGATGCCCGGCGTAGATGTATTCCCAGGCGCGCGCCGTCACGCCGGCAAATCGCGCGATGGCCTCGCGCCGCTGCGCCAGCTTGGATTCGTTGGCAAACAGGCCGAAGCTGGGCATGTTCAGGCCGAAGTCGGCAAAACGCACCGCGCGGGACGGCCGGTTCTGCGAGACGACGGGCAGGAAGAACGGAATCGTGGAGAACGCCGCGTCGGCCCGCCCCACGGCATAGGTGGAGGCTTTGCCGGCGGCGTCCACGTTGATCAGTTCAAGGTCGCTCTTTTTGAGCTTGCCCGCGGCCAGGAAGGCATCGATGAACGGCGCTTCCAGCGAACCGGCGGTGTACGCCACCTTCTTGCCCTTCAGTTGGGCGGGCCCGGTAATGCCAGCGTCGGCGGGAACCAGCAACCCGATATCGCTCTGGCGCGCGAACACCGCCACCGCCTTGACGGGCATGCCCTTCTCGCGGGCGATCATCATCGAGGCCAACGCGGCGTGCCCCACGTCGAAACTGTCGCCCGCCCCGACGATCTGCACCGTCGTGACCGACCCATTGCCGTCTTCCAGCGATACGTCCAGCCCGGCCTGCTTGTACCAGCCCTTTTGCTGGGCCAGGTGAAACGCGCCGTGCACGCCCCACGGCGTCCAGTCCAACCGCACCTTCAGCGGCTCTGGCGCTTGCGCCCAGGCCGATGCGCTCAACCCGGCCGCCGCCAGGCCCAATACCGCTTTGCGCCACCCTCTTGCGAATACCGCGTGCATGGTTTTCCCCGTCATTCGTCGACACTGTGGGGCCGCCTTTGCGGCGGCCCTTCCCCGTCCGCGCTCAGCCGCCGCGGCCGAACCAACGCTTGATGCGCGCCCACAGCACGCCGAAGAACATGGCCGTGGGATTGAAACTGGCTTGAACCAGAGGTTCACCCTGGCCGGCGGGCTGACGCAGCCGGGCCGTCACGTTGTTGCCGAAGTCGGCGATCATGCGGCGCACGAAATCCTGCACCAGTCCCGACCGTGAAAACTGCGCCAGCGGCCCTTGCAGCGAATACAGCAGGTTCACGTTGACCCGCGTCTCGGTCGGCGACAGCGCTTCAAGCTGATAGGTGATATCGCCATTGGCGCGCGACTGGCTGAGCGAATCCTGCCCGGCGCCGCGGAACACCGCCCGCATGGCGGCGTCGTCCCGTTCCAGCCGGGCCGCGCCGTTGAAGGCCGCGGCCATCGGCCCGAACTTGATGGCGACGCGGCCTTTGACGCGGTCGCCCTCGTGCGATTCGATCGAGGCGCCCGGCAGGCAACTGGCCAGGGCGGGCAAGTCGACCATGAACGCCCAGACGTCCGCCGCCGGGAACGGCACCTGGAAGCCGCCGTCGATCTGGCTGCCACGGCCCTCTTTCTTGCCGGCCGGGGCGGCAGGCTTGGCGGAGTTGGCCGCGGGGTCGGTGGTGGGGTGGGTGGATTGGGTGGCGCTGTCCGCGGTCGGCGTGAAGCCGGCGAACGCCAAGGGTTTCTCTACCGCTGGCGCCGCGCCGCGCCCCTGCGCCTGGGCCGTGCGCAATGCCTCGACGGCGGCGTCGGGCTGCGCCCGCAAGTCCGCCAGCACCGACATCACGGCGGCGACGATGCCCATGTAGCCGGTGCAGCGGCAAAGGTTGCCGGACAGCTCCACCCGGACCCGGCTCTCATCGGCCTGCGGCAGCCGCAGCACGATATCGCGCGAGGTCGCCAGCATGCCCGGCGTGCAATAACCGCATTGCAATGCGTGGTGCTTCGTGAAGGCCGCGCGCAGCCGTTGCATCACCGGATCGGCGTCGTAGCCTTCGATGGTCGTCACCTGCCGGCCTTCGCAAGCCACCGCGAACGAAATACAGGACCGCACCGGCGCGCCGTCCACCAGCACCGTGCAAGCACCGCAGACGCCATGCTCGCAACCGAGGTGAGTGCCGGTCAGGCGCGCCTGATCCCGCAGGAAATCCCCCAGATGCATCCGCGCGGGCGCCTCGTGCGACACGCGCTTGCCATTCACTTCCAATGTCACCTGAACCATGGTTATTCCTGTCAACCCAATGCCTGAGCCAGGCAGCGCGCCACCGCCGTCCCGTGCAGCTTGCGGTGGTGTTCGTCCTTGTCCGGCATGACGCCGGCCAGTTCATCGGCCAGCAGCGTCTCGTCCAGGCCCGCCAGCCCCTGCTGCGCGATGCGCGCCGCCAACCGGGGCAGCAACTGGGGCGCGCCGTCCAGGGCGCCCACGACAATCCGCGCGGCGCCCGTCGCCGGATCAAACCAGGCGGCGCAACTGGCCTCGGCGAACTCGCCCGTCTTGCGGCAGAATTTGTAGTAGCCCCAGCGCGCCTGCGGGCTGGCGACCGGCACATGCACCGCGGCGATCAATTCGTCGTCGCGCAGTCCCGTCGTGTAAGCGCCTTGCATGTAGCCCTCTGCGGGCAGCATGCGCACACCGTCGGGGCCGGTGATTTCCAGCGTCGCCCCCAGCCCGACCACGGTCAGTACCCAGTCGGCCGCCGGATCGGCATGCGCCAGGCTGCCGCCCAGGGTCCCGCGGTTGCGGATGGCACGGTAGGCAATGCCCGGCGCCACCTGTTGCAACGGCGTCCCGCGCAAGAGTTCGTGCACGCCGTCTTCGATTTCAGCGTGCGTCACGGCCGCGCCCACGCGCAGCATGCCGCCTTGCCGGGTGACGGTCCGCAACTCGTCCAAGCCTGAAATGTCGATCACCACGGGCGGCCGTGCCAGACGCAGGTTCAGCATCGGTCCCAGCGATTGGCCACCGGCCATCAGCTTGGCGCGGCCATCGTGGCCGCGCAGCGCGCCCAGGGCTTCCTGCACCGTGCCGGGGCGCGCGTATTCGAATACGGCGGCCTTCATGCCATCACCTCGGCGGCGGCCTGAACGGGCTGCTTGCCCTGCGCAATGGCGGCCAGCACCCGCGTGGGCGACAAGGGCGTGCGCAACAGCTCCGCGGCGCCAAGCGGACGCAGCGCATCGTTGACCGCGTTGAACAGCACGGCAGGCGGCGCGATCGCGCCCCCCTCGCCCATGCCCTTGGCGCCGAATTCGGTATGCGGCGACGGGGTCTCGAAATGATGCAGGCGCATGTTGGGCACTTCCGTGGCGCCCGGCAGCATGTAGTCCGCCAGGGTCGACGCCAGGGGCTGGCCGTTCTCGTCGTAAGGCGTCTCTTCATAGAAGGCGGTGCCGATGCCCTGGGCCACGCCGCCGATGGTCTGGCCTTCGACCACCATGGGATTGATCATGGTCCCGCAATCCTCCACCACCACGTAGTCCAGAATCTCGACGCCGCCCGTGCCGGGATCGACCGCGACCACCGCCGCGTGGGTCGCATACGTGAAGCAACCCGTATCGACCTTGGGCTTGTAGCCCACCGTGACCTCCAGGCCGCTGGGGTCGACATCGGGCGGCAACAGTTGCGGCCGCAGATACCAGGCGTCGGCTACGTCCTTCACCGACACCGACTTGCCGTCCGCCTCCAGCCGGTCCTGGTTCCAGGACACGCTCGCGGGATCGGCCTGCAGCAAGTGCGCGCCGATGTGCGTCAACCGGGGCAGCAAGCGCTTACAGGCCTGCGACACCGCGCCCCCCGACATCACGAGCGAACGCGACGCGTAGGTGCCCGTGGAAAATGGCGTCTGCCCTGTGTCGCCGTGCAGCAGCTTGATGCTGCCCACATCCACGCCCAGGATTTCGTTGGCGATCTGGGCGAAAGTGGTCTCCATGCCCTGCCCGTGGGAATGCACGCCCACCCGCAGTTCCAGACCGCCGTCGGGAGTCACCCGCGCCGTCGCCTGGTCGAAGCCCGGGATCACGGGGGTGCCCCAGGCGGCGAACACGGACGTGCCATGCGCGGCCTGCTCGGTATAGGTCGCCAGGCCCACGCCGATCAAGCGGCCGTCGGCTTCGCCGCGCCGCTGGCGTTCGCGCACCGCGTCCACGCCAATCATGTCCATGGCCTGTTGCAGGCTGGCGGGATAGTCGCCGCTGTCCAGGTGCTTGCCGGTGACGTTGACGAACGGCATCTGGTCGCCCTGCACCAGGTTTTCCTCGCGAACTTCCCAAGGCTCGCGCCCGACTTCACGCGCAATCGCGTCCATCGTCAATTCCATGGCGAAGCACACGCCGGTGCGCGCCACACCGCGATAAGGCACGAATCCGGGCTTGTTGGTGGCCACCGCCCGCGTGACGCAGCGGTATCCCTTGAAGGCGTAAGGCCCGGGCAGGTTTCCGATGGCTTGGCCCGGTTCCAGGCCGATGGTGAACGGCCAGACCGAATAGGCGCCGCCGTCGATGGTGATCCTGGCGTCCAGCGCCAGCAGTTTGCCGCGGCGGTCGGCGTAGGCCACCATCTCGTAATGGTGCTCGCGCGAATTGGCGCCTGCGGTCAGGTGTTCACGACGGTCCTCGATGAAGCGGAACGGCCGCTTGAACGTCTTGGCCAGCCAGGCCACGCACAGTTCTTCCTGCTGCAAGACGCACTTGTACCCAAAGGCGCCGCCCACATCGGGCGACACCACCCGCACGCGGCCCTGCTCCAGGTCCAGGCATTGCGCCAGCACGCTGCGGATCATATGCGGCACTTGCGTGGCGCTGACCACCACCAGTTGGTCGGCCTGGTGGTCCCAGTACGCCAGCACCGCCTTGCCTTCCATGGGCACCATGCATTGGCGCGCCAGGTCGATCTTGCGCCGGACCACCACGTCGGCCTGCGCCGCGTAGTCGTCAAACTCCTTGTCGGCGTTGAGCGTGACGAAGACGTTGTCGCGCCACTGCTCGTGCAGCAGATCGCCGGTAGCGGCCTGCGCGCTGTCGACGTCGGCATACACCGGCAGGTCGTCGTAGTCGACCTCGATCAGTTCCGCATAGTCCTCGGCTTCGGCGCGGGTCGGCGCAAACACCATGGCGACGGGCTCTCCCACGAAACGCACCTTGCCCGACGCTAGTGGCGGCTGAGCCGACGCCTGATAGGTGGGCAGCGTGGAATCGGCCACGATATCGCGCGCATCGGGCATCGACTGGCGCAGGAACACATTGCCGGCGACCGCGTCGGCCACGCGCACCGCCGAAATGCGCGCATGCGCGAGCGGGCTGCGCAGGAACGCGACTTCGCTCAAACCCGGCATGGCCATGTCGGCCACGAAATTCCCCTTGCCGTGCAGGTGCCGCGCGTCTTCCTTGCGCGGCACGCGCGCGCCCACTCCCTGCGGCTTGCCCGGCCGGCCGTGCGCATTGGCGTGTTCTGTCGTCATGACTGCCTGTCGCCTCCCCGGGTCACTTGGCCTGCGCCTTCGCCACCGCGGCGAAGGTGTAGTTGTCCAGCGGGCTTTCGGCCACCCGGAACCAGCCGGCCTGATCCACCTGGAATTTTTTCCAATCCGGATAGATCGCGGCAAAGTCCGGGTTCTTGGCCGACAGTTCCACCCACAGTTCCTGCGACGCGTTATAGGCGGCGTCCATCACTTCCTTGGGGAAGAAACTGACTTTGGCGCCACCAGCGATCAGCTTGCGCAGCGCATTGGGGTTGCGCGCGTCGTAGTTGGCCAGCATGCGCATGGTCTGCTCGCCTGCGGCGGCTTCGAACGCGGCCTGGTAGGCCGGGGGCAGTGCATCCCAGGCCTTGTCGTGCACCATGCTGGTGATCGAGGCGCTGCCTTCGAACCACCCCGGTGAATAGTAGTAAGGCGCCACCTTGTTGAAGCCCAGCTTCTCGTCGTCGTACGGCCCGATCCACTCGGCCGCGTCGATGGTGCCCTTTTCCAGCGCCGGGTAGATATCGCCAGGCGGGATCTGCTGCGGCACCGCGCCCAGCTTGGACAGCACCATGCCGCCGATGCCGCCGATCCGCATGTTCAGGCCTTTCAGGTCGGCGACCGACTTGATTTCCTTGCGATACCAGCCGCCCATCTGCACGCCGACGTTGCCACAGACGTGGTTCACGATGTTGTACTTCTTATAGAGCGCCCGCAGCATCTTCAGGCCGCCGCCGGAATGGACCCACGCGTTGTGCTGGCGCGCGCTCAACCCGAACGACAGGCCGGTATCGAAAGTCAGCGCCGTGTTCTTGCCGATATAGGCCGTGCTAAGCACGTGGTTGCATTCGACCGTCCCGTTGCTGACGGCGTCCATGTTCTGCGCGGCCGGCACCAGTTCGCCACCCGGAAACGCGCGGATCTCGAACTTGCCTTCGGTCAACTGCGCCACGCGCTTGCAAAGCTCTTCGGCCGAACCATAGATGGTGTCCAGGCTCTTGGGCCAACTGGTCGACATGCGCCAGCGCACCGCCGGCGCGGACTGCGCGATGGCGGGCATGCCGACAGTGGCAAGTCCTGCGCCGGCGGCGCCAGCGGCTTGTGCGAGGAAACGGCGTCGTTGCATGTAGTGCTCCCGATCTGATTCGATTGAGTCCCCTTGGACCCGCCTCAACCCATGCCAACGCCGCATTTTCAAGACCCAAAAAAACGTTAGCACACTGAATTGTTAGTCAGCATACTGACAGTAATTTTGAGTGTCAACAAGGTTAATCCCCACTTCGAAACGCGCGAAAACCCTGCGTTTCCAGCCGCTTACGAGCGCGCCGCAAGCCGCTCGCTTTCATCGCGTCGGGGAAATCCCTAGCTCCTGAGTTGATTTTTTGGGCAGTACACTGACCACATTACTCAGCATACTGATTAGAGAGCCCATATGAACTGGATCCGCATTGCCTCCACCGACCAGCTCACCGATGACGACGAAGTCATTCCCGTCGCGGCCGGCGAGAAGCAGCTTGCGCTATATCGTAGCGAAGGGGAATTCTTCGCATCGGACAACGTCTGTACGCACGCGTACGCGCTGCTGTCCGACGGCTACCTGGAAGATGGCTGCATCGAATGCCCGTTGCACCAGGCCAGATTCGATATCCGTACCGGCGAAGCCAAGTGCGCCCCGGCCACCAGCGGCATCCGTGTTTACCCGGTCAAAGTGGAAGGCCAGGACATCTACGCGGATGTGCAGGGCTGACCATGGCTGACGCCGACTCGATCCTCATCATCGGCGCCGGGCAGTCCGGCGCGGTTGCGGCGGCGGCCCTGCGCGACCTGGGCCATGAAGGCCCCATCACGCTGGTCGGCCGCGAGACGCATGCTCCCTATGAACGCCCGCCTTTGTCCAAGGCCGTGCTGCAAGCGGCCGACGCGCATGCGCAGACGGCCGTTCACCCCGGCGGCTTTTATGAACAGCGGCGCATCGCGTTGCTGACCGGCGCCGAAGCCGTCCGGCTGGATCCCGCGGGCCATCTGGTTCACCTGGCCGACGGGCGTCGGCTGCACTATCGTCATTGCCTGCTTGCCACCGGCGGCCGGGCGCGCGAACTGCCCAACCTGCCCCGCGGCACACCCGGCGTGCATTACATCAGGACATTGGACGACGCGGCGGCGCTGCGCGCCAGCCTGACGCCGGACGCGCGCGTCGCCGTCATCGGCGGCGGCTTTCTTGGCCTGGAAGTGGCGTCCACCGCGCGCGGCCTGGGCGCGCGCGTGACCGTGCTGGAAAGCGCGGCGCGCCTGCTGGAACGCGTGCTGCCGCCGGCCTTGTCCGATTGGCTGGCCGAACGCGCCCGTCACGCCGGCGTGACGCTGCGCCTGGACGCGCGCATTGCACGCTGCGCCTGGCAGCCCCTTCCCGATGACACCGTCCCGCATCAGGCCCGCTTCACGATCGAACTGCACGACGCCACCGTGATCGACGCCGACGTGGTGGTCGTTGCCATCGGCTTGTCGCCCGAGGTATCGCTGGCCGCCGACGCCGGCCTGGCGCTGGACCCCGCCAACGGCGGCATTGCGATCGACGCCGACTGCCGCAGCAGTGACCCCGACGTCTACGCCGCGGGCGACTGCGCCAGCCAGCACCGGCGTCATCTGAACATGGCGCTGCGGCTGGAGTCGTGGCAGAACGCCAATGAACAGGCGCGCGCCGCTGCCGCCGCCATGCTGGGGCAACCGGCCCCCGGGGAACCCTATCCGTGGTTCTGGACGGACCAGTTCGGCTGCAACGTGCAGATGCTGGGCCTGCCGCAACCCGGGCTGGCCTATACCTGCCGCGGCACGCCCCAAAGCGAATCCGACGCGCCGAAGTTCATCTGGCTGGGCCACCGCGACGGCGTGCCGGTCCACGCCATCGCCATCAATGCGGGCGGCGACCTGCGCCAGTTGCGCGTGCTGTTCGAACAAGGCTTGCGTATCGATCCGCAGCGCTACGCCGACGAGACCGTGGCGCTCAAGCCGCTGGTGAAAGCCTGCCAGCAACTTGCCACCGCCACCCCCTGAATTCCATTGTTGCCCCGCCTCGACAGGAGCTTTTCATGTATCAATCACAAACCGTCATCGGCCGCACGGTAGCCTCGAAAGACGCCGCCCTGGCCGACTGTGTCTGGCCGGAGGACGCGCTGCACTACATCCCCGACTGGGTCTATACCAGCAGCGCCGTGTACGACCAGGAGGTCGAGAAGATCTTCCATGGCAAGACATGGAACTACGTGGCGCTTGAGGCCGAACTGCCGAACCCGGGCGACTACAAGCGCTCTTACGTCGGACCGACGCCAGTGGTGGTCTCGCGCGCCGAGGACGGTTCGGTCAACGTATTCGAGAACCGCTGCGCCCACCGTGGCGCGGAGTTCTGCCGCCATAGCCAGGGCAACGCGAAGGAATTCGTCTGCCCGTACCATCAGTGGTCATACGACCTGAAAGGCAACCTGCAAGGCATTCCCTTCAAGCGCGGCGTGAACCGCGAAGGCGGCATGCCCAAGGACTTCAAGAACGACGAGCACGGCCTGCGCAAGCTCCACGTGACCACGCGCCACGGCGTCGTGTTCGCGTCGTACAGTGCGGACGTCGAACCCATCGACGAGTATCTGACGCCCGAGATCCTGACCGATTTCGACACCGTCTTTCCCGGCAAGAAGCTGAAGATCCACGGCTACTACCGCAACGAACTGCCGTGCAACTGGAAGATGTACCACGAGAACCTGAAGGATCCCTACCACGCGACCCTGCTGCATTCGTTCCTGGTCGTGTTCGGGCTGCTGGTGGCCGGCAACAAATCGGCCATGCTCGTGGATTCCGTGCACGGCCGCCATGGCACCATGGCGTCGGCCAAGAGCGAAGACAAGTACGCCACCGTCAGCGAAGAGAACAAGAAGGAAATGCGCTCTTTCCATGACGGCTTGCACCTGCAGGACGACCGCTTCCTGGAATTCGTGAAAGAGTTCGACTCGCCCTGGTCGGTCACGATGCAGACCGTGTGGCCCAACCTGATTGTCCAGCGCGAGATGAACACGCTGGGCGTGCGCCAGATCGTGCCCAACGGACCCGACAGCATGATCATGCAATGGACCATGTTCGGGTACGAAGACGATACGCCCGACATGGAACGCCACCGCCTGCGCCAGGGCAACCTGATGGGCCCGGCCGGGTTCCTGGGGCTGGAAGACAATGAAGCCATGAAGTTCGTGCAGGAAGGCGTGCGGCGCGCCAGCACGGACGTCAACGTGCTGAAGCTGGAATCCGGCAAGCAAGGCACGTCGAACACGCTGATTTCGGAGGCCGCGATCCGCTCGATGTACAGCTACTACCGCGGCGTGATGGGCTTCTGAGGCAGGAACCAAGACACATGAGAACCCGATTCGAATTTTCCCCCCGCAAGATCGATCCGGCGCGCGCCATCGCGCTGCGCCAGGAAATCGATGAATTCCACGCCGACTACTGCGCGACGCTGGACGCCGGCCTGGTCGAAGCCTGGCCCGGCTTCTTCACCGAAGACGGCCTGTACCGCGTGACGGCGCGCGAGAACGCCGAGCTGGGCCTGCCGGTCGGGCTGGTCTACTCGGAAGGCCGCGCCATGATGCACGACCGCGCGGTTGCCATCTCCCGCACCCAGATGTTCGCCCCGCGATACATGCTGCACCTGGTCAGCAACACCCGCGTAACCTGCGAATCGCCTGAAGGCGAGATCGAAGCCCAGGCCGCCTTCATGCTGATGCAGACCCTGGTGGAAGGCCCCACGACCCTGCATCTGGCGGGCACCTACTATGACCGCTTTACCCGGGAAGACGGCGTGCTCAAGCTGAAAGAGCGCCAAGTGGTGTACGACACCACCATCCTGGCCAATGACCTGGTCTACCCGGTGTAGGCAAGCGCCCGTCTACATGAAAAAAGGGGTTGCGCCAGCAAGGCGCAACCCCTTTTCCGTTGGCGGGCCCTTTTTCGTTGGCGGGCCGTCCGCGTCTTCAGGCCAGCGTCGCGCGCATGGTTTCTTCGCACGTCAGAACGGTGGCGTACTTCTGGCGCATGTCGAACAGATTCGCCTCGTGCGGGCCGATGGCGCGGTCACCCACGCAGTCGGACACCACCAGCGGCCGAAAGCCGTACTGCATCGCGTCCACGACGCTTGCCCGCACGCAGCCGCTGGTGACCGCGCCCGCCACCAGCAGCGTCTGCACCCCGCGCTGCGTCAACCATGCCGCCAGGCCGGTGCCGAAGAACGCCGACGGCACCGTCTTGCGCACCACCAGTTCCCCCGCGGCGGGCGTCAACTGAGGGACGATCGCGCTGTGGGGGTGCGCTTCCTTCAGCGTCAGCATGCCCGGAACTTTCAGCGTGAAGATGTTGTGGTCGGCGTCGTCGTCGGCGAACACGATGCGGCTGTGCGCCACCGGCCAGCCCTGGCTGCGCGCATGCGCCAGCAGATGCGTCGTCTGGGCGATGGCCGGGGCGATGTTGCCCCCGCCGAACACGGCCGGGTCGGCAAAGCCGTTGACCAGGTCCACGATCAGCAGGCCATAGGGCGGCTTGGGGGTCATCGTGGCGCCAAAGCCTTGGCGCTCGTAGGCAGAGATGTCGTCATGCATGAAGCGGGTTCCTTGATCGATGGTTGTTGGGCGCCGTGGCCTATTGCTGCGGGGCGACGCCATCCAGCACCCTGCCCTGGCGCACCACGTCCTCGCCGTCCAGCCGCACGGTGCAGCCGCGCAACGGGATATCGATATGGCACGTGGTGGTGCGGCTGCCGCCCGCCTCGTTGTTCGGACCCAGCGAGAACAGGAAGTTGCCCTCGTACGCCCGCGCATCCATGCCGATGGTGGCCTCGCGGTCATACAGGCCCAGCGTGGTCCAGTGCGCGCGCGGCTGCAAGCCCCAGCCAATATGCGAAATCGCGTACGCCTCGGGGTCCTGGAACGACGCCACGTATTCGCGCAACAGCTCCGCGTCGATCCCGCCTTCGATGCGAGTGGCAAAACCGTCCTCGACCGTAAGCGTGATCGGCGAACGCACGTACAGCTTTTGCGGCAGCAGGATGTCGCCCGCATCGATCACGATCCTGCCGTTGGCGCCGCGTTCGTTCGGCCAGGTCAGCACAAAGCCGCTGGGCCAATGGTCCCATCGCCCGGGCTCGTCCACGAAGCCGTATTCGCTGATCGCCGGAAACTCGCCCAGCGGGCAGCGCAAGTCCGTGCCGGCCGCCGACACCACGCTCATCTCGCGTGCCGCACCGATGCGCGCGGCCGCGGCCTTCACGCGGGTCCGGTCCGCCTCGGAAGGCACCAGCCGCGCCAGCACCTCGGGCGGTTCGACCGCCAGCAGGATCTTGGTGCCGGTGGCCAGGATCTCGTGCTGTTCCGGCGAAAACAGCAGCGTCATCAGGTCCAGCACCAGGTCGCTTTCCTTCAGCGCGGCAATCGCGGGCTTGTTTCCGGTCAGCGGCGTGGTGCCCAGGTAGGCCAGCGAATCGCGGCTTAACGCCTTTTCGCCGTTGACGGGCGGCAAGTCCAGCCGGTTGACCACCGCCCCCATCGATTGCGCCGCGATCAGCGCCGTCGACAGCGTTTGGGGGTGAGTCGCGGCGCTGGTCAGCACCGTGACCGACTGACCGGCTTGCAGCTTCGACAAGGTCAGCACCTGCTGCCAGGCCTTCACCAGTTCATAGTCGCTTACAGGCATGATTTTCTCCTTGCTTGACGGCCCGGCGGTTCAGGCCCGCGCCAGCGGCGCGCCCAGGAAATCACCGAAGGCCGCGTAGAAGCCTTCCTCGTTGTCCCACGGAATCATGTGGCCGGCCGCCGGCACCCGGTGATGCCGCGTGCCCGGCGCCAAGCGCGCGATTTCCGCCGCGTCGTCGTCCAGCACCACGTCGCCCTTTTCGGCCGTCACCAGCAGAACCGGCACATTCAAAAGCGGCAGGTCGGCGTGGATATCGTCGGTCTGGAAGGCGTCGAAGCTTTGGACAATGGCGCGCTCGTCGCAGGTGTGCAGCCATTGCGCGCGCAGTTGGCGCTGCGCGTCCGTCCAGGTCGGGCAGAAGGCGCGCATGGCCTCGGCGTCCATCCCGTGGCGCGCCTGCGCCATGGAATCGACATACCAGGGCAGCTTGGCCGGATAAGGGCGGCGGCCGGGGCCGGACACCGGCGGATCGACCAGCACCAGGCGGCGCAACCCGGCAGGCCGGGTCCGGCCCGCGCGCACGCCGATTCGCCCGCCCATGGAATGACCGACCAGGCTGTAGCGCGCGAGTCCCAGCGCTTCTGCGAAAGCCAGCACGTCGGCGGCTTGCGCGTCCAGGCTGTAGTCCAGCGCCGCGCCGGCTTCCGACAGGCCGCGGCCGCGCACGTCAAGCAGGTAGGTGTCGAACGTCTTGCCGAACCGCTCGCCAACGAAGCCCCAGGTTGCCGCAGGGCTGGTGATGCCCGGCACGATCACGACCGCATCGCGGCCCGCCGTGTGCGCGCCACCGTAGCGCAGGTAGTGCTGGCGGATGCCGTTGGCATGGACGTTGCCGCCATAGAGATAGGTGCTCATGGCTGCGTTCCTCAGTAGGCGCCCGACAGCAGCGCGCCAGCGCCGGGGACCACCGGTTCCAGGTCCAGCGACTTCAGGATGGCGTAGGTCGTGGCCACGGCGGCGGTGATCACCGGCCTGCCCGTCTGCGCCTCGACCTTGGCGATGGCCGGCAGCGACGGCATCTGCACGCAGGCCGACAGCACAATGGCGTCGACATCACGGGTGTCCATCTGCGCAACGATCTCCGGCAAGCGTGCCGGGTCGTGCCGGCCCACGTCCAGATTGTCCGGAATCTCCAGCGCGCGGTAATCCACCACCTCGAAGCCTTCGTTGCGGATATAGTCCACCACCAGCTCGGTCAACGGTTTCATGTACGGGGCCACCACCACGATACGGCGCGCGCCGATCACCTTCAGCGCGTCCACCAGGGCCCCCGCGCTGGTGATCACGGGCGCATCCGCGCCGTTGGCGGCCGTGTGCGCCTGCAGGCGTTTTTCCGACACGCGGTGATAGCCGTGGCCCATCGCCATTATCGCCACCAGGCAGGCGTATCCCAGCACGTCCACCCGCGCGTCGCTCAGTTCCACCGCGCAGCGGTCGGACTCGCCGTCCATCGCCGCCAGCTCCTCCTTCACCACTTTCTTCATGCGCATCCGGCTGGAGTGGAATGTGAAACGCTCCGGCCGGATCTGCTGGCGCGCCAGCAGCATCGCGGGGATTTCGGTTTCCATCGTCGTGTTCGAGCTCGGCACGATCTGGCCGATACGGAAGGGTCTTTGCATGGTTGCTCCTTTTTCCGGAGGGATCAGAGTTTGAACAGCCGGCGCGCGTTGCCGTGGCAGACCAGATCGCGGGTGGCGTCATCCATCGGCGTCCGTTCGATGAATTCGGCGGCCAGCGCCGTCGATTCGTAGGGGTAGTCCACCGAGAACATCACGGCTTCGCGGCCCATTTCGGCGATGGCCGCCATCAACGTGGGCGGCGAACAGACGCCGGACGTCGTGATGACGATGTTGCTGCCCAGGTATTCCGACGGCGCGCGCGCCAGTTTGATGCCGTGCGAATACACGGCGAAGCGGCTGTCGAAGCGCCACCGTTGGAACGGCAGGCCCTCGCCCATGTGCCCCAGGATGAGCTTGACGCCGGGATAGCGGTCGAACACGCCGCCGAACAACAGTCGCAGCGCATGCGTGGCGGTCTCGACGCCCCAGCCCCACGACGCCCCCACCAGCTCGGGATGGCCGGAATAGGCTTGCGGAACCACATAGGGGTCGCTCGGATGCAGGTAAATCGGCACATCCAGTTCTTGCACCTGTTCCCAGAAGGGGTCATAGGCGCGGCCGTCGTAGTACACGCCGTTGGTGTGGCCGTTGATCAGCGCGCCCTTGAAGCCCAGTTGCTTCACGCAACGCGTGAGTTCCGCCGCCGCCACCAGGGGATCGTGCATCGGCAAGGTGGCGAAGCCGCCATACCGGGTGGGATGCCGGGCGATCTGGCTGACCAGGAAATCGTTGTTTTCCTTGGCCCGATTGAGCGCCACCGCGGCATCGGCTTCCGCCTGCACGCCGGGCCCGGTCTGCGACAGAATGACGTAGTCAATGCCGGCGCGGTCCATTTCGCCCAGCCGGACTTCATCGAAATCCACCAGCCGCGCCGCCAGGTCGGCCAGCACGGCGGGATCGATATGCTGCGCGAAGCTCTTTGAATAGTCCTTGAATCCGACCGCGGTGTAGTGCTCCTCGAACGCGATCTTGCGCACTTTGCTCATTCCCCTGCTCCCAATGTGATGGCGCGGCGCCTGCCCCGCCCCGGCATGCCAGCGTCTATTATCAGTACACTGACTATTTGATTGGAACAACCGGAACTACGCACGGCATCTCCGCAAGGGAGGATCCGCGCCGTCCGGCTTCCGAATTTACGTCAGTATACTGACTTTATAGTCAGCGTACTGACCAATTAGGGAAATCCCGGGGCGGGACATGGCCCGCGGATCAAGGTCGAAAAAAGGCGCGAAAATAGTAGGGATAGACACTAGAGACATCGCCCCGACTCATCAGTACAGTGAACATATGCCGTGCCCGCGGCCTTCTTCCGCGGGCCCCGCCTCAGTGAGAAGCCGATGAACGCCCTGGACCTTGACGTACTGCAACTTGCCCGCGACTGGGTCGCCGCCGGCAGCCGCGTGCACCTGATCACCGTCGTGCAGACCTGGGGCTCGGCGCCCCGGCAAGCGGGCGCCATGCTGGCCGTGCGCGACGACGGCCGGGTAGCCGGTTCGGTGTCCGGCGGGTGCATCGAAGACGATCTGATCGCAAGAGCCCGCGCCGGCGAGCTTGAAGACGCCCCTGCCCGCCTGACCTACGGCGTCACGCGGGACGAGGCCGCGCGCTTTGGCCTGCCTTGCGGCGGCACGCTGCGCCTGATCAGCGAACGGCTGCGCGACACGGTATGGCTGGACCGGGTGCTGGCGTCGATCCGCGAGCACCGCCTGATCCAGCGCACGGTGGACCTGCTGGACGGCCACACGTCAGTGTCGCCCGCCGGCCCCGCCGATGGGCCGGATTTCGACGGCCGCATCTTCCGCAGCGTGTATGGCCCGCGTTGGCGGCTGCTGATCATCGGCGCGAACCAGACGGCCCGCGTGTTGGCGGACATCGCCGCGACGCTGGAATTCCACGTCACGGTGTGCGACCCGCGCGAAGAGTTCTTCACCGATTGGAGCGCGTCCCAGGCCACGCTGCTGACCAGCATGCCGGACGACGCGGTACTGGAAATTGGCACCGACGAGCGCACCGCGATCGTCGCCGTCACCCACGACCCCAAGCTGGACGACATGGCGCTACTGGAAGCGTTGAAGTCCCGCGCGTTTTACGTCGGCGCGCTGGGTTCGCGCGCCAACCAGGAAAAGCGGCGCGAGCGGCTGCGGTTGTTCGACCTGGACGACAGCCAGATCGCCCGCCTGCACGGCCCGGTGGGCCTGGGCATCGCCAGCAAGACGCCGGCCGAGATCGCGGTGGCGATCGCCGCCGAACTGATCTGGGTGCGCAACACGCTGGGCGATGGGCAGGCCGCCCGCGGCGTGGCCCGGATGAACGCGCTGAAGAACTGAAAGCGAAAAGGCGCGCGCCGTGGGCGCGGCGCCTGCGCCTTACATCGGCTTCAGGGTCGTGCGGCTGTACTGGTTGTTGGCTTCCACCAGCGTGGAAAGCAGCTTCATGAAGATTTCCTGATTGCGCGTGGACAAGGGTTCCAGCAAGCGCTGCTGCGCCCGGGCCATGCCTTCCTGCAACAGTCCCATGATGCGCAAGCCTTCCGGGGTAATCACCGCCTGGCGCGAACGCTTGTCGGTAGGATTGACCCGGCGTTCCACCAAGCCGCGCTCCTGTAGCCGCTTGACGACATCGGCGGTGGTGGTGCGGTCCAGGCCCAGTTCCATGCCGATGGCGGTCTGGTCCAGCCACGGGCTGAGCGACAGCGCGGTCAGCACACCGTACTGCACAGGCGTCACGTTCTGCGTCTTGCATTCTTCGTAGAACATGGCGTAGTGGATCTGGTTCAAGCGCCGCACCAGATAGCCGGGCCGCGACCACAGCACCTGCTTTGCCGGATCGAAAATATTGTTGTCTGTCTTCTGAGTTGCGACGCGCTTCTGGGACGTCGTCTTTTTCTGTACATCCGGCACGTTGAGGCAGCTCCGATATTAGTTAGTGTACTGAGAATAATACCACCGGCTGCTCCGTGTCGACTGCCATTGCGCGGCCGCTTGCGGGAAATCAAAAGCGCCGTGACGCCCTTGGCGAAAGGCTACCGCGGATGCGCGGCCAAATACGTTTTTAGGGTCTGCACCAGCGCCGCCGCGGCCGGTGAAAGGCTGCGGTTGCGCGAGGTGACCAGGCCAATCGAACGCTCTGCCACCGGCCCGGTCAGCGGCCGCTGGACGATGGCGGTCTGCGATACCGCACCCGCCGCGATCTCGGGCAAGGCGGCCACGCCGAAGCCGCACTCGACCATGGCCACGATGGTCGTCAGATGCTCGGCTTCGAACGCCGGCGTGAAGCGGATGCGGTTTTGCAAGAAGGCCCATTCCGTGTACTGGCGCACGCTGCTGGGCTGCACCATCGACACGTGCGCGGCGGTCGCGGTGTCGGCCCAGCGTAGCGGGCCCCGCGTCTTGGCCAGCGGATGCGATTCGGGGATCAGCAGCAGGAAGCTGTCGGACAGCAGCGGCACGTAATGCAGGTCGGCGTGCTGGGGGTCGGCGGCGGTCAGCGCGAAGTCCACCTCGCCCGCGCGCACTAGGTCGAAGGCCGGGCCCGACAGCGTGTCGCGCACTTTCAGCGCGACGTGCGGGTGCGCCTGGCGGTAGGCCATCAGCACGCGCGGCAGCAGCCGGGCCGCCAGCGACGGCAGCGCGGCCACCGACACCTGGCCCCGCTCTGCGCTGGTGATGCCGCTGACCGCCGCGATCGCGTCGCGGAACGCCACCTGCAGGGTCGCGGCCTGCTGCATGAAGACTTCGCCCGCCGCCGTCAGCCGCACCGTGCGGGTGGTGCGGTCGAACAGCCGCACGCCCAGGGCCTCTTCGATGCGCTGGACCTGCGTCGACAGCGCCGATTGCGACAGGTGCAACTGCGCCGCCGCCTGCCGGAAATTCAGTGTGCGGCCCAGCACCAGCGTGGTGTCGATATCGCGCATCGAAAGATTGATCTGCATGATGCCTTGCGTGTCTCTATTGATCTGTTTTAACGATCATTCTATCCAAAAAATCTGATTCATCAATCAAAGCGGCTTCTCTACACTCGCCCCCAACGACGATGCAAGAAGGGAGCAAACCATGCAGACGGACGCAACAGCGCTGCCCAATCCGGGCGCGGCGCATGCAGTGGTAGTGGGCGGCGGCACGATGGGCGCGGACGTGGCGGTGGTGCTGACCCGCGCGGCCTGCCGGACGACCGTGATCGAATCCAACCCGGAACGCGCGGCCGGCCTGCCCGCCCGCGTGGCCGAAAACCTGAAGACCATCGGCCGCGAAGCCAATGCCGCGCTGCTGGCCACCGCGCCCAGCCTGGACGCCGTGGACTGGTCCACCGTGGACCTGGTCATCGAGTGCATTCCTGAACGCCTGGACATCAAGCAGGCGCTATTCGCGGACCTGGCCCGGCGCGCCCGTCCGGACGCCATCCTGGCCAGCAACAGTTCCAGCTTCCCCATCAGCGCCATCAGCCAGGGCCTGGACACGCGAGGCCGCATGCTGGGCCTGCACTTCTTCATGCCCGCGCACCTGGTGCCGCTGGTGGAAGTCGTGCTGGGCGAGGCCAGCGACAATGCCTGCGCGGATTCCCTCATCGCCTTCATGCGCCGCTGCGGCAGCGTGCCAGTGAAGGTCAAGCAGGACCTGCCCGGCTTCCTGGCCAACCGCTTGCAACACGCGCTGTCGCGCGAAGCGTTCGACCTGATCGACCGCGGCATCGCCTCGCCGGAAGACGTGGACGCGGCCGTGCGCTTCGGCTTTGGTTTCCGTTTCCTGGCGGCCGGCCCCGTCATGCAACGCGACCACGCGGGCATTGACGTGCACGCGGCCGCGGGCGCGACCATGTACCCGACCTTCTGCAATGCGGACCATCCCGCGCGCTGCCTGACCGAACGCGCGGCCGACGGCCGCTACGGCATGAAAGCGGGCGAAGGCTTCTACGCCTGGACGCCCGAGACCATTGCCGCCGAGCGCGCGCGCTACGACCGCCTGCTGCGCGCCGGCCTAGACCTGATCAGCGCCGAACTGCCGGAGATCCAGCCTTGAACGCCTCCGTCCTGCCGCGCGCCGCGCTGGCCCAGTCCCCCGTCATCATCACCGTGGCGCCCAACGGCGCCTACAAGAAAGCCGCCGACCACCCTGCCGTGCCGATGACGCCCGATGCGTTGGCGCTTGAAGCCCGGGCCTGCCTGGACGCAGGCGCCGGCATGATGCACATGCACGTGCGCAAGCCCGACGGCAGCCACCTGCTGGACGCGCATGCCTACCGCGAAGCGCTGGCGGCCGTCGACCGCGCCGTGGGCCGCGAGTTGCTGGTGCAGGTCACCAGCGAAGCCGCGGGGGTCTACAAGGCGGCCGAGCAGATCGCGCTGGTGCGCGAACTGCAACCCGAGGCCGTATCCATGGGCCTGCGCGAAATTGCCGTGCCGGAGATCCCTGAAACGGAACTGGCGGCGTTTTTCGCGTGGGTCGCCGAACGCCGCATCATGGCCCAGATCATTCTGTACGACGACGGCGATGTGCAGCGCTGGCAGTCGCTGCGCGCGCGCGGGCTGGTGCCCCCGGGCGCCTGGTCGGTGCTGTTCGTGCTGGGCCGCTATAGCGTGGGCCAGACGTCTTCGGCCTACGACCTGCTGCCCTTCCTGGCGGCATACGACCACACGCTGCCCTGGGCGATCTGCGCGTTCGGCGCCGAGGAAAACGCTTGCGTCACGACGGCGGCGGCATTCGGCGGCCACATGCGCGTGGGTTTCGAGAACAACTTGAAGCTGCGCGATGGCAGCATCGCGCCGGGCAATGCGGCGCTTGTCCGGCAGGCCGCCGAAGGCGCTCGCGCGCTGGGCCGGCCCTTGGCCACCGCGGAAGACGCGCGGCGCATCTACGGCGCCATCGCCTGATCATCAACGCGAATCAGTATCAAGTGCCTGACGCTTTTCGGAAAAGCGTCAGGCACTTTCGTATACAGCGCCACGGCGCGATTGTTTCGCCGTGATGCAACATTGACGGCATGTAAAAGCACTGCTAAAAAGTCCGACATCCGCACGTTCAATGCAATACCCCAACTGTCATAGTGAGGTGGTGTGTGCAAAACGAGTCTGATGGCTATACGAAGCCTCAGGAGCTACGAAGTTTCCTGTTCCTGACGGCTGTCATGGCCCCCGTCCTGACGGTGGTCATCGTGGCGGGCTACGGCTTCATCGTCTGGTTCTATCAGTTGATCGCCGGCCCCCCGGGCAGCTGATGCCACGCGCCGGAACCCCCATGTCCGCGCCTTCCTTCCCCGCGCCGTCCCCCACGCCGCCCGAGCTGCATATCGCCAGCCTGGTCGTGCATGCCTTGCCTAAACGCCTGCCCGACGTCCGCGCCGCCATCCTGGCCGTCGCGGGATCTGAAATCCATGGCGCGTCCGACACCGGGAAACTGGTGGTCACGCTGGAAGCGCCTTCCACCGACGACATGATGGCGCGGATCTCGCAGATCCAACGCCTGGATGGCGTGCTGGCCTCGGCGCTGGTCTACCAGCACGCCGACACGCTTGCCGCGATGAACGAGGAGATTGGCGATGTCCATGGCTCGTAGAGACTTCATCAAGCAATCCGCCGCCGCGGCCGCCGCCACGGTGGCGGGCATCCCCATCGTCGGATACACGCAGAACATCGTGACGGAATCCGAAGCGGCCAAGCTGAAATGGTCCAAGGCGCCCTGTAGATTCTGCGGGACCGGCTGCGGCGTGAACGTCGCGGTGAAGGACAACCAGGTCGTGGCCACGCACGGCGATTTCAACGCCGAGGTCAACAAGGGCCTGAACTGCGTCAAGGGCTACTTCCTGTCCAAGATCATGTACGGCAACGACCGGCTGACCACCCCGCTCTTGCGCATGAAAGACGGCAAGTACGCCAAGGACGGAGAGTTCGCGCCGGTGTCCTGGGACCAGGCGTTCGACGTGATGGCCGAACAGTTCAAGCGGGTGCTGAAGGACAAGGGGCCGACCGCCGTCGGCATGTTCGGGTCGGGACAATGGACCGTGTGGGAAGGCTATGCCGCGCTGAAGCTGATGAAGGCGGGCTTCCGGTCGAACAACCTGGATCCGAACGCGCGGCACTGCATGGCGTCGGCCGCCGTGGGGTTCATGCGGACCTTCGGCGCCGACGAGCCCATGGGCTGCTATGACGACATCGAGAACGCCGACGCCTTCGTGCTGTGGGGTTCGAACATGGCCGAAATGCACCCTATCCTGTGGACGCGCGTTACCGACCGCCGGCTGTCCGCGCCAAAAACCAAGGTCGCGGTGCTGTCGACCTTCGAGCATCGCTCTTACGAACTGGCCGACCTGACGCTGACCTTCACCCCGCAGACCGACCTGGCGATCTTGAACTACATCGCCAACTACATCATCCAGACCAAGCGCGTGAACCGCGACTTCGTCGACAAGCACACCGTGTTCCACGAAGGCAATACCGACATCGGCTATGGCTTGCGGCCCGACCATCCCTTGCAAAAGGCCGCCAAGAACGCCGACAAGGCCGGCGGTTCCAAGCCCATCACCTACGACGATTTCGCCAAGTTCGTCTCGAAGTACGACCTGGAATACACCTCCAAGCTGACCGGCGTGCCTCAGAAGCAGTTGCAGGACCTGGCCGAGCTCTACGCCGATCCGAAAATCCGCGTGACCTCGTTCTGGACCATGGGCTTTAACCAGCACACGCGCGGCGTGTGGGCCAACAACATGGTCTACAACATCCACCTGCTGACGGGCAAGATCTCGACGCCGGGCAACAGCCCGTTTTCGTTGACGGGGCAGCCCTCGGCCTGCGGCACGGCGCGCGAAGTGGGCACGTTTTCCCACCGCCTGCCCGCCGATCTGGTGGTAACCAACCCCAAGCACCGCGCGCACGCGGAAGACATCTGGCAACTGCCCGACGGCACCATCCCCGACAAGGTGGGCGCGCACGCCGTGCTGCAGAATCGCATGCTGAAGGACGGCAAGATCAACGCCTACTGGGTGATGGTCAACAACAACATGCAGGCCGCGGCCAACCTGATGAACGAAGGCCTGCCGGGCTACCGCAACCCCGACAACTTCATCGTGGTGTCGGACGCCTACCCCACCGTCACGACCATTTCGGCCGACCTGATCCTGCCCGCGGCCATGTGGGTGGAAAAAGAAGGCGCCTACGGCAATGCCGAACGGCGCACCCAGTTCTGGCATCAACTGGTGAATGCCCCGGGCGACGCGCGTTCCGACCTGTGGCAGCTGATGGAATTTTCCAAGCGCTTCAAGGTGGAAGAGGTCTGGCCCGCCGACCTGCTGGCCAAAAAGCCCGAGTACCGGGGCAAGACCCTGTTCGACGTCCTGTTTGCCAACGGAAAGGTCAACAAATACCCCAACAGCGAACTCAACGCGGAATACGAAAACCAGGAGGCGAAGGCCTTCGGCTTCTATGCGCAGAAGGGCCTGTTCGAGGAATATGCCGAATTCGGCCGCGGCCACGGCCACGACCTGGCCCCCTTCGATACGTACCACGAGGCGCGCGGCCTGCGCTGGCCCGTCGTCAACGGCAAGGAAACCCTGTGGCGCTACCGCGAAGGCAGCGATCCCTACGTGAAGGCGGGCGCCGGCTTCGAGTTCTACGGCAACCCGGATGGCCGCGCCGTCATCTACGCCCTGCCCTACGAACCGCCTCCGGAGTCGCCGGACAAGGAATATCCGTTCTGGCTATCCACCGGGCGCGTCCTGGAGCACTGGCATTCCGGATCCATGACGCGGCGGGTGCCCGAACTGTATCGGGCGTTTCCCAACGCGGTCTGTTTCATGCACCCCGACGACGCGCAGGCGATGGGCCTGCGGCGCGGCGTGGAAGTGGAGATCGAGTCGCGGCGCGGCAAGATGCGCACCCGGCTGGAGACCCGCGGACGCAACAAGCCACCGCGCGGCCTGGTGTTCGTGCCCTGGTTCGACGCCGGCCAGCTGATCAACAAGGTCACGCTGGACGCCACTGACCCGATCTCGTTCCAGACCGACTTCAAGAAGTGCGCGGTCAAGATCGTCAAGGTCTGAACGGCCCCCGGGAGACAGCCATGAAGCTACGCGCCGCCATCATCGCCATCGGCATCCTTCTGGGTTCGGCCGCCTGGGCCGCGCCGCCGCTAGAGGTCGAGGACCCCATGCGCGGGCCGACCCCGATCGCGGAAGAAGCTGATCCGCCCCTGATCAGCCCGATCGAGAACAAGGACATCAAGCGGATGCGCACCTATTCGATGCAGCCGCCGACGATTCCGCACAAGATCGACGGCTATCAGATCGACAAGAACTACAACCGCTGCCTGGCCTGCCACGCGCGGGTGAACACCGAGGAAACGCAGGCGCCGCCCCTGAGCGTGACGCACTACATGGACCGCGACAGCAACGTATTGGCCGAGGTTTCGCCGCGGCGCTACTTCTGTGTGCAGTGCCACGTGCCGCAGGCCGAGGCCAAGCCGCTGGTGTCCAACACGTATCAGGACATCGACGTGATCCTCAAGCGCCTGACGGCCCCGGCCACCGACAAGAAGTAAGGGATTGATGCCGCCATGTTCAAGCTCCTCAAGCGCTACTGGAACATCATCCGCCGCCCCAGCGTGCACTTCAGCCTGGGCTTTTTGACGATCGGCGGCTTCATCGGCGGCATCCTGTTCTGGGGCGCCTTCAACACCGCCATGGAACTGACCAACACGGAAAAATTCTGCACGGGCTGCCATGAAATGCGCGACAACGTGTATGCGGAATTGAAGGGCACCATCCATTTCACCAACCGTTCGGGCGTGCGCGCCCTGTGTTCGGACTGCCACGTTCCGCACAACTGGACGGACAAGATCGCCCGCAAGATGCAGGCGTCCAAGGAAGTGTGGGGCAAGATCTTCGGCACCATCGACACGCGCGAAAAGTTCGTGGACAAGCGGCTGGAACTTGCCCGGCACGAATGGGCGCGCTTCAAGGCCAACGACTCGCTGGAATGCCGCAATTGCCACAACTACGAATACATGGATTTCACGCGCCAGAGCGTGCGCGCGCAGAACATGCACTCCACCTACCTGGCGGACAAGACCAAGACCTGCATCGATTGCCACAAGGGCATCGCCCATACGCTGCCGCACATTCCGCCCGGCCAGACCTCTGACGCGACACCGCCGGCCGGAGGACCCAAAGAGGTGGCGAATGCGGCCCGCTGACGTACCGCTGCCGATGCTCGCCGCCAGCGGACTGCGTAGCCCGCGCGGCGGCCCGGAAGGCCAGCGTCCCGTTGACTTCGACCTGCATCGCGGCCAGCTCCTGCATGTACAAGGCGCCAACGGCAGCGGCAAGACAAGCCTGCTGCGCATGCTGGCGGGCCTGCTGCGCCCGCTGGCCGGCGCGCTGCATTCGGAAGGCCGGGACGTGCGCCGCGATCCCGCCGCGTACTTCGCCCGCGTGGCGTTCCTGGGCCATGCCAATGGCCTGTGCGGCGAATTGACCGCGCTGGAAAACGTGCGCTACGCCCTGCATGTGGCGGGCACGCCGCAAGATGATGAGGCCATTGCCGCCGCCCTGCACCGCTGGCGGCTGGAAGCCTGTCTGCACCTGCCTGCGTCCCGGCTGTCCCAAGGCCAGGGGCGCCGCCTGGCGATGGCCGCCGTGGCGCTGGGCGGCAAGCCCCTGTGGTTGCTGGACGAACCCGACGCCGGTCTGGACACGGCCAGCCTGGACCAATTGTGGCGGGCGCTGGACGCGCACCTGGACGCGGGTGGCGCGGCGGTGCTGGCGTCGCACCGGGCGCCGGGCACCGCTGCCTCCCGCACGCAAACCCTGAACATGGATGACTACGCGGATGCTGGCTACGCTGTCTCAGTTGGCGCTGCGTGACGTCCGGCTGGCCTGGAGGCGGCCGGCGGATACGCTGGGCGCCACGCTGTTCTTCATTGTCGCGGGCTCGCTCTTCCCGCTGGCGGTCGGCCCCGACCCCGCCTTGCTGCTGGCGATCGGGCCGGGCGTGCTGTGGGTCTGCGCGCTGCTGGGCATTCTGCTGAGTCTGCACCGCCCCTTTACGCAGGACCACGATAACGGCGCGCTGGAGCAGTTGCTGGTGTCGCCCCATCCGCTGCCGCTGTTGGTGGGCGTGAAGCTGGCCGCACACTGGTTCAGCGCTTGCCTGCCGCTGATTCTTGCGAGCCCCGTGCTGGCCCTGCAATTCGGCCTGCCGCCGCAGGCGATCGGCGTGCTCGTTCTGTCCTTGCTGCTGGGCACGCCCACGCTGGCGTTGGTAGGCGGCCTGGGCGCGGCGCTAACGCTGGGCCTGCGCGGCGGCGCGCTGCTGCCCTTGCTGGTGCTGCCGCTCTACGTGCCGGTACTGATCTTCGGCGCCGGCGCGGTATCCGCCACGCATGCGGGTCTGGGCGCTGGCCCGCAATTGTCATTGCTGGGCGCTTGCCTGTGCCTGGCGATCCTGTTGTGCCCCTGGAGCGCCTCCGCCGCGCTGCGCGTGGCGCTGGACTGAGAGGCCCCATGCATAAGCAACCCGCCTTCGATTCGCCTTACGCCGCCGGCCCGTCCGCGTCCGGCGGCGGCTGGATGCGTTACGCCTCGCCGGCCGTGTTCTATCCGCTGGCCGGCCGCCTGATCCCCGTGCTGGCGCTGGCCGCCGCGCTTTTCGCGTGCGCGGGCCTGTACGTGGGCCTGGCCGTGGCGCCCACCGACAGCCAGCAGGGCGAGGTCTACCGCATCCTGTTCATCCACGTGGCCGCGGCGTGGATGTCGATGTTCCTGTATCTGGTGATGGCGGGCTACGCCGCGCTGGGGCTGATCTACAACACGCGCCTGTCGTTCATGATGATGCGCGCGCTGGCGCCCACGGGCGCGCTCTTCACCTTCCTGACGTTGTGGACCGGCGCCCTGTGGGGCAAGCCCACCTGGGGCGCGTGGTGGGTCTGGGATGCGCGGCTGACGTCGGAACTGATCCTGCTCTTCCTGTATCTGGGTTTCATGGCCTTGCAGGCCGCCACCGACGATGTCCGCCGCGCCGATCGCGGCGGCGCCATCCTGCTGCTGGCCGGCGTGGTGAACGTGCCCATCATCTATTTCTCGGTGCGATGGTGGAGCACGCTGCATCAGGGCGCCTCCATCAACCTGACCTCGGCGCCCAGCATGGCCCGCATCATGGTCGCCGCCATGCTGCTGATGGTGGCCGCCTTCTGGCTGTACAGCGCGGCGGTGGCGTTGGCGCGCGTGCGCGGCCTTATCGCCGAACGCGAGCCCGCCGCGGCGCGCGCCGGCCGCTCCACCCCGGAGGCCCCATGAGCTGGGACGCGCTGTTCTCGCTGCACGGCCACGGCCCCTACATCCTGGGCGCCTACGGCGTCACGCTGGCGTTGATGGGGCTGGAAGCCTTCGTGTTGTGGCGGCGTGCCCGTGCCCGGCGCGCCACCACGCGCGGGCACGCTGGCAAGGGCGTCCAATGACGCCGCGCAAGCGCCGCATGTTCGCCATCGCGGGCGGACTGGGCCTGCTGGCGCTGGCCACCGCGCTGGTGCTCAACGCCCTGCAATCGAACCTGGTGTTCTTCTTCAGCCCGACACAGGTGGTGGCGAAAGAAGCGCCTCGCAACGGCAGCTTCCGCGTGGGCGGGCTGGTGGAACAAGGCTCGGTGCGCCGCGAAGCCGACGGGCTGACCCTGCGGTTCATCGTGACCGACACCGCGCACACCGTGCCGGTGACCTATCAAGGCCTGCTGCCGGACCTGTTCCGCGAAGGCAAGGGCGTGGTGGTCGCGGGCAAGCTGGACGCCAACGGCGTGTTCCGCGCCACCGAAGTGCTAGCCAAGCATGACGAGAACTACATGCCGCCGGAGGCCGCGGATGCGCTCAAACGCGCCGGCAAGACCACGGCCGCCAACACGATGCAGGCGGAGACGCGATGATTCCCGAGATCGGCCTGTTCAGCCTGATCCTGGCGCTGCTGACGGCGCTGGCGCAGACCATCCTGCCGCTGGTCGGCGCCGCCACCGGCTGGCAGGCCGGGCTACGCGTGGCGCGGCCCGCCGCCGTGGGCCAGTTCTGCCTGACCGTGCTGGCCTTCGGCTGTCTGGCGTGGTCCTTCGTGCACAACGATTTCTCGGTGCTGTATGTGGCCGGCAACTCCCACGCGGACCTGCCCGCGGCCTATCGCTTCGCGGCGGTCTGGGGCGGGCACGAAGGGTCGCTGCTGTTGTGGCTGCTGCTGCTGACTGCCTGGACCCTGGCCGTGGCCGTGTTCAGCCGCCGCCTGCCCCTGGCCTTCGCTGGCCGCGTGCTGGCGGTGATGGGAGGGATCAGCGTGGGCCTTCTGCTGTTCCTCTTGTTCCTGTCCAATCCGTTTGAACGGCTGATGCCGCCCGCCATGGCCGGCCGCGACCTGAACCCGTTGCTGCAAGACCCCGGCATGATCGTGCATCCCCCCATGCTCTACATGGGCTATGTCGGGTTTTCCGTGGCATTCGCCTTCGCGATCGCGGCCCTGTTGTCGGGCGAACTGGATGCGCTGTGGGCGCGCTGGGTCCGGCCCTGGACGCTGGCCGCCTGGACCTTCCTGACCGTCGGCATTCTGCTGGGCAGCGCCTGGGCCTACTACGTGCTGGGCTGGGGCGGCTGGTGGTTCTGGGACCCGGTGGAGAACGCGTCGTTCATACCGTGGCTGGCGGGCACGGCACTGATCCATTCGCTGATCGTGACCGAGCGCCGCGGCGCTTTCCGCAGCTGGACCGTGCTGCTGGCGATTTGCACGTTTTCGCTCAGCATCCTGGGCACGTTCCTGGTCCGCTCCGGCGTGCTGACCTCCGTGCACGCCTTTGCGGTAGACCCCGGCCGCGGCTTGTACATCCTGGCGTTCATGACCGTGATCGTCGGCGGATCCCTCGCCCTGTACGCCTGGCGCGCGCCGACGGTCGGCCTGGGCGGCGGATTTTCGCTGTTGTCGCGGGAATCCCTGCTGCTATCGAACAACGTCGTCTTGACCGTGGCCGCCGGCTCGGTGCTGCTGGGCACGCTCTATCCGGTGGTGCTGGACGTGCTGGACTGGGGCAAGATATCCATCGGGCCACCCTACTTCGAAGCCGTGTTCGTACCGCTGATGACGCCGGCCATCTTCCTGATGGGCGTGGGTCCCATGGCCCGTTGGAAACAGGCCGACATGCCCGATCTGGGCCGGCGGCTGCGCGTCGCGTTCGCGGTCAGCGTGGCGACGGCCGTGTTGTTGCCGCTGGCCATGCCGGGCGCGCCGCGGCTGGGCTCGCCCATGATCGTGCTGGGCCTGTGGCTGGCGGCATGGTCGGTCGCAAGCACCGCCGCGCACGCCGCGCAGCGGCTGACGGACGGCGGCGGCCAATGGCTGCGCCGCCTGGGCCGCCAGCCGCGCGCCTGGTACGGCATGCTGCTGGCGCATGCCGGCATAGGCATATTCATCGCCGGCGTCACGCTGGCCAATGGCTACGAGGTCAAACATGAACTGCGGATGGAACTGGGCGCCACGCAGGAAGCCGGCGGCTACCAGTTCACGTTCGCCAGCCTGGCGCCCGCGGCGGGCCCGAACTACACCGCGCAGCGCGCCGTGTTCCCTGTCACGCGCGACGGCAAACCCGTGGTGACGCTGTATCCCGAGAAACGCCTGTACACCGTGCAGGACATGGCGCTCAGCCAGGCCGACATCGACAGCGGCTTCACCCGCGACCTGTTCGTGGCGCTGGGCGAGCCCGTGGGCGACACGGCGTGGACCGTGCGCATCCAGGTCAAACCCTTCATGACCTGGATCTGGACCGGCTGCCTGCTGATGGCCCTGGGCGGCCTGCTGGCGGCAGGCGACAAGCGCTACCGACGCGCGCAGGATGCCGCGGCCCGCCTGCCCAAGGCCGACGCCGCCCCGTCCGCGCATGCCGCGCGAGGGGGGGCCTGATGCTGCGCTACCTGCTGCCGCTTGGCGCCTTCATGGCGATGGCCGTGTTCCTGGCCATGGGCCTGTCGCGCGACCCGCGCGCGGTGCCGTCGGCCATGATCGACAAGCCCGCCCCGCCCATCGACTTGCCGCTGCTGCAGGCGCCCGCCCAGCGGCTGGACTTGCAATCGCTGCAGGGGCAGGTCTGGCTGCTGAACGTATGGGCGTCGTGGTGCGGCCCCTGCCGCGATGAACTGCCGGTGCTGCGCGACGTCGCCCAGCGCCACGGCATTCCGCTGTATGGCTTGAACTACAAGGACAAGCCAGAAGACGCGCGGGACTGGCTGGCACGCAACGGCAATCCCTACGTCGCGTCCGCCAGCGACACCGACGGCCGGGTCGGCATCGAATACGGGGTCTACGGCGTACCCGAGACCTTTGTCATCGATGGCGCCGGGCGCATCCGCTACAAGCAACTGGGCCTGATCACGCCGGACATCTGGCGCACCCGGATCCAACCCGTGATCGAGGCGTTGCAATGAACGCGGCCCGGCTTCTTGCCACGTGGCTGCTGGCGCTGGCGTGCAGCGTGGGGACGATCCTGGCCGCGGCCCCGGCATCCGCCGCGCCAACGCCGGCCGCCCTGCCCCCGCTGTCGGCCGCCGACCAGCAACGCGCCGACAAGCTGGCGCACGGTTTGCGCTGCCTGGTCTGCCAGAACCAGACGCTGGCGGATTCCAATGCGCCATTGGCGCACGATATGCGCAACCTGATCCATGCCCAGTTGGCCGAGGGCCGCAGCGACGCCCAGATCATGCGTTTCTTCGAAGACCGCTACGGGGATTTCGTCCGTTACGATCCGCCATTCAAGCCGGCCACCTGGCTGCTGTGGCTGGGACCGTTCGCGCTGCTGGCGCTGGGGTTCTGGGTGCTGCTGCGCACACTGAAACGCCGCTCGGGCGCACGCCCTCCGCTGACCGCCGACGAACGCGCCCGCGCCGCCCGCTTTCTGGATACCGGTTCATGACCACGCTCTGGCTTGTCGTCCTGTTGCTGCTGCTGGCCACGCTGCTGTGCCTGATCCCGCCGCTGGTGCGGCGCGCGCCGCCCGCAGGGCCGGCATCCGATGCCAGCGTGCGCGCGTTCTACCTGGCCCAACGCGACCAGCTGCGGCGCGACAGGCAGAACGGCAGCCTGAGCGCCGATGGCCTGGCGCGAGCGGAAGACGAGCTGCAGCGCGACCTGCTGCAAGACCTGGCATTGCGCCAGCAACAGGCCGCGCCAGTCCGCGGCCAGCGCGCGGGCGTGGCGGCCGCTTGCCTGCTGAGCGTGCTGATCCCCGTTGCCGCCGTGGTGCTGTACGGCAAGCTGGGCAATCCCCGCGCGGCGGCCGATGTTTCCGTCATGGCGGGCGCCGCCGAGCCGCATGCGGCCGAGACCGGCGACGACATGGCGGTGGCCATCAACGCGCTGGCCCAACGGCTACGCCAATCGCCCGACGACGCGGACGGCTGGTACACGCTGGCGCGCTCATATGAAACGCTGGGCCGTTACGCCGACGCCGTGGCCGCCTATCAACAGGTGCTGCGTCTGTTCCCCGGCCAACCCGCCGTGCTGGCCGACATGGCCGATGCGCTGTTGTCGGCCAACCGCGGCGAGCCGGACGCCAATGCCGTCGAGGCAGTGGCGCAGGCGTTGGCCACGCAGCCGGACCAGCCCAAGGCCTTGGCGCTGGCGGGCATGATGGCCCTGCGGCGCGGCGATGCGGCCGAGGCGCTGGCCCACTGGGAACGTTTGCAAGCCCTGCTGCCGCCGGATTCCGAAGCCGCGCGGCAGATCCAATCCAACATCGCCCAGGCGCGCGCCATGGCAGCCGGCACGACGGCCGGATCGAATCGCGCATTGCCTGCGTCGGCCGGGACGAAAGCTGAAGCGAAGCCTGCCGGGGACGCGTCCGCCTCCGCCGCCCGCATCAGCGGGCAAGCCCGCATCGCCGACGCCTTGCGGGGCCAGGTCCAGCCCGGCGATACCGTGTTCATCCTGGCGCGTCCCGTCGAGGGGTCGCGCATGCCGCTGGCGATCTTGCAGTGGCGGGTGTCGGACCTGCCGCGAGCGTTCGTGCTGGATGACAGCAGCGCCATGTCGCCCGACGCCACCCTGTCGCGGGCCAGCAAAGTCCGCGTGGAAATCCGCATCAGCCGGTCTGGCACGGCCGCCGCGCGTGCTGGCGACCTGAGCGGCGTGTTGCCCGATGTGGCCGTCGGCGCGGACGGCCTGGAACTGGTGGCCGACACCCTCGTGCGCTAATGCGCACCGGCATCGGCCGCCGCGTCCGCCTACGCGCGCTCGATGCGCGCGGGCAGCCCCTGGCGCACCGCGGCGCCAGACACCCAGTCGATCCAGACGTTGGCGTGCTCGCCCCGCGTGGCGTCGCCAAAACCCAGGTCGTTCAGGTTGACGCCTGCCGCCAGCGCGGGATCGTGCGGCATGGGTTTGCCATCGACCACGTGGGCGCGCGCGCCCAGCTCCGTGTGGCCGTAGCCGTGCTCGATGCCCACCGCGCCCGGCTGGATGCCGTCGCGCAACAGCGCCAGCCCCGTCACGGCGCCGCCCGGTGTCACGATGCGCACGGGGTCGCCGTTGCGCAGCCCCAGGCGTTCGCCATCCTGCCGGTTGATCGACACCGGGTTGTGCGGATGCACCTGACGCAATCGGTTCACACCGATGGACATGGAGCTCATCAGGTTCGACTTGAACGAGCTGAGCAGGAAGGGCCATTGCTGCGCCGGGTACTCGGCGCGCATGTCGCGGCCGTCGGCCAGACGCGCCGGATACCAGGTGGGACAGCCGCTGTAGCGTTCGCCCGTCATGGCGTGACGGAACCCCGCAAGTTCCTCGCTCCATATCTGCAAGGGCTTGGCGTAAGCCTGGCGCGTGTGCCGGTTCGGCCCCTTGTCCACCCAGGCGTCGTCCATCTTTTCGAAGCGCCCGCCCCGGCTCATCAACATGGCGACCTGCCGCCATTCGCCCGGTTTCAGCTTCTGTTGAAGCAGGCTGCGGTAGCGGTCGACGCCGGTCAGCGCCATGTCGTCATCGCTGGCCTCGGGCACCGCTCGGCCGGCCGCGAACGCGATGTTGGCCATGCCGCGCAAGAAGAAGTCCTCGGGGGTGTCCAGGGCGTACTTGGCGCCCTCCTTGTCCGAGATCGCGTTTTCGCCAAAGCCCGGCATGCCCAGGCGCTTGGCGCAGGCGATCAGGAACGTCTCGAGGCAGACCGGCTCGTTGGTGGCCGTGCGCGCCACGCGCGGTTGCACGGCGGGCCAACGCACGGTGGAGGCCTTGGCCACCACGTCGGCCCAGGGCGCGGACACGCCCCAGCTTTCGTAGGTAACGGTGTCCGGCACGATGTAGTCGGCCAGCGCATTGGTTTCATTGATGAAGGCGTTGATCGACACCGATAGCGGCAGGATGCGCGGGTCTTTCATCTTGTCGATGATCACGCCCTTCAAGCCCGCGATGCCGTAGATCGGGTTGCTCATGTGGTTGAACCAGACCTTGGCGCGGTACGGGTAACCCGCCAGGGCGGACGCCAGCATTTCGGAACTGAGCCCGCCCGTGGCCGGATACCACGGCGCGGACGCCGGATACGCCGGCTGGCCCGCCGCTTTCTTGCGCTTGAATTCGCTGGATTTCTCGTAGGGAAAGCGGTTGCGCGACAAGGCGACGCCCTTCGGCGTGGCGCGGTTGGCGAACCCTGCGATGTTGTAGCGCGGGCCGGGGCCATAAGGCGGGAACGGGCCGGCATCCAGTACCAGGCCGCCATCCACGTTCAGGTTGCCCACCAGCGTGTTCAGCATGGCGATGGCGTAGGCCGTGTAGAACCCCGCACCGCTCATCGTGCCGCCATGCGCGTCGGCCACGGCGCGCTTGCCGTAGCTGGTGAAGCGCTTGGCCAGCGATGCGATCTTGTCGGTCGGCACGCCGCACAGGCCGGCGTAGTCGTCCAGCGTCTTGCGGTGCGACTCTTCGCGCAGCAAGGCCAGGGACGAGCAG
Organism: Achromobacter sp. MYb9; assembly: GCF_002975275.1. GTDB lineage: Bacteria > Pseudomonadota > Gammaproteobacteria > Burkholderiales > Burkholderiaceae_B > Achromobacter. The sequence continues at coordinate 3,469 of NZ_PCOQ01000034.1, read as the reverse complement.
ACGCGCACGGTTTCCGCGCCGCCTGCCATGCCGGGCACGGCGATGCGCTCGTCGACGAACAACGTGGCGGCCGTCGCGGCCGTATGCGGCGCCAGCGTGCCGTCTTCCAGGCGCACCGCGTAGACGTCTTCCCATTTTTCGTCCGCGTCGGCCGGCCGCGGCCAGCCCAGGTCCGCGCCGCGCACGAACGTGCCCAGGCGCGGGTGGCCGGGTTCCGCCACCACCAGATGCGTGGCGTTGGTCCAGGCCGCTTCCCCTGCCGCCTTCATGGCGTTGGGGCCGGGCTGCGCCAACATGCGGGCGTCGAAGCGCTCGTTGTCAAGGATCCAACGGATCAGGCCCATCGCCAATGCCAGGTCGCTGGCGGGATTCACGGGCACCCATTCGTTGCCCGAACCGGCCGACAGGCTGGAGGACGCGGGCAGCACGGGCGAAACCACCACGTACGTGAAGCTGTCTGCTTCCGGCCGCACCCGCGCTTCGGCCAGTTGCCGGGCCTGGCGTTGGAACGGGTTGCCCGCTTGCGCCGGCGCCGCGCCGATGAACAGGCCGAAGCGCGCATTATCCCAATCGGGTTTGCCGTGCGGCATGCTCTTCAAGTCGCCCAACGCGGCGCCCGCGCCCACACGGAAGCTCTGCCCGCAGTACGAACCGTGGTTGCTGAAGTTGACCGTGCCGAACGACTGCCCGGCAAAGCGCTGGATCAGCGGCGTGCGGCCTTCGTTGGAAGCATCGGTGAACAGGAACTGGTTGACCTTGGCGCCGTATTCGGGATTGTCGGGGTCCAGCAGCGTGTCGCGGTCGAAGATGGCGCGCAAGCCTTCCACGTGGCCTTCGCCGAACAGGTCGCCGCCTTCGCACACTTCCTGCACCAGCTGTTCAAACGAGATGCTTTGCCACTTGCCCTCGCCCCGCCCACCGACCCGTTTCATGGGTTGCAGCACGCGGAACGGGCTGTTCATCTGTTCCAGCATGGCCGAGCCGCGCGCGCATGACGTGGCGCGGCCTTCCAGGCCGTTTTCGCCCCCTAGCTGCGCATAGACCTCGCGCACCGGGGTTTCCATCGCTGCGGGGCGCGTGGTTGCCAGCGGATGGTAGGGGTTGCCCGCCACGCGCAGGATGCGGTTCTCTTTGGTATCCACGCGCAGGCGCACGCCGCATTGGGTCCAGCAGCCCAGGCAGCTGGATGGGCTGACCGTCTGGCCCGGCTGGGCGGCCAACGCGCCAGTCAACGGGTCGATGCGGAATTCCGCAGTCAGCGAATTGCCGCGCACGGCATGCGCGGTGGCGACGCCGGCGGTGCCGTGCGTCAGGCCTTTCACGGCGCGGGTGACGGTCTCGCCGTAGCCGGCCGCGAAGGCCGCCATGCCGCCGGCGACCAGGCCGCCTCGCACCATCAGCTTGCGCCGTGCCGCGTCGGCCACGGCATCGCCGGGCGTGCCGGCCGCATCAGGCGCATCAGGCATGCTGGCGGCGCCAGGCTTGTCGTCTTCGTGTTGCTTGTCCATTGCTTTGTCTTCCATGTGCATTCGTCTTGCGGCGGGTCAGGCCGCCATGCCGCGCGCGCGCGCCGGGAACCGTTCCAGGGCCCAGGCCGTGGCGGTGACCAGCGCCACGCACAGGCCCAGTACGCCGGTCATGCCCAGCAGGCCATCGCTGCCCCAAGGCATGTCGTACAGGTACAGGCCGGCGCCGTACTTGGGCACGCCCTGCACGCTCATGAACACGACCCAGCGGAAGATCCACGCGGCGGCCAGCATGGTCAGCGCCAGCGCGGCGGACGGCAGCGGCGCGGCCAGCGCGCGTGCCGGACGCTGCAGCAGCGCGATCATGCAGAAGGCCGTGATGACCGCGCCCGCCAGGCTGATGCGCCAGATGGGGAAGTCGGCGAATAGCCGCAAGGCGGCGTCGAACGACGGGTCAATGCCCAGGGTGCCCAGCAGGCCCCATGCGCCGGCACCCAGCGCCATCAGCACGACCGCGGCAAGACTCAGTTGGCGCAGCATGCCCACCGGCAAGGCCTTCATGCCGCCGGGCAGCCACCGGCCCACCAGGAACATGGCGCCCAGCGCGCCCAACCAGGCGGTCAACGCGAAGTTCACGGGTAAAAACACCGTGTGCCACAGGGGCCGCGAACGCAGCACCATGACTTCGGCGCCGGTATAGACCAGGATCGAGATGGCGGACAACGCCAGGGCCACGCCCACCAGGCGAGCCCAGCCGATGCGGCCCCACCACCAGGCGGCGCAGAACAGTACGGCCAGCCCCACGAACACGGGCAGCAGCAAGGCGCCCAGCCACATCCATGACCACGGCGTGGCTTGCGTGTAGAAGTGCCAGAACCTGCCGGGCTGGTGCAGGTCGGCCAGCAGCGACACGGGCGCGGCGATGGCGGTGACCAGCAGCACCGTCGCTGCCGCAGGCAGTAATCGGCGCGCCGGCGAGCCTTGGGAGCCGAAGGCGGCAAAGGCGGCGGTCAGCGCGGTGGTGGCGCTGATGCCGATAAGGAAGAAGTACTGCACGGCCCAAGGCAGCCAGGCGGCGTCATAGACCGGTGTGAGCAATTCCGAGATCTGCATGAAAGTCCCCTGTGTTGGCTCAATGTCCGCCAGCCAGGCGTACGCCGGCCTGGCCGTCTACCTGGTGCACGAACGCGTCGGGCAGGCCGATGTAATAGACGTGGGGGTCGGCCTTCATTTCTGGCTTCAGGACTTTGATGTCGGCTTTGTGTTCGACCAGCAGGCGGGAAATGGCGCTGTCGGGGTCGTTCATGTCGCCGATGACGCGCGCGCCGCCGACGCAGCTTTCCACGCAGGCGGGCAGCAGGCCGGCTTCCAGGCGGTGTTCGCAGAACGTGCACTTGTCGGCCGTTTGCGTGTCGTGGTTGATGAAGCGGGCGTCATAGGGGCAGGCTTGCACGCAGTAGGCGCAGCCGACGCAGCGTTCGTTGTCGACCAGCACGATGCCGTCTTCACGCTGGAAGGTGGCTTGCACGGGACAGACGGGGACGCAGGGGGGGTTGTCGCAGTGGTTGCACAGGCGCGGCAGCATGACCATGGCGGCGGCGCTGCCATCGTCGGGGGTGACTTCGTATTGCAGGACGGTGGTGCGGAATTGCCCGATGGGGGGCAGGTTTTCCATGGAACAGCTGACCGTACAGGATTGGCAGCCGATGCATTTGCGCATGTCGACGACCATGCCGTAGCGCTTGCCGGGGATGCCGGGGCGGCGCGGGGGTTGGCCGTTCAGGCCGGTGGCTTCGGCGTGGATCGGGATGATGGTGGCGGCGGCGCTCAGGCCAAGGAGTCCTTTCAGGAAGCCACGTTTACTGGGTAGAGGGGGTTCTGGAGAGGCGGGTGAAGGGGGCATTGCGGAGGGCTCCGGGACGGTTACTTTTTGTTGTTATTAACTTATCACTTCTGGTTATATAGGGGGTTGATTTGGGTCAAATGGGGGACGGATATGGGGG
>NZ_PCOQ01000033.1 GCF_002975275.1 Achromobacter sp. MYb9 | reverse complement strand
CCCCCGCCTGCCACCGCCATGACTTTTCCGACATCCGTGCCCCCCGACCCCCTTGCTGGCGCTGCGGGCGTGACGCTGGGGGTGGATCATGAAACCGCCTACCGCTATGACTCGCCGGTGGAATTGGCGCACCACCTGGGGTATTTGCGGCCGTTGAGCGATGCGTGCCAGGTGGTGGAAGACTACGGGCTGACCGTCACGCCCGCGCCGTCCGATTTCAGTGAAACCGTCGACGGGTTCGGCAATACGCGCTGCACCTTCGCGTTGGTCGCGCCGCACGAAGCGTTGACGGTGCGGGCGACCAGCCGTGTCACGGTCACCCCCCGGTTCGACGGCCTTGATCCGGGCGCAGGGCTGCCCTGGGAAGCCGCGGCGCAGCGCCTGCGCTACGACCCCGCCGTGCCGTTCGCGCCCGAGGTCGAGTTCACGTTCCCGTCGACCTATGTGCCGCTGCACGTGGAACTCCGGGAATACGCCTTGCTGTCGTTCACCGCCGGGCGGCCCGTGGCCGAGGCGGCGATCGACCTGATGCACCGCATCCACGCTGATTTCTGCTACCGGCCGGCGCATACGCAGGTGTCCACGCCCGTACTGCAGGCGTTTCAGGAAAGGGTGGGCGTGTGCCAGGACTTCGCGCATGTCATGATCGGCTGTCTGCGCGCGATCGGCCTGCCGGCCCGCTACGTCAGCGGCTACCTGATGTCGCAGCCGCCAGCCGGCCAGTCCCGGCTGATCGGAGCGGACGCCTCCCACGCCTGGGTCTCGGTGCACTGCGCCGGGGTGCCGGCCAATGCGGGCTGGGTGGATCTGGACCCCACCAATGACGTGGTGCCGGGCACGGCGCACGTCATCCTGGCCTATGGGCGGGACTACGGCGACGTCACGCCCCTGCGCGGCGTGATCCGGGGCGGCGGCCACGAACTGAACGTGCGCGTGACGGTTGCGCCTATCGACGAATTTCCCACCGGGACGGATGCATGAGCTATTTCTTCGACGCGATCAACCGCCAGCTGCGCGCCCCGAAACGCCAGCGCGTGCGGCATGCCCGCGCGAAGGCATTCCAATGCGTGTGCGGCCAGCCGATATTCTTTTCCAACACCGAATGCCTGAACTGCCATCGGCAATTGGGCTTCGACCCCAAGCGCGGCCACGTGCTGGCGCTGGACGAAGGCGTTTCGTCCAGCACCCTGCGGGAAGCGGGCAGGGTGCGCGGCAAAACCTACAAGCGTTGCGCCAATTTCACGCTGCCGGCCTTGTGCAATTGGCTGTTGCCGGCGCAATCCGCCGACACGCTGTGCACCGCCTGCAGCTTGAACCGCACGATTCCCGACCTGTCCATACCGGACAACGGCCCCCTGTGGTGCAAGGTCGAAGCCGCCAAGCGCCAGATGATCGCCCAACTGATGACGCTGGGCCTGCCGATCCGCCGTTCGGTGGAACCCGATGACGGCGGCCTGGCTTTTGATTTGCTGGCGCCCGGCGCCGATGGCGCGCCGCTGTTGACGGGGCATGCGCAGGGCCTGATCACCATCAACGTGCTGGAGGCCGACGACGCCTACCGCGTGAAGGTGCGCGAAGACATGCGCGAACCCTACCGGACCTTGCTGGGCCACTTTCGCCACGAGATCGGCCACTACTACTGGGACCAGCTGATTGCGGGCAGTTCGTGGCTGGAACCGTTCCGCCAGGTGTTCGGCGACGAACGGGCCGATTACGCGCAAGCCTTGCAACGCAACTACGAACAGGGCCCGCCTGCGGACTGGGACCTGCATTTCATCAGCACGTATGCGTCCTGCCATCCGTGGGAAGACTGGGCCGAAACCTGGGCGCACTACTTGCACATGATGGATACGCTGGACACGGCCATCAGCTTTGGCGTTACCCGGATGGCGGTCGAGCAGTCCTACGAGCCGTTCACCAGTGCATCGCTCTACGATCCGCAAGATCCCGACGGACAGGCCTTCCTGGATCTGCTCAACGCCTGGGTGGCGCTGACCGGGGTGTTGAACGAGCTGTCGCGCAGCATGGGGCAACGGGATTTCTATCCCTTCGTGCTGCCGACCGAGGTGGTTGGCAAGCTGCAGTTCGTGCATCAGGTGGTGAAGGGGGGCGAACGCCGCCCTGGCCCATTGGCATAATATGCCAATGGGCATCTATACTGGCGGGGTTCTAACCGTAGGGACGGATCATCATGCCGACACGCAATGTCGTCCTCAGTGAGCATCAGCACGATTTCGTGGAAACCCTGGTGCAATCAGGGCGTTACCAGAATGCCAGTGAAGTACTGCGCGAAGGGCTGCGTCTGATTGAGCAACGCGAACGCCTGGAAACGGCCAAACTCGACGCGCTTCGCGACGCATCAGGCAAGGGATGGGCGGACATCGCCGCAGGTCGCTTTACGGATGTTGCCGACGATCAACTTGAAGACTTCATCGGGAAGCTTGGAGCGGAAGCCGCCAGCCGGGCAAAGACCGCGAAGTGACGATGGGCTATCGGCTGTCCAACGTCCCCGGCATTTTCTGATCTATCGGATGGAGACGCGCCTGCTTGTCGTTGGGCGAGTGCTGCATGATGCGATGGAATTGGAGCAACACCTGGATTCCGGGAGCGCGTGGATATAGCCAGGACGGCGTCATCTTAGCCAGGCACCATCCTCATCCCGTCCCGATAAGGCTCCGCCGCCGTCATCTGCGCCAGCGCCTCTCGTAGCATTCCCTGCACGATCTTCACCGCCTGCGTCATGGGGCGGCTGGCGGCGGTGGCGAGCATCAGGCGGGTGGACAGGCCCGGATGCGTGATGCGCCGGGCGATCAGCTGGCCTGCGGCGACCTCCTTGATGACGGCGGGCAGGCCCAGCACGGTATGGGCCAGGCCTTCCGCCACGATCTCTTTCATCAGTTCCAGCGCGTCGATTTCAAACGCCACGGTCAGTGGCATGTCCGCCTGCGTGGCGGCATGCTCCAGCGTGCGGCGCAGGCCGTGGTTGCGCGTGGGCAGCACCAGCGGCAGGTCGCGCAACTGATCGAAGTCGATCGACGTCATGGCGCGCGCGGCGGGCGCCAGGTTCTGCGGCGGCGACACCAGCGCCAGATCCAATTCGGCCAGCGGGTCCACCGCGATGTGCTGCGAGCGGCGCGCGTCGTGCAGCACGGCGATGTCCACGCGGGCATTGGTCAGCCATTCGTGTACATAGCCGCTATATCCGGTGATGATGTTGAGCTGGATGCGCGGGTGCCGCTTCCAGACCTCGGCCACCAGTCGCGTGCCGACCATATGGCTCAGCGTTGGCGTCAGGCCCAGCGTGACCTGGCCCGACGGCGACTTCTGGTCGTTGTGGAATTCGGTGACCACGTGGTCCATTTGCCGCAACAGCGGCCGCAGCCGCTCCAGCAACTTTTCGCCATCCGGCGTCAGCGATACGCCGCGACCATTGCGGTACAGCAGCGCGCAGCCGCATTCGTCCTCGAGCTTCCTGACTTGCCGGCCCAGCGCCGACTGGGCGATGCCCAGCACGGAGGCCGCTTTCGAGAAGCTGCCCTGATCGGCGACGTGGATCAGGTTTTCGATCTTGCGTAGGTCCATCCCGGGTCCGCGGGCGGGGGCGCGCCGCTGTCTCTAGTGTGCGTTTCTTGTATATCTGATTGCCAGAGTATGCCTAGTCGGCCCCGCCTTGCCAATCTAGAATTTCCTGCACTCGATCCAGACTTCCAATCCTGACTCCAGACGCCGCCCATGACCGTATCCGCCGACTCGAACACGTCCTCCCACGCGTTGCTGAAGGTCTTTGCCGCCAATGGCATCGACCGCGTTTTCGTGGTGCCGGGCGAAAGCTATCTGGGGGTGCTGGACGCCCTGTATGACTTTCCGCGGATCGACGTGGTGACGTGCCGCCACGAGAGCGGCGCCGCGTTCATGGCGGGCGCGGATGCGCGGCTGGCCGGGCGGCCGGGCGTGGCGATGGTGTCGCGCGGACCGGGCGCGACCAACGCCTCCATCGGCGTGCACGCCGCGCAGCAGGATGGCGTGCCGATGATCCTGCTGATCGGCCAGGTGCCGAAGAAGGACGTGCGCAAGGAAGCGTTCCAGGAGATCGATTACCAGAAGATGTTCGGGTCGATGGCCAAATGGGTGGTCGAAGTGTCCACGCCGGAAGAACTGGCGGCGGCGGCCTTCAAGGCGATCCGCGTGGCGGTGTCGGGCACGCCGGGGCCGGTGGTGATGGTGGTGCCCGAAGACGTGCAGCAGGCCGCCGTGCCGCAGCCCGCTTGGGTCGCGACGCCGGACAGCCCAGCGCAGCCGGCTCCCGGCACGTTGGAACGCATCCATGGGTTGTTGGCGCAAGCGCGCCGGCCCCTGATCATTGCAGGTGGCGCATTCAATCGGCCCGACGGGCGCGAGGCGCTGCGGCGGCTGGCCGAGCGGCACACGGTTCCCGTGGCGGTGTCGTTCCGGCAACACGATATTTTTCCCAACACGCATGCCCTGTACGCCGGCGACCTGGATTTGGCGACGCCCGCGGCGCAGGTGGCGGCATTTGATTCCAGCGATTTGATCCTGGCGCTGGGCACGCGGCTGGGCGACATCACGACCCAGGGCTACGCCTTCCCGGCACATCCTAAACCGTCGCAGGCGCTGGTCCATTGCTATCCCGACCCCCACATCGTGAACCAGCATTTCGCCGCGGATGTCGGCCTGGTGGCGGACCCGGCGGCCACCGCCCACGCGCTGGCGAACCTGCCGGCGACCGGCCGGGGCCTCGCGCGGGACGACTGGGCGGCGTCGTTGCGGGCCATCCAGCAGCGCACCGCCGCGTGGCCGGAACCCCACGCGGAAGACGGCGTGCCCTTCGTGTCGGTGGTGCGGGCGCTGACGCGACAGGCGCCCAACGACGTGGCGATCTGCCTGGACGCCGGCACCTTCGCCGCGCCCGTGTATCGGCACTTTCCTTTTGTGTATCCGCAGCGGTTGATGGCGTCGCAATCCGGCGCCATGGGCTATGGCACGCCGGCCGCGGTGGCGACGCAACTGCGTCACCCCGACCGCAAGGTGGTGTGCATGGTGGGCGATGGCGGTTTCATGATGACGGGCAACGAGATGGCGGCGGCGGCCGAGCGGGGCCTGCCGATTCTGTTCATCGTGTCGAACAACAATTGCTACGGGTCGATCCGGCTGCATCAGGCGCGCGCGTATCCGGGCCGCTATGTGGGCACGGACCTGTCCAGCCCGGACTTCGCGATGATGGCGCGCGCCTTCGGCATGCAGGCCGAGTATCTGACGCGCGAGGATCAACTGGACGCGGCCATCGCCCGGGGCCTGGCATCCGACCGCCCATACTTTCTGGAAGTGCGGACCAGCCTGGCGGCGATCTTGCCCGCCGGCGTTGGCCATGGCGCGGGGGCGGACCTGCTGCCGCGAGACGAGTAGGCGCGGGCCTGCCGCGTCGCGGCGAACAGGGGCGGGCGGCGGCCCCGGTCACTCCCGGTAGCCGGGGTCCTTGCGGTCCATCAGGCGAAGCATGGCGGGCCATTCCAGTTCGCCGAAGGGACGGCGCGTGGTCGGCTGGTACAGGTGCCAGGTTTTCTCGATGACGTCGGGCGCAGGCAGGCAAAGCTCGCGGTTGGCGCTCAGGGCGTCCACCTGCGCCTTGCAGGCCATCTCCAGCCAGTACAGGGTATTGAACGCCTGGGCGATGGTGGGCCCCGCGGCCAGCAGGCCATGGTTTCGCAGGATCATCGCCTCGGACGCGCCCAGGTCCGCCACCAGCCGCTCGCGTTCGCTGAGGTCGATGGCCACGCTTTCGTAGTCGTGATACGGAATCTTGGCGAAGCGCATGGCGGTCTGGGTCAGCGGCAGCAGGCCGCATTTCAGGGCCGATACCGCCATGCCGGCGCGGGTGTGCGTGTGGATCACGCATCCCACGTCCGGCCGGGCGCCATGCACCGCGCTGTGGATGACATAGCCCGCGGCGTTGATGCCGTAGCCGGTGGACGACGGCGCCAGGATATTGCCGGCCAGATCGATCTTCACCAGGCTGGACGCGGTGATTTCGTCATACATCATGCCGTACGGGTTGATCAGCAGGTGATCGTCCGTGCCGGGAATGCGCGCGGTGATGTGGTTATAGATCAGGTCGCTCATGCCGAAATGCGACACCAATCGGTAGCAGGCGGCCAATTGGACGCGGGTGTCGCGTTCCTGCGGGCTCATGTCGGGGCGGGCTTGCATGGTGGTGTCCTGTTCAGTCATTGGCTTTGACCTTGAATTCGCTGACGATGGCGCCCCAGGCGTCGTATTCGGACTTCATCATGGCGCCGAAGGCGGCGGGCGTGGGCGTGGTGCGCACCTGGGCGCCCAGCTCACCCAGCTTGTCGCGCACCGCGGTGTCGGCCAGCACGGCGTTCATCTCGCGGGCCAGCCGTTCCTGGATGGCGGGCGGGATGCCGGCGGGTGCGATCAGGCCCAGCCAGGCACCCATGTCGAATCCCGGGAAGCCTTGTTCGGCCACGGTCGGCACGTCCGGCAGCATGGCCACGCGTTCCGGCGTGCTGACCGCCAGCGCTTTCAGCCGTCCCGACTTGACCATGGCCAGCGAGGACACCATCGTGTCGAAGGTTGCGGTGGTGCGGCCGCCGACGATGTCGGTCTGGCCCTGGCTGCTGCCCTTGTACGGCACGTGGACCATGGTTGCGCCGGCCTTGGACAACAGCACGGCCGTGACCAGATGGCTGGTCGTGCCCATGCCGGTGGTGGCGTAGGTCAGCTGACCGGGCTTGGCCTTCGCCGCCGCCAGGAAGCCCTTCAAGTCTCGGGCGGGGTTGTCGGGGCTGACGACGAACAGGTACGGCAGCCAGGTGATCAGGCCGATAGGCGCGAAGTCCTTGCGGGCGTCGTAGTTCAGGTTGGGATAGACGTGCGGGTTGATGGCCTGGGGCGCCGAGGCGCCGATCATCAGGGTGTATCCGTCGGGCTTGGCGCGGGCGCCCAGGCCCGCGGCGATCGAGCCACCCGCGCCCGGCTTGTTTTCCACGATGAACTGCTGACCCATGCGCTGGGCCAGCCGCTCGCTCAGCATCCTGGCAACGGTGTCGGTCGCGGTGCCGGGCGGGAAACCGACCAGGATGGTGACCGGTTTGGCGGGATACGGGGCGTCCTGCGCCAGTGCCGCGGCACCGGTGGCCCACAGCGGGGCAGCCATTGCCAGCGCCAACGCGGCGGCTAGCCGGCGGCGCCGGGCAAAGGCAAGGGCGGGGGGATTGCGCATGGTTGTCTCCTGTCATGTTTTTCATGGCGGGAGCGCGCTGGCGCCGGCCCGCATCGGGGCGGGCTCCTCAACCTGCCCCGATGCCGTCCAAGGTGGCACAAGGGGCAGGCGGGTTCAATGCCCCGGGCGGCCAAGCAGATAGCGCGAAACGGCATGGCGCGACCGGCCGGGCGCATTCGGCCCGGGCGAGTCTCGTCCGCCTGCCGGGGCGGGGCAGCCTTAGACCGTCAGGCTGATCCAGGTGGTCTTCAGGTCTGAATACTTGTCCAGGGCATGCAGGGATTTGTCGCGGCCGAAGCCTGACTGCTTGACGCCGCCGAAAGGCACCGTGATGTCGCCGTCGGCGTAGCAGTTGACCCAGACGAGGCCGGCGCGCAGGCGGCGCGACAGCCGGTGCGCGCGCGACAGGTTCGACGTCCACAGGCCGGCGCCCAGTCCATAGACCGAATCGTTGGCCAGGCGGACGGCGTCGTCTTCGGTAGCGAAGCGCTGGGCCGCCAGCACCGGCCCGAAGATCTCTTCGCGGACCAGCGCGGAGTCCTGATTGGCGCAATCGAAGATGGTGGGTTCGATGTAGTAGCCGCCCGTCGCGGTGCGAGCCTGCTTGCCGCCCATGCGCAGGCTGGCGCCATCGGCCTGGCCGGCTGCAATGCGGGCCAGCACGCCTTGCATCTGGCGTTCGTCCACCATCGCGCCCATGGCGGTGGCGGGGTCCAGCGGATCGCCGGGCTGCAGGCTGGCGGCGTAGGCGGCCACCTTGTCCATGAACGCGTCGTAGATGCCGTCCTGCACATACAGGCGCGAGCCCGCGATGCAGACCTCGCCCTGGTTCGAGAAGATGGCCAGGGCCGCGGCCTGCGCGGCGCGGTCCAGGTCGGGGCAGTCGTCGAACACGATGTGGGGCGACTTGCCGCCGCATTCCAGCCACACGCGCTTCAGGTTCGATTCGCCGGAGTACGTCATGAACCGCTTGCCGGTGGCGGTGGATCCGGTGAACGCCACGCAGTCCACGTCCGGGTGCAGGCCCAGCGCCTGGCCGGCCACCGCGCCCAATCCGGGCACGACGCTGAAGACGCCAGCGGGAATGCCGGCTTCCTCGGCCAGCGCCGCCAGCCGGATGGACGACAGCGAGGCCTGTTCGGCCGGCTTCAGGATGACGCTGTTGCCGGCGGCGAGCGCGGGCGCGACCTTCCAGGCGGCCATCATCAGCGGGTAGTTCCACGGCACCACGGCGGCCACCACGCCCAGCGGTTCGCGCGTGATGGTGGCCAGGGCATCGGGGCCGGTCGGCGCGATCTCGTCGTAGATCTTGTCGATGGCTTCGGCGTACCAGGCGTAGCAGCGCGCCGTCTCGGGCACGTCGAATGCCAGCGCGTCGCGGATGGGCTTGCCCATGTCCAGCGTTTCCAGCAGCGCCAGTTCTTCGGTGTGCTGGTTGATCAGGGCGGCCAGGCGCAGCAGGCGTTCCTTGCGCTGACGCGGCGCAAGCGCGCTCCAGACGCCGGCGTCGAAGGCGCGGCGCGCGGCCTGCACGGCGCGGTCGACGTCGGCCTGGCCGCAGGCGGCCACATCGGTCAGTTTGCGGCCGTCAATGGGGCTGGACGCGGTGAACGTCGCGCCATCGGCGGCGTCGCAATAGGCGCCGTCGATGTAGGCCTGGCCATTGAAGCGCAGGGCTTCGGCGCGGGCATGCCAGGTGGTGGAATCGTGGTGGCTCATGCGGGGGCTCCCGTGGGGTTGGCGCGCGCGACCATGGCGTCCAGCAGCACGTTGCAGCCGGCTTCCAGGTCCGAGGGCTTGGCGTCTTCGATTTCGTTGTGGCTCACGCCGTCCTTGCAGGGCACGAAGATCATGGCGGTGGGCGTGACGCTGGCCATGTAGACCGCGTCATGGCCCGCGCCCGTCACGATGTCCATGGCGGCCACGCCACGGCGGACGGCGCCGTCGCGCACTTTGCCGATCAGGTCCGGGTCGAACGGCGTGGGTGGGAAGTACTGCACTTGCTTGACGTCCACCGTCACGCCGTGGCGTTCGGCCACGTCCGTGCAGGCCGCCAGCCAGCGGGCATCCATCTGCGTCAGCGTGGCTTCGTCTTCATGGCGAAGGTCAACCGTGAAGCGCACCTGGCCGGGGATGACGTTACGCGAACCGGGGTGCGCGTGGATCTCGCCGACGGTGCCACGGCCATGGGGCTGGTTGTCGTTGGCGATGCCGATGACCGATTGCAGCAAGAACGTGGCGGCGTATAGCGCGTCACGGCGGATCGGCATGGGCGTCGGGCCCGCGTGCATTTCCATGCCAGTCACGACGACGTCGTACCAGCGCACCCCCAGCGAGCCCGTCACCACGCCGACCACCTTGTCTTCGTGCTCCAGGATCGGGCCTTGTTCGATATGTGCCTCGAAGTAGGCGCCCACCGGTCGGCCGCCGACCGGATCCGGGCCGGCGTAGCCGATGGCGGCCAGCTCGTCGGCCACCGACTTGCCGTCATGGTCGCGGGCGTTCAGCGCGGTTTCCAACGGGAATTTTCCCGCGAATACGCCGGAACCCATCATCACGGGCAGGAAGCGCGAGCCTTCCTCATTGGTCCAGATGGCCACTTCCAGCGGCGCCTCGGTAACGACGCCATGGTCGTTCAGGGTCCGCATGACTTCCAGCCCGGCCAGCACGCCGTAGCAGCCGTCGAACCTGCCGCCGGTGGGCTGGGTGTCGATGTGGCTGCCGGTCATGACGGGCGGCAGGCCGTTGTCGCGGCCGGCGCGGCGCGCGAAGATATTGCCCACCTGGTCCACGCGCAGCGTCATGCCCGCGTCGCGCATCCACCCGGTGACCAGGTCGCGTCCCTGGCCGTCCAGGGCCGTCAGCGCCAGCCGGCAGTTGCCGCCCTTGGGCGTGGCGCCGATTTTGGCCAGGTCCATCAGCGACTGCCACAGCCGCTGCCCGTTGATTGATATCGTGGTCATCGTCATTGTTCCTGTGTCATGTTCCTGTGTATGTTCCCGTATCAATGCCCGGCCCGCGCGATGCGCGCCTGGGCGGCTTCGCGGATGCCCATGAGCGTTTCGCCCGGTGCGATCCCGTCGGCGTCGTAGCGGATTTCAAGCAGCGCGGGCATGCTGTGTTCCTGGGCAAAGGCCAGCGCGCGCTCGAAGGCTGGGCCGAATTCCGCGGTCCGCTCGACGGCTTCGCCATAGCCGCCGTAGCCCCGGATGATCTGCGTGAAGTCGGGGTTCTGGAAGCCCAGGGCGATCGTGCGCGCCGGGAATTCGCGTTCCTGGTGCGCGCGGATGGTGCCCCAGATGCCGTTGTTGAACACCAGCACCACCACGCCCAGCTTGTACTGCAGCGCCACGCCCAGTTCCTGCATGTTCATCTGGAAGCAGCCGTCGCCCGCGTAGCAGACGACGGTGCGCTGGCGGTCTTCCAGCTTGGCCGAAATGGCGGCGGGCAGGCCGTAGCCCATCGAGCCGACCGTCGGGGTCAGGCTGGTGCCGGGGCCGGTGTAGCGGCGGTAGCGATGCGGGTACAGCGCATAGTTGCCCGCGCCCACGGTGATGCAGGCATCGGGCGGCACGTGCGCGTCGACATAGGCGGCGGCCGCGTCCAGGCTCATGGGGCCGGGCGAGGGCAGCGGCGCCAGGCTGTCCACCAGTTCCTGATGCGCGGCGCGCACGGCGTCGCCGCGCGGCGTGGCGTGGCCCGGGGCCAGCGTGGCCACGCTGGCGGCAAAGCTGGCCACGTCGGCCACGATGGCTTGCGTGGGCGAGAACACGCGGCCCAGTTCGGCGGCGTCGGGGTAGACGTGGATCAGCTGCTGGCGCGGCAGCGGGCTTTCAATGACGGTATAGCCTTCGGTGGTGGCCTCGCCCAGTCGCGTGCCCACGGCCAGCACCAGGTCGGCGTCGCGCAGCCGTTGGCGCAGCGCGGGCGTCATGGCCCAGCCGACGTGTCCGGCGGCGTTGGGATGGCGCTGGTCGAAGCACTCCAGGCGACGCCACGCCGTGCCCACCGGCAGTTCGAAGCGTTCGGCGAAGCCGGCGATCTGGTCAATGGCGGTCTGGTGCCAGCCGTTGCCGCCCAGCAGCAGGAAGGGGCGTTCGGCCGCATCCAGCAGTTGCGTCATGCGCGCCAGGTCGGCGGCGCCGGGGTGGCTGTGCACGCGCGGATAGCGCGGCAGGTCGGCCACGTGGGCGGTGCCCCACAACGTGTCTTCGGGCAGGGCCAGCACGACCGGGCCGGGACGGCCGCTGGTGGCGACGGCGAACGCGCGGGAAATGTACTCGGGGATGCGGTCGGTGCGGTCGATCTGCGCGACCCACTTGGCCATCTGGCCGAACATGCGTCGGTAGTCGATTTCCTGGAAGGCTTCGCGCTCCATGAAGTCGTTGCCGACCTGGCCGACGAACAGGATCATCGGCGTGGAGTCCTGGTAGGCGGTGTGCACGCCAATGCTGGCGTTGGTGGCGCCCGGACCGCGGGTCACGAAGCAGATGCCGGGCTCGCCGGTCAGCTTGCCGTAGGCTTCGGCCATATAGGCCGCGCCGCTTTCCTGGCGGCAGACAATGGGCTCGATGGCATCGGTGTGCTCGTTCAGCGCATCGATGCAGGGCAGATAGCTTTCGCCGGGAATCATGAAGACGCGGCGCGCGCCGTGGATGCGCAATTGCTGCATCAAGATCTGACCGCCATTGCGTTCGGGTAATGCGGCTGACGTCATGCGGAGTCTCCTTGTTGCGGGACGGCCTGCGCCTGGCGCTCGGCGGCCCATCGTTCGAATTGGTCATGGCGCGCCAGCAGGCGGCGCGCGGTGTTGTAAGTCGGGGAATCAATACGCTCGGCGTCGTGGCGGCCGGCCCGCTGGGCCTCGAAGCGGGTCACGCAGTCGCGGGCCGCGGCAACGTCGGCGGTATTGGGCGTGAAGACCGCATGGATCAGCGGGACCTGTTCGGCCACCGTCGCGCATTTCGATTTCAGGCCCAGGCGGCGCGCCCAGCGCAGGTCGGTCTCCAGCGCGGGCAGGTCGCGGTAGTTGAACGGGCAGTCGATCGGGAGGCAGCCGGCGGCCGTGCAGTCCACCAGGAAGCGGGCGCGCACGGCGTGCAGTTCGATGCCGTCCTTGCCGCGCTCCGCGCCCAGGCTGGCGGTCAGGTCCTCGGCCGCCAGCAGGCAGGCGGACACGCGCGGGCTGGCGGTCAGGATGTCATGGGCGCGCACCAGTCCCAGCGCCGACTCCAGCGTGGGCACGATTTCGGTGCTGCCCGGCGGCAGGCCCAGCGTGGCTTCCAGCGCGGTGATGGCTTCGTCCAGCGCAATGATCTGCGCGGCACTTTCGGCATGCGGCAGGAACACCGCGTCCGGTGCGCCGGGCATCACGCCGCGCAGGTCGGCCAGGCCGTCGTCTTCCAGCTTGTTGATGCGCACGGCGGCCACCACGCCCCGGGCGCGGCAGTCGGCGAACAGCGCGGCAATGCGCGGACGCGCCGCCGGGCGCTCGGCCGGCGCGGTGAATTCTTCCAGGTCGGCGACCAGGGCGTCGGCGCCGCTGGCCAGGCCCGCGGCCTGGGCGGCCGCGTCCAGGCCGGGCACGAACATCCAGCTGCGGCGCAGGGCGGCGGGGCGGCGGTGATAGGCGGAATGGGTCATTGCACGTGCCTCGGCAGGAACAGCACCAGTTCGGGAACAAAGGTCAGCAGCAGCATGACCGCGGTCATCGCCAACATCATCCACGACAGCGGGCGCAGCGTCTGCATCATGTTGATGCCGCCGATCTTGCAGGCGGCCATCAGGTCGACCCCCACGGGCGGCGTGTTGGCGCCGATGGCCATGTTGATGGACAGCAGGATGCCGAAGTGCACCGGATCGATGTTGTAGTGCGCCAGCACGGGCATGACGACGGGGGCCACGATGATGATGACCGGGATCGCCTCCATGAATGTGCCCAGCAGCAGCAACACCACCGTCAGCACCAGCAGCACGGCCGTCTTGCTGTCGGTCCACTCCACCAGCAGGGTGGACAGCGCCTGCGGCACCTGTTCGGCCACCAGCACCCAGGCGAACAGACCGGACGCGCCGATAAGCAGCAGGATGGACGCGCTGCTTTCGCCGGTGGACTTGAGGTTGCTCCACAGCGACTTCACGCTTAGCGTGCGGTACCAGAAAAAGCCGATCAGCAACGCGTAGACGATGGCGCTGGAGGCGGCTTCGGTGGCCGTGAAGACGCCGAATCGGATGCCGCCGATGATCAGCACGGGCACCATCAGGGCGGGCAGGGCGTCGATGGCGGCGGCGCGCAGTTCGCCCCACGAGAAGGGCTGGCCGCCGGCCCAGTTGTGCTTGCGCGACTGCCAGATGGCCACGCCAATCAGCGACAGGCCCAGCAGGATGCCCGGGATGATGCCCGCCACGAACAGCTTGCCCACCGAGGTGTCGGTGATGGTGCCGTAGACGATCAGCACGATGCTGGGCGGGATGATGGTGGACGTGGCGCCGGCGCTGCCGACCAGGGCGCAGGAAAAGCCCTTGTCGTAACCGCTGCGCGCCATGGCGGGCAGCAACAGGCTGCCGATGGCCACCACGTCCGCCACACCGGAACCCGACAGCGCGCCGAACATCAGGCAGGCCAGTACCGCCACGACGGCCAGGCCGCCCTTGATGTCGCCCACGATGGCGGCGCACAGACGCACGATGCGCTGGGTCAGCCCCGCGCTGTTCATGAGTTGCGCCGCCAGGATGAAGAGCGGAATCGCCAGCAAGGTGAAGCTGTCCAGCCCCACGACATACTGCTGCGCCGCCACCATCAGGGGGGCGGCATCGTAAACCGCCAGGTAGGCCAGGCAGGACAGCACCAGGCCGAAAGCGATGGGCATGTCGATCAGTACCGTGATCGTGAACACGCCCATCAGGAAGAGAGCACCCGAAGACATCTTGTTAATCCTTTGCCGCGGCGGGAGCGGGCGAGAACAGTTGCGCCAGATGCACCACGATGGTGACGGCGCAGGCGAACGGCAGCGCCAGGTAGACCGTGCCGGCGGACACGTCCAGCGCGGGCAACGTCTGGTCCTTCGTCAGCTCGGCCAACTGCCAGCCGGCGTAGCCCAGCGCGACCAGTCCGGCAATGACCAGCACCTGATTGACGCGTTCAAACACATTCAGCACGCGCGGACTGCGCACGACGAAGGGCAGCAGGCCGGCCATCAGGTGCGACCGTTCGTAGCTGCAGGCGACGCCGCCGATGAAGGCGGACCACACCAGGACCAGGCGCGGCAGTTCTTCGGCCCAATGGGGCGTGGAGTGGGTAACGAAGCGGGCAAACACCACATAGGTGATCAGGATCGCCAGCAAGGCCACCGCCAACGCGGCGAAGGCCTTGCTGATGCCCGACAGGATGGCGGACAGTCGGTTCAGCATTACCGGGCCTCGCGGTACTTCTGCACGATGGCCATCAGCTCAGGGCCGTAGGTGACCGAATAGGTCTTCCACACGGGCTGGACGGCGGCGGCGAATGCGGCTTTGTCCACCTCGTTGACCTGCATGCCTTTCTCTTTCAGCTGCGCCACGAACTGCTGGTCGCCATCGGTGATCATCTTGCGCTGGGCGTCGCGCCACTTGTCGGCGGCGGCCTGCACGATCTTCTTGTCGTCGGCAGAGATGCGGTTCCACACCGGCTTGGAGACGATCAGGTTGGCGGGACCCCAGACGTGGCCGGTCAACGACAGGTATTTCTGCACTTCGAAGAACGACGAGGTATAGATGATGGACAGCGGGTTTTCCTGCGCATCGAATACCTTCTGCTGCAACGCCGAATACAGTTCGCCAAACGCCAGCGGGGCCGGGTTGGCGCCCAGCGCGGTGAAGGTGTCCAGGCGCATCTTGTCTGGCGTCACGCGCGTCTTCAACCCATTCAGGTCGGCGGGCTTGGCGACGGGGCCGCGGTTGTTGGTGACGTGGCGAAAACCGTTTTCCCACCAGGAAATGATGGTCAGGTTCTTCTTGTCGGCCAGCTTGGCCAGCGCCTCGCCCAGATCGCCGTCATAGGCCTTGTAGGCTTGCTGCGAGCTGGACCACGTGTAGGGCAGTTCCACCACGCCGAACTTGGGCTCGATCGGTTGCAGCGAGCCCGAGCCAATGATGGCCGCGCCCTGGCTGCCGATCTGCAGGCCTTCCAGCATGGTTTTTTCGTTGCCCAGCTGGCCGCTGGGGAACAGGATGAAGTTGACGCGGCCGGCGGTCTTTTCCTTGACCTCGGCGGCGAAGCCTTCGGCGGCCTTGTTCCAGCTGTGGCTGGGGGCCAGCACGTGGCCCAGCTTGATGTCCAGGGCGTGGGCGGACAGCGGCGCCAGGCCCGCCATGGCGAATACGGCGCCGGCCAGCAGGACGTTGGATTTCTTGAATGTTTGGATCATGGTGGGGTTCCAGATGCGAAAAGGGATGGATGGATAGGACATCGAAGGCAGGGTGCGGCCCCGCTCAGTAGGATTGCCCCCGCATGGATGCGGGGTGGCCGGGCAAAGGAATGCGCGTGCCGGTATCGGTCAGGCCGTTGTCTCCGACGGCCAGCACCTGCAGCGTGGCATCCAGGAAATTGCCGACATACAGATAGCGGCTGTCGGGGCTGAAGGCCACGCCCTCCGGCAGCGCGCCGACGTCGATGGCGTTGACCCGCGCGACGCGCCGGCCGTCGATGCGCAACAGCACGATCTGGCCGCGGGGATGGTGGAACCATGCCGACGCCGGGTTGTTGGACCCCTGCACGATGGCCACGGCGGCATGCCGGCCGTCGGGGCTGATGGCGATGCCTTCCGGGCCGTCTTCCACCATCAGGCGGTCAATGACGCGGGGCGGCGTGGCCGACAGGTCAACCACGCTGACGGAGTCCGCATGGCCATCGGACGCCGTGGGGCTGCCCATGTCCACCACCAGCGCCAGCGTGCCGTCTGGCGACACGACCAGGTTGAACGGCACGAGGCCGGTGGTCAGATCGTCGGCAGGGTCATGCGTGACGCGGGGCGAGGGGCCGTCTTCGTCGATGTGCAGGACGCCCAGCCGATGCGTGTCGGTCTTGACGACGAAGGCGCGGCGGCCGTCGGCGGAAAACGAGACCGCGACCACGGGCGTGCCCACGTCGACCTCGCCGCAGGATTCGACGCGGCCATCGGCAATCTTCAACACCGACACGGAACGGCCGGCCTTGTTGGCCACCAGGGCCAGCGTTCCCGCGCGGTTGATGGACAGGCCGGACGGCTGCACGCCGATCTGCAGTGTTTGCGTCAATGCGGGCGGGTTTGCGCGCAGGTCGATCACGTGCAGGTCGCGGCCGGGCGTCGGCTGCCAGCCCGCGCCGTCGTCTTGTGCCGGCCACGCCATGGAATCGGCAACCAACGCCAGGCGCTGGTCGGGCGTGACGGCCAGGTTGACGGGCGGGCCGAACAGCGAGTTGGGCAGCGGGAAGGTCGCGACGCATGCCGGCGCGGCAGGATTGGCGGCGGCATCGAAGATGCTGAGGGTGTCGCGCCCAGGGGCCAGGAAACGGATCTGGCCATCGTCCCAGGTGACTTTCTCGTCGTTGCCGACCAGCAGGAAGTGGGGCGCCGGCTTCATGCCGCCCGCTCCTGGGCCTGCGGCACGGCCAGCGTCGCGCCGATCAGTTGCCGCGTATAGGGATGGACGGGCGAAAAATACACACTGTCCGCGTCGCCGCGTTCGACCACCCGGCCGCCCTGCAGCACGACGATCTGGTCCGCGATGTGCTGCACGACGGCCAGGTTGTGACTGATGAACAGGTAGCCCAGGCCGCGTTCGCGCTGCAATGCCATCAGCAGGTTCAGGATCTGGGCCTGCACCGATACGTCCAGCGCCGATGTGGGTTCGTCGCAGATCAGCAGTTGGGGTTCCAGCATCAGTGCGCGGGCGATGGCCACGCGCTGGCGCTGGCCGCCGGACAATTCCCGCGGATAACGCGCCGCGAAGGCCGGAACCAGCCCTACGGCGTCCATCATCCGGCGCACCGAAGCCGCCTGCGTCGTGGCGTCGCCCATGCCGTGCACGCGCAATGGCGCGGTCAGGATTTCGTTGATGGTGCGGCGCGGATTCAGCGACGAGTACGGGTCCTGGAACACCATCTGGATACGGCGAGCGCGGGCACGCGCCGGCATTGCCGCCAGCGGTTGGCCGTCCAGCAGCGCCTGGCCCTGCGTTGGGGCCAACAGGCCCAGCATCAGTTTGGCGATGGTGGATTTGCCGCTGCCGGATTCTCCCACCAGGCCGATGGTCTGGCCGGCGGGCACATGCAGGTCGATGTCGTGCAGGATGCGCGGCGCGGGCCGGCGCGAGAAAAGACTGGCGCGCCCGTACTGGAAACACAGGCCGTTCAGGCTGATGCTGGCGGAGGTCGGATTCATGCCGGGGCTCCTGGGCGCATGGCGCCGGGTTTGACGCAAAGGCAGCGGTGTCCGCCTTGCACGCGGGCGGCGACCGGCTGCGCGCAACGCGCCTCCGCCACCGGGCAACGTTCACGGAAGGCACAGCCGTGGATGGCCGTGTCCAGCGACGGCACCGCGCCCGCGATGGTGGGCAGATCGGTGCGGGGCGCGGTGCGGCCGGGCTGCGGAATGCAATTCAGCAGCATGGCGGTGTAGGGGTGGCGGGGTTGTCCCAGCACCTCCTGGACGCTGCCGCCTTCGACGATGTCGCCCGCGTACATGACGATGACGTGGTCGGCGATGCGCGCCACCAGCCCCATATCGTGCGAGATGAACACCATTCCCAAGCCGAATTCCGCCTGGATGTCGCGCAACAGATCCAGCAGTTCGGCTTGCACCGTTACGTCCAGCGCGGTGGTGGGCTCGTCGGCAATCAGCAATTCGGGGCCGCACATCAGGGCCATCGCAATCATCACGCGCTGGCGCAGGCCGCCCGACAACTCGAACGGGTACTGCTTCATGCGGTCTTGCGGGTTTGCGATGCCGACGCGGCGCAGCAGGTATTCGGCGCGTTCGGCGGCCTGGCGGCGGCTGACGGGCTGGTGCCGGCGCAGCACGTCGATCAGCTGCGTGCCGATCGGAAACACCGGATTCAGCGACGTCATCGGATCCTGGAAGATCATGGCGATGCGCGCCCCGCGCAACGCCGCCAGCTGGCGAGGCGTCAGGGCGGACAGGTCCTGGCCGGCGAATTCCAGCTTCGCCACGCGGCGGCGCGCGGCCGCGGGCAGCAAGTCCAGCAGCGCCAGCGCGGTCAGCGACTTGCCGCAGCCCGATTCGCCGACGATGCACAGGGTCTTGCCGCGTTCCAGGCTGAAGTCCACCGCGCGCACGACGTGTTTGACGTGCGTGGCGGCGTGGATGTCGATGTGCAGGCCCTGGACCTGCAGGAGAGGGGGGTGGGTGGCGGTCATGACGTCAGCCCTTTTTCATTTGGATGGCGCGCAGCGTCTCGCCCGCGCGGTTCACGCACAGGACCAGCACGAACAGCACGATGCTGGGAATGACCACGAGCGACGGCTGGAACAGCATGTTCTCTTTGCCCTCGGCGATCATCAGCCCCAGCGATGGCATCGGGGCCGGCACGCCCAGGCCCAGGAACGACAGCGAGGCCTCCAGCGTGATCGCCATGGCGGCGTCCACGGTGCCGATGATGAGCAGGTTGCCCACCAGGTTCGGCAAGATGTCGCGCCAGATGATCTGCAGATGCGTGCAGCCTTGCAGGCGGGACGCCGTGACGAACTCGGCGTTGCGCAATCCGGCCGCCATGGTGCGCGCAACCAGCGCATAGCGTTCCCACAGCAGCAGGCCCAGCACCAGCATCACGACGGTCAACGAGGCGCCCACCACCGACACCACGGCCAGCGCCACCAGGATGATGGGCAGCGCGAGGCGGGCGGTGATAAGGAACGACACGACGCGGTCGACGGCGCCGCCGAAGTAGCCCGCGACCACGCCGAGCGTCGTGCCGATCAGGCCGCCCATCAGCGCGACGGACAGGCCGATCAAGGCCGATACGCGCACGCCGTACAGCGCGCGTGCCAGCACGTCGCGGCCCAGCTGATCGGTGCCCAGAACGTGGTTCCAGTCGCCGCCCTCGGCCCACACGGGCTCCTGCAACCGTGCCAGCAGGTCTTGCGAATACGGGTCGTGCGCAATCAGGTAGGGGCCGACCAGGCCGGCCAGCACCAGCAGGGCCAGCACGGCCAGGCCGATGCGGCGTTCGCCGCGCGGCACGGCGGGCAGGGAAGAAGACAGGATAGTGCTCATGAGGCGGCTCGCACGCGGGGATCCAGCCAACCGTTGATCAGGTCGGCGGCCAGGGTCAGGACGATGTAGATCAGCGCAAAGATCAGGATCAGCGCCTGCATCGTGGGAAAGTCGCCGCGCAGGATGGACGTCCAGGCCAGCAGCCCGGCGCCGTTGATCGCGAAGACGGTTTCGATGACGACAGAACCGGCCAGCAGGGTGCCCATCTGGGCAGCCGCCAGCGACACCAGGGGGCGCAGGGCGTTGCGCAGCGCGTACTTGAGCACGACGCTGGCGCCGCCCAGGCCCATGGCGCGGGCGGTGCGGATGTAGTCGGTGGCCAGCACCGTCTCCATCTCGGATTTCATCAGGCGCAGCATCGCGGGCATGGCAAAAAGCCCCAGCGCCACGACGGGCATCACGTAGTGTTTCCAGCTGTCGAAGCCAGAGGCAGGCAGCCATTGGTTGCGCACGCTGAACACGATGATCAGCAGGAAAGCCAGGCAGAACGGCGGCATGGCCTGCGCGCAGGCCGACAGCAGCATGGTCGCGCGGTCGATCAGCGAGCCTTTGCGCAGTCCGGCCAGCACGCCCAGCGGAATCGCCAGCAACAGCGCGAACGCCATCGCGGCCAGGCCCAGCTTGGCGGTGGCGGGGAAGTGCTGGCCCAGCAATTCGGCCACGGGACGGCTGAAGTACAGGCTATCGCCGAAATCACCGCGCACGACGCCCGAAAGCCAACGGCCGTACTGCACCAGAATCGGGTCGCTGAAGCCGTGCTGCTGCGACAGCCGGGCGGCGTCGGCGGCGCTGCCTTCACCGGCCAGGCGCGCGGCCGGGTTGCCGGAGGCGAACACCAGCGAAAAGCTGATCAGCGACACGAACACCACCAGCAAGGCGGCAACCAGCAAGCGGCGGAACAGGAATGCAATCATGGGTCAACCTCTGTCGCGATGCACCCGCGCGCGCCGCCCCGCCGGGACGCCGAAGCGCCCCGGCCGGAACAGGCATTGCGCCGGCGCGGCGGCCGTCCGGATCAGTTCCAGGTGGCCTTGTAGAAGCGCGGGAATTCGTCGCCGTCTACCGAAAAGTTCAGGTCTTTGGCCTGCACGGCGTTCAGCGAGTGATTCCACAGCGGCACCCAGTACGCCTGATCCGCCACGATCTTCTGGGCCGCCGCGTAGTTCTTGGCGCGCAGGTCGCGGTCTACCGACGTGTCGGCCGCTTCCAGGTACTTGATGACTTCGGGGTTGCGGGCCTGGTCGTCCGGACCGCCGCGGAAGAAGTTGCTGGTCGACAGCGCCGCGTCGGCGATGCCGTAAGAGCCCCAGTTGGACGACAGCATGGCGATCTTGCCGTCGCGCCAGTTGGTCATGGCGGTGCCGTACTGCTGTTCAACCAGGTTCAGCTTGATGCCGGCCTGCGCCATCTGGGCGGCGGCCGCGTCCAGGATGCTGCGCGGCGGCGCCGAGATCACCAGGTCCAGCGTGATGCCGTTGGGATAGCCGGCGGACGCCAGCAACTGCTTGGCCCGGGCGGGGTCGAACTTATAGGTCTGCACGTCGGCGGCGCAGCCGAACTGGGCCGGGTTGCATGCCGCGTTGATGACTTTGGATGCGCCGCCCACCAGCGCGCGACGGATCGCTTCGCGGTCGATGGCGTAGTTGATGGCCTGGCGGACTTCCTGCTTGGCCAGCGGGGACTTGCCGTCGTCGAAACGCGGATTCAGCGAGATATAGCTGATGCGCATGATGCTGCTGCTCTTGACCGTGACCGACGGCGTCTTCTCCATGCGGCGGGCCACGTCCGGCGGCACGCGCCAGATCCAGTCCAGGCCGCCGGACAGCAATTCCGCGTACTGGGTGTTGGCGTCGGGCAGCACGCGCACCACCAGCTTCTTCACGGCGGGTTTGGCGCCGAAGTAGTCGTCGAAGCGCTCATAGACGTAGCGGCTGCCCGGTTGGCTGTCGGTCAGGCGGTAGGGGCCGGTGCCGATCGGCTTGGCGCCCATGTCGGACTGGTTGGCCTCGTAGTACTTGCGCGGGTAGATCGGCAGGTTCTCGGACAGCATTTCCAGCGCCAGCGGGTAGGGCGTCTTCATCTTGATGCGCACGGTGTCGTCGCCCACTTTTTCCGCGCGGGCGATCCATGCGACCTGGTTCTGGAAGCGTGCCTTGTAGCCATCGGAAGACACCAGGTTCAGCGTGTACAGCACGTCGTCGATGGTCAGCAGCGACCCGTCGTGGAACTTCACGTCGCGGCGGATGGGCAGTTCGATGGTGGTGTCGTCCACGAACTTGTAGCCCGTGGCGATGGCCGGGCCGAATTCGCCCGTGTCCTGGTTCTTTTGCAGCAACCCCGAGAAGACCATGCGCGCCAGCGCCAGGCCGGGACGGTCCGATTCCTTGTACGCGTCCAGCGTGGCCGGCGCCGCGTCGAAGGCGATGTTGAGGGAGTTGTCAGCCTTATTGGCCTGGGCGGCGTGGGCGCCTAGCGCCAATAGCGCCGCGCTCACTAGCTTCACGGTACGGGTCAGCTGCATGTTTTCACCTTGAGATGTTTTAAGTATTTGACGTACGGGTACTGCGTGTACCGCGGTAATGCGGGTCTTGATGGACTGCGGAATCTTGTCGTGCCGCGCAACATCGCAGGCAAGCCGCTCCCCTTGCCGCAGGCGGCGCATTTCGCGCCGGCGGTGCACGCACGGTCGGTAGGGAGAGAGAGAGGCCTGAGGCGCAGGCGGCGGGTTAACGGGTCATCGAATCATCGGATCCCAGCGTTGCCGAAGTCTTCCCGCAAACGCGCCAGGATGCCGACCAGGTGGTCGTGCATGGCATGGCGCGCGCGGATGGGATCGCGGTCGACGATGGCCGCGAGGATGCGTTCATGTTCTTTCTGCGCTTCGCTCCACACTTTGGTGGTCACGAAGTGCTCTTCCAGCCGGTGGAAGACCGGGCTGAGCGTGCTGAGATGCCAGATGTGCGAGATGGCCGCGGCCAGTGCGGCATTGCCGCAGGCTGCGCCGATGGCGCTATGGAAGGCGCGGTCGTGCACGCTGGGCGATTCGGTCAGCGACATGCCTTCATGCGCCACGCGGATCGCCGCGATCTGCGCGGGCGACGCCTTTTGCGCGGCCAGCGCGGCGCATTCCGGTTCGATCAGCAGGCGCGTTTCCAGCAGATCGAAGGGGCCGATGTCGGTGGCTTCGACGCTGTCCGCCGCAGGGGGCAAGGGGGCGTCCTGGTAGCCGCCATCTTCGCGCGGCGGGCAGACGAACACGCCAGTGCCGACGCGCACGTCCACATACCCCTCGATTTCCAGCGCGATCAACGCTTCCCGCACCGACGCGCGGCTGACTTGCAACTGTTCCGCCAACTCTCGTTCGGCGGGCAATCTGCCACCGGCGGGGAAGTCGCCCGCCTTGATGCGCGCGGCGATCTGGTCGGCGATCATGCGGTAAAGGCGGGTCGAGGCTACGGCCTGAAGGGAAGTCATTGTGGCGGGGGAAGGAGTGTTTGGGGGGTAGAGCGTAATAGGTCCGGGGCGGCTATGTCTTGCGCGGGATCGAAGGACAGCGGAAATGCGGTTCAGGGGTCTGATGGTCCAGTGGTCAGGCCACTGGACGAAATGTACCGGACGGAATTCGCCTTGGGAATCGGGAACGGCCCGTTTTCCGCCGTTTTCAGGGAAAACCACTAGGGTGAGGCCGCGGGCGGGGATCACGCGGCCCGGACCGGGGCGGCGTGTCCCCGCGGAACCGATCCGAGGGCGCGCAAGGGGCACGATAGACGCGGGTGGGCCTGCGTCCCCTACACTTGGCGTCTTTATCCGTTCGCCGATTCGCCCATGACTTCACCTCGCGTCAAAGCGCCCCTGCCGGCCTCCCAGCCGCGTCCGCCTCGGACCAAGCCCGCCGAGGTGCGTTTGGAGGAATTGATGGCCGCCGCCGAAAAGCTGTTCCTGGCTAACGGCGTGGAGGCCACCACCATCAGCAGCATCGTGGAAGAGGCCCAGGTCGCCAAGGGCACGTTCTACCACTACTTCCCGGCCAAGACCGACATGCTGGCGGCGCTGGCCGCCCGCTACACGCGCCAGTATCTGGACGCGCTGGAGCGCGCCGTGGCCGCCTGCGAGGACGACGATTGGACGGGCAAGCTGCAAGCCTGGATCCACGCCAGCATCCAGACCTACGTGGATACCTACCGCACGCATGACATCGTCTACGGCAACCATCACCATCACGACCGCCAGAACCGCGACAAGAACGCCATCCTGGACCAATTGCTGGGGATCTTGCAGGGCGGGAAGGCGGCAGGCGCCTGGTCGTTGCCGCAGCCCAGGATCACCGCTTTGCTGATCTATTCGGGCGTGCATGGCGTCAGCGACGATGCCATCGCGGCCCGGTTGGAAGACTGTACGGCGTTCGCGCATCGTGTCTCGGAAGACTGTCTGCGCATGCTCGGCGGACCGGCGCCTGCACGCCGTCGCTAGTGCTCATTGGCTTTGTTGCCGCATCGAAAGGAGATACCCCATGTCCGTGCAAGCCCTGGTTCCTGTCGACCCCGTTGACGCCGCTGCCGTGCGCGCCTGGTTCAAGGAACTGTCCGACCACGTGCAAGCCGTGGATTACGCGGCGGCCCGCCACCTGTTCGCCGACGATTTCGTCGCCTTCGGCACGTATACGAATTTCGTCAGTGGCCGCGACCATGCGGAAAAGACGCAGTGGCGCAACGTCTGGTTCACGATCGACGACTTCGTGTGGCGGCTGGACGATGTGCAGAATTTCGTGTCGCCCGACCGGCTGTTCGCCGTGGGCATGGCGGTGTGGGATTCGACCGGTTACCACCCGGACGGCAAGCCGTTCGAGCGCGTTGGCCGCGCCACCGTGTCGTTCGCGCGGGAAGCCGTGGGCGAACCCTGGGTCGCCACCCATACGCACATGTCGCTGTTCCGCGATACGCCCAGCGTGTCGCACGGCAACAAGCCGGCGCGCAGCTGACGGCGGCTGTTGGCCGGCGTTGCCGCCGACGCAAAAAGGCCCCATCGGATCGGAATCTCGTGAGGCCTTTGGCGGAGGGTGTTCTGCTACGCCGCCAGATTGCGTTTCAGCGCCTGGACGAGGTCGGCCCGGGCTTCTTGCGCCTGGGGCAGCAGGCGCGTCATGCCGATGAAGCTGTGCGGCACGCCCGAGTACACAATGAAGTTCGGGGCGGCGCCAGCGGCGAACAGCTTGTTGGCCAGGTCCAGCGTGTCGTCCAGCAAGGGGTCCAGGGCGGCGGCTTGCAGAATCAGCGGAGGCAGGCCAGCCACGTCCGCGTGCAGCGGCGCAACGCCGGGATCGGTCAGTTGGGCGGCGTCGGTCACGTACTGGCGCCAGAACCAGTCCAGTTTTTCCGTGGACAGCCCGAAGCGCCCGTCGCCAAATGACTCGTGCGAGGCCGTGTCGCGGCGGGCCGACAACATGCCGTAGATGACCACGCCGGTCTTGATGAATGCGTCGCCTTCGTCGCGCAGCCGCTGCAACGCAGCCAGCGTCAGATTGCCACCGGCCGATTCGCCGCCGACCGACAGGCGCTTGGCGTCCAGGCCCAGGGATGGCGCCTGGTCACGCAGCCAGCGCAGTGCGCCCAGGACTTGTTCCAGCGCCACGGGGTAGCGGGCTTCAGGCGACAGCGCGTAAGACAGGCCGGCGGTCACAATGCCGGCGTCGGCCGCGATTTCTCGCTTCCAGCGGTCCAGCGTGTCCAGGTCGCCGTGCGCGAAGCCGCCGCCGTGCAGGTGCAGATACAGCGGCAGCGGTGCGTCCGAGGCGCCTTCCGGGTAGTACAGGCGCAACGTCGCGGGCACCGGCAAATGGTCCAGCCGATGTTCGACCACGCGGCCCACGGGCGGAGCGGGTTGGCTCAGCCATTGCTGATACGCGCGGCTTTGCTCGCGGGTTTCGGCTAGCGGCGTGGTCAGCACGTTGGGCGTGCCCACGCCGTGCTGCTTGG
The DNA here is from genome assembly GCF_002975275.1 of Achromobacter sp. MYb9. Lineage (GTDB taxonomy): Bacteria > Pseudomonadota > Gammaproteobacteria > Burkholderiales > Burkholderiaceae_B > Achromobacter. The sequence continues at coordinate 35,476 of NZ_PCOQ01000033.1, read as the reverse complement.
CCAGTGCTTGCGCGGCCAGCACGTCGGCGGCCAGGGTAGGGGTGAAGGTGGCGTTGCTCATATAAATTCCAGTGCTCGCATGCCGTCAGTATGACGCGCTTCGCGGCGCCCGGCCAAATAAGGGCGGGGCATATTGATCCCGCTTCGCCGCGATGCGCCGGCCATCCCGGCGCTATGATGATTTCCTTTCGGGATGCACACCGGACTTCCGCCGGCCACCGGCGCCTTCTTGGATACGCTACGCATGAATGACCGTCTACAACAGGCGCTGCTTCGGTTCGACCAGTACAACAGCGCCGACCCCAATCTGTTTTCGTGGCAGGGCGAAACCTGTCCCCAAGAATTGTTCCTGGCGCAAAAGCTGCATGAATGGGTGCTGAAATTGGCGCCGGATGCGTCCGAGCCGCTGATCCTGGCCTCTCGTTGCCAGCATATCGGACGCTGGGAGATCACCAGAAAGTCCTACCCTGAAGGGCGTATCGGCTACCTGACGTGGCGCAAGGCGCTGGCGCGCCATCACGCGGGCATCGCGGAAGACATCCTGCGCGATACGGGCTATCCCCAAGACGTGATCGACCGCGTGACGGCGATCGTCATGAAGCAGGGCATCAAGCAGGATGCCGATGTGCAGACGATGGAAAACGCCTTGTGCCTGGTGTTTCTGCAATACCAGTACGAAGATTTCCATCCCGCTCACGGCGAGAAGATCGTAGATATTCTGAAGAAGTCGCTGCTGAAGATGGACGCGGCCGGCCACAAGTGGGCGCTGACGCTGCCGTATTCGCCGGCAGGAATGGCGCATATCGAAAAGGCGCTGGCGGGCTGACGCGTCGTCGGCCGCGCAAGTGCAAACCCGGCCTGCGGCGTAGGCCGCAGGCCGGGTTGCTTGTTGCCATCAATGCCGCCTGGCGGCGGTATTACACAGGCGTGTCGGAAGCGGGCTTGCCGGATGCCGGGGCATCGGCGGGGGCATCAACCGGGGCATCGTTCGATGCGTCAGCCGATGCGTCAGCCGCGGGCGCTTCGGTGGCGGCCGGCGTGGCAGCGGCGGGTGCCGTCGTATCGGTAGCCGTCGTATCGGCAACCGCTCCATCAGCGACCTTGGCAACCGCCTCGTCGGCGGCAGGCACTCCGGCGGCCGGCGCTCCGGCAGCGGCAGCGGCTTCCGCCTTCTTGGCCTTGTTGCGCGCGGCGGCGTTCTTGGAGGCGCTGCGCGAAGCCATGCGCTTGGCGTGCTTGGCTTCGTTGGCCGTCACGGCGCCCGAGGGCTCGCCATTCAGGTCCACGCGCGGCGCGTCTTCCACCATGCAGGTCCAGTAGCGGCGGCCATCACACCAGGTCTTGACCGCTTCCTTGATCTGCGCCTCGTCCAGCTGCAGAGCCTGCGCGAGTTGCACCAGGTCCGCCAGCACGCCCAGCTTCAGCGGAAGCTTGGGAGCGGGGTTCTTGGGGAACGCCTTGGGGAAGTGGCGTTGCAGACGCGAAATCGCAACCACGACCGGGTCCACGGGCGTCTCGCGTTCGCGGCGTTCCGCGCGCTGCGGCCGTTGGCCCTTGTCGCCGCCCTGCGGGCGCGCGCCTTTATCGCCGCCTTGCGGACGCGGGCCCTTGCCGGCGCCTTGCGACGAACGGGGGCCCTTGCCGCCGCCCTGCGGACGCGATTCCTTCTTGGGGGCCGGCTCTTCAGGCGCTTGCTTGGTAATCAATGCCCGGATCGCGGCTAACTGTTCTAGTCCCATGTGCTACACAAAAAAAAGGTTGAGGCCGTGAGCATCAGCGCTCCGGCGGCTATCCCGACACTACGACAAGCAGCGCCAGGGACAAAAGAATGCCGAACGCGGCCAAGGCGAACGGCAGTAGTAGAACATACACGCTGCGTTCTTGCCCTGGTCCGTGAGCCAGGCCGGCCGCGATCGACATTCTTACCGGTGAAAAAATGCCCATCGCCGTGCCCGATACGTGTAACAGCGCAGCCGCTGCCGGCACGTTCAGGCCCGCTTGAACCGCTAATGATAGCTGGGACGGCATGAACAGGCTGTTCGGCGCGTTGCCGCTGTTTGCCAATATACCGAACGCGCCGGCCAGCACGGGAGTGATCAGGATGGTCCAGTCCTGGAAGGTGGCGAACAAGCCGTCCGCATACGCCTGCGAGATGCCGGCGCCCGCCAGCACTTCGGCCATCATGGCGAACAGGAATACGGACATGACGGCGTGGCGACCCGTTTTCCAGGATGCGCGCGCCTGCGTGGCCAGCGCGCCGGGTTCGCGGCGCCAGGCGGCCATGGCAAGCGCGCCCGCGACCAGCCAGCTGCCGGCATGCAGGAACGGCAGCCAGGCGGGCAGGTCCGCGAAAGGCTGGAAGTCGGCCAGCGTGCCCAACGCGCGGTTGACGGCAGGGATCAGGCGTGTGGCCACCAGGCAGGCGATCACCAGAATGTACGGCAAGGCGCGGCGTGCCGCGGCCAGCGCTTGTGGGCGGTTGGGGCGGCGGTCCAGCAGGAAGCGCAGCACGATCAACGGGCCGTAGGCGGCCAGCAATGCCGTTTCCGGACCCAGCAAGGCGGTTGCGGCCGTCAGCAGGCCCAGGCTGGCCGCCATCCAGGCGGCTTCCCGGCGGTGTTCGGCGGCGTCGGCGCGCAGGCCCGCGTGGCGGGCCGTGCGCCAGAACAACAGCATCCACACGGCCATCAGCAGCGCCACCGCCACCATGCTGTACAACGCCAGCTCCGGGGCCGGCACGCGCGCATACGCGGACGCCAGCAACGTGCCGCTACCCATTGCCCCCCAGGGGATCAGGGTCTGGCTCAGCAAGGCGAACACCATGATGTCGCGCGGTTTCAAGCCTAGCGGGCGAATCAGCAGCACGGTGCCCAGCATGCCCACGCCGAAGCCGGTGGCGGACTCGGCGAACGGTCCGATCAGGAAACAGGCGAAGAACAGGCGCCGGCGGCGGGCCAGCGGGTCGTTCAGCCCGGCCTGGCCTTGCGCGGCCGGTGCGGGCGCGTTCCCTTGCGACGCCATTTGCCAGAACAACAGCCCGCCCAGGATGTAAGGGGTGATGATCCAGCCGATCCACAGGCCGCGCTCAAGCGTCACGGCCAGTTGCGCGCCGCTGAACGGCGCGGGCGCCGCGTAGAGCGCGATGGGGACGGCGGCAAACAGCCCCAGCACGGCGGCAATAGTGGTGTTGACCCGCCCGCTGGCGATGGCGGCGATCACGGTCAGGGCGGGCAGGGACCACAGGAGGTACATCATGTTGGCGAGTTTATTGCGGCGCGGATGCCGCAGGCGAACGCAGCACGATCTGCGTGATTTCCGAGGGGCGGCCCAAGCGGATCGGGAAGCCGGGCCACAGGCCGGTGCCGTTGCTGACATACAGGCTCATGGCGCCTACCTGGTACTGCCCGGAAACATAGCCTTCATTGGCCAGTTGCGTCAGCAGGTGCGGGCCCAGGATTTGTCCCCCGTGGGTGTGGCCGGACAATTGCAGGCCCGCGCCGGCTTGGGCGTTCAGCGCCGCGCCGGCGGGGCGGTGGCTCAAAAGGATGACCGGATCATTCGCTTGCACGCCGGCCAGCGCCTGCTTTACGTCGGGCATGGGCTGGTCGTAGGCCCCCGCCATCCTGTCGGTGACGCCGGCCAGCACCAGGCGCTTGCCGTTCGGCGTCAGCGTGACGTGGTCGTTCAACAGCAGGCGCAGGCCCAGCTTGTCGAATGCAGGCAGCCAACGCTGGTATTCGGCGTAGTACTCGTGGTTGCCGGGGATTGCGTAGACGCCGTGGCGGGCGCGCAGCGCTTGCAGCGGCAACACGTCGGCGACGCGGGCGGCGGTCGTGCCGTCGACCAGATCGCCCGTGATGACCAGCAGGTCCGGGTTCAGGGCGTTTGTCTTCTTGACGACGGCGTCGATCCAGGGCGCTTCCAGCAGACGGCTGGCGTGCAGGTCGGTCAGTTGCACCACGCGGAAACCGTCCAGCTCGGGCGGCAGCTTCGGCAAGACGATTTCAAGCGTCTTCACGTCTGGCACGCGCACCGCCTGCCACACGCCAATGGCCGCCAAGGCCACCGCCAGCACGGCGGCGACCTGGCGCCAGCGGGCCGCAGCCCACAGCCGGCGGCCACGCTCGCGCGATACCGCGTAGACGGCCAGGCCGCCCACGTCGCGGGCAAGCAGCAGCATGGCCAGCAGGAGCAGGCTGCCGAACAGCCAGCCCAGCGCCATCAGCAGCGTGGCCGGAATTTCAGGCGACGCCATGCTGCCGAAGAAATTGCGCGTCACCAGATGGTGTTCGGCCACCGCCAGCAGCAGGACGGAAAGCAGCGCTTTGACAGGCTTGGAAACGGACAGCGGCAGGACGAAACGCCAGATGACATAGAGACTGATCAGTCCGGTGAAAACATGAAACACGCGGGAATTCCTACTGAAAGCGGCGGGGAACCGGGGCTGGCGCCATGGCGTCCAGGGCCAGGCCGAAGGCGAGCGTCATTATGACGATCTGGCGCTGACGGCGCCGGGTACCCCGACCGCCCGTAGGGACAAAGCGGCGGTTTGCCGGCCGCTGTCATCAGCCGGAAGCCGGTGTTCCGCGTGGTGTCAGTCCCATTGGTAACGGGCGGGTTGCTTGTCCACGAAGCGGCGCGCGGCCTCGCGATGGAAGGCGCTGTCGCGGCCTTCGAATCCGTCGCGGCCTTCCGCCAGCGCCCGCGAGATCGATTTGATGTCTCCGTCCGCGCAGAAGTGGCCGCCCGAGCCGGTCAGCACGACCGCCTTCACGGTATCGTCGTCGCGCACCTCTCGCAGCGCGCGGGTTATTGCGCTTTCAGGCCCAGGTCTCGGGCGACGGGCAGCCAGCGGTCGCGTTCGGCTTGCACGAACGCGGCAAACACGCCGGCGTCGCCCGGCATGGGCACCGCGCCGATGGCGGTCAGCTTGCGCTGCAGGTCCGCTTGCGCGAGCGCGCGATTGACGTCCTGGTTCATGCGTTGCACTGTCGCGGCGGGGGTGCCGGCCGGCGCCACCAGGCCGAACCAGGCGCTGGCGTCGATGCCCGGATAGCCCAGCTCGGCGGCGGTGGGCACGTCGGGCAGGCCGGCGAAGCGCTTGTCGTCCAGCACGGCGAATGGCCGGATCTTGCCGGCCTGAGCCTGCGCCATGCACGAAGGCAGGGCGTCGAACATCATGTCGGTGCTGCCGCCCATCAAGCCGACGATGGCTGGCGCGCTGCCCTGGTAAGGCACGTGCGTGACCTGGAACCCGAGTTTGCTGACGGCGTGCTCGCCGGCCAGATAGGTGATGTTGCCCGTGCCGGCCGACCCCATCGTCAGCTTGCCCGGCGCCTGCCGGCCCAGCGCAATCAGTGTTTTGACGTCCGACGCCGGCAGATCGTGGCGCACCACCAGCAGCAGCGGCGATTTGGCCATGCCGGACACGGGTACGAAGTCGCGGGCGGGGTCGTAGGTCATCTTGGCGTACAGGGCCTGGTTGACCACCAGCGGGGCATTGGAGCCGACGAAGAAGGTTCTGCCGTCCGGCTTGGCGCGCGCCACGTGATCGGCGGCGATCATGCCCGCCGCGCCCGGCTTGTTCTCGATGATGATGGGCGCGCCGCCGGCCTTGCTCATTTCCTGGGCCACCAATCGGGCGATCTGGTCGGCGGCGCCGCCCGGCGGGTAGGGCACGACGAACCTGACGGGGGCGTCCTGGGCGGCGGACGGCGCGGACACCAAGGCGGCCAGCAAGGCAGGCAACAGGGTGTGTCGCAAGAAAGCGCCGCGCGCGGCGGCCGTGAAAATGCGCATGGTGTTGTCTCCGGTAGGGGCGGTGGCGTTCAGACGACGCCTCGGGCTTTCAACTCGGCAATGCGCAAGGGGCAGAGGCCCAACCGGTCGCGCAGCACGTCGTCGGTGTGCTGACCCAGTTCGGGCGCTGCGTGCGCGTAGCGCATGGGCGTGGCGCTCATGCGGATGGGATTGGCGACGGCGGGCGTCGGTACGCCGGAGGCATGCGGCAATGACAACTGCATGCCGCGATGGCGCACGTGCGGATCCTGGAACACCTGCTCGATGTCGTAGATCGGGCCGCAGGGCACGCCGGCGGTCTGCAGGACGTCGACCCATTCCCGCATCGGCCGCGCCAGCATGGCCTGCGCGATAGGCGGAATCAGCGTGGCGCGGTTCCGGTTGCGCTGGGCGGCCGTGGCATAGCGTTCGTCGGCGGCAAGCTCGGGTCGCCCGATCGCGGCGCAAAACGCGCGGTATTGACCGTCATTGCCCACCGCCACGATCACCGAGCCTTCGCGGCAAGCAAACACCTGGTAGGGCACCATATTGGAATGGGCATTGCCCATGCGCTGCGGCACGTTGCCCGACAGGAAATAGTTGATGGCCTGATACGACGAGATCGTCACCACGCAGTCCAGCAGCGCCATGTCGATATGCTGGCCTTCGCCGCTGATGTGGCGATGCTCCAGCGCCGCCAGGATCGCCGTGCTGGTGTAGACGCCAGTCAGCAGGTCGGTGATCGCGATGCCGGACTTCATCGGTTCGCGGTCGGGTTCTCCGGTGATGCTCATCAGGCCGCCCATGCCCTGAAACACGAAGTCGTAGCCGGGCAGGGGAGCATAGGGGCCGTCCTGGCCGAAGCCGGTGACCGAGCAATAGACCAGGCGCGGGTTGATCTCGCGCAGGCTGGCATAGTCCAGGCCGTAACGCGCCAGCGTGCCCACCTTGTAGTTCTCGACCAGCACATCCGAATCCCGCGCCAGATCGCGGATCAACGCCTGCCCCTCGGGGGTGGCAAGGTCCACCGTTACCGAACGCTTGCCCCGGTTGGCGCTTAGAAAATAGGACGAGTCCCGGGTTTCTTCGCCGTCGGCGCCGACCAGGAATGGCGGGCCCCAGGCCCGCGTGTCGTCGCCCGCCTGCGGCCGTTCGATCTTGATGACGTCGGCGCCCATGTCAGCCAGCGTCTGGGTGGCCCAAGGGCCGGCCAGCACGCGCGTCAAGTCCAGCACTTTCAGATGGGATAGCGCGCCGCGCGGCGCGGCGGCGTTGTTGTCTCGTTCCATATCGCTCCGATCGGGGTGGGCCCCGTTATGTGTCGGTTCACGGTAATAAGCCCCGGGGGCCCCGTCCAATATCGTTTTCGGCGGCTGTGATTCGAGTTGCGTATCGCCAGCGGCACGGCGCCGCAGGCGTTCAGCCCGATGCAATATGGCGTGCGCTATCATCCGGGTAAACCCTGGTGCAAAGCACCTGCCCCCTCTGTCCGATTCATGTCCCCCACACCCCACACCACGCCCGAGGGTCAGCCCATCGGGACGTTCGCGTTGACCGCGCGGATCGTTTCCATCGCCGTCTTCACCTTCATCTGCTACCTGGCCATCGGCTTGCCGCTGGCCGTATTGCCGGGCTACGTGCATGGCAATCTGGGCTACGGGTCCGTGCTGGCCGGCCTGGCCATCAGCGTGCAATACGTGGCGACGCTGCTCAGCCGTTCGCACGCGGGCCGCATGGCCGACACCGTGGGCCCCAAGCAGACGGTGGTGATCGGCATGATCGCGTGCGCAGCCAGCGGGGTCTTCCTGCTGCTGGCCTATGCTTTCGAACGCAGCGCCTGGCTCAGTCTGACGGCCATCATCGTCAGCCGCCTGGCGCTGGGATTCGGCGAAAGCTGGGTGGGCACGGGGTCGGCTACCTGGGCGATCGCCCGCGTCGGCCCGTTGCACACCGCCCGCGTCATCTCGTGGAACGGCATCTGCACCTATGGCGGCCTGGCGCTCGGCGCGCCCTTGGGCGTCCACCTGCAAAGGGAATGGAGCATGGGCGCGCTGGGCGGCATGGTGCTGCTGCTGGGCCTGGCCGGGCTGGGGATGGCGGTGTCGCGCGCCGCCGTGGCCATCGTCGGCGGCCACCGCATGGCGTTCAAGAGCGTGGTGATGCGTGTGTTCCCGCATGGCATGGCGCTGGGGTTGGGCTCGGTGGGGTTCGGCACGCTGGCGGCCTTCGTGGCGCTGTACTACGCCAGCTTTTCATGGGACGGCGCGGCGCACGCGCTCAGCGCCTTCGGCGGCGCATTCATCGGCGTGCGTCTATTGTTTGCCGGGACCATCACGCGATTCGGCGGTTTCCGGGTGGCGCAGGTGTCGTTCCTGGTGGAGGCGGCCGGGCTGTTGCTGCTATGGCTGGCGCCCAATCCCGTGGCCGCGCTGCTGGGCGCGGCGCTGACCGGCTGCGGCTTCGCGCTGGTGTTCCCGGCGATCGGCGTCGAAGCGGTGGCGCGGGTGCCAGCCGGCAGCCGCGGCGCGGCGCTGGGCGCGTATTCCGCGTTCCTGGACCTGGCATTGGGGGTAACCGGGCCAGTCGCCGGCTACATCTCCAGCGGTTACGGTTATCCGTCCATCTTCCTGGCGGCCGCGGTGGCCGTGCTGGCGGGTTTCATGATCGCCTTCGGCCTGCAACGGCATGCCATGCGTCCGCAAGCGTCCAGGTAACAGGCGCTATCCCAGTTCCCACATAACCAAAAGAAGTTAAGACATTCAATATTGATCGTTTGAATTCATATAACGAATTGTTAGATTAGGCCTCGTTCTCCACGCGCGCCCACGATTCGTTCCATGAACCTCACCTTCGATCACGTCCACAAGCACTTCGGCGACCTGCCCGTCGTGGATGGCTTTACCAGTGAAATCAAGGCCGGCGAGCTGGTCGCGCTGGTCGGCCCGTCGGGCTGCGGCAAATCCACGTTGCTGCATCTGGCGGCCGGGCTGGAAAAGCCCACGCAGGGCAGCGTGCTGGCCGATGGCCAGGCCGTCGGCGGCCCGCACCCCAGCCGCACGCTGGTGTTCCAGGAACACGCGCTGTATCCCTGGCTGACCCTGGAAGACAACGTGGCGCTGGCGCTGGAATTCCAGAACACGCCCAAGAAGCGCGCTCGCGAGGCCGCCCGCCATTGGCTGGCGCGCGTCAGCCTGGGCGGCTTCGAACACTATTACCCGCACCAGGTATCGGGCGGCATGCGCCAACGGGCCGCGCTGGCGCGCGCCTTCATCGCGCAGCCCAAGACGATGCTGATGGACGAGCCGTTCGGCGCGCTGGATGCCCTGACTCGCCTGAGCCTGCAAGATGTGCTGCGCCAGTTGATCGCCCAGGAAAAGCCCACGGTGCTGCTGGTCACGCACGACGTGGACGAAGCCTTGTTCCTGGCGGACCGCATCGTCGTCTTCAGCCCGCGTCCGGCACGCGTATTGCGCGAATTCAACCTCGCGCATCGCGAGAAAACGCACGATCTGTCGGGTCTGGCTGCTGAAAAGCGAGAAATCCTGCGACTGCTGGGCATCGCGGTGGACGGCTCGCAGGCGCACTCGGACCTGGCCCTGGCCGCCTGACCGGCATTCCCATTACAGGTGGCGCCGCAGCGCCGCCGACCTTGAATTCCCTGGAGCTCTCCTCATGAAATTGAAGCAATGGCTGACCTTGCCGCTGGCCGCGGCACTGCTGGCGGCGGCCCCCGCAATGGCGGCTGAAAAATTCCGCGTGGGTTACTTGCGCGTAATGGACGACGCGCAGGCGATCGTGGCGCAAGAGGGCGGTTTCTACAAGAATGCGGGCCTGGATTCGGAACTGATCGAGTTCAAGTCCGGCACGGACCTGATCAAGGCGATCGTCGGTGGCCAACTCGATATCGGCGTGCTTGGCTTCACCAATGCGGTGGCCTGGGCCTCCAAAGGCGCCGACCTGAAAGTCGTGGGCGGCGCGCAGCAAGGCTATCACTCGTTGATCGTGCGCGACGATTCCGGCATCAAGGATATCGCTGGCCTGAAGGGCAAGACGCTGGCCTCGCAAGCCGAAGGCAGCACCGCCGACGTGGTACTGAAGGGCGTTGTGCTCAAGCAGGGCAACCTGTCCGCGGACGACGTCAATGTCATGGGCGTAAGCCCGGCGGTGGCGGTTCAATCGCTGGTGGGCAAGCGCGTGGATGCCGCCTTCCTGTTCGAACCTTACGACCGCATCGCGCAACTGGTCGCGCCGGTCAAGCAGATCTACGAAGTGGGCCAGGCCTGGCCGTTCCCGTGCATGGTCGTGATCACCTCGGGCGAAACGCTGGCCAAGCGCAAGGATGACGTCTGGAAGGCGCTGGACGCGCAGAACCAGGCCATTACGCTGCTGCAGAAAGAGCCCGCGCAGGCTTCCAAGCTCATCGCTTCGTACTTCATTGCCGAGCCTACGCTGAAGACCTTGCATCGCGGTGAACTGCCGCGCGAAACCGTCATTGCGGAAGCCATCAGCACGCAGGTATTCACGCCTAAGCTGACCAGCAAGGACACCGCGCGCATGCAGGAAATCGCCGATATCCTGCAAGCCCAGGGTTCGCTGAAGACCCGCGACGGCAAGCCGTATGACGTGTCCAGCATCGTCGACCTGTCCTGGCAAGAGGCGCGCAAACTTTGAGCTCGTCTACCCGAGTGACCGGCGCCCGCAAGCATCTTGCGGGCGTTTTGGGCGTCCTGTTCATTCTTGCCTTGTGGCAGTTGGCGGCCTTCGCGCTGCCTGACTTCCTGATGCCGGGCGTGCCTGCGGTCGTCGAACGCCTGTTCGAAGATCTGGGCAAGCAATCGTTCCACCAAAGCCTGTTGGGCACGCTGGGCCGGTTGGGCGCGGGCTACGGCCTGGCGCTGGCGGCGGGCATCGGCTTTGGCCTGGTGGCCGCGGTGCTGTTCTTCTTCCGCGAAGTGCTGCGCAGCGCCATCGTCATCCTGCAATCGATCCCATCGATTGCGTGGGTGCCGCTGTTCCTGATCGTGATGGGGTTCGGCAACACGCCCATCATCGTCGTGGTCGCGCTGTCGGCGTTCTTCCCGGCCGCGCTCAGCGTGATGAACGCAACCGAATCCGTGCAGCGCGTGCACGTATCCGCGGCGCGCGTCATGGGCGCCACGCGCTGGGGGCTCGTCAAGCGGGTGTATCTGCCGGCGGTGATGCCCGAGCTGATCACGGGGGCGCAATTGGCGTTCGGCAACGCCTGGCGTGCATTGATTTCGGCGGAAATGCTGATCGGCTTTGGCAAGGGCCTGGGTCGTTCGCTGGCCTATTCAGGCGAAATCGCCGACATGACCGGCGTTATGACCAATATCCTCGTCATTGCCGTGCTGGCCGCGCTGATTGATCAGTTCGTGCTTGAAAACCTCAAGCATCGCCTGCTGCGCTATCAGTACGTTTAAGCAACGGAGCCCAGCATGATTCGCCGGATTCGCCTTGCCGCCCTGACTGCCTGCCTGCTGTTCGCGGGCTTGGCCCAGGCACAAGACAGCGGGTTCGCCGCGGCCCATGCGCGCGGCGAATTGCGGGTGGGCGTACCGTATCTGGCGCCGCCGCCCGCAGCTGGCGCCAAGATCCGCACGCCGCACGGCCTGGACGCGCAGATGGCCGACAAGCTGGGCCAGCGCGTGGGCCTGCCGGTGCGCTTGCTGCAGGTGCCGGCCGGGCAGGCCGCCGCGGCGCTGGCCGCCGGCCAGGTGGACGTGGTGCTGGCCGACGCCGCGGACGATCAGCCGCAAACCGTGGCGGTGCAGGCCACCGGCTATGGCGGGCGCCCCAAGGCGCTGATCCGCAGCGACACGTCCTGGCGCAAGCCTGCCGACGTGCGGGGGCGTACCGTCTGCATGGCCGAAGCCGCAGCCGAAGCCCGGGGCTTGGCCGAAAGCTGGGGCGCGGTGGTGCGCACGTACCGGGTGCCGTCCGATGCGCTGGTAGCGGTACGCGAAGGCAGTTGCGATATCGGCCTGGTGGACGACACGGTCTGGGAACCCCTGGTGCGGTTCCCGGAGTGGAAGAAGTTCTCGTCCACGCTGGCCGCGGATGGCGTCCGGCGCCAACGCGTATGGCTGCTGCCCGCCAGCGACTCCGCCGGGCGTGCCTTGCTGGCGGAAGAAATGCGCGCCTGGGACCGCGCCGGCGCATGGAAGGCGATGGCGGCGAAATGGGCGCGTGACGTCGCGTTCGACGTTTACCTGGACCAGGAAGTGGCGGACTGCCACGGTTAGAACGGCGTCGCCCCAGCACTTACAATGCCGGGCATGACGCACACGTTGACCGCTCCCTGCTCGTATCAGGAAGACATCAAGAAAAGCCGCTTTGCCGCCTACGCCGCGCCCGTCTCGTCGGTGGACGAGGCGATGCGCTTTTTCGCTGAACACAGCGACGTCGAGGCCACCCATAACTGCTGGGCCTACCGCATCGGACAGGAATACCGCTTCAATGACGATGGCGAACCCGGCGGCACGGCGGGGCGTCCCATCCTTCAGGCGATCGAAGGGCAGGACATGGACCGCGTGGCCGTCCTGGTGGTGCGCTGGTACGGCGGCATCAAGCTGGGGGCGGGCGGACTGGTGCGGGCATACGGCGGATGCGCGGCGAATTGCCTGCGCCTGGGCGAACGGACCGAAATCGTGGACCTGGCCACCGTCACCTGCACGTGCGGCTTTGCCGAACTGGCGCTGCTGAAATCGCGGCTGGCGCAAGCCGGCGCGATCATCCAACAAGAAGATTTCAACGAAGACGGCGTGACGCTGTGCTTCGCGGTGCCTCGGACCGTAGCGGGCGACCTCGAGGTCACCGTGGCCAACATCACACGGGGGCGCTCGGCCTGGGAAGTGGTGTCGTGACCCGGCCGTGATGGCGTGCCAGAACGAGAAAGGGGCCCTTGATCGGGCCCCTTTGCATGGTTACGCGTTCTGGCTGTCTTGCGCCGCCGCGATTTCCTGGTGGACCTTTTCCATGTCCACTTCCTTGATCTTGGCAAGCAATTCGTTCAGCTGGCCACCCGACAACGCGCCGGGTTGCGAGAACAGCAGAACCTTCTCACGGAAGACCATCAGCGTGGGGATCGAACGGATGCCCAGGGCGCCGGCCAATTCCTGCTCTACGTCGGTGTTCACCTTGGCGAACGTGACGTCGGTGTGCTCCGTCGCGGCTTGCTCGAAGACGGGAGCAAAACCACGGCAGGGGCCGCACCAGGGAGCCCAGAAGTCGACGATCAGGGTGCCGTCGGGGGTGATGGCGTCCTGGAAGCTGTCTTTGGTGAGTTCAACAATACTCATTTTGGATCCTTGCCGCGGAACGCGGCGTAAAAAAGGCCTCCCCGCCGGGCACGCTTTGCATGCTTGCTGCCCCCAAGGCGGGCTTTTTTGCCTTGGGGCGGCCAGGCGGCAAAAAAAGGCGGTGTCAGAGACCCGGGGTATGCCTGCCCCGGGGCTGATTCGGCGACGCTTCGGGTGCCATGCGCTCTAAAGCAATAGTAGAGCCGCCGATGGCGGCGTCGCAATGGTTGGCGCTACGGAGAGCGCAGTCAGTGGCCGTCAGGCCGCAGTTTTTGTCGAGACGCCGGCATCGTTCTTCAACGACGCGACAATTTCGAAAGAGCGCAGGCGGTCGGTGATGTCGAAGAAGTCGGACACGATCATGACTTCGTCGGCCTCGGTTTCGGCCACCAGCGCTTCCAGCCGGCGCTTCACGGTGTCGGGGCCACCCACGATGGCAGCGCCCAGTCTTTGATTGACCGCTTCACGCTCCCATTCGTTCCATAGCCCGTCCATGCTGTCCACCGGCGGCTGCAACTGCAGGCGGTGGCCGCGCACCAGCGACAGGAATTTCAGCTGCTGGGTCGTGGCCTGGCGCTGTGCGGCCTCGTCGGATTCGGCCGCCACCACCGGCACGCCGATCATGGCGTAGGGCCGCGACAGCGTCGCCGACGGCTTGAACAGATGCCGGTACAGGCGCATCGCAGCCATGCCTTCGGGCGAAAAATGGCCCGCGAACGAGAACGGCAGGCCCAATTCGGCGGCCAGGCGGGCGCTGAAATCGCTTGAGCCCAACAGCCAGATCGGAATATCCAGGCCTTCGCCGGGGATGGCGCGCACCGGTTGATTGGGGCGCGAGGCGGCCAGGAAGCCGCGCAATTCTTCCACCAGCGCCGGAAACTCCAGGCCGCTGCGGGGCCCGCGCCGTAGCGCATGTTGCGTTGCACCATCGCTGCCGGGCGCGCGTCCCAGGCCCAGGTCGATACGGCCGGGGTACAGGGTTTCCAGTGTGCCGAACTGTTCGGCGATGATCAGCGGCGCATGGTTGGGCAGCATGATGCCGCCGGAACCCACGCGCAACGTGCTGGTGTGGCCCGCCACGTGGCCGATCAGCACGGCGGTGGCGCTGGAAGCCACGCCATTGATGTTGTGGTGTTCGGCCAGCCAGAAGCGCTTGTAGCCCAGGCGCTCGACGTGTTGGGCGACGGCCACCGTGTTGCGGAATGCATCGGCCGCGTCTCGGCCCTGCACAATAGGGGCCAGGTCCAGGACCGAAAACGGAATGCGCGCAAGCGTGCTCATGCGGACATCTCCGTACAGAGGGTGGAACAGGCCGGCAACGCGGCGTCAAAGCAGGTCAGGCGCAAGGTGAACTCCATATACCGTGATACATGGGGAGTGTATCGGCGAATTCAACCGGCCACGGCAGCAACCTTATGGCCGGGCGGGTTGTATTGGCAGGAGCTATCGCCGCCATTGAGAGGGCCCACGCCAACAAAAAGCCGCCACGGCAAGGCGCCGGGCGGCTTTTCGGGCTGGCAACGCCGGAACGGCTTATTCAGGGAAGAAGGCGTAGCGGATCACGAACAGCACCGCCACCAGCCAGGTGGCCGGATGCACGTCGCGGACCTTGCCGGTGGCCGTCTTCAGCACCACATAGCTGATGAAGCCGAAGGCGATGCCGTTGGCGATCGAATACGTGAACGGCATGACCAGGGCGGTCAGGGCGGCCGGCGTGGCCTCGGTGACTTCGTTCCAGTCGATGTCGATCAGCTCACGCATCATCAGGCCGGCCACGTAGAGCAGGGCGGGCGCGGTGGCGTAGGCGGGCACGGCGCCGGCCAGCGGCGAAATGAACAACGCGGCCAGGAACAGCAGCGCGACGACCAGCGCGGTCATGCCGGTGCGGCCGCCAGCCTGCACGCCGGACGCGCTTTCGACGAAGGCGGTGGTGCTGCTGGTACCCAGCGCGGAGCCGGCGACGATGGCGGTGCTGTCGGCGAACAGCGCGCGGCCCAGGCGGTTGGGGCGGCCTTCCGGCACCAGGCCGGCGCGTTTGGCCACGCCCACCAGCGTGCCCGTGGCGTCAAACACCTCGACCAGCACGAACACCAGGATCACGTGCACGAAACCGCTATGCAGCGCGCCCAGGATGTCCAGCTTGAGGAACGTGGGAGCCAGGCTCGGCGGGGCCGAAAAAATGCCCTTGAACTCGTTATAGCCCAGGGCCATCGACAGCACCGTGACGACGATGATGCCGATCAGGATCGCGCCGCGCACCCGCAGCGCATCCAGCGAGGCAATGATGAAGAAGCCCAGGATCGCGAACAGCGGGCCGTGGGTCGTCAGGTTGCCCAGAGAGACCTTGGTGGCCGGGTGGGCGACGACGATGCCGGCGCTGGATAGCGCGATAATGGCCAGGAACAACCCGATGCCCGCCGCGATGGCGCTGCGCAGCGAATGCGGAATGCCCTTCACCAGCCAGACCCGGATGCCCGAGATCGTCAGGATCAGGAAGATCACGCCCGAGATGAACACGGCGCCCAGCGCCTGCTCCCAGGTGTAGCCCATGGTCTTGACGACGGTGAAGGCGAAGAAAGCATTCAGGCCCATGCCCGGCGCCATCCCGATCGGCCAGTTGGCGACCAAGGCCATCACCAGCGACCCTAGCGCAGCCGCCAGGCACGTCGCGACGAACACGGCATCGCGGTCCATGCCGGTGGACGACAGGATGTCCGGGTTGACGAAGATGATGTATGACATCGTCAGGAAGGTCGTCAGACCGGCCACGATCTCGGTACGCGCGGTGGTCCCGTGTTCACGCAGCTTGAATAGCTTCTCCAGCATTCGAGTCCCCAGTGTGTTTGCAGGCTTGTAGGTTGTTGTGGGCGGGTGCCGGGTGGCCCCGCGTTTTCATAAACAGGCGTATTTTCGCATCAGTTGTAAACTCTGCCGCCATGATTATTCTCGGCTTTGAAAGCTCCTGCGACGAAACCGGTGTCGCAGCCGTCTGTACGGAACGGGGACTGCTCGCGCACGCGCTGCATACCCAGATCGCCATGCACCAGGAATATGGTGGCGTGGTGCCGGAACTCGCCTCGCGGGACCATATCCGCCGCGTCGTGCCCTTGACCCGCCAGGTGCTCGAAGAGGCCGGCCTGCAGATGTCCGACATCGGCGCCGTCGCCTACACCGCGGGCCCGGGGCTGGCAGGCGCGTTGCTGGTCGGCGCCAGCGTGGCGCAGTCGTTTGCCTGGTCGCGGCATTTGCCCGCCATCGGCATTCATCACCTGGAAGGCCACCTGCTATCGCCCATGTTGGCCGATCCGCGGCCTGATTTTCCGTTTGTGGCCTTGCTGGTATCCGGCGGCCATACGCAACTGATGCGCGTGGACGGGGTGGGCCGGTACGAGCTGCTGGGCGAAACGCTGGACGACGCCGCAGGCGAGGCCTTCGATAAATCGGCCAAGCTGATGGGGTTGGGCTATCCCGGCGGTCCGGCCCTGGCCAAGCTGGCGGGGCGCGGCGACGCGTCGCGCTTCGAGTTGCCGCGCCCGATGTTGCACAGCGGCGACCTGGATTTCAGTTTCAGCGGTTTGAAGACCGCCGTGCTGACCCGGGTCAAGGCGGCCGAGAAAGAAGGGGGGCTGGATGACCAGGCTCGCGCTGACCTCGCGGCCGCCACGCAGGGCGCGATCGTCGATGTGTTAGCGGCCAAGGCCATCAAGGCACTGAAGCAGACCGGCCTGCGCCGGCTGGTGGTGGCGGGCGGCGTCGGCGCGAACCAGCTGCTGCGCGCCAAACTGGCCAGTGCGCTGAAACCATTGCGCGCGCAGGCATATTTTCCGCCGCTGGAGCTGTGTACCGATAACGGCGCGATGATCGCCTTCGCGGCCGCCGAGCGGGTCAAGGCCGGCCTGGTGACGCTGGACCCCGATGCGCACAGCTTTACCGTCAAGCCGCGTTGGGACCTGGCGGACATCGCGCAATGAAAACGGGCGGCCTCGGCCGCCCGTTTCATCGTGAATCCGTCTTATTTTTTCTTGCCGCCGCCGATCTTGCTTTCCGTGCCCTGGATCAAGCGGGTGATGTTCGCGCGATGGCGATAGAACAGCAGCACGCCAATCACTGCCAGGGCCACGCCCATGGCCGGTTGCGCATGCCAGGCAAGTCCCGAGCCGAACACGTAATACACCGGGGCGAAAAACGCCGCCACCAGCGAGGCCAGCGAAGAATAGCGGAAGAAGACTGCGATGATCAGCCAGGTGGCCGCGGTGGCCAGGGCCAGCCAGGGCTGGATGGCCACCAGCACGCCCAGCGCCGTCGCCACGCCCTTGCCGCCCTTGAACCCCAGGAAAATGGGGTACAGATGCCCGACGAAGGCGGCCAGGGCCACCATGGCCAGGCCGGCGGGGGCGATGCCGGGGGCCAGCTTTTCGGCCAGCCAGATCGCGAACCATCCCTTTGCGGCGTCGCCCAGCAAGGTCAGCGCGGCCGCCGTCTTGTTGCCTGTGCGCAGCACATTGGTGGCGCCGGGGTTCTTGGACCCGTAGCTACGGGGGTCTTGCAGCCCCATCAACTTGCTGACGACGACCGCGAACGGCACGGAGCCGATCAGGTAGGCCAGCAGGATGAGCGCAGCGGTGAACACCAGGGAGGGTTCGGTAATCGCCATGGAAAGGGAGTCCGTTGTTGTCGTAATGGCGCGGATTCTACCGCGCCGGCCGCCGCCTCCGGCTACGGGTTATCGAGCGTGGCGCCGACGCCTCGCTGAACACGCGTCGGCAAGACCGACATACAGGGTGTGGCTGCGGACGGTACAATCCGACACGTCCACCCGCGTTTTATTTTCTTTCGGATGCACAATGCGAATTCTGGTTTCGAACGACGATGGTTACTCGGCCCCTGGGCTCGAAGCGCTGGTAGCAGCGCTGCAAGGCTTGGGCGATTTAACCGTCGTCGCGCCCGAGACCAACCATAGCGGCGCCTCCAACTCCCTGACGCTGAACCGGCCTTTGTCGGTGCGCACGGCGTCCAACGGCTTCATTGCCGTCAGCGGAACGCCTTCCGACTGCGTCCACGTGGCGCTGACGGGGCTGATGGACACGCGTCCGGACCTGGTCGTGTCCGGCATCAACAACGGCGCCAACATGGGCGACGACACCCTATATTCGGGCACGGTCGCCGCCGCCAGCGAAGGCTACCTGTTCGGCATCCCGTCCATCGCGTTCTCGCTGGCCGAAAAAGGCTGGGAGCACATCGATTCCGCCGCGCGCGCGGCCCGTCTCGTCGTCGAGCGGCATCTGGCCCAGCCCCTGGCAGCGCCCGTGTTGCTGAACGTCAACATCCCCAACCGGCGTTTCGAGGACCTTCACGGCTTCGAGGTCACGCGCCTGGGCAAGCGCCATCCGTCGCAGCCCGTGGTGCGCACCACCACGCCGTACGGCGACACCGTCTATTGGATCGGTCCGGTGGGCCTGGCCGCCGATGCCGCCCCGGGCACGGATTTCCACGCGGTGGAGCAGGGCACGGTGTCGGTCACGCCACTGCGCCTGGACCTGACCCAGCACAGCCAACTGGATGAAATCCGCACGTGGGCGGAGCCGCTATGCGCAAACGCATAAGCCAGCCCGACGTATCCCAGGCGGTGCCGGGCCGCCCCGGCCCGGTTCGCTACGACTCCGGCCGGCTAAGCCCCGGCGTCACGCCCGCCAATAGCAACACCCGTGTTTCCGCCGCCACGTTGCCGCGCCAGGCCCAAGCGCCCACGCCGGCGGCCGGTGGCAATCTGGGCTTAAACTCCGAACGCTTGCGCCAGGCGATGGTGCAGCGCCTGCGCGGCCAGGGCATCAGCGATGAGCGCGTGCTGAACGCCATGTCCGCCGTGCCGCGCCATCTCTTCGTCGACGAGGCCCTGGCCAGCCGCGCCTATGAAGATGCCGCTTTGCCCATCGGCCATTCGCAAACCATCTCGCAGCCTTGGGTGGTGGCGCGCATGATCGCCGCCGTGTGCGAAGACCGCACGCCGACCCGCGTGCTTGAAGTGGGAGCCGGTTGCGGCTACCAGGCGGCGGTGCTGGCGCAGTTCGTGCGCGAGGTCCATTCGATCGAACGCATCCGCGGACTCTACGAGCTTGCGCGCGAGCATCTGCGCGCCTTGCGGCTGACCACGCGCATTCGTCTGATCTACGGCGATGGCACCCTGGGCCTGCCCGGCGTGGCCCCGTTCGATGCTATCGTTGTGGCTGCCGCTGGCCTGGCTATTCCGCAGGCGCTGCTTACGCAGCTTGCGCCGGGTGGCCGCCTGATCGCTCCCGAAGGGGGCTCGAACCAGCGCCTGGTGCTGATCGAACGCACCGGCGCAGCCAGCTGGAAACGCACTGAATTAGAGGCCGTGCGCTTTGTGCCGCTACGCGCCGGAATACAATCTTGAGCAAACAGGAGAAACGTATGCTCAACGGGCAGTTGCAACTGACCGATATGACTAAGGGCGCGTCCATGACGCGCCTGCGCCGCCCGCTCTTCGTCGCGGGGGCGCTCAGCCTGGCCATCTTGGCCGGCTGCGCATCGAAAGGAACTCGTGCACCGGTGGTCGACATGACCGGCGGGCAACCCGCGCCATCGGCTCAGCCGGGTGGCAGCTATGTGGTGAAGCCGGGCGACACGCTCTACAAGATCGCCCGCGCCAACAACGTGGATATCGAAAGCGTCAAGCGCTGGAACAACCTCAGCGACCCCAACCAGATCTCGGTCGGCCAAGTGCTGAAGATGTCCGGCGGGTCGAGCGGCGGCACGCAAACGGCGCCTGTCGCCAGCGCCAAGCCGCAGCCGCGGCCGCTGGATCAGCCCGAAGCGCCCGTCGCATCGCTGCCGCCGCCGGACTCGTCAGCCACGCCGGCGCCCGCGCCAGTCGAGGTCAAGCCTTCGCCCCGTGCGGCGGATGCCGCCGTCATCAACTGGGCATGGCCCGCCAATGGCGCGATCGTCCAGACGTTCAACGCCAGCAGCAAGGGCATCGACATTTCGGGCGCCCTGGGCGACCCGATCACCGCTGCGGCGGACGGCCTGGTCAAGTACAGCGGTAACGGCGTGCGCGGCCTGGGCAACCTGATCATCGTTGAACACCAGAACGGCTTCATCACCGCTTATGCGCATAACCGCGCATTGCTGGTGAAGACCGGGCAGAACGTCAAGCGCGGCGCTAAGATCGCCGAACTTGGCCAGACCGACACGACGTCGCCGCGCCTGCATTTCGAGATCCGCCGCCAAGGCACGCCCGTCGACCCGATGCAGTACCTGCCCGCCAAATGACGCCCACCCTGGTATTCGACCTTGAAACCATCCCCGACGCCGATGGGCTGCGCAAGCTCAACGGCTGGGGCCCCGAGGTTCCAGACCAGGAAGTCGTCGAACGCGCGCTGACCGCGCGACGTGAAGCCGTCGGCCACGACTTCCTGCCGCTGCATCTGCACAAGGTCGCAGTGGTGGGGTGCGTGTTCCGCGACGATCAGGGGTTCCGCGTCAAGACGCTGGGCCAGCCCGATGATCCCGAAGCCGCCTTGTTGGCGGGGTTCTTCAAGACCATCGAACGCTACACGCCCAAGCTGGTGAGCTGGAACGGATCGGGTTTCGACCTGCCCGTCCTGCATTACCGCAGCCTGATTCTGGGCGTGCCCGCGCCGCGCTACTGGGACATGGGCGAAGAAGATCGCGACTTCAAGTTCAACAACTACATCGCCCGCTACCACACGCGCCACCTCGATTTGATGGACGTGCTGGCCAAGTACAACGGCCGCGCCAACGCGCCGCTGGACGACCTGGCCAAGCTGTGCGGCTTTCCCGGCAAGCTCGGGATGGACGGCAGCAAGGTCTGGGAGGCCTGGAGCACGGGCCGCGCCGACGAAGTCCGCGCCTATTGCGAGACCGACGTCGTCAACACCTGGCTGGTGTATTGCCGCTTCCGCTTCTTGCGCGGCGAACTCGACCGCACCGCCTACGACGCTGAAATCGCGCTGGTGCGCGATACGCTGTCCGCCAGCGATGCGGCGCACTGGAAGGAATACATGGCGGCCTGGGACGCGAACTGACGCGTCGCGCGGGTTTGGCATGGACGAAGCACGGGGCCTGGCAGGCCCCGTCTTCACGTCTGGCGAATGCGCAATCGACTGAAACATGGATGTCGGGGACGAAACGCGGTTGAAACCGGGCTGATCGCACAATGGCCTCGCTTTCTTCACTTTCAGGAGACACAACATGTCCCGATTCGCTATCCGCTCCAATTTGGCCGCTCTTGCATTTGTCGCCGCGACGGGCGGCCTGGTGGCCGGTTCCGTCATGGCGGCGCCGCCGCCTCCCGCCGACGGCGGTCCGGCAGCCATGCATCATGGTGAACGCGGCGAGTTTCACAAGGGCATGCGCGACGGCCTGTTCATTCCCGGCATCGGCCCGGTCTCCAAGGCTCAGCTTGATCAGTTGAAGCTGGACGACAAGCAGCAAGCCTTGTTCAAGACCGCTCAGGATGGCCAGCGCAGCCTGCACGAAGCCATGCGCGCGTCGGGCGGCAAGCGCCACGATCTGCTGAAGTCTCAGTTGGATAGCGGCAAGCTGGATCCGCGCGCCCTGATGGCGCAATCGGACCAGACGCGCGACCAGTTCCGTGCACAGGGCCAGCAAGTGCGCGACCAATGGCTGGCTGTCTGGGATAGCCTGAACGACACCCAGCGCGGCCAGGTGACCAAGCTGGTCAAGGACCGCGAAGCCAAGATGCAGGAACGTCACGCCAAGATGGAAGGCCGCCATGGCGGCAAGGGCAGGGGCGCGATGCCTGCGTCGCCGGCCGCGGGCGATGTCGCTCCGCCGCCGGCGCCGGCGGCCAACTAAGCCCGCCGACCCTGCTCGCCAACACGCGGCGCCCGACGGCGCCGCGGCCTGAAAGGCAAACCCCGGACGCGTCCTCGCGGTCCGGGGTTTTTTCTTTTCGACGTGCGCAAGCGCGACGACCATTCCGCGATGCCGCCCCAGTGTGGCGCGGATTCCCCAACTTGAGGCAAGGGCTGCGAGCCGCCTTGTGGCGCCTGCACGCTTGTGGTGCGTCTCGTGGGCGGGCCAGCGGGCAGATAGCGACTTGTCACCCGCCTGAAACCTGGCATGGACATTGCTTAGAGGAAAGGGAGCCGGTAACCACCGCTGCAAAGCCGGTCAGAGGGATGCGCCGCGCGGCCATCCTCCTCCTCGTTAAATCCGATCAGGACTCCGCACCATGAAGAAGACGTTGCTAGCCTTGCCTTTTGCGCTTGCCGCTTGTTTCGCCTCGACTGCCCAGGCCGAACCGACCGATCTGGGAGGCGGTTTCTCTCTTAGCGGTAACGCCACCATTGCCAGCGACTACCGGTTCCGCGGCTACTCGCAGACCGACTTCCGTCCGGCGGTGCAAGTGGGTATCGACCTGACCCACAGCTCCGGCTTCTACCTGGGCAATTGGAACTCGAACGTTTCCGACTTCGTCTTTACCGACGGCAATCTGGAAATGGACTTCTACGGCGGTTGGAAAGGCGACGTTGGCGGCGGATTCACGCTGGACGCCGGCGTGCTGCATTACTACTACCCGGGCTCCAGCTCTCCGAAGGGCGGCAACTACAACAACACCGACCTTTACCTGGGCGCCTCCTACGGCAACTACTCACTGAAGTACTCTTACACGCCCAGCGACTTCTTCAGCACGCCGGATAGCAAAGGCACCTGGTATCTGGATGGCACGGCCACCTTCGATCTGGGCGACGGTTGGGGGCTGCTGGGGCACTTGGGCTATCAGAAGCTGAAGAACCAATCGAACATGGACGGCGATTCGATCGGCCATTACGTCGACTACAAGCTCGGTGTGACCAAGGACCTGAAGGGCTGGGTGCTGGGCCTGGCGGCGGTGGGGGCCACCAAGGACAACTGGCTGCCCACCAAGTACGGCCACCCGTCGGGCCGGTTGGGTGCGGTCTTCTCGGTATCGCGCGCGTTCTAACGAAATCCGTGGCGGCGCCTTGAAACCGCGCCGGCTTTTGGGGGGATTGATGGAGACTGCCTGATGGGCAGTCCCCATCAATTCCCCTTTTTTTCAGCCTTGCGGCGTGGCTTGCCTGACGCTGCGGTGTTCTCGGTAGGCGGCTGCGATGGTCCGCAACGCGTCGCGTGACCGCGGGTCCGTCAGCGTCGAGTGCAGCATGACGCGGGACGACGGCAGGGCGGGCAGTGAAAACCGCTCGCCGACTTCGATGGTGTCCGCCGGGGCCAGACGGCAGGCCAGGGCGCCGATCGCCAAGCCGGCCGAGACGGCGGCCATCACGGCGTAGCCGCCGCCGACAAAGACCTCTTTCCATGCGATATCGCTTCGATCCAGGGCCTGGATCGCCGTATTGCGGACCTGGCAGCAGGGCATCAAGGCCGCCATTCTGAGCGGGTCGCCCGTGCGCCATTCAAAGCCTGGCGCGGCGAACCAGCCGAAATGCTCGGGCCCGAGGTCTTCGCCGTCGCGGCGGTCGTCCTCCTGGCCGACGATCACGGCCTCCAGATCGCCGTTGTCGAAGGCATCCAGCAACGCGTGCGAATTGTCCAGCCGGACTTCAATGCTCAACGCCGGATCGCGCTCATGCAGCCGGGCCAGCAAGGTCGGGGTTTCGGGCCCGGCCATATGGGAGGCGATGCCCAGCCTGAAATGGCGCCGTTCGGTGTCCAACGACGCCAGTGCGCGGTCGTGCGCGGCCAGGAACTCGCGCGCTCCGTTGACGAATATCGCGCCTTGCGCGGAAAGGCGCACCAGCCGCGGCGTGCGCTCGATCAGCTTGTGGCCCAAGCGTGCTTCAAGGCGCTTGAGCTTGACGCTAATCGCGCCTTGGGTGGTACCCAGCGCGTCGGCCGCTTTAGTGAAGCTTCGAAATTCCGCGATGCTCACAAAGGCCTGGACGGCGTCCACATCCAGCGTAGATCTACTCATCATCTATCCGAAATTGATATTACTGATATATCCAAGCATAGCATTGCGGAATAGATCGTTGCCTTCTACCATGCGTGCACCGTAAGCCTGGACGTTGACCTATGACCGCCGTATCTTCACGCCGGGGCAAGCTTGCCCTGGCCGCTATCTGCCTTTCCGCCTTGATGCTGGGCCTGGAAATATCCAGCGTGCCGCCGGTCCTGTCGACGATCGAGCAGGCCATGGGAGCCAGCTTCCGCCAGCTCCAGTGGGTGATGGCCGCCTACACCATCGCGATGACGACCATTCTGATGGCGACCGGAACGCTGGCCGACCGCTACGGACGCAAACGCCTGTTCATGATCGGCATCGTGGCCTTCGGCGTGACGTCGCTGGTGTGCGGACTGACCGGCGACATCCGGGTGTTGATCGTGGCGCGCTTTCTCCAGGGCCTTAGCGCCGCGATGATGCTGATTTGCCAGGTCGCGATCCTGTCCAGCCAGTTCCGCGACGGGCGCGAGAGGGGCGCGGCGTTTTCCTGGTGGGGCATCATCTTCGGCGTCGGGCTGGGCTTCGGTCCGATCGTGGGCGGCGCGATTCTGGCGTTGACGAGCTGGGAATGGGTTTTCCTGGTTCACGGCGCATTGGCGGTGGTCACGTTCGCCCTGACCTATGCGGCGGTGGAGGAATCGCGCGATTCCCAGGTGCGGCCGCTGGACGTCGCGGGCATCCTGACGCTTTCCGTCGCGGTGTTCTGTCTGGTGCTGTTCGTCACGCAAGGCCCGGTGTTGGGCTTCGGGAGCCCGGTGGCGCTGGGCATCATCGGCTTGTCGCTGGCCAGTTTCATCGGGTTCGTCGTCGCCGAAAAAACCAACCGCCATCCGATGATCGACTTCACGGTGTTCCGCAACCGCAACTTCTCCGGGGCACTGGCGGGCTCGGTCGGGATGAATCTCAGCTTTTGGCCCTTCATCATCTATCTGCCGATCTACTTCCACGGCGGTCTGGGCTACGACAGCGTGCAGACCGGGGTCGCGCTGCTGGCGTACACCTTGCCCACGCTCGTCATGCCGCCCGTCGGCGAGAAATTGTCCTTGCGGTATCACCCGGGGTTCGTGATCCCCGCCGGCTTAAGCCTCATCGGCGCAGGCTTTCTTTTGATGGCGCTGGGGAGCCATTCCTTGCAACCGGGCTGGTGGATCCTGCCAGGCTGCATCATCGCCGGGGTCGGCCTTGGGCTGACGAACACGCCGGTGGCGAACACGATCACGGCCGCGGTCTCGTCCGAGCGGGCAGGGATGGCCTCCGGAACCGACATGAGCGCAAGAATGACGTCGCTGGCCTTCAGCATCGCCTTGATGGGGGTGGTGCTGGTCGAGGGCGTCGCGACGCACCTGTCAGAAGCGCTGGCCGTGGCGGACGGCGACGCGCTGCGCCAGTTCGCGGAAAAGATCTCCGCCGGCGACATGGCAGCGCTGGACCGGCAGGCGCTGTTGCCGCAGGCGGACGTGGCGGCCGGCACCCTGCAAGCCGCGCTGTTGTCCGGATTCGGATGGGTCATGGCTTACGGCGCCGGCAGCGCGTTGATTCTGGCTGCGATCAGCCTGCTGTTGTTTTCCCCCTGGAAGGCCCGCGAAGCGCCCGATTCGTCCCTCACGTTGCGTGAAATCCGATAATTGCCTTTAATGGTCGCGCCATCGGCGTCGCGCAAAGGTATATTTGCGCGGTGTCGACGCTTGTCGCCGTCGTGGCGGCAGGCTATTCAAGGAGCTTTGAGCGCAGTGACCATCGATTTCGAAGAATCAATAAAGCCTTTTTCCTGGATGGAATACGAGGGCAGCTTTTCAGTCATCCTCACCGTTGGGGAATACAAGGAAGAGGTCTTTCGCCGCCGCAGGCAAGAGGGTTTTGTGGGTTCGGGCTACGACTGGACGTCATTGGCGCTGGTCTTCCTGAATGAGAAAAAGCCCGAGCTCGCTGAACAGATTGATTTTGATCCCGAAGCGGACACGTTCTGCGCCTATTCTTCCGACAGCGAAGCCCTGAAGACTTTCATTGTCGGCTTCAAGGCCGCGTGCGAGGACTGGAGACTGATCCAGGATCTGTTCTCGCGGGCGGAGCTGGACTGAACCCGGGCGGCGGCGGTGGTGTCCCGATGATCGAAACGCGCTTGTTGCGGCAATTTATCGCCGTCGCCGAAACGCTGCATTTCAATCGGGCTGCCGAGCGCCTGCACATGGCGCAACCGCCGCTCAGCCAGGCCATCCGCCGGCTGGAAAGCGAGATCGGCGCCACGCTGTTTGAACGCACCAACCGCAGCGTGGCATTGACGCCGGCGGGCGCCGCGTTTTTGGAATCCGCGCGGCGCATGCTGGAGTCGCTTGAAGAAGGCGTGGCGCACACGCGCCGAGTGGCCCAGGGGATGGCGGGGCACCTGACGCTGACCTTCATCAACATCGCGCCTTATGCCCTGCTGCTGCGCGCATTGCGCGATTTCCGTGCGGCCTACCCGGCGGTCGCGTTCACCTTGCAAGAGGCCACGACGCATGAACAGGTGCAGGCCCTGGAAGCCGGTCGCGCGGACATCGGCTTTATGCGCGCGCCCGGGGCCACCACGCCCAGCTTGCGGTTCAAGACTTTGTTGCGCGAACCCATACAAGTGGCGCTGCCCGCCGGACACGCCCTGGCAGCCCAGGCGGCCGTGCCACTTGCCGTGCTGAAAGACGAACCTTTCGTGGCGTCACCTCGGCGCCTGGGGCAGGGCTTTCACGACCAGTTGATCCAGCTATGCCAGACGGCGGGCTTCGTGCCCCGCGTGGTGCAAGAAGCGCGGCAACTGCAGACGGTGGCGGCGTTGGTCGCGGCCGGTTTCGGCGTGGCGCTGCTGCCTGCGTCGCTGGCCCAGACCGGCTGCGGGGATATTGTCTTCCGGCCCCTCACTGCTGACGCGCCCGCGCCCTTGCAATCCCTGGACCTGCTGATCGGCTGGAATCCCGAGCGGGCATCGCCTGTTCTTGATCGCCTGGTCGATGCCGTGCTGCAGACGTTCGGCGTCGCGGACGACGACGCCACGAATTAAGATGTTTGGCGTCTTATTAAGCGATAAATAATATATTTTACGGGCCTGCGCAGGCCTTCTAAGCTCGGCATCCATTCTTGTCGAGTCCAAGCCTGCCATGCCCGTCTCCGTCTATATCTTCTCCGTATGCACCTTCGCATTCGGCTTGTCTGAATTCGTGGTTGCCGGTCTGGTGTCGGCGATGGCCGACGGCTTGCACGCCAAGATCGAAGCGGCCGGGACCGCGATTGCCGCCTACGCGTTGGGCGCCGCCATCGGCGCGCCGCTCATTCCCGCGCTGGTCGCCCATTGGCGCGACCGCCGCACCTTGGCGTGGTCCATGGCCGTGCTGGCGGCGGGCAGCGCCCTGATGAGCGTCGCGGGCACGTTGCCCGCGCTGCTGGCCGTGCGGTTCGTGGTGGGGTTGGCCCATGGCGCCTTCATGGCGGTCGCGTCCGACGCTGCCACGCGGCTGGTGGACGAGGCGCGGGCCGGACGGGCCGTTGCCGTCGTGTGGATCGGATTGACGCTGGCGCTTGCGTTAGGCGTGCCGCTGGGCACTTTCCTGGGCAGTCTCTGGTCCTGGCGCGCGGTATTCGCGGCCATCGGCGTGCTGGCCCTGGCGGGGTTGGCGGGGCTGCTGTGGTGCATGCCGGCCAGGGAAGCGCCTGGCATTCGCGCAGCGGGCCCGGCCGGCATGGGCGCGGGCCTGAGCGCCATCGGCCACCCCCGGATGCTGATCGCCGCTGGCGTAGGCGCGCTGGTCAGCGTGGCGACATTCAGTTTCTTTACCTTCGTGTCGCCGTATCTGCTTCAGGTGACCGGGGCGGACGTGACGCGGCTGAGCGCGGCCATGCTGTTGTTCGGCGCGTTCTCCATCGCGGGCAATTTGCTGGGCGGCTTTCTGGTCGACAAAATGGACGCGGACCGTGCGGCGCTGCTGGCGGCCGGCGGGCTGACGGCGACGTTGCTGGGGCTGTACGGGTTTCGGCAATCCAGTTGGGCGGTCGTCATGCTGGCGGGCGCGTTAGGGTTGGTGTTCTTCTGCATCGTGACGGTGCTGACGCTTCGGCTGCTGAAGCTGGCGCAGCGCCACGTGCCCCAATCCACGGCGGTGGCGGCGGGCCTGAACATCGCGTCGTTCAATCTGGGGACGGCGGTGGGCGGCGGCCTGGGCAGCCTGACGATCGCCTGGGCAGGGTTGCCGGCCTTGCCGCTGGCCGGCGCCGCGGCGGCGGTGGCCGCCATGGCGGCGTTGTGGCTGCAATCGGAGAAGGCGTCGGACCGCTTGGCGGCGTGAGTCGTGGGTCGGCCGGGCGCCGCCGAAGACCATTTTCCCGAAACCCCGGAGTCCTTCTACAATATTGGGTTGCGTGTAATTCTGGACTGCGTGAGATGTCAGACGTTTTAAGTATCGAGTCCCTGGACCTGGAAGCCAGGGGGATCGCCCGTCGCGACGGGAAAGTGGTGTTCGTGGAAGGGGCCCTGCCGGGCGAACGGGTCACCACCGTTACGCTGCGCCGCAAGCCGTCCTACGAAATCGCCCGCGTGGACGAGGTCATGCGTCCTTCGTCGCAGCGGGTCGCGCCGCGCTGCCCCCATTTTGGCGTCTGTGGCGGCTGTGCCATGCAGCACCTGGAGCCCAGCACCCAGGTGGCCATCAAGCAGCGTTCGCTTGAAGATACTTTCTGGCATGTCGGCAAGCTGCGTCCGGCGCTGATCCTGCCGCCGCTGCAAGGCCCGACCTGGGGCTACCGCTACCGCGCGCGCCTGTCGGTGCGGGTCGTGCCGAAGAAGGGTGGCGTGCTGGTGGGTTTCCACGAGCGCAAAAGCAGCTATGTGGCGGACATGCGTGAATGCCATGTGCTGCCGCGCCACGTCAGCGATTTGTTGATGCCGCTGCGCGCGATGATCGCGTCCATGTCGGCGCCCGACCGCATGCCGCAGATCGAAGTGTCGCTGGGGGAGGGCGTGACGGCGCTGGTGCTGCGTCATCTGCTGCCGCTGACCGACGGCGACATTGCCATCCTGCGTACCTTCGCCGCCCAGCACAACGTGCAATGGTGGCTGCAGTCCAAGGGCCCCGAAACCGTCCATCCGATGGAGCGCGAACACGGCGACACGCTGGCCTACACCATGCCGGAATTCGGTTTGCGCATGCCGTACCGGCCTACCGATTTCACCCAGGTCAACCACGCCATCAACCGCGCGATGGTTTCGCGCGCGCTGAAGCTGCTGGACGTGCAGCCGACCGATCGCGTGGCCGACCTGTTCTGCGGGCTGGGTAACTTCACCTTGCCGCTGGCCACGCAAGGGCGCGAAGCGGTGGGCGTGGAAGGCAGCAAGACGCTGACCGATCGCGCGTTCGACGCCGCCTCGCGGCACGGCTTGGGCGACCGCACCAGCTTCGCCACGCTCAACCTGTTCGAGGTGGACGCGCATTGGCTGCGCAGCCTGGGCTACTTCGACCGCATGCTGATCGACCCGCCGCGCGAAGGGGCGCACGCGGTGTCGCAAGCCTTGTCGGAACTCTCTGCCGAGGAACGGCCGCGGCGCATCGTCTACGTTTCCTGTAATCCGGCCACGCTCGCGCGCGATGCGGCCATCCTGGTACATGAAGGCGGCTATGTGCTGAAGAGCGCCGGCGTCATCAACATGTTCCCGCATACGGGCCACGTCGAATCGATTGCGGTATTTGAATCGCTGGACGCCGCGGGCGTGCTGGAAGTAAAGGAACGTGCGCGTCTGCGCGCCATCCAGGCCGCGGCGGATGCCGTGGCGGCGGAAGCGGCCAAGGTTGCTGCCGCGGCAGAGAAGGCCGCGGCCAAACAGGCGGCGACCGATGCGTACCATGCCCGCGTCGCGGCGGAAGCCCAACAAGCGTCCGAAGGCGTGTCTGAAGACGTGTCCGAACAAGGTGGGCAAACCGCCGGGCAGGCCCTGGGCTGATTTCGGGCGGCAGGCCGGGCAGCGCCCGGCCCGCCAGGGCCCTCAGGCCCGCGCGCCTTATTAGTGCGAGCGTCCCAGATCTTCAAGGATCGGGCAGTCGGGGCGGCCGTCGCCATGGCAGTTGTTTGCCAGGTGCTTAAGCGTGCCGGCCATTTCGCGCAACGCCTCGGCCTTGCGCTCCAACTCTTCGACATGCCCCAGCGCAATGCGCTTGACGTCGGCGCTGGCGCGGCTGCGGTCCTTCCACAGCGCCAGCAACTCGTTCATCTGTTCCACTGAAAACCCGAGGTCCCGCGCGCGGCGCACAAACCGCAGCGTGTGCAGGTCGTGGTCGTTGTAGACGCGATAGCCCGCGTCCGTGCGCACCGCCGGGCCGATCAGACCGATGCTCTCGTAGTAGCGGATCATCTTGGCGGAAATGCCAGAGCTTTTCGATGCTTCTCCGATGTTCATGTCAGGTTCCTTGGGACA
Source organism: Achromobacter sp. MYb9 (assembly GCF_002975275.1). Lineage (GTDB taxonomy): Bacteria > Pseudomonadota > Gammaproteobacteria > Burkholderiales > Burkholderiaceae_B > Achromobacter. Next base: position 4,962 of record NZ_PCOQ01000033.1, on the reverse strand, counting down.
GGCTGGCACGGTGCGGACACGCGTGCGGGTCTTGATTCAAATTGGGAATCGCAGTGTTGACCTTCCCATTGTGGGAAGGTCAAGGGATATTCTACGCTTGACCTTACCATAGTGGGAATGTTTAAGCTGCGGTTCATGGTGTGCAAAAGCTTGCCCATCGCCCTGAAATTTCCGGAGAAAAACCATGAGCATCGAATTCCAAGTGCCCGACATGACCTGCGGCCATTGCGTGAAGACCATCACCGGCGCGGTCAGCGAAGCCGCCCCGGGCGCGACGGTGACGGTGGACCTGTCGACGCACCGCCTCACGATCACGGGCACCGACCAGGCGGACAAGCTCGAAGCCGCCATCCGCGACGCAGGCTACGCGCCCACGCGCCTCTGATGCCGTCCGCAGGAAGGCCGGGTATGATAGATCCGGCTTTCTTGTGGCGAGTTGTTGATTGTTAAAGTCTATCGATCAAGTTAATTTATTAAATTTGATTAATTGATAGCGAAGATTTATCATTCTTTCCATGGTGGTTAAACAAACCCCGCTACCCAAGGAGAGATTGAATGCTGCAAAACCGCGAAGGCCAACGTGTTCCGAACGTAACGTTCCCCGTCCGTGAGGACAACACGTGGAAGAAGGTCACGACCGACGATCTGTTCAAGAACAAGACGGTTGTCGTCTTCTCGCTTCCCGGCGCTTTCACGCCGACCTGCTCGTCGACCCACCTGCCGCGCTACAACGAACTGGCTCCCGCGTTCTTCAACGCCGGCGTGGACAGCATCGTCTGCGTGTCGGTCAACGACACCTTCGTCATGAACGAATGGGCGAAGGACCAGGAATCGGCCAACATCACGCTGCTGCCCGACGGCAACGGCGCATTCACCGACGGCATGGGCATGTTGGTCGACAAGAGCGACCTGGGCTTCGGCAAGCGCAGCTGGCGCTATTCGATGCTCGTGAAGGATGGCGTCGTCCAAAAGATGTTCATCGAACCGGAAAAGGAAGGCGACCCGTTTGAAGTGTCGGACGCCGACACGATGCTGGCGCACATTGCCCCGACGGCCAAGAAGCCCGACCAGGTGGTCGTGTTCTCCAAGCCCGGCTGCCCGTTCTGCGTGGAAGCCAAGGCTCTGCTGGAAGAAAAGGGCTACGCCCCGATCGAGATCCCGCTGGAAAACAAGGTCCGCGGCCGCGTGATCGGCGCCGTGTCCGGCAAGGGCACCGCTCCCCAGGTGTTCATCAACGGTTCGCTGATCGGCGGCCTGGAAGACCTGAAGGCGCACTTCGCCTAAAGCCTGCAAGCCGGGCAGGGGGAATGATTCCCCGCCCGGCGGGCCTGGCAGAGCGGTTGCCCCGCAACCGCTCTGCCGCGCCGGCACGAGCTTCCCTTCTTACGCACCCTTACCGCATTCCTTGCGCGGGCCCCTTGCGGGCGCCGCCGGACGGAACTCGTCCCGAGGATGCGCAACAAGGCGGAACTCGCCTTTGCAACCTTGCTACCCGCAACATGGGGGATACCCAGTCATGAAAACTCTGCACACCGATATCGCCGTCATTGGCGCCGGCACCGCCGGACTGGCCGCCTATCGCGCTGCCAAAGCAGCCGGCAAGCGCGCGCTGCTGATTGAAGGCGGCCCTTATGGCACGACCTGCGCCCGGGTGGGCTGCATGCCATCCAAACTGCTGATCGCCGCTGCCGAAGCCGCCCACGGCGCGGCCCATACGGAAGCGTTTGGCGTGCACGTCAGCGGGGAAATCTCGGTGGACGGCGTTGAAGTGATGGACCGCGTCAAGCGCGAACGCGATCGCTTCGTCGGCTTCGTCTTGGAAGGCGTCGAGAACATTCCGGCCGAAGACAAGCTGCGCGGCTATGCGCGCTTTGTCTCCGATACCGTGCTGCGGATAGACGACCACACCGAGGTCCATGCGGCGCGCGTGGTCATCGCGACGGGTTCGCGCCCGTCGGTTCCGCCGCCGTTCCGCGCGCTGGGCGACCGCTTGGTGGTGAACGACGACGTCTTCGCGTGGGACGACCTGCCGCGTCGCGTTGCCGTGTTCGGACCCGGCGTGATCGGTCTGGAACTGGGGCAGGCGCTGGCCCGGCTGGGGGTTGACGTGCGTGTGTTCGGCGTCAGCGGCAGCCTGGGCGGGATCAGCGACCCGCAGGTGCGGCTGAACGCCCGCAAGATATTCCAGCGCGAGTTTTACCTGGACCCGGACGCGCGCGTCCTGGAAACCACCCGCGTCGGCGACGAAGTGGAAGTGCGCTATGTCACGCTGGATAACAGCGAACGCACCGAACGCTTCGACTACGCGCTGGTCGCCACGGGCCGCCGCGCCAATGTGGATGGGCTGGGTCTTGAGAACACCTCGCTGGCACTGAATCCGCAGGGCGTCCCGCTGTTTGATCGCGAAACGATGCAGGCGGGCGATTCGACCATCTTCATCGCCGGCGACGCCAACGCCGACGCGCCCTTGTTGCACGAGGCCGCCGACGAAGGCCGCATCGCGGGTGAAAACGCCGCGCGCTTCCCGGACGTGCGCCAGGGCTTGCGCCGCGCGCCGCTTGCGGTGGTGTTCTCGGACCCGCAGATTGCGCTGGCAGGCCAAGGTTATGGGCGCCTGGTTCCGGGCACTTTCGTCATCGGTGAAGTGGATTTCAGCGACCAGGGGCGGTCGCGCGTGATGCTCAAGAACAAGGGCATGCTGCACGTGTACGCCGATATCGCCACCGGCCGCTTCCTGGGCGCGGAGATGGTTGGCCCCAGCGCCGAGCATATCGGCCACTTGCTGGCGTGGGCGGTGCAGCAGGAATTGACGGTGGCGCGCATGCTGGAAATGCCGTTCTACCACCCCGTCATCGAGGAAGGCTTGCGGACGGCCTTGCGGGATGCTGCTGCCAAGCTGGCCCGAGCCCAAGAGGCGCTTCGCAGCGAGGAATCGGAACGCGAAACGGCGTAACCCGGGCCGACTCCCGCCAATGAAATGGGCCGCGATATCGCGGCCCATTTTCTTTCTGCAGCGGCCTCGGGGGCGCGTCAGTCGTCCGATTGCTTCTTCGGAACCGGGAAGGGATTCTCGCGGTATTGCAGCGTGAAACCGGCGCGTTCGTCCTGGCCCAGTTCCCGCGCCAGATACGGCATGGCCTGCTTCAGGCCTTCATGCAAGGTCCAGGGCGGGTTGATCAGGAACATGCCGCTGCCATGCAGGCCATAGCCGTCGATGGTGGACTTCTTGACGGTCAACGTGGCGTGCAGCCAGCTCTTGACCTTCAGATTCTCGAAGTGGCGAGCCATTTCACTGGCTTCGCGGCGCTGCACCAGCGGATACCAGACGGCGATGGTGCCGGTGGCGAAGCGCTTGACGCATTCCTTCACGGTGATCAGCGTGCGGCGGTAGTCGTACTTGTCTTCGTACGACGGGTCGATCAGCACCATGCCGCGGCGCGTCGGTGGCGGCAGCAGGGCCTTGACGCCTTCAAAGCCGTCATCGCCGTAGATGGTGGTCTGGCGCTGCGCGGCGCGTCCCTGGTGTTCCAGGTTGACGACCAGCGTGTCGATCTCGGTCGGGTGCATTTCGAACAGGCGCAGGCGGTCCGACGGACGCATCACGTCCAGCGCCAGCCACGGCGAACCGGGGTAGCGCTTCAGACGGCCGTTGGTGTTGTAGTCGCGGACGCGGGCAACGTAGTCGGCCAGCAGCGGCGGCAAGTCCTTGGCCTCCCACAGGCGGCCGATACCGTCCACGAATTCCGAGGTCTTGTTCGCCCAGTCGCCTTCCAGGTTGTAGAGGCCTGCACCGGCGTGGGTGTCCACGACCCAATAGGGCGCGTCCTTTTTGTTGAAGTAATCCAGGGTGTGGACCAGGATGGCGTGCTTGAGCACGTCGGCGTGATTGCCGGCGTGAAAGGCGTGGCGGTAACTGAACACGGGGCGTTCTACCTCAGGCGGCCGGCCGGATCGCGGCCAGCTCGTCAGTGAAAATGCCGTCGATGCCCCAGTCCAGCAGCAAGCGGGCGCGTTCGGGGTCGTTGACGGTCCAGGCCGCGATCCGGTAGCCGGCGGCATGCACGGCGTCGATCAGTTCGCGGGTTGCGTCTTTCTGGTTGATGTTCAGCGCGACGCAGTCATATTTGGCCAGGCGTTCGCGCCAATCGGCGGGCACTTTTTCCACCAGCAGGGCACGCGGCAGTTCGCGCGCCACTTCCTGCGCGGCCTGCAGTGCTTCTTCGGCGAACGAGGACAGCAGCGGGGGCGTGCTGGCGCCTTGCCAAAGCTGCTTGCAGGCCAGCGCCACGGCCGCGCCGGTCTCGGCTTCGCGGCCCGGGCAGGGCTTGATTTCGACGTTGCTGGCGATGTGGTTGGCCACGGTGTAACGCGCCACGGCGGCAAAGGTGGGCAGCGGCTCGCCGGCGTAGGCGGCCGAGTGCCAACTGCCAAAGTCCAGTTGCGCCAGTTCCGCGTAGGACTTGGCGGCGGCCGGGCCATGACCATTGGAGGTGCGGTCGACGTCGTCGTCGTGCATCAGCACGAGCACATTGTCGCTGCTCAGCTTCACGTCGTATTCGAACATCGTGAAACCATGCTCGGCGCCCACGCGCATGGCAGCCAGCGTATTCTCCGGCGCCAAACGGCCGCCACCGCGGTGCGCGATGTAACGGGAATAGGGCCAGGACGGGAGTTTTGCGGTCATTGTTGGTGTTGCGTGTGCTTCTTATGGACAGGGTTGCAAGGATACTCCTTCTTGCCCCAATGACGCCCGGCCCGGGCCTCCCGAAGAACGGTCCTGCCCCCCAAAGAAAAGCCGCCGCCGCCGGGCCGCCCCAAGGCGGGGCAGCCCCCTCGGGGGGCAGCAAGCTCGCGCAGCGTGGGGGCCCTGGCCCAGCCGCGCCGCCGCCGGGCCGCCCCCAAGGCGGCGCAGCCCCCTCGGGGGGCAGCAAGCTCGCGCAGCGAGCGCAGCGTGGGGGCCCT
>NZ_PCOQ01000032.1 GCF_002975275.1 Achromobacter sp. MYb9 | reverse complement strand
CCCGCGCCCGCCCCCGCCCCGATGCCGAGCGCGTCTCAAGAACCCAAATCAGGCCTCAATAAACCCCAATCGAATGTCTCGCCACGAAATGCCCCTCCCCCACGGCCACCAACGGCTCGACCAACGGATCATCCCCCAGCTTGCGCATCGGGCTGGGAATCTCGTCCACCAGCAATGACCGCTCCCGATGCCGCCGCTGCGGATCCGCGATCGGCACGGCGGCCATCAGCTTCTTCGTATACGGATGCTGCGGATTCTCGAAGATCGCCCGGCGCGGTCCGATCTCGACGATCTGCCCCAGGTACATCACCGCCACCCGGTGGCTCACCCGTTCCACCACCGCCATGTCATGCGAAATGAACAGGAACGACACACCCAGTTCGCGTTGCAGATCCAGCAGCAGATTCACGATCTGGGCCTGGATCGACACGTCCAGCGCCGACACCGACTCGTCCGCGATCACCACCTTGGGATTCAGCGCCAACGCTCGCGCAATGCAGATGCGCTGGCGTTGGCCGCCTGAAAACTCGTGCGGATAGCGGTCGATCATTTCTGGCTGAAGGCCGCACTTGTCCATCAGCCAGCGCACGCGGTCCTGCGCAGCCTTACCGCGGGCCACGCCGTGGATCAACAGCGGTTCCATGATGGAATAGCCCACCGTCATCCGCGGGTCCAGCGACGCGAACGGATCCTGGAAGATGAACTGGATGTGCTGGCGCAACGTCTGCATGGCGCTGCCGCGCAGGGCGCCGATGTTCTTGCCGTCGAACTCGATCGTGCCGCTCTTGCTCTTGACCAGTTGCAGCAACGACCGGCCTGTCGTGGTCTTGCCGCAGCCCGACTCGCCCACCAGCGACAGGGTCTCGCCGGGGTACAGGTCGAAACTGACTTTCTCGACCGCGTGCACCCGCTTTTGCACCCGGCCCAGAATGCCGCCGGTGATATCGAAACTGGTGGTCAGGTCGCGCACCTTCAGCACCGGCCCGTTCTCGCGCCGGACGGTCGTCGGCGCCGCCACGGGCGCATCCACCAGCGCGGCCGGATCGGCGACGCGGGCGGCTTCCTCCACCTTCAGCAGCGGGAACGGCGCGGGCTCGTCGGTGCCATGCATGGCGCCCAGGCGCGGCACGGCGGACAGCAAGGCGCGCGTATAGGCGTGCTGCGGACGCGCGAAGATCTCGTCCGCCCCGCCCTCTTCCACCTTGTCGCCGCGATACATCACCAGCACGCGATCGGCCACTTCGGCCACCACGCCCATATCGTGCGTGATGAAAATCACACCCATGTCCATTTCTTCCTGCAACTGGCGGATCAGTTGCAGGATCTGCGCCTGGATCGTGACGTCCAGCGCGGTCGTCGGCTCGTCGGCGATCAGCAGCTGCGGCTTGCACGACAGCGCCATCGCGATCATCACGCGTTGGCGCATGCCGCCCGACAACTGGTGCGGATAGCGGTCCAGGATCGCGCGGGCCTCGGGGATGCGCACGCGTTCCAGCATGCGCAGCGTTTCCGCGCGCGCGCCGGCCGCGTCCAGCCCCTGGTGCAGCTGCAAGGCCTCGGCAATCTGGTTGCCCGCCGTGAAGCTGGGGTTCAGCGACGTCATCGGCTCCTGGAAAATCATCGCCACGTCGGCGCCACGCACGCGTTGCAGCGTGGTGTCGGGCGCATGCGCCAGATCCAGCACGTCGCCATTGCGGCGGCGCAAGAACATGTCGCCGTTGACGATCTTGCCGCCGCCGTACTCCACCAGGCGCATCAGCGCCAGTGATGTCACCGACTTGCCCGAACCCGACTCGCCCACGATGGCCAGGGTTTCGCCACGATCGACGTGGAACGAGACATTGCGCACGGCTTCGACCGTGCGGTCCGGCGTTTTGAAGCGCACGGTCAGGTCATTGACCTGAACGACGCGTTTGGGATCCATGGTTGCCATAGTGATTACTTTTCCTGACGCGGATCGAGCGCGTCGCGCAGCCCGTCACCCAGCAGATTGAAGCCCAGCACCACCAGGAAAATGGCCGATCCGGGGAAGATCGACATCCAGGGCGCCTGGGTCATGAAGTTCTTGGCCGTGTTCAGCATCGAGCCCCACGACGGCGTCGGCGGCTGCAATCCCAGGCCCAGAAAGGACAGGCTGGCTTCCGCGATGATGGCGGTAGCGATCGTGATGGTGGCCTGGACGATCAGCGGCGGCATCACGTTGGGAAACACGTGCCGGCCGATGATGCGCAAGTCGGATGCGCCCAGCGCCCGAGCGCTTTGCACATAGTCTTCATTCTTGACCGCCAGCACCTGCCCGCGCGTCAAGCGCACGAACTTGGGCGCGGCCGACACGCCGATGGCGATCATCGCGTTCGTCAGGCTGGGCCCCAGAAAGGCCGCCAGCGCGATGGCCAGGATCAGGAACGGAATCGCCAGCAACGCCTCCGTGGCGCGCGAAATGATGCTGTCCGTCCAGCCGCCGAAGTAGCCGGCGGCCAAGCCGAACGGCACCCCGACCACCAAGGCGATCAGCACCGACACCAGGCCCGCCATCAAGGACGCCCGGGCGCCATAGACCATGCGGCTGAAAATATCGCGGCCCAGCTCGTCCGTGCCCAGCCAGTAAGACGCCGACGGCGCCTTGCGGATGGTGGTGAAGCTGGTCTGCAAGGGGTCGTGGTTGGCGATGAACGGCGCCAGCACCGCTAGCAGCACGAAGAACGCCACGATGGCCAGGCCCAGCATCGCGATGTGATTGCGTTTGAATTTTCCCCAGGCGCGGTTGCGGCTGCGGGGCAGCGTGACGGCAGCGGCCGTTGCCGGAGTTGTCGTGGTTGCGCTCATGAGTGCCTCAGGCGGGGGTTGACCAGGATGTACAGGATGTCGGCCAGCAGGTTCATCAGGATGAAACCCACCGCCACGCAGAGCACCACGCCCTGCACCACCGCGTAGTCACGCGTGAATACCGCGTCCACCACCAGCTTGCCAAAGCCCGGAATCGTGAAGACCTGTTCCGTCAGCACCGCACCGGCCAGCAATTCACCAAACAGCAGCGTCACCAGCGTCACGATCGGCATCAAGGCATTGCGCAGCGCGTGGCGCAACACCACCTGGCGCGGCGACACGCCCTTGGCGCGCGCCGTGCGCACATAGTCGGCCGACAACGCTTCCAGCATCGACGAACGCGTATGCCGCATCAGGTACGCGGCGATGGCCGTGGACAGCACCAGCGACGGCATCAGCATGGTCTTGATCGACAGCCAGAAATCTTCGGCGGGCGACACATAGCCCGATGCCGGCAGCAGCTTCCATTGCACCGACACCACCATGATCAGGATGATGCCCAGCCAGAAGTTGGGTATCGACATGCCCGACAGCGCCGCGATGTTCGCCCCCATTTCGATGGGCTTGCCCTTGCGCACCGCGGCGAGGATCCCCATGGGAATGCCGATCAACAGCGCAAAGAACATCGCCATGGCGGCCAGTTGCAACGTCACCGGCAGCTTTTGCGCGATCAGCGTCGTGACCGGCACGTCGGTGCGCAGCGACTTGCCCAGGTCGCCTTGCAGCACCTGCCCGGCCCATGCCGCGTACTGCATCGGCAAGGGGTCGTTCAGGCGGTATTTGTCGCGCAGATAGTCCAGGACGGCCGGGTCGCGCTCTTCGCCGGCCAGGGTCAGCACCGGGTCGCCGGGCAGGATTTTTTGCAGCATGAAGACGATCATCGACACCAGTATCAGTGTCGGTATCGCGACGATCACGCGGCGCAAGATGAGTTTAAGCATGTGGGGAAAACCGTATAACAGGAACGGCGGACGGCGTCCGGCCAACATCACCTGGCGCGCGTCCGCCGCGAAAAGCCAAAGGACGCATTGCCGCGTCCAACGCGCGCGGCAGCCCTGGGGCCGCCGCGCCTCGTCCTTACTTCTGGGCGAACGTCACGCCCTTCAGGCGGATCATGCCATCCGGGTACGGCGTGAAGCCCTTGACCTTCTTGCCCATCGCGAAGGGCCACGGCTGGTAGTAGTTGTACACGCCGGGCAGCTCGTCCTGGATGATGGTCATTGCCTGCTCGTAGATGGCCTTGCGGCGCGTCTCGTCAGGGACGGTGCGCGCTTCGTTCAGCAGCTTGTCCACTTCCGGGTTGCAGTAGTGGCCGTCGTTCAGCGCGCCCTTGCACGTCACGAAGGCGTGGATGTTGCCGTCCGGATCCACCCGGCCCGACCAACCCAGCATGACGACCTGGAAGTTGCCGCCCGACGCTTCCTTTTGCAGCGCCGCGTATTCCGTCGGACGCAACGACAGGTCAAAGCCCGCCTCGGACGCCATCGCCTGCACGATTTCGGCAATCGACGACGTGGTCGTGTTGTTGCCGAACACCAGTTCCGCCTTCACGCGTTCCATGCCGGCCTGTTTCAGCAGCGCCTTGGACTTCGCCACGTCGCGCTGGGTGACGGGAAATTTGTCGCTGTGATAAGGGCTTGCGGGCGGGAACGGCTGCTGCGCCGGTTCAAAGATGCCGCCGCCGGCCACTTCGTTGATGGCGTTGCGGTCGATGGCGTACTGGAACGCCTGGCGCACCAGCTTGTTCTTGAACGGGTTGTCTTCGGCGCGCTTGCCGTTGCCCACGTTGAACATGAACTGCTGGAAGCCCAGGCCGGCCACCGGGGCGAACGTCAGGCTGGCGTCGGTCTTGACTTGCGGCGCGTCGGACGGGTTCAGGCGTTCAAGCATGTCCAGGTCGCCCGCGCGCAGGTTCGACAGGCGCACCGTCGTGTCGGGGATCGGCAGGAAGGTAATGCGCTTGAACGCGTAGTCCTTGGCGCCGTAGTACTGGTCGAATTTTTCCAGCACGATGCGGTCGTTCTGGATGCGTTCAACAAACTTGTACGGGCCCGAGCACACGGGCTTGCGGCCCACGGCGGCCACGTCGGCGTCGGTGAAGGTCTTGGGCGACAACATCATGCCGGCGCGGTCGGACAGCTGCGCCAGCAAGGTGGCGTCCGGCTTCTTCAAGGTCAGCACCAGCGTCGTGGCGTCGGGCGCGTCCACTTTTTCAACCGAGCCCAGTTCGCCCTTGCGCAGGCTGTCCGGCAGCGTCATCGCGCGTTCCAGGTTGGCCTTGGCGGCCGCGGCGTCGAACTTCGAGCCGTCATGGAACAGCGCGTCGTCGCGCAGCTTGAACGTCAGTACCTTGTTGTCGGGGCTGAACGTCCACGACGTGGCCAGTTGTGGCACGAAATGCAGCTTGGGATCAATGTCCACCAGCTTGTCGCACAGCGACGTGAACACGATGCGGCCCACGTACGTGCGGGCGCGGTGCGGGTCCAGCACGTCCGGGTCTTCCTGCAGGCCGATCCGGATGTTCTGGGCGCACGCGGCCCCCGCGGCCAGCGCCAGCAAGCTGGCGCCGAAGGTCATGGTCAAGCGTTTCATTGTGTTTTTCCCCTTGTTGCTTGCGAACCTAACGTTTAGAAGCCGACCGCCTGGCCGTCGCGACGGCTGTCGCTGGCGGCGACGTAACCCAGTTCGTTGTCGTTCTCGGACATGCGCCAGATAAACTGGCCGGCGCCGAAGTCCATGTAGGGATCGTCAACGGATTTCAAAGCATGCCCGAGGTCTTTCAGGCCTGCAATGGTCGACGCCTTCATGTTGGTCTCGATGTCCAGCGTGAAGTCGCGGTTGACCTTCCAGCGCGGCGCGCAGCAGGCGGCCTGCGGGTTCTGGTGGTAGTCGATCATGCGGACGACCGTCTGCATGTGGCCTTGGGGCTGCATGTCGCCGCCCATCACGCCGAAGCTCATGACCGGCTTGCCGCCACGCGTCAGGAAACCCGGGATGATGGTGTGGAACGGGCGCTTGCCGCCTTCGACCACGTTGGCCGACTTGGGATCCATCGAGAAACCCACGCCACGGTTCTGCATGCTGATGCCGGTGCCCGGCACGACCACGCCCGACCCGAAACCCATGTAGTTCGACTGGATGAACGAGATCATCATGCCGTTCTCGTCGGCGGCGGTCAGGTAGATGGTGCCGCCGGCGTGCGGGCGGCCCGCCTCGGCGTGCGTCGCCCGGTCCAGGCGGATCAGCTTGGCGCGGCTGTCGAGGTAGGCATCCGACAACATTTGCTCGGGCGTGACCTGCATGGCGCGCGGATCGGCCACGTACTTGTACAGGTCGGCGAAGGCCAGCTTCATGGCTTCGATCTGGATATGCTGCGACTGCACGGAATCCACGGGGATGTCCGACATATCGAAGCGTTCCACGATGCCCAGCGCGATCAGCGCGGCAATGCCCTGCCCGTTCGGCGGGATCTCGTGCAGCTCGTAGCCGCGGTACGACTTGGAAATGGGCTTGACCCAGTCCGGACGGTAATTGCGCAGGTCTTCCAGCGTCATTGCGCCGCCGCATTCCTTGCTGAACGCGGCGATGCGTTCGGCCAGTTCGCCTTCATAGAAGTCGCGGCCCTTGGATTCGGCGATGCGGCGCAGCGTGTTGGCGGCATCGGGGAAACGGAAATGCTCGCCCACCTTGGGCGCGCGGCCTTCGGGCAGGAAAGCCTGGGCGTAGCCCGGCTGCGACTTCAGTTCGTCCGCGGCGGCGGCCCACTTGTGCGCCACCACCGGCGGCACGGCATAGCCGCGCTCGGCGATTTCAATGGCGGGTTCGAACAGTTGCTCGAACGGCAGCTTGCCCAGCTTCTCGTGCAACGCCGCCCAGCCGGCCACCACGCCCGGCACCGTCACGGCATCCCAGCCGCGCTTGGGCTGGATGGCCAGGCCGTCCGGGCCCGTGCCGTACTTGGCCTTGAAGTATTCGGTGTTCCAGGCGGCGGGCGCCACGCCCGACGAGTTCAAGCCATGCAGTTCCTTGCCATCCCAGACGATGGCGAAGCAATCGCCGCCCAGGCCGCACGACACGGGTTCGACCAGGACGATCGTGGCCGCGGCCGCGATGGCGGCGTCCACGGCATTGCCGCCCTTGAGCAGCATGCGCAGCCCCGCCTGGGCTGCCAGCGGATGCGACGTGGAGACCACGTTGCGCGCGAACAGCGGGATGCGTACGGAAGGATACGGGTTGCCCCAGTCGAAGGATTTCATGTGGCTTGTCTCATAACGGGTAAGCAGGCGAAGGTACTCTCGTGATCTAATTAAATCAATTTGATTTTTTGTTCCGTCATAAAAGAAATTTTTATGGGTCGCAGCGATGAGCACCATCCGGTTTTTGCGCACTTTCCTGGCCGTTGCGCACCACGGCTCTTTTTCCGAAGCCGCCGAGCAGGTCGCCCTGACCCAGGCGGCCGTCAGCTTCCAGATGCGTTCGCTGGAGGCCGAACTGGGCCGCGAACTGTTCGACCGCAGCGGGCGTCTCGCCATTCTTAACGCAGCCGGGCGGGAATTGCTACCTGAAATCAAGCATTTACTGGATTTATACGACCGAATGAGGTTGCCGCGCACCGTGCCTGGCGAACTGGCGGGCGCCGTGTCGGTGGGCAGCATCGTGTCGTGCATGGGAACCCTGTCCAAGGTCGTGTCGGGCCTGAAGAAGGCCCATCCGAAGCTGGACGTGCGCATCCTGTCGGGCAAGGCCAGCGAGCTGGCCGGCAAGGTCGAAGACGGTGAACTGGACGCCGCGTTCCTGGTGGAAGCCGGACGCAAGATGGCCAGCACGCGCTGGACCCCGCTATATGAAGAGCAACTGGTCGTGATCGCCCCAGCTTCCGCCACGGGCAAGGACGCCCGCCAGGTGTTGGCGAACAACCCCTTCCTGCGGTTCGACCGCACCCAGCGCACGGGCCTGCAGATCGACCGTCTGTTGCGGCGCCTGGCGGTGCCGTTGAACGAGTTCCTGGAACTCAACGCCATCGAGACGCTGGTGGAATTGGTGCGCCAGGAAGTCGGCGTGACCCTGCTGCCGCTGATCAATGGGTCCAATTGGCAGCACAGCCCGGAACTGCGGATATTGACGCTGCCGGAAGACTTAGGCCCGCTTTCGCGGGCCATCGGCATGCTGGAACGGCGCGAACACGCGCGCCAAGGGATTACGGCGGCGATCTGCGAGGCGTGCGCCACGGCATTCCGGGCGCGCGAACCGCAAACCGCCGCCTGACCGTCAGGTGCCCATTGCCGGATCCGTGATGGAGGTCTTGCCCGTTTCAACGTGGCCGGCGAAGCGGCGCAGGTAGGACGGGTCTTCGGACAGGCGGGCCGTGAAGTCGTACCAGTGGCCGCTGCCTTCCAGCGCCCAATGTTGTTCGACCTTGCTGCCCGCCGGCACGGTCAGCGTCCAACGCTCGTTATTGGTGTAGTACGCGTTGGGGGTGACTTCGAAGGTGCACGCGTCCTTGCCGCTATTGATGAAGCTGACATAGAGGTCGCCATTGGCGATGTCATAGCAGACGCGGATTTCGGGATCCAGCTGCGAGGTGCGCGCCAGCGCCAGGTCGCCCGCGAAATGGCGGTGATAGCCGTTGGGGCCCAACACCCACAGATCGTACTTGCCGCCATCGGCCGCCGTATCCCAACTTCCTTCCAGCTGCTTGTCCGGTTCCACCGTATAGCGGCGCGGCGCATCGTCCAGATGCAGGCGGTCATACACGTGGAAAACCGCCGCCTGCTTGCCCGTGTTGGAGAACACCAGCCACATATTGCCCGTATTGGGCTGGCTGCGGCCGCTGGTGTGCAGCTCGTAGGGCAAGGCGCGCGCGTAGCGGTAGCCCTTCTCCTGCACCGGCTTGGCTTGCGTCGTCGTGTCCGGCAACGGCACGGCGGTCAACGCTTGCTGGTCAGAGCGCAGTTGGTCGGCGCCGGCACGCGTCAGCGTATTCAGGTCAGGCAGCTTTTCGTCGTTGGGGGTGGCGAAGTTGAAGGCCGACGTCAGGTCGCCCAGCACGGCACGCCGCCACGGGCTGATGTTGTCTTCCGGCACGCCAAAGCGGGCTTCCAGGAAACGCAGCACCGACGTGTGGTCGAACGCCTGGGAATTGACCCAGCCGCCACGGCTCCACGGCGACACTACATACATCGGCACACGCGGGCCGGGGCCGTACACACGGTTATCGGCCGCGTCCTGGGCCGACGCGTGCGTGTGGCGCTCCAGGTCGGTATTGACGGTAGACGCGCCGATCATCGAACCGTCCTTTGTCAGCGACGGAGCGGCGGGCGGCGGCACATGGTCGAAGTAACCGTCGTTTTCGTCGAAGTTGATCAACAGGACGGTCTTGCTCCACACATCCGGGTTCGAGGTCAGCGCATCCAGCGTTTCCTGGATATACCAGGCGCCCTGGACGGGGCTGGACGGGCCGGGGTGTTCGGAATACGTGGCGGGCGCCACGATCCACGACACTTGCGGCAAGGTGCCATTGTTGACGTCATCACGCAGGGCTTGCAGGAAGCCGCCATCGGGCATGGTGTTGGCCGTGCCCTTGTACAAGGGGTTGGCGGCATCCATGCTGGGCGTCCAGGCCGGGTACGGGGATCCGTTGGCCGCGTTGCCCGCCTGTTCGTTGGCGCGGCGGTATTGCTGGAAACCGGCCAGCGAGTTGTCGCCGAAGTTCTCGGGCAGGTTCTGGTACACCTTCCAGCTGACGCCGGCCTCTTGCAGGCGTTCCGGGTACGTCTTCCAGGTCCAGCCAGTGGTGGACGCGCCCAGGCTATCCCACTGGTTGCGGGTCGACGGGCCGTTGCCCTGCGCCAGCGGATCGTTGGTGCCGGTCCACAGGAACAGGCGGTTGGTGTTGGTGCCGCCGTGGGTAGAACAGTGGTAGGCATCGCACAGCGTGAAGGCTTCGGCCAGCGAAAACTGGAAGTCCACCTCTTTCTGGCGGTAGTAGCCCATGGACTGGTTCTGCTTGTAGCGCGGCCACTGGTCCATGCGGCCGCCATCCCACGCCATCTGCGCGTCCATATAGTCGTGCGGCGTGCCGGCCACGCGCTGGGCGTTGCCCTGCGTACTGTCCAGGTGATACGGCATCACCACGCGCGTGCCGTTGCTCTGTTCCCAGACCGACCGGTTCTGCGGCAGCGGGATCGTCATGCGGTCGCCAAAACCGCGCACGCCCTTGTACGTGCCGAAGTACATGTCGAACGAGCGGTTTTCCTGCATCAGGATGATCACGTGCTCGACGTCGTTGATCGTGCCGGTGCGGTTATTGGCCGGGATGGCCAGCGCGCGGCGGATGGCGGGCGGGAACATCGACAGCGCGGTCAGGCCGGCGGTGGAGGCCGCGGCGTTGCGCAGAAAGCGGCGCTTGCCGGCGTGGATCGGGTCTTTTTCGGACTTCACGGTTTCGTTTCCTATGTCTCTGGAAGAAGCGCGGCTCAAGGCGCGCAACGCAGTTCGGGCTTGGCCGGTGTGGGCGGCGTCACCGGCGTTTCGGTGCCGCCGTTGCCGGGCGTGCCGGCGCCGTCGTCGGGCTTGCTGTCGTCGCTATCGTCGCCACCGCATGCAGCCAGCGTGGCGGTCAGCATCAGCACTGCGCCCGCGCGCAGCAAACCGCGCAAAATCATGGAATTGCTCATGGTTTTCTATCCTTGGAACATCAGGGAAACAGTTCGGAAACGGACTTGCCGGACATGGCCAGGGACTTCACTTCGTCGTCGGTCAGGGCGCGCGACCAGAAGGCCAGGTCGTCGAAATTCATCGTGTAGGGGCCCTTGGTGCCGGCGCAGCAAATGCCGTAGGTGCCGCGGCCGTCTTCGTTCAGGCCGATGTGCGGACCAAACACGCCCGCCACTTGCGCCAGATTCACCGCTCCCGTGCCGACCGAGCGGCGCGAATAGCCGATGTCCTTGTCATAGACGTAGGCGGTCATGGTCTTGGCGGCCTTGTCGATGGTCATGGCGATGTAGACCGGCTTGTTCGGCGTGAACTTCACGCCATTGATGTCGACTCGCGACCCGCCACCCGCCAGGTTGAAGCGCAGCTCGGGGCCGGCCCACTGGGCGATGGTGATGCCGGGGTTGCCGCCAGAGTTGTAGTCCTTGTTGCCCAGGATCGAGCGGTCGTTGGCCGTGCCGTCAGACTGGTACCAGAAACCGATCGTGAAGACCTGCAAGCTGTCCAGCAGCCCCGCCGGGTAATCCAGCTTGAAGGCGCCCAGGGCGGCGGCCCCGCGTTCGTTCTGGAACATCTTGCCGAAGATGCCCGCGTTGGCGTAGGCCGGCGCCTGCACGCCGTCGTACGGCGTGATCGCGCCGCCGCCGGCCGCCACGTCGGTCACATTGCCTTCGAACGGGAACAGCATCGTCAGGCCGGTGCGCAGCGAGGCCAGCAGCGGCACGGGCTTGGCATAGACCACCGTGGCGCGGGTCGCGCTGACGGCGCGCCCGGCGGACACGCTGTAGTTCAGCGCATGCACACCTTCCGTATCGAAGGTGAAACCCGTGTCCTCGTAATCCGTGGCGGTTGCCGGCAAGCGCGCCACTTCGGCGCCGTCCCGGCTGACCACGATCTCGTCGCTGGGTTCGCCCACGCGCACCCACGAGAGCGACACGGTCTTGTTGTCCATGGACGTGCGCGCCGCCAGCCGGCGCAGCGCCAGGGGTTCGGACAGCGGCGTGCCCGCCATATCGTAGGCGCCCGCGGCGGGCAGCGCGCCCAGGTGAGCCAGCAGCGTGGGCGTCACATCGGCCGCGCTGGGCAGCGCATACCAGTTGTTGTCCCACACGCCGTCAACCGACGCGTCGTCCGACGTACCCCCCAGCATCGCGGGCTGGTTCGTCGCCAGCACGATGGTCTTGTTCAACGACATGGGCAGGCCGTCGCTGGCGCCCGTCTTATCCAGGCCATGGCTGGCGGCCAAGACGATCAGCCAGTTCTCGCCGGGATTCGCGGCGCGGCGGTCGGCGACCTGTTTGGCCAGCACGCCCACGGCGGCGTCCGTCTGGCGGATGACTGCTTGGTAATTCGCGCCAAAACCGCTATCCGAGGCGGCACGCTCGGCGGCGCCGAACTGGGCCACCACCACGTCGTAGCCTTCCGTGATGCGGTCACGCGCTTGCGTGGCGACGCAATCATCCACGCCGGCGCAGTCCGTCACGGCTTGCAGGTAGCCGGCGTCGCGGTCGCGGCCAACCAGCCCCGCCAGCAACGTCGAATTGAAGGCTGCAGACACGCGTGCATCGGGATGCGCCGCCTTCACGCGCTGGAACAGGCTGGGCGACTTCACCGCCTGGCCCGCGGCGTTGGACCGCACGCCATGCGCGTCGGCCCACTGGCCCGTCAGCAGCGTGGCCCAGCCGGGAACCGCCAGGGTGGGCTGTTGCGTGACGCCGCCCGTCACGCCACCCGTCCAGGCGCGCGTGAGGGTCAACTGGCCGATGTTGGACAAGCTCTTGTCCGCCACGCCTTGGCGCATGGCGTCATAGGTCAGCCCATCGACGCCAATGAACAGCACCTTTTCGACGGCCGGCTTGCCCGGCTCGGTCACCGGCGGCGTGGTCGGCGGCGCCTCGGTGTCGTCGTCATCGTCACTACCCCCACAGCCCGCCAATGCGCTGGTAGCCAGCAACATGGCGCACCATCTTCTCCAATTCAATGCTTGCATGCTTCTCTTCTCGTTTCATGAACAGGGTTTTTATGCTGCGCACATAGTGGCGGCCCAACGTGAAGGCCCCATGAACCCAAGGGCAGAAAGCCTGATCGACGGATCAGGATTCTTTTGCGAAAAACGGAGTGCGTCCGCGCATGAAAAAGGGACCGGCGGACCGGTCCCTGACGTTGCGGCCAACACCGCGCATGCGCCGCTTCGCGGCCTGTGCGGCGCTGCCTGGATGACGCGTGGACTACGCGCCGATCTTCACGCCGGTCAGGTAGCCGACGGCTGCGCCGAAGCCGTCCTTGTAGTTGGCCTTGACCAGCGGCTCGAGCGTGGGCCGCACCACGGCGTGAACGCCACCCCAATCGGCCGCGTGCTGGAAGTTGCTGGTGATGTAGGTCCAGCCGTTGATTTCGTCCACGGCTTGCAGACCGGTGGATTCCGCGGCCACCGGGCACGACAGCAGGCGTGACAACGCCTTCGTGTCGACGTTGTAGGCCCACATGAAGTTGTTGACGTGGCCGCCGCTGTCCTCACCCACGAACAACGTGCGCAGCTTTTCCGAGAACTTCAGGTTGTCGGGGTTCGAGACGAAATCGGCGTTGTGCGTGTTGCCCAGCGCATCCGGCGTCGCCAGCGGTTTGCCGACCAGTTCCGCCACCGCGTCCATGTCCACCGGCACCCATTCGCTGTCGATCGCGCTGCCGTCGGTGTCGACCTGGCCGGCTTGCATGTGCAGCTGGTACACCGCGCCGGCCGCGTTGGCTTCCACCTTCAGGCCCGCAACCTTCCCGTCGATCATGGACGATTCAATGCGCGACATGGCGCTGTAGGCGATCTTGTCCTTGGCGTTGACGGTCGTGCCTTCCATTTTGGTGAAGGCCAGCGTGCCACCCACGAGCGCCGCATAGCGGTGCGTTTCCAGGAACGCCGCGGCCTGGCGGCGGCCCGGCTGCAGCTTCACCCAGTTGTCCTTGTTGTTGTAGCGAATCTTGGTGAACGACGCGTCGGCCGGGTCGGTGGTGCGCACGTCCATGATGTCGGCCGCCACCAACTGGTCAGCCAGCTCCTTGATTTCAGCGCTGGTGGCATGACCCAGTTTGATCCACTTCAGCGTGCCGGCGCCCGCCCCCGTGCCCGAAGTCTGCGTCCATTGGGCCACGTAGAGCGTGCCCGCCGACAAGTCCGCCTTGCGGTCGGCCACGAACATGAACAGGCCGCCGTTGGTGGCGTCGTCGCCCATCAGCGCGGTGCGCTGGTCGGGCATCACCTGCACCAACTCGTGCGAAATGCGGCCCATGCAATAGTGCTTCTTGATGGTGCCCGTGCCGTCCGGATGCACGGTAACTTCCGGCATGTGGCCGTAGTGGTACGGATTGGCCTTGGCGGGGTCGCCGTAGAGGTTCTGGCTGTAGGCCTGGAATGACGCCAGCGTGCGGGCGGTCGTTGCGTCCGGCTCGTACTCTTCGCTGGACAGGTGGGTGCCCCAGGGCGACAGGCTGGCGCCGCAGGTGATCCACAGGCCATGCACCGACGCGGTGTCGACATTGCTGTACTTCACCAGGCTCAGTTTGCCGGTGTTCGGGTCTTGCGACAGGGTCAGCACGGCAATCGGCGACGGCAGCAAACCGTACATGTCGTTGCCGGCCTGGTCCATCGATTGGTATTCGAATTGCACCACGGCATAGACCGCGTTACCAGCCACGCCGGCGACCTTGGTCGGCTCCGACAGGGCCAGCAGCGACGTGCCGTCCGGACAGTTCGAAAAGAACTGGCGCGCGCGGGCGGGCACCGAGTTGTCCATGATCGGCGCGCCGGCCAGGTTGAAGTACCCGCCCGCCACCATCGTGCCGCCCTTGCCGTCCGGCACGGCGTCGCCCGTGATGAAGAACGGCTCGTAGCCCAGTTCAACGGTGCGCTTGGAGCCGTCGCTGAAGGTCAGCGCCATCGCCGAGCTCACGGTCGTTCGCGCCATCAGTTGCGGCGTGGCCAGGGTCGGCGCGGGCATCGACGTGAACGCGGCGGACGAAAACGTCACCGGCGTGGCCGGGGGATTGGGATTCGGATTCGTCGAGCCATCGCTGTCGTCATCGTCGTCGCTCGAATTACAGCCGGCCAGCAGCGCGGCCATGCTGACACCGCCGATCGGCAGCATCGGCGCGCCTCCCAGCATCTTCAGGAGTCGGCGGCGATTGGCTTGATTCGTATCTTGCATGCGGGTGTCCCAGTTGGATCGGATAAACGCGCTCGGGGAAAGTCGAGCGTTGCCGGCATGCTAGATACCCGCCATGTAAGCGCCATGACAAAAAACTGTACGGAACCTGAATCGAACGCGGATTACCGGTATCGGCGTTGTCATGAACAACCGCTATAGTCGGGCGCGTCGCTTTTCGTATTCGTTGTCGCCCTTATGCCGCTTTCCTTGCGCCCTTCCCTGCCTTCCGCGCCCGCCACGCTGCGCGTCCTTGCCGTGCTGGCGCTTGCCGCGGGCGTGGGCGTTTGGGCCGCCGTGCTGCTTGCGCCGCGCCCCGGCCCGTTGCCGCCGGCCGTGTCGGCCGCCGCGCCGCGCGCAGCTGACAACACGCCGGTAGCGTTGTGGTTCGGAAAGGACGAGGTGATGCGCACGCAGATCAGCGTACTGGGCCTGATCGCGGCCGGCCCGGACGGCGCGGCGGTGCTAAGCGTGGATGGCGGCCCGCCGCTGGCTTATCGGGCGGGCGGCGAAGTGGCCCCGGGCATCGTGCTGCGCGATATCGCAGTGGATGCCGTGACGGTGGAACAAGGGGGAAGATTGAACCGCCTGGCCACCCCCGCCGCGCTGGCAGCGTCGGCAGGGATCGCGCAGGTGAATTGAAACGCTGGTAGCTTGAATCTGATGATTGCGGGTCAGGCGGCGCTTCCTTTCAAGCGCCCGCCGATCAGCGCTTGCGGCCCGCGGGGCGGCCCATTTGCTTGCGGCCTGCCAGGTTCGACAGGGAGGACCCTGCCGGTTTCTGTGTGGCGGCAGCCAGCTTCTTCTGTTGAAGCGCCTTTTCCACCAACGCCGCCAATCCAGTCGAAGACTTCTCTTTTGTAGCCATTACCGCTCCTTGTAGAAAGGCCATGGTAGCAGGCGGCCAGCTTTGCAACGCATTACTGTCATATTTCATGTCCACAATTCCGTGCTTCTACTGAATACCGGAGTTGCAAAGTGCGTCAGTTACCGCGCGGGCTCGCCCGCCAGCAAGGTTTCACCCTGATCGAAATCATGGTGGTGATTGTGATCATGGGGATCCTGGCGGCCCTGATCGTGCCACGCGTGCTGGACCGTCCCGATCAAGCCCGGCAAGTTGCCGCCCGGCAAGACATCGCGGGCATCATGCAGGCGCTCAAGCTCTACCGGCTGGACAACGGCCGCTACCCCACCACGGCACAGGGACTGCGCGCGCTGGCGGAAAAGCCCGATGGCGCCAACAACTGGCGCGGTTACCTGGACAAGTTGCCCAACGACCCCTGGGGGCATCCGTACCAATACCTGAGCCCCGGCGTCAAGGGCGACATCGATGTCTTCTCGTTCGGCGCCGACAACAAGCCCGGGGGAGAAAACGGCGATGCCGACATCGGTTCCTGGGAACTCTGAACGCGGATTCACGCTGGTCGAAGTGCTGGTAGTGCTGGTGATCGTGGCCATCGCGGCCAGCATGGTCAGCCTGTCCATCGGGAAAAGCGACAACGGCCTGCGTAGCGATGCCCAACGCCTGGCCGACGCCTTCACCGTGGCGCAAAGCGAAGCCCGCAGCGACGGGCGCCCCATTCGCTGGCTGGCGAACGGCCAGGGCTGGTCGTTCGAACGCCAGGGCCGCCTGCCGGGTCCCAGCGCCCAGGAAGACACGCCGGTGCCGGTCGATCACCTGGAACACGACGACATGTTGCGCGCGCAGACCTGGCGGGCGGGCGCCGTCCAGCTACGGCTGGATCCCGACCGCCCGCTGATCTTCAACACCGAATGGGTGGCGGCCCCCATGGCGCTTACCCTGCGCGCGGGCGACGCCAGCGTCACCCTGCAACGCGACGCCTCCGGCCGCTATGACATCCGTTGAATCGCCCCACTCCGCTGATCGCCAGCGCGGCTTCACCCTGATCGAAGTGCTAGTGGCGCTGGCCATCATCGCCGTGGCGATGGCCGCCGCCCTGCGCGCAACCGGCGTCATGTCGGCCAACAACCGCGCCTTGCAGGACAAGACGCTGGCGCTGCTGGCGGCGCAAAACGCGTTGACGCAGCTGCGGCTGGAACAGACCCTGCCGCGCGCCGGCTCGCAGACGGTGCCCTGTCCGCAAGGCGGCCGCGCGCTGCAATGCGAACTGGTGTTCACCAATTCCATGAACCGCAGCTTTCGGCAGGTTTCCGTGAATGTCCATGACGCCGCGTCCTCGCGCCCGGACGCGGTGCTGCTGCAACTGGACGGGCTGTTGTCCAGCCTGCGATGAGCATGCGTCCCGCATCGAACCGATCGTCCCCCGCCCGCGCAGCCCAGGCCGGCTTCACGCTGATCGAAGTACTGGTGGCCCTGGCATTGATGGCGCTGGTCAGCCTGATGGCGTGGCGCGGCCTGGCCAGCGTCTCCAGTGCGCGCGACTGGATCGAGCAGGAAGCCGAAGACACGGACGCCATCGTCCGCACCCTGGGCCAGATGGGGCGCGATGTTGAATTGTCGTATTCCGGACCCAGCTTCGATTCCGCAGGCAAGGACGCGTTGACATTGACGACGGGCCTGCGCCTGTTGCGCCGGACAAGCGGCGGCAACGCCCTGGAGCTGCTGCGCCCCGACCCTGACGGCAACGGCCTGTGGCAGCGCGTGCAATGGCAGGTGCGGGCAGACGGCTTGTGGCGCGCCAGCGGCCCGTCGGCGCCGCGCAGCCCGCTGCCCGCTGCGGTCGACGGTGTGCTGCTCTTGCCTGGCGTGCGGGTGCTGGGCGTGCGCGCCTGGGTCCCCGGCACGGGCTGGGTCGACGCCAATGCCAGCTTCGCCACCGCGCCGACCGGCATTGAAATCACGCTGGAACGCGGCGCGGCCAACGCCCCCCAGCGCTATATCCGCATCCTGGAGCTGCCATGACGGCCCGCCCTCCGGTCCGCGAACGCGGCGCGGCGGTCATCAGCGCGCTGATCATCGTCGCCATCGTGGCCGCGCTGACGACAAGCCTGTTCCAGCGCCAGACGGCCAGCACCCGCCGAGTGGAAAACGAACTGGCCCGCGTGCAGGCCCGCGTCATGCTCGCAGGCGGCATCGACTGGGCGCGCCTGGTCATCCGCGATCACGGCAAGCGCGAATCCACGACCCGCGGCGACCAGATCTGGGCAACGCCCGTGCTGGACACACGCATCGAACGGCCCGGCGACGATCGGGTCGCCGTATTCTCGGGACGCGTCCAGGACGAGCAAGGGAAATACAACCTGAGCAACCTGGCCCGCAACGGCGTGCCCCAACCCGAACAGGAAAAAGTGCTGCGCCGGCTATTGAACGTGCAGCAGCTGCCCGACAGCCTGGCCGGCCACATCATCGACCTCATCGCCGCCGCGCAGCCCCCGGCCTTGGCGGCCGACTCGCCGTCATCGTCGAACGGCCAACGCGTCGCGGCGCCTGACGCGCGCGCGCCGCTGCCCCGAGGCGTGGACGAGATCGCCGCCCAGCTTGGGCTGGAACCGCCCGCGCGCAACGCCATGCGCCTCACGATGACCGTCTTGCCGGTGGCCACCAGCGTCAACGTCAACACCGCGCCCGCCGAGGTCATCGCCGCGTTGGTGCCCGGCCTGTCGCTCAGCCAGGCGCGGGCGATAACGGGCGAGCGGGACCGCGGCAACTGGTTCAACAACACCGGCGACTTCGCCAACCGGCTGACCGGCACCGGCGTGGACACGCCCGCGCCCACCGTTACGACCGCCAGCGGCTGGTTCATGGCCAGCGGCACCGTGGTCTACGAACGGGCCCGGGTTTCCATGCAAGCCCTGGTACGCAGTGCCCCGCCAGCCGCGCCCGACACGATATGGACACGAGAACTTCCTTGAATAATGCCCCCACGCTACACCCGCTTCGCGGACTTGCTGCCCCCCAGGGGGGCCTTTTCATCTTGGGGACGGCCCCGCTGAATAATGCCCCCACGCTACATCCGCTTCGCGGACTTGCTGCCCCCCAGGGGGGCCTTTTCATCTTGGGGACGGCCCCGCTGAATAATGCCCCCACGCTACATCCGCTTCGCGGACTTGCTGCCCCCCAGGGGGGCCTTTTCATCTTGGGGACGGCCCCGCGATGAAAAACTCCCTGCGTATCGCGCTACCTGCCCTGGATGAATTCAGCGCGGGTTCGCCGTTGCCCTATGCGTGGTTCGACCGGCGTGGGCGTTGCGCGCAGCAAGGCGAAATGACCTTGCAGGCGCTGGGCAACGCCTATCCGAATGCCGCGTGCGAAGCGGTGCTGCATCCCGGGGACGTCATCGCCACCACGGTGCAGATTCCCGCCGTCGCCCGCGCGCGCATGGCCGCCGCGGTCCATAGCGCCCTGGAACCGCTGGTGCTAAGCGATCTGGATGCGCTTGCGATCGGCTATGGCCCGCGCGGCGCGGATGGCAAGGTGCCGTTGGCCTGGGCGCCGCGCGAACCCGTGCGCCGGGCCTGGGGCCTGTTGAATGCGCAAGGCTTGCGCGCGCATGCGCTCATCGCCCCGCAGACGCTGGCGCCCGCCTCGGATGCCCCTTTGCGAGACCCGGCGGATCCGCGTTGGCAGGCGGCATCGCCGTCGTGGTCGCTGGCGATGCCGCAATTGGCCCCCGCCCGTGTCTCGCGCTGGCGTCCCGTCTGGCGTTGGGGCGCGGCGGCAGCCGTGGTCTGGATCGCAGGCCTGAACATCCATGCGGCGCAATTGAGCGCCGAAGCCGACGCATTGAAGAACGGCATGCGCCAGCAGGTGCTGGCCGCCTTCCCCGACCTGCCCGTGGTGCTGGACCCGGCGCGGCAGGCCCAACAAGGCCTGGACGCGCTGCTGGCCAACCGGGGCTCGGCCAGCGCGGCGGACTTCCTGCCACTGGCCCGCGCCGCCGCGCAGACGCTGCCCTTCGCGGCCGACAAGGTCGCACGCCTGAGCTATGCCGACCAGGCGCTGACCCTGCAACTGGCCGATGCCGGCGAACAAGCCCAACGCGTCGCGGAAACCCCGGCGCTGATCCAGCAGGCCGCCGCATTGGGCCTGAAACTGGAACGCAGCGACACCGACAACACCTGGCGCATCCTGCGCAAGCAACCATGACCCTGAACCAACGCCTGCAACACGCCTGGCAATCCATCCGCAAACCCGTGGACCCGGCGCTGGCCCGCGCGCGCCAGCGCTACGCGGCGCTGGCGCCGCGCGAACGCCGGCTGGTCACCGGCGCAGCCGCGCTGTTAGGCGCGGCCATTGTCTTCGTCGTCTTCATCGAGCCGCCTTTGAACACCGTCCGCAAGCTGCAAGCGGAATTGCCCGCGCTGCGCACCCAGGCCGCCAGCGTCGCCGACCTGACATCGCAGGCGCGGTCGTTGCGCCAACGCTCGGCTGCCCCGGCCGCCAGCATGCCTACCCCGGCGGAATTGGGCGCCAGCCTGGAACGCGGCGGCCTGCCGGCGGGCATGTGGACGCTGGGCCAACCGGAATCCGGCAGCGGTGTACGGCTGGAACTGAACCAGGCGCCATCATCGGCGCTGCTGCGCTGGCTGGAAGGGGCGGGCCGCGATTGGGGCCTGGCCACGCAAAAGGTCGAACTGACCCGCGCCGCCAACCCCAACGGCCGGCCACTGCCCGGTCTGGTCAACGGCCAGGTGACGCTGGCCCTGCCGGACAAGGCGGGGCCCCGCTGATGCCGCTGCCCCGTATCAACAAACGCGCTGCCGCCCTGCTGCTGGCCAGCGGTGCCTGTGCGCTGGCCGCCGCCATCAGCGTGCTGCCGGCGCGCTGGTTGCTGGCCCTGCAGCCCGACCCTTCGTTGGTGACGCTGGCCGACGCCAGCGGCACCCTATGGCAAGGCAGCGCCTGGATCGCGCTAGGCGCACCGGGATCGCGGCGCGTTTTGCCGCAAGCCGTGCAATGGCGATGGCGCTGGGACACGATGGCTCTGGAGGTCTCGCATCCGTGGCTGCAAGGCCCGCTGCGCGCCCGCGTGGGCTGGACCGGCATCTCATTGCCGGCGCAGTCCCTGCGCGTGCCGGCGTCCGTCTTGCCCGCCCTGGGCGCGCCGTGGAACACGTTGGCGCCCGAAGGCATGCTCGAGATAAGCTGGCAGGCATTGCGCCTGGGCGGCCCCCTGCCGTCCGGTCCGATCGCCGATTTGCGCTGGCGCAATGCCGGTACGGCCTTGACCTCCGTTGCGCCGGTGGGCACCTACCTGCTGCGGCTGCAAGGCACCGGCAAACCGGGCGCCGCCCTTCTCCTCAGCACCGAAAACGGCGTGCTGGCAGTGTCCGGACAGGGCAGCGTGACGGCGCGCGGCGTCAATTTCGAAGGCCAGGCCACGTTCGCGCCTTCGGCGACGCAAGCGCAACGCGCCGCCCTGGACGGACTGATGTCCACCCTGGGGCGGCGCACTAAGGATACGGTGGTGTTCGGCACCGGCAAGTAGCGTCGACCGGCGCCTGGCCGCGCGCGTGGCGCGGGCGCCAGAGGCTCCAGATCCCGGGCGCCGACTTGCCGCCGGCGCCACCCGCTACGCCATGCCAGACATCATGCGTCGCGCGTCACGCGCACGATTTCCTCGGGCGCCGTCTGCCCCCCATCCACCCAGCGCTGGCCGTCCTGCCGCATGGTGCGCATGCCCGCCGCCACCGCGGCCAGGCGCAATTCGCGTTCGTCGCGCCCCTCGTGGATCAGGCGCCGGGCCTCGTCGTCCACCGTGAACAGCTCGTGGATGCCCGAACGCCCGCTGTAGCCCGTATGGTTGCAGGCCGGACATCCGACCGGGTGGAACACCTGTTTGCCATCCAGCATGGCGGGCTTCTTGCATTCCGGACACAGCTTGCGCACCAGACGTTGCGCCAGCACGCCAAGCAGCGACGACGCCAGCAGGAAGGGTTCGACGCCCATGTCCGTCAGGCGCGTCACCGCCGACACGGCATCGTTGGTGTGCAGCGTGGCCAGCACCAGATGGCCCGTCAGCGACGCCTGCACGGCAATCTGCGCCGTCTCAAGATCGCGGATCTCGCCAATCATGATCACGTCGGGATCCTGGCGCAGGATGGCGCGCAACGCCAGCGCGAAACTCATGTCTATCTTGGCGTTGACCTGGGTCTGGCTGATGCCGTTAAGGTCGTACTCAATCGGGTCTTCGACCGTCAGGATGTTGCTGGTGGCGGCGTCCAGCCGACTCAGCGCGGCGTAAAGCGTGGTGGTCTTGCCGCTGCCTGTCGGGCCGGTCACCAGCACGATGCCGTGCGGCTGGCGGATCAGGCGATCCAGTTGGGCCAGCACCTCGGGGCACATGCCCAGCCGCTCCAGCTGCAGCCGCCCCGCCTCCTTGTCCAGCAGGCGCAGCACGGCGCGTTCGCCATGCCCGGTCGGCAACGTGGATACCCGCACGTCGATCGGCCTTCCCCCCACGCGCAGCGCGATGCGGCCGTCCTGCGGCAAGCGCTTTTCGGCGATGTCCAGATGCGCCATGATCTTGATGCGCGAAATCAGCGCGGCGTGCAACGCCTTGCGTGGCGACACCACGTCACGCAAGGTGCCGTCCACGCGGTAGCGCACCACCGAATGCGTCTCGAAAGGCTCGATATGGATATCGCTGGCGCCATCGCGCGCCGCTTGCGCGAACAGCGCGTTGATCATGCGGATCACGGGCGCGTCGTCTTGCGCTTCCAGCAGGTCCGCCACTTCCGGCATGTCCTGCAGCAGCCGGTCCAGGTCGATCTCGTTCTCGGCCACGCCCATGACGGATGCGGCGTCCTCGGAATGGCTGTAGGCCGCCGTCAGCAAGGTTTCCAGCGCTTCGTCGGCCACCTGCGTCAAGGCGATATCGCCGTGGCACCGCCGGATCTCGCGCACCGCCCATTCCGGGGTACGCGGGCTGACCGTCAACTGCACCTGCCCCGCGCGCAGTGACAGCACGGCGCGCTGCGCGCGCGCCCAGGCATAGGGCAAGGGATGCGCGCTCATAGCAGCGACTCGGGGTCCACTGCCACGCCCATTGTGATCGACCGCGACACCCGAAACGCCGTCGATGCATCGCGCTGGGGCGCCATGCCCGGAACCTGCCGGACGGCAAAGGATTCAACGGTGGCGGGCGGCGGGCGGCGCATCGTGGCCGCCTGCTGTTCGGGCCGCAGGTCGTAAGCATTGTTCGACACCGACGGCGGGGAGCCCGCCGCAGGCAGCATCGGCGCCTGCATGTCCGGCAGCGCCCAATGATTGGCAGGCTGCGCCACACCTTGCGCGCGGCGCATGTAGTCGTAGCGGTCCATGGTGACGCTGGCGCTGCGGTTCGAATCGCGCACGACATAGGGCCGCAGGAAGACCATCAGGTTGGTCTTGGTGCGTGTGCGCGAATCGTAGCGAAACAGCGAACCGATCACGGGCAGCGAACTCAGGCCCGGCACGGCGTTGGTGGTCAGCGTTACGTTATCTTCCAGCAGGCCGCCCAGCACGATGATCTGGCCGTCGTCGATCAGCACGCTGGTGTCAATGGCACGCTTGTTGGTCACGATGCCGGTGGTGGAGTTCGAACGGCTTTCGTCGATGCTGCTGACTTCCTGATAGATGTCCAGCTTGACCGCGCCGCCCTCCGATATCTGCGGCCGGATGTTCAGCTTCAGGCCGACATCCTCGCGTTCGATCGTCTGGAACGGATTGGAACTGCCGTTGCTGCCCGAGGTCACGTATTGGCCCGTCACGAACGGCACGGTCTTGCCCACGAGGATGCTGGCGGACTGGTTGTCCAGCGTCAGCAGGTTCGGCGTGGACAGGATGTTGGCTTCGCCCGAATTCTGCATGGCGCGCGCCAGCACGCCCAGGTTGATGACCTCGTTGCCCAACACGTCCACGGTGCCCTTCACCACGCCCAGGCTCAAGCCGCCGCCCAGCGCGTCGATGGACGTCGGGCCCGAACCGGTGATGCCGCTGCCCCCCAGATTGGTGCCACCGATGAAGCTGGTGCCGCCGCTGTTGATGTTGCCCGCGCCCGTCATCCACTGGATGCCGAATTCCGCCGCTTTCTGTTCGCTGACTTCGACGATCAGGCTTTCCACCAGCACTTGCGCACGCCGCTGGTCCAGTTGGTCGATCACTTCACGCAGGCTGCGATACAGCGGTTCCGGCGCTGAAATGATCAGCGAGTTGGTCGCTGGATCCGCCTGGATGGTGGCGCCGCCTGCGGAATACGAGACCGCCTGCGTGCTGTTGTCTTCGCGGGCGATGCGCTCCTGCTCGCCCGACAAGCCCCCCTTGGACGATCCCGACATGCCCTGCCCCATCTGGCTGCCGGCGTTGGCCGCGGTGTTCTGCGGGCGGGCGCCGCCTTGGGCTGCGCCCGTGGGCCCCGACGCGCCGCCGGCGGCGCCATTGGCGCCATTGGCGCCCGGCGCGGCATTCGCCTGGCCGGTCAACAAGCCGCCCAGCACTTCGGCGATGCGCGTGGCCTGCGCGTTACGCATGTAGACCACATGCAGATTGCCGGCCCGATTCTGCTGTGCGTCCAGTTTCAGAATCAGATCGCGGGCGAGCCGCGTGCGCGCCGGGCTGCCGGAACGCACCAGCACGCTGTTGCTGCGCGGATCCGCCACGACGGCAATGCGCTGCGTGGGGTCGCTGCTTTGCGTATCCAGCAACTGCGACGCCAGGATGGCGATGTCGGTCGCGATGCCCGACCGCACGGGCACCACGTCCGTGTCGATTGAACTGGGCACGTCGATGCGCGCGATGACTTGCGCGATTCGTTCCAGGTTGTCCGCGTAGTCCGTCACCACCAGCGTGTTGTTGCCGGGGTAGGCGTTGATGGGGTTGTTCGGCGGCACCATGGGGCGCAGCACCGGCACCAGGTTCGCGGCGTTCTCGTATTTCAACGGGAACACGCGAGTCAGCATTTCGCCGCTGCTGCTGCCTTTGGCGAACGCCGCCACCGGCACCGGCCCGCGTGCCGCACCGCCGGCAGGCGCGCCCGGCGCGGGCGCAGCGGGCCGTGTGTTGCCCACGACTGCGCTGCCTTGCAGCTTGGCGTCGGCCTCGGGAACCACGCGCGTCACGCCATCGACATCGACGATCGCGAACCCCTGCAAGCGCAGCGCGCCCGTCAGCATGGCCAGCGCCTGTCCGCTATCGACGGGCCGGTCCGACACCAGCGTGAGCTTTCCCTTGACGCGAGGATCCACCAGAAAATTCCGATGCGTGAACAGCGACAGCGCGCGCAACACGGCGGGAATATCGGTGTCGACGAAATTCAGGCTGACACGGTTGTCTGCCTGTTGGGCGTGGGCCGTGCCGAGTGCCGGTCCGATTTGGCTTGCTGCGAGCAAGACCGCAAGGCTGAACTGCGCGAGATGACGCATGACGAGATAGGTGCCTGAGACGTGAAATCGTGTGAAAAAACGTGAAAGCGCGTCGGAGTATACGGGGTGACAGTGCAACACTACGGTCATATTTGACATGCAACATACTGGCTGGAAACCCTTTAAATTCGGGGCTCTTGCACGTTTCGCATTCGTGTGTGGCCCCTGCCTTTCACTATGCCTTCCTTCCGTTACGAAGCCACCGACGCGCTTGGAAAAATCGTGCGCGGCACGATCGATGCCGACTCCGAGCGCGGGGCCCGCAACCAGTTGCGTGGCCGTGGGCTGTTGCCGTTGTCGACGTCACTGGCGGCGCGTGCGCAAGGGTTGGGCGCCAGCCTGCGCGCCCGTCTGTCCGACGCCGACCTGGCGTGGCTGACGCGTCAGCTGGCCAGCCTGCTGGCCGCGCGGCTGCCGTTGGATGCCGCGCTGTCCGCAACGCTGGAGCAGGCCGAAAAGAAGCACATTGCCGCCACGCTGGGCGGCGTGCGCGATGACGTGCGCGCCGGCCACCGGCTGTCGACCGCGTTGGCGGCGCGACCGCGCGACTTCCCCGAGATCTACCGCGCGCTGATCGGCGCGGGCGAAGAGTCCGGCGATCTGGCGCAGGTCATGGAAAAGTTGGCGGACTACATCGAAGAACGCAACACGTTGCGCAGCAAGGTGATGACGGCGTTCATCTACCCTGCGGTCGTGGGCAGCGTGTCGGTCATCATCGTGATCTTCCTGCTGGGCTATGTGGTGCCGCAGGTGGTGTCGGCCTTCAACCACGCCAAGCAGCAGCTTCCGTTGCTGACCCGCGTGATGCTGGGCTTGTCCGACTATGTGCGCGAATGGGGCATGGCGACAGGCGTGGCGCTGGTGGTGCTGATCGCGTTGTGGCGCTATACCTTGCGGGCGCCGGCGGCGCGGCGCGCGTGGCACGCGCGTGTGTTGCGGCTGCCGCTGGCGGGACGTTTCGTGCTGGGGGTGAACGCGGCGCGCTTCGCGTCCACGCTGGCGATTCTGTGCGGCAGCGGCGTGGCCTTGCTGACCGCGCTGGATGCCGCCCGCCGCACATTAAGCAACGACGTGCTGCGCCAGGCCGTGGACGAAGCGTCGGCGCGCGTGCGCGAAGGCGCGGCCCTGTCGGCGTCGCTGGGCGCGCAAAAAGTGTTTCCGTCGCTACTGGTGCACCTGATCGCCAGCGGCGAAAAGACCGGCCGCCTGCCCGAGTTGCTGGATCGCGGCGCGCAGAACCTGTCGCGCGACCTGGAACGGCGCGCGATGGCGATGACGGCGTTGCTGGAACCGGCGCTGATCCTGCTGATGGGGGGATTCGTGCTGCTGATCGTGCTGGCGGTGATGATGCCGATTCTTGAGATGAACCAGCTGATCCGCTAAGGGAGTTCCGCGCTTCAACCTATGTGCGCCGGCCCGGACAAGATTGCCCTGAAGAGATTGCCCCGAAGAGACAGCCCTGAAGACGGCTGCACCAAAAAGGGCCGTCCCGCGTTGGGACAGCCCTGGTGTAATTGCTGCCTTATCGACAGGCGGGGCTCACAACGCCTCTTCGTCGCTTTCGCCGGTGCGGATGCGAATGGCTTGTTCGACCGGGCTGACGAAAATCTTGCCGTCGCCGATCTTGCCGGTGCGCGCAGCCTTGACCACGGCTTCGATGGCGGCTTCCACCTGATCATCGGGCAGCACGACTTCAACGCGGATCTTGGGCAGGAAGTCCACGACGTATTCCGCGCCACGATAGAGTTCGGTATGGCCTTTTTGACGGCCAAAACCCTTGACCTCGGTCACGGTCAAGCCGCTGACGCCGACTTCGGCCAGCGCTTCGCGGACTTCGTCGAGCTTGAAGGGTTTGATGATGGCGGTGACTTGTTTCACGTTGGTCGTCCTGGGTTTTTGATCTGTTGCGGCGCCCTGCCGTACCGTCCCGGCAGGCAAGGCGCAATGAATAAGAGAATACCACCGGCGTCGCGCCGCAGTAGCGGGAGAACCCGTATCAGGCGTCCGGGGCCGCGTCCGGAATGCGCTCGGCGTCGCGCAGCCACACCACCGACTCGGAATCGCTGGGCGCCCGCCAGTCGCCGCGCGGCGACAGCGAACCGCCCGACCCGACCTTGGGCGCGTTCGGCACGCAGGTGCGCTTGAACTGGCTTGTGCGGAAAAACCGGTCCAGGAAGATCTTCAGGTTGCGCTTGATGGCGGCCAGATCGTACTGGTTGCGGACCACATGGCCGGCGTCGGGCCAGGCGCCGGCATCGCGGTCGCGCCAGGCCGCCAGCGACAGGAACGCCACCTTCGTCGGCGCGAAACCGTAGCGCAGCGTGTAATACAGGTTGAAGTCCTGCAGCTCGTAAGGGCCGATGGACGCTTCGCTTTTCTGCACCGGCTTGTCGTCGTCGCCCCCAGGCACCAATTCAGGGCTGACGTCCGTGCCCAGCACGTCCAGCAGCACCTCGGCGCCCTCGCCGCCCAGGCGGCCGGACTCGGCCACCCAGCGCACCAGATGCGTGATCAGCGTCTTCGGCACGCTGGCATTGACGCTGTAGTGCGACATGTGGTCGCCCACGCCGTACGTGCACCAGCCTAGTGCAAGTTCGCTCAGGTCGCCCGTGCCGATGACGATGGCGTTGCTGAAGTTGGCCAGGCGGAACAGATGGTTGGTGCGCTCGCCTGCCTGCACGTTCTCGAACGTGATGTCGTAGACCGGTTTGCCTTCCGCATAGGGGTGGCCCAGGTCTTTCAGCATCTGCAGGCAGCTGGGGCGGATGTCGATTTCGGAAGCCGTGCAGCCCACCACGGCCATCAGCCGGCGCGCCTGCTGCAGCGTGCGGGTGCTGGTGGCGAAGCCCGGCATGGTGACGGCCAGAATGTTCGACCGCGGCAAGCCCAGCGTATCCATGGCCTGGGCGCATACCAGCAAGGCATGGGTGGAATCCAGCCCGCCGGAAATGCCGATGACGACCTTCGACATCTTGCTGGCCGACAGACGCTGCGCCAGCGCCTGCACCTGGATGTTGTAGACCTCTTTGCAGCGGGCGTCCCGGCGCTGCGGATCGGCTGGCACATAGGGGAAACGCGCCACGCGGCGCTCAAGAGGCAATTCGGCGTCGTCCAACGGCGGGTTCACCGGCACCGGCACGGTGCGGAACCGGCGCACCTCGTTCTGGTGGCGGCGGACCGACTGGCCAAACGTGGTCTGGCGCATGCGCTCGCGCGACAGGCGGTCCAGGTCCACGTCCGAGAAAAGCAGGTGGGAATGGTTCAGGAAACGTTCGGATTCGCCCAGCAGTTCGCCGTTTTCGTAAATCAGCGCCTGGCCGTCCCAAGCCAGGTCGGTGGACGATTCGCCACGCCCCGCCGACGTGTACATATAGGCTGACAGGCAACGGGCCGACTGCTGCGCCACCAATTGGTGCCGGTATTCCGACTTGCCGACGACGATGTTCGAGGCGGACAGGTTCACCAGCACGGTGGCGCCGGCCAGCGCGGCGAACGAGGACGGCGGGATGGGCACCCAGACGTCTTCGCAGATTTCAACGTGGAACTGGAACAGCGGCAGCTTTTCCATCTGGAAGAGCTGCTCGGGCCCGAAAGGCACCGTTTCGCCCAGCAGCCGGATTTCGGTCGCGGCGGCGCAATCGGCGGCGCTGAACTGGCGGGCTTCATAGAATTCGCCATAGTTGGGCAGGTAGCTCTTGGGCACCACGCCCAGCACGCGTCCGCCCGCGGCCACCACCGCGCAATTGAACAACTGGTGCGAAACGCGCAACGGCGCGCCGACGATGACGGCAATATCCAGTTCGGCCGTGGCTTGCACCACCTGGGCCACCGCCGCCTCGCATTCGTCCAGCAAGGCCTTCTGGTGGAACAGGTCGTCGCAGGTATAGGCCGACAGGCCAAGTTCGGGAAACGCCACCAGCACGGCGCCGCCCTGGGCGGCCTGCTGCGCCAGCTCGATGGTTTGCGCGGCGTTGAATGCCGGATCGGCGACCCGGCATTCGGGCACGCCGACCGCCACCCGGGCGAAGCCGTGGGAATACAGGTTGAAGAACGGGTTCGACATCGGGGTGATCGCCTGGGTCAATGATGACTAAGTTCCAACCGCCCCATTATCTCACGGCGCTTCCAGGCGCCGCCGCCTAGCGGGGCATTTTGCCGTCGGTCAGCCCGCGCTCGAGCGGCATGGCGTCCATCGGCGGGGCCAGGGCCTGCCGGTCGCGCTCGCCCGCCAAGGCGGCTTGAACGGCACCCTCGCGCAAATAGCTGCCCATTGCGCCGATATCGGCGCCGGACGGCTGCTGGTACAGGCGCAGACCCAGTTCCGGCAGGATGGCCAGCAGGTGGTCGAAGATATCGCCCTGAATCCGCTCGTACTCCACCCACGCCGTCACCGCCGTGAAGCAATAGACCTCGACCGGGATGCCGTCCGACGTGGGTTCCATCATGCGGACCATCATCGCCATGTCCTGGCGGACTTCATTGTTCTGTTTCAGGAACGCCAGTCCATAGGCGCGGAACGTGCCGATGTTGGTCAGGCGCCGACGGTTTGCCGGCACGCTGGCCAGCTCGCCCATCGTCTGGTTCGCCTGAGCGATGTCCTGGGTCTTGGCTTGAAGATAGTCGTGCAGCAGGCGAAAACGCATCAGCCGCTGGGCTTCGTCGTCGGTCAGGAAGCGCACGCTGGAAGCATCGATCCGCAGGGTGCGCTTGATGCGCCGGCCGCCGGATTCGAACATGTGGCGGTAGTTGCGGTAGCTTTCCGAAAAAAGCTTGTAGGTCGGCACCGTGGTGACGGTGTTGTCCCAGTTCTGCACCTTGACGGTATGCAGCGCGATGTCCTTGACGAAGCCGTCGGCGTTCGATTGCGGCATTTCGATCCAGTCGCCGATGCGCAGCATATCGTTGCTGGTCAGCTGCGTGCTGGCCACCAGCGACAGCAGCGTGTCCTTGAACACCAGCAACAACACCGCCGACAACGCCCCCAGGCCCGAGATCATCCACAGCGGCGAGCGGTCGATCAGGATGGAAAGCACCAAAACGGTGCATACCGCCATCAGGATCAGCTTGCCGATCTGGATATAGCCCTTGATGGACCGGGTTTGCGCCCGCGTCGTGGCTGAATAGGTGTCCTGCCAGGCGCTCAACACGCCCGAGAATGCGACGAACACGCAGATCCAGGCGCCCGCATGCGCCAGCCGGCCGACGATGGTCACCGCCTTTTCCACGTGAGGCACCAGGTCGATGCCCAGCGACACCACCGCGAAAGGCACCGCGTACCAAAGGTTCTGATAGGCGCGGCGGCGCTGCAGGGCCTGGTCCCAGTCTCCACGGCCGCTCAGCACCAGCACGCGGTGCGCCAACAGCAGCACCACCCGGGCGACGACCCATTGGACGAACAGCGCCGTCAGAATCAGCACGCCGATGCCGACCAGCGTCTGCGCCCAGGCCTCGCGCGGCATGTGGGTATCAAGTTGGGTAACCAGTTCTTCCCATTCCAGGGGCATATGTCGTGTACTCGCTTTAAGTTCTTGAAACTGACTGTGGATTATCCGACAAGTCGCGCCGGGCCGAGGTCCCGGCACGGCGATATGAGGGCCATGCTACCCCGGCGCGTGCGCCGCATCGGCGGCAGGCCCTATAATTCCGCCCATCATGGCAAACACTCCCTCCTCCGATCAAAACCAGTTCGCCAATAAGGCGCAGGCCTGGTCCGCCCGGTTCTCGGAACCGGTTTCCGAACTTGTAAAGCGCTACACGGCGTCCGTGGATTTCGACAAGCGCCTGGCGCGCCACGACATCCAGGGCTCGCTCGCGCATGCCGACATGCTGGCCGCCCAGGGCATCATCGGCGCCCAGGATCTGGCCGACATCCAGCGCGGCATGACGCAGATCCTGTCCGAAATCGATGCCGGCAGCTTCCAATGGCTGCTGGATCTGGAAGACGTGCACCTGAACATCGAGAAGCGTCTGGTGGAACTGGTGGGCGATGCGGGCAAGCGCCTGCACACCGGCCGTTCCCGCAACGACCAGGTCGCCACCGACATCCGCCTGTGGCTGCGCGACGAAATCGACAACCTGCAAGACCTGCTGCGCCAGCTGCGTCACGCGCTGGCCGCGGTCGCGCTGGACAACGCCGGCACCATCATGCCGGGCTTCACCCACCTGCAAGTCGCCCAGCCCGTCACGTTCGGCCACCATCTGCTGGCCTACGCTGAAATGTTCGGCCGCGACGCCGAACGCCTGGCCGACTGCCGCCGCCGCGTGAACCGCCTGCCCCTGGGCGCCGCCGCGCTGGCCGGCACGTCGTTCCCCATCGACCGTGAACGCGTGGCCAAGACGCTGGGCTTTGACGGCGTGTGCCGCAATTCGCTGGACGCAGTATCCGACCGCGACTTCGCCATCGAATTCTGCGCCGCTGGCGCGCTGATCATGACGCACGTGTCGCGCCTGTCCGAAGAGCTGGTGCTGTGGATGAGCCCGCGCGTGGGCTTCATCGACCTGGCCGACCGCTTCTGCACCGGCAGCTCGATCATGCCGCAAAAGAAAAACCCCGACGTGCCCGAACTTGCCCGTGGCAAGACCGGCCGCGTCAACGGCAACCTGGTCGCCCTGCTGACCCTGATGAAAGGCCAACCCCTGGCCTACAACAAGGACAACCAGGAAGACAAGGAAGGCTTGTTCGACACCGTGGACACCGTGCGCGACACGCTGACCATCTTCGCGGACATGGCTGCCGGCATCAAGGTCAAGGCCGACAACATGCGCGCCGCGGCGCTGCAGGGCTTTGCCACCGCCACCGACCTGGCCGACTACCTGGTCAAGCGCGGCGTGCCGTTCCGCGACGCGCACGAAGTGGTGGCCCACGCGGTGCGCGACTGCGAACAGCGCGGCTGCGACCTGGCTGACCTGTCCACCGACGAACTCAAGGCCTACCACGCCCAGATCGGCGACGACGTCCACCAAGTGCTGACGCTGGAAGGCTCGGTCGCCGCCCGCAAGCACATCGGCGGCACCGCCCCCGAACGCGTGGCCGAAGAAGCCAAGCGCATCCTGGCGGAAACGGCCGAAGGCTGATTCCGGCCCAGGCTGGCAAAAACAAGGCCCCCTTCTGGGGGCCTTGTTGCATTTGGGCGATGCCGTCGGCGGCCGGCCGTCCGCGTATCCCTGAAATTGGGCATTTGTAAGGCCAAAGGCCTTAACGACAATGACTGGACACATCTGGATACATTCTTCCGCGGCACCACGCGGGGGCTCCGATATCATCGCAACTCCCTGCGACCCGCCCGCCTTTTCATGCGCCCACCGCCTGCATCACATCGTCTTGGCCCACGCCGGCCCAGCCTGATTGTCCTGACCGCGTTCGGCCTCCTGGCCGCCAGCATCAGCGCCGCGCCGCACGCGCAAACCGCCCGCAAGCCCTCCCCCTACGAGAACGCCCGGCCCTTGCGCACCGACGAGATCGAAGCGCGCAAACCCGAGGACGCCAAGCGCGGCGGCCCCGCCTTCCTGGGCCAGATCCGCACCCCGGAGGAATTCCAGCAGTTGGCCCGCGTGTACAACCCGGGCACGCCGCTTGAGATTCCGCATGTGCTGTTCGTGATCGACCGCAAACATGGCGACCGCATCTATTACATCGATACGCCGCGCTACTCGCTGCACGAGAACTTCGCCCGCGAGCGTCGCCTGCTGCCCGACGCGGACAAAGCCACGCTGATCGCGCAATATAAAGATCCGCAACGCCGCCTGCTGTTCGGCACCCTGAGCTGGCAGCGCGACCTGCCCGGCTACACCTATGAGTTCTGGGAAGGCGACCGGCTGACGCCCGAACTGCTGGCCCTGACGGGCGAACGGCTGCGCGCCACCTTTTACGCGCCGCTTCGCTTCAAGGCGAACTCCACGATGCATGAGCAGACGGCGCAACGCGCCGGGCTGGATGTCGTGACCCAGGAGGCCTTGCTGCGCGAACAGACCTTCCTGCCGCTGAACACCGGACGCGCCCAGGGCCGCCTGCGCATCGTGGCCTCGGTGGAGGACACACCCGACCTGTCGCCGACCGACATCCTGGTGCTGGACGAAGTGCCCGTGGCGCTGCCCCCCGTGGCAGGCCTGATCACGCAGCGGCCCTCTACCCTGCTGTCGCACGTGAATCTGCTGGCCAAGGGCTGGCGCATTCCCAACGCCTATGTGCGAGACGGAGTCGCCGCGCTGCGCGACTACGACGGCCAATGGGTAGAGCTGAATGTCGCCAGCAACGGCTATCAGGTACGGCCCATCGCCAAGCCCGATGCGCCCGCCACGCCAGGCCCCAAGGCGGGCGGCCTGCCGCTGCCCAAGCCCGACCTGACCGTCAAGGCCATCAAGCCGCTGACTGGCATGTCGACCCGCGACAGCCGCCATTGCGGCGTCAAGGCGGCCAACCTGGGCGCGCTGAAATCGGCGTTGGCCCCGCTGGCCAGCGTGCCGGACGGCTTCTGCATCCCCTTCGCTCAATACGCCGCGTTCATGCAGCAGCTGCACCTGCCGCAACGCATCGCCGCGCTGGAGCAGCGGGCAGACTTCGCCAGCGACGCCAATGTCCGCCGCGCCGAGCTCGCCGCCTTGCGCCAGGACATCGTCAACGCCCAGCCCGACCCGGCGCTTGCCGCCACCTGGCGCGATCGCTGGCAAAAACAATTGCAGGGCCGCGGCGTATTCGTGCGCAGCTCGTCGAATTCCGAAGACCTGCCCGGGTTCAGCGGCGCGGGGCTCTACACCACGGTGCCCAACGTCACGCAAGCCGACGCGCTGCCCCGGGCGATCCAGACGGTGTGGGCGTCCATCTACAACTTCGAAGCCTACGAGGCCCGGCGCGCGGCAGGCATCGGCCAGGACGGCGTGGTGATGGCGGTGCTGGTTCAACAGGCGGCGGCCTCGGACAGTTCAGGCGTGATGATCACGCGCGATCCCTTCGACGCGTCGCGGCGCTACGTGACCTACATCTCGGCCAAACGCGGCCTGGGAATCAAAGTGGTGGAAGGCAAGCGCCAGGCAGAGCAACTGATGTATTCCAGCTGGTCCAAGGCCGTGCAGGTGCTAAGCCGGTCGGCCGAAGACACGCAACTGGTGCCAAACGCGGCGGGCGGCGTGCGCGAAGTGCCGATCGAAGGTTCGCGCCAGGTGCTGACCGACGCACTGGTCGCCCGGCTGGCCGCCGTGGGCAGCCAGATCAAGCTGCGTCTGGGCAACGTGGACCAGGACATCGAATGGGCCGTGCAGGGCGATAACATCATCGTCCTGCAATCCCGGCCGTATGTGGATGGCGGCAAGTAAAGGGGCGCCGCGGCCCACCGGCCAGCAGCGTCAAGCCGCCAGCGTGACGCCCAGCTCGGCCAGGATCGCCTGCGTGTGCTGGCCCAGCGCCGGGACGTCGCCCATGGCCGCCTCCACGCCCGACAACGTGGCGGGCGGCAGCAGTGCCCGGATCGGGCCCGCTGGCGTAGCGACGTCGCGCCACCGGTCGCGGGCGGCAAACTGGGGATGGTCCCAGACGTCGTGCATGGTGTTCAGCGCGGAATTGGCGATACCGGCGTCGTCCAGCCGGCGCAGCACTTCCTCGCGCGAGAGCGGCGCGAAGCATTCGGCGATACGGGCATCCAGCGCCTTGCGGTTGGAGACACGCAGGACGTTGGACGAAAAACGCCCGTCTTGCGCCAGGGCCGGGTCCTGCAGCACCCCCGCGCAGAAATGCGCCCATTCGCGTTCGTTCTGCAGGCCAAAAATAATGTCCTTCCCGTCGCCCGCCTGATACTGGCCGTAAGGGGCGATGGCGGGATGAGCCACACCGTTGCGCGCCGGCGGCGACCCGCCATAGCGGGCAGCATTCAAGGGGTACGACATCCATTCGGTCAGCGCCTCCAGCATGGTGACATCTACCCGCAGCCCCTTGCCTGTACGTGCGCGCTGCAACAGGGCCGTCAAGATGCCGGAGTACGCGTACATGCCTGCCGAGATATCGGCGATCGATATGCCGGTGCGCGCTGGCGCGTCAGGGGTGCCCGTCACCGAAATCAAGCCAGCCGCGGCCTGGATCAGCAGGTCGTAGGCCTTTTTCTCGCGAAAGGGGCCGCTGTCGCCATACCCCGAAACATCGCACACGATCAGGCGGGGAAAGTCGGCATGCAGGGTGGCGAAGTCCAACCCCTTGCGCTGCGCCGCCCCGGGAGCCAGGTTCTGGATGAAGACGTCGGCGTCGGCCAGCAACCGCTGCAGCACGGCGCGCTGGGCGCCCTGTTCGAGGTCCAGGCACAGGCTTTCCTTGCCCCGGTTGGCCCACACGAAAAATGAAGACTGTCCGTGTACCGACGCGTCGTAGCCGCGTGCGAAATCGCCCGTGCCGGGGCGTTCGATCTTGATCACACGGGCGCCAAGATCCGCCAATTGACGGCTGGCGAACGGCGCCGCCACGGCATGCTCAAGCGCGACGACCGTCATGCCGTCCAGGGGTTTCAAAGCTGCTGTCATATCGTCCTGCGCGTCCAAGGAAGCCAGCCCATGAGCCGGCCGGCAGTGCGAAAAAATTATAGGAACGCCCTGTGCGCCGCCGCCAGTCGATAATTTTTAACTGCGCTTCAAGATTCTCTAATCGCCAGCGTCGGCGGGGGTAAGCTCGGTGACATAGCCTACGAAATCGCGCGCGAAAACCGGCAATGCCTCCATGCTGCGCATCACCACGCGTTGTTCGCGCGCGGCCCAGGCCTCTTCGATTTCCACGCTTTCGACCTTGCCCTGCAAAAGCGCCGCCGCAGCAACCGAGCGCGGCACCAGCGAAATGCCCGCGCCCTCCTGCACGCACCGCAATACGGCATCGAAGTTGGGCGCATGCACGCGGACCCGCGGCTTGATGCCCAACTGCTCGGCCATCTGCTGCAGATAAAGAAAATTGCTGCTTTTTCGGCCGATCGCCACGATATCGTGCGCCAGCGCGGCCTCCAGCGACACGCGCAAGTGCAGGCCCAACGGATGGCGCGGCGGAATGATGAACAACAATTCGTCCTTGCCATAGGTGATGAATTCGAGGCCCCGCATCTCGATGGCGCCGGCCACCAGCCCCACATCCGCGTGCCCGTCCAGCACCGCCTTGACGGTTTCGGCGCTAAGGCGCTCTTCCAGGTCGATGTTGACGTTGGGATAGGCCGCCAGGAACCGGCTAAGCGCCGCTGGCAGGCTGCTCATCGTGCTGCTGTTGGCGAACACGCGGATATGCCCCTCGACACCATCCGTGTGCCGGCGCATTTCGCCCTGCAGGCGCTCGACATTGGCGAAGATGGTCTGCGCGTAGCGCAGCACGGTCATGCCGGCTGGCGTCAGCGACATGCCCTTCTGCGTGCGCACGAACAGCGGAACCCCCATCGCCTGTTCCAGGTTCTTCAGCCGATAACTGGCCGACGGCGCCGTCAGATGCAGGTCGGACGCGCCGCCCGTCAGGCTCTTGGCCTCGGCAATGGCCATGAAAACACGCAGGTCGGTCAATTCGTATCGCAACGCCATCACCCCATAACCTCCGCCATGCCGGCAAGGAAACCCGCTGTTAGAAAGGTTCTAAGTCGACGAAAAAACATTCGACTATTCGCCCCGGATCATCGTCTTTATATTTTGCCGAAACCAGGGAACAAACCCGAAGCCGCCATCTGCCGGACCTTCCCGGCAGCGTCCGGCAGGCAAAACAATGAACGGAGACAAGCCATGATCCCCCTATCCCGCTGGGCCGCACCGGCCCGAAAACTGGCCGCGGCCATCAGCCTGCTGGCGGCTGCCCCCCTGGCCTGGGCGCAGCCGGGCTTTCCTTCGCGCCCCGTGAAACTGGTGGTGCCCTATGCGGCGGGCGGACCGACGGACACCTTCGCCCGTGCCCTGGCCGAAAGCTGGGGCCGCCAGGCGGGCGCGACCATCATCGTTGAAAACCGCACTGGCGCAGGCACGTTGGTCGGCACCGAGACGGTTGCGAAAGCGCCGCCCGACGGCTACACGTTGCTGTTGACCACGGTGGCGCATGCCGTCAATCCGAGCATCCATGCGACGCTGCCCTACCGTACCGTCGAAGACTTCGCCCCGGTGGGTCTGGCCGCCAAGGCGCCGCTGGTGCTGATTGTCAACAAATCCCTGCCGGCACGGAACCTGCCGGAATTCCTGGCCTATCTGAAATCCCACCCGGGCAAGGTCAACTACGGTTCCGCCGGCATCGGCAGCGCGCCGCACCTGGGCGCCGAATTGGTCAACTACCTGGCGGGCACCCGCGCCATGCACGTTCCCTACCGCGGCAGCGCTCCCGCCATGGCCGATGTCATTGGCGGACACCTGGAATTCATGATCGACAGCGCCCCCACCGGCCTGGCGCAAGTGCATGCCGGAACGGTGCGATTGCTAGCCACGTCGATGAGCCAGCGCCTGCCGCAGACGCCGGACACCCCGGCCATTGCCGAAGCCGTCCCGGGATACGAGGCCTATACCTGGAATGCCGTGTTCGCGCCTGCCGGCACGCCTGCCCCGGTGATCGAGACGCTGACGTCGACCCTGCAGGCCGCGCTGCAGGACGAGGCGTTGAAGCGTCGCGCCTACGACATGGGCCTGGTGCTGGAAACGGAACCGTCGCCCGCGGCATTGGCCACCTTCCTGGATAGCGAGTTGAAGAAATGGAGCCAGGTCGCCCGCGCGGCCAACATGACCGCGAACTGACGCGCCCCGCCCGATCCCCCCATGCAACCCCTTCCAGACAGGACCCCGGCATGATCAAGCATCAACTGTGCGCCCAGCGCTACTTCGAAGACTTCGAGATTGGCGAGGTCTTCAACCTGCCGTCCCGCACCATGACCGACGCGCTGTTCGCCGCCTTCCAGCTGGCCAGCGGCGACAACCACCCGGTGCACTACGACGTGGAGTATTGCCGCGCCCATGGCATGCCGCACATGCTTGCGCACGGTTTTCAGGTGGCCATCCAGACCGCGGCGGGCGCCGGCCTGTTCCCGCACATGGTGGAGGATTCACTGAAGGCCTTCCTGGAGCAAAGCAGCCGCTTCTTGAAACCGGTGTTCTCGGGCGACACCTTGTATGCGTCCCTGCACGTGACCGAGCTTGCCCCCGGCCGCAGCACCGGCGTGCTGGCCATGCGCAGCGAAGTGCGCAACCAGCACGGCGTGCTGGTGATGGATGGTCAGCAGAAATACCTGTTGCGCAAACGCCCCGTCTGAAAGGTGGGGGCCCCGCGCCGCACACGTGGTGCGTGTTTGCTGCCCCCCCCCAAGGGGCGTTCCTATCCTGGGGCGGCCCGGCGATAAGAAAAACCGCCGCGCCCGGAGGTCCGGCGCGCGGCGGTGCTGTGCGGGCTTGGCGAATCAGATATGCAGCGCGTGGCCCAGCGCCTTCAGCGCCGCTTCCTGAACGGCTTCACCCAAGGTCGGGTGCGCGTGGATGGTGCCCGCCACATCTTCAAGCGTCGCGCCCATTTCCAGCGATTGGCCGAACGCCGTCGACAGTTCCGACACGCCGCGCCCCACCGCCTGCCAGCCCACGATCAAGTGGTTGTCGCGCCGGGCCACCACGCGGACGAAGCCGTCGGTGGACTCCAGCGTCATGGCGCGTCCGTTGGCAGCGAACGGGAAGGACGCCGTCAGGCAATCCAGCCCCGCGCTTTCCGCCTCGGCGGGCGACAGCCCGGCCACCACGACCTCGGGATCGGTAAAGCACACGGCCGGGATCGATGCCGGCTGGAAATGCCGGCGCTTGCCCGCCACCAGCTCGGCCACCATTTCGCCCTGCGCCATGGCGCGATGCGCCAGCATGGGTTCGCCGGCGATATCGCCGATGGCCCAGACATCGCGCATGGACGTGCGGCACTGGTCATCGATGCGCAACGCATTGCCCTTGCGGTCAAGCTGCAGGCTTTCCAGCCCCCAGCCTTGCGTGCGGGGACGGCGCCCCACCGCGATCAGCACGCGGTCGGCCGGCAGCAGGGTTTCGACGCCTGCCCCGTCCTGCACCCGCACCGCGTCGCCCGCACCGTTCAGGCCCAGTACTTTGCGGTTCAGGTGCAACGCCACGCCCATCTTCGCCAGCGCGGCGGCCACGGGTTTGGTCAGTTCCGCGTCATAGGTCGGCAAAATGCGGTCCTGCGCTTCCACCACGGCGACTTCGGCGCCCAGCTTGCGGTACACGGTGCCCAGCTCCAGGCCGATGTAACCGCCACCGACCACCACCAATTGCTTGGGGATGCTGGCCGGCGACAGCGCTTCGGTGGAAGACACCACGATGCCGCCGAACGGCATGGACACCAGCGGCGTGGGCTCGGAGCCGGCCGCCAGCAGCAGGTGCTCGCACTGGATGCGCACGATGGACCCATCCGCCGCGGTGACTTCCGCGGTCTTGCCGTCCAGCAGGCTGGCCCAGCCCGGCACCACTTCCACGCCGTTCTTCTTCAACAGCGCGGCCACGCCGCCCGTCAGCTTGCCGACAATGCCGTCTTTCCACGCCACGGTCCGCGTGATGTCGATGGCCGGCGCCGACACCGAAATGCCCAGCGGCGACGTGTCCGCGTAATGGCGCGCCTTGTCGAATTCCTCGGCCGCGTGAATCAGCGCCTTGGATGGGATGCAACCGATGTTCAGGCAAGT
The DNA here is from genome assembly GCF_002975275.1 of Achromobacter sp. MYb9. GTDB lineage: Bacteria > Pseudomonadota > Gammaproteobacteria > Burkholderiales > Burkholderiaceae_B > Achromobacter. The sequence continues at coordinate 23,121 of NZ_PCOQ01000032.1, read as the reverse complement.
GCCGCCCAACTGGCCGCCTTCGACCAGGATGGTCGGCACGCCCAATTGGCCGGCGCGGATGGCGGCCACGTAGCCGCCGGGGCCGCCGCCGATCACCAGCAAGGTCGTTGTCTTTGTGATCTGGCTCATGCTTACTCCACGAAAAGCAGCGCGGGTTGTTCCAGCAGCGCGCGTACCGCCTGAACGAACCGCGCCGCGTCCATGCCGTCCACCACGCGGTGGTCGAAGGACGATGACAGGTTCATCAGCTTGCGCGCCACCACGGCGCCGTTGCGGAAAGCGGGCCGTTCCACGATGCGGTTCACGCCCACGATGCCGACTTCGGGATGGTTGATCACCGGTGTCGTGACGATGCCGCCCAAGGGCCCCAGGCTGGTGATGGTGATGGTGGACCCGGAGAGTTCGTCGCGCCCCGCGGTGCCGTTGCGCACCGCTTGCGCCAGCCGGCCGATCTCGGCGGCCATCGACCAGAGGTCGCGCGCCTCGGCGTGACGCATCACCGGCACCATCAGGCCGCCATCGCTTTGCGTGGCGATGCCGATGTGCACGGCGCCGTAGCGCGTCACCACGCCGCCTTCATCGTCATAGCGCGCATTGATCTGCGGGAAGTCCCGCAGCGCCACGACCATGGCCCGCGCCAACAGCGGCAGCAAGGTCAGCTTGCCGCGCGATTCGCCCCATTTCTGGTTGAGCTGCACGCGCAGGTCTTCCAGTTCGGTCACGTCGATTTCTTCGACATAGCTGAAGTGCGGGATGCGGCGCTTGGACTCCGCCATCTTCTGCGCGATCTTCCTGCGCAGGCCGATCACGGGCACGGCTTCTTCATCGTTGCGTTGCGCATAGGCCGACCCGCCGCGTGCGGCGGTGCCTGCCCCTTGCGACTGCAGGTAGGCGTCCAGGTCTTCGTGCATGACCCGGCCGGCCGGGCCGCTGCCTGGCACGTAGCGCAGTTCAACACCCAAGTCCCACGCGCGCTTGCGCACGGCGGGCGACGCCAGCGGCTTGTCGCCCGGCTGGCGCGCCACGACAGGCGTGGTGTTGGCCGGTCGCGACGCGGCTTGCGGCCTGGCTGCCGACGGGCTTGCCGCCTGCGAGACGGACGCCGCGATCTGGCCCGCGATGCCGCCCGCTGCCGCCTTCGCGGCCCCCTCCGGCTTGACGGGCGCGGGGGCTTCGGACGCGGCAGGCGCCGCCTTCTGAGGCGCGGCCGATCCGGCGCGGACGTTGCCCTCGCCTTCCACTTCCAGCCGGATCAATTCCCCGCCCACGGCCATGACCTGGCCCACGTCGCCGCCCAGCGCCACCACCTTGCCCACGACCGGCGATGGAATTTCCACCGTGGCCTTGTCCGTCATTACGTCGGCCAGCGGCTGGTCCTCGGCGACGGTGTCGCCCACCTTGACGTGCCAGCCCACCAGTTCGACTTCGGCAATGCCTTCGCCGATGTCCGGCATCTTGATGATATGGATCCCCATCTCACACCTCCATCGCGCGTTTGAACGCTTCGCCGACCCGGCGCGGGCCGGGGAAGTACGCCCATTCCTGCGCGTGCGGGTAGGGAGTATCCCAACCGGTCACGCGCTCGACAGGCGCCTCCAGGTGATGGAAGCAGTGCTCTTGAACCAGCGAAATCAGTTCCGCGCCATACCCGCAGGTACGCGTGGCTTCGTGCACCACCACGCAACGGCCGGTCTTCTTCACCGAGTTCACGATGGTTTCCAGGTCCAGCGGCCAGAGGCTGCGCAGATCGATCACTTCGGCGTCGATGCCGGTCTCTTCGGCGGCGGTCAACGACACATACACCGTGGTGCCATAGGTCAGCACCGTCAGCGCCTTGCCCGGCCGCACGATGGCGGCGGTGTCCAGCGGCACGGTGTAGTAGCCCGTCGGCACCACGCTGCCCGGACGCCCGGTCCACGGGGTCACCGGGCGGTCGTGGTGACCGTCAAAGGGGCCGTTGTAGAGCCGCTTGGGTTCCAGGAAAATCACCGGGTCGTCGTTTTCGATCGAGGCGATCAGCAAGCCCTTGGCGTCGTAGGGGTTGGACGGCATCACCGTGCGCAACCCGCAGACCTGCGTGAACATGGCTTCGGGGCTTTGGCTGTGCGTCTGCCCGCCGTAGATGCCACCGCCGCAAGGCATGCGGATGGTCATCGGGGCGATGAACTCGCCCACCGACCGATAGCGCAAGCGGGCGGCTTCCGACACGATCTGGTCGGAAGCGGGATAGAAGTAGTCGGCGAACTGGATCTCGCACACGGGCCGCAAGCCATAGGCGCCCATGCCCACCGCCACGCCCACGATGCCGCCTTCGGAGATCGGCGTGTCGAACACGCGCGAGCTGCCGTACTTGGTCTGCAAGCCCTCGGTGCACCGGAACACGCCGCCGAAATAGCCGACGTCCTGGCCGAACACCACCACGTTGTTGTCACGCTCCAGCATCACATCCATGGCCGAGCGCAATGCCTGGATCATGGTCATCGGCGCAGAGGCCGGACCAGCGTTGTTATCAATTGCCATGATCAGACTCCGAGCTGCTGGCGCTGCCGGCGCAGATGCTCCGGCATGTCTTTGTAGACGTCTTCAAAGATGCTGGCCGCGCTGGGGACGTGGCCGTCCACCAGGGTGCCGTAGCTTTCCGCTTCCTTTTGGGCCGCGACGATCTCGGCGTCCAGTTCGGCGCGAACCGCATCGTGTTCGGCGTCGGACCAGATACCCAGGCCGATCAGGTGCTTCTTGAAGCGCTCGATCGGGTCGCCCAGCGGAAAGTGCGCCCAGTCATCGCCGGGGCGGTACTTGGAAGGGTCGTCGGAGGTCGAGTGCGGACCGGCGCGGTACGTCACCCATTCGATCAAGGTCGGGCCCAGGTTGCGGCGAGCGCGTTCGGCGGCCCAGCGCGAGGCGGAATAGACCGCCAGGAAATCATTGCCGTCCACCCGCAGCGACGCGATGCCGCAGCCCACGCCGCGGCCCGCGAAGGTCGCGCCTTCGCCGCCGGCGATGGCCTGGAAGGTGGAGATGGCCCATTGGTTGTTGACCACGTTCAGGATGACTGGCGCGCGGTACACATGCGCGAACGTCAGCGCGGTGTGGAAGTCGGCTTCGGCCGTGGCGCCGTCGCCGATCCAGGCCGACGCGATGCGCGTGTCGCCCTTGATGGCGGACGCCATCGCCCAGCCCACCGCCTGGATGAACTGCGTGGCCAGGTTGCCGGAAATGGTGAAGAAGCCGTTTGCCCGGTCGGAGTACATCACCGGCAGCTGGCGCCCCTTGAGCGGGTCGCGTTCATTCGACATCAGCTGGCACATCATGGTGACCAGCGACACATCGCGCGACAGCAGGATGCTCTGCTGGCGGTAGGTCGGGAAACACATGTCGCCCTGCTCCAGCGCCAGCGCGTGCGCCGTGCCGATGGCTTCTTCGCCCAGGCTCTGCATGTAGAACGAGATCTTCTTCTTGCGCTGCGCCGTCAGCATGCGGCCGTCGAAAATCCGCGTCTTCAGCATGGCCCGCATGCCCGCACGCAGTTGATCGTTGCTGATCTCGGGCGCCCACGGCCCGACCGCGCGGCCGTCGTCGTCGATCACCCGGACCAGGCTGTACGCCAGTCCGCCGGTATCGACCGCGGCAACATCAATGGGGGGTTTGGGCACCTCGCCAGGAGGCGACAGATGCAGATAGGAAAAGTCGGTCTTGCAACCCGGACGCCCGGTGGGCTCGGGGACGTGCAACTTCAGCGGCCCATATTGGCTCATATATTGTCTCCACGCTTGATCGTGTCATGCGTTTTCTTCCTACCAAGACATTGCCAAAGGTGTGTGACCTCAGGCGCTGCCATCGTCGGCCCCTCGCATAGGGATAAATATGCGTGGCCGTCGACGAGATTAGCACAGGGGACGGGGTCGCCGAGACGGGCCAGCACGCATGCGGGCCCGTATCTCACTAGGGGTTTTCCAGCGTTTACCAGCGATAGCTCAGGGTGGCATACAGCGTGCGCGGATCGCCGTAGCGGCACCCCGTCGCCCCCGCGCAAGCCAGGTAGCCGCGGTTGAACAGATTGCGCGCGTTCACCGTCAGCGACAGGCCGGACATGGCCGGGTCCAGCGCGCCGAAGTCATAACCGGCCAGGGCGTCGACCAGGAACTGGCCGGGCACATTCGCGGGATAGCCAGGCAGGTTCGTCGAGCTGGCATAACGCACCCCCGCGCCGACGGTCAGACCTGGCACGCCGGCGGCGGTCAGGTTGTAGTCGGCCCAGATGGAGGCGCTGTGCAGCGGCACCAGTGCGATGCGCTGGTCAACCAGCGACGCCACCGTGCTTCGCGTGGTGCGGGCGTCGGTGTAGGCATAGCTGGCCGTCAGGTTCAAGGCGCCCAGGCGTGCCTTGGCTTCCAGTTCCAACCCCCGCGACCGCGCCCGCCCGGTCTGCACCGAGTACGTCGCGTCGGCCGGGTCGCCGGTCAACGCATTGGTCTGCGTCAGGTCATAGACCGCCGCGCTGTACAGCATGTTGCCGCCCGGCGGCTCATAGCGCAGGCCCAGTTCGTACTGCGTGCCTTTGGTCGGTTTGAACGCGTTGCCCGCGCGATCGACGCCGATCGTCGGCGCAAACGACTGGCTGGCGCTGAGGTAAGGCGCCAGGCCGTTGTCGGCCAGGTACACCAGGCCCACGCGGCCGGTCGTGGCGCTATCGCGCAGGCGTGTCGTGGCGCCCGTGGCGTAGTTCTTCTGGTCGGTATCCGCCCAATCCTGGCGGCCACCCAGCACCAGCACCCATTTGTCCTGGATCTTGATCTGGTCTTGCAGGTACAAGCCCAGCGAATCGGAACGCGTATTGATGCCGTAGTCGGCGGCGGTATTCAGCGTCGGCACCGCACCATATACGGGGTGATAGATGTCCGCCAGCGCGGCCACCGTGCCGGAATGGCGATGCGAGTCATAGCCGCTGCGGTAGTAGTCCAGCCCGGCCAGCACCGTGTGTTGCAACGGCCCGCCGTCCAGCTTCAGTTCCAGCGACGTATCGGTTGCGACGCCATACGAGTGTTCGCTGCGGCTGACCACGCCACGCCGCAAGGTCTGGCCGTTGGCCTGCAACGCGCCGAAGCTCAGATAGTCCCAAGTGCCGTCCGCCGTGAAATACCGGGCGCTCTGGCGCAGCGTCACCCGGTCGTTGAATGCGTGCTCGAACGCATAACCGACGGTGTAGGTATCGGTGTCGTAGCGGTCGAAATCCGGCTCGCCGATGAAGAGGTCGCGAGGGATCTGGCCGTTCAAGGTATTGGCGGCGGGCATGGGCGCGGCAAAGCGCGTGCGGATGCGCTGATAGCTGGCCAGCAGCGTCAGCGACGTGGCCGCCGAAGGCTGCCACGTCAGGGCCGGCGCCAGGTAGGTCCGGTCGTCCGGCACATGGTCCACCCAGTTGTCGGCGTTGCGGGCCAACCCCGTCAGCCGGTACGTCCAGGCGCCATCCTCGGTCAGCGCGCCGGTGAAGTCGCCCGACACCTGGCGGCGTCCATAACTGCCGGTATCGAGGTTCAGCTCGCGCAGGGAATCGGCCGAGGGGCGCTTGCTGACGGTGTTGACCACGCCGCCCGGACTCAGTTGCCCGTACAGCACCGAAGACGCGCCGCGCAGCACCTCCACCCGTTCCAGCCCATAGGGTTCCTGCCCGCCGTCATAGACGCTGGACTGCAGTTTCAGGCCGTCGCGCAATTGCCCGGAGTTCCCCGCGGCCACATTGAAGCCACGCAGCATCAGGTCGTCCACCATGCGGCTGAAAGCGGGGGATTGCGCCGACACGCCGGGCGTGTAGCCCAGCGCATCCGCTACCGAACCCGCCTTGACCGCGCGGATCTGGTCGCTGGTGACGACCGATATGGATTGCGGCGTTTCGATCAGCGGCGTGTCGGTCTTGGTGCCCGACAGCGCGCGTTGCGCCACGTAGCCGTCCACATGCCCGGTGGGCGATTCGATGGAACCGGTCACGCGGACCGGCTCAAGCATGGCGGCGCCTTCGGGCGCGCGCCGCGCGCTCAGCGTGCCATTGGCCGTGACGGCCAGTTCCAGGCCGCTACCGGCAAGCGCACGCCGCGCCGCGTCTTCTGCCGTGTAATCGCCGACGATGGCCGGCGCATTGCGGCCCGCCACCAGGGCGGGATCGACGGACACGGCGCGCCCGCTCTGCCGAGCGATGCGGGTCAGCGTATCGCCCAAGGCGCCAGCGGGCACGTCGAAGCGCAAAACAGCGCGGGCGGCGGCAGGGCCGCCCGGCGGGGTCTGGGCATGGACCGCAGGCGCGGCCAGGGCAATGAACAGCGCGGCGGCCAGGGGCCGAAGCGGGCGACGATGGAACATGGGTTCTCCTGCAACAGTTTGGTGTTTCAGGAGGGATGTCCAACGACGCGGACAAAAGTGATCATTTATTTTCAGTGCGAGGCGGGGCGCAGGTCGATGCTGACGAACCACCCGCCCAACGACGTGACCTCGATCGGCAAGGTCTGGCGCAGCGACTCCAGCGTGCGGCCCGTGTCGTCCAGCGGAAACGCCCCCAACACGCGCAGCCGCGCGGCGGCCGGCGTAATCCGGATGATGCCGCGCCGGTAGGGCCGCAGCGCTTGCACCACCGCCCCCAATGACTCGTCATGCACGACCAGCATGCCGCTTTGCCACGCGGCGGCGTCGGCCAGCATGGCGTCGGGCGTGCCCAGGCCCCGCGCATCGAACCGCAGGCCCTCGCCTGCCCGCAGCACGCGGCGCTGGCCGACGGCGCGCACTTCGACGAGATGTTCGACCACGCTGACCACGCAAGCCTCTTCTTCCCGGGCCACGCTGAACACCGTCCCCAGCGCCTGCACCTCGCCCTCGGCGGTTGCGACGATGAAGGGGCGCGCGGCGTCGGGCGCCACGCGCACATAGACCGCGCCCGCTTTCAAGCGCACGCGGCGCTCGCCAGCACTGAAATCCAGATTCACGGCCGAGCGCGCATTCAGCGTCAACTCGCTGCCGTCCGGCAAGGTATAGGCGCGACGTTCGCCGGTACCCGTGCGCAGGTCGGCGGCCAGCGTACGCAGCGGGGTCTGGCGATCGACCAGCGCGGCCAGGCCGCCCGCCGCCAGCGCCAGGCCCAGCGCATTGCGCAGCATCCGCCGCCTGGCCGGCGGGGTCAGCAAGGCGCGGCCAGCCGCCAGCCGCTGCTCGCCTCCGCCCAGCGCCGCAAAGGAATCCTTGACGGCGGCGTTGACCTTCTCCCACGCCGCGCGATGGCGGGGATCCGCCAGCCGCCATTGCTCGAACCGCGCGCGGTCGGCGGCAGTCACGCTGCCCGAGGACAGCAGCACCATCCAATCCACGGCCGATTCCAGATCGGCCGGCAGCAACGGCGCGGTCATGCGTCCAGGCGCGCCGCCACGCACAGCGTGATGGCCTGCTTCATGTAGCGCCGCACCGTGATGACGGAAACGCCGACACGCACGGCGATCTCGGCGTAGCCGAGTCCGTCGAGCTGACTGTAAAGGAAGGTCTGGCGCGCCTTGAGCGGCAGGCGTTGCAATGCGCGGTCGATATGCATCAAGGCCTCGATCACCAACGCACGGCTTTCTTCGCTGGCCACGGTGGCCGGCGGCAAGGCGCCAAGGCTGTCGAGATACGCGCGCTCCAGCTCGCGGCGGCGCCAGAAGGTAAACAGCGTGCGCTGCGCCAACGTGGTCAGGAACGCGCGCGGTTCGCGAATGGTCTCGGTCTGGCGGCCAGCCAGGACACGCACGAACGTATCGTGCGCCAGGTCGGCCGCATCATGGCGGCACCCTAGCCTGCGCCGCAGCCACGCTTGCAGCCAGGAGTGATGCGCTTCATACAGCTCGGCAGCGGAATGCTCCGTGGGCTGTGCGGATGGGGACATGGAAAGGCGCCAGGCTAATTAACAATAAGAATTATTGTCATTTATTGCCTGGCGCGCAAGCGCCCTGTTCAGGGGCGCCCTGCAAGACGCGTCTTTTTCGGTCAGACCGGGCCGGTCCACTCCGTGACGAAGTCGCGATAGTCGGGGCGGTTGGCCGGCGGCACGGCGCAACCCGGCGTGCCGATGGCCAGATAGCCCAGGAAACGGTAATCCAGCGAATCCAGGCCCAGCGCGTTCTGCACGTCTTCGACATAGGTGCCGACCCCGGTGCTCCAGAATGCGCCATAGCCCAGCATATGAACCGCGTTCAGGATGTTCATGACCGAGCAACCCGTGGCCAGCAGTTGCTCGTGTTCGGGGATTTTGGTGTTGTCGTGCGCGATCTTCTGCGCCACGGCAATGAACAGCGGCACGCCCGCCATCCATTCGCGCACCGACTTTTCCTTTTCAGGCGTCATGCGCGGGTCGCCGCTGCGCTTGACCGCGTCCAGCGCCACATCCGCCAGCTTGCCAATGGCCTCGCCCTGGATCACGACAAAACGCCACGGGCGCAGCGCGCCATGGTCGGGGGCCGACATGGCGGCCTGCAGGATCTGTTCAAGTTCGTCGGGCTTGGGCGCCGGGCCCCGCAAGAACTTCACGGAACGGCGCGTGGTCAGGGCGTGCAGCGGAGTGGCGGTGGTGGTTACGGTCATGGATTCGGGCGCAAATGGGAAAGAAACAGATTCTCATATTAAGCGATGGCGGCGGACGGGGCGGGCATCCCCCGGCCCGCAGCAAGGGCATCAGCCCAGGTGGGTGTGACGCTCCTGGCGCTCTTCGACCTGCATTTCAGACAGGCCGTGCAGAATGCCGCAGTCTTCCGCGTCGGGTCGCGCGGACAGGCAGCGCTGCCGCAAATCGGTCAGCTGCGTCTTCAGTTGCGTCAGTTCGGCAATGCGTTCATCCACATGCGAAATGTGTTCGTCGAACAGTTCGTTAATGGGGCCGCATCCGGTTTGATGGTTATCGGCCAGTGACAGGATGGCGCGTATTTCGTCCTGCGTCATGTCCAGCGCCCGGCAATTCCGGATCAGGCGCAGCCGTTCCAGATGGGGTTGCCCGTAGCTGCGGTAGTTGTTCAGGCCGCGTTCCGGGGCGGGCAGCAGCCCTTCTTTTTCGTAGTATCTGACCGTTTCGACGGTGGTGCCGGCCGCCGTGGCCAATTCGCCAATACGCATCGCGCCTCCCTGGATCGCATCCGCTTGAAATAAGGGGTTGACCCTATAGTAACTCCAAGGTGTGGAATACGACCATCAGCTTACATAAGGCGTAGAAGATGTCCCTCCCTCCTGTCAACACCCACAAACCCAAGCCCGCCGGGCAAGACGGCGCCTGCTGCCGCGCCGGGCACGGCGAACCTGCGCACGGCCAGGCGGGTCACGATCACGCAGCGGTCGACGGGGGCCACGGGCACGATCATCGCCACGACCACGATCACAGCCACGACCATAACCATGATCATGATCATGATCACGGCCACAAGCATGACCACGCCCATGATCATGGCCATCGTCACGCGCAGCCGGAGGCCGCTTGCTGCGGCCACGCGCAGGGCATGGAAAACATGTCGCTCTCGGGCGACGGCGGCTCCACGCTTGCCGCCGGTCCGGGCCAGTTGCTGGCACGCCTGCGCATCGGTCAGATGGACTGCCCCACCGAGGAAACGCTGATCCGCAAGAAGCTGGGCAATCTGGACGGCGTGCATGCGCTGGACTTCAACCTGATGCAACGCGTGCTGACGGTGGTGCACGCCGAGGGCGCGCTGGATCGCATCATCGCCGCCATCAAGTCGCTGGATATGACGCCGGAACCGCTGACCGACGGCGCACCCGGCACCCCTGCCCCCGGCGCCAAACCCGTGAACTGGTGGCTGATCGGCGGCTCCGGCGTGCTGGCCGCCTTGTCCGAACTTTCGCATTTCGCCGGTTGGCCGCTGGGCGTCACTGCGGCATTCGCCGTGGCCGCCATTCTGGCTTGCGGCCTTACCACCTACCGCAAAGGCTGGATCGCCGTGCGCAACGGCAACCTCAACATCAATGCCTTGATGAGCATTGCCGTGACCGGCGCCGTGCTCATCGGCCAATGGCCCGAAGCGGCCATGGTGATGTTCCTGTTCAACGTGGCCGAATTGATCGAGGCCCGTTCGCTGGACCGTGCGCGCAATGCCATCCGCGGCCTGCTGGACCTGGCCCCCGAAACCGCGACGGTGCGCCAGGCAGACGGCCGCTGGCTTGAAGTGCCCGCCGCCCAATTGCAGGTGAACGACGTGGTGCGGGTGCGCCCCGGCGAACGCATCGCCGCCGACGGCATCATCGTCAGCGGCAGTTCGGCCGTGGACCAGTCACCCATCACCGGCGAAAGCCTGCCCGTGGAAAAGGCGCAGGACGATCCGGTGTTCGCCGCCACGGTGAACACGTCGGGCTCGTTCGAATACCGCGTGACCGCGGCCGCCGGCAATACGACGCTGGCCCGCATCATCCACGCCGTCGAACAGGCCCAGGGCGCCCGCGCGCCGACCCAGCGCTTCATCGACCGCTTCTCGCGCATCTATACGCCGGTCGTGGTGGCGGTGGCCGTGTTGGTGGCCGTGGCGCCGCCCCTGCTGTGGGGCCAGCCGTGGTTCGATGCCATCTACCGCGCGCTGGCGCTGTTGATCATCGCCTGCCCGTGCGCACTGGTGATTTCAACGCCGGTCAGCATCGTCAGCGGCCTGACTGCCGCCTCGCGGCGCGGCATTCTGGTCAAGGGCGGCGTGTATCTGGAAGAAGGCCGCAACCTGAAGTGGTTGGCGCTGGACAAGACCGGCACGCTGACGCACGGCAAACCGGTGCAGACCGACCTGCAGGAGTGGGAGGTGTCCGACCAGGCCCGTCACCCCGCAGCCCTGATCGCGGCCAGCCTGGCCGCCCGTTCCGACCACCCGGTGTCGCTGGCGGTTGCCAATGCGGCACGCGACGCCGGCATGGCGTTGCTTGAGGTCGACGCCTTCACGGCCCTGCCCGGCCGCGGCGTCAGCGCGCAGATCGACGGCGTGACCTATCAATTGGGCAACCGCCGCCTGATGCGCGAACTGGGCGTGTCGAGCCCCAAGCTGGAAGCCCGCCTGGACGAACTCGAACGCCAGGGCAAGAGCGCCATCGGACTGACCGACGGCCACCGGGTGATGGCGTTGGCCGCCGTGGCAGACACGGTCAAACCCACCAGCGCGGCCGCCATCGCCGACCTGCATGCGCTGGGCGTGCGCACGCTGATGCTGACGGGCGACAACACCCCTACCGCCCAGGCCATTGCGAAACAGGTGGGCATCGACGAAGCCCGCGGCGATCAACTGCCTGAAGACAAGCTCGCCGCCATCGAAAGCAAGCTGGCGCCCAGCGGCCGCGTGGGCATGGTGGGTGACGGCATCAACGACGCGCCGGCGCTGGCCCGCGCCGACATCGGGTTCGCGATGGGCGCCGCCGGCACGGGCACCGCCATCGAAACCGCGGACGTGGCCTTGATGGACGACGACCTGCGCAAGATCGGGACCTTCCTGCGCTTGTCTCGCGCAACCCACCGCGTGCTGATGCAGAACATCACGCTGGCGCTGGGCATCAAGGTGGTGTTCCTGGCGCTTGCCATGACCGGCAACGCGACGCTGTGGATGGCGGTGTTCGCCGACGTCGGGGCCAGCCTGCTGGTGGTGGCCAACGGCCTGCGCCTGCTGCGCGCGGCAGCCTGAGGCGCCACGCGTCAACACACGGAGACGGATGAACGGGCGTCAGCCCGTTTGTTCTTCCTGCGGCCAATCCCGCAGTACGGGCGCATCGGGCGCGCCGGGGCCCACATCGCGCAGATGTTCATGCTGCAACAGCGCCATGCGGTATGCGTCGCGGTAGGCGCCGTTGGAAAAGAACTCTTCCTTCAGCAGCCCTTCGATCTGAAAGCCGCAGCGTTCGTACACGTGCACGGCCGCCATGTTGTCCTTGTCCACCACCAGATAGACCTTGTGCAGGTTCAGTACGCGGAACGCGTAGCCCACCGCGATGCGGGTCGCCGCTTTGGCGTAGCCCCGCCCCTGATAACTGGGCGCGATGATGATCTGGAATTCCGCGCGGCGGTGGATGTAGTCGATTTCCACCAGTTCCACCAGGCCTGCGGGTTGGCCGGTGTCGTGCTCGATGATGAAACGCCGCTCGTTCTGGTCGTGCAAGTGGCGGTCATAGAGGGCAACCAGTTCGTCGTAGGCCTCGTAGGGCTCTTCGAACCAATAACGCATGATGACGTCGTTATTGTTGATCTTGTGCACGAAGTGCAGGTCGCCGCGCTCCAGGGGGCGTATTTTGATATCGGATATGACCGACATAGAAACCTCCGAAAGTGCCATCATTGTATTCGAATCCGTCCGAAACGCCCTTTTCATGGGCATTTCAGAGTCGAAACGGCTATTTACGGCTGCCTTAGGACATAATTGGCTTGAAAGCCCCGTATTTACTTGATCTATAAATTCAAAATACATAAATAAACAACGCCAGGCGACGCGCTGAACCCGGTGCCAGTACGGGTAATCGTCCGTCCACTCCGTGACGATTCCATCCGCTTTTTGCGGTGCTTTCGCGCCCCTCTCGTGCCACACTGCCGGCTGTTGCGCGCTATCCCGATGAACAAGAGGAAACGACATGCATATCCTGGTGGCAGGCTTTCAGCACGAGACCAATACCTTTGCGCCGTCCAAGGCCGGCTACGACAATTTCGTCCGGGGTGAAGGCTTTCCCGCCATGGTGCGCGGCGAAGACGTGCTGGCGCTACGCTCGGTCAACATTCCCGCAGGCGGCTTCATCAACGCCATCCAGGCGCAAGGCCACACCGTGCGCCCGGTGATCTGGGCCGGCGCCAGTCCGTCCGCCCATGTCACCCGCGATGCCTACGAACGCATCGCCGGCGAAATCCTGGATGCCGCGCGCAACGGGCCCTACGACGCCGTCTACCTGGACTTGCATGGCGCGATGGTCACGGAACACCTGGATGACGGCGAAGGCGAATTGCTGGCGCGCGTGCGCCAGATCGTGGGGCCCGACGTGCCGGTCATCGCCAGCCTGGACCTGCACGCCAACGTCACCGCCGAAATGCTGCGCGAAGCCGACGGACTGGCCGCGTTCCGCACCTATCCCCACGTGGACATGGCGGATACCGGCGAACATGCCGCGCGCCTGCTGCTGGCGCGCATCGCCGCGGGCCGCCGCTGGGTGCGCAGTGAACGCCGCCTGCCCTTCCTGATTCCCATCAACGGCATGTGCACGATGCTGCAGCCGTCGCAGGGCGTATACGAAACGCTGGCCCGGCTGGAGCAGACGCCGGGCGTTGCCTCCATTTCTTTCGCGCCCGGCTTTCCCGCCGCCGACTTCCCCGAATGCGGCCCCGTCGTCTGGGCGTATGGGTCGGATGCCGCGGCAGTGGAACAGGTTACCGATACGCTGTATCAGCGCGTGCTGGAACTGGAACCGCAATGGTCGCCGGACTTCCTGGAACCGGCCGAAGCGGTACGGCGCGCGCAGGCCCTGGCACACGGCGCATCGCGCCCTGTCGTCATCGCCGACACGCAGGACAATCCCGGCGCGGGCGGCGACGCCAACACGACCGGCATGCTGCGCGCACTGGTCGAGGCGGATGCGCAGAACGCGGCGCTGGGGCTTTTCTACGACCCGGACGCCGTGCGCGCCGCTACCGCCGCCGGCATCGGCAAGACGGTCACGCTACGCTTGGGCGGCCAATCAGGCGTGGCGGGCGACACGGCTTTCGAAGGCGAATTCCTGGTGGAAACGCTATCGCCCGGCAAGCTGCGCTTTGACGGCCCGATGATGCATGGCATGGATGTGGATCTGGGCGCGGTCGCCGGCTTGCGGATCGGCGGCGTGCGCGTCGTGGTCAGCGCCAGCAAGGCGCAGATGCTGGACCGCAATCTGTTCCGGGTAGGCGGCGTGCAGCCCGAGGAAATGGGGATACTGGTCGTGAAGAGTTCGGTGCATTTCCGCGCCGACTTCCAGCCGATCGCCCACGAGGTGCTGGTGGCGAAGGCGCCGGGGCCGATGCAGGCTGACCCGGCGGACCTGCCCTGGACCCGGCTGCAACCGGGCATCCGGATTCGGCCGCTGGGGCAGCCGTTCGCGCGCCAATGACCGGCGTGCGGCAAGGCAGGCTTATTTGATTTTGCCCTGCGGGCTGACGAAATCTTCCAGCGTCAGCCCCTTCTCTTTCAGGATGGCTTCCAGCAGCGGTTGCAGTTTGCCCAGGCTTTCCTGGACGGTTTCGCGCACGGTGTCCACCACCACCTGCGTGCTGCGTTCGATTTCGATGTTGACGAAGTCGCCCACCTGTTTGTCTTCAAAGACGGTCATGCGGCGGGTTTCGGGAATCAGCCAGACTTCGAACCAGCCCTCGGCGCGGTTCACTTCCGACACGGTCAAGCTGGCGCCGTTGATGGCGATGTAGCCCTTGGCGAACACGTACTTGCGGAAATCCGGGGGGATGCTGAAGCGCATCAGGCGATTGGTGTCGGACGACTTCACCATGATCACTTCGGACGTGAAGTCCACATGGCCGGACAGCGGGTGCCCGCCGATCTCGGCCCCGTCCCTGGCGGCGCGCTCGACGTTGGCGCGGTCGCCTTCGGCGTAGCTGCCCAACGTGGTGATGGCCAGGCTTTGCAGCATGACATCGAAGGTTGCCTGGTTGTCGGACACCAATTCCGTGACGGTCAGGCAAACCCCGTCCGTCGACACGCTGGCGCCTATGGCCAGGTCGGCACAGAAACCAGGGGGGAATTCCAGCGTGAAGGTGCGCAGGCCGTCGCGATCCGCGATCTTCGCGATCTTCGCGGTGCCTTGAACAATACCGGTGAACATACGGATCCTGAATACGGGGCGGCAGGCCCCTGAAGCAAAACGTCAACGTTAACCGATATTTTGCCAGGAACCGCCCCGCAAGACCGGGTGGCGGACGCCACCCGCCGCGATATCAATGACGGATCGCGATGGTCTTCAGCGTCGTGAAGCCATACAGCGCTTCGAAGCCCTTTTCACGACCGTAGCCCGACTGGCGCGAACCGCCGAAAGGCAGTTCCACGCCACCGCCGGCGCCGTAGTTGTTCACGAACACCTGCCCGGCGCGCAGCTTGCGGGCCAGGCGCATCTGGCGCGCGCCGTCGCGGGTCCACACGCCCGCCACCAGGCCGTACAGCGTGCCGTTGGCGATTTCCAGTGCTTCTTCCTCGGTGTCGAACACCATTGCGGCCAACACGGGGCCAAACACTTCTTCCTGCGCCAGGCGGCTATCGGGCGGCACGTCGCGGAACAGCACGGGCGGCTGGTAATAGCCGGACTCCGGCGTGCCGTTAGCAAGCGTGCCGCTCGCGGCGACCTTCAGGCCTTCGGCCTCGGCTTCCGCCAGGAAACCCCGCACGCGGTCGTGCTGGCGGGCGCTGATCAGCGGGCCCACGTCCAGGTCTTGCGCGGCGGGGCCGGTGACGGTGGCCGAGAACGCATCCGACAAGCGCTTGAGCACCGTTTCGTACACGCCGCGCTGAATCAGCACGCGGCTGCCCGCCGAGCAGGTCTGGCCGGCGTTCTGAATGATGGCGGCCAACAGCACCGGCATGGCGGCGTCCAGGTCGGCATCGTCGAACACGACTTGCGGCGACTTGCCACCCAGTTCCAGCGTGACCGGCACATGGTTTTCAGCGGCGGCATGCGCCACCATCTTGCCCGTCTGCGGCGAGCCGGTGAACGAGATGTGGTCGATGCCCGGATGCGCGGTCAACGCCGCACCGGCCTCGTGGCCGTAGCCGGTGACGATGTTCAAGGCGCCGGCGGGCAAACCCACTTCGGCGGCGATCTCGGCCAGCTTCAACAGCGACAGGCACGCGTCTTCGGCGGGCTTGACCACGCAGGCATTGCCCGCGGCCAGCGCCGCGCCGACGCTGCGGCCGAAGATCTGCAAGGGGTAGTTCCAGGGCACGATGTGGCCGGTGACGCCATGCGCTTCGCGTACCGTCAGCACCGTGAATCCCGGGGTGTAGGGAATGGTCTCGCCATGCAGCTTGTCGACCGCGCCGGCGTAGAACTCGAAATAGCGCGCCACCGCCGCGGCATCCGCGCGGGCCTGCTTGATGGGCTTGCCCGTATCGGCCGATTCCAACTGCGCCAATTCTTCCTGGCGGTCCAGCAGCGCAAACGCGATGCGCATCAGCAACCGGCTGCGCGCGGCAGGCGCCATCTGGCCCCACTCGCCTTCAAAGGCTTCGCGGGCGGCCTCCACGGCGCGGTCGATATCCGCTTCGCCCGAACGGGCGATCGCCTCGAAGGCCTTGCCATCGGACGGGTTCAGGACGGGAATGGTTTCACCGGCGGCGGCCGCCACCCATTGATTGGCGATAAAGTTCTTCTGAGTCACGATGTGCGGAGTAAAGTAGCGGCCCGATGGCCGGTTGCGAAAAGGGCTCGTGACGCACGAATGGCGTCACGCAGCGCGGAGCAATGGTTTCAAGCAAGGTACGAGAGGCCACCGTAACTTGTCAATTGAATTGACAGCTTTTATCCCAAGCTTCAGGATATTTTCCTGGCCGATCGGGTAATCCCTAATATTTCAAGGATTCACGGCTGAATCCCTTTCCGCCACGGCTGTTATCCCGAATGACAATCCTGGCACTTACATCAGGAGCACGCTGATGAGCGACGTGCGTGACCCGCAGCTGGAATCGTTGTTGCAAGCCGCCACCCGCCCCCGTCCTGAATTGGACGTGCTGGCCGAAGTGGCCTCTGGCTTGGGCTATGTGCGCGCCGAACGCTTTGCTGAACGCGTGTACGAAAGCCTGTTCTACGCCATCGCCACCGGCAAGATCCCGCCCGGCAACAAACTGCCGACGGAACTGGAACTGGCGGCGTTGTTCGAGGTGTCGCGCCCCGTGGTCCGGCAGGCATTGGACCGTCTGCGCGAAGACCAGCTCGTGGACTCCATCCGCGGGTCAGGCACCTACGTGCGCGCCAAGCCCGACCTGATGGGCGGCATGCCCGCCGTGGACCCGGCACGCCGCGTTGGCCATATCCTGGAAGGCCTGGAACTGCGCATGGTGATCGAACCCGAATGCGCCTATCTGGCAGCCCTGCGCCGCACCGCGGACGACCTGCGCGAAATGGATCGGATGCTGACGGGCTATGAAGAAGCCGACGCCTCAGGCGCCATCGCCCACCATCACGACTACGGCTTCCACCGCGCCATCGCGGCGGCCACCAGCAACCAGCGCTTCGTGCAAGTGTTGAAATCGCTGGAGTACGACGTCAGCCACGCCGTGAACGTCATGCGCCATCTGGTCCACAGCGAACCCTGGAAACGCACCCGCGCCGCCATCGACGAACACCGGCACATCTACCTGTTGATCCTGCAACAGGACGCGGACGGCGCCCGCAACGTCATGCGCGCGCACATCGAAAAAGCGAAAAGCCGGATGCTGAACAGCGGTTCCGAACACTGATCAGCCCGGCCGGGGCCCAAGGACCGTCAGCACACCGTCAGCACCGCGTCCATCCCGCCGACGGATCGCGCTTGTCGTCCAGGTAATCCCATCCGGTATCGCAGACCGCGCAGACGAACGCTTCGTGCGTGGCCTTGCGCTTGGCCGCCCCCAGGCTGCGCACGGCGCCAAGGCGGATCAGCCCGGCATGGCCCGGCGCCCCACGGGTGTGCTGCACGATGTTCTCGCATTCGCTGCATATCGCCATCTCTCCGCCTTTCATTATTCTTTCAGCGGAGATATTACGAAACGATACCGACGATAAGGTTCAGCAATTCTCACCGGATTGTTGCGTCGTCTCGGCCCGATCCTTCAGCGGCGCCCTCCGTGGCGCCCGGCAAATCCGACCCCGGCGCAAGGTATCATTCGTCGTTCGCCGGGACGGCCCGCCGCGGCCTGCCACCCACGCGGCATGCAAGCCGGCAGCGCCCTTCTTCCGGACCGCGCCGGCCACGCGCCGCGGCCCCCGTCAATGACCGATAAGAACCATGAAATTAGCCACCTGGAACGTGAACTCCCTGAATGTGCGCCTGCAACAGGTGCTGGACTGGCTGGCCGCCAATCCGGTCGACGTGCTGTGCATCCAGGAACTGAAGCTTACCGACGACAAGTTTCCCGAAGCCGCTTTCAAGGAAGCCGGCTACCACGCGGTCTGGGCTGGCCAAAAGACCTATAACGGCGTCGCCATCATCTCGCGCGTGCCGGGCACGTCGATGGTGCGCAACATCCCCGGCTACGAAGATCCGCAACAGCGCGTCCTGGCCCTGACTTTCCCCAGCCCCGAAGGCGACGTGCGAGTCGTATGCGCCTACTGCCCCAACGGGCAATCGGTGGATTCCGACAAATACGTCTACAAGCTGGCCTGGTTCGACGCCATGCGCAACTGGCTGGCCGACGAGATCAAGCAGTATCCCCGCCTGGCCGTGCTGGGCGACTACAACGTCGCCCCTGCCGATGAAGACGTGCACAACCCGGAAAAATGGGAAGGCCAGGTGCTGGTGTCTGAACCGGAACGTGCCGCCTTGCGCGCGCTGCTCGACCTGGGCCTGACCGATTCCTTCCGCCTGTTCGAGCAGCCGGAAAAGTCGTTTTCCTGGTGGGATTACCGCCAATTCGCCTTCCGCCGCAACGCCGGCCTGCGGATCGACCACGTCTTGCTGTCAGCCCCGCTGGTCAAGCGTTGCATTGCCTGCGTGATCGACAAGGAGCCGCGCCGCAACGAACAGCCGTCGGACCATGCGCCGGTCGTCGCCACCCTGGAATTCGTCTGAGAACTTTCGGCGGGCGGCATATTGCGCGCCGCTGGATTGTTCCTGTATAGTTTTGGTCTTGCTTCATTGGGGCGGTAGCTCAGCTGGGAGAGCGTCGCGTTCGCAATGCGAAGGTCGGGAGTTCGATCCTCCTCCGCTCCACCATTTCAAGTTCCAGAGTGATCTGAAGAAGTCTAAAACAGCGCCCTAAGGCGCTGTTTTTGTTTGACTTTACGGCGACACTGGAGCGCGCCAAGCGGGCGGCTCATGCGCCACACGGGCGGTCGAGAATCCCCAGCGACACAATGATGCCGTTGGACTCGAAGGTTCGCACCAGAATACATAGATTGCTGTACGTGCACCTTATCTGGAACCCGCGATTTGTCCTGGCGGCCACAAGACGCTCAAATCCTATGTAACGTTCAGCGCGAGGAGATATCAGCTTAATTGCCGCCTCTTTCGCCCCGAACAGAAGCGCCGCGGACCTCGGATCGCCAGCAATCTCCGACGACTCACCCGCCGCCCGGACAAGGTGGGAAACCTCCCAATAGCGCGTCAAATCGGAAGCGTCTATCAGGTCAATCGCCAGGGCCTCGGCGGACGTCTTGATGGCGTGAACGATAGCCGCTGCGAACGGGCCATCATGGCTGATCGACCCGCCGTACCCTGCCGGCCATATTGGCTCGCCCAGTTTTCCCTTCGGGATCGGTTGAGAAGGCTCACCCATTTTCCCTAACGCCCGCCTGGCGGCAGATCGTCCCGCGGCAAACTCCACCCTCCGCTTCCAGGCAGCGTTCCTGACAACGACCATTTCCTCAGGCAACAGGCCCCCGTCTTGATCAATGATCTCGACAGCGCAAGCGACAGGCTGACAGGTCAGTTGCAGGAGCTCGCGGCTCACGTCGCCCTCCAGACCCAGAGCGCGAGACATCGAGCCATGCCCGACCGGACGTGAAAGGCTCATGGGATTGCAAACGGATAGGCGGGTAGCGCAATTCTTCGGGCATCGTCGGGGGCGCATTCATTCCATGGCACATCGCCGCCGTCCACCCACCATGATGCCAAGTTCAATAAATCACTTTCATCGGCATCATTCCAGACCGGGCACTGCGGATCTGCCCCGGCGGGCCTTTGTTTGCATCGTGGCGAGAGGCTGGCGACGCAACCGAAAAATACGCCATTTTTCGTTTTTGCGGGACGAAGCTCCTGGAAAGGATCGGCCAGCGTATCAAGCAGATCATCGTAGCCCGTCGCGACGGTGGCCCAACGATAGGACATCGCCTCTCGCCCTATCTGCAGGGTGTAGGCAAGATCATCCATTGAAACCTGCGGATTCCCCTTCAAATGCTGGGACAGCTGGTTCAGCTTTACCTTCAGGTCACCCTTGTCATCGGCCGATAGAACAATAACCTGTGGCCCGGGCCTGCCAGCGGAGAAGTGGACGCTTCGCAGGGCATCATTCTGGTCGATGTATTCCTCTACGATAGCGCCCGCGTAAAACCCGCCATAGCCGAACGAATTGATCATGGCTCGCCTTGGAACCTCGTGTTCGGCCCCTTCGGCCGTAACCCGCTGGCGCGGCCAGGGTCGGATCTCGCTGCATAAGAAGAACGGCGAGGATTTCTGATTCAAGACCGGACTAAATGCCGTGGCATTCATGAACGGCGCGAGTTTTCCGTGTCTCATCTGCATGATTACTTTCAGCAGCTGAGACATTCCCGAGGCCGGCCCCAGATGCCCTATGTTCGGCTTGACAGAGCCGATGGAGCAGTAATTCCGGTCGGACGTGAAAGCCTCGAAGACCCTGCTCGTGGCAACATATTCGAGTTCATCGCCAAAAGGCGATCCATTCGCGGAGCATTCCACATGCGTTATGGTCCGAGGCGGCACGTTTGCGCGGAGGACATTGTCAGACATCGCCCTGGACAAGGTCTCTACCGAGCCATCCCCAAACTGCGATGTCGTCGATTTTATTGTCGCGAGAATGGTGTCCTTGTCCTGGATCGCCTGAGACAGCGGTTTAAGCACCACAGTGGCAGCGCCCTCTCCGAAAAGCGCGCCATCTCTTCCTTCCGCGAAACTCCGCCTCTCTGTCCCGCTGGCCATATAGTTTGCCTTGCATACCCGGCGATACAGCCCCTCGTCCAGGAGCATTACCCCGCTGACAACGGCAACACTGCAATTGCCATAGTGAAGATCCAGGCAAGCCATATGGATCGACGTCGCAGACGAGGCGCTGAGTGTGTCTACCGCAATGGTCGGCCCCGTGAAATTGAAGAATTTCGAGATATGACCGACAAGGGCGCTTGAGCTGCCGGACGACATCGGCTGCACTGCGGCATCGGAGCCTGGCCTTCGCAGTTCGCCAATCATTCCAAGATATAGGCCAGTTCTGGATTGCGTGCTTTTCTTCAAGGCCGACCGCGTATATCCGGAAGACTCCAGGGCGCTCCAGATCGATTCCACGGTCAGCCGGTACGGCGTGCTGTCTGGCTCATCGTCCCCCAGAACGCCGGACAAAAAAGATCTGGGGCTGCGGCCATCGAATTCAATAAAACCGCCCCATTTGCAGTAGCTCATGCCTTTATTGATGGCCTCTTCTCGATCGGAATTAAAGAAACCATCAAGATGCCAGCGGTTTTCAGGGACCTCTGCAATGCAGTCCCTATTGCCGCTCAGGTTGTCCCAGAACGCATTTACATCCGGCGCCGCTGGAAAGCGCCCGCTCATACCGATCACGGCGATCGGTTCCAATTGCGGTGCAAGCGCAATTGTCTTGTCGGCATCGAAGCGATCCTCTTCCGGAATGCTCACCACTACTTTGCCGATATTCCGGCGGTCCTGCAGCCAGCGGTAGGCGTTTTGGATTTCGTTGAAGTTGAACGTCCGGCCCAGTGTCGGACTGATCACGCCTTCGGCCAACAACCGCTCCATCTCGAGCACGGAGTCCTGAAGGATGGCAGGTTTGCCGTGGCTGAGCTTGTTCAAATCGACGCTGTACAACACTTGGTTGTCGGTCAGGCCCGACAGGTCGATCGACCGCGCAGATTTCAACGCCGTCATCGCAATCTCGATATAGCGGCCGCCAGGAGCAAGACAGTTCAGGCCCTTTTGAACGGCATCCCCAGGCAAGGTATTGATCACCACATCCACCCCTTGACCGTGCGTCAACCGCTGAATGGCCGCCTCGAAGTCCTCTTTCTGATAGTTGATCCGATGCGGCACCCCCAGGGATGCCAGATAATCGAGCTTTGCCTCGGACCCGGCGGTTGCATAGATGTCGGCCCCCGCATGTTTGGCCAGTTGCACCGCGATCAAGCCGACACCGCCTGCCGCCGTCTGAATCAGGATCCGCTCGCCAGGCTTGAGCTGCGCCTTCTTGAAACACTCGATCATCGTCAGCGCCACGCCAGGCAGCGCGCAAGCTGCCTCAAACGACAGACCGGCCGGGCAGGCAAACACCCGGGTCTCGGCGCAGGTCAATGCCGTCGCATGCGCTCCGAGGGTAGATCCCGCCAGCGCAATCACCGCGTCGCCCACTGCGACACGCGACACTTTCGACCCAATCGCGACCACCACTCCGCTGGCCTCGAAGCCTGGCGTGAACGGATAGGCGGGCTGGGTCGGATACATGCCCTTCACACACAACAAGTCACCGAAGTTCAGCGAGAAGGCTCTTACCGCAATCCGCACGTCGTGTGCGCCCAAGGGCGGCAGGTGATCCTCTCTGATGTGAAGATCGTCAATCGTGCCGGGCCGCTCCAGCCATACGCGCCGATATAGCGACCCGGTATTCTGCGGGCTTTGCTGCACAGCAGGCGGCGGCGCGGCGATAGCTTCCCCATGCCGGCGGCGCCCTCGTCCGACCGGGATAATCTTGATTTTCTCCACGGAGGCTTCCAGCCTGGGGAGCGTCGCCGCAACGGATAAGGCCGCCGGGCTCGAGGGTTCTTCAAGGGCGGGGCTGATTGCGCTGATATGCGCGCCAAGCTGCGCAATCGTGGCATGATCAAACAACACGGTGGTGGGCAGCATCAACCCTAGCTGCAGATTGATCGCATTGATCAGCGCCACGCCTGTGACCGAATCAATACCGTATGTCGAGAACGGTTGATCGTCCTCGAGGTCTGCCTCGCTCACTTTGAGCGTTTGAGCAATGCTCGCGCGGATCGCGGTCCGAGCCTGGTCCGAGTGTCGTTTGGGCGCTATCTTGGCCGGTACAGGCATCGACGCTACGGTCGCCGCATGGGACTTGTGCGAAGGCATCCATACACGGGGCTCTTCGTGCGGCGTCTTCTTTTCGCTCTGGACCTGCATCAGGCCATCGCTAATAGCCACGATGATCTGCTGACCCAGTTCGTGAGCGGCCTCTGCCGGCGCTTCAATCG
>NZ_PCOQ01000031.1 GCF_002975275.1 Achromobacter sp. MYb9 | reverse complement strand
TGCCCTTGTTCCATGGCACACGATGGCCAACGGTGACATTCGCGGATTCCATGACAATCTCCTTTCACGTAAAGGAAGATTCAGTGTGCCCCTACGGAGGGTCGCTATCCGACCCAAAACGGGCCTTCAGCATTGTCCGAAGGGTGCAACGATAGTGTGGCAGGCGCGAGCAGGCGTACTTCACCTAAACTTAAAATTTTGAAGGTTGCTATGTACACATTGCGCAGATCGCGTCCTGAAGATGGCCCCGCGCTTGTTGACCTTTGGCGGCGCTCCGTAGACGCCACCCATCACTTTCTCGATGCCGAAGATCGAAAGGCCATTGATGCCGAAGTGTGTGGTTTTCTGCCCCATGCACCGCTGACCATTGCCGTCGATGAAAACGACCATCCCTATGGATTTATGCTGATCGATGGGACCCATATGGAGGCGCTGTTCATTGATCCCGATGTCCGTGGAAACGGTATCGGTCGTCAATTGTTGCAGCAAGGATTGCCGTTACATGGTTCATTAACCACGGACGTCAACATGCAGAATTCTCAAGCTGTCGGCTTCTATCAACGGATGGGATTCGTCGAAACTGGACGTTCGGAGAAGGATTCACAGGGACGGCCTTATCCCTTGATCCATCTACGTTACCCAGGCTAGTTGAAAAGTAGGCAGTCGCAGCTTCAAGAGACCTGAAGCGCACTCCTCATGTCGGTCGGGTGGGAACCGGGATGTTCTTTCCACTACCGTCCTTGTGCCCTGCCGTAGGTCCGCTCCTGGCCGATTTCTGCCGCTTATTCCGAACGGCGCTCGACTCCCTTATGCTGTTGTTCAAAGCCCGCAACCCGCATTGCGAGCTGCCTTTTTCATGGCCTCTCTGCGATCTTTCCCGAGCACGAGCCCCACGCAACCTGCATAGAGGGAGAACTGTCGATACCAGTATGGCCAATGGCCTTGTTGCGACACAGCGCCAATAGAACAATCCGTTTCGAACCTTACTTCGACAGGATTGGTCGCATGAAAATCTCGTTTTTGCACACGATGGAAAGTAACGAAGCGGTCTTTGGGCTCGCCGCGGTGAAAGCGGGTTGGTCATCGGACCAGATTCGCCATGCGACGCGCGAGGACCTTCGGCTGGCCATGGCGCAGCCGTCGGCGCCGGGCGGCGGTGCGCATGGCCTGGTCCACGAAGCGCTGCGGGAGCTGATGGCCGAGGCCGACGCGGTAATCGTGACGTGCGCGACGCTTGGTCCTGCGGTCGACACCATGGAAGCCGCATCGGTTCCCATCATCCGGGCCGATGCGGCCCTGGCTAAAGCGGCGTCGCACGCGGGAAGCAACCTTGCCGTGCTCTGTGCGGTCGAGGCAAGCATTGCACCGAACCGGGCGCTCTTCGAACACTATGCGGCCGCCACCGGCGCCAGTGTGACGGTTCAATTGATTCCCGGCGTCTGGGCGCTTTACCAGGAAGGCAAACAAGCGGCATGCCTGGCGGCATGTGCGCAACACGCGGATGAGGCGTATGCCCAGGGCTTTGATGTCGTCGCCTACGCCCATCCGTGGATGGCGGAAGC
Organism: Achromobacter sp. MYb9; assembly: GCF_002975275.1. GTDB lineage: Bacteria > Pseudomonadota > Gammaproteobacteria > Burkholderiales > Burkholderiaceae_B > Achromobacter. The sequence goes on along the minus strand of NZ_PCOQ01000031.1, from coordinate 66,067 downwards.
TGCGGAGGGGGTGGAAAGCAAGCACCGACCCATCCACGGTGTTCAGGCGGCGTTAGACGCGGCCCGCGCCGCGCAAGAGGCGTAGCGACGGCTGACCGACGCGGCCGGAAGCGGCGCGGGGCTTGACGACGCGGCCGAGCGATTTCGGGCCCTTGATAACCCATTCATCAAGGGCGCAGTGTCAGGTACAGTTCCAGTACCGCAATATTGCGCAAGCCCAAAAGATATTCCGCTCCCGGCGCGATGACGACAAAAACCTACCGGCACTACCTTTTCGGCATCATCCTCTCGGTCGCTTTGGCGGGTTGGCTTGCCGCGCTTGGCATCATCGCGGTGGCTACCCCGAACCTGGGCTGGGGAATCGTGGCTCTGCTTACCGGTGCGATCTGGGTGGGCGTGCCGCTGGCGATTCTGCTTGCGATCACGTGGATCGCTTATATGGTGCGTGATCGGGGGCAAGTGCCGGGACGCGTGCATGCGCTGCTTTTCGTGCCTGCGCTGCTGGCGTTGTTGATCTACCCAGTCAGCGATTCCATCGAACGGGGCAAGTACGACGCGTTCAGCGCGGCCCATCCTCCCATTGGAGAGACACACGTCAATCTAAGCGGCAATGACCTGTGGATCGATACCAAGCCCTCGGCCAGCACGTCTTCCGGCGCCGGCCCGAACCTGCCGCTTGCGGCCAGCAAGCCGGAGCAGTTCGCGGCTTTTATCCGCTACCCCACACCGACAACCGGCGCCAACGCGCCCTCTGCATTTCCGTACGATGGCGCGCGGTTGAATGACAAGATCCAGCAGTACACCTATCGCCTTGCGTCGGGCGACGCGGGGGCTTCGCTACCGTTGAAGCGCCTTCCCTACCCGGATCTGACGCCGCTCTTTCCCGCGTTGGGAAAGAAAGAAGCGACGATGGTCAGATATTTCTATTTCCACTATCCCGACCATGTGGAAGTTGCGCCCGCGCTGCAACGTCTGGCCGGAATGACAGAGCAACAGCTGGACGGCAAGAAGCAGACAGGGCTGGTTCTTTTCAAGACACAGAACTACATGCCGAACGGCATCGCTCGTTTGGAGATCAATGGGCAGACGCTGGATATCGGCGAACGCGCGCTAGCGCCGGTCATGCCGCTGCCCGCGTCGTGCCACGACTACCCGTACCCAGCGGGCGGGGCTTTTGCCGACCTGGGCCAACCGTTGACGTTGCGCTGGCAAACGTTGGACGCCCCGCATACGTGGCATACGGCCACGTTGCAGGTTCCCGCTTTCCGCCAGCCTGGACGGATGAACGGGGAATCAACGCTGTTGCGGGTCCAGCTTTATTTCCTGCCGGACGGCACCGTCGAGGGCGAGCGGTTTGTGGAAGTTCGGCAGGCGCGGGATCAATTGGCGATTCGCGCAACGGGCGTGCCGCCGCGCGCGGCCGCCTATACCCGCTGCGGCGGCGCATTCAGTGCGTTCAATCCGCAAACGGTGAAGCTGCTGGCGGACTGACTTCCGGTTCAAACGAAACCCGCCAACGCTCAAACCGTGTACCGTTGACAAAAGTCATGATATTCATCGCAGTACTTCAGATAGGCTTATGCGCACTATGAAAGGCAAGTCCTCGTCCACGAAGGATGGCTATTTGTTTTCTGATCAGATAGGTCACCTGCTGCGGCGTGTCTATCAGCGGCATACCGCGCTATTCCAGCAATACATACCCGATTCGCAACTTACCGCCGCTCAATTCGTGGTGTTGTGTTCCGTGCGGGACAATGGCGCGAGTTCGCTGGCGGATCTGGTCAAGGCAACGGTTATCGATCAGGCCACCGTGCGCGGCGTGGTAGACCGGTTGAAGCAGCGCGAACTGGTCCAGGTAGACCACGACCCCATCGACCGCCGTAAAGTCGTTATCAATCTGACGCCTATCGGGCAGGAACTGGTTGCCCAGATGGAGCCGTTTGCCAAGCAGATTACCGAAAGCACCTACGGCAACTTGAACCCCGCCGAACGCCTGGCTTTGGATTTCCTGTTGACCAAAATGCTGAACGGCGACGAACAGGCATAACGCCTGTTCGTCGCCGTCAGTCAATCCGCCTGGCAGTCAGCCAGGCGATCATTCAAGCCCCGATCATTCAAGCCCCGATCATTCCAACGCGCGGTTGCGCGACTCCACGTCCACCGACCAGATGGAGATTGCACCCGCCACCAGCATGCTGGACAGCACGACCAGCGACAGCGTGAAGTGGCTGCTCATGATGGGCGCGATGATGGCCGGCGCAAATAGCCCGCCGAAACGCGCCACGGCGCCCGCCATGCCCATGCCGCTTGCGCGCAGGTCGGTCGGGTAGACCTCGGGCGTGAATGCGTACAAGGCGCCCCACGTGCCCAGCAACGAGAAGCTCATCAACAAGGTCGAACCGATCACCACGGCGGGGGACGTGCCCAGGCTGTACAGCATGCACCCCACGGCGCTCAGGATCAGGAAGCCGACCAGCGTGGGCTTGCGGCCCCAGCGTTCCACGCCATAAGCCGACAGCGCGAAGCCGGGCAACTGCACCAATGCCAGCAGCACCAGGAATTCCTGGCCGCGCATGAAGGCGAAGCCTTCGGTGCTGAGCTTGACGGGTAGATAGACGAAGACGCCGTAGTACGCGATGGAGATCAGCGCCCATGCCAGGAACAGGCCGATGCTGCGGCGCCGGTAACCGGCCGAGAACAGGGCGAACATGGACTTGTGCCCCGGCGTTTCGGGCTGCAGGTGAGGCATATCCACGTCGCGGCGGTTGACGCGGGCCACGCGTTCCAGCACCTTGCGCGCCTGATCCGATTTACCGTTGCGGTTCAGGAACATCGGCGACTCGGGAATATAGAAGCGCAGCACCACGCCGATCAGGGCAGGCAGCCCGGTCACGAAGAAAATTACGCGCCACGCGTCATCGCCCCAGGAGGCTGCGGCCAGGGCCAGCAGCGCCAGGAAAATCGTGCCCACGGCCCAGAACGATTCCAGCAACACCAGCCAGCGTCCGCGCCGGTCGCTGGGCAGGAATTCCGCCATCATCGTGTAGTCCACAGGCAGCGTGCCGCCCACGCCGATACCGGTCAGGAAGCGCAGGAACAGCAACCACGTGAATTCCGGCGCGAAGGCCGAGGCCACACCAGCGCAGGCGTCGATGACCACCGCGATCATCAGGACCGGACGCCGCCCGATGCGGTCTGCCATCCGGCCGAACACGAATGCGCCGATCAACATGCCGATGAAGAAAAACGTGCCGCTCTGCAATGCCTGCGGCACGGTGATGCCGAAGGTCTTGGCGATCGACGGCGCACTGAAGCCGATCGACAGCACCTGCATGGCGTCGGCCAGCCAGACCAGGCCGAATATCACGAAGAGCCGGTACTGGAACTTGCCGACACCCGCCACCTGGATGGCTTTGTCCACTGAAACCAATGAAGCTGACATAGATGAAAAACCCCTTGTTGTGATCAACACAAACTGCTGCACGCGTTGTGGCCGCGCTTCCTTTAGTTCAGCTCCGCGTGCTCGCGCAGCCTGCTAATCGTGTCTGTCGAATCTGGCCAGGCGTCCTTGCCTGGCGCATGGCGTTCCCGCAAATAGCCGATCAAATCCGCGATCTGCCTGTCGTCCAGCGCGTCCTTGAATCCCGGCATATAGCCCAGCTCGTCGTTGGCGGGCGTCCGGATGCCGTTGAGGATCACCTGGATCAGGTTGTCGGGCGTTGCGGCGTGCAAATTGGTGTTCGCGCTTAACAGGGGCTTCACGCCGAACAGCGTGGGGCCGCTACCGGCTTCATGGCACACCGCGCATGCGTTCTGATAGACGCGTTCGCCGTTTGCGCGGCGGCCCTGAAGGGACTGGATCGTGGCGGCGGCTGGCGCGGGTTGCGCGGCAGGTGTCGATGCGGACGGTTCCGGCTTGGCGTTGGCAGCACCCGCCGCCTGCGGCAGATCCAGCAAATACGTGGTGATGGCCTTGACGTCGCTGTCGGGCAATTCCGCCAGACCATGGATCACGGGCGCCATCGGACCGGCCGCGACGCCGTGGCGAGGCGAATAGCCCGTGCGCAGATACTGGAACAGATCATCGCCCGTCCAGGCGCGGGCGCCCGTGGCCAGTTGGCTCAGCGCGGGTGCGGTCCAGCCCTCGGCCTCGCCGCCCGCCAGGTAGTTCACACCCGTCTTTTCCGCGCCCAGGCGGTTGCGGGGCGAGTGGCATGCCGCGCAATGGCCGGCGCCCTGCACCAGATACGCGCCACGCAGCCATTCCGCGCTGCGAGAGGGATCCGGCGTGAACGGCCTGGCATCGTGGAACAAGGCGTTCCAGCCCGCCAGCAACGGACGGACGTTGAAGGGAAACGCCAACTGCGTCTTGGGCGGTTCGGCACGCACAGCGGGCTGCGACATCAGATAGCCGTAAAGCGCCTGCATGTCCGCGTCGCTTAGCTTGGCGTAAGCCGTGTACGGAAACGCGGGATACAACTGGCGCCCGTCTTGATGCACGCCGTGGCGCATGGCGCGCTCGAACGCGGGGTATGACCAACGGCCGATGCCGGTGTCATTGTCGGGCGTGATATTGGTGGTGTAGATGGTGCCGAACGGCGTATCCAGCGCCAGGCCGCCCGCGTTAGCCTTGCCACCAGGCGCGGTGTGACACGCGATGCAATCGCCCGCAGCCGCCACCAGGCGTCCGCGCTCGATCGCGCCCGCGGAATACAGCGATACGTCCGGCCCGGCCGTTAGCGGCAGTGCAGGCTTCATCGGCCACAACGCGACGGCCATTCCGGCTACGCCCGCCATCCCCGCAGCCAGCCAGCCCCACCCCCGCGCCAGCGGATTGCGCGGCCGCTCGCGGCGGCTACCGGCTAGCGCCAGCCGCAGTTGCTCGGGGTCAAACGGAGCCTGCCGCAGGCGCACGCCCGTTGCGTCGTGGATGGCGTTGGCGATGGCAGCGGCCGCAGGCAGCGTCACGACGCCGTCCACGCCCAGTTGTCCTTGCGTCACCACGCCGCCGTCGGCAAGACCCGCTCGAGACAAGCCTTTTTGCCCTTCATGCTTGCTTAGCGCGCTGCCGGGTTCGGCTGCCGCGCTCGCCCCGGGACTGATCCAGTCATCAAACGCCGGCGGCCCGGCCAGGAGCCGGCGCGCGCTGGCAAGCAGCCGTGGCGTCTGATGCTCGATTTCAGGCAAGACGGGCGCAATCTGCGCGGGCTGCAACGGCTGACTGTCGTGCCCGGCCACCACCCGCGTCACATCTACCCGGCCGGTCTGGGGCTGCACCGTCACTTCGGCGACCCAGGCGCACCAGACCATGCGGTCAGCGCCGGTCTCGTCCACGCACTGCACTTGTGCAGCCGCGAATCCCGTGCCTCGCAACGTGCCGATTTCCGCCACAGCCTCATCGGCCGCAGCAGGCAATTCCGCCCGTGCCACCACCTGGCGCGCCAGCTCCAACCCTTGCCCCGCTGGAAGGTGGCACAACCGCCACGCCACGGGGTCTTCGCCACGGGCCACGGCCTGCTCGTGCCACAGGCTTTCCTCGGCAAACACCTGCGCCGCATTCAACTCATCCACGCTGGCGCGCAGCGGTCGAGTGGCGCCCTTGTTCGCGTGCACCGTCACGTCACTGCACACCGTCGCTTGCGCGAATGTGAGGGCATGCCCGGGCTGGCTCAACAGCCGCGCCACGCTCGGGCGCATTGCCCAGGGCGCATCCGACCACAACACCATGGGCTGCGGTTCGTCGGCGCCGGTATCGGGCACCGGCGCTTTTGCATCCGGGGCAGGCGCGGACGCTACCGCCGATTGCCGCACGTGCAGCACCAGTTCATCCGCCATTCCGGCATGGCAGGCCACGCAGACCGGCCGGCCCGCCGCCCGCGAAAGCAGCGCCGCGTCGGCCGCCGCATCCAGCAGGTCCAGCGGATGCGGCGCGTCTTGCCGGGCTGTGGCCGTGTCGCCGGCATCCATGACCGTCAACCGTATCGCGGCCAGGGGTTGCTGCAGCAAGACGGATAGCTCGCGCCGCAGTTGTTGTTGAACATCCTGCGCGCAGGCGGGCAGCCACACGCCGGTGTGCCCGTTAATGCTCCACACCGTAACCCGACCCGCTGCCTTGGATTCGCCTGACGGCAGCCGCAATCCGTAGCGCAGCCGATCCGTGTCGGGCGCAGACGGTCGCGGCGCCTGATTCGTATCCGGGGCTTGCCAGACGGCAGCCAACGCCACCGCCGCTTGCCGGGCATACAGCGAGGTCACCGCCACGACGCCCGCGAAATGTTCGTGCTGCACCGTCGCGACCACGCCCGCCAGGCTGCGAGCGTCTGACAGACGCACGCCAAGCAGCCGGCTTCCGCGATAGCGCGTGCCATCCCAAGCCAGCTCGGGGGGACGCAGGGCGATGCCGTGCAATAGGTCTGTGGGCAATGCGGGCGACAGGCCGGCGTTTGCCGACGGCGCTGCAAAAGCGTTCGCGCTCATCGTGGGGAGTCTTCCGCAGCGCCCGCTGCGCGCAATTGCACGGCCCGCAGCGCCGCCTGCATGATTTCCACATGCGTGCCGCAACGGCAAAGGTTGTGTTGCAGTTCGCTGCGCAGGGCTTGCTCCGTAGGGCAGGGATCTCGGCGCAGCAGGGCTTCCACCGTCATGATCATTCCATTCAGGCAATAGCCGCATTGCGCCGCCTGGCAGTCGATGAACGCCTGCTGGGTCGGCCCGGGGTGCTGCCGCGTGCCCAGCCCCTCCAGCGTGGTCACCGCCCTTCCCTCTGCCGCCCTGACCGGGATCACGCAGGACCGCGCCGCCACGCCGTCGATCAGTACCGTGCAGGCGCCGCATTCACCCAGGCCACAGCCGTACTTGGGACCGTTGAGTTCCAGGTCATTGCGCAGCACGTGCAGCAACGCCGTATCGGGCGTCGCCGGCACGTCGTGCGCGCCCCCGTTGACCGTCAAACGGAGGGAAGGCGGAGCGTTGCTTGGAGTGGCTGAGGATCCCATGGGCGTGACGCGTGGCTGCAGTGTGAAAGGGTGAAAGGTTGCCGCTACGCGGGCCGGGGAGCAAGCCCCTTCTTTCGCCGGGGCAGGTTTCCAGGCGGCGCAGCGGAAAACATCACGCCGCGGCCTGCGACTTGGGGTCGACCAGCGGCTCGGTGAACACGTCGTAACCGAAGCACCACGATGGGTCCTCATTGGTGCGCAGCCAGGTGTTGTCGTGAGAAATGCGCTGCACCTTGCTGGCGCGTTCGGCGCGGTTGGCCTCATACAACGCGAACGCAAGTTCATGGTTGTGCACGCCCACTTCCTTGAAGCACCGCGCCAGCATCGCGCCGTCTTCAATGGCCATGGCCGCGCCCTGCGCCATGTGAGGCTTCATGGGGTGGCAGGCGTCGCCCAGCAGCACCAGACGGCCGCGGCTCCACAGCGGCAACGGATCGCGCTCCAGCAGCGACCACTTGGTCACTTCCACCGTGGCGTCGATCAGCGCCTGCACCGTGGGATGCCAACCGTTGAAGGCCTCGCGCATTTCGTCCTTGCTGCTAGGCAGCCAGCGGTCGTTCAGGTCCCAATGCTCGACCGGCACGCCGGTAACGTAATAGAGCTCGTCGGCCTTGCCGGTCACGAAGTAGGTCATCATGTGGCGGTCGTCGCTCCACCACTTCACGCAGGCGTCGAAGGGCAGCATTCCAGCCTTGACCTGCGGCGTGGGAAACACGGCCCGGTGCGCCAGATAGCCTGCGTACTTGGGCAGTTCCGGCCCCAGTAGTTCTTCGCGGATGCGGGAGTTCACGCCGTCGGCGCCGATCACGATGTCGGCCTCTTCCGAGGAGCCGTCGGCAAAGTGCATCACCACCACATTGCCCCGGTCCTCTACCTGGGTCAACGACTTGTCGTAGGCAACGGCGCTTTTCGGCAAGGCGTCGATCAGCAAGGCGTGGAAGTCGCCGCGATGCACGGTGAGGTACGACGCACCGTAGTGCTTGACGGCGTAGTCGCCCAGCGGAATCTGCGCCAGGATGTCGCCCGTTTGCCAATGGCGGCTGTACCAGTAGTCCGGGTGGGAGCCTTGGGCGTTCAGCGCGTCCTCCACGCCAATCCGGCGCAGGATCTTCATGACGTTGGGGCCCACATGGATGCCGGCCCCTAGCCGCGAAAAGCCCGGCGCCTGCTCGTAGACACGGACATTCAGTCCTTCTTTGAGCAACAGCGCCGCGGTTGCGGCGCCGCCAAGACCGGCGCCGACGATGGCGATACGGGGGGATGTGGACACGGGGCTTCTCCTTGCTGAATGGTGAATGACTGGATAAGTGAATGCTTGAACACGTTGCGGGCCATCTCGCGGCAGTGCCGGCGCATGGCCATGGAATTTGAAAAATTATGAAGTACACACTTCATTTGTCGATATCAAATTTTTCAATCCACGCGTAAACCCGAAGACAGATCACCAAAATAGTGCATGTTTTTCACCGTATTAGGTGAAAACCACTACGAAAACCAGGTTGGCTATCTGCCTCGCTCTTTGCAAGAATAGAGCGTATACGCTTCTTTTGAATTTATCGGAAACCCTAGGCCCACCCCTCAAGGCACCCCATGACGAAGAATTTTCGAATCGGCCAGATCGTCCCCAGTTCCAACACGACCATGGAAACCGAAGTCCCCGCGATGCTGCAGGCGCATTCGTCGCTTCGACCCGAGAACCGCTTCACTTTCCATTCCAGCCGGATGCGCATGAAAAAGGTGCAAAAGGAAGAACTGGCAGCGATGGATGCCGAAAGCGACCGCTGCGCACTGGAGCTCAGCGACGCGCGGGTCGACGTGCTGGGTTACGCCTGCCTGGTGGCCATCATGGCCATGGGTCGCGGCTACCACCGGGTCTCGCAGAAGCGCCTGTCCGAGCGCACGGCGGAGAACGGCGCGTCGGCGCCCGTGATCACCAGCGCCGGCGCCCTGGTCGACGCGTTGCACGTCATGGGTGCGAAGAAGATTGCGCTGGTGGCGCCCTACATGGTGCCGCTGACCGAACTGGTCATGGACTACATCGCCGCCGAAGGCTTCCAGATCGTGGACTGGCGCGCGTTGGAAATTCCCGACAATCTTGAAGTGGGCCGCCACGACCCCGCCCGCCTGCCCGGCATCGTTGCCGGCATGAACGTCGCCGACGCCGATGTGATCGTGCTGTCCGCCTGCGTGCAGATGCCGTCGCTGCCTGCCGTCTCGCAAGTCGAAGCCGAAACGGGCAAGCCCGTGCTGACCGCCGCCATCGCCACCACCTACGCGATCCTGAAAGAGCTGGGCCTGGACCCGGTGGTGCCGGGCGCGGGCGCCCTGCTCTCGGGCGCATATCCCTATTCCAGGACCGCACAATGAACCACGCAGCCAGCACCTACCTCTACGGCGGCCACGTCCACGCGAATGGCATCCGCCAGCACTATCTTCGCTATGGCGGCAACGCGGGCGAACGCGCCGAACGCCTGTCCGTCATCATCATCCCCGGCATCACCAGCCCCGCCGTGACGTGGGGCTTCGTGGCCGAACACCTGGGCCGTCAGTTCGACACCTATGTGCTGGACGTGCGCGGACGTGGGTTGTCGGCATCCGGCCCGGGCCTGGACTACGGGTTGGACGCGCAAGCCGCCGACGTGACGGCCTTCGCCCAGGCGTTGGGCCTGGACCAGTACGCGCTGGTCGGCCACTCCATGGGCGGGCGCATCGCCGTGCGCGCCGCTGGCCAGAAACCTCGGGGCCTGGCGCGCCTGGTGATCGTCGATCCGCCGGTATCCGGCCCGGGCCGCCGCGCCTATCCCGCCAACCTGGCCTGGTACGTGGACTCCATCCGCCAAGCCACCCACGGCATGACCGCCGAAGACATGCGCGCGTTCTGCCCCACCTGGACGGACGCGCAACGCCAACTGCGCGCCCAGTGGCTGCACACCTGCCATGAACCCGCCATTGTGCAGAGCTTCGAAGATTTCGGGCGTGACGACATTCATGCCGACTTGCCCGGCATCGCCGTGCCCCTGCTGCTGATGACGGCGGAGAAGGGCGGCGTCGTCGGCGACGACGACGTGGCCGAATGGCAAAGCCTGGCGCCGCAGACCCAGCATGTGCGGGTGCCCGGCGCCGGCCACATGATTCCCTGGGACAACGAAGCCGGGTTCTACGCCGCCTTCGGCGACTTCCTGGGCCGCCCGCTGGACTGAACCGCCGCCCATCCCTTCCTTCTGCCGCCTTCCCAAGGAAATCCCATGTCCGTCAGCGATATCGACCTGATCCACGCCTGGAAACAGGTGCTTGCGCTCTCCCGGCTAGAGGCCGGCCAGATCGTCACCGTGCTTACCGGCGCCGACACGCATCCGCAAACCCTGCGCTGCGCCATCGCCGCCGCGACCGACATGGGCGCCCGCGTCAACCGGCTGGATCTGCCGCCGGTCAATGCCGACAAGTCCATCAGCCGCGACGCCCTGGCCTACCTGGGCACCACGCCGCTGACGGGCAACCCGGCCGCCATCGCGGCGTTGACGGCCAGCGATCTGGTGCTGGACCTGATGACGCTGCTGTTTTCGCCGGAACAACACCAGATCCTGCAGACCGGCACCAAGATCCTGCTGGCGATCGAACCGCCCGAAGTGCTGTGCCGGCTGGTGCCCACGGAAGCCGACCGCACCCGCGTCCAGGCTGCCGCGCGCCGGATCGAGGCCTCGCGCCAGATGCACATCACGTCCGCCGCCGGCACCGACCTGCGCTGCCAATTGGGAGACCTTCCCGCGATCTCCGAATACGGGTTCGTGGACCAGCCCGGCCGCTGGGACCACTGGCCCAGCGGCTTTGTGCTGACGTGGCCCAACGAAGGCCAAAGCGAAGGGCGCGTGGTGCTGGACCGCGGGGACATCCTGCTGCCCATGAAAGACTACGTGACCGAGCCCATCGAACTGGTCATTGAGAAAGGCTACGTCACCCGCATCAACGGCGGATTGCAGGCCGAGATCCTGAAGGAATACATGGCGGCCTACGAAGACCCGGAAGCCTACGCCGTGTCCCATATCGGCTGGGGCCTGCAACCGCGCGCGCAATGGTCCATGCTGGCCCACTACAACAAGGAAGCCCACATCGGCATGGACGCCCGCGCCTTCGAGGGCAACTTCCTGTGGTCCATGGGCCCCAACAATGAGGCCGGCGGCAGCCGCACCACCGCCTGCCATATCGATATCCCCATGCGCCATTGCAGCGTCGCACTGGACGACCAGCCGGTCGTGATCCACGGCGTCGTGCAGGACGAACCCGGGCTGGCCCGCGCCGCCCGCCGCAAGGAAAACAAATGAGCCCCGCTGCCCAGACCATTCCCACCCAAGGCGCCGCCGGCGACATCTCCGCGTATTCGCGGCAAGGCTTTGGCAACCCGTTGCCATTGAAAGCCCCGTTCGGGCTGCTTATCGTCGACTTCGTCAACGGCTTTGCCGACCCCGCCGTGCTCGGCGGCGGCAACATTCCTGAAGCCATCGCGCAAACGCGTCATCTGCTGGCCCACGCCCGCGCGCGCGGCTGGCCGGTGGCGCACAGCCGCATCGTGTTCTCGGACGACGATGCCGACAGCAACATCTTCTGCCTGAAAGTGCCCGCCATGCTGGCACTGAAGGAACATAGCCACAACAGCGCCATCGTGCCGGAACTGGCCCCCGCCGCCGGTGAATACGTGGTGCGCAAGAGCACCCCATCCGCCTTCTTCGGCACCATGCTGGCGCCATGGCTGGCGCAACGCGGCGTGCAGACCCTGCTGGTGGCCGGGTGCGTCACCAGCGGCTGCGTGCGGGCCAGCGTGGTGGACGCGATGCAGGCAGGTTTTCGGCCATTGGTCGTGGCGGACTGCTGCGGCGACCGCGCCCTGGCTCCCCACGACGCCAACCTGTTCGACATGGCGCAGAAGTACGCCGCCGTCATGCCGCTGGATCAGGCAATCGCCGATACCAACGCCCTGGCGCCAGCCCCACTGTCTGATGCCGGGTAATGGCGGCATAATCCCTTTTCCGGCCCGGACGCCCCCTGCCCCATGAACCTGCCTCAGCCTCACGTACTGGTCGGCACGCTGCTTGCGCACCCCGACGCCTTGCTGATCGTGCGCGAGCCCTCTGCCCCGCCCCGGCCGGCACCGGGCCAACCCGGCACCGCATCGGATTACGTGCAGGCGACGCCCGAGATATTCATCGCGGTACTTGGCGACGGCGCAGAACCCGGCTGGCGCGTGCTGGCCTTCAATGGCCACGTGGACCTGGGCACGGGCATCAAAACGTCCCTGGCCCAGATCGTCGCTGAAGAGCTGGACATTCCGATGTCGCGCCTGGACATGGTGCTGGGCCACACCGCTACCGCCCCCAATCAGGGGCCCACGATTGCCAGCGCCAGCATCCAGATATCGGCGGTTCCGCTACGCCGCGCCGCCGCGCAGGCCCGCGAGCATCTGCTGGCCATGGCGGCGCGGCAGTGGGACTTGCCGCGCGATGCGCTGCGCGTGCGCGACGGGGTGATCCGCCCGGCAGACAGCAGCGACCCGCGCCAATTGCACTACGGGCAACTGGCGCGCGGCCAGCACACGCGGCTGATGCTGGCACCGCCCGATCAGGCGGTGCGCCTTAAACCCGTGGAAGACTACCGGATCGTGGGGCAAGGCGTCGCCCGCGTGGACATTCCGGCCAAGGCCACCGGCGAACTCAGTTTCGTGCACGATGTGCGCGTGCCGGGCATGCGCCACGGGCGCGTCGTGCGACCGCCCCACCCGGGACGCGACGCCGGCGACTTCATTGGCCATTGCCTGATCGATCTGGACCGGGAATCCGTGGCCCACCTGCCCGGCAACGTGCAGGTCGTGGCGCAGGGGGATTTCATCGGCGTGGTGGCGGATCGCGAAGAACAGGCCATTGCCGCGATGCGCGCGCTGAAAGTCCGCTGGAAGCCCATTCCCCCCGCGCCCCGCCTGGACAACCTGGCCGATGCCATCCGCGCCCAACCCGCGCGCGCCCGGCCCCTGATCGAAGACGGCGACGTCGATACCGCATCCGCAGGCGCCGCCACGCATCTGCGCCGCAGCTACGTCTGGCCCTACCAGATGCACGCCTCCATCGGCCCCTCGTGCGCCGTCGCGGACTTCCGCGATGGCCGCCTGACCGTCTGGACGGGGTCGCAAAACCCGCACATGTTGCGCACCGACCTGGACCGTCTGCTGAAACTGGGTGAAGGCCAGATAGACCTTGTGCGGCTGGAAGCGGCGGGGTGCTACGGCCGCAACTGCGCCGACGACGTCTGCGCCGACGCGGCGTTGCTGTCCATCGCGGTCGGTGCGCCTGTTCGCGTGCAGCTCACCCGCGAACAGGAGCACCAGTGGGAACCCAAGGGCACGGGCCAATTGATGGACGTCGCCGCCGCGATCAACGCCAACGGCGATCTGCTGGCCTACGACTTCGCCGTTCGCTATCCGTCCAACGACGCGCCCATCCTGGCGCTCTTGCTGACCGGCGCCATCCCGGGCGAGCCCCGCACGCTGGAAATGGGCGACCGCACGGCCGCGCCGCCGTACCGCTACCCGAACCGGCGCGTAGTCTGCCACGACATGGCGCCACTGGTGCGCGCGTCGTGGTTGCGCGGCGTGTCGGCGCTGCCCAATTCGTTCGCGCATGAATGCATGATTGATGAACTGGCGCACGCCGCCGGCGCTGACCCCGTCGACTACCGCGTGCGGCATCTGGACGATACGCGCGCCATCGCGCTGATCCAGGCCACGGCCGAGCGCGCGCAATGGCACCCGTTCACACCAGGCAGCCGCGGCACGCCCGGCCCCGACGGCCAATTGCGTGGCCGGGGCGTCGCCTATGCGCGCTACGTGCACAGCAAGTTTCCGGGTTTCGGGGCCGCGTGGGCCGCCTGGGTCATCGACCTGCGGGTGGACCCCGCCACCGGCCGCATCCACGTCGAACGCATCGTCGTCGGCCAAGACACCGGCATGGTCGTGAACCCGGACGGCGTGCGCCACCAAATACACGGCAACGTCAATCAGACGCTAAGCCGCAGCCTGCTGGAGAAAGTCGATTTCGACGCCGCCGGCGTGGCCAGCCGTGAATGGGGCGGCTACCCCATCATCGGCTTCAAGGAACTGCCGCCCATCGACGTCTTGTTGATGCCGCGCCAGGACGAACCGCCCATGGGCGCGGGCGAGTCCGCCTCGGTGCCCGGCCCCGCCGCCATCGCCAACGCGCTTTTCGACGCCACCGGGCGGCGCTTCAATGAAGCGCCCTTCACGCCCGACGTCGTGCGCGCCGCGTTGGCCACGCCCGCTCAGACGCTATCGAGCTGAGCGCGATCCACCTGCGCCGCCGCCGACTGCGCAGCCCGCATTTCGTCAAGAAAGATTGGCGCGCACAGGCCGGCGATCAGCGCCGCCAGATCGTGATCCGCCGCATCGTAGGCATGGCGGCCAGCCAGCAGGTTCAAAGAGCCGATCACCCGGCCCTGGTGCCGCACGGGCAGGTTCAATGCCGATTGCAGGCCACGGTCGATCAGCATCGACGCCTCGGAAAACACCGAGCGCACGTCGTCTTCGTTGCTGGCCACATACAAACGCCCCTGCTCCAGCACATGGCGCGACCAAGGGCCATTTCCCGTTGCCTTGAAGCCGCCCAGCGGGCTGATGCTTTCGTCGGACGTGTACAGGCGCTTCATCAGACGATGCTCTTCCAGATACAGCAGCGCGGTGAACAGCCGATGTCCAAAGGCCGCTTCCAGCAGCCCGGACACCACCTGCCACTGCGCCTCGCGGCTGCTTGCCAATCCCAGGGCGCGCGCGTGGCCCGCCCAGGGCGAAAACACCGACGGCGCCGTCATGCGTTGATCTCCTCAAGAACGACGCCGCGCGTGTTCTTGCCAAAGAACAGGATGCCCAGGCCGCCGACGAGCAGAATCGCCGTCATCATCGCGAACACCCCCGCAAAGCCCAACACCGGATACGCCACGCCCACGATGGTCGGAGAAGCAATCGAACCGATCCGCGCAAAGGCCGACGCAGCGCCCATGCCGGTCGCCCGGATGGAGGTGGGATAGATCTCGGCGGTGTAGGTGTACTGGCCCGCGATCACGCCATTCATGCCGAACGACAGCAACATGCTCAGCATGATGATCTGGTGTTCGCCGCTGGCCAGCGCCAGGCCCAGCGCCGACAGGCACGACAACAGCATGTAGATCAGGATCGTGTATTTGCGGCCAATCCTGTCGTTGAAATACGCGGCCGAGAAGTAGCCCGGAATCTGCGACAGATAGATCAGGATGGTGTACGAAAAACTCTTGGTGATCGTGAAGCCGCGTTCGACCAACAGGCTGGGAATCCACACCAGGAAGGCGTAGTAGCAGAACAGCACGGTGATCCAGAACACCCACACCAGCACGGTCGTGCCCAGGTAGGTCTTCGAGAACAAGGACGTCAGCTTGTCCATCGCGCTTTGCGGGTTTTCGGCGGCGGTGGCGGCACGGCGCGTCGCGATGGGCATGGGCAGCGGATGGCCCAGCTTCTGCTGCACTTCGGCCTCGATGGCCGAGCAGATGCGGTCGGCTTCGGCGGTCTGGCCCGTGTGTTCAAGCCAGCGCGGCGATTCAAACAGCGACTTGCGCCACCACAGCAAAAACACCACCGGCACGGAGGCAATCACCATGATCCAGCGCCAGCCGTCGTCGCTCATCGGAACGATGAAATAGCCCAGCAAGGCCGACAGCACGAAGCCGAACGAAAAGAAGCCCGCCAGCGCGCCCGTGAAGCGGCCACGGTATTTGCTGCTGACGAATTCGGCCAGGTACGGCGCGATGATGGCGCCTTCCGCTCCCATGCCAATGCCGGCGATCATGCGCAGGATGTAGAACTCGTGGTAGTTGCGCGCAAACGCGTTGATGAACGTGGCGACGCAGAACAGCATCAACGCCCACATCATGATTTTCTTGCGGCCGTAGCGGTCACCCAGGATGCCCGAGAACAGCGCGCCCACCAGAAAGCCCACGTACGTGCTGCTGGCGATCCAGCCGATCTGGCCGGTGGATAAGCCCCACTGCGTGCGCAACGAAGGGATGATGAAGGCGATGATGCCGGCGTCCAGCGCTTCAAACGCAAGTCCCAGGCCGCCGATCATCAGCAACCTGAAATGGAAGCTGGAAAACGGCAGCCGCTCCAGGCGGTCCGATACGGAATACATGGTGAAGATTTCCGGGAGTAAGGGTGAAAGAACGTCAGCAGGCGTTCTTGTGCAACAAGCCGCGGTTCATGATGAGCTTGATGGAATCGGGCTGCGTCAACAGGGCAATGTCGTCCAGCGGGTTGCCGTCGACCAGCAGCAGGTCGGCGTGCGCGCCTTCGCGGACTTCGCCCAGCAGGCCTTCCTGGTTCAGGATTTCGGCGCCGATCAACGTGGCTTGCTGGATCACCTTGGCGTTGCCCAGCACGCGGGCGCGCAAGGGCAGCTCGTCGGCTTGCATGTAGTGGGTTTCGCCCAGCAGGTCGCTGCCGTAGCCCATCTTCACGCCGACGTCGTCCAGGATTTCCAGCGCCTTCAAGCCTTGCGTGCGCACGGTGGCGATCTTCTTGACCGAGTCGGCCGGCAGGCCATAGCGCTCGCCGTCATTGGCCAGCCCTTCGTAGGTGATCAGCGTGGGCACCATGTAGGCGCCGTGTTCCTTCATCACCTCGGCTGCCTCGCGGTCAACCAGGTTGCCGTGTTCGATGGTACGAACGCCGCAGCGCACGGCACGCGTGATGGCGCGCGGCGTGTAGGCATGCGCCATCACATAGGTGTTGGCATTGCTGGCTTCTTCAACGATGGCGATCAATTCGGATTCTGAAAACCCCAGGTTCTGGATCGGGTCGTTCGGCGACGCCACGCCGCCCGACGCCATGACCTTGATCTGCGTGGCGCCTTTCAGGATTTCTTCGCGCACGGCCAGGCGGCAGTTGTCGACGCCGTCAACCACGCGGCCGATGTTGCCGATCTTGACCGAGCACGGGCACGGGTCCAGTTCGTCGTTACGCGGCCGGAAGTCGCCATGGCCGCCCGTCTGCGACAAGGCCTTGCCCGAGCAGAACAGGCGCGGGCCATCGACCACGCCATCCAGCACGGCTTGCGCCAGGGCCCAATCCGCCCCGCCGGCATCGCGTACCGACGTGAAGCCCCGGTCCAGCATGCCCTGCATGATGGGCAGCGCGCGCAGCAGCGCCAGCGCATTCGGCAGCGCCGCCACGCGCCCCAGGTTGAACGACGAGGCCACCACGTGCACGTGGCAGTCAATCATGCCCGGCATCAAGGTCATGCCCTTGGCGTCGACCACTTCGGCGTCGGGCACCGTCAGGTCGTCGGCGCTGATGCGGGAGATCATTCCGTCTTCGATCAATACGTTGGCCGCGTCTTCGAGGACCAATGATCGGGTATTCAAGATCTTGCAATTCTTAACAACAACCGGCTTCATAAATAAATCACGCTATCTGTTCAACATGCAGGAAATTCAGCATGGCGAACTCTACCGGTACAATCCAAACGTCCGATACCGGGTCTCCCCTTAGGCGTTCGACACAAAATTGAACAGCCTTATGAGCTTTACTCATACCCCCCTTTGCGGGGCTCACGTCCACACGGCTTCATATCTGGATTACGTATCCGCATTCCCTATCCGCAACGCATAGCGGGATTTCGCACACCACCATGAGACGTCGCTGCCCCACCCTGTCCGAGTTGAACGCGTTCACCGCAGCGGCACGCCATCTGTCGTTCTCCAAGGCGGGCAAGGAACTGTTCGTGACGCAAAGCGCGATCAGCCGGCACATTGCCACGCTGGAAAGCTATCTGGGCCACGCGCTGTTCATCCGCGCCACCAATGGCTTGCAGCTGACACGCATGGGCGCCACGTATCTCAGCCTGATCCGGCCCGCGCTGCATACGCTGGAAAGCGCCACGTCGCAGGTCATGGCCACGCAGCAGTCGGCCAAGTCGTTGAACGTATCGGCGGCGCCCACTTTCGCCGCGCAGTGGCTGTTTCCCCGGCTGAAAACGTTTCGCGCCTTCAATCCCGATATCTCGGTCAACTTCGTGCGCTACAGCGTGGCGGATTACAAAAGCACTGAACTGGATTTCGATGCATCCATTCAGTATGGCTACGGGGATTGGCACGATGGCGATGCCAAGTACCTGACCGGGCGTGAAACCCGCCTGGTGTGTTCGCGCGATTATCTGGAACAGCACCCCATCAACAGCCTGGAAGATATCAAGCAGTGCACACTGCTACAGCACATCGAGATTCCGCTGTCTTGGGAATATTGGTTCTCGACGTATATCGGCGATTATGACCGCGCGCGCTTTGGCCCCGGGTTCAATCTGTTTTCAATGATTATCCAGGCGGCATCGTCCGGCTTCGGGGTGGCCTTGATGCCGCATTGCCTGATCGAAAAGGAACTGGCGACGGGACAGCTGGTCGATGTGTTCGACCGCACGTTTGAAAGCCCGCTGGGGTATTACCTGTGCGCGCCGAATTGGCGCAGCAACATGGAAAGCTATGACCGCCTGAGCCAGTGGCTGTCGCATGAATGTTTGCATCGGGCGGCCGTGGAGGGTGGCACGGCGCCACTCCCCCCGCCGGATGCCGATTGCCCCTATTGCGTGGCGGGGCTGGCGGCCACGGGCGGATAAGCGCTACGCAAACATAAGGGCAACGGGCGGCATCCGCAGGCCCGAGCCAGCGCAATCAGTTCACCCGGTTCGGCAGCACCGCACGCATCCACCGGCTTAGGCGTGGCCGGATGCGCTGGTTATGCAGCAACACGGCGCCCAGCACCCCGATGAACGCGCCAATGACCGTATCCACAAACCGCGCTTCAATGACGTCGGCGGGATAGCCCTGGCCCAGATGCGGCGCTTCGGCCAGGAATATGGTCAACGGCGTAATCAGCGCCACCGCGCTGGCATAGTGCCTGACCACCAGCGTTTCAATACCGAATGACAGCGCCATCATCACCAAGGCAAGCGTCCACACATTCAACGGCAGGCTCAATAACGCCCACGCCACGCACAAACCTACCGCCGTTCCCAGTATCCGATGCAGTTGCCGATTCCACGCGGCCCACAGGCTTGCCCCCTGGATAATCGCCAGGCAACTGACCGGCACCCAATACGGGCGTGGCAGTTGCAGTAATTCGGCCACCAGCAAGGAAATGCCCACGAACAGGCCGATGATGACCGAGTCGTACACAACAAAATCAAACGTGGGTTTGGGCGGCACGGCTTCCGGCGGCGGTGGCGCCACGCGCGTCATGTGCAGGCAATACGCAAACGCCACCAGGCAGGCCACCAGGCATCCCAGCGCGACCATGCCGACGCGCATCGGCACATCTTCGATATGCCCGGGGGTATACGCGGCAATGGCGGTGGCCATGATGAAGAACAGGCTGCCCGGCGGCCCCAGCCGATAGCAGCGGCACACCATGTTCACCAAAATGGCGATGACGGTCAGCGCGGCAATCATCGCGGTCGGCCAGAACTGGGTCAGCGCGCCAACGGCGTAGCAGGCCACCATGCCGAACGAGGCGGCCAGCAACATCATCATCCGTTGCGCAAGTGAAGTATTGGGCAGGCTAAGAAACACCATGCCGCCAAGGCTGGACATCAGGCCATAGTCCATGCGGCCAAAATACGCGCCCACCATTAATGGCAAGCCGGAAGACAGCGCGGCCGCCAGTGGCATTTCCCAACGCCGGTCGCTGGCATTGACGCGGGTCAGTTCGCGCCACGTGCCTTGCACCTGCTGCTTGACGAAGCCACGTCCCGGGCGGTGCCGGGGCTGACCGCCGTCGCCAGCGTCTTCCGGTGGTTCTTTCTGGTTCATTTATCACCCCTGTGTTGGCCCGCAAGAATTATCCCGCGTAAATTCCGCCCAGTGGATTTAACGGGAATTCCCTGATACTCCCGCCCAGACGGCGTGGCTACCATTCCGCGCACCTCGGCCCGCGGCCGACAGAATACCAATGCGCCCATCGCGCGGAGACACCATGAAAGCACTCAAACACGTTGCGGCAGGCACCGCCTTATTCCTTTCGTCCTGGGCCGCCACGGCTGGCGTGACTTTCGACAGCGTCAAGAACAAGGGCTTTGTCCAGTGCGGCGTCTCGACCGGCGTGGCCGGCTTTTCGGTCAATGACAGCAAGGGCGGCTGGATCGGCCTGGACGTCGACCTGTGCCGCGCGCTGGCCATCACCATGTTTGGCGACCCCGCCAAATCCAAGATCATGGCCGTCAGCGCCGTGCAGCGTTTCACCGCGCTGCAATCCGGCGAAGTGGACGTGCTGCCGCGCAACACGACCCTGTCGCTGACCCGCGACACGACCCTGGGCCTGATCGGCGTCGGCGTCAATTACTACGACAGCCAGGGCATCATGGTGAACAAGTCCCTGAACGTGAAAAGCGCCAAGGAGCTGGACGGCGCGACCGTGTGCGTGCAGCCCGGCACGACGACCGAACTGAATCTGTCCGACTGGTTCCGCTCGCAGAACATCGTCTTCAAGCCGGTGGTGGTGGAACGCCTGGACGAGATCATCCGCGCCTTCGCGGTGGGACGCTGCGACGCGTTCACCGGCGACAAGTCGCAGCTGGCCGCCGCCCGCACCAACCTCGAGAACCCGGAAAAGTACGACATCCTGCCGGAAAACTTCTCGAAGGAACCGCTGGGCCCCATGGTCCGCCAAGGCGACGAACAATGGTTCAACGTGGTCCGCTGGACGATGTTCGCCATGCTTGAGGCCGAGGAATATGGCATCACGTCGAAGAACGTGGACGAGATGCTGAAAAGCACCAACCCCAATGTGCAGCGCCTGCTGGGCGTGACCCCGGGCATGGGCAAGAACCTGGGCGTGGACGACAAGTGGGCCTACAACATCATCAAGCACATCGGCAACTACGGCGAGAGCTTTGAAAAGAACCTGGGCCCCAGCAGCCCGCTGAAGCTGTCGCGCGGCTTGAATGCGTCGTACCGTGATGGCGGCCTGATGTACGGCTGGCCGGTGCGCTAAGCGCCGCCTTAGCGGGTGATACGAGGCCCCTGTAATGGGGCCTGAACGGCCGGCGGCCGCCCTGTGCGACCGCCGGCCGTCTGCATTGCGCGGGCGCACTTTCGGAATCGTTACACTGGCGTCTGACCCCAGCGACATTCCTCAGCGACTTCCTGCTCGCGCCTTCACCGCCCCGATGACGACAACTTCCCCTTCGACCCAGTTCCTCCCTGCCGGATTCGTTCCCACCGACGAACAGAAAAAGATCCAGGCCTCGCGGAACCGGACCAGTCTGGTGGTCGCCAACGCGGGGGCCGCCAAGACGACGACCCTGGCCCTGCGCATCGGCGAAGCGCTTGCCAGGGGCTTGCCGCCTGAAGACATCCTTGGCCTGACGTTTACCGACGAAGCCCGGCAGGTTCTGCAGGCGCGCTTGGTAGAGGTCGGCATCGCGTACAACACGGCCAAGCGGGTCAACGTCCAAACCGTTGAAGATTTTGCACGGCGCGTGCTGTCCGGCATCGAGGACGGCAAGCCGGAACCCCTGCCGTCCACACGGGAACAGCAGGACTATGCGCTGTCCGTGTTGGAGAACGTGGCGCGCAACCATCCGCAGTACACCGACCTGCTGGATATCCGCACGCACAACACGGCCGTCAGCCAGTTCCTGGACAACCTGCTGAAGCTGAAAGCCACGATGACGCTTGCGCCGGATGGCGGCGACGATCCCGTCTACGCGGCAGAAACCCTGAGACTGCCGCTGACGGATTACCTGTGGGCCGTGGAATATGAGAAACAGCGCGTCGATGTATTCGGCTATGTCGACGCCCGCGGTTTTTTCGACGCCACCTATGATCTGGCCTGCCTGCTACGGTCCAATCCGGATTCGCGTTTGGACCTGCCCCGCTACAAGCTGGTGGTCTGCGACGAACTGCATGACATGAACGAAGCGTCGTTCTGCATTGTGGAAGCGCTGGTCAGCGCCGACACCACCTACTTCGTCGGCGTCGGCGACAAGGACCAGGTCATTTATTCGCACCTGGGCGCGGACGAATCGTTCCTGCAGCATCGCATCGCGGCCAGCTTTACGGACTGCGCCCATTTCCCGTTGACGATGACGTACCGCCATGGCCCTCATCTGGCCTACGCGATGGAAGCCTTCAAGCAGAAGCCCGTCGACTCGAATCTGCCTGTGCGCACGGATATCCACGAACGAACCTACGCCAGCGCGCCCGGCGCTTGCGGCGCCGAAGTCGTCAAAGCCGTTCTGCAGTGGAAGCAAGACGGCCAGGCGCTGGACCAGTGCTGCATCCTGTTCCGCGACGCCCACCAGTCCATAGAAATAGAAAATGCCCTGATGAACGCCGGCGTGCAATATCGCACGCTGACCATGGACAGCTACCTGCTGCGCGAAGAGATTCTGTTCCTGCGCGGCATGGTCGCCATCGCCCTGGACGACTTCCATCACGTGGCGTCTCCCAAGACACGCGAGGCCATCGTGGAAGCGCTTGCCACGTTCGCGGAAGTGCCGCTGGAACCCGACGAACTGCGCGAAGCCAAAACCACGCTGGCCAAAGAACCGTCGGCGCTGAAGCACTTTTTCGACGGCCAGATCCAGCGCGTAGGCAGCGTGTCGGCCCGCACACGCATCGCGGACGCCGTGTCTTACCTGCGCGGCTTGTCAGTCGATTCCCTTGCCCAACCCGCACTGGAGCAAGTCTGCAACATCATGGACATGGATAAATTGGCCAAGCGCCTGTACATCCATCCCTACGAAGCGTCGGTGGTTACGAAGTCTGTCGCCGGATTCATCGCCACGGCACGGGATTCCGGAAAGACGCTGAATCAGTTCTCGGAATGGATCGGCGCCGCGGAAGCGTTTGCCGGTGGACGGCCAGGGAAAAACGCCGTCTTGATGGACTGCATCGTGAACGTGAAAGGCAAGGAATTCCCACACGTCGTCCTGCCGTTCCTGGACGCGGGAGAGTTTCCGAATCCGCTGCGGGAATTGGGGGAAGAAGAGAATCTGTTTTACGTCGCGGCAACACGGACGAAAACGCGGCTGACGCTGGTCTCGTCGGAGGACCCGGCGCGGCGTAGTGTGTTTGTAGACCGGATGCAGCTGGCGGCAATTCAGAAACGGGCGGATACCGCGTTACGTCGAAACATGGCCGCACCCACACAAGCCGTGGGGCACCGCGACCTTCGGGTCGCGTATGAGAACAAGGACGTGGTGAAGGCGCTGGGGGCACAGTGGGATAAGACCAGGAAGGTCTGGTATGTGCCCAGTGGAATGGATTTGGAGCCGTTCCGGAACTGGTTGGCGGACTGAGAAAAAGCCTTGGGACCCGAGTCATTTACTCGGAACCCGAGCCTGCATGGCGCACCGTTTCTTTTTGCAACATAACGGGTTCTCTTCCGCGTAACTTGAAAGCACATGCAAGAACGGGCGGGCTCACCGTCCGGGGCCGCCCGAATCCCCGTTTATGATTGCAAGGTAGCGAGTATGCCCAAATGCGTTACTCTCCCCTCCCTCAATCATTCCCCCCAAGGAGCCCCCATGGCACAAGCCTCCGCCCGTCACATCCTCGTTTCCACCGAAGCCAAGTGCAACGAACTCAAGACCGCCATTGAAAACGGCGCTGACTTCGCACAAGTCGCCAAGGAAAACTCCAGCTGCCCGTCGAGCCGTGACGGTGGCAACCTGGGCACCTTCGGCCCGGGCCAGATGGTCAAGGAATTCGATACCGTCGTGTTCAGCGCCCCGGTTGGCGAGGTTCAGGGCCCGGTGAAGACCCAGTTCGGTTATCACCTGGTTGAAGTGACCAGCCGCAAGGACTAAGTCCCGCTGCTGCACGCGAAAAGGCCGCCGCCAGGGGAAACCCGGCGGCGGCCTTTTTCTCGCTGCAATCAGTACCTGCTATGCCCGCCCTAACTCATTCCTTGCCCGTCATCACCATATGCGCCAGGGCATCGGCATTCAGCCCGGCCACGTCGCGCTCGATGACTTTGGCGCCGCTCTTCAGGATCGCGACGCGGTCGGCCAGGGCGACGACGTCGGCCATGTTGTGGCTGATCAGGATCACGGTGCGCCCTTCCTCGCGCAGCTTGCGCACCAGATTCAGCACCAGCGCCGTTTCCTTCACGCCGAGCGCCGCGGTGGGCTCGTCCATGATGACGACGCGGGCATCCCAGCGCAGTGCGCGGGCGATGGCGACGGCTTGGCGTTGGCCGCCGGACATGCGTTCGACGGGACGGTCCATGTCGTCGATGGGTACCGACAGGCGTTGCAGATAGCCGCGCGCGTCCAACGCCATGCGGCGCTTGTCCAGCACATTGAACGGCCCCACGCGACGCACGAGTTCCGCGCCCATGAAGACGTTTTCCCAGATGGACAGGCGCGGCGCCAGCGCCAGATCCTGGTAGATCGTCGCAATGCCTTGCACCAGGGCGTCATGGGGGGACCCGAACACGACCTTCCGGCCGTTCAGGCTGAGTTCCCCGCCCGAGGGTTCCTGCGCGCCGGAGATGATGCGGATCAGCGTGGATTTGCCGGCGCCGTTGTCGCCGCAGATGGCCATGACGCGGCCCTCGGGCACGTCCAGATCGACGCCCTTCAAGGCTTCGACCGCCCCATAGGACTTTCGGATCTGGCGTAGCGACAGCGCGGCGGTCATGGTGGTCACGGTTACTTTGCGGCGGGTTGCAGGAATTTCTGGACGTTGCCGGCGTCGACCAGCACGGAGTCCATGAACAGATACGGCCCGGCGACGACCTTGTCCTTGGGTTCCTTCTTGACGACGATGCGGTCGATGGCGTCGATGGCGCTTGCGCCCAACTGCTCAAACGGGATCATCATGGTGGCGGTGATCAGGCTGTTGGGGTCGGCGATGCGGCGGTAGGTTTCCGGGCCGCCATCGACGGACACCAGGGTGATGTCGCCTTTCTTCATGCCTTGGGATTGCAGCAGGTCGTCGATGACGTAGGCCTGGCCATCGAACGATGCCCACACGCCTTTGAACTGGCCCTGGTGGCGCAGGAACAGCGCCTGCATGCCATTGCGCACGTCATCGCGCCAGCTTTGGGTGCGGGCCATGCTGAATTTGGCCAGATCCTTGACGGCCGTGTTTTCGGTCAGGACGGCATCCAGCATCTTGCCGCGGATGCGCGTGCCCGAGTTGCCGTCGAAGCGGGCGGACAGGATGTTGCCCTGGTAGCCCATCTTGCCCAGCAGATACAGCACGGATTGCGCGCCGGTGGCGTATTCGTTGACTTCGACGTCGAACAGCATGTGCGGGCTGGCGCCCGACATCACGCCCACGACGGGAATGCCCTTCTCTTTGGCGGCTTGCAACTGGGCGTCGGTTTCCACGGGCTTGCCCATGGCGACGACGATGGCGCCGACCTTTTTGTTGACCAGGGTGTCCAGCTGTTCGGCCAGCTTGGGCAGCGACCCTTCGGCGTTCAGTTGCGTGACCGTCCAGCCTTTGGCGCGAGCGGCCTCGGCCGCGGCATTGGCCACGCGGGCATGCGTTTCGGACGACATCTGAAAGGCGACGATGCCCACGTCCAACGCGTAGGCGGCGCTGGCAGCCAGCGACTGCAAGGCAAATGCGCTGGCCAGCAGCGTGCGCTTCAAGGTTTTGGTCATGGTGGTTTCCCCTTCGAATCAGAATTTGAAGGCCGCTTTCTTCAGCACGGCCGATGACACCGCGACGGACGCGATCATGATGAAGCCCAGCACGATGTCCTGCACGTAGTACGGCGCGCCCATCAGTACCAGGCCGTTGCCCAGCACTTTCAGGATCAATGCGGCGACGAGGGTGCCGGGGATGTTGGCGTGGCCGGGGTTGAACATGGTCATGCCCAGCAACACGGCGGCAATGGCGTACAGGAAGTAGTCGCCGGCCATGTTGGGCGCGGCGGACGACAGGCTGGACGTCAGCAGCACGGCGGCCAGCCCGGCGCAGAGGCCGGACAGGGCCAGGCCGATGCGCTTCATGGTGCCGATGTTGATGCCGGCCAGCCGTGCGGATTCGCCCGCTTCGCCAGTGGCCGTCATGCGGGCGCCGGTGCGAGTCCACTTGATCAGGAAATAAGCGACCAGCACCGCGCCCAGCATCCACAGCACCAGCGCGGGGATGCCGAAGGGCTTGGCGCGGGCCAGGTCGGTGAACGCGGCAGGCCAGCGCCCCACATAGGACACGCCGTCGGTCAACATGAAGGCGAAGCCGCGTGCCATGGCCGCCATGCCCAATGTGGCGATCAGGGACGGGACGCGCAGGCGGGTGACGGCGATACCGTTGACCAGGCCGCAGACGAGACCGATGCCCAAGCCCGCGGCGATGGCGACCGGCACGGGCTGACCGGTGTGTACCAGAGCCCCAGTGACGACGGCGGCCAGGCTGGCAACATCGGCCACCGAAAGGTCCAGTTCGGCGGTCACCAGCGCCAGCGTGAAGCCGATGGCGATGATGGCCAGGAAGCTGGTTTCCTTGGCAATGTTCAGCAGATTGTTGGGCGCCGCGAAATTTGGAGCGGCGATGGCGAAGAAGCCCACCAGGATCAATCCCGCGATTGCCGTGCCGTACTTTTCCAGGATGCCGCGCATCGACTCAACCCTTGCTGCGTTGGTATTCGTTGTAGTGCAAGGGTTATCCACCACCTGCCGGGCGTTCACGCCCTGATGGCGTAGCAGTTTATACCCGGGCGGCGCGGCGCAGGACGGTCGTGTCGCCGCGCCGTACCTAGGGTTTTTACGGCAGGCGCATCGCGGCCAGATCATGCGACACCGGCATCAGCGCGGCTTCCGCTGCACGGAATTGCGCGTACATCTGGCGGTAGGCGTCGCGGCGGTGAGCTTGGGGCGCGTAGCGGTGCGCGGTGCGCACCAGGGCATCCTGCGCCGCAGCGAAGCCGTCGTAGCGGCCCAGCGCGGTCCAGGCGGCGACGGCAGCGCCCACGACACCCGGCTGTTCGGCCTGGCCCACGACAATGGCGCGCTCGCAGATGTCGGCCTTGACCTGGCACCACTGCGGGCTGGCCGCCGCGCCGCCGCCGAAGCGGATTTCTCCGACCGGCGCGCCCAGGGCGGCCTCGGCGCGTTCCAGGACGGTACGGTTCAGGAAGGCCACGCCTTCCAGCACGGCCCAGGCCAGGTCGCCCGGACCATGGCGCCGGTTCAAGCCGATGAAGGCGCCGCGCAGGTTCGGATCCCAGTACGGCACGCGTTCGCCCTGCAGGTACGGCAGAAACAGGGCCGGCTGCGGGTCGCGGGGCGCGCCCAGCAACGCGTCCATGGCGGGGCCGACGCCTGCCATCCCCTCTGCGCCCAGGCGGCCCAACAGCGGCAGCAGCCAGGCCACCGTATCGGCGCCGTTCTGGCCGGGGCCGCCAATCTGGTGAGTGCCGTTGCCCCAATCCACGGTCATCAGGCCCTGCGCCTGGACAGGTTCGGCGCCCACCGCGCCAAAGACCTCGGTCGTGCCCGATATGTTGTAAGCGTAGCCCTCGCGCAGCGCGCCCAAGCCTGCGACCGCCGCCCAGGTGTCGTTGGCGCACGCGATGACGCTGCGGCCCGCCAGACGGGCCAGCGCGCCGCCCAAGCCGGCTTGGACGGGGCCGACGACATCCAGGGGGGACAGCAGGGGTGGCACCCACGCGGGGTCGGCGCCCAAGGCCGCCAGCAGGCCAGGCCCCTGCGCATGTTCGCGAGCAGCCGCTGCCAGGCGCGCCATGGAAACGGTGTCGCTGGCTGCCCTGCCCGTCAGGCGGAAGTTCAGGTAGTCCTTCGGTTCCAGCACGACGCGCACCCGCGCGGCATGCTGCGGCTCGGCGTGCAGCAGCCACGCCACGCGCGCCCAGGGATGGAAAGCGTTGATCTGCTGGCCTTCGGGATGCCCGGCCGGCATTGCAGCCAGCCATCCCGCCACGTCCGGGGCCGCGCGCGTATCGCGCCAGGTGATGGCCGGGCGGATGGCGGCGCCTTGCGCGTCGACAAAGACCTGGGTGCGTGTCACGCCGCAGATGGCAACAGCTTGCACGGTGTCGAACGCCGCGCCCGCCTGCGCGGCCAAGGCGTCGGACAGGGATTGCAGGCCGCGCCACCAGGCGTCGGCATCGATCTCGTCCCAACCGGGGTGGCGGCCTGCCCCGGCGGGGCTATCCATCACGCAGGAATGGGCGATACCGCCGTTTTCGTCCACCAGCGCCGCGCGAAAGCGGGTGCCGCCCAGGTCTACCGCCAGGACGTATCCGTTGCGGGGAGTCTGGGGGGAAGTCGGGCGAAGAATCGGGCTGTCGGGCATAGCCGTCGATTGTATTTCAGCCCGCTATCCCAAAATCGCGCGCATCAAGTATTCTCGGCGCACGCCACCCGGCGTTCTGCAAGTTGCCCAGGCGTTACCCCTTCAACAAGAATGGAGACGACGATGAGCGGTTACTTTGTACTGAAGCGTAGCGGGACGCAGTTCATGTTCAATCTGCACGCGGGGAATCACGAGGTGATCCTGACCAGCGAGCCATACACGACCAAGGCCTCGGCCGAGGGCGGCGTCGCCGCCGTGCAGAAGTACTCGGCCGACGATGCGCGCTATATGCACAAGACGGCAAAAGACGGCTCGCACTACTTCACGCTGGTGGCGGCGAATGGCGAATCGGTCGGGCGCAGCGAGATGTACTCGACCGCGCAAGCGCGGGACAAGGGCATCGAATCGGTCAAGACGAACGGCCCGAAGTCGCCGACCAAAGACCAGACTTGATGGTGTTTTCCCGTAGAGCCGTCGCCCGCCCGGGCGGCGGCTTTTTTACGCGAGCCGGCAACGCCCGGCGTTCACGTTGCGCCGCAGCACCGTAAAGCCTATCAGTTGATAATTTCTGTTCAGGTGACAAGGCCAGGACCGTGCGACAGAATGAGCCGCATGAAAAAGCCCAAGAACAATGTGATCATCACCTGCGCCATTACCGGTTCGGTGCACACGCCGTCGATGTCGCCGTATCTGCCCGTGACGCCCGAGCAGATCACGCAGTCGGCGCTGGAAGCGGCCGAGGCCGGCGCAGCGATCGTGCATCTGCACGCACGCGATCCGGATACCGGCAGGCCCACGCAGGACCCCGCGCTTTACGCGCAATTCCTGCCGCGCATCAAGGCCGCCAGCGACGTGGTCATCAACATCACCACCGGCGGGTCGCCCGTGCTGCCGGTCAGCGAACGCATGCTGCCCGCCACAACGTTCAAGCCGGAGGTCGCCTCGTTGAACATGGGGTCAATGAACTTCGGCATGTATGAATTGCTGGAGCGCTTCAAGGACTTCAAGCACGACTGGGAACGCCCGTACCTGGAAGGCAGCAACGACCTGGTCTTCAAGAACACGTTCAAGGACATCGAGCACATCCTGACGGCTTGCAGCGACAACGGCACGCGCTTCGAAATCGAGTGCTACGACATCGGGCATTTGTACACGGCGGCGCATTTCGTCGACAAGGGTCTGCTGAAGCCACCCTTTTTGATCCAGTCCGTGTTCGGCATCCGCGGCGGCATCGGCACGCACCCGGAAGACGTGATGATGATGCGTCGCACGGCTGACCGCCTGTTCGGCGACGCTTACCGCTGGTCGGTGCTGGCCGCCGGACGCAAGCAGACGCCGCTGGCCACCCAGGCCGCGACGATGGGCGGTTATGTGCGCGTGGGCCTGGAGGATTCGCTGTGGGACGGCCCCGGAGAACTGGCGCATTCGAACGCGGATCAGGTGCGGCGCATCCGCCGCATTCTTGAAGACCTGTCGCTGACCATCGCCACGCCGGACGACGCGCGCGAGATTCTGCAACTGAAAGGCCGGAACAACGTCTCGTTCTGACGCGGCGCCGGAAATAACACAACAACCCACGCGGGGAGACAACACCATGAAGAAGACCTTGAATGCGGCCGCAGCCGCCGTATTGCTCAGCCTGGGCGGCGCGGCCAGCGCCGATGACGGCGTGATCCGCATCGGCTTCATCACCGACATGTCGGGCTTGTCCGCCGATGCGGACGGCCCTGGCGGCGCCGAAGCCATCAAGATGGCGGTGGCGGACATGGGCGGCGCGGTGGCGGGCAAGAAGATCGAAGTGCTGGTGGCCGACCACCAGAACCGCGCCGACATCGCGTCGTCGCGGGCGCGGGAATGGCTGGACCAGAAAGGCGTGGACATGCTGATTGCGGGCGCCAATTCCGCGGCGGCGCTGGCGATGGCGAAGGTGGCTGAAGAAAAGAAGGCGCCGTTCTTCGTGGTCAGCGCCGGCGCGTCCGAGCTGACCAACGCGCAATGCACACCCTACACGGTGCACTACGTGTACGACACCGTGTCGCTGTCTCGCGGCACGGCGCGGGCCATGTTGAAGGCCGGCAATAAAGACTGGTACTTCCTGACCGTGGATCACGCGTTCGGCCACGCGTTGGAGCGCGACGCGTCGGCGGTCGTTCAGGCCGATGGCGGCCAGGTGAAGGGCCGCGTGCGGCATCCGTTGAACACGGCCGATTTCTCGTCGTTCATCTTGCAGGCGCAAGCGTCGGGCGCCACGGTGCTGGGGCTGGCGAATTCCGCCAACGACACCAGCAATGCCGTCAAGGCGGCCGCGGAATTCGGATTGACGCCCGGGATGAAGATCGCCGGCCTGCTGGTGCTGATCACCGATATCCACGCGCTGGGCCTGGCCGCCGCGCAGGATATGTACCTGACCACGGCGTGGTATTGGGACCAGGACGACGCCTCGCGCAAATGGGCAGCGCGTTTCGAGGAACGCATGAAGAAGAAGCCGTCGATGCTGCAGGCCGGCGATTATTCGGTGACGACCACCTACCTGAAGGCGGTGCAGGCCACCAACACCACGGATGGCGACGCCATCATGAAATGGCTCAAGGCCAACCCGGTGAACGACTTCTTCGCCAAGGACGGCCGCATCCGCGCCGACGGCTTGATGGTGCACGACATGTACCTGATGCAGGTGAAGAAGCCGTCCGAATCCAAGGGGCCCTGGGACTACTACAAGCTGATCGCGCAGATTCCCGGCGACCAGATCTACACGTCGCCGCAGGAATCCACCTGCCGCCTGATGAAACCCTGATCCCACCCACTTCTGGAATAGCGCAATGACCCCGCATGATTCGACCGTCCTGCCGGTGGACCTGAGCGGCCGCCGCGTCATCATCACCGCCGGCGCAGGCGGCATCGGCGCGGCCCTGGCCGATGCCTTCGCCGACCGCGGCGCCCGCGTCCACCTGTGCGACGTGGACAAGAACGCCGCGGCGGCCAGCCGCCACGCCGCCAGCCACGCCGACGTCAGCCGCCGCGAAGACGTCGACCGCTACATGGAGACCGCGCTAGCGCACCTGGGCGGGCTGGACGTACTGGTGAACAACGCCGGCATTGCCGGCCCTACCGCCCGCATCACCGATATCCAGCCCGACGACCTGAGCGCCACGCTGGACATCAACCTGGCCTCGCAATTCCACACCGTGCGCCACGCGGTGCCTGCCCTGCGCCAGTCCGGCGGCGGCGCCATCATCAACATCAGTTCCGTTGCCGGCCGCATGGGCATTCCGATGCGCACGCCGTACACCGCGTCGAAATGGGGCGTGATCGGGCTGACGCGTTCTTTGGCGGTGGAGCTGGGCGGGTATGGCATCCGCGTGAATGCGCTGTTGCCCGGCCTGGTGGCGGGCCCGCGCATCGACCGGGTAATCGCCGCCCGCGCCCACAACATGGGGCTGACGGTAGAGGAAGAAACCAAGCTGGAGCTGGCCGGCGTCAGTCTGCATCAGTTCGTGCGCGCCGCCGATATCGCGAACATGGCGCTGTTCCTGGCGAGCCCTTACGGCGCGATGGTCAGTGGGCAGGCCATCAGCATCGACGGCGACCTGCAGTCCCTGCCCTGGCAACCGCCGGCCGACTGAAGCGCACTAGGTGATGAGCTGAATCGTATCCGCATAGACGCCTGTGCGCCGCGCTTGCGCCGTGGCGTGCAGCGCTCCCAATAGCCGGCCGGTCAGCTCGTGGTTCTGTGCGTCCCGACGCGTGATCAACACGAATTCGAACCACTGCCGCGAGGCCAGCGGCAGCGCCACCAGGTCGGGGTAGACCGACGCGATGTCGGACGCCGACAACGCGTTGACCAAGCTGATGCCCTTCACGGCACGGACGGTTCCCGGCACCAGCGTCATATGCGCCTGCATGCCGAATTCCAGCTGCGCGGAATCGCCGGTATCGCCCTGCGCCACCACGTAGTCGGACCAAAGCGGCTTCACGAAGGTGTCAGGCGCGATATCCGCCACGGCCACCACGCCGCGTCTGGCCAATGGATGTTCGCGATGCGCGATGGCCATGACATCGGTGCGCAGGAACGGCGTGAAGTTCAGGCGCGGGCTGTCGCCCCCGACCGCGCCCAGGCCGAAATCCGCGCGCATGGTCTCCACCGCGCTGATCAGCTGCACCGACGACTCCACGTCGACCGAGAACGGCCGCTTGCCGTGTTCGTCCAGGTAGCGCTTCACGGCCTCGGGCGCATAGCTCAGCGCCAGCGCCGGCGACGACGCGATGCGCAAGCCACGGCCGCCGAACTGCTCGATGCTGTGCAGCGCTTCGTCGATGCGCACCAGTTCGTCCAGCACGAACTTGGCCTCGGTGTACAGGTACTTCCCCGCCTCGGTGGGCCGCAAGGTCTTGTGCGAACGGTCGAACAGCTGCACGCCCGTGGCGGCTTCCAGGCGCGAGACTGCATGGCTGATCGCCGGTTGCGTCAGGTTCATCACTTGCGCCGCCTGGCGCGTCGATCCGGTCATGACGACCGTATAGAAGATACGCAGATCATGGATATTGAAGTTGCGCTTCATGCCCCTGAACCCTCCCGATGGGACAAGCGGCCGGCCTTGGCCCGGCCGGTCTTCGGCGTCCCAATCCAGGCGATGCGCGCCGATGTGCCTATTGCGCCACCCGCTCTATTCCCGGCGATTCCCACTTGCCTTCCAGCAAGGCCGGCTTCGGCCAGTAGTAGCGCATCGTCACCATGAACGGGCCTTGCGGCGCGGGCAGCCAGTTGGATTCCTTGCCCTTGCCTGGCGATTTTGCCTGGATGTAGATCGTCAAGCCCCCGTCTGCGTCCTTCTTCAGGGACGACAGCATGGGCGAGTTGATCAAGTAGCGATTGATGGGATTCGAGACCAGCAACTGCGAGGGCAACCCGTACATGGTCATGGACCAGAACGCGTTGACCGGCGGCAGGCTGCGCGGCGCGAAACGCACCTTGTAGGCGTACTGACCATCCAGCTCCTGGCCGCGGCTGTCCTTTTCCAGCACCGGATACAGCGCTTCATCGCGGCTGTTGGCGCCAATGCCGACCTGCGTGCCGGTGGCGCGCGACAGATAGTCGTTCTTCAGCGTGTTGCGGTCGCCGAACAGCGTGTCGGTCTTGCCGGCAAGCGCCGCGCGGTTCTTGTCGATGTCGTTCTGCGCCGAATGCATGCCTTCTTGCAGCGCGCGGCGCAATGCAGGGTTCATGCCCTCGGTTTTGAAGGGCTGCCCAGGCTTCAAGCCAATGCTGGCGAAACGTTCACGCAGCCATTTCTCGGTGGGGTGCGTAGGCGCGAATTGCAGCAAGAAAGCCAGTTGGTTGTAGAACTCGAGCGACGAGCGCATTTCGCCGGGAGGCACCGGCGGGATCCAATCCACCGCAGGCGGCGCGGGTGGCGCAGGCCGCTTGGCGAAGGCCGACAAGGGCTGGATCTTGTAGCGCGCCTGGATGCGTTTGACGTTCTCAAGGTCTGCCGGGTTGAACAACTGGGTCCGGCCCACCATGTTGACCAGTTCGGTTTCCGACTTGATCACCTTGGTGATGCCCTTGGGCACGCTGCCTTTCCAACGCGGGCCGGCGATCAGGAAGTTGCCGCCGCCGTTGCCGGTGGTGCGGCTGCCGATGTAGGCAAAGTTGTACGTGTACAGGTCCATCAATTGCAGGACGAAGTAACGGCGCTTTTCCATGGGGGGCACGGAAATGACGACGGGTTCGGCGCGCAGGTCCAGGATGGCGAACGAATAAGGCGTATCGGCGTTCGGCGTGACGAATGCCGTGTCTTCGGGCGTGAAGACGCGCGAAATACTGTTCACTGTATTGAACGGCCCCTTGTATTGCGGGTTGTTCTTGTCGATGCTGAACGCGTACATGGTCTGGTAACTGGCGACCATGGGCGTGCCGTACAGATAGGCCTCGCGGGCGATGCTGCGCGCCTGCTGGCCCGTCACGCCCTGGATGCCCACCGATTGCGACCCGGTTGCCTCGTCCGGCGACGTGAAGCTACACCCGGCCAGACCGCCTGCCAGCAGCGCCGCCGTGAACCACCGCGCGGGCTTGCCACGCAAGGCGGAGGAAAATCCAGTGCTACTCTGGCGGTCGCGCATGGTGGCTCCAACACGTGGCTGATGTTGGCAACGCCCTGGTGGCGGCAGCGTCGCGGGCTAAGCAGGAAATCCGGAAAACGATTCTGGCATATTTCCCGTTGATGAAAAAGGACCGGTGCAGCAAGTTCAGCACGGGTTCGCACAGGAACAACACAACAGGCATGGGCATACTGAATCAAGAGAAGGACGGCGACGAACTGGGCGCAAACCTGCGAGCACCGTCGTACTACGTGCTGCAGGCTTCGTGCCGCTGCTCCCAATGCGGAGAATCCACGCCCGTGTTCGCGCTGGCCGTGCCGCCCGACCACGAGAGCACGGAAGGCGACCTTGACCTGGACGCCGAGGGGGACAGCACTGGGCTGGACCCTGGCGCGTTCCACCAATGGCTATTCAGCCCTGCGCAATGGCAGCACATCGAGGGGCCCGCGCTGCTGTCGCAGGTTGGCATCTTGTCGGACCCCGTCGCACGCACGCTGCGCGCACTGGCCCCCACCGTGCGGCAGAACCCGGAGCGCAACGGCCAGTGGACCAATTTCTGCGAACACTGCGACAGCGCCGTGTGGGAAGGTGCGCTGTACCCGACTCCCGGCCAGCCCTTCTGCCCGAAGGACGATGCGGCGGCGGCGCAGATCGTGGTGCATGCGGTGGACGAACCCCTGGCAGCGTTTACCGCCATGTGCTGGACGGACGGCTACCGCAACAAATGGCCGCTGTTCAAGCGCCTGGGCGCAGCGTGCCGCAAGGCGGAATGACCGTCGCGGAATAACCATCGCGGAATGAAGCGGGAATTGCGCCGCGCGCCTGGCCGCGCTTATTGCATGGCGGTTTCCGGCGTCATTTCGGCCAGGCTTTCCAGCTGATGGAGGGGAATCTCCACGATGGCGCTTTCCGTGGCGCGCGCCTCGGTGGTCAGATGCTGGATCAGGTCCACCGTCGTGGACCTGCGCGTCAACATCAGGCAAGTAACTTCGTGCTCGACGACACGGGTCGCATGCCAGCAACCCGGCCGCATGCAGACGCCCTGCCCCTGCGGCACGCGAAACGCGGCCAGCGTGGTGAGATCCGGGCTGCCGTCGGCGGCGCTCTTTGCAACCACCTGGATGATCTGGCCCGTCAGCGGCACGATGGCCTGTTGCGTCAGCAGGTGCTTTTCCAGACTGGCGATTTCCACGGACGGGCTGCGGTAGTTGACCCACAGCAGTTCGGCGTCGCCGCCCGCGCCCGTGTTGAACACGTGTTCCTGCCAGAAATCCGTGGCCGGATTGGAAAACAGCGGCACGCCATTGCCGTCCGGCATGGGCTTGCCCAGCATCCAGCCGTAAGCCGAAAAGGCCTGCGGCGTAAGGTCGTTGACGATCAGTTGCGTGTGGCTTGTCATGCGGAACCCTGTGATGGCTTCGGAAGCGTGCCGCGCTTGGGAAACTCGGCGTCGTAATCGAAATCGCCGCGCGCGATGGCTTCCAAAATGGCTGCCCGGCGGTCGGCGGCGCGTTTCAGGTTGGCGGCGGTGGGCTTGACGCGGATGCGTTCAACGCAGTGCCGGCCGTCATAGAAGAAGCCGATCTCGATGGACGATTCGGACGCGGGCCTGACCCCATCGAACCCCTGGCTCATCGCCTTTCCCGTTATGGTTGCTGATGGGGGACATGATATCGCTTCGCGGCGCCACGCTGGAACCGGCGCGCGCGCCTGGGACGAATCCGGTTCGCCTCGTTACTATGACAGCACGACTCCCCACCCGAGGATGCGCAAAATGGCTACCGATCTGTCGTCGCATTATGTCTTGCTGGACGCCTCCGGCGCGGCTTCCACCGTCAACGGCGGGGATGCGTTCTGGTCGCAGACGCCCGAGGAACTGGACCGCTACGGCCGCGGCTGGCTGGTGTCGGAATACACCTTCGCCGCCGACTGGCCGCAATGGGAGATGCACCCTGAAGCGGACGAAGTCGTGCGCCTGATGTCGGGCGCGGCCGAGCTGCATCTGGAATGGCCGACAGGCATCCAGGCAGTGAAGATGCTGGGCGGCGACGCCTACGTGATCCCGAAAGGCGTCTGGCACACGGTGAAGGTGATCGAGCCCTGTCGCATGCTGCACATCACCATGGGCGCGGGCACGCAGCACCGGCCGCTGTAGCGTCAGCCGGGCGCGCTGGCGGTCTGCCTCCGCGTGATTTCGCGGTCATCGATCGGCCAATGCAACATGGCCGACAAGACACCCAGCGCCATCGCGATCAACCAGATCAGGTCATAGGACCGGGTAGCCTCGAACACGATGCCACCCAGCCACACGCCCAGGAACGACCCCAGCTGGTGGCCAAAGAACACGAAGCCGAACAGCGTGGTCAGGTACCGCACGCCGAACACCTGCGCGATCAGCCCGTTGGTCAGTGGCACCGTGCCGAGCCAGATGAAACCCATGACGGCCGCGAAGGCATAGACCGTCCAGGAAGACAGGGGCAGCAACAGGAACAGCGCGATGGCCGCGGTGCGCACCAGATAGATGCCGGCCAGCAGGTACTTGCGGCGATGCCGCGCCCCCAGGATGCCGCAGGCATACGTGCCCATCACATTGGTCAGCGCGATGATTGCCAGCGCGCCCACCGCGTCGGACGCGCGCAGGCCCTTGTCCATCAGGTACGCGGGCAAGTGTGTGCCAATGAACGCCAGCTGGAAGCCGCAAGCCAGAAACCCCAGGTTCAATAGCCAGAAACCCGGCTGGGCGAACGCTTCGCGGATCGATGCGCGCAGGGACAGGCCGGCGTCCGGCGCGGCCGGGTCGTGCGCGGCGCGGGCCGGTTCACGCAACGGCCAGGCCAAGGGCAGGACGATAGCCAGCAGCACCGCGAACACCAGCAGGGCGCTGACCCATCCGCCGCCACCGATCAGCCATTGCGCGGCTGGCACCAAGATGAACTGGCCCAATCCGCCGACGGCGCCCGCCACACCCAGCGCCCAGCCCCGGCGTTCGGGCGGCACCAGCCGGCTCAGCGCCCCATAGATGACGGCGAACG
The DNA here is from genome assembly GCF_002975275.1 of Achromobacter sp. MYb9. Taxonomy (GTDB): domain Bacteria; phylum Pseudomonadota; class Gammaproteobacteria; order Burkholderiales; family Burkholderiaceae_B; genus Achromobacter. The sequence continues at coordinate 28,587 of NZ_PCOQ01000031.1, read as the reverse complement.
CGGAGCCGGATAGCGCGATGCCAATGCACACGCCCGCCGTCAGCAGGAAGGCGACAGGCGTCGCCGCGTGCGCCATGCCGACCAGGCCCAGCGCGTAGAACACCAGCCCCCCGCCAATGACCTTGGCCGATCCGTAGCGGTCGGCAATCATGCCGGTGAAGGGCTGGGCGATGCCCCAGGTAAGATTCTGCACCGCCATCGCCATGGCGAAGGTTTCACGGCTCCAGCCCCGGTCCATCGAGACCGGCAGCAGGAACAGACCCTGTACATGGCGCACGCCCAGGGCCAGGCCCATGACGATGCCGCCGGCCAACACCAGCAGCCACAGCCGCGAGGCATCGGGGTAAGACCTGGCAAACGGGGACGGCATGGTGCTCTCTCCTGTCTGGCGCGGCGCACTGGCGTCAAAGGCGCGTGGCATCCATTACAGAAGCGCCAAGCCGGGACTTCAACCGATTATTTTTTGTCCGCGACATGCACGGGGGGAATGTGACCCGGCGGGATCGACGCGGGCGCATGGACCGAGAACACCGAGCCCTTGCCCGGCGTGGACCGCAGCCGGGAGACACGGTGGTCTTCAGGCTGCGGTACGTGATGGCGCATTAACGTTTTCTTCTTAATCGTTACATTTGCCGCTTTATTGTTTGCTACTGCTGGTTACAGTGCTGCCTCTCCCAATTTTTGACAGGCAGCTGACATGTGGCACGTCCGGCTTGGCGCATTCCTTCCCGCGGGCCTGCCCCGCGCCCTCCTGCAATGAGGGCCGCGATCAAGCCCCTGACGCTGGCCTTGGCGTTTGCCCTGCCCAGCCTGGCCAGCCCGGCGCACGCCGATTCGTGGATCAACCGGTGCACCGCCAGCTACTACGGCCAGGGCTCCGACACGTACTGCCATCAGGCCTACAGCGAAGGCCTGGCGGCCGTGCTGACCGGCTCGGCCGACGACCCGGCGGGCGTCTGGGGCTACCTCGACAAGCAAGGACGCATGGCGATCACCCCCGCCTACGCCGAGGCCTCTCCGTTCCAGAATGGCCTGGCCGCGGTGAGCCAGGACGGTCTTTGGGGCTACATCGACACCCGGGGCCAGTGGGTCATCAAGCCACGCTTCGGCAGCGCGTCGGGATTCAATGCCGAAGGCACGGCCTTGGCCGAAGAAGACGAACGCGACGTGCTGATCGATCGTCAGGGCAAGGTCATCAAGACCTTCGAGCTGGGCACGCGCACGTGGGGTTTCCGGCCCGGACAGAAATTGGCGTCGATCGAAGTGCCTACGCCGCCGCGTCTCTTTAATATCGCCACGGGCAAGGCCGCCTCGTTGCCCGCAGGCGTGATGGCGCTGGCCGCCCCCACCGAGGGCTATCTGCCAGCCCAGTTGCGCGAATCCCGCTACAACGGCTGGTGGGGCCTGTTGGATGACAACGGCCGCTGGGCACTGTCGCCGGACGTGCTGCGCTCGCAGGCCGCGCCGATTCGCGACGGCGGCGTGCTGGCCGTGCGCCGCGATGAAAAATGGCAATTCGTGGATCCGCGCGGTGCTGCGCTGTCGCCCGCACGCTACGAACGCGTGCAGCGGGTGGCGGCCGGCCTGTGGCTGGTGACGCCCGAAGACGGCAAGGCGGCGCTATTGGACGCCAAACTCCAGACGCTGCACACCTTCTCGAATGCCTACGTCGGCTTGCAGGAGCGCGATGGTTGGCGTTACCTGCCGGATGTCTCGATGACGCTGTTGATCAGCCCGGCCGGCACGCTGGAGCAGTTGGCGCTGGACCATGGCCGCGTCGAGATCAATCAGGGGCGGGCCTGGGTCTACGGCGTGCGGGCGTCGTCGCCGGGCGCGGCGGACGCCGGCGCGGCCGATGACGCCACCCGCGCGACCGGCCTGATGGATGCCGCGAAGGAAGGAACGCCGGCCGAGGCCGATCCCGGCGAGGCCGTCGACGCCGCAGGCATTGCCGGCGACGCCGGAGCCCCCGCGGATGCGGTTCCCGCGGCGGCGGCGGCCGATACCGCCGCGACCGTCATGACGGACGTCGCGGCCCCGCCGACGGCCGCGGACAGCGCGCAGGCCGCGTCCGACCCGAATGCCGATACCGCGGCGGCCACCGACGTGACGGTATCCGCCGTTCTGGCAGACGGCGACAGTCAGACGACGTCCATGGCCGCGCCGGGCGTCGAAGCCCTGATCCAGATCTACGCCGAGGACGGCAAACCGCTGCTGGACGCCGACACCGTCGCGCGATTGCGCGCCTACGAGATCACCGCCTTTTCCCCGGGCAAGACCGCCGGGCGCAGCGGGGCCGCGGCGGGCATGCCGCTGGCGTTGCTGCGAACCGGCGACTACCAGCAGCCGCCGTCGATCCTGACGGCGTCGGGCACGGTGGTCTCGAACCCGGAATGGGAGGCCATCGACGCCTATGACGCAACGATGCCGCTGGTCGTGCGCACCTCCGGCGGCAAGTTCGGCGCCATCGACGGCAAAGGCGCCTGGGCCGTGCCGCCCAAGTACAGCGGCATCCGCAAGTTCAGCGGCGCCTATACCTGGGCCCGCACGTCGAACATGTCCCGCGACGACGCCTTGCTGATCGACGCGCGCGGCAAGACGGTGCCCATTCCCGCCGACGTCGCGGCCGACGCCACGCACCTTGACGGCGACCTGCTGCTTTACCGCGCGCCGGACGAGAACCGCGCACGCCGCTGGGGCATCTGGAACATCCGCCGGGGCGCGCCGGCGCTGAAACCCGTCTACGAACACATCGAGGAATTCGAAGACGACTGGGCCCGCGTCCAGGACAAGGACCACTGGGGCGTCGTCAACCGCGACGGCCAGTGGGTCGTGCGCCCCACGCACGAGAGCGCCTACAAGATGGAATACCTGGGCGACGGCTTCATGCTGGTGGACGACCCCGACGCCAAGGACACCGCCAACCGCTACGCGGACAGCCCGTACCGTCTGGTCAATCTTCGCACCGGCAAGGCCAGCGCCACCGTCTATGGCAAGCCCGCCAAGATCAAGGACGGACGCTATATCGGCGAACTGGCGGACGGCAGCCCCGTGCTGTTCGACGCGCAGGGCCACGCAACCCGCCTGTCGCAAGGTAAGCCGGAAAGCCGGGAGCAGTACGGCGACTGGGTCATCATGCGCAACGACGAACGCGAAGGCGCAATCGACGCCCGGGGCAATTTCGCCGTGCCCGCCCTGTATGGCGAATTCAATCCCTTCTTCGTGCAGCCGGAAGGCCTTGCACGGGTCAACCTGGGCACCGGATACCGCCTGATCGACCAAAGCGGCAAGACGGTGCTGGAAAAACGCGGAGACGGCTTTCCGCTAGCGTCGATGCAACGCCTGCTGTTCACCGACGCTTCGGAATCCAGCGCCATCATGACTGACCTGCAAGGCCGGGAAATCACGCGTTTCCCCGGCCGCTATTCGGTCGAGTACAACGGCGCCAGCGAAGGCGTGGCGCCCTACAGCGACGAAAGCGGCCGCTCGGGTTTCGTGAACGCGGACGGCAAGCGCGTCGTCGGCGCGCACTTCTCCCAACTCGGCCCGATGAAAGACGGCCTGGCCCGCGCGCGCCGCCTGGAGCGCACCGGCAAGCTGTATGGATTCATCGACTTGACCGGGCGCTACGCGATTCCGCCCGCGTTCAAGTGGGCCGACGATTTCCATGACGGGCGCGCGATGGTCCTTCGGGACGGTGGGGTCGAATTCATCGACACCCACGGCAAAATGACCGCCCTGTTCGGCGTGCTGTGCGACACAGTGGTGATCTTCGACGCGGAGGAAAACCTCACGTGGCCGAAAGAGGCGCTGACCTGCCCCGAAGCCACGCAAGTGCCTCCCCCCGTCCTCGACAACGCCAAAGCAGAATAACCATGACGTCACGCGTGATCCGCACCACCCGACTCGCCTGCGCGATTGCCGCGCTGGGCGCATCCCTGTCCGCGCATGCGCAAAGCGGCCATCTGTATTGCCTGGAAGAAGGCAGCTACCGCACCGACACCAACGCCGACGACATCTCCAACAGCAGTCCCTTCACCAACGGCTGCATCCGCGCGCTGTCGGACGGACGCGCCGCGGTGTTGCTGCCCTCGGCCCTGGAAAACATTAACCGCGTCCCCATGGACCAGTCGCTGCGCCGCCACGCCTGGGGGTTCCTGGACTCGAACGGCCGGCTGGCGATCCGGCCGCTATTCGAGGATGTGCGCGACTTCCGCCACGGCCTGGCTGCCGTGCAATGGAAGGGAAAATGGGGCTTTATCGACACGCGCGGGCGCATGGCCGTGCCGCCGCGTTTTGACAGCGTCCAGGACTACGCCGAGATCGGCCTGGCCGTGGCCATGCTGGACGGACGCCAGCAATTGATCGACCGCCAGGGGCAACCCGTGGGCGAACCCCTGGACACGGGCATCCAGAACCTGTTCCTGGCCGATGGCGTGCCGGCCCGGGCCGCGGTGCAATACAAGCAGGAATACCGCGGCATCAATGGCGAACGCCGTTTCGCCAAGCCCGGCATCACCATCACGCAGTCCTATGGCCAGGGTCTGTACATCGCCATCAATGACGAACACCGCTACGGCGTGGTGGACGGCGATTGGAACTGGGTGGTCGAACCGGCCTACGAAGACATCCTGACGCAGCACGACAGCCGCCCGGCCGTGGCCTATAGCCGCGACGGCGCCGTGCTGATCGGCACGGACGGCAAGGTGACCGGCGCGGACCAGCATTACAACAGCCTGCAGCCGGTGGGCAAGGCGTTCTGGAGCGCCGAACTGGATGGCCGCAAGGGCTATGCCGTGCTGGATGCCGCTGGCGCGGTCGTCACGACGATGAAGCCGGACGAAGCCCAGGAGTCCCAGCGTTTCCAGGACACCCTCGTCTACCCCGTGGGGGAAACGCTCATGGCGCTGGTGCCGGGGCAGCCCGCACCGATCAAACTGAGCGGCGCGTCGACGCCGACCCAGAACGAAGAAGGCTTCGTGATATTCGCTGACCAGACGGGCGCGCCCGCCGGCGTGCTGACGCCCAAGGGCGTCTGGCTAGGCGGCGACACCGCGCCTGCCTGGTTGCCACAGGCAGGACCGATGGAGCTGCGCCATGGCCGGCTGTGGATCCGGAAGCAGGAAGGCGGGTTGCTGAACGTCCTGGATGCCGACGGCCGCGTACTGCTCAAGCCCGAAGCGGTGGAAGCGACGCAGAGCATGGAACTGAAGGCGCCGCCGTTGAACATCCCGGGCGCGCCGCTGGGCATATTGGGCCAGGGGCATTGCCAATGCGGCATGACAGGCGCCGGCCTGATTCTGGCCGACGGCAGCTGGGTCACCGATCCGTGGTGGACGGACCTGATTGCGCTGGACGATTCCGATGAGCGCCGGGTCGACGACCCGGAATACCAGGACGGCCCGAACGCGCTGAAGCCCGAACAACTGCGCTACGCGGCCGAGACCGAACGCGGCCTGCAACTGCTGGACGCCAACGGCAAGCCGTTGCCACTGCCGCCGCAGCAGCATATCGGCACATTCCGCCACGGCTATGCGCTGACCTACGCCGCCGGCGTCAACCGCATGATCGACCGCGAAGGCAAGACTTACGACCTGCCCGATGTCTTCCAGACCGACATCGTCGCGCCCGGCGTGGTCCGGTTCTTGAAGACGGCCAGCGAAGACGCGCGATGGGGTCTGTACGATTTCGTGGCCGGCAAGGAACTGGCCGCCCCCGCTTTCCACCAGATCGGCCACTTCCAGAACGGCCAGGCCGTGGCCTCGCTGGGCGCGGACCGCGTGGGCGTGATCGATCTGCAGGGACGCTGGGTGGTGCCGGCGGCGCATCACGGCGTCGCCCGCATCAACGACAAGCTGTGGAAGGTATGGCAGGCCGGCGGGCAGGCAGAAGACTATGAACGCGCCGCGGCCGTGTTCAACGACCAGGGCCGCGCGCTGACGTCGTTCCAGCCGCACCTGCAGGTAACCGCGGCAGCGGGCGGAACCATTTCGGCAGACGGCGAGCAGAACCGCTGGATCGTGTCGGCCGACGGCAGCAGCGCGCTGGACCTGCAAGACGCCACCTACGCTCGCGTTGGCGACTGGCTGGAGATCCGCCGCGCCGTGCGCTATGGCTATCTGAACGCACAGGGCGCATGGCAGATTCCCCCCACGGCGGCTGTCGGATCGATCTTCCAGGGCACGCCTGCGCGCGCGCTGTCCACCGACGCCACCGGGACGCGATTGATCGACGCCACGGGCAAGACCGTCTCGACCCTGCCGGACGGCGAATGGCGCTGGCCGCAAGGCTCGGACTGGCTGCTTCGGCATTACGTCGCGAACGGCAAGCCCATGACCGAATACACCGGGCCGGACGGCAAACCGCGCATGAAGGTGGAAGGCACGGCGTCGGCGTTCTCGGCCGGCCGCGCGGTCACGCTGCTATCTACCCGGGCAGTGCGCGCGGTCGACGCCAAGGGGGCATTGAGCGGTCCGGCGTTCGACGCGCTGGGCGCCCTGCACGACGGCCTGGCGGCCGCGCGCACCGACCTGGACTTCGGCTACGTGGATGGCCAAGGCAAATTCGTCATTCCCACCGCCTACAGTGCGGTCACGCCTTTCGCCGGGAAGCGCGCCGTGGTGTCCACGATGGATCTGTCGAAGATCATCGACCCTGCCGGCAATGCGCTGGCCCGCGTCGAGATGGTGTGCGGCATGCGCGCGCTGTACGGCAGCGCCGGCCAGCGCCTGTGGCCGCTGTCCCTGCCGGCGCGCTGCCGCCGCTAGGGTCGAGGCGTTGGACGCTTATTGCGCGTCCAACGCCAGATAGCGCTGCGTCTGCACGATGGCTTCGCGCTCCTTGAAACTTGTCAGGCGGTCGGCCAGCGCGCTGCTGTCGCCGGTCTGCCGGATGGCCGCCAGCGTGGCCTGCATGGCGTGGATGGCGGCGCGTTGCAGGTCCGACGGAATGATGGCCAGGCGATAACCCATCGCCGCCAGGTCGGGCAATGGCACCAGCGGCGTCTTGCCGCCGTAGAACATGTTGATCAGCTTTAGTCCCGGCAGGCGTTCGGCGATGGCCCGTATCTGCGCCAGCGTTTCGGGCGCCTCAACGAAAACCATGTCGGCGCCCGCCTTCACATAGCGTTCCGCGCGCGCGATCGCGGCGTCAAAGCCTTCGACCGCGATCGCGTCCGTGCGCGCGATGACCAACGCATCGGCATCCGAAAGCGTCTGGCGCGCAATGTGCACCTTGCGGCACATTTCGTCGGCGTCCACCAGGCTCTTGTCGTCCAGGTGGCCGCACCGCTTGGGAAAGGACTGGTCTTCGATATGGAAGGCCGCCACGCCCGCGCGCTCCATGATGCGCACGGTGCGCTCCACGTTGGCCGATCCGCCGAAGCCCGTGTCGGCATCCGCCACCACCGGCAGGCCGCTGGCGTCGACGATCTTTTCCACCCGGTCCATCACTTCGGTAAAGCTCAGCAGCCCGATGTCCGGATAGCCCGCCGCGCGCGCAATGGCGCCGCCGCTGGCGTACACGGCATTGAAGCCCGCAGCGGCCACCAGACGGGCCGACATGCCGTCATAGGCGCCGGGCGCCACGACGATGTCTTGGGCCAGATGCTGGCGCAACAGGGTGCTGGGTTTGATGGGCGTGTTCATGCGGGTTCCTTGAGGGCAATGAATCGATGCCTGCATCATCGGCCCGCTGCAATAGAATGTCCAATATATGGAAAATTGATAATCAGTACTTTTCAGGTATGGATATGGAACTGCGTCATTTGCGCTATTTCGTCGTAACGGCCGAGGCCCAGCACTTCACGCGCGCGGCGGAACTGCTGGGCATGGCGCAGCCCCCGCTCAGCCAGCAGATCCGTCAGTTGGAGCAGGAAGTCGGCACGCCGCTGTTCGACCGCACGGGCCGCGGGGTCATGCTGAACGACGCGGGCCGGGCCTTCCTTGCCTGCGCGCAAGACATCCTGCACCGCGCGCAAGCCGCCGTGCAGACGGCGCAGCGCGCCGCGCGCGGCGAGGTGGGAGAACTGACGTTGGGCTTCACCGAATCCGCATCATTCAACGGCGTGGTGACGGCGCTGATCCGCCAATACCGGCAGCAATATCCCGACGTGGAGATGACGCTGTCGCAAGGCGATAGCGAAACGCTGGTGGCGCGCTTGCGCGAAGGCGCCATCGACGCCGCCTTCGTGCGGCCGCCGTTCGCGCTGGATGGCGGCCTGACGTTCACGCAGCTGGCGGAAGAACCGCTGGTGGTGGCCTTGCCCCTGGGCCACGCATTGGCGCGCAGGAAACGGCTGACGCCCGCGGACCTGACACAGGAGCGCTTCATCCTGTATTCCCGAAAGTCCGGGTATGGCCTTAGCGCGGACATCATGGCGGCGTGCCGGCAGCACGGCCTGAACCCGCTGATCGGCCAACGGGCGCCGCAATTGTCGTCGGCGGTGAACCTGGTGGCGGCAGGCATGGGCGTGGCGGTGGTGCCGGAGTCGTTGCGCCACCTGCGTCCCGACGGCGTCGTCTACCGCCCTTTCGCGCTGGACTGGCCGCGGGCGGTGCTGGGCCTTGCGGTGCGGCAGGACCGGCTTGAAGGAAAGGTGGAAAACCTGCTTCGCCTGACGCGCAAGGCGTAAGGCGTCATGGGCGGTGGCCACGTCGCAGGTCGGTCAGTCCTCGTGCGACTCGTGCACGGCCACGGCGCCACGCTTCCAATAGCTGGCGGCGCGAATGCGGCCCTTGTCGATGCCATGCTGCGACACCATGATTTCGCGCACGGCCTTGGCCACGGCGGATTCAGCCGCCACCCAGACATAGCCCTCGCCAGCGGGCAGCACCAGTTCGCGCGCCGCTTCCAGCAGCAAGGTGCTGTAGCCCGGCGCGGTGCCGTCGCGGTGCAGCCAGCGCACGGACGTTTTAGCGGCCGACGGCAGCGGGATCTGGTTAGCGGCGGACGGCACTTCAATCAGCACCATCGCCTGGGCGGCGGCGGGCAGTTCTTCCAGGCGGCGCGCCATCGCCGGCAGCGCGGTTTCGTCGCCGATCAGGACGTGCCAGTCGAAGGCCTTGGGCACCACGAAGGAACCGCGCGGGCCGCCGATGCCCAGCGTCTGGCCGGGTTCGGCCTGCTCGGCCCAGGTGGACGCTGGGCCATCGCCATGCAGCACGAAGTCAACGACCAGTTCGCGGCGGGCCGCATCGAAATAGCGCGGCGTGTAGTCGCGCGCCGCCGGCTTGGGCATGCCCTCGGGAAACTTGACGCCATCAGGGCCGACGGTAGGGACCACCGGCGGCAGCGACGGGTCGGCGGGGAAAAAGAGCTTTACGTGGTCGTCGAACGAGGCGGACACGAAGTCTTGCAGGTCGTCGCCAGTGAAGGTGATGCGGGCCAGCAGGCCTGCGATGCGTTCGGTGCGCGCGACAGTCAGCACGCGCATTCTCAGGTTGTGGCGCACGCGCTCCACGTTCAAATCGGTACGGGTCATTAACGTTCCAAATCGGGGGAAAGGATCAAGCACAGGGCTTGCCGTTGATCTCGTCGGTGGCGCGCGCCAGGATGGCGGCAATGCGCCGTTGTTCGGCAGGCGACGCGTCGGTGCGATCCAGCAACGCCTGCCGGAGGGCGTGCCGGGCTTCCACGAATTCCGGAAGCCAGCCGGTGCGCATGTCCTGGCCTTCCGGGCCCAGGTTGCGGGGCTCGCCGCTCCAGGCCTGGCGCATCCAGTCCATCTTGCGGGCGATGTGCTTGAAACGGTTGAACATCATGGTCAGGCGGCTACGGTTGGCCTCCAGATGCGCCTTGCCGGGTTCCGCCAGGTGGTAGCGCTTCTTGGCGCCGTCCTGCTCAACGGTGGCGTAGCCCAGCTCTTCCAGATAGGTCAACGCGGGGTAGACCATGCCCGGGCTGGGCGTGTAGAAGCCGTTGCTGAGCGTGCCCAGGGCCTTGATGAGTTCGTAGCCGTGGCTGGGGCTTTGCTCAAGCAGGCCCAGCAGCATCAATTGCAGATCATCGGCCGACACGCGGCGGCCGCGCGTGAAGCCACGCCCGTCGCCGCCGAAGCCGTCGGCATCGCCCCGGCCATCGGGCGAGCCCGAAAACCAGTCGCCGCCCGAGGCCGCATGGCGGGGATGATGGCCATGATGGTCGTGGTGGCCATGATGGCCGTGGTGATCGTGATGACCATGGTGGCCATGGTGGCCATGGCGGTCGTTTTGAAAATGGGAATGTCGCATCGGTTCGCTCTTAAGATGTATCTTTAGATATATATCTTACGATACACCCACAAAAATCCAGCCGTCAAGTGCGACGTTCAAACCCGCGCGCAACGGGCTTCACTCCGACCCGATCCGTCTGGCGCCCGCTTTGAACAAGGCCTGGGCCTCGGGCGTCAGCCGGAACGCAGCCAGGAAATCTCCCACGCGGTAGGCGGGATGCGACTGGCGGATCAGGGCCAGGAAGCCCAGCGCCTCATCCACCCGGTCGGCGATGGCCAGGCAGTGGGCGGCAATCGCCAGGATGTGCACATGGGCGTTGGGACGCATCGCCGCCTTGACCGCCCAGTCGGCAGCTTCCTCGATCTGTCCCAATCGGACCAGCGCAAGCGCCCGTACGGCCAGCATGCCGAACATCAAGGGGTCGAAGGGGCTGAGATGGCGCGAATGGTCCGCCGACCCGATCGCCGCCTGGGCGTCGCCCGACTGGCAATGGACGAACCCCAGCGTGTAGTGCCCAAGGGCGAAATTCGGGCTGAGATCCACGGCGCGCCGCAATTCCGCGAGCGACGGCTCCTGGCTCCCGCGCAGCCATAGCGCCCGGCCCATGGCCCAATGCGCCGCCGGATCCCGGTCGTCGGCGCTCAGGCTCTGGCCAGCGGCTTTGAACGCCAGGTCCACCGCCGCTTTCTGCTCGCCCCAGCGCTGGAACGCCGCCTGCCAATAGGTGAAGGACAGTCCCGCATAGGCCCGCGAATATGTGGGGTCCAGCCGCACCGCCATCTCGAAAAAATGCTGCGCAAGGGCATTGTCCGCCTGGTTGAACCGGTACATATGCCACAGGCCGCGATGATGCGCCGACCACGCATCCAGTGAATTCGGCGGTGTGAGAATGGCACGGCTGCGCTCGGCGGATTCGATCTCGATGTCGATCGACGCGACGATCCGATTGCCGATCTCGTCCAGCGCCACGAATGCGTCGTCCAGCGTATGGTCGAAGGCTTCCGCCCAGACGATGCGCGCCGTCCGCGATTCGACGAGCACCACGTCCACGATGATCCGGTTGGTCAGCCGGCGCAGCGAGCCGCTCACCACAAAGTCCACATTCAGCGTGCGGCCGGCCTCCTCCGGCCCCACGCTGCGCTGGTCCAGGGCGAATACCGTCCCCTGCGCAATCACGAACAGACTACGCAGCTTGGCCAATCGGGTGATGATGTCGTAAGCCAGCCCATCGCCCAGCCCGCCCCGCACGCCGCCGCGGGCCGATGCGTCCGCGAATGGCATGACGACGATCGAGGCCCGTCCGGTTCTTTCCCTGCCGCCTTCGGACGGGTCGGCGATCAGCGGCTTGTCGGCGCCGCCCGCCGGTGCCAGCGGGTCTTCCGGTGTAAGCCGAAGCAGCCTCCAGGCATGGCGCAGCGGCCGCCAATCCAGCCCCTCGTCCCCGAAGGCGCGTATCGCGGCGGCCAGGTGCTCTTCGCCCTCGCGAAGCCGCCCCCGGTCGTTTAGCGATTGCAGCATCAGCGCGTGCGCGCGCCGGTCGAAAGGAGCAAGACGCAACCAATTGTCCAGGCAGTCGTAGCGCTCCTCGGACCCAGCCGGTAGACACGCGGCCAGGTGTTCCATCACCGCCGCCTGGCAGCCCCTTAATCGCCGCCGTTGCGCCACCACCCAGCTGTCGAAAAGCGGGCACGACTTGAGCTGCAGGCCGTCCAGGAAATCACCAGCGAACAACGCCGCCAAGCTGCGCAGCCGCTCCACGCCGACGCTGCTGATGCCTTGCCGCATCGCCTGCTCGATATCGAGGACATCGACAAGGCAATCTTGCAGGTCGAGCGTCACCGCGTCTTGATCTGCCAGGATCCGGCGGCGGTCCGGCCCGTCGAGCAAGGCTCTTGCCTTGCTGAGGCACCATCGGAGTTCCCCGCGGGGATCATTCGGAACGTCCCAGAGCAGCTCGCACAGGTGCGTGCGCGTCACCGCGTGCGGGACGAGCGCAAGATAGGCGATCAACGCGCGCAGCTTGCGTGAGGGCGGCAAGACCAAGGCGGCGCCCGCCCGGCTGATCCTCATCGGCCCAAGCATGCGGACACGAATGGCGGTTCCATCCCCGGGAAAATCCGGATGATCCGCCGAGACAGATTCCACGCCGGCTACCACGCCCGCCTCCACGTCCCGGCCTTACGGTTGACTCCAGATCGCACGACACGCGTATGCCTACGCACTCCTGCCTGTGATTCCGCGTCGTGCCGGTGATATCCGCCAGCGCGCCACCCCCGTCCTAATGGAGACAGACCATGTCCGCATTCACCACCGCCCAGGCTCAAATCCAAGATCACGCGCAGCCCGACCTGACCGCCCTGAAAGCCCGGCAGCAAGCCACCTGGTCTTCCGGAGATTACGCCGTCGTGGGCACCACACTGCAGATCGTCGGCGAGCAACTGTGCGAATCCCTTGACGTCCGTGCCGGACAGAAAGTCCTTGATGTCGCGGCCGGCAACGGCAACGCCTCGCTGGCTGCGGCCCGGCGCTGGTGCGAGGTCGTCGCGACCGATTACGTTCCCGCGCTGCTGGGACGTGCCCGCGAGCGCGCCGCGGCCGAACGCCTGAAGATCGAATTCCAGGAAGCCGATGCCGAGGCACTGCCCTTTGCACCGGCCAGCTTCGACGCCGTGATCTCCACTTTCGGCGTGATGTTCACGGCCGACCAGGACAAGGCCGCCGCCGAGCTGATCCGCGTATGCCGCCCCGGCGGCAAGATCGGCCTGGCCAATTGGACGCCGGACGGCTTCGTAGGCCAGGTATTCAAGACCATCGGCAAGCATCTGCCGCCGCCGGCCGGCGTCAAATCGCCCGCGCTGTGGGGCACCCGGGCGCGCATCGACGAGATGTTCGGAAGCCACGCCACCGCAATCCAGGCGGAGCCCCGCCATTTCGTGTTCCGTTACCGTTCGCCGGAACACTGGCTGCAGGTCTTCAAGACCTATTACGGGCCGGTCCTTAAAGCGTTTTCCACGTTGGAACCCGCTGCGCAGGGCGCCCTGGAAAGCGATCTCATAGCGCAAATAGACCGGTTCAATCGCTCTGGCGACGCAGGGGTGGTGGTGCCCAGTGAGTACCTCGAGATCGTGATCACCCGCCGGTAACCGGGCGGCGAGCCACGTCCCCTTGCAACCGGAGTCATCCGGGCGGACGGCAAGCAGTAGATGGTCCATGGCGCGACACCTTCACGCCCGTGCGCGCACGGGCGGCTCGAACGACGCGAAGCAGTGGCATGCAAAGCTGGCACGCGGGCTGCCGCCCAGGCCAGGCGGAACTGATCCTCTGCCTGAAATCATACGCCTGACGGCGGCGGCCGGGCGCGCCCGCGGCGGTCAGGCGCGACGTTCAAACACCCCTGCCGCAATGCCCGCCACGATCAGCGCCATGCCCGCCAACAGCGAGGCGGCTGCCGGTGTTCAGAAGGCTAGAGCAACGTGAACAGCAACTTGGACAGCGTGCTCTTCAACGGCCATTGCATCGAGATCAAAAGCAGCATGGGCAAGGCGGCCGGCAGCAGGATCTTCAACAACACGGATTTGTTGACGATGGCGCCCCGCATCGACGCGACCGCCTGATAGATGGCTTGCACGTCCGCCACCGGCCCCAGTTCGGGCGCATCCAGCATGGGATCGTCGGGTACGTCTTTGCCCTGTATCCATTTTTCATGGACCGACCGCCCGTGCCGGGACACGAACGCGCCGTAATCAAGCAGCGCTTGCCGCTTGACGCGCAATAGCAATGGCGTGAACACCAACAGCGGCGCCACGCCGATGATCGCAAGCACCACCAGCAGCGCCACAATCTGGCCGTAAAGCGAGGGCACCATCACCCCGTGATACAGCACTTCATGCGCCCAGACACCCGCCACAACCGCCGACACGGAAAACAGGAAGGGGCCGTACACGACCGGCAGCCGCGTTAGAAAGCCCAGACCGCCCATGCGGTCGGGGTGGCTGGGCACCAGCTTCAGGGGCAACGCCGCGATCCTCAACAGCAGCAGTCCCAACACTATCAGCCGCCATACCCAGGCAAGCAGCAGGATCGAGAAAATAGGCCGCGTCACCAGCAATAGCCACCAGACGCCGAAGCTGAGGCTGTGGTTGCCTGAATCCGCCCAGCGCAGCTCGTCCAAGTTGGGAGAAAAGAACAGGACGGCGATCCACGTGACGACAAACACGGTAATGACGATCCACGGCGCAACCCGGTTGCGCAGCGCCGACACGCCGATCAGGACTTGATCAAACCTGGCGGACAAGGCGTCATCAACAAGCCCCGATCGCCGGAACTCGCGCAGGCCCAACGGAATGAGTTTCTGGGCGATGCCTTCGGCCAGCACCAGCAATGGAATGGCAATAAGACAACGAACATGAATGCCGATATGGCCCAGCAATGGCTCGTTGTCTTCCAGTGATTCGATTGCCGTGCCGGCGAGCCACGCGGCGATCACCAAAGGCAGCCAGGCAATCAGGCGACGGCACGTCGCGCAAAGCCGCCGCCGCCGGCAGGGATCAACCCGATTTTGCGCTGGACGCGATAGAAGACGTCATCACGCACCAGCGAAAACTGATCAACCGCGTTGGCCGCCCCATGATGCTGATCCATCCTGACTCCCGGTATATACCGTCTGCGCCATCGATACATCGAACACGTCATTGATTACTGCAACGCCACGCACCCGCGAGCACAGCCAGACCGCCAACAAGGCAATTACCGCTTCGCGTGAATATTGCATGCGGGCCGTGCGCTTTGCAAGACAGGCATATGACGGCAATAACCCGTCGTTAAAACCTGCGAGCCACGCACGGCATCATGCCGAAGCTGTTTGCCGAACCCCGTATTTTCGTGACCTTGTTGCCCGATGGAACCGCGTATCCGACGCCGGTTCGCCCATTTCAATGCATGGAGAAGTCGTCATCATGAAGCTCACTCGCGGTGCGAACGCCCCCTCATCCATTCACAATCGCCCTGGCAAGCCATTGAAGGGCGGTCGCTTGACGTCGGCCGCGTTGGCAACGTTACTGTTTGCGACTGCCCCCCGGCGTGGTCGCAACAGGGGTCAAAACCGGCCGAAGACGCGACCAAACAGGCGAATGCCGCGCTCTTGAAAGCGCTGCCTTTTTCGGACAAGACGTCATTCGACCTGGCCCACAAAGGGTTCATCGCCCCGCTTTCCGCCGAGATGATCAAGGGCGCCCAAGGCAACCTGGTGTGGGACCCAGGCAAGTACAACTTCATCAAAGAAGGCTCTGAGGCGCCGGATACCGTCAACCCCAGCCTGTGGCGCCAATCGCAGCTTTTGAATATCTCTGGTCTATTCCAGGTCACGGACGGTATTTACCAGGTGCGCAACCTGGACCTGTCCAACATGACGATCGTCGAGGGCAAGGAAGGCCTGACGATCATGGATCCGCTTATTTCGACCGAGACGGCCAAGGCCGCGCTGGACCTCTATTATCAGCACCGGCCAAAGAAGCCCGTGGTCGCGGTTATCTATACCCACAGCCACGTGGATCACTACGGCGGCGTGCGCGGCGTGGTGGACGAAGCCGACGTAAAGGCCGGCAAGGTCAAGATCTACGCCCCGCTGGGCTTTCTTGAACACGCCGTGGCGGAAAACGTCATGGCGGGCACCGCGATGAGCCGACGCGCCAGCTACATGTACGGGAACCTGCTGCCGCCCAGCCCGACCGGCCAGGTCGGCGCCGGCCTTGGCACCACGACGTCCGCAGGTACCGTGACGCTTATCCCGCCCACCGACATCATCGAAAAGACGGGCGAAACACGCACCATCGACGGATTGACGTATCAGTTCCTGTACGCCCCGGGCAGCGAAGCCCCCGCCGAAATGCTGTATTACATCAAGGAAAAGAAGGCGCTGAACACGGCGGAAGACTCCACCCACACCTTGCACAACACCTATTCGTTGCGCGGTGCGAAGATCCGCGACCCGCTGGCCTGGTCGAAGTACCTGAATGAAGCGCTGGCCATGTGGGGCGATGACGTGGAAGTCATGTACGCCATGCATCACTGGCCGGTGTGGGGCAAGAAAGAGGTCCAGGAACAACTGGGCACGCAGCGCGACATGTACCGGTACATCAACGACGAGACCTTGCGCCTTGCCAACATGGGATACAACAAGGAGGAAATCGCCGAACAGGTCAAGCTGCCGAAGGCGATCGCCACCAAGTTCTCCAACCGCGGCTATTACGGCTCGTTGAACCACAATGTACGGGCCACGTATGTGCTCTATCTTGGCTGGTTCAACGGCAACCCCGCCACCCTGCATACGCTGCCCATCGAAGAAGGGGCAAAGCGCTATGTCGACATGATGGGCGGCACGGACGCCTTGCTGAAAAAGGCCCGGGAATACTACGCCAAGGGCGACTACCGCTGGGTGGCCGAGGTGGTCAACTACGCGGTCTTCGCGGACCCCAAGAATCAAGCGGCGCGCGACCTGCAAGCCGACGCCCTGGAACAGATGGGCTATCAGGCCGAAAGCGGTCCGTGGCGCAACTTTTACCTGACCGGCGCAAAGGAACTCCGCGAGGGCGTGAAGAAGTTGCCCGTGCCTGACACCGCCAGCCCCGATACCGTCCGGGCCATGACGCTGGACATGCTCTTCGACTATTTCGCGGTCCGCTTGAACCGCGATAAGGCCGAAGGCAAACACGTGGTACTGAATCTGGACTTCACCGATACCAAGCAGCAGTACACGCTTGAGATGGTGAACAGCGTCCTGAACCACACGGAAGGCAAACCCGCGAAAGACCCCAGCGCCAGCGTATCGCTGACCCGCAAGACGCTGAACGACATCATGCTGAAACAGACGACGCTCAAAGACGCGCTGGCCAAGGGAGACGTCAAGGTCACCGGAGATCAGGCCAAGCTGAACGATGTCTTCGGTTCGCTGGACGACTTCGAATTCTGGTTCAACATCGTGACGCCGTAAGCACCGGGACGGCAACGGGGCGGCGTTTGCACGAGCCGCCCCCCCCCCCGGTCGGCATTCCGTCTTCAACCGCGGCCCGCCGCGGCTTCCGCGCGGGCCTGCAGCCAGCGTGTGAAGTCCTCGGCGCGCGGCTCGTCCGGCGCCGGCGCATAGACGACCAGCCGCAGATGGCGGCTTTCATCGACCGACAGCGTGGCATGTTCGAACGCCAGGTCGCCCAATGATTCCACATGCAGTCTGCGCTGGCCCATGCAGGCGCCATGCACGTCGTGCTCGCGCCACCAGCCCTTGAAATCCGGCGACACGCTTTCCAGTTCGTCGACCAGTTCGGCAATGTCCGGCGCGCCCGCCGCGCTGGCGAAGTCGCGGCGGAAGGTCGATAGCATCGCGGGCGCCTGCGCCTGCCAGTCGACGAACACCTGCCGCATCGCGGGCGCCACGAACAGCATCCACAACAGGTTGCGCCGGCCGGGCGGCTGCGCCGAGAAATCGAAGACGTGATCAGCGGCGGCGTTCCACACGACGACGTCCCAGCGCAAATTCAGAATGTAGGCGGGCCGCGCGGACAGGTCGTCCATCAGCCGGCGCACTTGTGGCGGCACGGTGCACCAGGTACGGCCGGGTTCTGCTGGCGGGCGTTGGTGCGCAAGCAGATACAGGTGGCGGCGTTCAGCCGCGTCCAGCTTCAGCACGCGCGCCAAGTTTTCCAGGAAGGTGGCCGACACACTGATGTTGCGCCCCTGTTCGAACCAGGTGTACCAGGCCAGGCCCACACCGGCCAGCGCGGCAACCTCTTCGCGGCGCAGCCCCGGTGTGCGGCGGCGGCTCCCGGCCGGCAGCCCCAAGTCGGTGGGGCTGAGACGTTCGCGGCGCAGACGCAGGAATTCGGACAGGTCCGCGCGCGTGCGGTCCAGACGTTGGGGAATCGGAAGGTCAGTCATCGGGCGATGGAGGCAGGCGTTCTGGTCGGCAGGCTATTGCGTCTAGTAATAGCATAAACGGCTAAATTGTATAAGGCTGGAAGCCCGCCCAGAATAGCGCCAATCCCGTTTCCGATGGCGTTTCCATGACTTCGACTTCCCTGCGCGCCACTTGCGCGCCCCCCGCATCCGGCGCGCCCGCGCTCAGCCCGCTGGGCCTGGCCGTGCTGCTGTCTGGCGGCTTCATCACGATCTTCGACCTGTTCGTGGTGAACGTGGCCATCCCCAGCATGCAGACCACGCTGTCGGCCAGTTTTGCGCAGATCAATTTCATCATTGCCGCCTACGAATTGGCATACGGCGTGCTGCTGATCGCAGGCAGCCGGCTGGGCGACCGCCACGGCCGGCGCCGCTTGTTCATGTTGGGCATGGCCGGTTTTGCGCTGGCGTCCGCGCTATGCGGATTGGCGCCCACGGCCGACACACTGATCGGCGCACGCATCCTGCAAGGCGTGGCGGCCGCGATGCTGTTCCCGCAGGTGTACGCGCTGATCCGCGTCAGCTATGACGGCCACGCGCGGCGGCGCGCATTCGGCCTGTTCGGCATGACGCTGGGGTTGGCCGCCATCGCCGGCCAGGTGCTGGGCGGCGGGATCGTGCATGCGGACGTATTCGGACTGGCGTGGCGCGCCATCTTCCTGATCAACGTGCCATTGGGGCTGCTGGCGTGGCCGCTGGCGCGCCACATTCCCGAATCCCGCGAGGCGTCAGGCCCGGCGATGGACTGGCCCGGCGCGACGCTGGTGGGCGCGGGGCTGGCCTTGCTGCTGCTGGCGCTGATCGAAGGGCCGGCGCGGCAGTGGCCGGCCTGGACTCTTGCCAGCGGTGGCGCTTCGATCGTCCTGCTGGCGCAGTTCGTGCGCATGCAGCGCCGCGTGCAGGTCCGGGGCGGCATGCCGCTGGTCGACATGAGCTTGCTTGCACAGCCCCGCTTTGCCGCCGGCTGCCTGCTGGTGATGCTGGTGTTCTCGACCGCCAGCGCAATGTTCCTTTGCTACGCCCTGCTGGTGCAGACCGGCTTGGGCCTGGACGCATTGACCGCCGGGCTGATATTCGCCCCGGCCAGCGTGGGTTTCGTGGCGGGGTCGATGGCCGCGCCGCGGTTGGTGGCGCGCTTTGGCACCGGCGCCATCGCGATGGCCGCGTTGCTGTATGGCGGAGCGACGGCGACGCTGATGGCGCACGTCGGCGCCGCGGGCGCCACGCTGGCGCCCTGGTCGCTGGTCCCGGCGCTGGTGTGGTTGGGCGCGGCGCAGGGCGCGGTCAACACGCCGCTGGTGAATCTGGTGCTGGGCCTGGTTGAAGACCGCCAGGCCGGCATGGCGGCGGGCGTGGTGTCGACGTTGCAGCAAGTGGGCGCCGCGCTGGGCGTGTCGGCCGCCGGCATGCTCTTCGGTGGCGCGCTGCATGCGCACGCGGATGCCGGCGCGCCCGAGCGTTACGCCCAGGCGTTCGCGTCGGCCCTGCAATTCAACGTGGCGGCAATTGCGGCGTCGACCTTACTGCTGTGGTGGCTGGGCCGGCGACGCTGAAAAGGTCGACGTCGCGTGCTTTTCAGCGATATGCCGGCCTACCCTGCCGACAGCTCGCGTGCGCGCTGTTCGGCCTGATGCACCGCCTGCGCGATCGCGTCGGCAACGCCAGCTTGCCGCAAGTGCGACAGCGCGGCGTGGGTGGTGCCGCCCTTGGAGGTGACACGCTCCTGAAGGTCGGCCAGCGGCACGTCTTCGCTGGCGGCCAGCCCCGCCGCGCCGCGAAACGTGGATACGGCCAGCCGGCGCGCATCGGCGGCGGAAAATCCCAGTTCCAGTGCGCCCTGCGCAAGCGCCGCCATGAAGTGGAAGACGTAGCCCGGCCCGCTGCCCGTCACGGCGGTCACCGCGTCGATCATGGCTTCGCTGTCTGTCCAGATGCGATCGCCCACCGCGGCGAACAAGGCGTCCACCCGCGCGCGTTCGGCATCGCCGCACGCCGGCGTGGCGTAAAGGCCGGTCATGCCCAGCCCCACCTTGGCCGGCGTATTCGGCATGGCCCGCACGATGCGCGCGTGGCCACCCAACCAGTCCGACAGCGACGCCAGTTGCACACCCGCCGCGATGCTGACCACGGTGGCCGCTGGCGACAGATGCAGACGCACCTGGCCGCAAGCTTCGCGCAACACCTGCGGTTTGGTGGCCAGCACGCACAACGCGGCGTCGGCGATTTCGGGGCCAACGCTTTCGCGGCAGCGCAGGCCACGCGCGGACAGCGCATCGCGCGTGGGCGCATAGGGCTCGATCACAAGGAAGTCGGCTTGTTGGCGGCCCTGTTCGAGCAGCCCGTCAATGATGGCGGAGGCCATGTTGCCCCCGCCAATGAAAGCGATCTTTTCACGCATGTTGCTCTGATTCCAGGAAAGATGGGATGGCAAGAAAAGCATTCAGCGCTTTCGCACAGCGGTGGCGTCCACCGCGCCGATGCGGTCGCGGCCCAATAGCCTGAGGGTGTTGCCGAGTTCGGTGCGCAGGATCGCCAGGACTTCGTGTGCGCCGGCCGGTCCGCGCCCTGCCAATCCGTACAGGGGCGCTCGGCCCAGCAATACGGCGCGCGCACCCAGCGCCACGGCTTTGGCAATATCGCTACCGCGCCGCACGCCGCCGTCCACCAGAATTTCCAGCGACTGCCCAAGTTCTGCCGCCACCTCTGGCAGCACCTCGAGCGGGCACGGGGCGCTTTCCAACTGCCGACCGCCGTGGTTCGACAACACGATGCCGTCGACGCCATGCGCGTGCGCGCGCCGCGCATCGGCCAGGCCCTGGATGCCCTTGATCACGATGCGGCCGCGCCAATGCCGACGCAGCCAGGCGACGTCGTTCCAGCTTAGCGCCAGGTCCATCTGCCGGCTTAGCACCGAGGCCTGTTCCGTGATGTTCTCGCGCGCGTTGGCGCTAACGGCCAAGTTCTTCAATTGCGGGCCGCCGTGGCGCAACATCCGCCAACACCAGCCCGGGTGCGCCGCCAGGTCCATCAGCAGCCGGCGCGATGGCCGCAGCGGCAGCGAGAAGCCATTGCGCTTGTCGTGGTCGCGGTTGCCGTGCACCGGCACATCCACCGTCAGGAACAGCACGGTGTAGCCGTTCTGCCAGGCGCGGTCCATCAGGTGTTCGGCGATGCGACGGTCGCGCTGCACATACAGCTGCAGCCAGAGTTCGCCCGGCGTGACGGCGCGCACGTCTTCCAGCAACGAGGTCGACGCAGTGGACAGCACGAAAGGCAAGCCGGCCTGATGCGCGGCGCGCGCCAGATGCACGTCGGCTTCCGGCCAGAACAAGCCGTTCAGGCCCGTGGGCCCGACGATGGCCGGCATGGCGGCCGAGGCGCCCAGCACCGTGGCGTCCAGGCGGCAATCCGTCACATCCACCAGCACGTCGGGGCGAAATTCCAGGTCGGCGTACGCGGCCCGGTTGCGAGCAAGCGCCAACCCGTCTTCCGCCCCGCCCTCCAGATAATCAAACGCCAGCCGGGGCAGCCGCTTTTGCGCCTGCCGCCGGTACTCCATCACGCTGGGAAGCATGTCCCTTCCTTGATTTGCAGGAGCCGAATAGAATTGCACTTCACACGATATGATTGTATTTCGATCATTTTAAAAACCGCAATCGGGGGCTGCCATTAGGCCGCTGGCGCCCGGTATCAGACGGATTCACCCCTAGTACATACCCTAGAATCGATTGAAATACGATTAATCAAATCGAAAAGCGATTTAAGTAATCGTATGCTGTGCCTCAATGCGCTCGGATTTCCATTGACGTCCGAGCCCCATTCGGGACCACAGACATGACCAACGGCACGACCCTGCTAGACGCGTTGACCCAGGCCCTGGGCACCGACGCCCTCCTTCATTCCGACGCCGATACGGCCGGCCATACCGAAGATTGGCGTGGCCGGTACAAGGGCCCGGCCCTGTGCGTTGCCTTGCCCGGCAACACCCAGCAAGTGGCCGACATCGTCCGTTTGTGCAACGCGCACGCCACGCCGGTGCTGCCGCAGGGCGGCAACACCAGCCTGTGCGGCGGCGCCGTCCCGGATGCCGACGGCAAGCCGCCCGTCATCGTGAACCTGGCGCGCATGCGCAAGATCCGCCGCGTCGACGCCGCCAACAACTCCATGGAAGTCGAGGCCGGCTGCGTGCTGGCCACCGTGCAGCAGGCCGCGGCCGCCGAAGGCCGCCTGTATCCCATCAGCCTGGGGGCAGAAGGCTCCTGCCAGATCGGCGGCACCATCGCCACCAACGCGGGCGGCACGGGCGTCCTGCGCTACGGCAACACGCGCGACAACATCCTGGGCCTGGAAGTGGTGCTGCCAGACGGCGCCGTCTGGAACGGGATGACCGCGCTGCGCAAGAACAATACGGGCTTCGATCTCAAACACCTGTTCATTGGCGCCGAAGGCACCATGGGCATCGTCACCGCCGCGGTATTGAAACTGCATCCGCTGCCCACCGCCCACGCCGTGGCCTGGTTGGCGCCGGACAGTCCTCAAGCGGCGCTGGATATCCTGGGCCTGTTCCAGCGCGCTTGCGGCTCGCGCCTGTCGGCCTTCGAGATGATCGACAGCAACCAGCTGGATATCGTGATGACGCATGTGCCGGGCCGCAAGAACCCGCTGGCCGGCGCGCATCCCTGGCACGTGCTGGTTGAACTGTCGGACACCGGCAGCGGCGCCGAACTGCAAGACCTGTTGCAGCAGATACTGGAACAAGCCTCCGAGCAAAACCTGCTGCATGACGCCGTCATCGCCAGCAACGACACGCAGCGCGCCGCGCTCTGGGAGGTGCGCCACAGCGTGTCGGAAGGCAACAAGAAGGCGGGCGTGGGGCTGACGACCGACAGCGCCGTGCCGGTCGCCAGCGTGCCGCATTTCATCGAAGCGGCCACCGCCGCGGTGCGCCGCCTGGTGCCGGACCTGCCCGTGCTGATCGTGGCGCACCTGGGCGACGGCAACGTGCACTTCATCCCCTTCTTCACGTTCGACGCCTGGCAGGCGCTGCCCCAGCGCGACGCGATGGCCGCCGAGATCCGCCGCGCCGTCAACGACGTGGCCGACGCGCTGGGCGGCACGTTCAGCGCCGAGCACGGCGTGGGCCGCACGTCGCTGGCCGAAATGGCGCATTACAAATCGCCCGTCGAACTGGCGATGATGCGCGCGCTGAAGTCCACCTTCGATCCCGCCAATCTTTTCAACCCCGGCCGCTTGCTGCCTTGAGCCGTCGTTCTTGATCCGTCGTCCCTGACCCGACCCGCAGGAGTCTTCCATGAAATCGACCCTCCACAACGCCTCGCGCCGCAGCGCGCTTAAAACCGTTGCCGCCGGCGCCGCCGCGCTGGCCATGCCCATGATCTGGACGCCGTCGCGCGCGGCGTCCAAGCGCATCGTCGTGCGCGACGACGGCGGCATCTACAGCAAGGCGTATGGCGCCGTGTTCTACAAGCCGTTCACGGAAGCCACCGGCATCCAGGTCGTGGGCGTGCAGGCAAACGCCGAACCCACCGCGCAGATCCGCAGCATGGTGGACACCGGCAACTACACCTGGGACATGGCCAAGATCAGCCAGCCCGCCATTCTGATGCTGACCGAAGGCGGCAAGGTCTACCTGGAAAAGCACGGCCTGGAATCCGACCCGGTCGTGGCCACCATCCCCAAGCAATACATGTCGCCCTACGGCGTGGGCAACAACGTCTACGCGACCGTGCTCGCCTACCGCACGGACGCGTTCAAGGGTCGCCGCGCCCCGGCCTCGTGGGCGGATTTCTGGAACGTGAAGGACATCCCCGGCCGCCGCGGCTTGCGCAAGCACCCGTTCGACACCATCGAAGAGGCGCTGATGGCCGATGGCGTGCCCACCGACAAGGTCTACCCCTGCGACATCGACCGCGCGCTGGCCAGTCTGGACAAGGTCAAATCGTCAGTGGACGTGTGGTGGAACACGGGTGCCCAGGTCGAGCAGATGCTGGGGTCGGGTGAAGTCGACATGATCGCCACGTGGGTGTCCCGCGCGCAATCGGCCATCGCCAACGGCGCGCCGGTGCAGATCGTCTGGGACCAGAACATCTGGGGTTGCGACAACTGGTCCATCCTGAAAGGCACGCCCAACGCCGACGCCTGCCGCGAATTCATCAAGTTCGCTTCCGACCCCAAGCGGCAGGCCGCGCTGGTGGAATTCTTCGCCGCCGGCGTAACGCAGCCAGCCGCCTTCGACTACATCAAGGCCGACGTGGCGCGCAATTGCCCCACCCACCCCGACAACATCAAGACAGGTCTGCACATCAATGCGGCGTACTGGCTGGACAAGCAGCGCGACGTGCTCGAGCGCTTCAACGGCTGGGTCCTGAAGTAATTCTCTTCTGAATGAACACCATGTCTTCTTCCAATCTGCAAATCTCGGGCCTGGGCAAACGCTACGGCGACTTCGTCGCCTTGGCGCCCACGCACCTGGACGTCGCCCGCGGCGAGTTCCTGACCCTGCTGGGTCCGTCCGGCTCCGGCAAAACCACCCTGCTGAGCCTGATCGCCGGCCTGGCGCAGCCCGACGAGGGCCGCGTGCTGATCGACGGCGCCGATGTCACCTACGGCGCGCCGTATGAACGGGATATCGGCATGGTGTTCCAGAACTATGCGCTGTTTCCGCATATGAGCATCGAGGAGAACATCGCGTTCCCCCTGAAGATGCGCAAGGTGCCGGCCGCCGAGGCCCGCCGCCGCGCCCACGAAGCGCTGGAAATGGTGCGTTTGCCGCACGTCGCCGCGCGCCTGCCGCGCGAACTTTCCGGCGGCCAGCAGCAACGCATCGCGCTGGCGCGTTGCATGGTCTACCGCCCGGCCATCATTCTGATGGACGAACCGCTGGGCGCGTTGGACAAGAAGCTGCGCGACCAGATGCAGCTTGAGATCAAACGCATCCACCGCGAGCTGGGCACCACCATCGTGTACGTGACGCACGACCAAGAAGAGGCCATGACCATGTCCGACCGCATCTGCCTGATGAACGGCGGCGCGATCGAACAACTGGGCACGCCGGCCGACCTTTACTTCCGTCCTCGCACCCTGTTCGTCGCGGACTTCCTGGGCGAATCGAACCTGCTACAAGGCGAAGTGACGTCGGTGGACGGCGACACCGTGACAGTGAAGCTGGCCCACCAGGGCGTGACCGGGCAGGCGCTGTCCAACGGCGCGCCTATCAAGGCGGGCCAGAAAGTCACGGTGATGCTGCGTCCGCAGAACCTGCGCGTGGCGACCGCCGGCCCCGGGCTGACGGGCAAGCTGCTGGACGTGATGGTGACAGGCAGCCTGACCAAGCTGTATCTGGATTCAGGCGTGGCGGATGCCGCACCGATCGTCGTGGCCTACCCCACCCAGCGCCAGGCCGAGCAATACGCTATCGGCCAGCCGCTGACGGTCAGCTGGCAGGCCGCGGACGCGGTGGCCATTGCGGAGTGAACGCATGACAACCCTTGCCAATCCTCGCAAGCGCATGAGCCCGGGCCGCCGCCATTTCCTGATGGCGGCTCCGCTGGTCGTGCTGCTGCTGGTGCTGCTGATCTACCCCGTCGGCCAACTGCTGCTACTGAGCGTCGTCGGCGAACAAGGCTTCAGCCTGGCGCAATACCATCGCCTGTTCGAATCGTCGGTCTACGTGAACGTGCTGCTGATCACGTTGAAGATCTCGTTGTGGACAACGTTCTTCTCGGTGGTGGCGGGCTATCCCGTGGCCTACCTGATCTCCAGCCTGACGGCCA
This sequence comes from Achromobacter sp. MYb9, assembly GCF_002975275.1. GTDB lineage: Bacteria > Pseudomonadota > Gammaproteobacteria > Burkholderiales > Burkholderiaceae_B > Achromobacter. The sequence continues at coordinate 2,636 of NZ_PCOQ01000031.1, read as the reverse complement.
AGCGCAAGACGTCGCTGCTGTTCTGGGTGCTGTTGTCTTTCTGGACCAGCTTCCTGGTCCGCACCTTCGCCTGGGTCGTGCTGCTGGGCCGCAACGGCGTCGTCAATCAGTTGCTGCAGGCTCTGGGCATCCTGGATGCGCCGGCCAACCTGCTCTACAACTTCGGCAGCGTGCTGGTTGGCATGGTGCATGCACTGATGCCGTTGGCGGTGCTGACGATGCTGTCCGTCATGGAAAACATCGACCGCAACCTGCCCCGCGCCGCGTCCACGCTGGGCGCGCGACCCGGCACGGCATTCTGGAAGATCTACTTCCCGCTGTCGATGCCGGGCGTGGCGGCGGCCGCCATCATGGTGTTCGTGACGGCCATCGGCTTCTTCATCACGCCCGCGCTGCTGGGTGGCCGCAAGGAAACGATGATCACGCAGATCATCATCGATCAGGTTCAGCAAACCATGAACTGGGAGTTCGCCGGCGCGGTGTCGGTGTTGCTGCTGGTGGTCGTGCTGGTGGTTTTCGCCATCTACGACAAGGTGCTGGGCCTGTCCACCATGACCGGCGGCGCGTCCACCCGCGTGCGCGCATCGGGCAAGGAAAGCCTGTCCCGCCGCGCGGGCGACGCGGTGTTGACCGTGCTGGCCAACGTGTCCGACGCGCTGTTCGCGTTGCTGCCCAAGCGGCTGCGCCGTTCGGTGTCGGGCACCGGCCAGTCGCGCACCTTGTGGTGGGTCGTGCTGGGCGTGCTGGCTTTCCTGAGCGCCCCCGCGTTCCTGATGATCCCGCTGTCGTTCGATTCGGGTTCCGGCCTGACCTGGCCGCCCAAGGGCTTTTCGCTGCAGTGGTACGAACAGATGTTCACGTCGCCGGTGTGGATGCAGGCGATCACCCGTTCGTTGATCGTGGGCGTGGGCACCGGCCTGCTGGCCATGTTGATCGGCACACCCGCTGCCTTCCTGCTGGTGCGCGCCAATATGCGGGGCAAGTCGGCGATGCTGGCGTTCGTGTTGTCGCCCATCGTCGTGCCGCGCATGATCATCGCCGTGGGCATGTTCTATTTCTTCGCCCGCGTCGGCCTGGTGGGCTCCACCATTGGTCTGATCCTGGCGCATACGGTGGTCGCCGTGCCCTATGTGGTGATCACCATGATGGCGGTGCTGCGCAACTACGACACGCGCCTGGACCTGGCTGCGCAAAGCCTGGGCGCAGGCCCCTGGGCCACGCTGCGCTTCGTGACCTTCCCCATTCTGGGGGCTGGCCTGATGTCGTCGTTCCTGTTCGCGTTCGCAACGTCGTTCGATGAACTGACGATTGCGCTGTTCGCCTCGGGCGGTTTGAACGCCACGTTGCCCAAGCAGTTCTGGGACGAAGTGACGCTACAGATTTCTCCGGTGATCGCCGCCGTCTCGACGTGCCTCTTCATCTTCATTGCCGCGCTGATCTGGCTGGCCGACCGGCTCCGCCGCCGCAGCCTGGCCAACTGACCCCTGCGCGTTTGTATTACCTCTTAGGATTCGCAACATGCTGAATGCAACCCATCTTCGCGGCGTTTTCCCCGCCATCCCGACGCCGGTCCACGCCGACGACACCATCAACGTCCCGGCCGCCCGCGCGCTGATCGCCTACCTGCTCAAGCAAGGCATCGACGGCATCGTGCCGTTGGGCGGCACGGGCGAATACGGCGCGCTGCCCCGCGCCGAACGCATCCGCATGTGCAAACTTACGGTGGAAGCCGTGGAAGGCCGCGTGCCGGTGATTCCCGGCGTGCTGGACCCCGGTTTCCACGACGCGCTGCAGGCCGGCCGAGAATTCGCCGAAGCCGGCGCCGATGCGTTGATGGTGCTGACGCCGTACTACACGACCCCCACGCAAGCCGGCATCCGCGACTATTTCCTGCGCTATGCGGACGCGTCGCCGCTGCCCGTCATGATTTATGAAATCCCGTACCGCACCCGCATTGCGATTGCGCCGGAAGTGCTGCACGAATTGTCGCGCCACGAGAACATCATCGGCATGAAGGCGTGCAACACCGACATGTACCATTTCCTGCGTACCGTGGCAGGCGTGGACGAGTCGTTCGCGGTCTTCAGCGGCGAAGATACGCTGCTGCCCGTCCACCTGGCCGCAGGCGCTCGCGGCGGCATCGTAGTAACGGCAAGCCTGCTGCCCACCGCCTGGCGGAAGGTGTACGCGTTGGCGGCCGAAGGCCGCACGCAAGAGTCGATGGCGCTGCATCGCCGTTTGATTCCGCTGATGAATCTGGCGTTCGCAGAGACGAATCCGGGGCCGATGAAGTCGGTGATGGATTTGATCGGCGTGAACGCGCCGGAAGTGCTGGATCCGCTGGTATCTCCGGCAAACGACTTACAGGTAGCGCTGCGGGCAGAGTTAGGGCCTTTGCTCAAGGAGTTCGAGGGGGTGGTTTAAGGGGGGGGATTTGGTTTGGGGTGGTTTGGAGAGGGGCTTTTTTTGCTGGGCTTTGCTTTTTGAGGTTGTTGGTTCTTTAGACGCCCGTCGCGGCAGCCCCCCGGGGAGTGCGGGTCAACGATTGCGGTCCGGAGCCTTCGCTCCGGACTGCCCCGTCGTCATCCTCGTCACTGCCTTTGGCAGTTCCTTCGGATTCCCTCGGGCTTATCGAC
>NZ_PCOQ01000030.1 GCF_002975275.1 Achromobacter sp. MYb9 | reverse complement strand
AACGCCTTCGCGCCGATGATAGTGGACGGACGTCTGTGAAAGTAGGTCATCGTCAGGCTTTTATTCCGCAAAACCCCACAGGTAATCCTGTGGGGTTTTGTCTTTGGGCGAACGAAACGCGATGCACGCAACCCGGATAAAGAAACCCCCTCGCGGCTAACGATCAGCAGGGTTTATCAGCGCGGTCAGCACGTGATCGCACCAGGCTCCATTTATTTGCAGATACGACCGTGCCTCTCCTTCGCGCTGGAAACCCAGGCGGGACAGCAGGCCGGCGCTGCGCGTATTTTCCGGGCGGTAATTCGCCATGATCCGGTGCAGCTTCAGGTTCTGGAAGACGTGCTCGATGGCAGCCGCCAAACCCTCACGCATCAGGCCCTGACCTTGGCATCGTTCGGCAATTGAGTAGCCCAAATGGCAAGCTTGAAACGCGCCCCGGACGATATTGGTGAAGTTGCAGACGCCGATGACCTCATCGGAAGCTTGGCTGAACAACAACAAGTGGAGCGCGTCTTGGGTGATGTTTCGCTGGGCCATTCCTTGTAGCCGTTCGGCGACGGCATAGGGTTCGAAAAAGGCGGCGTGGCGCAACGGTTCCCACGGTTGCAGATAATTCTGATTCTCTAGCAAATAGGTTCGGACGCTGTCGGCATGGGACACTGCCGCAGGTACCAGGCGTAGCCTTGGCGTGATGAGCACGCCAGGGAGCGGACGCGGCCTTGGGGGGATGAGCGCTGCGGGGAACGTGGCAGGAGGGAGATTCATGGTGCCTTTCTGTTGGGAGCGGGCAGCGCTGCTTAATCCTGGCTGCGCAAGTACTGTTGGCGATCAATGCCGTGGCGTTGAAGCTTGTCGTAGAAGGTTTTGCGAGGAATGCCCAGCGACTCCAGCGTGGCTTTGATGTCGCCTTGATGCGCGGACAGCGCGTCGCGGATGAGCTGCGCTTCGAAACGCTCCATCCGTTCCGGCAGGCTTTGCGAGGCATCGGGCGCGGGAGGAGTGTCGAAAGCCGGGCTGCTCAAAACGCCCAGGACCACGCGTTCAGCGAAATGAGCGAGTTCCCGGACATTGCCTGGCCAATCGTGCGTCATGACGTATTGCTTCATCGAAGCCGGCATGTCCGGGATGTCGCGGTTGAAGCGGCGCGACGCATGGCCAAGATAGTGGGCGAAGAGCAGGGGGATGTCGTCGCGGCGTTCTCGCAGGGGCGGAATGCGGATCGTGACGACATTGAGCCGATAGAACAGGTCTTCGCGAAACTTGCCACGAATGGCGGGACTTCCCAGGTCTTCTTTGGTGGCCGCGACGACGCGTAGATCCAGATTGCGGACGTCATTGCTGCCCAGCGGGGTGATCTGGCGAGATTCGAGTACACGCAGCAGCTTGACCTGCACGGCCAAGGGCATGCTTTCGATTTCGTCCAGGAATAACGTGCCACCGCTGGCGTGTTCGATGCGGCCAATGCGTTTTTTCTGCGCGCCGGTGAAGGCGCCGGCTTCATGTCCGAATAGCTCGCTTTCGATGACGCTTTCGGGCAAGGCGCCGCAGTTGATGGCAACGAGTGCGCGATGCCGGCGGCGACTGAGGCGATGGAGCGCGGTGGCCACGACTTCCTTGCCGGTGCCTGTCTCGCCTTCGACCAGCACGTCGACATCCGCATCTGCAATGTGCCGCAGCGTCTGCTTGATGCGTTGCATGGCCGGTGTGGCACCGATGAACGGCATGTCGTCGGCTTCCAACGCGAACGCGGCTTCGCGCAGACGCCGGTTCTCGAGCACCAGCCGCCGTTTTTCGGCGGCATGAGCGATTGCAGTCAGGAGCCGGTCGGGCGGAAAAGGCTTGGCCAGGAAATCGTAGGCGCCGTCACGCATGCACTGCACGGCGGTGGCGATATCGCCATGGCCTGTGATGAGGATGACGGGGAGTTCGGGGTCGATATCGCGCAAGCGATGGAATAGCTGCAGGCCATCAATATCGGGCATGCGGATGTCGGTCACCACCACGCCGTCGAAATCCCGGTCCAGATGGGAGAGCGCGGCGCGGGCGGAGCCGTAGGCCTCCACCGCGATGCCATGCAGTTTCAGGGTCTGGACGTTTGCCCGCCGTAAGTCTTCGTCGTCATCGATGAAGACGACACGAGGAGGGGCGGCCGAGGCGGAGCGGTTGTCCGCTGATGCTGGGGCAGATGCCGATGCAGAGGCGGTGAAGTCAGGGGCGCGGGTCATGGCGTTAGGGCCGGAAGAGAGGTTCCGGGGGCTGCCTTTTGCAGCGTCAAGGTGAACATGGCCCCCTGCTGAGGACCGTGCGGAGTCGGAAAGCCTGGGTCGGTGGGATGCGCCGCGCGCAACTCGCCACCGAACTCGGTGACGATGTCGCGGCAAATAACCAGCCCCAAGCCCAGGCCTTCCGGTTTGCTTGTATGAAATGGCGTGAACAGCCGCGCCCTGGCGTCTGGCGACAGGCCTGGGCCGTTGTCGCTGACATGGACCTGTACCGTTGCGCCCAGGTCTTGAAGGGCGACAATGACGCGGCCTTCCGGCCGACCTTCCAGCGCTTCCAGTGCGTTCTGAAGCAGGTTGACCAGCACTTGCTCCAGCCGGACGCGGTTAGCGCGGACCAGAAAGTCCTGCGCTTCGGGTGGGCGTTGAAGCGTGACGCCCTGACGACGAGCCCGCGGACCGACCAGCAACAAGGCGCCATCCAGCGCCTCTTTCAGCCGGGTGGGCCCCACCGAGGCGCCGGCCTTGCGTGAAAACGCGCGCAGTTCACCGGTAATCTGGCCGATGCGTTCGGTCAGCGTGGCGATGGTGCCAAGGTTCTCTTGCACCGAACCGGCGTCTTGCCGTCGAAGGAATTCGATGGCGTTGTCCGCGTAGACGCGGATGGCGGCGACGGGTTGATTGATCTCGTGCGCGACGCCGGCGGCCACCTGGCCCAGCAGCGCAAGCTTGGTGGCTTGAACGAGTTCATCCTGCATCGTGTGCAGCCTGACTTCGGTGCGCTGGCGCTCGTCCATTTCGGTGATCAGCTGCTCGTTCACGTCCAGCAATTGGGCCGTGCGTTCGTCCACCAGCGCCGCCAATTGCGCCTGGACGGCCGCGTGCTGTCCGGCACGTTCGCGGTGGCGCTGGCGCCTGACCAGCACGATGCCGAGTGCCGCAGCCAGCAGGCTAAGGGTCAGCAACGCGCCTAATTGGGCGTTGGCGCTGGCCTGGGTCATGGCGGTTTGCACGGGCGACAACAGATGCAACGTCCAACCAGGCGATTCCACGATGGGGAGCGTCGTGTGCAACAACGGCGCGCCCTTGGGCAACGGCGGCACGGCGGCGTCGGTGCGCACCAGGTCGCCGGTGCTGACCGGCGCGAGCGCTGGCGACAGTGGCAGGGGCCGGAATATGGCGTCGCCGAATTGCAGGCTGGTGCGCAGGCTTTGCGCCAAGCCGGGCGCGAGCGGCGCCAGGACGGCGAAGCGCCAGTCGGGAATGCTGCCCAATAACACCACGCCGTGCTCGTCGGTAACGAAGATCGGGGCGATGGACTGGCGCCAGTCGGACTCGAGATCGCGGAAATCCACCTTCAGCACGATGACGCCCAACAGCCCGCCGTGGGCGTCATCGATTCTCCGTGACAGATACAGGCCGGCTTCATGGCTGACCGTGCCCAACGCGAAGTGTTCGGCGAAGCCGCGTGTGACGGCGCCTTGGAAATAAGGCCGGAACTGGTAGTCGACACCGACGAACGTGGCAGGTTCGCGCCAGTTGCTGGCCGCGATCGCCAGGCCTTTCTTGTCGAGCAAGTAGATGGCGGAAGCGCCGACGCCGCGACTGAGCGTGTCGAGCTTTTCGTCCAGCGATTCGATCTGCGCGTCGGATGCGCCCTGCAAGGCTGCCCGCACGTCGACGTCTCGCGTCAAGACGAAAGGCAGTGCCCGGAATTTGTCGAGGTTGTTGCGCAGCAACGCGGCATTGATCTGGCCGGCAGCCCGCGCTTGGACGGCCGCCGCCTTGACGGCACCGTCGCGCGCCCACTGCGTGGCGACGTGCAGCACGCCGAATACAAGACCGGCGGCTATGAGGATCATGGCGGTCCGGCGTATCCACGACTTGTTGGCCGGCGGCCGCCGAGGCGGCGGCAGCGGAGCGGCATTCCAGCCAGGGCGGCCGGACGAAGACGAGGAGGCGGGGTGGGGCATGGTGCGTGCGGTTTTTCGCACATTTTATCTGTTTTTTGTGCGGATTTCCGCCTTTCTTGGCGTGAAAGGCTGTGTGGGACCTGACGGAAATATCGATATATCAATGGCTTGGCGGTGCTGCGGAGTTTTTTCTTATCTGGCATGGCGTTTGCATATATCAAGGCAAGCCGGGCGTCGACCGTTCGGTGAAATGGCTTGCGGCGATAACGCAATGCCACAAAACAGATAACGCTCCGTCGCCCGCCGCGCTCAATCGCCCGGGGCAAGGAGCATTGGTGGGGACAAACCCAATGATCGACGTGGATCACGGCGCGCCCGCGCGCAAGCTCAAGTTCTATCAAATCCTTTATGTGCAGGTGATTTTCGCCATCGTGGTGGGCGTTTTGCTGGGCGCGTTCAGGCCTGAACTCGGGCAGCAGATGCAGCCACTGGGCGACGCCTTCATCAAGCTGGTGAAGATGATCATCGCCCCGGTGATTTTCCTGACCGTGGCATCCGGCATCGCCGCCATGAGCGACTTGAAGAAGGTCGGCCGCGTGGCGGGCAAGGCCATGCTGTACTTCCTGACTTTCTCGACGCTGGCGCTGATCATGGGCATGCTGGTCAGCCATCTGGTCCAGCCGGGCGCCGGCATGCATATCGACCCCAGTACGCTGGATCAGAAGGCGGTGGCGACGTACGTGGCGAAGGCCCACGATTCGACCATCACCGGCTTCCTGATGAACATCATCCCGACGACGATCTTCAGCCCCTTCGTGGGGGGGGACATCCTTCAGGTGCTGTTCGTGGCGGTGCTGTTCGGCATTGCGCTGGCGATGGTGGGCGAGCGCGGCAAGCCCATTCTGAACTTCATGACGGCATTGGCGCAGCCCATCTTCAAGCTGGTCGCAATCTTGATGAAGGCGGCCCCGATCGGCGCGTTTGGCGCGATGGCGTTCACCATCGGCAAGTACGGCATCAAGTCGGTCGTGAACCTGGCGATGCTGGTCGGCACGTTCTACGCCACGGCGGTGCTTTTCGTGGTGGTGGTGCTGGGCCTGGTTGCCCGCTACAACGGCTTCTCGATCCTGAAGTTGGTGCGTTACATTCGCGAGGAACTGCTGCTGGTGCTGGGCACGAGCTCGTCCGAAGCCGCGCTGCCCACCCTGATGCAGAAGATGGAGCGCGCCGGTTGTTCCAAGTCAGTGGTCGGGCTGGTCGTGCCCACGGGATACTCGTTCAATCTGGACGGCACCAACATCTATATGACGATGGCGGCGCTGTTCATCGCGCAGGCTTGCGATATTCCCTTGTCGCTGGGCGATCAGATCCTGCTGCTGGCCGTTGCGATGCTGAGCTCCAAGGGCGCCGCCGGTGTCACGGGCGCGGGATTCATCACGTTGGCCGCGACCTTGTCGGTGGTGCCGTCCGTGCCGATCGCCGGCATGACGCTGATCCTGGGCGTGGACCGTTTCATGTCGGAATGCCGGGCGTTGACGAACCTGGTCGGCAACGCGACGGCTGCCGTCGTGGTCGCCCGCTGGGAAGGCGAGTTGGATCAGGAACAGTTGCACGCGGCGCTGGATGGTCAGACGCCCGCGCTGCCCGAGACACCTCAGGCCGCTGCGCCGGCCCAGACGCCGCTGAGCCACACGGCCTGATTCGCGGGGCCAGTCGCTTCAGGGCGTCTGGATGCCCGCGGCCCGCAGCAAGTTGGCCGTTTCAAACAGCGGCAAGCCCATTACGCCGGTGTAGCTACCGGAGATATGGGCGATGAAGGTGCCGGCCAAGCCCTGGATGCCATAGGCGCCGGCCTTGCCGAAGGGTTCGCCGCTGTCGCAATAGCGGCCGATTTCATCGTCGGTCAGCTCGCGCATGCGGACTTGCGTGACGGAAACGGCTTCCAGCAATTGATTGCCAGCCCAGACGGCGACAGCGGTGTGCACGTCGTGCGTCGCACCGGACAGGGCACGCAGGATGCGCATGGCATCGTCGCGGTCTGCCGGCTTGCCCAACACGACGCCATCCAGGACGACCGTGGTGTCCGCCGCCAAGAGCGGCAGTGTCGGCAATGCCTGGCTGCGCATCCAGTCGCGTCCACGCAAGGCCTTGTCGCTTGCGGTGCGCCGCACGTAGTCGGCGGCGCTTTCGCCGGGATGCTGGGGTTCGTCTTCGCCAGGCGGCGCAGGCACCCGCAGGACCTCGTGGGCCAGGCCGATTTGCGTCAGCAATTCGCGTCGCCGCGGACTGGCCGAGGCAAGGTAGAGGCGGGCGGGGGATTCGGAGCCGGTGGTCTGAGACATGCGGGAACGGGATGGGCGTCGGCCCGACCAGCGGTCAGGCGCGGTGGTAGGGGTGGTTGGTCATGATGGCCCAGGCGCGGTAGAGCTGCTCGGCCAGCACCACGCGCACCATGGGGTGGGGCAACGTCAGCGACGACAGGCGCAATTGCCCGCTGCAGGACGCCTTCAGGTCGGCGTCCAGGCCATCCGGGCCGCCGACGAGGAATGCAACGTCTTGCCCGCCTGCTCGCCACTGTTCCAGCTTTTGCGACAAGGCCATCGTGGTGAGGTCGCGGCCGCGTTCATCCAGCGCCAGGCGCAATGCGCCAGCGGGCAACGCGGCTTCGATGCGCTTGGCTTCCGCCGCCATCATCTGCGCCGGCGTCTTGCCGGTGGTGCGGGGTTCAGGCTTGATCTCGCGCAATTCCAGCGCGCAATCGGCCGGAAGGCGTTTGGCGTAGTCGGCCCAGGCGGTCTCCACCCAGTCCGGCATCCGCGTGCCCACGGCCGCAACGATCAGTTTCACGGCAGAACTCAGCTTTCGGCGTCGTCGTAGCCGCTGTCGGTGGGGATCGGCGCCGCGCGGGTGGATTCGGGCAGGAGCTTCACGCGCACCGGCTTGCCGCCCCAGATCTCTTCCAGGTTGTAGTACTGGCGGATGGCGGGCTGCATGATGTGCACGACGACGTCACCCAAGTCGACGACGACCCATTCACCGGTGTCCTCGCCTTCGATGGTGATGCCGGACAAGCTCAGTGCGCGGCCGCTGTCTGCCACGCTGGAGGCGAGGGCACGGGTCTGGCGGTTGGAGGTGGCGCTTGCAATCACGACGCGATCGAACAGGCTCGTCAGATGCGTGGTGTTGTAGACCTTGATGTCTTGCGCCTTGACGTCTTCGAGGGCATCGATGACGGCGCGTTGGAGTTTCGTTATATCCATAGCTGCAAATATAACCCGCGGACGGACGGCGGATGCCGGCTCCGTGGCGCTTTGGGCGCCCGGCGGGTGTGGGTTTATCGGTAAAGCTGGTGCGCCGCAATATAAGCAGCGACAGCGGGGGGCAGCAGGCCGTCGGTGGATTCACCGGCGGCAAGGCGCCGGCGGATCTCGGAGGCGGATACCGCCATCGGGGCAAAGGGCAGTTCTTCCAGGCGGTGCCCATGTTCGTCCAGCCAGGCGGAGAGTTCTGCCGGAGGCTTCAACGGCGTGCCGGGGCGGGTCGCCACCGCCAAATCCACCAGGCTGGCGATGTCTCGCCAGTTGCGCCAGGTGCAGAAATTGGCCAATTGGTCGGCGCCCAGCAACCAGACATAGCGCGCGTCGCGGGGCAGGGCGCGCAACGTGTCGATCGTGTAAGTGGGGCCGCCGCGTTCGATTTCGATCGGATTGACGACCAGGCCGTCCTGGCCCGTGATGGCCAGTTCAAGCATGTCGCAGCGTTGTTCGCCGGTGGCGTGCAGCGCCGCGCGTTGCCAGGGATTGGCGGCGGGGATAAGTTGGACTGCCGCCAGGCCGAGGGTCTGCAAGGCATTGCGCGCCAATGCGACGTGTGCGACGTGGACGGGGTCGAAACTGCCGCCCAGGAGACCGATGCGCTTCAAACCCAGTCCCGTGGCGTCAGGTAGGCGGCAAGTTCCGCTTCGGGGGTGCCGGCTTCCGGCTGCCAATCGTAACGCCACTGCGCCATCGGCGGCATGGACAGCAGGATGGATTCCGTGCGGCCGCCCGATTGCAGCCCGAATAGCGTGCCGCGGTCAAAGACCAGATTGAATTCGACGTAGCGGCCGCGGCGGTAGGCCTGGAAGTCGCGCTCGCGCTCGGTGTAGGCGAGCTCTCGGCGGCGTTCGACGATAGGCAGGTAGCTGGGCAGGAAGGCGTCGCCGACCGAACGGGTCAGGGCGAACGAAGCGTCGAACCCGGGGGCGTTCAGGTCGTCGAAGAATATCCCGCCGATGCCGCGCGTTTCATTGCGGTGCTTCAAGAAGAAGTATTCGTCGCACCAACGCTTGTAGCGCGGATAGTATTCGGCGCCGTGCACGGCCAGCGCGTCCCGGCAAACGGTATGGAAATGCCGGGCGTCTTCTTCGAAGGGGTAATAGGGGGTCAGGTCGATGCCGCCACCGAACCAGAAAACGTCGGATTCGGCATGACCGGGGCGGGCCGCCGCCATGAACATCCGCACATTCATGTGCGTCGTGGGCACATAGGGGTTGCGCGGGTGCAGCACCATCGACACGCCCATGGCTTCCCAGCCGCGCCCCGCCAGTTCCGGGCGGTGGGCGCTGGCGGACGGGGGCAGCTTCGTGCCCTTGACGTGGCTGAACAGCACGCCCGCCCGCTCGAACAGCTTGCCGCCTTCAAGCAGGCGCGACAGGCCGCCGCCGCCTTCGGGCCGGACCCATTCATCGGCACGGAAGGCGCTGCCTTCCGCTGCTTCCAGGGCGCCGACGATGCGGGCCTGCAAGCCGGTGAAGTAGTCGCGGACGGTGGCGACGGGCAAGGCGTTCATCTATCGCTTTCCGTTCAGGCTTGGGGTTTGGGCTTTTGCTGGGACGGCTTTAGCGCGCGCCAGCCGATGTCGCTGCGGTACTGGCGGCCATCGAAATGGATGCCGTCGATGGCTTCGTATACGCGGTCGCGCGCCATTTTGACCGAGTCGCCCAGCGCCGTGACGCAAAGCACGCGGCCGCCGGTGGTCTTGGTTTCGTCGCCGTCGAGTTCGGTGGCGGCGTGAAAGACCATGCAGTTTTCGGCGTCGGCGGGCAGGCCGCGGATCGCGTCGCCCGTGCGCGGAGTGTTCGGGTAGTTGTGCGAGGCCAGCACCACGCCAAGCGCCGTGCGGCGGTCCCAGACGATGTCGGCCTGGTTCAGCGTGCCTTCCACGGCGTGCTCAAGGGCGTCCAGCAGGTCGCTCTTGACGCGCATCATGATGGGCTGCGTTTCGGGGTCGCCCATGCGGCAGTTGAATTCCAGGGTCTTGATGGCGCGGTCGGGATCATCGCCGGGGGCGATCATCAGGCCGGCGTACAAAAAGCCCGTATAGGGGATGCCGTCGCGCGTCATGCCCTGCACGGTCGGCAGGATGATTTCGCGCATGATGCGGTGATGAAGCTCGGGCGTGACCACCGGGGCGGGCGAATAGGCGCCCATGCCGCCCGTATTCGGGCCCTGGTCGCCATCCTGCAGGCGCTTGTGGTCCTGGCTGGTCGCCAGCGCCAGCACGTTGCGGCCGTCGCACATGACGATGAAGCTGGCCTCTTCGCCGACCAGGCATTCTTCGATGACGACGCGCGCGCCGGCGGCGCCCATCGAGCCGTCGCCCAGCATGGCGTCGACGGCGGCGTGGGCCTCTTCCAGCGTGGTGGCGACCACGACGCCCTTGCCGGCGGCCAGGCCATCGGCCTTGATCACGATCGGGGCGCCTTCCTTATCGATATAGGCGTGGGCGAGGGCCGGATCGGTGAACGTCTCGTAGCGGGCCGTCGGGATGTTGTGCCGGACCATGAAGGCCTTGGCGTAGTCCTTCGAGCTTTCCAACTGCGCGGCGGCCTTGGTGGGGCCAAAGATCTTCAGGCCACGGGCGCGGAACACGTCCACGACGCCCGCGGCCAGCGGCGCTTCCGGGCCGACGACCGTCAGAGCGATGCCCTCGCGCTGGACGAAATCAGCCAATTCCTCGGCATTGGTGAGCGCGATGTTTTCCATCTGCTCGGCCCGTTGCGTGCCGCCGTTGCCCGGCGCGACGAACACCTTGTGTACGCGCGGGGAGCGGGCCAGCCGCCAGGCGAGGGCATGTTCGCGGCCGCCCGAGCCAATAACCAGGAGTTTCATGTTGCGTGAGTCTGAAGGTTGCCACTGGCGCGCCGGCGGCATGGGCCGCCCGCGCGTCAACAGGAGGGATTTACTGCGCTTCGTCGAAAATGACGGTCGTATAGACTTCCTGCACGTCGTCCAGGCCTTCCAGGGCGTCGAGCAGTTTCTGCATCTTGATGGCGTCGTCGCCGGCCAGCTCGGTTTCGTTCAGGGCCTTCATGACGATACCGTCGACTTCGGCCTTCAGGCCGGCGTCGTCGAACGCTTTGCGGACGGCGGCGTAGTCGGCCGGTGCGCAAACGACTTCGATCACGCCTTCTTCGTCGGTCACGACGTCTTCGGCGCCCGCTTCCAGCGCGGCTTCCATGACCTTGTCTTCCGGCGTGCCGGGGGCGAACACGAATTGGCCGCAGTGCTTGAACATGAAGGCCACCGAGCCTTCCTGGCCCAGGTTGCCGCCGTTCTTGGCGAAGGCGTGGCGGACTTCCGCCACGGTGCGCGTGCGGTTGTCGGTCATGCAATCGACGATGACCGCCGCGCCGCCGATGCCGTAGCCTTCGTAGCGGACTTCCTCATAGGCGTCGCCGTCGGCGCCGCCCGCGCCACGCTGGATGGCGCGCTGGATGTTGTCCTTGGGCATGTTGGCGTCGGTCGCCTTGTCCCAGGCCATGCGCAAGCGCGGGTTGCTGTCCGGGTCGGGGCCGCCGGCGCGCGCCGCCACGGTGATTTCACGAATGATCTTGGTCCAGAGCTTTCCGCGCTTGGCGTCTTGACGCCCTTTGCGGTGCTGAATATTGGCCCATTTGCTGTGTCCGGCCATGGCTTCCCAGGATAAATTGTCTGCAAAAGCGGCATTTTACCGTGCCGGCGGTCCGCGCGCCCGGGAGGGCCGCGCGTGTGTCCTTATTGCCACGCGCACAAGCCGGGCGGCAAGCTCTACACTTGGGCATCCCACTGATTCCCTGGTCCGGAGCGCTGCACATGCCCAACCCCATCGTCATTGCCAAAAATGCACAGGCCGAGCTGGCGCTATTGCCCGCCCTGGCCAACCGGCATGGATGCATCACCGGCGCCACCGGCACGGGCAAGACCGTCACGCTGCAGGTGCTGGCCGAATCGTTCTCCCGCATCGGCACGCCGGTCTTCATGGCCGACGTGAAGGGCGACCTGACCGGTATTTCGCAGGCGGGCTCGGCCAGCCCCAAGCTGGCCGAGCGCCTGAAAAGCCTGGGGCTGGCCGAGCCCGCCTGGGCTGCCAGCCCGGTCACGCTGTGGGACGTATTCGGCGAGCAAGGGCTGCCGGTGCGAGCCACCATCACCGATATGGGGCCGCTGCTGCTGTCGCGCATCCTGGAATTGAACGACACGCAGGAAGGGGTGCTGACCCTGGTGTTCAAGGTCGCGGACGACGAAGGCCAGTTGCTGCTGGACTTGAAAGACCTGCGGGCCATGCTCCAGAACGTGGCCGACCGGTCGGCCGAACTCAAGACCCGCTATGGCAACGTGTCGTCCGCCAGCGTCGGGGCGATCCAGCGCGGCCTGCTGGCGCTGGAGTCCCAGGGGGCCGAGAAGTTCTTCGGCGAACCCATGCTGGATGTGGCCGATCTGATGCGCACGGATGCCCAGGGGCACGGCATGGTCAATGTGCTGGCTGCCGACAAACTCATGCAGGCGCCGCGCCTGTACGCCATCTTCCTGCTGTGGCTGCTGGCCGACCTTTACGAAAAGCTGCCCGAGGTAGGCGACATGGACCAGCCCAAGCTGGTTTTCTTCTTCGACGAGGCGCATTTGCTGTTCAATGATGCGCCGCCGGCGTTGCTGAACAAGATCGAGCAGGTCGTGCGCCTGGTCCGGTCCAAGGGGGTGGGCGTTTACTTCGTGACGCAGAACCCGTTGGATATTCCCGATACCGTGCTTGGACAGTTGGGTAACCGGGTGCAACACGCCTTGCGGGCGTTCACGCCACGCGACCAGAAGGCCGTGAAAACGGCGGCGCAGACGATGCGCCCGAATCCGGGGCTGGATGTCGAAGCGGCCATCACTGAACTGGGCGTTGGCGAAGCGCTGGTGTCGTTGCTGGACGCCAAGGGGCGGCCCATGCCGACCGAGCGCGCCTTCATCGTGCCGCCGGCCAGCCGGATTGGCCCGGCGACGGACGCCGAGCGCCAGACGCTGCGCCAGGGCAGCCCCATGGCGGCGAAGTACGAAAAGGCCATCGATCGTGAGTCCGCTTACGAGGTCCTGGCGGGCCGCGCGGCGACACCGACGGATGCCGGGCAGACGCCGGCTGCGCCGGGCAAGCCTACGGCCGCCGACGCGCCCGCCGAGGCGTCGGGGGGCGGCCTGATGGATAGCCTGAACGACGTTCTGTTCGGGTCGACCGGCCCGCGGGGCGGCAAACGTGACGGCGTTGTCCAGACCATGGCCAAAAGCACCGTTCGGTCGATCGCCCGGGAGCTGACTCGGGGCATATTAGGGTCGCTGCTGGGATCCAAAAGCCGGCGCTGATACGGCCGCGTTGCCATTCACAAAATGCAACACTTCCGTTTTGTAACGGGGGGTGTTGCTGCGCGCCGGTTTGTGCCTATGATTCTGGGCGGTCTATCAAAGGAAAACTAAGGAAACGTGGTGGCTAAGAAACACAAAATTGCGGTAATTCCAGGAGACGGGATTGGCAAGGAGGTCGTTCCTGAAGGGTTGAAAGTGCTGGACGCCGTGGCGACGCGCTTCGGCATTGATTTTCAGTGGGACCATTTTGACTGGAGCTGCGACCATTACGCCAAGCACGGCAAGATGATGCCGGACGACTGGAAGGCGCAGATCGGTCAGCACGAGGCGATCTTCTTCGGTTCGATCGGTTGGCCGGCCACGGTGCCGGATCACGAAGCCCTGTGGGGCTCGCTGTTCAAGTTCCGCCGCGAATTCGACCAGTACATCAATTTGCGTCCGGTGCGGCTGATGCCCGGCGTGCCGTCCCCGTTGGCGGACCGCAAGCCCGGCGATATCGATTTCTTCATCGTTCGCGAGAACACCGAAGGCGAATATTCCAATAGCGGCGGCCGTCTGTTCGAGGGCACCGAGCGCGAAGTGGTCATCCAGGAAAGCGTGTTCACGCGCATCGGCGCCGAACGCGTCCTGAAGTTCGCGTTCGAGCTCGCCCAGAAGCGCGGCAAGCACTTGACCGCCGCCACCAAGTCCAACGGCATTTCGATTTCCATGCCCTGGTGGGACGAGCGCGTGGCCGACATGGCCGAAAACTATCCGGACGTGCGCTGGGACAAATATCACATCGATATCCTGTGCGCCCACTTCGTGCAGCATCCCGACTGGTTCGATGTGGTCGTGGCGTCCAATCTGTTCGGCGACATCCTCTCCGACCTGGGGCCGGCGTGCACCGGGACGATCGGCATCGCGCCGTCGGCGAACCTGAACCCGGAGCGCAAGTTCCCGTCGCTGTTCGAGCCGGTGCACGGCTCGGCGCCCGACATCTATGGCAAGGGCATTGCCAACCCGATCGGGCAGATCTGGAGCGGTGCGTTGATGCTTGATTTCCTGGGGTATCCCGAGGCGTCGGCCGCCGTGGTGAAAGCGATCGAATCGGTACTTGCCGATGGCCCGCGCACCCGGGACATGAAGGGCAATGCTTCGACCGTCGAGGTCGGCAACGCGATTGCGTCGCTGATTTCCGCCGGCTAAGCGGGCTGCGCGGAAAGGGCCGGCCAGGCGACTCGATGCAAGACTCAATCTCGCCCTTGCCCGCCCCGCCCGTCGGCGGCGGGCGGGCCGACCGCTTCGTGCGCAAACTGTTCCGCCTGCTGCGTTCGCGCACGCAACGGCACAACCAGCATCTGTGGCCCTTCGTGCGGATCTGGCGGGACCGGTCGGGCGCGATTTGCGGTTTTCGCGCTTTTGGCCGGTCGCTTCCCATTACGCCGCTGGCGCAAGGGTACGACCCCGCCGACGAAACCGTGCACCTGATCCTGAGCGGCCCGTCGGTCGCGCAGATCCCCTACGACCAATTGGATATTCGTGCGGCGATGGGCGTCAACGGCGCGATCGCGCTGGCGCGCAAATTCGATCTGCCATTCAAGTACTACTGCATCATCGACCAGAACTTCGTGCGCGACCGCATCGACCTGGTGCGCGCGATCGTCGCGCGCGACCTGACGCTGTACGTGTTCCCCGAAGTGCTGCGCTACATCATGCAAGGCATTCCCCAAGACGAGATCCGCTGCCGGATCTGCATCATTGAACTGATCTCCGAGCGCGCCTATCAACGCAGCGCCGCACCGGCGATGCTCAAGCGGATCGCGGCGGCGACGCCCGACGTGCAATTGCTGGATGCCAAGCAGGGCCTGGGCTACAGCTTCGACGCCTCGTTAGGCGTGTTCGACGCCGACACGGTGGCCTATGCGGCGTTGCAGGTGCTGGTGTCCGGCGGCGCGCGCCAGGTATATGTGCACGGGCTGGATCTGACCGTGCAGCACGGCCTGCGGTTCTATGACGAAGGCGCGCAACCCCAGTCCAGCCGCCTGGCGCGCAAGTTCGCGAATCTGATCGAACCTTCGTTCCGTTTCGCGTCGGCGCAGTGGCGCGCCCGCGGCGTGTCGGTGTTCAACCTGTCTCCGGTCAGCGCCTTGTCGGCCGATATCATCGAGCGCAAGGATTGGCAGGTGCTGTTGAAAGAAGTGCCGGCCATGCAAAAGGGCGCCTGATCAGGCGCCCTTTTTTTGGGATGGCGATAAGAGGCGTTGCCGGCGTCAGTGCGCGCCTGCCGCCGCTTCCGCCGCACCGCCACCGCCGGCCTTGGTTGAGCGTGGGCGGGCGAACCAGACCAGTCCCGTCAGCAGCAGGAAGATGATCGCCGAGCCATAGAACACGTCTACCGCGGACATGGTGAACGCCTGCGCATTGACCAGTCCGTCCACCATGGTCAGCGCCTGCTGATGCGACATGCCCATCCCGTTCTGCAAGGTGTTCAACGTCTGGTCGAACGCCTGCTGGCCGGGTTTGGCGATCTCCGTCAGTTGCGCGTGATGCATCGTGGCGCGGTTTTCCCACAGGGTCGTGGCGATCGAGGTGCCGAACGCGCCGGCAGTCAAGCGCAGGAAATTCGACAATCCGGAGGCCGCGGGGATGCGCCACGGTTCAATGCTGGACAGCGTGATGGAGGTCAGGGGGACGAAGAACGCCGCCATCGCCGCGCCCTGGATGATGGTCGGCAGCATCAGCGTGCGCACGTCGGTTTGGGTGTTGAAGCCCGACCGCATGAAGCACACCAGCGCGAAAATCAGGAAGGCCACGGTCACGATCTGGCGGGGGTCGCGGGTCGCCAGCATCTTGCCCACCAGCGGCGTCAGCAAAATGGCCAGCAGGCCGACGGGTGCCGTCACCAGGCCCGCGTAGGTTGCCGTATAGCCCATATTGCTTTGCAGCCACAGGGGCAGCAGCACGACGTTGCCGAAGAAGACGCCGTACGCCACCGCCAGCGTCAGCGCGCCGACCGTGAAGTTGCGGATCTTGAACAGGCGCAGGTCCACGACGGGGTGGGCATCGGTCAGCTCCCAGATCAGGAAGAAGACGAACGCGACGAAGGCGGTGGCGGCCAGCGCGATGATGGTCGGGCTGGCGAACCAGTCAAGCTCCTTGCCCTTGTCCAGCATGATCTGCAAGGCGCCGACCCAAACGACCAGCAGCACCAGGCCCAACTTGTCGATGGGCAACTTGCGGGTCAGCGATTCCCGGTTGCCATAAATGCGCCAACTGATCCAGGCGGCCAGCAGGCCGACCGGCACGTTGATGTAGAAGATCCACGGCCAGGTGTAGTTGTCCGAGATCCAGCCGCCCAGCAAGGGCCCCGCAACCGGCGCGACCAGCGTGGTCATGGACCAGACCGCCAACGCCATGCCCGCCTTGGACTTCGGGAAGCTGGCCAGCATCAGCGTCTGCGACAGCGGGATCATGGGGCCGGCCACCGCGCCTTGCAGCACGCGGAAGGCGATCAGCGCTTCCAGCGACGGCGAAAAGCCGCACAGCCATGACGCCAGCACGAACAGCAGCGTCGAAATCAGGAACAGCCGGACCTGGCCGAAGCGCTGCGTCAGCCAGCCCGTCAGCGGCACCGTGATGGCGTTGGCGACGGCGAACGAGGTGATCACCCAGGTACCCTGGCTGGAGCTCACGCCCAGGTCGCCCGAGATGGTGGGGATGGACACGTTCGCGATCGACGTGTCCAGCACGTTCATGAACACCGCGGTGGATAGCGCGATGGACCCGATGATGCGGGTCGCGCCTTCCAGCGGCGGGTACGTGCCAGCCGGCAGGACCGGCGGCACGTCGGGCGCGCCAGCGCCCGCGGGCTGGGCGGTCGTGCTCATGATGCCAGGTTGTCCTGGATGATTTTGGTGATCATGGCGTCGACTTCGTCATGCGCGGGTTCGAAGGCGCGGGTGGACCAGGCCGGTTCCTTGCGGGAAGCTTGCGTCAACGGCTCGCCTTCCTGCGTGCCCACATCGACTTCGACGTCCATGGACAG
This sequence comes from Achromobacter sp. MYb9, assembly GCF_002975275.1. Taxonomy (GTDB): domain Bacteria; phylum Pseudomonadota; class Gammaproteobacteria; order Burkholderiales; family Burkholderiaceae_B; genus Achromobacter. The sequence continues at coordinate 54,275 of NZ_PCOQ01000030.1, read as the reverse complement.
GCCGACGCGCAACGGATGGGACTTCAGGTCTTCGGGATCCAGCGTGATGCGCACGGGCACGCGCTGCACCACCTTGATCCAGTTGCCCGTGGCGTTCTGCGCCGGCAGCAGGGCGAAGGCGCTGCCAGTGCCGGCATCCAGGCCCGAAATCTTGCCGTGATAGGTCACCGCGCTGCCGTACAAGTCGGCCACCATCTTGACCGGCTGGCCGATACGCATCTTGCGCAGCTGGCCTTCCTTGAAGTTGGCTTCCACCCAGACCTGATCCAGCGGAACCACCGTCATCAACGCGTTGCCGGGGGCGACGCGCTGGCCCACCTGCACGCTGCGGCGGGCGATCACGCCGCCCACGGGCGCCGGCAGCACCGTGCGGGACTGCGCCAGCCAGGCGTTGCGCAGGCCGGCCGCGGCTTGCAGCACGTCGGGATGGTTGGCGACGGTCGTGCCTTGCGTCAACGCTTGGTTGGTGGCCAGTTTGGCGCGCGACGCGGCCAACGAGGCGCGGGCTTGCGCCAGCCCGGATTGGGCGGACTTCAGCGCGGCTTCGGCGTGAAGGATTTCTTCGCCGCTGACGCCGCCGGACTTGGCCAGTTGCTGTCGGCGGCTGACGTCGCTTTGCGCGCGGGTCAGTTCGGCCTGGGCGCGCATGATGTCGGCGTTGCGCAGATCGACGTCGGCGGCCAAGGCGTCATTCTGGACGTAATAGGTGCGGACTTGCCGCACCATCTGCGCCAGTTTGGCTTGGGCCTGTTGCAGCGCGATGTCGGTATCGGCCGGATCCAGGCGCACCAGCGGCTGGCCGGCAACGACGGTTTCAGTGTCGTCGGCTTCGATGGCGATGACCGTGCCGGGCACTTGCGGCGTGATCTGCACCAGGTTGCCGTGCACGTAGGCGTCGTCGGTGCTTTCGAAGTGGGCGCCGAACAGGGCCCACCAGATGCCATAGGCGATGGCGACAAGAATGAAGGCGCCGGTGGCCAGTAGCAACAGGCGTTTACGGGCGGGATTGGTCGTGGGGGTGGCAGCGTTCATGACGTCTGAATCCGGGGATCGTTCAATGAATGGGGTTCGTGGCGGGGGCGGACGGCGCTTCGGACACAGACGCCGGGGTGGGGCCTGGCGTGGACCCGGGTTCGGCACCTGGGGCATAGCCGCCGCCCAACGCATTGGCCAGATTGGCATCCAGTTGATAGGCGCGGATGCGCAGGTCGGTGTCCAGGCGGGCCTGGGTCAGCACGCCGGTCTGCGCGATGAGCACGGTGATGTAGTTGCCCAGGCCGGCCTTGTAGCGGTTCACCGCCAGGTCGTAGGCGGCCTCGATGGCTTCGCGGGCCTGGCGTTGCTGGGCCCGTTCCTGATCCAGCAAGCGCAAGCCGTCCAGCGCGTCCGCCACTTGGTGCACGGCGTCCAGCACGGCCTGGTTGTAGTCAGAGACGGCCAGGTCGGCGTCGGCGCGGCGGCCCGCCAGGTTGGCGTTCAGTTCACCGCCGTGAAAGATGGGCAGCGTGATGGCGGGCCCGAAACCGGCGGTGCGGGCCGCGGAGCCCAACAGATTGCCGGTGCCCAAGGCCTGGAAGCCGGCGAACGCGGTCAGGTTGACGTTGGGGTAGAACTCGGCCTTGGCGGTATCGATGGCGCTACGGGCTGCCTCGGCGCGCCAGCGGGACGCGACGACGTCGGGGCGGTGGCCCAGCAGGTCCAGGGGAATCGCGGCGGGCACGACGCCTGCCGGGGCGGTCAAGTCCACGGCGACGAGTGATTGGCCGCGTTGGGGGCCCGCGCCGGTCAGCGCCGCGACCTGGTTGCGCAGTTGCGCCAGCGTCGTCTCGGTCTGCGTCAATTCCACCTGGCCGGCGGCAAGCGACGATTCCGCCTGCTTCACCTCGACCTGGGTGTCCAGGCCGGCGCTGTAGCGTCCCTGCGTCAACGACAGTACGTCGGCGCGTTGCGCGATCACGCGCTTGAGCACGTCGCGCTGCGCGAAGGCGTTCTGCAGATTCAGGTAGGCACGGACCGTCGCGCTAGCCAACATGTTGCGGGCGGCTTGCGCGTCGGCGACCGCGGCTTCGCGTTCGGACACGGCCGACTTCAGGCGCGAACGGTTCTTGCCCCAGAAGTCCAGCTCATAGCTGAAATCCAGTGCCAGCCGGTTGTCGCTGACGACCGTTCCGCCCAGCGGAGCCGGGTAGATGTAGTCCGACGAGAGATGTTCGCGGTTCAGCGAGTAATCCGCATCCACGCGCGGCAATAGCGGCGCGCGGGCGGTGCTGACCGCAGCGTTGGCCTTGGCCAACCGGGCCTGGGCGGCGCTCATCGACGGGCTGTTGGCCAGGGCTTCATCCATCAGCGCATTAAGTTGGCGGTCGCCGTAGCGTTGCCACCATTGCGTGTTGGGCCAAGCCGTCTCTTGGCCGGTCAGCCCCAGCTTTGCCGCGTCCAGCGCCGCCACGGGCGCCGGCCCGGAGTCCATCAATGCGCAACCGCTCAGGGCCAGCACCAATACGGTAGAAAGAAGGCGTTTCATCCTGACTGTTTGCTGAAAGTAATTGATTAATCTGTATTTGCCTAGGCAAATATTATGCCAAATAAAGCCCCAGGTCAGTGGGGCCGTTGCGTAAAGGGGTCGGGCGTCGTCAGCGTTCTGGGGCGGCGCTGGAAGCGGAGCCGTTGGCGATCATGCGACGCATGAAGTGCATCAACTGGGTGACCTCGTCGGTGGAAAAGCCGCGCAGGTGATGATTCAACGACCGCGCGATGTTCGGTGGAATTTCACGCGCCTTGGCTTGGCCCAGTTCGGTCAGTTCGATCTTCACGACACGGCGGTCCGTCTGGCAGCGGGTACGGCGCAGCAGGCCTTTGGCTTCCAGGCGATCAAGCGCGCGGGTCATGGCGCCCGTGTCCATGTCGTTCAGGCGGGCCAGTTCTGCGGGGGTGTCGGCGCGGCCCAGGAAGACCATGGCCAGCGGACGCCATTGCATGGCGGTCAGGCCCAGCGGAGCCATTTCCTGATCCAGCATGCGGGTCAGGGAATGATAGGCAAGCTTGATCAGATAGCCGGCGTTCTCTTCCGCCATGCAGCGGGTGTCGCTGCGGTAGTGGACAGGGGTGTCGGACGATGGCGGGGAAGTTTCGGCATTCATGCGCCGAATTTTACTGCCTAGTCAGTTATTGTCAAGGCTGTGTTTCGGGGGCCGCGCCGACATCCGTCGCTGCGCTCTTGCGCAGGCCGGACCACACGATGGCAGCCACGATCAGGGCGGCGCCCGCCATCATGCGGGGCGTGGGCTCCTGCTGGAACAGCGCCCAGGCGAAGGCGATGGCGTAGACGGGTTCCAGGGCAATCACCAACCCGGCGCTGCGCGCATTCAGGCGGGTCAGGCTGGAGACGAACAGATAGTGCGACAGCCCCGTGCAGAACACGCCCAGCAAGGCCAGCCAGAGCCAGTCCATGGCGGGCAGGGCGGGCAACTGGCCGACGGCGAACGGCACCATCACCAGCGCCACCACCACGTTTTGCCAGCAGGCCACCTGCATCGGGTCCATGCCGGAGGCGGAACGTCGGTTGCTCAGTGCCAGCAGCGCGAAGGTCAGGCCCGACAAGAGCCCCCATGCCAGGCCGATCGTGCCCTGGTCGGCAAGGTCGAACGACGGCGTGACCAGCACCAGGCCAGCGGTGACCAACCCCAGCAGCATCCATTCGGCCGCCCGGATGCGTTCCCGGAAGATCAGGCCTTCGAACAGCGTGATGAAGGCGGGGAAGCTTGCGAAGCCCAGCGTGGCGATGGCGATGCCGCCCACCTTGACCGAAATGAAGAACGTGACCCAGTGAGCGGCCAGTAGCGCGCCGGCGATCACCAGCACGAACAACTGCGCGGGCGTCAGCACACCCAGCAGGGGTTTGCGCCGCATGCGGGCGAATACGCCAAGCGAAATCACCGCGAATACCGCCCGCCCCAGCGTGATGACGGCGGCGCTGGCCTGGATCAGCTCTCCGAAGACGCCGGTCAGGCCGAACAGCACGGCGGCGATGTGGATGTGGGTCAGAGCGCGTTGTCGGGTCATGCGATGGGGAATTTGATGCCAAAAAGCTGAGATGGGCGTGCAAATCGGTTTGCACTGAATCTAAAATCATCGCATGAATCGTCTTGCCAAGTTTTTGCCGCCTTCCTACCCGTCCGGCCGCGCGGCCGGCATCCTCATGGCGACGCTTGGCGCGGTTCTGTTTTCGGCCAAGGCGATTGTCGTCAAATTCACCTACCGCTACGGCATCGATGCCGTCACGCTCATCGCTTTTCGCATGCTGTTTGCCATGCCGTTCTTCGCGGCGGTCGCCTGGCATCAGTCCCGTCGCGCCGCGCGCGGCGAAATCGTGGTGATGACGGGCAAGGAACGCGCGCAAGTCATCGTGCTGGGCCTGCTGGGCTATTACCTGTCCAGCTTTCTGGATTTCCTGGGGCTGCGCTATATCACCGCCAGCCTGGAACGCCTGATTCTCTTCCTCTCGCCGTCGCTCGTGGTGCTGCTGTCCGCCTTCTGGTTCAAGCGGCCGATCGAGCGACGGCAATGGCTGGCCATGGTCCTGTCCTACGCGGGCGTGGTGCTGGTGTTCGCCCATGACCTGTCCTTCGGTGGCGGTGGCGAGGTGCTGTTAGGGTCTTTGTTCGTTTTTGGCTCGGCGGCAAGCTATTCTGTCTACCTGATTTGTTCTGGCGAACTGATCAAGCGGGTCGGGCCGACGCGCCTGGTGGCTTATGCCATGCTGGTGTCGTGCGTGGCCTGCATCATCCAGTTTTTCGTGATTCATCCGCCGTCGATGCTGATTCAACCGGCCGGGGTCTACGGATATTCCGTGATCCATGCCACGCTGAACACGGTGGTGCCGGTCTTCATGCTGATGTGGGCGGTGTCGCTGATCGGCGCACCCACGGCGTCGCTGCTGGGCATGGTGGGGCCGGTGTCGGTGCTGTTCCTGGCGTCGTGGTTCCTGAACGAGCCCATCACCGTATGGCAGATGGCGGGGACCGCGTTGGTGCTGGCTGGCGTGCTCGCCCTGATGGGCGTCGGCGCCGGCAAGCAGGCGTCCGCCACGCCACGCGAGGCGCGCCCGCCGCGCTGAAGTCTGGTTTTTCCGGTTACACCCCAAATAGTCCCAATGAAAGGAGGCCCGCATGGCCAGCAATCTCGTCAAGGCAATTCGTATCGAGCAGCACGGTGGTCCTGAAGTCCTGAAGCTGGTCGAGGTGGAAGTCCTGCCGCCCGCCGCCAATGAAGTCACGATTGAACAACACGCCGCCGGCCTGAATTTCATCGATATCTATTTCCGCACGGGCCTGTATCCGCATCCGCTGCCGCACGGCCTGGGCTTTGAAGCCGCCGGCGTGGTCACGGCGGTGGGCGCGGACGTCAAGCATTTGAAAAAGGGCGACCGCGTCGCCTACGGCCAAAGCCCCATCGGCGCCTACGCCAAGGCGCGCAACGTGCCGGCCAACCAGGTCGTCAAGGTGCCCAAGGGCATCGGTTTCGACGAGGCCGCCGCATTGATGCTCAAGGGCCTGACGGTGCAGTATCTGTTCCGCCAGACCTACCGCCTGCAAGGCGGCGAAACCATCCTGTTCCACGCGGCCGCGGGCGGCGTGGGCCTGATCGCCTGCCAATGGGCCAAGGCTCTGGGCGTGAAGCTGATCGGTACGGTCTCCAGCCCGGAAAAGGCGGAACTGGCCCGCGCCAACGGCGCCTGGGAAACCATCGACTATTCGCGCGAAAACGTCGCGGAACGCGTGCTGGAACTGACGGGCGGCAAGAAAGTGCCGGTGGTGTATGACGGCGTGGGCAAGGACACCTGGGAAACCTCGCTGGACTGCATCGAGCCGCGCGGCCTCATGGTCAGCTTCGGCAACGCGTCCGGCCCCGTCGCCGGCGTCAACCTGGCCGTGCTGAATCAGAAGGGCAGCCTGTACGTCACGCGTCCGTCGCTGGGCGTGCACGTGAACACGCTGGAAAAGCTGCAGGCCGCGTCGGAAGAAGTGTTCGACCTGGTGCTGAAGAAGAAGATCAAGGTCCGTATCGACCAACGCTACAGCCTGGAGCAAGCAGGCGAAGCGCAGACCGCGCTGGCCTCGCGCAAGACCACCGGCGCCACGGTGCTGATGCTGGACTGATCGGCCATCGCGCCGCGCGGGCTCCCAAGCGAGCCCGCAACAGGCCAGGCAAGACCGCCAAGCGCGGTCTGCCTGGCCTTTTTTCTTGAGGCTGGCTGGCGATGAAGATGCCCCCACGCCGCGCACACTTCGTGTGCTTGCTGCCCCCAAGGGGGCGTTTTTATCTCGGGACGGCCCGTCGATAAAAAATGCTCCGGGCGTGCGCAGAATGACAAAACGCCATGCACGGCCCGACAAGCCAGCCCGAAATGCCGTTGCTATTCTGGCTTCCACACTTTCCGTTGGAGCTTCAGATGTGTTCAGCAAGCGTTTCGACCGCGGGCCCTGCGGGGGCCGACCGTCCGGAATTGGGCGCGATCCGGGAATTCATGCTGATCGACGGCAAGCCGGTGCGCGAAGGGCAGGGCAAGCCGATCCCCGTCTACGATCCGGCCACCGGGCAGGTCATCGCGCATCAGCCGGATGCCGGTCCCGTGCAAGTGGACCTGGCGGTGCAGGCCGCGCGCCGTGCGTTCGCCGCGGGGCCCTGGCACGACATGCTGCCCGCCGGCCGTGAACGGCTTTTGTTGAAACTGGCCGACCTGCTGGAGCAGCACGGGACCGAACTGGCCCGGCTGGAAACACTGAACAACGGCAAGCTCCTGGGTATCGCCCAGGGCCTGGAAGTGGGCGCCGGGGCGCAATGGCTGCGCTACATGGCCGGATGGGCAACCAAGATCACGGGCGACACCCTGTCCTTGTCGATCCCTTTCCCACCGGGCGTCCAATACAGCGCCTACACGTTGGCGCAGCCCGTCGGTGTGGTCGGCGCGATCATCCCGTGGAATTTCCCGCTGCTGATGGCGGTGTGGAAGATCGCGCCGGCGCTGGCCACGGGCTGCACCGTGGTGCTCAAACCCGCCGAAGAAACGCCGCTGACCGCCCTCAGGCTGGCGGAGCTGGCCCTGGAAGCCGGCTTTCCGCCCGGGGTCGTCAATGTGATCACGGGACGGGGTGAAACGGCCGGCGCGGCACTGGTGGCGCACCCGGGCATCGACAAAATCGCGTTCACGGGTTCCACCGAGGTCGGCAAGCTGATCGGGCGGGCCGCGATGGACGACATGAAGCGCGTCTCGCTGGAACTGGGCGGCAAGTCCCCCGTGATCGTGCTGGACGATTGCGATGCCGACCGCGCCATTCAAGGCGCCGCCGCGGCCATCTTCTTCAATCAAGGCCAGGTTTGCACGGCCGGATCACGGCTGTACGTGCAGCGGGGCCTGTATGACAAGGTCGTGCAAGGGCTGGCGGATGTGGCGGCCGGACTGACGCTGGGGTCCGGTTTCGATGCGGCCACGCAGGTCGGGCCGCTGGTGTCGGCCCGGCATCAACAGCGTGTCCTGGACTACATCGGTGTTGGCCGGGCGGAAGGCGGCCGCGTGCTGGCGGGGGGCGGCGCGGGCGATGGGCCGGGCTACTTCGTGCGGCCCACGGTATTCGCGGATGTCCCGCAAGATGCCCGCATCGCGCGGGAGGAGATTTTCGGCCCCGTCGTCGTGGCGCAACCGTTCGACACGCTGGATGACGCCGTGCGGCTGGCCAACGACAGCGCGTTCGGGCTGGGCGCCAGCCTCTGGAGCAACGACCTTTCCCGCGTGCAGCGCCTGATTCCGCGCATCGACGCGGGCACGGTCTGGGTCAATACCCACAACATGCTGGATCCCAACATGCCGTTCGGCGGATTCAAGCAATCCGGCATCGGCCGCGAACACGGCCGTGCCGTGATCGAGATGTACCTGGAGAAGAAGTCCGTCTGCATCGCGTACTAGAACGTGGCGGTGCGCTGGCCAAGCCGGGAGATACCGGCGGCGGCGCCTCCGCGAGACCAAGGGGAAGTGCATGGCAAGTAAGACACATGGCCGCACCCGGACGGGCGCAGCGCTGGTGCTGGCATGGCTGGGCGCATCGCAGCCGGCATGGGCCGGAGACCCAAGCGCACGCGATTGGATACCCGCGCCCGTGGGCACCAATATCGTCGCCGGCTACCTGGCGGGCCTGCGCTCGTCCGGGCTGTATTCCGAGGGTAAGCGGGTGGATGGCGCGTCCCTGGACGTCAACGCGCTGATCTACCGCCAGATGCACTACCGCGACTTCTACGGCAAGACCGTGCAGCTGGAATTCATCGTGCCCATGTACCGGACCTCGCTGGACTTGCCCGGCGCGCCGGGCGACCACCAGACCGGCATCGGCGACGTGACGTTGGGGTCAGCGATCTGGCTCTACAACAATGAGCAGACCAAGACCTGGTTTGCCTGGGAACCTTTCATCGTGGCGCCGGTGGGCCGTTACGATCGCTCTCGTCCTGACGTGTCGCCGGGCAAGAACCGCTGGTCCACTATCCAGGACTTCTCGTTCGTCAAGGGCGTGGGCGAATCCACGTTCCTGGAGGCCATCGCCGAAGTGGAAATCTACGGGCGCAATACCGACTGGTACGGCCAGACGCTGAAAAAAGACCCATCGTTCCGCTTCTTCGCGCTAGCCTCGACCAACCTGACCCCCGACACCTACACGGGCATCCGCTACCGGTACGAAACCGGCGGACGCGAAACGTCCTCGGGCGAAACCGTCGCCACCCGGGCGCGCAATCACCAACTGGCCGTCGAACTGACCCATCAGATCAACGACGCCAACCAGATTCAGATGCAGTACATCCACGACCTGAAGGTCGAGAACGGGCCGCGGATGCGTGGCGTGCAGTTGCGCTACGTCTACGCATTCTAGGAAACCGGATCATGAGAGGAGAACATCGATGATTGCGCTTCGAGCCACATCACGCGCATCGCGGGCCGGACGGTGGGCGCTATGCGCTGCCCTTGCAAGCGCCGCGGGCCTGGCCTGGGCGGACCTGCCCGTGGAGGAACTCAAGGGCGGCACACGCTTGCCGCCGGCCACGCCGCACCGGCTGTACGTGATGGATGCGGTCTTCAACCACCTGGTCGACAGCCGGGTCAACATCTACGATGGCGACTCCGGGAAATTCCTGGGCTTGGTGCCCACGTCGTTCAACGGCCACATGACCGTGTCCGCCGATGGGCGCGACCTTTATGTCATGACGACCTATTACGAACGGCTCAACCGCGGCAAGCGCACCGACGTGATCGAGGCCTGGGACGCCGAGACGCTGACGCCCAAGTACGAGGTGCCGATTCCGCAGAAGCGCGCGCAGGCGCTGAACTACCGCAACTACCTGCGCCAGAGCACCGACGGCGATTTGCTGTTCGTGCAGAACGCCACGCCTGCGACGTCGGTCACGGTGGTTGACCTGAAGACCCGGCAGTTCGCCGACGAGATCACGGCCGCCGCCGGCTGCTGGAGCATCATTCCGCTGCCTTCGCGTCCGCGCAGCTTCGCCACTATCTGCGGCGACGGCGCGTTGCTGACCATCGACCTGGACGCGGCCGGGAAACCGGCCAGCCAGCAGCGCAGCAAACCGATGTTCGAACTTGAGAAAGACCCCGTCTTCACGCACACCGAGAACGTCGGCGATACCTTCTATTTCGTGTCCTACAACGGCAACGTGTACAGCGCCGACTTCAGCGGCAAGGAAGTCAGCTTTGGCGCGCCATGGTCGCTGCTGGACGCGTCCGGCAAGGATCGCGGCTGGCGGCCCGGCGGCTACAACCTGCTGGCCATCAACCGTGCCTCGAAGCGGCTCTACGTGGGCATGCATCCGAACGGCACGGAAGGCACGCACAAGACGCCCGCCGCCGAGATCTGGGTATACGACCTGGCCACGCACAAGCGGCTGGCGCGGGTGCCCGGCAAGAACGCCTTGTCGATGTCGGTCTCGCAGGACGACAAGCCGCGCCTGTTCACCATCGATGGGGGCAACGTCAACATCTACGATGCGGCGCCCGTGGCCCCTGTATTCAAGACCACCATCCAGGCAGCGGGCGAGACCGCGTTGCAAGTGGAACCCCAACCGGCGGGAGGCTCGAAATGAACGATCCGGTCCTGCTCTATGGCGCCAGCGCCGCATTGGCCTGCGTGCTGCTGCTGGGGGCGCTTGAAAAACTGAAAGACCTGGCGGGGTTCTCGCGCGCCGTGGCTGCCTACGACCTTCTGCCTTCCCGTTGGAGCGGCGCGTTCGCGGGGGCCTATGCGTTGGCGGAAGCCGTCGCTGGCGCCATGCTGCTGATGCCGTCGGTCCAGGTGGCGGGCGCGGCACTGGCGTTGCTGGTGCTGGGCGTGGCGACGCTGGCGCTGGCCATCAACCTTGCGCGCGGGCATCGCGACATCGATTGCGGCTGCGGGGGACCCGCCTCCCTGGGCCGAGGTGGGCGCGATGCCGCGCAGGGCGGCGGGCTGTCATGGTGGCTGGTGCTGCGCAATGCGGTGCTGGCGCTATGGACCGCGCCCGTGCTGATTGCCGCGGCCGGCCAATCGCGCAGCCTGCAGTGGGCGGATGCCGCGGCCGTCTTCGGTCTGGCGATGACCGCCGTGGGCCTGTACTTCACCGCCAATCATCTCTTGGCTTCGCATCTGAAGCTGCGAAATCTCTGAAGGAGTGTCACATGGATGCCTTGATCATTTCCAATTTCCTGCTGTGGGGCGTAGTGCTGTGCCTGGTGTTGGTCATCCTGGCCCTGTCCCGTCAGATCGGCGTGCTGTATGAGCGCGTGGCGCCGATGGGGGCGCTGACCATGGACAAGGGGCCCGCCGTCGGCGAGGCCGCGCCGCGATTCGAACTGCCCGACTTGCTGGGCCGCCGCATCACCATCGGAGAGCGCGGCCAACACAGCCAGCTGCTGTTCTTCCTGTCGCCCACGTGCCCCGTGTGCAAGAAGCTCCTGCCCATTCTGAAATCGGTCGCCAGCACGGAAAGCGCCTGGCTGCGCATCGTGCTGGCCAGCGACGGCGACATGCCGGAGCATCTGGCGTTCTACAAGCAGGCCGGACTGGAACGGTTTCCGTATTTGCTGTCGACCGAGCTGGGCATGAAATTCCAGATCAGCAAACTGCCGTATGCGGTGCTGATCGACGAGTCGGGCGTATTGCGTGCCAAGGGCTTGATCAATTCCCGCGAGCAGCTGGAAAGCCTGTTCACGGCCAAGGAACTGGGCGTGGCGTCGGTGCAGGATTTCCTGGCCGCGGGCACGCTGGACGAGACCCGGATTTCCAGGAAGGAGAGCGGCAATGCACTGGCTGGATAAATTGGGTGAGCGCGCCTCGCGCTCGGTCGCGCACGCTACGTCGCGTCGCAGCGTCCTCAACCGCATCGGCAAGCTGCTGGTGGGAACGGCTTTCCTGGTGCCCGTGCTGCCGGTGGCGCGTTCGGCACGGGCGGCCGGCAAGAAGCCGCAGATGGACGACACGGCATGTGACTACTGGCGCTATTGCGCGGTGGATGGATTCTTGTGTTCCTGCTGCGGCGGCAGCATGACGTCGTGCCCGCCTGGCACGTCGCCGTCCGCCGTGTCGTGGGTGGGGACATGCCACAATCCGCTGGATGGCAAGGACTACCTTATCAGCTACAACGACTGCTGCGGCAAGACGGCGTGCGGCAAGTGCATGTGCGCGGCCGCCGAACGCGAACGTCCGGGTTATCAGATGTTCCTGCACAACGACGTGAACTGGTGCATGTCCAACGAGTCATCGATCTTTCACTGCACGACCTCGGTGATCGTGGGGCTGGCCAAACCTCAATTGCAACCCAAGGCGGCGCCAAAGCCATGAGACTCCGGGGGCGGCGGCTGGCGGGATGGCGCGAGGGCGTTGCCCTGGCCATCCTGCTGTGCGCAATGCAGGGCGCGGCGGCGCAGCAAGGCGAACGGCAACATGCGCCGCAGCCGGCCGCGCAGCAAGGGGCGGACGCCGCCAACGCCGACCGCCTGCGGCAAGCCGTGCGCGCCGATTACGTCTTGCAGTGCGCGGGCTGCCACCGCGTTGACGGGCGGGGTAGCAGCCCGCACGGCATCCCGGATTTCCGCCAATCGGTCGGGGCGTTCACGCATCTGCCCGCGGGCCGCGAATACTTGATCCGCGTGCCGGGCGCGGCCCATTCGCAATTGAGCAATGCCGAACTCGCGGCCGTGTTGAATTGGGTGCTGGACGAATTCAGCCCGGCCCAGTTGCCGGCCGATTTCACTCCCTATACCGAGGCCGAGGTCGCGGCGGCAAGACCCAACCGCTATGACGACGTGGTGCCGGTGCGCCACCGACTGGCCGAAGAGCTCTCGTCGATGGGATTCGCGCTGTCCGAATATTCATATGGACGCGACAGGAAACCATAGTCCGGCAGGCAGTTAGGGGTTGTCACCGATACTCCCCCCAGGCGTGCAGTGCTAGAAATAGGCAGCACCGGAGTCGCCATGTCATCATCCCTTTTGCGCAGTGCGCCCAGGCATTTCCTGGATTGCGCCAGCTGGCAGGAAAGCATCAGCAGCACCTTCGTGCCACTGGAAGTTTCGGCCGTGTTCCCCACGCGTTTCCGCAACAGCGTGGCGGTGGGTTGCCTGGGCTGGATGCAGGTCAGCGAATTGCACAGCAGCGCGCAACGGGTGCGCCGCAGCAAGCTGCTGGCAGCCCGCGCCGAGGAAGCGGGCTACAAGGTTACGTTGCAGTTGGCCGGCCGCAGCGAGATCCGCCAGTCCAATCGCACCGCGTTGCTGATGCCGGGGGAATGGAGCATCTACGACACCACTCGGCCTTACGAGGTCGATGTGGACGACGGTGCGCATTTCTTGGTGATGCAGGTGCCCGGCAAGCAAACCGAAGCTTGGCAGCCATATATGCAGAACGCCGTGGCCCGCAACTTCAGCGGCCAGCACGGTTGCGGCCGCATGGCCATGGACCTGTTGCGTGTCGCGTTGGGCGAACAGGCCCATTTGTCCGAAAGCGCGGCGCGCGATGCGGCGAATGCGGTATTGCAGATGATGGGGCTGGATATCAGCGAGCGGGCAGGGGGGCAGGCCGAACAAGACCAGGTGGGCCTGAAGCAGGCGCAGTTGCGCCGCGTCCAGCAGTACATTCTTGAAAACCTGCACGATCCGGACTTGTCGCCGGCATCCGCGGCCACGGCGTTCCGGATGTCGCGGCGCTATCTGTACAACCTGTTCGCGCTGGCGGCCACCACGCCCGCCGATTTCATCCTTAGCGCCAGATTGGAGCGCAGCCGGGACGCACTGTGCGACGCCACGCAATCGGTGCGGCAGATCGGGGATATTGCGTACCGGTTCGGGTTTTCCGACGCGGCGCGTTTCAGCCACGCGTTCCGCAAGCGTTACGGCGCATCGCCGTCGGAATACCGCCGCCAGTCGCGTTAGCGCGGCCCGGGAATCAACGCTGCTTCAGGATCAGAGCAGCTCTTCGTTGATCAGGTCTTCCTTGCCGTAGAACTTCACGCCGATGTGGATGCGGTCGCGGCCTTGCGAACGGCGGTGGCGGTTGGTGTCGCGCAGGGAATAGACGCAACCGCAATATTCCTGCTGGTAGAAGTTCTCGCGCTTGCTGATTTCGATCATGCGGGCAGACCCGCCGCCCTTGCGCCAGTTGTAGGTCCAATAGACCAGATCGTCGTAGCGGGCTGCCGCGCGTTCGCCGCAACCGTTGATCTGGTTCATGTCTTTCCAGCGCGAAATGCCAAGCGAACTGGTAATGGTGTCGAACCCATGCTCGTGCGCGTACAACGCGGTGCGCTCAAAGCGCATGTCGAAGCAGGCGGTGCAGCGTTCGCCGCGCTCAGGGGCGTTTTCCATGCCCTTTACGCGGTCGAACCAGTTATCCATGTCGTAGTCGGCATCGATGAATTCGATGCCGTGCTGTTCGGCGAAGCGGATGTTCTCTTGCTTGCGGATCTCGTACTCTTTGACCGGATGGATGTTCGGGTTGTAGAAGTAGATCGCGTAATCGATGCCGGAGGCCGTCATGGCTTCCATGACTTCGCCAGAACAGGGCGCGCAGCATGAGTGCATCAGCACCTTGCTGCGGCCAGCGGGAAGGTCAAGCTTGGGGCGGACGAGTTCGGACATGGCTTGCAGGCAAAAAAGGCGGAAAACCCCTTATTTTACCGCGAGTTGCCGCGCGCCGGGAAAGGCCCTAGCCCAGCACCGCGTCCCATAGCTCACGCACCGCCGCGCGTTCCTCCACCAGTTGTTCCGGTCCCACGCGCGCTTTTTCCACGCCCTGCATGCGCAGTTGATGCTGGACGCGGCGCAATACGCGGTAGGCGTCGGCGGCACGCGCGGCCAGCTCGGGCGGGATCAGGCCGGCCTCGCCGGCCAGGCGCAACAGGGTGATGTTGCCCAGATTGCGCACCAGCACCGGATGGGTGCCCGCATAGCACAGCACCAGGTACTGCGTGACGAATTCCACGTCGACCATGCCGCCACGGTCGTGCTTCAGGTCGAACTTCTGGCTGGTATTCGGATGGCCGGCATTGATTTTTTCGCGCATGGCCAGCACTTCGGTACGCAGCGCGGCCGGGTCGCGGGGTTGCACCAGGATCGCTTCGCGGATCTTCTCGAAGCGGGCGCCCACGTCGGCGTCGCCGGCGGCATGCCGCGCACGGGTCAACGCCTGGTGTTCCCAGGCCCAGGCATGCTTGTTCTGGTATTGCTCGAAGGCTTCCACCGACACGGCCAGCAGCCCGGCATCGCCATCCGGCCGCAGGCGCAGGTCTATCTCGTAGAGCCGGCCGGACGACGTCATGGTCGACAGCCACGACGTCATGCGCCGGCCAAGCTTCGCGTAGACCTCGGCCGCGTCCTCGCGCGGATCGTCGAACAGGAACACCAGATCCAAGTCGGAGGCATAGCCCAGTTCCTTGCCGCCCAGCTTGCCGTAGGCAATGACGGCGAAATGGGGCAGGGCGCCCGGCACCTTGTTCACCAGCGGCCAGGCGCGCCGGATGGTCTCGGTCAGCAGCAGGTCGGCCAGCGCCGACAACTGGTCCGCCAGCTTCTCCACCGTCAGCTCTCCTTCCAGATCCTGCGCCAGCAACTGGAAGCTGGCCTGGCGCTGCACGTCGCGCATCAGGTTCATCTGGCGTTCGATGTCGGGATCGCCGTCGGGCAGCCGGCAGGCGTCCAGGTCGGCGGTCAGTTGCCGGGCGATCTGGGCGAAATCCAGCGGTTCGAACAGCGTGCGCCAATCGATCAGGCTGTCCAGCAGCAGCGGGTGCTGGGTCAGGTATTGCGCGGCCCACGGGCTGGCGGCGACCATCCGCGCCACGCGCGCCAGCGTGTCCGGGTATTCGGCCAACAGCGCCAGGTAGGCGCTGCGCTGCGCGATTTTTTCGATCAGGTCGAACAAGCGCACCGCGGCGTCCAGCGGCGCCGGCGTCTGGCGCGCGGCGCGCAGGGCGGCCGGCAACAGGGCTTCCATGCGGCGGCGGCTGCTTTCGGGCAGGCTGCGCACGCGATGGCTGCCCAGCAGGGTTTCGGTGCGGCGCAGCAAGTCTTGCGCCTCGTCGCCGAACGCCTGCCGGATCTGTTCGGCTAGCTCGCACTCGTTGTCGGGCGTTTCGGGGGCATCGTCGGCTGGCGTGCTGGTGTCTTCCGCGTCACCCATGCCCACCATGCGGAACACATTGCGGAACGTCTGCGAGACGAACTTGCGGTGCGCGGCAAGCGTGCTTTCGAAATCTTCCGGGCTCATGCCCAGCGCCGCCGCCAGCGCGGCGCGCTGGGCAGGGTCGCCGGGCAGCAGATGGGTCTGCTCGTCTTCGCGGTACTGCAGGGCGTGCTCGGTGCGGCGCAGGTAGCGGTAGGCTTCCTCCAGCCGCCGGGCGTCGTCTTCCGGCACCAGGCCCGCCAGTTGCTCGGCGTGCAGCGCTTCAAGTAGGCCGCGCTTCTGCAGCGTGGGCATGCGGCCGCCGCGGATCAACTGGGCCAGTTGCACCACGAATTCGATCTCGCGGATGCCGCCGTCGCCCAGCTTGATGTTGTTGGCGCTGTCGATGCCGTTGCGCGCCATGGCGCGACGCTGCCAGTCCTGGCGGATGCGCTCGCGCAGGGCGCGCAGGGCGGCCAGCGCGTCAAAGTCGAAGTACTTCCGATAGACGAAAGGCACGCGCAGGCTTTCCAGTTGCCGGGCCTGCGCCGTGCTGTCGCTGCCTTCGAAGGCCTGGGCGGGCATCAGGCGGGCTTTCAGCCAGGCATAGCGCTCCCATTCGCGGCCCTGGCCGATCAGATAGTGCTCTAGCGCGTCCAGGCTCCAGGCCAGCGGGCCGGCGTCGCCATCGGGGCGCAGGCGCAGGTCGGTGCGGAACACCTGGCCGTTGGCGTCCACCTCGGAGATGACCGGCATCATGCGCCGCGTCAGGCGGCCGTAGAACTCGTGGTGGCTGATCCGGCGCGGGCCGTCCGTTTCGCCTTCCTCGCCGTACAGCATGATCAGGTCGATGTCGGAGGACACGTTCAGTTCGCAACCGCCCAGCTTGCCCATGCCGACGATCAGCATTTCCTGCGGCTTGCCAGTGGCGGGGTCGCGCGGCACGCCATGCACGGCCGCCAGTTCCGCCGCCACGCTGCGGTAGGCCGCCGCCACCGCGATGTCGGCCAGCGCGGTCATCGCCCCGACGACTTCTTCAAGGTCGGCCTGGCCCGTCAGGTCCCGGACGATCAGCGCGCTGAATACCCGTTCGCGCAGCTTTCGCAGCACCATGCGGCAGGTGTCCACCGACGGCGTGGCCGGGGCGTCGGGTCCGGCCAGTTCAGACTGCCATTGCGCCAGGCGGGCGGGCGTGACCGGTTGCTGCACGGCATCGGCCAGCCAGGCGGCCAGGTCGGGGTGGGCATCCAGGCGGCGGCGCAAATGACCGGACCAGGCAAGGGCGGGAGCAAGCAGAGGGGACGATGTCATGGCGTAAGGGCGGCAGACGAATGAGCGCGTTTCAGGTATAAGTGGGGACGATACCGCAAGACATCTTCTCCTGCCCACCACACGATCCGTGTCCGTTTCAAATACCGCTCCCACGCCGCACGCGCGTCGCGTGCTCTGCTTCCTGTTTTGGGTCGCGCTGACAATTTATGGCGTGGTGGCCATCGGGCTCCTGGGCGTGCGCTATTGGGTGTTGCCTCGCGTGGACCAATGGCGTCCCCAGATCGAGGCTTACGCCAGCCAGGCGTTGGGCGCCCGGGTCGCCATCGGCGGCATACAGGCCAACTGGCAGGGGCTGAATCCCAAGCTTGATCTTACCGCCGTCCAGGTGTTCGATGACGAGGCGGCGCCGGTTTTGACACTGTCGTCCGTGTCGGCCGTGCTGGGGTGGCGCAGCATTCTGGCCTTGTCGCCCACCCTGGTGCGCCTGCGGGTGGAAAAACCTGAATTGACGCTGCGGCGCGACCCCGCGAACCACCTCTGGATCGCCGGGCAGGACATTGACCTGAACGCCAGCGACCACCAGTCTGACTTGAACCATCCGGCATTGCGCTGGTTGGTCGCCCAGCGGGAATTGTTGATCCGCGATGCGACCGTCGTCTGGCAGGACGATCTGCGCCAGGCGCCGGCGCTGACGCTGACCGGTGTCGATTTCCTGATGCGCAACGGCAGCCTGTCGCACCGTTTCGTGCTGCGGGGCTCGGCGGGCGACGCGTTGGCGCGCAAGGTGGAATTGCGCGGGGAATTCAACCGCAGCCTGTTCTCCGCCAATGCCGCAAACGCTGCGAACTGGAGCGGGCAGCTCTATGCCGAAGTGGATGACGTCGAGCCGTTGGCCTGGTCGTCGTGGGTGAAACCGCCGCCGGTCGCGGGGCGGATAGCGGGCCGCGCGTGGTTGCAGCTGGATCGCGGCAAATTCACCGAACTGACGTCGGACGTTGCCGTCCGTGGCGTGGACTGGTCGGCCGGCAATGAGGGGCCCGCCGTGCGCGGCGGCTCGGCCCAGTTGCGCATACGGGGGCTGCCCGGCGATTTCATCCAGATTGACGGCATGCCGCTGGCGCGCAGCACCGGGGCGGCCGACGTATCGGTCAAGGGCGCGGTGCAGCAGTTGCGCGTCACGCTGCCCGGCGTGTTCGAAGAACCCACGCTGGCGGCGCGCGAACTGGCGCTGGATGCCCAGATCAAAGGCCCGAACGCGCAAGACTGGTTCGTGGACGTGGCGCAGCTGCACGTCGTCAACGAAGACCTGGACGTGCGCTTGCAGGGCCAATGGCAGCGCGAAGGCAAGACGGCGGCGGGCAGCGTGGACATGCGCGGCACCATGGTGCGCGGCGCGATGCCGGCCATACACCGCTACCTGCCCCTGGAGGTTAATGCGGACGCCCGCGAGTGGCTGGCCACCGGCTTGCCGGCGGGCGAAATGCAGTCCGCCGCCATCACGCTTAAAGGGGACCTGGACGACTTCCCCTTCAATTCGCCGGGCGTCGGCGGGGAATTCGTCATTGCGGGCGCCTATGCCGGGGCCAAGGTCGATTACGCGCCGGCGCGTCCGCATCGCAAGGGTTGGCCCATGCTGGAGAACCTGTCGGGCAGTTTCCGCATCGACAAGGTGAGCTTGACGCTGGACAGCCCGGGCGGCGCCATTGCACGTACCGGGCCGGGCCAGACGGTCAATATGGGCGCCGTGACCGCGACGATTCCCGACATGGACCATAACGCTGAATTGCGGCTGGACGGCGAGGTCTCGGGGCCCGTGCCGGCCTATCTGGCGATGGCGGCGAATTCGCCGTTGGGGGGGCTGCTGGACGGCGCGCTGGATGAGGCCCGCGGCACAGGCGATTGGCGCATGCCGCTGAAGCTGAAAGTGCCGTTGCTGAACACGGACGATACCCAGGTCCAGGGACGTATCGTGTTCGCGGACAACGCCTTCACCTTCATGCCCGAAATGCCCTTGCTGAGCCAGATGCACGGTGACCTTGAATTCTCGGAAAAGGGCGTGCAGGCCAAGGATATCCGCGCCCAATTCCTGGGCGGCCCGGTCAAGATTTCAGGCACGCTGGCGCAAAGCTCCGACGCCCTGCATTTCGACGGTACGCTGGCTGGCTCGGGGTTGTCGCAGCTGAGCAATGCGCCGTCCATGTCGCGCTTTAGCGGCAAGGCGGCCTACAGGGGGCGGGTGGGGTACCAGAAGGGCGGTTCGGTCGAGATTTCCATGGAGTCCGACTTGGCCGGCATGGCGATCGATATGCCGGCGCCAGTTGGAAAATCTGCGTCGTCGTCCCAATTGCTGAAGCTGCAATGGGCCGCGGCGCAGGACCGCGGCGCCAAGGGCCGCCGCTGGCTGACGGCCAGCCTGGGGGACAACGTCAATGCGCTGTTTGAACGCGATCCTGGCGATGCGGCGCCATCCTACTTCGCGCGGGGCGCGCTAGGCATCGGGCGTCCTGCCAGCCTGCCTGAACGCGGGATGAGCCTGAACGCCAGCCTGCCGGAGCTTGACCTGGGCAGTTGGGAAACCGTGCTGGAGGGGTTCGACACGCCTGCGGGCAAGGGCGGGGCCAAGAAACCGGCGGCCAAGGCCGTTTTCCCCGAACCCGAGCGCATCAGCCTGGCGACCGGCTTGCTGCGCGCCAGCAGCTACACCTTGAACGACCTGACGCTGTACGCCACCCGTCCGGGCCCGGCGCAGTGGCGGGTGGACGTCGCGTCGCGCCAGGCAACGGGGGCATTGGAATGGCGGGAGGCATCGGGCGCGATCGCGGGCCAGATCACCGCGCGCATGAAGCACCTGTCGTTCGGGGGCGCCGACGACACCAACGAAGCGGACAAGGCTCTCGCGTCCGGCAATGATCTGTCAGATATCCCGGCGATCGACCTGCAGGCCAAGGAGTTCTTCCTGTACGGCAAGAACGTGGGCGAACTTCAAGTGATCGGCACCAATCTGGAACGCGGCCGGCAATGGCGTCTGGACAAGCTATCGATCACCAACGACGCCGCGAACCTGAACGCCACGGGCAACTGGCGCCTGGAAGGACCCGACCGGGGGCTGACCGTGGACGCCACGGCCAAGTTCGTCGACCTGGGCAAATTCATGACCCGGATCGGCTTCGAGAACATGGTGTCCGGCGGTGAAGGCTCGGCGGTCGGCAAGGCGACCTGGCGCGATCTGCCCTGGACCCACAATGTTGCGGACGTGGCGGGCGAGGTCGATATCAGCCTGGACAAGGGCCGCTTCATGCATGTGAATTCCCGCACGGCGCGGCTGCTGGAACTGCTGTCGCTGCAATCGCTGCAGCGCTTGGCGCGGCTGGACGTCAATCCGACCAATCTGCTGCGCGACGGCTTCCCGTTCGACACCATCCGCGGGCGCGTGAAGATGGCGGACGGGCTGATGTCCACCGAAGGCTACAAGATCAGTGGGCCCGTGGCCGCGATCGTCCTGGCGGGCGGCGTCAATATCATCCGCGAGCGCTGGGATTTGAAAGCGGTGGTGATCCCCAACCTGGACGCCAGCGGCGCGGCCATGGTGACGGCGCTGGCCGTGAACCCGCTGATCGGCCTGGGCGCGTTTGTCACGCAATGGTTGCTCAAGCAGCCGCTGGCGCGGGCCATGACCATGGAGTATTCAGTGACCGGCAACTGGGACGATCCCCAGATCGAGCCGATCGACGCATCGGGCAAGGCGCCGGATAAACAGACGCCGCGGCCGGCCGGTTCGGACGCGCCCCGCAACCGCATCCCCCAACATATCGAGCACTGAAGCCACTTACTTTTTTTACCCATGAAAAAACCGCCTGACGGCGGTTTTTTCATGGGGCAAGACCTGTCTTATTTCTTCTTCATCATGTCGAAGAATTCGGCATTGGTCTTGGTGGCGCGCATCTTGTCCAGGATGAATTCCATGGACTGCACTTCATCCATGTCGTGGATGAACTTGCGCAGCACCCAGACCTTTTGCAGCAGGTCAGGGGCGATCAGCAGTTCTTCGCGACGGGTGCCCGACTTGTTCAGGTTGATCGACGGGTAGACGCGCTTTTCAGCCAGACGGCGCTCAAGGTGGACTTCGGAGTTGCCCGTGCCCTTGAATTCTTCGTAGATGACTTCGTCCATGCGGCTGCCGGTTTCGATCAGCGCCGTACCCAGGATGGTCAGCGAACCGCCTTCTTCCAGGTTGCGGGCTGCGCCGAAGAAGCGCTTGGGGCGTTGCAGGGCGTTGGCGTCCACACCGCCGGTCAGCACCTTGCCGGAGGCCGGCACCACGGTGTTGTAGGCGCGGGCCAGACGGGTGATCGAGTCCAGCAAGATCACGACGTCTTTCTTCATTTCGACCAGGCGCTTGGCCTTTTCGATGACCATTTCAGCCACTTGCACGTGACGGGTAGCGGGTTCGTCGAAGGTCGACGCCACCACTTCGCCGCGCACCGTGCGTTGCATTTCGGTCACTTCTTCCGGGCGTTCGTCGACCAGCAGGACGATCATGACCGCGTCGGGGTAGTTGGTGGTGATGGCATGCGCAATGTGCTGCATCATCACCGTCTTGCCCGACTTGGGGCTGGCGACGATCAGGCCGCGCTGGCCCATGCCGATCGGGGCGAACACGTCCAGGATACGGCCGGTGAGGTTCTCTTCGCTCTTGATGTCGCGTTCAAGGCGCATCGTCCGGTTCGGGTGCAGCGGCGTCAGGTTCTCGAACATGATGCGATGCTTGATCGCTTCAGGCGCCACGCCGTTGACCTTGTCCACCTTGACCAGGGCGAAGTAGCGCTCGCCATCTTTCGGCGTACGGACTTCACCTTCGATCGAGTCGCCGGTGTGCAGGTTGAAACGGCGGATCTGCGACGGCGAGATGTAGATGTCGTCCGTGCTGGCCAGATACGAGGTCTCGGGCGAGCGCAGGAAACCGAAGCCATCGGGCAGGACTTCCAGGACGCCGTCGCCAAAGATCTGCTCGCCTTGCTTGGCGCGCCGTTTCATGATGGCGAACATCAGTTCCTGCTTGCGCAGGCGGTTGGCGTTCTCGATTTCCAGGCCAGCGGCCATTTCCAGCAGCTGCGAGACATGCAGCGCCTTCAGTTCGTTGAGGTGCATCGCGGTGATTGGTGGGGGAAAAGTAAAGGAGGGCTCTGGCGGCGCGCCACGGACGGGCTCGCGCGGTCTTGAATGAGCGCCGCCTCCAGGGCGGCGCCTTCGTTCACAGCACGCAGTTTACAACGCGCCGTCCAGGAATGCGGTGAGTTGCGACTTCGACAGCGCGCCAACTTTGGTGGCGGCGGCTTGGCCGTCTTTAAAGAGCATAAGGGTCGGGATGCCGCGGATGCCATATTTGGTGGCGGTACCCTGGTTTTCGTCCACGTTCAGCTTCGCGATCGTCAGGCGACCTGCGTACTCGGTGGCGACTTCTTCCAGGATCGGGGCAATCATCTTGCAGGGGCCACACCAGGCAGCCCAGTAGTCCACCAGCACCGGCTGGCCGGATTTCAACACATCGGCATCGAAGCTTGCGTCACTGACGTTCTTGATTTGGTCGCTCATGATGGTGATTCTCGGTTCGGCAGCAAAAGGCGCGTAAAAAGGGACGCGCCTTGCCGTTGTTCTTGTATGTGGAATGGATTAAAGCATACCACTGTCAATAACAACAGGCATACCACTGTTAATAACAACAGGGTTTGCTGGTTTTGTGTAGGATGTTGCGGCGCAGTCGTCGTGATCCGGGTGATTGAACCTTGGCGCGCTGGCTGTGACTGTCATCATCCTACCGAATTCGGAGCTGGTCAGGTCGTGCGCATCCTACCGGGAGCCGCGCAGAATCTAGGCTTATCCGTAAAATGTCGGTTTTTTTCCACAGATGTTGGGGATAACTTGGCCACTCCACGTTACACCGAGGCGTCCATTCGCGTCCTGAAGGGGCTGGAGCCCGTGCGCCAGCGCCCGGGCATGTACACCCGCACCGAAAACCCGCTGCACGTCGTGCAAGAGGTCATTGATAACGCCGCAGACGAGGCCCTGGCCGGCTACGGCAAACAGATACAGGTCACGCTGCACATTGACGGCAGCGTGTCCGTCGAGGACGACGGGCGGGGCATTCCCGTCGGCCTGCACCCCGAAGAAGGCGCTCCCGTCGTGGAGCTGGTCTTCACGCGCCTGCATGCAGGCGGCAAGTTCGACAAGGCGGGCGGCGGGGCCTATGCGTTTTCCGGCGGCCTGCACGGCGTGGGCGTGTCCGTTACCAATGCGCTGTCCACCCGGCTGGAAGTGGTGGTGTGGCGCGACGGCGCGGTCAGCCGCCTGGTCTTCAAGGGCGGTGATGTTGCCGAACCGCTGGCGCCGTACGACCAGGGCGGCCGCAAGAAGTCGGGCACCCGCGTGCGCGTCTGGCCGGACGCGAAATACTTCGACAGCCCCAACATTCCGTTGGGCGAGCTGACGCACTTGCTGCGCAGCAAGGCCGTGCTGCTGCCCGGCGTCAAGGTCACGCTGGTCAATGAGAAGTCCGGCGACACCAAGACCTGGCAATACCAGGACGGCCTGCGCGGCTATCTGGCCGAAGCGCTGACCGGCGCTGAACTGATGGTGCCGTTCTTCGAAGGCCAGCAGTACGCCGGCGCCGACCACGAGAACTTCGCCGAAGGCGAGGGCGCGCAATGGGTGGTGGCCTGGACCGAAGACAGCAACGCCGTGCGCGAGTCGTACGTCAACCTGATCCCGACGCCGGCCGGCGGGACCCACGAATCAGGGCTGCGCGAAGGCCTCTTCGGCGCGGTGAAGGGCTTTGCCGAATTGCACAGCCTGCTGCCCAAGGGCGTGAAGCTGCTGCCTGAAGACGTGTTTGCGCGCGCCAGCTTCGTGCTGTCGGCCAAGGTGCTTGACCCGCAATTCCAGGGTCAGATCAAAGAACGTCTGAACAGCCGCGACGCGGTGCGCCTGGTGGGCGGCTTTTCCAAGAGCGCGCTGGATCTCTGGCTGCACAGCAACGTCGAATACGGCAAGAAACTGGCTGAATTGGCGATCCGCCAAGCCCAGGCGCGCCAACGGTCCGCGCAAAAGGTCGAAAAGCGCAAGAGTTCGGGCGTGGCGGTGTTGCCCGGCAAGCTGACCGATTGCGAATCCAGCGACGCGACCCGCACCGAAGTCTTTCTGGTCGAGGGCGATTCAGCGGGCGGTTCCGCCAAGATGGGCCGAGACAAGGAATTCCAGGCCATCCTGCCGCTGCGAGGCAAGGTGCTGAATTCCTGGGAAGTGGATCGCGACCGTCTCTTCGCCAACAATGAAATCCATGACATTTCGGTCGCGATCGGCGTGGATCCGCACGGCCCCGGCGATACGCCGGACCTGTCGGGCCTGCGCTACGGCCGCATCTGCATCCTGTCCGACGCCGACGTCGACGGTTCGCACATCCAGGTGCTGCTGTTGACCTTGTTCTACAAGCACTTCCCCAAGCTGGTCGAAGCCGGGAACGTGTACGTGGCCAAGCCGCCGCTGTTCCGCCTGGACGTGCCGGCGCAGGGCAAGCGCCCGGCCCGCAAGATCTACTGCCTGGACGAAGGCGAGCTTGAAGCCGCGCAGGACAAACTGCGCAAGGAAGGCGTGCGGGAAGGCGCCTGGGCGGTCAGCCGCTTCAAGGGCCTGGGCGAAATGAATCCGGAGCAGTTGTGGGAAACCACGATGAACCCGGACACGCGCCGCTTGCTGCCTGTGGGCTATGGCGACCAGACCCCCGAAGACACCACCCGCATGTTCGACATGCTGATGGGCAAGGGGGAATCTTCGCAACGCCGCGCCTGGATCGAAGAAAAGGGCAACCTGGCGGAGCTGGATATCTGATGACGTCCGCCACGCCCGGCCAAGCCCGGATGACGGTCGACATGACCGCCGACGACTACGCGGAATTCGCGGCCTACGTGTACAAGCGGCCCGAATTGCGGCGTCGCCGGTACCGCTCCCACCTGCGTTTCGCGGTCCTGATGATCGTGGCCTTGCTGGCCTACCTGATCTGGCAGACCTGGGACGGCAAGGGGCCGGACTGGGGGCGGATACTGCCCGTGTACTTCGAGGGGCTGGCGGTGGGGCTGGGCATCCTGGCGCTGCTGGCGCTGGCCTACGAGTTCGCGCTGCCGCCGCTGGTCAGGATGAATACGCGGCGGATGCTGAAAAGGCAGCCGGACGACCTGTTCCTGGGCCGGCATCAGCTGGACTTCGGGGCCGAGGGCATCCTGGACACGACCGCCAGCGCCTCCGGGCGCATGGAATGGTCCGATATCCGCCGGGTTGAAGAAACCCCGCAGCATCTATACGTCATCCTGGGCACCTTGCAGGGCGTGATCATTCCCAAGCGCGGCCAGGACGCCGCTACGTTGGAGGCGGTGCGCGCCCAGTTGCGCGCGCATGTCGCCGACACGCAGCTGGCGCCGTCCGCTTGAGGCGCACTGACGCCGTTTCGATGAATTTGTCTACTTGAACCATCATGACCGACAGCAATCAACCCGGCTTATTCGACCCCACCCCGCCTGACGGCGATGGCGACGCCAACGCGGCCATCACGCTAGCGCGCTACGCCGAGCAGGCCTATCTGGACTACGCGGTTTCCGTTGTGCGCGGCCGCGCCTTGCCGGATGTCGGCGACGGGCAGAAGCCCGTGCAGCGCCGCATTCTGTTCGCCATGCAGGCCATGGGCCTTGCCGCGGGCGCCAAGCCCGTGAAGTCCGCGCGCGTCGTGGGCGACGTGCTCGGTAAGTACCACCCGCACGGCGACCAGGCCGCCTACGACGCCATGGTGCGCATGGCACAGGATTTTTCGCTGCGCTATCCGCTGATCGACGGCCAGGGCAACTTCGGTTCGCGCGACGGCGACAACGCCGCCGCGATGCGATACACCGAGGCCCGCCTGACGCCTATCGCCAAGCTCTTGCTGGACGAGCTGGACGAAGGCACCGTGGACTTCGTGCCCAACTACGACGGCAGCCAGCAAGAGCCGCAGATGCTGCCGGCCCGCTTGCCGGTGATGCTGCTGAATGGCGCGTCGGGCATCGCGGTCGGCATGGCCACCGAAATCCCGTCGCACAACTTGCGTGAAGTGGCCCAGGCCTGCGTGGCGCTGATCAAGCAGCCGCAATTGCCGGACGCGGAACTGCACGCCATGATCCCGGGCCCCGACTTCGCCGGCGGCGGCCAGATCATCACGCCCGCTGCGGATATCGCGCAGATCTACGGCGGGGGACGGGGCTCGCTGAAGGTGCGCGCGCGCTGGCAGTTCGAGGAAATGGCGCGCGGCCAATGGCAACTGGTGATCACCGAACTGCCGCCGGGCACGTCGGGCCAGAAGGTCTTGGAAGAGATCGAGGAAATCACCAACCCCAAGGTCAAGTCGGGCAAGAAGAGCCTGACGCCCGAGCAGACGCAGGCCAAGGCGGTCATGCTGAACCTGCTGGACGCCGTTCGCGATGAATCCGGCAAGGACGCCGCGGTGCGCCTCGTCTTCGAACCGAAGACCTCGCGCGTGGACCGCGACGAATTCGTCAACACGCTGCTGGCGCAAACCAGCATGGAAAGCAGTTCGTCGATCAACCTGGTGTGCATCGGCACCGATGGCCGGCCGCGCCAGAAAGGCCTGCGCGACATCCTGGTCGAATGGGTGGCATTCCGCACCAACACGGTCGTGCGCCGCACGCGTTTCCGCCTGGACAAGGTCACCGACCGTATCCACGTGCTGGAAGGCCGCATGCTGGTCTACCTGAACGTGGACGAAGTCATTCAGACGATCCGCGAATCCGACGAGCCCCGCGCCGCGCTGATGGAACGCTTCAAGCTGTCCGAGCGCCAGGCCGAGGACATCCTGGAAATGCGCTTGCGCCAACTGGCCCGTCTTGAAGGCTTCAAGATCGAGCAGGAATTGGCCGATAAGCGCAAGGACCAGATCTCGTTGCAAGAACTGCTGGACAATCCGACGACGCTCAAACGCCTGCTGATCAAGGAAATCGAGGCCGACGCCAAGCAGTATGGCGATGACCGCCGCACGCTGATCGAGACGGCCGAACGCGCCGTGCTGGAAACCAAGGTGCTGGACGAACCCGTCACCGTCGTCGTGTCGCAAAAGGGCTGGCTGCGCGCTCGCCAGGGCCATGGCCACGATGCCTCGCAATTCGGCTTCAAGCAGGGCGACGACCTGTACGGCGCCTTTGAATGCCGCACTACCGATACGCTGATCGCGATGGGCGACAACGGCCGGGTGTATTCCGTGCCGGTCGGCGGGCTGCCCTCGGCGCGTGGCGACGGCCAGCCG
The DNA here is from genome assembly GCF_002975275.1 of Achromobacter sp. MYb9. GTDB lineage: Bacteria > Pseudomonadota > Gammaproteobacteria > Burkholderiales > Burkholderiaceae_B > Achromobacter. The sequence goes on along the minus strand of NZ_PCOQ01000030.1, from coordinate 26,981 downwards.
GTCACCACCATGATCGACCTGGAATCCGGCACGCGCATCGTGCATACCATCGCCGCGGCGCCGGATACGCGTTGGCTGCTGGCCACGCGTGGCGGCTACGGCTTTGCAGCGAAGCTGTCCGACATGGTCAGCCGCCAGCGCGCCGGCAAGCAGTTCATCACGCTGGAAGAGGGCGACCAAATGCTGCGCCCGGTGCCGCTGTTCGACGGCGCCACGCAGTTGGCGTTGCTGTCGGCCAAGGGCAAGTTCCTGGTCTTCGGCCTGGACGAGTGCAAGTCCCTGTCCGGCGGCGGACGCGGCACGATCCTGATGGGCCTGGATGCCTCGGACAAGTTGGACCAGACGGTGCCGATCGGCGCCCGTGGCCTGCGCGCCACGGGTATCTACCGCAATAAGGTGACCGAGGACATCCTGGTCGGCGACGCGCTGGCCCCCTATGTGGGCAAGCGCGCACGCAAGGGCCGCCAGTTGGATGTGCGCCCCAAGCAGCCAGTGTTGTCGCCCGTGCTGGGATGATGGCGCGTCGGAGGCGCAATCGGGCCTTCGCCGATTGCGCCGATGGGCGATAAGAAAGGGCGGGCCGGATGGCCCGCTTTTTTCTTGACTGGATTCCGCACATTGCTATTTAATAGATAGATCAGTCAGTCTATTAATAAGTGATGCGCAAAACCGATCCCATCAAACAGCAGGAACGTCGCCTCCACATCCTGGAGGCCGCGGCGCACTGCTTTGCCGAACACGGCTTCCATGCGACCTCGACCGCGCAGATCTGCAAACGGGCCGCGATGAGCCCGGGCAACCTTTTCCATTACTACGCCAGCAAGGCCGACATCATCGAAGCGCTGATCGCGTCCGACACCGACGACATCCGGTCGCGGATGCGGGCCGCGGGCGCAGCGCCGGATGCGTGCCAAGCGCTGCGGGAGTGGGTGGACGGGCAACTGGCGCTGTATCGGGATCCGGCGTTTGTGCGCCTGGGCATGGAAGTGCTGGCCGAGGCGGTGCGCAATCCCCGTGTACATGCGTTGGTGATGGCGAACGAGGCCGAGCGCAAGACCGGCCTGTTGACCTTGCTTGCGGCGGTCTGGAAAGGGCGGGAGGCCCCACGGCCGTTGGCGCAGATGGCGGACACGTTGTTGCTGCTGCTTGATGGGGTCTACAGCCGTTCGGTGGTGGACCCGGCTTTTGGCGCCGAGGCTGCCGCCAGTTTGCTGGACCAGGCGCTGGAACGCAGTCTGCCGCCCGCCACGGCACCGCGAGACCCCGCGCCACGCCGCGGCCAGGCGGCGAAGGGCCGCGCATGACCGCCGCCGCTCAATCCCATGCCGCCGCTGAACCTTCCGGCCGCCTGGCCCATGTGGACGCGCTGCGCGGCTTTGCGCTCTTTGGCATCCTGATCGTGAACATCGGCGTGTTCTCGTCGCCGTTCTATGGCGCGGGCATTACCGATCCGGCCTATTCCCGTCCGTTGGACGTGGTCGTGCGCTGGGTGATCGCATGGTTGTTCGAGACCAAGTTCTACCTGCTGTTTTCCTTCCTGTTCGGCTATAGCTTCACGTTGCAGATGGCGGCGGCCGAGCGCAGCCAGGCCGCCTTTGCGCCGCGCTTTCTGCGGCGCCTGGCCGGGCTGGCGTTGCTGGGTGCGGCGCATGCCGTGCTGTTCTATCAAGGCGACATCCTGCTGACCTATTCGTTGCTGGGCCTGGGGCTGCTGTGTTGCCGGCGGATGGCGCCCAAGCGCGCACTGCGCGCCGCGTTGTGGTTGATCGTGCTGGCCTCGGTGGCGTGGGCGATTCTGGGAGCCTTGAGTTTCCTGGATCCCGTGCCCGCCGGCTACCAGGCGCTATATAAAGCGGAAGCGCTGGCCTCTATCGAGGCCTACCGCGGCACCATCGCCACGACGATCGCGCAGCACATCCAGGAATTGACCGCGAGCGTCTGGTTCACGGTCCTGTTCGTGCAGGGCCCGTTCGTCTTTGCGATGTTCCTCGCGGGCTATGCGCTGGGTCGGCGCGAGGCGTTGGCGAATCCTTGGCGGCAGCCTCGCGTGCTGGGCCTGCTGTGCGCACTCGGATTGTTACCGGGGTTGGCCGGGTCGGCGTTGTACGCCACGTCGTCGCTACCGTTCGCCGGTGGTGCCTGGGAACTTCCGGGGTTGGCGGCGGACTTGCTGACCGCGCCGTTGCTCAGCATGTCTTACGCCGCCGCCTTCCTGCTGGCCCTGCGGACCAGGGCGCTTGGATTCGTCGGCGTCTGGCTGGCGCCGGCGGGCCGGATGGCGCTGACCAACTACCTGATGCAGTCGGTCGTTTGCGCTTTCCTGTTCACGGGCTGGGGCTTGCGGCTGTTCGCGTCGGTGTCGCCGCTGGCGGCCACCGGCATCGCGGTGGCCATTTTCGCGGCGCAACTGCCGTTGTCGGCCTGGTGGCTACGCCGGCATGCCTATGGCCCGGTGGAATGGTTCCTGCGCGCGCTTACCATCGGGACGTTGCCGCCCTGGCGGAGGGCGCGCGCGCAGTGATCAGGCCGATCGGGCACGCAGCCGCCCGATCGCGGCGCCGCCGTCTCGCCTGCCTTGCCGCATCCACATGCCGGCCAACAGCAGCAACGCGGGCAGGTAGACCCAATGGTCCGACCAGCGTCCCGGATTCGGCGCTTTGACCTCCAGCACGTCCCAGCCTTGCTCCCAGCCCGAGCGCTGGGCCCGGCTGCCGAACCGGACGCCGCCGATCTGTGTCTGGTCGCCCAGGCTCATCAGCGTCACACCGGCTTCGGCCAGGCGCCGGCGTCCGGCGTCTGGCGCGCCGGCGCCGGTTTCCAACGCCGGCAGGGCAACCGCGACGGTCTTGGTCAGCTCATCGCCTTCCAGGTTTATTCCGCGCAGCACCACGGTCAGGCGGCCGTTGTCCGGCAGCGCGCCGGCGATTGTCTGCATGTCGGCGGCGGGACGGCTTTCGTATTGTGGCGCAAGGTAGTCCATGAACCAGTCGGGACGGAACAGCATGAACGTCGCAAGCAGCAGCACGCCCACCTCGGTCCAGGTGCAGCGCGTGCGGAACCACCGCATGGTGGCCGCGGCAAAGGTCAGGGATGCCAACGTCGCGCCGGCCACGACCAGGGCCAATTCCCAGCCGTAGTCGACGTCAATCAGCAGCAGGGTCGGATTGAACACGAACATGAATGGCAGGATGGCGGTGCGCGCGGCGTAAGTGACCCCCTGGATGCCGGTCTTGATCGGATCTTCGCCCGATATCGCCGCCGCCGCGAACGTGGCCAGGCCCACCGGCGGCGTGATGTCGGCCATGATGCCGTAATAGAACACGAACATGTGCACCGCGATCAGCGGGATGACCAGGCCGTTTTGCGCGCCCAGTTCCACGACCACCGGCGCCATCAATGTCGCCATCAGGATGTAGTTCGCGGTTGTCGGCATGCCCAGGCCCAGGACCAGGCAGACCAGCGCGGTGAAGATCAGCATCAGCAGCACGTTGCCCATCGACACCAGTTCGACGAAGGCGGTCATGCGCAGGCCCAGGCCGGTCAACGTGATGGCACCGACGATCAGGCCGGCCGTGCCACACGCGATCGCGATGCCGATCATGTTGCGCGCGCCGTCCTGCAGGCCGCCGATGGCGTCACGCCAGCCCTGGCGCCATGCCGGGGCCGCGTCCTGCTTGCGGAACCAGGCGATCAGGGGGCGCTGGGTCACCATCTGGAACAGCATCGCCGTCGCAGCCCAGAAAGCGGAGAGGCCCGCGGACAGTTCCTCCACGCTCAGGCACCACACCAGGATGCCGATCGGGATCAGGAAATACAGCCCGGCGCGCACGGTGGGCCAAGGCTCGGGCCGCACGGGATGATTGACGTCGATGTCCTGCGGCAGGTCAGGATGCGCCGCGGCGACACGCAGCAGCCACAGGTAGAGCGCCGCCAGTATCGCAAGCAGCACCCAGATGGCCGCGGCGCCCGCCAGTGCCTGCACGCCGGTGCCTATCCAATAGGCCGCGCCCATCACCAGCAGCGTGCCGCTGATGCCCATGCCCCATCCCGCCAGCTTCTGCAGCGGCGTGCGGGCGGGCCCTGCGGCCATCATCGGCTGGATGCCCAACTTCAGCGCTTCAAGGTGGACGATGTAGAACAGCGCGATGTAGGAGATCGAGGCCGGCAGGATCGCGTGGCGGATGATGTCCGTGTAGGGGATGCCGACGTATTCGATCATCAGGAACGCGGCCGCGCCCATGACCGGCGGCATGATCTGGCCGTTGACGGATGACGCGGTTTCAATCGCGCCCGCCCGCACGCCGCCATAGCCGGCCTTCTTCATGAGGGGGATCGTGAAGATCCCGCCGGTGACCACATTGGCCACCGACGACGCCGACACCAGGCCGTTGACCGCGGATGACACGACGGCCACCTTGGCCGGTCCGCCTCGCAGATGGCCCAGCAGTGCAAACGAGACCTGCATCATGTAGTTGCCGGCGCCGCACTTGTCCAGCATCGACCCCAGCAGAACGAAGATGAAGATATACGACACCGACACACCCAGCGCAACGCCATACACGCCTTCGGTGGTCAGCCACATGTGCGACATCAGACGTTCGATCGATGCGCCGCGGTGGGCCAGCACATCAGGCAACCAGGGGCCCGCCAGCGCGTAGGCCACGAACACCAGTCCCAGCACGGTCATGGGCAGGCCGAGCGCGCGGCGCGTGACTTCCAGCAGCAGCGCCAGGCCAATGGCTGCGGTGGCCACGTCCATCGGCGTCGGCTGCCCGGGGCGGCCGGCCAATTCGTTATAGAAGACGTACAGATAGCTGCCGCAAAAGCCGGCGGCCAGCGCCAGGACCCAGTCATACCAGGGCATGCGGTCGCGCGCGGAGCGTTTGCTGGCCGGATACGCCAGATAGCCCAGGAACATCGCAACGCCCAGATGCAGCGCGCGCGCCTCGGTGTCGTTGAAGATGCCCCAATTGAACGAGAACGGCAGCGGCGACGCATACCAGAGTTGGAAAAAGGACCAGATCAGCGCGCCCGCGGCCAGCGTGGCGCCGGCGACACCGCCCACGTTGCGGCCGCCGCGGTCGGCGTCGGCGACAAGCTGTTCCAGGTCCGGGGCCGGCGTGTGCGGCTCTTTTGTCATGAAATTCCCCTACGTATCATGGCGCGCGCCGGCAGAGCGGCGCGCGATGAGTCCAGGCGCGTAGCGGACGCGCGCTGGCCAAAGGCCTTACAGCAGGCCCTTTTCCTTGAAGTACTTTTCAGCCCCGGGATGCAGCGGCGCCGACAAGCCGTTCTTCACCATGTCGGCCGGCTTCAGGTTGGCGAATGCCGGATGCAACTTCTTGAAGTCGTCGAAGTTGTCGAACACGGCCTTGACCACGGTGTAGACCGTGGCGTCCGGCACGTCGGCGGAGGTGACGAACGTCGCCGTGACGCCGTACGTCTTGGTTTCGGTGGGGTTGTTCGGATACAGCCCGGCCGGGATCGTGGCGTGGGCGTAGTAGGGGTACTTCTCAACCAGCTTGTCCACCGCCGGGCCGGTCAGCGAGACCAGCTTGGCGCCGCAGCTGGTGGTGGGGTCCTGGATGTTGGCCGACGGGTGGCCCACGCCATAGAAGAAGCCGTCGATCTTGCCATCGCATACGGCGGAGCCGTGCTCGTCGGGGCGCAGTTCCGAGGCCAGCGAGAAGTCCTTCAGCGTCCATCCCATCGTGGCCAACAGCTCCTCCATCGACGCGCGCGTGCCCGAGCCCGGGTTGCCGACGTTGAAGCGCTTGCCCTTCAAATCCTCGAAGCGCGTGATGTTCGCGTCTTTGCGGGTGACGACGGTGAAGGGTTCGGGGTGAAGAGAGAATACGGACCGCAACTTGGGATAGGGTCCGGCTTGCTTGAATTGGCCTTCGCCGTTGTAGGCGTTGAAGCCGACGTCGGATTGCACGACGCCCAGGTCAAGTTCGCCTGCCTTGATGGTGTTGGCGTTGAACACCGAGCCGCCGGTGGATTCCACCGAACAGCGGATCCCGTGCGTGGCGCGGTCCTTGTTGACCAGGCGGCAAATGGCGCCGCCCGCGGCATAGTAGACGCCGGTGACGCCGCCTGTGCCGATGCTGACGAACTTTTGTTGGGCGGCGGCGGGCGCCGACGCCATGGACAGCAATGCCGTGGCCAAGCCTGCCGCAGCAAGCGTCCAGGCGTTGCGATGGCCCAAGGGATGTTTGACGGACGTGGTCATGCAAACTCCTTATGGGGTTTTTCCCCGTGATTTGCCGGTCTTTGCCGGCGGTCGAGCCGCCCCGCGAGCCTGCGGGACGTCCTGTGCGAATCATCACGTGCCCGCAAGGCGGGCGGCGCGCGGCGGATCCCCTCGCCGCGCGTGCAGGCGGGCGCTACGCGCGCGCCTGCGCAATGGCGGCGTCGATGGCGCCAGCCACGCGTTCAGTCAATTGGTCCAGTTCGTCGTCGGAAATGATGAAGGGCGGAGCCAGCAACACATGGTCGCCCTGGCGGCCATCGATGGTCCCGCCCATCGGGTAGACCATCAGGCCGCGGGCCATGGCTTCGCGCTTGATCCGCGCATGCAGCGTCAAGGCGGGGTCGAATGTCTGCTTCGTGCCACGGTCCTGCACCAGTTCGATGCCCATGAAGAGGCCGCGGCCGCGGATGTCGCCCACATGCGGGTGTTCGCCCAGGGCGTGTTCCAGCCGCTGGCGCAAGCCCGCACCCTGTTCGCGCACCCGCGCCAGCAGGTTGTCGCGCCGGATGACGTCCTGCACGGCAAGCGAAGCGGCGCAGGCGATAGCGTGACCCAGATAGGTATGGCCATGCTGGAAGAAGCCGCTGCCTTGCTGCATGGCGTCCACGATGCGCTGTTGCGCCATCACGGCGCCAATCGGCTGGTATCCGCCGCCCAGGCCCTTGGCGATGGTGATCAGGTCGGGGACGATGCCTTCCTGCTCCACGGCGTAGAGCGTGCCGGTTCGGCCCATGCCGCACATCACTTCATCGGCGATCAGCAGCACGCCGTGGCGGTCGCACACCTCGCGGATCCGGCGGAAATAGCCAGGCACGGCGGTCACGGCGCCCGACGTGGCGCCCACCACTGGCTCGGCTACGAAAGCCATCACCGTGCCGGCGCCCAGTTTTTCAAAGGTCTGGTCCAGTTCGTCGGCCAGGCGCTTGCCGTATTGCTCGGCGCTTTCGTCAGGGCGCTGGTCGCGGTAGGCGTAGCAGGGCGAGACGTGTTCGACGTCGATCAGCAGCGGCGCGAATTGCGCACGGCGCCAGGCATTGCCGCCCACCGCCAATGCACCCAGCGTGTTGCCGTGGTAGCTCTGACGCCGCGCCACGATATGACGGCGTTCCGGCTGGCCGGTTTCCACAAAGTACTGGCGCGCCATCTTCAACGCCGCTTCCACGGCTTCGGAGCCGCCCGACACGAAATAGGCGTGTGAAATGCCCTCGGGTGCGTCGGCCACCAGTCGGTCGGCCAACTGCTCGGCGACTTCGGTCGTGAAAAAGCTGGTGTGGGCGTAAGCCAGCGCGTCGATCTGCGCGTGCATCGCGGCCTGGATGTCGGGGTGATTGTGGCCCAGGCACGAAACCGCCGCGCCGCCTGATCCGTCGAGATAGGCGCGGCCGGCGCTGTCGTGGATCCACACGCCCTGGCCGTGTACGGCGACAGGCGGCGTCTGGCGTAAAGAACGATGCAGGACGTGGGTTCGGCTCATGGCATTTCCGTGATGCGTGGGAGAGGGAGGGGGTAGAAGGGCGGTCAGCCCGGCCGGCGCGAGGCGGGCGCGGTCCAGTAGACGTTGTCGGTACGAAGTCGTGCTTCGACTTCCGTCAGGCGATTCAGGACGTCGGCGCCGCCGCGGGCCGTCAGGCGCGCAATCAGGTGTTCGGCCAGGCCCAGTAGGCCTGCGGTGGTGTGGAAGAACGACCCCGGCCCATGCCGCGCGGGCCGCGCCTGGACGCCGTCGCGGTCGGGCGGCGCAAAGCGCAGCGTGTGCCGGGCCTCGACGGCCAACGGCGACAGCGGGTCGTCGGTCAGCGCAATCAGCGCGACACCGTGCTGGGCGGCCTGGCGGGCCAATTGCACCGTGGCCGTGGGGTAGGGCGCCTGCGAGATGACGATCAGCGCGTCGCCGGCGTCCAGGTTGTCGGCCTGTTCGGCGGGCGCGCCGCCCAGGCCGTCGATGAGCACGCTGTTGCGGCGCACCAGCTGATACGCGTAGCGCATCTGGAACGCGATGCCAAACGCCGACCGGGTTCCCAGGAAACCGACCTGGCGCGCATTCAGCAGGGTCTGCACGGCGGCGTCGAATGCGCCCGGCGGATTCAAGGTGCAAACCGAACTCATGGCCTGAATCTGGTAGTCGGTCAGTACGTCGTGGCCGGGGGCGTCGGGCGAATCCGGGGCGTCGGCGGCGGCTTGCAGGGCGGCGGCGCGGTCGCGCAGCCCGGGGTTGCCCGCGCCGGCAAGCGCCTGTTGGAACGGTTGCCGGAAATCCTCGTAACTGGCATAGCCGATTGCCCGCGCCAGCCGCAACATGGTGGCGGGCGCCACGCCCAGCGCCTGGGCCTGGCGGCGCATGGACCACAAGCCGACTTCGGCGGGGTGTGCCACGACCCAGTGCGCCGCGCGTTGCAGCTCGGGCGGCAGCGACTCCAGTTTTTCCTGCAGCGTCTGGGCGATGTGAGGGGGCAGGGGCATGGCTTTCGATGTCATAAAAAACAAATGATAAATCCTGTTCTTTTAAAAAAACATATGTTTTATATCGGGATTTACACTAAGAGGCGCGATGGGTGCCAGCCCGGGGGAAGCCACGTCAAGTCCGGCAATCCTGCGGTCATCTTCTGCAATTCCGTGTTTATTTATTTACATCATGCAGGGCGATTTTTGTTTGACTCGAATAAATCGTGCGCATATCATTCGTGTAGAAATCAATTTGACCGAACCCTTATTTCCATGAACAGCCCCGCGCATTCCGATCCGACACAGCAGTACGACCTGCGCATCTTGCGAGCCCTGCGCCGCATTACGCGTTCGATCGCACTGCACTCGCGCCAGTTGTCCGCGGTCAGCCACATCACCGCGCCCCAACTGATGTGCTTGCGCACGGTGATGGCCAACGGCCCGATGACGGCCACCGCCATCAGCCGCGAGATGCACGTCAGCCCGAGCACGGTGGTCGGCATCCTGGATCGCCTGGAAGACAAAGGGTTCATCCGCCGGGAACGCGGGCGTGAAGACCGCCGCATCGTCTTTGTCACGGCCACCGACGCCGGCCGGGAATTGGCGCAGGGCGCGCCGTCGCCGCTGCAGAAGCATCTGGCTGACGCACTGAACGCCTTGCCGGAACTCGAGCAAGCCACGATCACGTTGTCGCTGGAACGCATCGTGGCGCTGATGGAGCAGGAAGGCCAGGCAGTCGCCGCGGAAGCGCACAGCGATGTGTCGTCGCCCATCCTTGAAGTGCCCACGGGCGGGGCACCCCCAGAATCGGGAATCGTTGCATGAAGACAGTCGAACTGGATACACCTACTCTCTCAAGTGCCGTGGCGCCGGCGGTTGGCGCGCAGACCCATACGATGCGTCTGCCCCACCGCAAAGACGGCGCCGCCATCCACCGCCTCATTGCCGAGTGCCCGCCACTCGACCTGAATTCCCTCTATGCCTATTTGCTCCTTTGCGAGCAATTCAGCGACACCTGCGTCATCGCCGAAAGTGCCGGCGGACGTATCGACGGTTTTATCTCCGCTTATGTGATCCCGGCCCGGCCCGACGTGTTGTTCGTCTGGCAGGTCGCGGTGCACGCCCGCGCACGCGGCCACCGGTTGGGCCGCGCCATGCTTCGCGAACTCTTGCAACGCAAGCAGCTCGCGCATGTTCGTCATCTTGAAACCACGGTGGGGCCTGACAACCAGGCATCGCGCCGCAGCTTCACCGGCCTGGCCGGCGAGCTCGGCGCCCACGTTTCCGAGCAGCCGTTCTTCGACCGGCAACTTTTTGGAGGCGCGGACCATGAAGACGAGATGCTGTTGAGGATAGGCCCGTTCGCATTGCCCGCCCCATAGGGCGGCGCAACCCCAACGGACTTATCGAAATACCGGGATGGCTTTGCCGATCCGAATGCGTCCACGCATCCGGAGGGACGCTGGCCGTCTATCGACTTATGAGATGAAAAGGGAGGATTAATCATATGGACTTGAAAATCTTTGACCGGATGGAATCAGAGGTGCGGGGCTACATTCGGTCGTTTCCCGTGATATTCAGCCAGGCCCGAGGCTCGACGCTGATTGACGAAGAAGGCACCGAGTACATCGATTTCTTCAGCGGCGCCGGCACGCTGAACTATGGCCACAACAATCCTGTTCTCAAGGAAAAGCTGCTGGAGTACGTGCAGTCGGACGGCGTCGTCCATGGCCTGGACATGGCCACCAGCGCGAAGAAGCGTTTCCTGGAGACGGTGGATCGCGTGTTGCTCAAGCCTCGCAACTGGCAGTACACGTTGCAGTTCACGGGCCCCACCGGCACCAACGCCGTGGAAGCCGCGCTGAAGATCGCGCGCCAGGTCAAGGGCCGTCCCAATGTGATTTCGTTTACCCATGGATTCCATGGCGTCAGCGGCGGTTCGCTGGCCGTAACGGCCAACATGAAGTTCCGCGAGGCCTCCGGCTACGCGCTGGGTAACACGACGTTCATGCCCTATGACGGCTACTTCGGTCCGGACGTGGACACCATGGCGTATCTGGAACGCATGCTGGAAGATCCCAGCAGCGGCATGGACAAGCCGGCCGCCGTCATCGTGGAAACGGTGCAGGGCGAGGGCGGCGTCAACGTGGCGACGTTGCGCTGGCTGAAAGAGCTGGACAAGCTATGCAAGCGCCACGACATGCTGCTGATCGTGGACGATATCCAGGTTGGCTGCGGCCGTACCGGCACGTTCTTCAGCTTCGAGGCCGCCGGCATCCGTCCGGACATCATCACCCTGTCGAAGTCGCTGTCTGGTTTCGGACTGCCGATGTCGCTGGTGCTGATGAAGCCCGAACTGGACATCTGGAAGCCGGGCGCGCACAGCGGCACCTTCCGCGGCAACAACCTGGCGTTCGTCACGGCGACGCAGGCGCTGGAAACCTATTGGGCCAACACGGCGTTCACCACCGAGATCCAGCGCAAAGAGCGCCAGGTCCGCGACTGGCTGGAGAACTTGGTCCACAGCTATCCCAATGCCGGTTTGTCGGTGCGTGGCCGTGGCCTGATCCAGGGCCTGGTGTGCAACGCCACGCCCGCCCTGGCCAACCGCATCGCGCAGAACGCTTTCAAGAAGGGCGTCGTCATCGAAACCTCGGGCGCGCACGATGAAGTGCTGAAGCTGCTGCCGGCGTTGACGATCGAGGAAGAGCTGCTGAGCAAGGGCCTGGACGTGATCGAGGCCAGCGTGGCCGAAGCGCTGGCAGAAGAGGGGCAGTCTGCCCGAATCCTGAAATTTGGAGGAAAACGCCAATGATCGTACGCAACGTCAAAGATGTGATCGGTACCGCCGATGAAGTCCGCACCGACACCTGGGTCAGCCGCCGCGTGCTGCTGAAGAAAGACGGAATGGGCTTTTCCTTCCACGAGACCACCATCTTCCCGGGCGGCCGTACCCACATCCACTACAAGAACCATCTTGAAGCGGTGTGGTGCATTGAAGGCGACGGTTCCATCGAGACCATCGCCGACGGCAAGAAGTACGACCTGGGTCCTGGCGTGGTCTATGCCCTGAATGAAAACGACGAGCACTGGCTGTGCGGTGGCAAGGAGCCGCTGCGCGTCATCTGCGTCTTCAATCCGCCGCTGACCGGCCAGGAAGTGCATGACAAAGAGGGCGTTTACGCCCTGCCTGAAGCCGAAGCCAAAGCGGCCTGAAACCAGACAAAGGAGGTTCGCATGATCTCACCTGCGCAGGATCCGTACGCCTCACGTACGGATCGAAGTTCCGCCATCATCGCCCGTCAGGACCCGGTGGTCTATGACGGCGGCAAGTACGCCAGCGCCCTGTCCGGCGAGCAAGTCGGACAGTACGAACGCGACGGTTTCCTTTTGCTGGAAAACCTGTTCTCGGAAGACGAGATCCGCGCATTGTCGACCGAGGTCGAGCGCATGACGCGCGATCCGTCTATCGTCCGGCGGGAAGAATCCATCACCGAGCCCGGCAGCAACGCCGTGCGCTCCATCTTCATGGTGCACGTGCTGAACCCCGTGCTGTCGCGCCTGGTGCGCGACCCCCGGCTGGTCAACGTGGCGCGCCAGATCCTCGGGTCCGAGGTCTATATTCACCAGTCGCGCGCCAACATGAAGCCGGGCTTCAAGGGCAAGGAGTTCTACTGGCACTCCGATTTCGAGACCTGGCATGTCGAAGACGGCATGCCGTCGATGCGCGCGCTCAGTTGCTCGGTGCTTTTGACCGACAACAATGAATGCAACGGCCCGCTGATGCTGGTGCCCGGTTCGCACCGGCAATTCATCTCGTGTGTCGGCGAGACGCCGAACGACCACTACAAGCAGTCGCTGAAAAAGCAGGAGTACGGCGTACCGGATCCGGTCAGCCTGCAGCTGCTGGTCGAGCAAGGCGGCATCCGCTCGATGACGGCGAAGGCCGGTTCGGTGGTGTTCTTCGACTGCAACACGATGCACGGCTCGAACAGCAATATCTCGCCGTGGCCGCGGGCCAACGTGTTCATGGTCTACAACAGCATGGAAAACACGTTGAATCCGCCCAAGTACGGGCTGACGCCGCGTCCCGAGCACATCGCGACGCGCAAGGGTTTCAAGGCCGTGACGCCGTTGGACACCTTGAAGCTGGTGGGCGGCTAGCCGACCTGCTGGCGGTGTCTTCCAAACCCGGGCCTGGCCCGGGTTTTTCCATGCCGGCGCGGGGAAGCGTGCCGCGAGGGAAATGGCCGCGCTGTCTGCTATTCTTTCGCGGACCCTTTCGCCGACTTTCGCCGACCTTCCGCCGCCATGTCCGCCCGTATCCTCAGCTTGCATATCTACCCCATCAAATCCTGCGCAGGCATCGACCTGACGGAGTCTTCCATCGACCGTGCCGGATTGGCGAACGACCGCCGCTGGATGCTGGTCGGGGACGACGGCCAGTTCATGACCCAGCGGCAATGGCCCGCGATGGCGTTGATCCGCACGGCGCTCACGGCCGACGCGTTGCGCCTGTCCGCGGCCGGCATGCCGGATCTGGATGTGCCATTTGACGAGTCCGGCCTTGAGCCGGGGTCGGAAACCGTGGCGGTCTGGAGCGACACCATTTCCGCCAGACGTGAAAGCGCTGCCGTCGGCCAATGGTTTTCGGACTTTCTCAAGACGCCTTGCCGTTTGCTGAAGGTGGATGCCGCCGCGCAGCGCAACGCCAAGCCTGACTGGGTGTCCCGCTGGGCCGACGCGCATCCCGACCTGGCAGAGGCTTTCACCGGCGAGCACCACTTCGGTTTCGCCGACGGATTCCCGTTGCTGATCGCCAACCAGGCGTCGCTTGACGACCTGAACGCCCGCTTGCAGGCCAAGGGCGTGGCGCCCGTGCCGATGGACCGTTTCCGGCCCAATATCGTGGTCGAGGGCGAATGGGAAGCCTTCGAGGAAGACCATACCGCCATGATCACGGCGGCCGGTGTCCGGATGGCGTTCGTCAAGCCGTGCACCCGGTGTTCGATCCCTGACATCGACCAGCGCACGGCTTTGCAGCATGACGAGCCTGGTCGCACGCTGGCGGGCTACCGGAACTTGGAGATCGGGGTGGTATTCGGCCAAAACGCCATTCTGGACGCGCCGGCTGGCGCTCGCCTGAAAGTCGGCGACGCGGTCGAGATCGAACTGGATTTCTAAACCGCGGCGGCAGCCTGGCCCCCCGAGGGCGTCTTCGGGGCGGCAAAAATTATAGAATACCCGGTTCCAACGGCAATACCGGATGCCGGGCATCACTTTAGCAACGCTTCGCGGACCGGGCCGCGAACCAGGATATTTCTATCATGCAACGCATCATGCTGCGGGCAAAGCTGCACCGCGTCACGGTCACCGAAGCCGACCTTCACTACGAAGGGTCTTGTGGCATCGACGAAGACCTGCTGGACGCTGCCGGCATGCGCGAGTTCGAACGCATCGAACTCTACAACGTCACCAACGGTGAACGTTTCGATACCTACATCATCAAGGCGGCCCGCGGCAGCGGCGCCATTTCGTTGAATGGCGCCGCGGCGCGCCGGGCCCAGGTCGGCGATTTGCTGATCATCTGCACCTACGGCCCCATGTCCGAAGAAGATTCCGCCACGCACAAGCCGCAAGTGGTATTGGTGGATGACGCGAATCGCGTCAAGGAAATCCGCAAGTTCCCGGCCTGACGCCGGGCCGGGCGCAGCGCCGCCTTCGGCCAAGCCGAACGACGCTGCGTCAACTCAGAACCGTTTCATCATGAGCTTCCAGGTCACCATCCAACCCAGCAAGCATCAATTCCCGGTCGAGCCCGGCCAGACCGTGCTCGACGGCGCCTTGGCGGCCGGCATCGTGCTGCCCTATAGCTGTCGCAACGGCGCGTGCTCCACCTGCAAGGGCAAAGTGGTGTCCGGGGAGTTCGATGCCGGGCAATATCCCGCCCAGATCCTGTCGCCGGAGGAATTGTCGGACGGCTACACGCTGTTCTGCCAGGCCCGTCCCGAGTCGGACATGGTGGTCGAGTCCACCGAGGTCCGCCTGGCCAGCGACATCCAGATTCGCAAGCTGCCGTCGCGCGTGCAGACGCTTGAGCGCGTGGCGCCCGACGTCACCGTCATCAAGCTGCAATTGCCCGCCTCGGAACAATTCCGCTATTACGCGGGGCAGTACATCGAGGTCATTCTGAAGGACGGCCGCCGCCGCAGTTATTCGATGGCCGGCGCGCCGCACACCGGCAGCCCGCTGGAACTGCATATTCGCCACATGCCGGGCGGACTGTTCACCGACCACGTTTTCGGTGCGGGCGACACGCAGATGAAAGAGCGCGAGATCCTGCGCCTGGAAGGGCCGTTCGGTTCGTTCTTCCTGCGCGAAGACAGCGACAAGCCGATTGTCCTGCTGGCCAGCGGCACGGGTTTCGCGCCGGTGAAGGCCATCGTGGAACACATGATCCACAAGAACATCAACCGTCCCGTCACCCTGTACTGGGGCGGGCGCCGTCCGCGCGACCTGTACATGGACGCGTTGGCGCAGTCCTGGTCGAGCCTGCTGCCGGGGTTCACCTATGTTCCGGTCGTGTCCAATGCGCTGCAGGAAGACGGATGGACGGGCCGCACCGGTTTCGTCCACGAGGCCGTCATGCAGGACATCGCCGACCTGTCCGGCCATCAGGTCTATGCCTGCGGCACGCCCCTCATGGTGGATGCCGCCCGGCGTGAATTCAGCACGCAGAACGGCCTGCCGCCCGAAGAGTTCTACGCGGACGCGTTCACGTCCGAAGCCGACCTGGCGAAAGCCGCGTCGTAACCGGAACGGCACAGGCACGGGGGGCGGAATTCACAAGCGGAAAAGCTTCGTGACTTCCGCCCCTTTTTACCGTCGGGCCGTCCCAAGGTAAAAACGCCCCCTTGGGGGGCAGCAAGCACGCAAAGCGTGCGCGGCGTGGGGGCTTTCTTTTAGACATAGGCGAAGGCAAATCGGCGGGGTAAACTGCCCTGGCAGCGGCTTGCCAGGGGGGCGGACATCGGGTCCGCGGACCGATTTGGCACGCAAGGAGCAATGCGGGCATGAAAGTAGCGGTATTGGGTAGCGGCATTATCGGAATCTCCAGCGCCTGGTGGCTAAGCCAGGCCGGCCATGACGTCGTGGTCATTGATCGCTGCACCGGTCCCGCGCAGGAAACCAGCCTGGCCAATGGCGCGCAGATCTCCGTGTCGTATGCCGAACCGTGGGCCAATCCGCAGGCTCCGTTCAAGCTGCTCAAATGGATGTTCCAGGACGACGCGCCGCTGCTATTCCGCCCGCAACTGGATTGGCGGCAATGGATGTGGGGCTTGTCCTTCCTGCGCGAATGCCTGCCCAGCCGCCTGGCGCCCAACATCCGCGCCATGGTCCGCATGGCGGAATACAGCCGAGCCACCCTGCGTGGCATGCGCGCTGATCTCGGCATCGAATACGACCACCTTGAACGCGGCATCCTGAATTTCTACCGGGACCCGCACGAATTCGAAAACTCCCAACGGGCCGCCGGGCTGATGCGCGATTTCGGCGTCGAGCGCCGTGTGGTCACGGCCGACGAGGTCATCGCCATCGAACCGGCCCTGGCGCCGCACCGGCAGACGATCGTCGGGGGCGACTACACGCCCGAAGACGAAAGTGGCGACGTGCATCTGTTCACGGTCGCACTGGCCGAACGATGCGTCCGCGCCGGCGTGGAATTTCGCTACAGCACGCGGGCCACGCGCCTGCTGACGCAGGGCGGCACCGTGCAAGGCGTTGAAATCATTGAACCTGATGGCCGATACGGCTCGGTCGCGGCCGACGCCTACGTCGTCGCCATGGGCAGTTTCAGCCCCAATATGCTGCGTCCGCTGGGCATCCCCTGCAACGTCTATCCGGCCAAGGGCTATTCCGCGACGTTCCCGGTGCTGAAGCCCGATGCCGCGCCCACGGTCAGCTTGACGGACAGCAGCCACAAAATCGTGTTCTCGCGCCTGGGCGACCGGCTGCGCATGGCTGGCACCGCAGAGCTCTCGGGATACTCCCGGGGCCTGAACACCAGCCGCTGCGAGGCCTTAACTCGCCTGGCGCAAGAACTCTTTCCCGACGCGCTCGATTTCGGGCGTGTCAGTTATTGGTCGGGCTTGCGCCCGTCCACTCCTTCGAATGTGCCCATCATCGGTCGTAGCCGTATCCCCAATTTGTATATCAATACGGGACACGGTACGCTCGGCTGGACGATGGGTGTTGGCTCGGGCCGGGCACTGGCCGATCTGCTCAGCGGACGGCGGCCAGAACCGGAATTCCCTTTTCTTGGTCTATGAACCTATGAAGAATCTGCAATTGGCGGGCGTTGCCCGCGCGATGTTCGCCAGCCGGCGTGCATGGGTATTCGGCGCCGCCATGGCAATGGCGGGCGTGGCGAATGCTGCTCCAGTCGAAATCCAGGTCTGGCACACACTGTCGGACGCGAACAAGGCCGAGTTCGAAAAACTGGCCAAGCAGTACAACAAAGAGCAGGACCAGGTCAGCGTCAAGCTGCGCGGATTCGCCTCGCAGGACGCGCTTGAGCAAGAGGCCGTCACGGCGGTCAAAGCGAAGAAAGCGCCCAATCTGGTCCAACTGACCGACAACCATTCGCCGGAAGTCGTGGCCCAGCACAAGGCCATCCTGCCGATGTACGAATTGCTGGCCAAGTACCCGATCAAGGACCTGAACTGGTTCGTGCCGGCTACCAGCAGCTTCACGCGCGACGGCAAAGGCCGCTTGCTCGCCTTCCCCTGGATGGCCGAAGTGCCCGTGATGTTCTACAACACCGCGGCCTACAAGAAGGCGGGTCTCGACCCCAACAATCCGGCGCGCACCTGGAATGGCTTGCAGGCCGAACTGCTGAAACTGCGCGACGTGGCGGACATCGATTGCCCCTACGCCTCCAGCGATCAGGTCACCGTCCACCTGGAGAACCTGGCGCCGATCAACGGCCAGCAGTTCACCAGCAATAACAACGGACTGGACGCCATCACCAAGAAGAGCGCGGCGCCTGCCATGCAGTTCGATACGCTCTACATGCGCCATATCTCGCTGATGGTCAGCTGGAAGCGTTCGCTGCTGTTCATGGCGCACACCGGCGACGCCTCGGCCGACAAGCTGTTCGCCAAGGGCGAGTGCGCGGTGCTGACCGCCAATTCCGGCGCTTTCGGCACGTTCCTGACCACCAAGTCGCTGTCGTTCGGCGTCGCGCCGGTGCCTTACTACGATCAAGCCACCAAGTCTGCCGGCCAGCCGTTCGTCAGCGGTTCCGCGCTGTGGGCGCTTGAAGGCCGTCCGCAAGCCGAAGAAAAGGCAACTGCGCAATTCCTGGCCTGGCTGTCCAAGCCGGTCGTCGCCGCCGAATGGCACCAGCGCACCGGTTTCTTGCCGCTTACCGAAGCGGCGTTCCGCGCGTCGGACGTGTCGTTCTATAAGAGCATCCCGGGCGCGCAAGCCGTGATTGCTTCGATGAGCTCGCGTCCCGCCAGCAATAGCCGCGGCTTCCGCATGGCGAACTACACCCGCATCGAACCCGTGCTGAACCAGCAACTGAACGATGCCTTCGAAGGCAAGGTGCCGCCCGTGTCGGCGCTGAACAA
Organism: Achromobacter sp. MYb9; assembly: GCF_002975275.1. Classification (GTDB taxonomy): domain Bacteria; phylum Pseudomonadota; class Gammaproteobacteria; order Burkholderiales; family Burkholderiaceae_B; genus Achromobacter. The sequence goes on along the minus strand of NZ_PCOQ01000030.1, from coordinate 8,651 downwards.
CGCCGCGACGCAGGCACGCAGCATCGCCGCGCAGCGTTGATCCTCCAGGCCTGAGCCGGCGGTGCTGACGCCCGCCGGTTCCACCGCAAGAACCCGGTCCCAGGACCGGGTTTTTTTTTGGCCGTCTATCGCGCCTTCGCGCGAGGGGCGGATCAAAGCATCCATGCGTACATGCCAGTCTGGCGGCGCGCCAACCCCTCGTCCACCATGCCGTTCATGCGTACCGCTTCCGGTGCGCCCTTTGCTTGCGGTGAGGCATGGTTCGAATTCTCTTCCTGTTGGCAAGCCTGTCCAGCCTGGGCGCTTGCACAAGCTGGCCGGCCAAAGGCGGCCCTGGCGCGTCGTGGCAGGCGGCCGAGCCTGCTGCTGGCGGTTTCCGGTTTGACTGGCGCCTGTCAGGGGACCCCGCCGTCGCGCCTGTCCAGGTGTTCGATAACGGCCGGGAAGTCTGGATGCAATTCGCGCCCGGCCAGGCCTTGCCCGCGGTGTTCGGCGTACGCGGAGATGGCGAACATGCCTTGCCCTATGTGCGCCGCGACCCGTATGTGGTGGTCAAGGGCGAGTGGGGAGTCTTGCGCTTTCGAGGCGGGCGTTTGGCGGCCAGGGCAGAGCGCGAGGACGACATGGCCCGCATCGCGGACGCATCGGTGCACGCGGTACCGCTGGCGGCGCCGGGCGTCGGGGCCCTGGCGGCCGATGGGCCGTTGGCGGTGGGCGGGCGGTTAACGGTTGAGGCCCCGGCCGTCGCAGCCGCCCCGGCATTGGTCCTTCCGCCACTGCCCACCGCGCCAAAGGCTACGTATCGTGCCGCCCCGCCGGACGCCACGCTTCGGGCGGTGCTGGCGCGTTGGGCAGACGGTTCGGGCTGGACATTCCAACCGCAGCATTGGGCGGTAGACGTCGACATTCCGTTGTCCGCGTCCGCGGATTTTCCGGGCGACTTCAAATCCGCCGTCCGCGACCTGCTAGCCGCCACCGAACTGGCCGAAAAACCGTTGCAACCGTGCTTCTACGGCAACCAGGTGCTGCGCGTCGTGCCGCTCGCCCAATCCTGCTCACGCACGGCATCGCCGCAAGGAGGCGGGGCATGACGATCAAACAGATGATGTGCGTGGTGGCGTGCGGGGTGCTGGGCGGTTGCACTACATCGCAGCAGGTGACGACCCTGAACCGGGCTGCCAATGAGCGGCAGGCGGTGCTGGCGAATCGCCATCAGGCTTTCGCCGAGGGTTTGTCGGACAGACAGGCGCGCATCGCCGCGCAGGACGTCGCCGCGCCGTGGATAGCCGGCAAACCGCAGCCGCTGGCGCGTGCCGTGTCGCTACCGCCAGCGCTGCGCGAGAACGTGCCGACCACGCTGATGCTCGCCGACGAGGCCGACCTGCCCGCAATGGCCCAGCGCCTGGGCGCCGCCACCGGCATTCCGGTTCGGGTGCGCCCCGACGCCTTGCTTCCGCTTGAACAGTTCCTGCCGCGCCTCGCCGTGGACACCGGGCTGTCGGTGCCGTCTGCCGTCCGCTTCGAGGTGCGCGACGGGCCCTTGCCGCTTGCGGATCTCCTGGATGCGCTGGCCGCCCGGTTCTCGGTGCATTGGCGCTACGTGCGCGACGCGCTTGAGTTCTATCGCACCGAAACCCGGGTATTCGACGTGCGCGCGCTGTCGCTTGCCAGCACGGTCGATGTGCGTTTGGGCCGGTCCGGCAGCGCAGAGGGGGAGGGGTTCGAAAGCACGTCCAACACCACCCTGTCCGCGAAGGAACACAACGCGTTGGCCGTTCTGCGCGCCAGCATCATCCCGTTCCTGACCCGGTCGGGCCTGGTGGCGGACGCGGTGGACGGCGCATCGTCGCTGGTGGTCACCGACACGCCCGAGGCGCTGGAGCGCGTTGCGCACTATCTGGACCGCGAGAACAAGGCGTTGACGCGCCGCGTCCGGCTGGTCTTCGAGGAAATCACCGTCATCGTCAGGCAATCGGCGTCCGGCGGCATGGACTGGAACGCGCTTTACGCCGCGGCAAGCAGTTCGGCGCGCATGGCTTTTCCTGCGGCGGCACCCATCGGGGCGGGCCTGCTCGAAGCTGGCGTGAGCCAGGGGCCGTTCGACGGCTCGCGCGCGGTCGTCTCGGCGCTAAGCACGATGGGCGCGATCGTGCGGCATCGCAAAGTGCCTGTCCTGACCTTGAACCGCCGGCCGGTCACCCATGCAATCCGCACCACGTTCTCGTATATCGACCGGGTGCAAAGCACAGCCGTTCCGGGGACGACGGCGGGTGGGGCGAACGGGTCGTTGCCCGCGGTATCCATCAGCCAGAAGGAAGAAACCGTGGGCTCTTTCCTGACGCTGTTGCCGGACATCCAGGAAGACGGCCAGATTCTCCTGTCCGTTGCCTACGACAACGCGGTTGCACAACCGCTGAAGACCATCACTTTTGGAGAGCGCGGCAACCAGGTACAGGTCCAGCAGATCACGATCGACGGCAACGGCACCGTCCAGCAAATCGAATTGCGGCCGGGCCAACCCGTCATCCTGTCCGGCTTCGACCGTAGCCAGGACGAGCACGATCGCCAGCGCCTGGCGCCGGGTCTACCACTGGTTACGGGCGGACAAGACAGCGCCGCCCAGGAACGCGAGACCACGCTGGTGCTGGTCACGGCGCAGGTCGAAGAAGGGTACTGAGGCCGCGCCATGAACCGAGCTCCCCATTTCCTCCTGCTCGATTGCGCGGGTGCAGACCGCAAGCTGGCGTTCGGCTTGCGCTGGCTGGTGTTGATTGGCTCCGACGTGTCCAGATTGGCTCGCGCCCGTGGACGGCGGTTGCGGGCGACCCATGTCGTCGTCGGCGGGTCGCCGGCCACCGTGGCGGGCTATGGCAGGCTGCGCTCAACCTGGCGACGTCCTCCGCAGGCGACGGCGTCGCGTCGTGGCAGGACGCCTCATATCCAGGCTGCGGCGCAACTCTATGCCTTGTTGTACCCAGAGGGCGGCCTTTGCCTGCTACCGCTTCCAGAAGGGCGTTATTGGCTGGTCGCGGCGCAAGAAGGCTCGGTGCTGTCGCAGGCTGACAAGCTGTTCGATTCACACAGCGAAGCGCTGCATGCGCAGGCGCGCTTGCGGGAACAGCGCCCCGCCTTGGAAGTGCATGATGCCGATTTGGTATGGGCGGCGTTGTCGCAGGCCGTGGAATCCGGCGCGCGGTTGAACGTGCTGCCGTCCCGTTGGGCCGCCATGCCGCTTGCCCTGCGCCTGTTCCTGATATGCGTGGGGCTATCCGCCGCCGCGCCGCCGCTATGGCATGGCCTGTCGGCGCGGGTCTTCCCACGCAAATTGGAAGCGCCTGCGCAGAAGGCGGCAGACCAGCTGGACCCCTATCTGGCGATGCTGGAAGGCACGCCCGCGCATGTGCCCACCGATCTTTCCGGTTTGCTGCGTGCAGTGGGAAAGCTCCCCATTCAGGTGCAAGGGTGGGCGCTACGCCACGCGCAGTGCGATGCCGGCCAGAAGGCCTGGAGTTGTTCGGCGCGCTATGCGCGGGCACATCCACTTGCCACGAATCAATTGCTGCATGCACGGCTACCCGAAGGGTGGCAGGTGGCATTCAAGCCACTGGACGCCGCCACGCTGTCTTGGCGCGTGGCGGCCGACGGCGTGCCCTTGGCTCGGTTGACGTTGCCGACCGCGCTGCGCGTGGATACCGAGCTGGTCGCGGCGCTGCAGCGGTTGCAGCCGGCGTTTGCTTCCGTCGCGTTGGATCCGGCCGTGGCCATGCCGCTGCCTCCGTCTCTGGCGATGGAGCCGCCTGCGCCTTCCGTGGTGACCCGCCCGACTGTCCGGCGCCGTGCGTTGCGCTTGTCCGGGCCATTGCGTTCCTTCGCGTTATTGCCCGGCGTCCTTCCCGCAGTGCGCTGGTCGCGCCTGACGCTGGATGTGCAGCCACAACCCCAGCCCAGCCTGGTCGCCAGCACGCTGGTCGCCGAATTGCATGGAGAACTGTATGAGCAGGAATAGGTTTGTACCGGGGCGCGCGGCGTTCTATGTCGGCATCGCATGGGTCTTGGCCGCGGGAGCCGCCGCCGCGTCCGCACCGTCGGCGCACGATTCGCCGTCGCCCGACGAGGCGCACGCGTGGCCCGAGGTCGAGACGGTGCGCACGCTGCTGCGCGCCGATGCCGCAGCCGCCCTGGCCGATTGCCGGATGCCCGGCATTTGCCAATCCGGCCCGGCGCCTATCGCCTCGACCGAAACCAGCATCCGGCCGCCAGACGAAATCCGCGTGGCCGCGATCTTCGGCGTCGCCCGGCGTCTGAGCGCCGACGTGGTCGTCAACGGCGCCCTGCTGCGCTATCAGGCGGGCCGCGCGGCGCCCGTCACGGGGGCCGTTTCGGCAACCGCGGCCGGCTACCAATTGCTGGCCATCGAAGGCGCTTGCGTGCGCTTGCGCAGGAACTCCAAGATTCACACCGCCTGCTTAAGCGCCGAGAGGGCCGGGCCATGAATCGCGTCCCGACGCCCGCGCCGGCATCGCTGCCGCGCGAACTGCACTCCGCCGACGACATCTTCGGCCTGGCCCCGGCCTTTTCCCGGGCGTTAAGCCGGGAATTCGATCTGGCCTCGTTGGCCGGCCGGCTGTGTCCCGTGCTGCTGGAAAGCGGCGATGCCGTCATCTTCGCCGTCAAGGAATACCTCCAGGGCGATCCCATCGACGAGGTCGAGCGGTTGGTGCGCGCGGGGGGATACCGGCTGGCCCAGCCGGCCCGTTACGCGCTGCCGGCGCCCTTGCTGCTGATGGTCTCGCGCGGGCAATTGACGGCAGCGAGCCGCGGCCCGCGAGGCGGCGGCAGGCAAGCCGAACGTGCGTCCGCCCTTGCCGCGCTCTTCCTGGATATCGTGCGCTGGGGCGTGTCCCAAGGCGCGAGCGATGTGCACATCAACGTGAACCGGCGTCACCAGGCCTGCGACATCCGCTACACCATCAACGGGGAATACGTTGCCACCGAGCGGTTTTCCGGCTTGTCCAATGCGACATTGCTGGAAGTGCTGGCGGTGGCATGGATGGATGTGCGCGGCGGCAATGGCGCCGTGTTTGATCCTGCGCTGGAACAGCAGGGGCGTATCGCGCTGACGGTGGACGCCGCACCGCTGGTGCTCCGGTGGGCATCGCTGGCCACGGATGCGGGGCCGTCGGTCTGCCTGCGCATCCTGCGCCTGGATGCCACGGCCGATGGCGACTTGCACGCGCTGGGGTATCTGCCTGCCCAGATCGAAACCCTGCTGCGCGCCCGTGAGCGCGAAGGGGGCGCCATCGTGCTGGCGGGCGTCGTCGGATCGGGAAAGTCCACCACTATCGCGACGTTGATGCGCGGCATTGCCGCCACCCGCAAGGTCATCACGCTGGAGGACCCGGTCGAATACGTCATCGCCAACGCCTTGCAAAATACGCTGGGCAGCGCCTTGGCCGAATCCGCCTGGCCGGCGTTTGACGCCAAGCTCAAGACCATCAAGCGCTCGGCCATGAACGATCTGCTGATCGGTGAAATCCGCGATGTCGACACCGGTCGCGCCTTCATGGATCTTGCGGGTTCGGGCGTCAGCCTGTACGCCACGACACATGCGGGTTCCGCGGCGCTGATCCCCGAACGCCTGGCGTCGGACGCGATTGGCGTATCGCGCGATTTTCTTGCGACGCCGGGCATTCTGAAGCTGCTCGTCTACCAGACGCTATTGCCTCGCTTATGCGCGGCATGCGCATTGCCGCTGGAAAGCTTGTGGCGAGGGCGCTCGCAACATCCGGATGCGGTGCCGGACTGGCAGGCCTGGGCCGTCGGGATGCAGCGGACGTACCGGCTGGAACCCCAGGCGGCCAGGGTCAGGAACACGGTGGGGTGCGGCGCGTGCCGCAGGCCCCAATTACCGGAGCTCAATGGCATCGCAGGGCGCAGCGTCGCGGCGGAGCTGATCGAACCCGACCGCGTGGAAGGGTTTCTGGAGCGTGTGCGCCTACGCGACAATCTTGGCCTGGCGCGAAGCGCGCAAGCGATGGGTGCCGGCGCAGCGGGAAGCGATGCAACCGGGCACGGCATACGAGCCCTGGACTGCGCCCTGCACAAAGTGAACGCGGGGGAAGTCGATCCCAGGGCGTTGCTGCGCCGATTCGACCTCCTGATCTCGCCGCATGCCTGGCGTGCAGCATCCGCCCGTACCGGCACCGGGCAAAAGGCGCGCGCATGATCCGCCTTTTGCCTCGCCTTGATGCGCTGCGCTTCCGGTCCGGGCGCGCGGACTACTACGAGTATCTGGCGGACCTGGTCGAAGGCACGCAGGGACGCAAAAGCCTGCGCGATATTTTCGCGGACGATGCGCGCCGTTATGGGCTACGCACCGTGCGCGGGCGCCTGTCGCATTACTGGGCCGGCGCTTATCCGGAAGCGGGCGGCGACCTTGGCGTCGCGTGGTCCGGCACGCTGCCCTCCGAAGAATGTCTGCTGCTGACTTGCGTCCAGGAAGAAGGCGGCGATCTTGCCGAGGCGTTGCGCGACCTGGCTCGCGCGGTGCGGCTGGGTGGGGACGCCTGGATGGCCCTGGTGTCGGCAGCGGCAGCCGGCGTGGCCGCTACGGCGGTCGCCCTTGCTCTGTTGTGCGCCATTCCGTTCTTCAGCGTGCCGCGTCTGCAGCAGGTCTTCCAGATGGTGCCGGTGGAAGACTACGGGCGCCTGACACGCGGATTGTTCGCCTTGGCCCAGGTGCTGCGGCAATGGCTGCTGCTGTGGCTGGTGCTTGGCGTCGGTATCGCGCTGCTGAGCTTGTGGTCGCTGCCTAACGTCGCGGGGGCATTCCGGGCCGGACTCGACCGCTGGCTGCTATGGCGGTTGTACCGCGATTTTCAAGCCATCCGCTTCCTCTGCCTGCTATCAGTGCTGGTTCGGCAGCACGGCGCCGCCGATACCCGACTGCGCCACGCGCTGGCGGTCCAGTCCCGGCATGCGCGGCCATGGATGCACGCGCACCTCCAATCCATGTTGGGCCGTCTCGACGGCGGCGCCATTGGCCCCGAGATATTCAGCACGGGGCTGCTGGATGACGAAACGTGGTGGTACATGGCCGACATGACGGATGCGTTGGGGTTGGAGACCGGTCTGGCGCGGGTCCGCGAACGCGTTGAATCGCGGCTGCTGGCAAGGGTGCGGCGGCAGGCTGCCGCGCTGCGCTGGGCGCTTCTCATCGCATCGCTGGCAACCGTGTTGGGCGTCACGCTTTGGCACTACGCCGTCATCGACGAACTGCGCCGGGCGCTCACCAATTTTTATGCAAGCCAATAGCTTGCCGCGCGCTGCCGCATCGCCGGATGCCAGCGCGCATGCGTGTCCCATTCATTCAACGGAGGGTTTGATGCAACAGGTTTTGAAGTTTCAATCCGGCGCAAAGCGCCAGCGCGGATTTTCCTTGATGGAAGTGTCGATCGTGACGGCCATCGTCTTACTGATCGCGATCGTTGGAATCCCCGCGATCGGGGCTTATGTCATCGAAAACAAGGTGCCCAAAGTCGGCGAAGAGCTTCAACGCTTCATCGCCAGCATGAAGATCAACGCCCAGGGCGGAGGCGTCACGCCTTATACGGGGCTGGATACCGGGGCCATGGCCAACGCGCTGCGCGATTCCAGCGTGCTGGCCGTTCAGGGCAGCGGGGCGTCGGCGCGTATCGTGCACGGACTGGGCGGCAGCGGAACCGGCCGCAATGGCATTGTCGAAGTGGTTGCCACCGCCCTGGGCGGCGCCGGGCTCGGCTCCGCGTTCACGGTTACGCTCACGAACGTCAGCCATGCGGCCTGCCCGGCGCTGGCTTCCGTATTGCAGCGGGTCTCCGAGACGATATCCATCGGCGGCAATTCCGGCGCCAAGATCGTGAAAGACGCGCTTGCCACGCCTCCTGTGCCGTACCGGGCCGCATTGGCCCAGGCCCAATGCAGCCAAGGCGAGGTCAACACTTTCGCCTTCACCGCGAAATGAGGCGCTGCTCCGTGCCGGAACACGCGGCTGGTGGCCGCGGCCGTCAGCGCGGGTTTTCGCTGGCAGGCTTGGCGTTGGCGCTGGCATTGATTTCCTTGACGGCGATTTGGGCTTCCAATCAACTTGTCCATCGGATCGAGGATGCGGCGGCGCGCTCCGCGGGGGTGTGGATGGCGCAGGTCCGGCAGGCGGCTGCCGGCATGCTGGCGCGGCATTTCGACGCGCTGGCCAAGGGGCAGATGCCCAGCGATGCCACGGGCGGGCCGCTGTTCGCGGATCCGCAATCCCCCACGGTGGCGGAGTTGCGCGCCTTGGCACACTTGCCGGCCGACTTCCCCGAACACTCGGCGCTAGGGTTTGGCGCGCAAATCCGGGTGCGGAAAGGAGAGGCCTGCCCTGGTGAACGGTGCAGGATCGACGCGCTGATCTACAGCGCCACGCCGCTATTGAAACGGGGGACGCGGTCGGCTGACCTGGTCGGCATCGCTTCCGTCATCGAGGCCGCAGGCGGCTATGGCGGGGCCGTCTGGCCCGACACCCCGCGGCAGGCTCGGGGGTCGGCATTCCGGTTCGAAAACCCGCTGATGCCAGACGCGCCCACGTATCCGCCCGGCACGCTGGCGCTGTGGGCGGGGGCGGGGGCCGAACT
>NZ_PCOQ01000029.1 GCF_002975275.1 Achromobacter sp. MYb9 | reverse complement strand
GGCTCACCGCGGCTCGCGCCCACTCCAGTTGCGCCACGCCCGGGACGACCCGCTGACCCAGCACGATGTGATCGCGCAGAACGAACTCCTCGCCCGTCAACCACGTGCTGTAACGCTGTTCGCTCAGATCCGAGGTATTGCGATGCACCAGCGGGTGCAGCACCGCTTCGCGCGCCGAGCCGGCCAGCGCGCCAGCCGTCCGAGCCCCCGCACCCGACCCGCTCTCCGGCACCCAATACCGCTCTTTCGCAAACGGATACGTCGGCAGACTCACCCGCGAAGGCCGTGATGGCCGTGATGGCCGCGACGGGCCATACAGCGCCGACCAATCGACAGCCATGCCTTGAACCCAAAGCTCACCGAGCGTGTCAAGCTCACCCCGAGCCACCCACTTGTTGACCGCTTCGTGCAACTCCCTTGCGACGGCAGCCAATACGCTCAGCGCCCCCTGATCGCGTTTCACCTCTCCGCGCCAGATCCCTTTAAGCCCCCCATTTCCAGCCAGGAACTGTGCCAACTTGTTCACGAGCTCATCGATCGAGCCGGCCGTCAGCGCCAAGCGATGCTCCATCGCGTCGCGCCCCACCTGCAGCGTGTAAGCAAGATCCTCCATGCTGACCTCATGGGTCCGCACATACGCCTGGAGCTGTTCCACTTGCGCACGCAGGCGCGCCTCGTCTCTTGCCGAGAGCACCACCAGCACCACGCGCCCCACCGGCACCTCAGCGCGCGCAGTCACTCGCGTCTGATGGGCCTCGAGGATGACATGGGCGTTCGTGCCGCTGAAACCGAAGCTGCTGACTCCGGCCACCATTCTGCCGCCCGGCCAAGGCTGCGCCTCGGCTGCCACCCTGACCGGCAAGCGATCCCAGGCCACATGCGGATTAGGCGTCTTGAAATGCAGGTGCCTCGGGATCAACCCATGTCGCATCGACAGGATGACCTTGATCAGTCCCGCAACGCCTGCCGCGGTTTCCAGATGCCCGATATTGGTCTTGACGGACCCCAGCAGCAGAGGCTGGTTGTCATCGCGACCCGCCCCCAGCGCCGCCGCCGCGGCATGCACCTCGATCGGGTCGCCCAGCTTCGTTCCCGTCCCATGCGCTTCCAGGTAGTTGACGTGGTGCGGCGCGACCCCGCTTCGTTTGATTGCCGCCTCGATGACGGCCTGCTGCGCCTTCTGATTCGGCGCCGTCAGACCTGCACTGGCGCCGTCCTGATTGATCGCGCTGCCACGAATGATCGCCCATATCGGATCGCCGTCCCGCTCGGCATCGGCCAAGCGCTTGAGCACCAGCACGCCGCAGCCTTCGCCCCGGACATAGCCATTCGCAGCGGCGTCGAATGTCTTGCACCGACCATCCGCAGACAACATCCCGGCGTTGCCGAACGCGGCAAAAGTCTCCGCATTGAGCAAAAGGTTGACACCGCCCGCAACGGCGACGCCGCACTCTCCCGCTCGCAGGCTTTCGCAGGCCAGGTGCGTGGCCACCAACGAGGAACTGCAGGCCGTATCCACCGACAGCGTGGGTCCGTGCCAATCGAAATAATAGGCAATGCGACCCGCCGTGATCGCGGCTGCATTACCCGTGGCGAAATGTGGATCCCGATCGTGGCCGCCCACCTGCTGGCGAAGCAGCAGTTCGTAGTCATGGCCCATCACACCGATGAATACGCCGGTGTCTGAACCTGCCATCCGCGCCGCAGAGAGGCCCGCTTCCTCCAATGCCGCCCACACCGCTTCCAACAGGAAGCGCTGTTGGGGGTCCATCAGCTCCGCTTCCCTCGGAGAGACTCGGAAGAACGACGCATCGAACTGATCGATGTCGGTGAGGAATCCACCGGACTTGCCCACGCGGTCGGCCAATGGATCCGTCGGCGCGCGCGGCCGGTCGGCTGCGGCACCCGGACGCCCTTCAACAGCATCCACCTCGCCCTTCAGCAGTTCCCAGAACTGTTCGGGAGTATTTGCTCCGCCCGGGAACCTGCAGCTTAATCCGATGACGGCAATCCGTTGATCCGCTTGCGCGTGCCGACGCTCGCCTTCTTCACTTGAACCCGTTGAATCGGCGACCAGCCCGTCAGACTTTCCCTCGTCAACGAAGGCGCCTTCAGTTTCCAATCGGACTTTCGGCTCCAGATGCTCGATGATCGACGCAGGGGTGCCGTATTGAAAGAAAATGGTTGAATCAAATTCAAGCCCGAACCGCTCATTGAGACGATGGCGCAGATCCAGCAGATCCAGCGACGTCAGTCCCATCGCCATCCATGGCGCCTCGTCCTGATAGGCCTCTGCCCGAGAGACGCCGAGCACTTGCTCAACCATTTCACGGACCTGGCGCTTGACCAACGCTGCCGCGCCGTCGTTCTTCGGGAGCGGTTTGAATGGATCGCGTGCGAACTCGGAGACGGATTCCGGCACGATTGGCGTCGGTGCCGGCGTGGCCTGCACCGGCGCGGGCTGCGCTTCGAGATGCTCAGTGAGCAACGCGGGGGTTCCGTATTGAAAGAAAATGGTTGAGTCGAACGCAATCCCAAACCGTTCATTGAGCCGATGCCGCAGATCCAGCAGGTCGAGCGACGTCAGTCCCATCGCCATCCAAGGCGCGTCGTTCTGATAAGCCCCTGCCCGGGCCGATCCCAACACCTGCTCAACCGTCTCTCGAACTTGGCGCCCGACCGCTATCCCAACCGACGGCATCTCGGGCGTCTTGGGTTTTTTTGGTATTTCCGTCGCGGCATTTCGGACATTGGGATATTCGATCAGAACACCCGCTCCCCCATTGGCCGTGTCTTCCGGACGGAACCCGGTTACGACCTGACGGATCTTTGCACCGTGCGCTTCATGGAAACACAGCACCGGCTCAATCAAACGACCGGCTTGATCCCGCTGCCGGATGTATTGCTCCATCGAAACCATGCCCGCTCGCGCGTAGTTTTGGCAACGGCTGACACCGACGAGTTTTTCAAAACCCTCGTACGTGGAAAAGTAGGCGAATGCGAAGTCGAGAATGTCATCGGCCAAGCCCGTACCCTGCATGTCCGGCGCAACGCAAAGACCCAGCAAATGCCCAACCGCACCGTCAGGATTATGGATACTGCCGAACCTCGCGTAGGGCGTATGCAGCAACTGCTCAATACTGTCTATCCGCTGAGAATACAGAGCGCCAATCACCCGATTGTCTTGTTCGACCACGATCTGCCCGAGCGGAAATTCAGTGATGCGTCGACGCAGTTCCGTTTCGGGTGCGGCCAGATTTTCCGGCCAGCAAGCTATATCCAGCTCTCGCAGCCGCTTTACGTCCCACTCGGACGGATGCCGCATCCGGTAGCGCCGTGCGACAAGCCTGTTCAAGGTAATACGTGTGAACGGCGCTGCCTGCGGAAAATGCCGGAAAGCAGCACGGTCGGGAAATAGCCCCGCTTCCGCTGCCGCCATCAGAAACATCGGCGCCTCGAACAACTGCTGTCCCGAGAAGGCATGGTAGGCATCGAAGTGCAACGCGCCGGTCCGATCCCGCAGCGTCCGCACCGTTGCCGGCTTCAGACAATGCACCTCCAGCATGGCCAGGCCATACTTGGACACCGCTTCGCGCCATAGCCCCAAATGCTCCACCAGGCTCTGCAGGGCGGTGGCAGGTTCGATGTGCTCGCCATCGCGGCCGACATACACGCCCGTCAGCGGTAGACCGCGCTTCCTGGCAACGGCCGCTTCGTTGTTCGGCGGCTGCGGATTCCGGTCATGATCCAGGAAAGATCGAATATGCAGGGTGTTTTCCGGATCGGCGATGCCGCGCGCCCCCAGGGCCCGGATCAGGCTTTTCGGATCGCCGATATCCCCGGCCACCAGAAGATGCGGCAAGCCGGCCAGCGTCCGCGACGTCGCTTCCAGCGCCCGCTCGTTGAAGTCCGCACCGATCAATTGCAAGGGGTAGCGGTCCAGCGCCTGGCCGCGTCGAGTCTGGCTTTGGATGGCTTCGTAGACATGGCGCAGCAGTGAACCGTCGCCGCATCCCATATCGCATATGTAGCGGGGTTGCGCCGCGATCGGCTCGCTGTCGAATACCTGCGTGATGAGCTGGCCGAGCGCCTCGAAGTAAATCTTGTGCTGAGACCCGCTGCCGGTCACGTTGAGCTCGCGCTCGACATGCCTTTCATGGCCCTGCCCATCACGGCGAAAGACGTCGCCAACACGCCCGAACAAGACCGCCTCAAGACCACACATCATCGGTCGATAGGAGACCACCGTACCGAGCGCCCCGCCACTTTCGACGAGATAACGGCCAGCGCCATTGAGCGCGAACCGTGCGCCTTGGGTACTGCCCCACCGACGCTGCTCGAAATAGCGATGCAGGGCGGCCAGGCTCGCAGCCGACACGGCATCCGGTTGAAAGGCCTCTTCCAGCACCGGGGCCCCGCCCAAGCGATGGATCTCGACCAGCAGCGGCGACAGCAAAGCACCATCCAGCATCCCGGCAAGCTGCGGTCCAACGCCCCTCCATCCGGCAATGGAGATATCCAGCCAGTCCTGCAGGATGGCCGCAGTCGACTCACGCAGGACATCCGGGACCCGCAGAGCGATCAGGGCATCCGTATTTGCCGGCATCTGCTTGACCGCATGGGCTGCCGGCGCTAACGCGTATCTGTCCGCCGATCTTTGCTCGAGCCACCCCAACTCCACCAGCAGCCGCAAAGCGACCCTCAGGTGACCACTGTTTGCTCCCGTTTCAGCGACCAATTCTTCTGCGCTCAAATCAGAACGATGGGCTAACAGCGAAAACACATCGTGCCTGCGGCATGCTTCGATGACCGGGACGGCGACAAATCCATCAGCAAGGCTATTAATCACGTCAAGCACAAGGATTTCCTTATACGGACTAACGCAGTTCAGTAGACAGGCTCAGTTCGGGCTTGATGACTCTGAGCAAAACAATGCTCCGCCTCGCCACGCAAAGGAGGCAGAATCGACGCTGCATTGATCGGGGGAGTGCTTTGTTCCGGCAGCAGATGCTTCAGGCTGTGGCTTCCAGGATGCCGGATGGTATTGATTCACGAGTTGCGAAAATTCGCCTGCGAAAAGCAGGGTTTCAGGGGAGAGACCCGATAAAAGAACGGCATGGCCTATCTCTGCATGCCGAGTATGCCGTCACGCAGATATTGCGCCGTCGCCTGCATCAGCGTAATGCCGATGGTCTCGACATGCCGCTTCGGCCAAGCCTCGAGCTCCGTGCCTTTAACCCATTGATTGAACGCACCAAGCGCCGGGCCGCATTGGACCTGGTAATTGACCAGATCCTCCGGCGAGCCACCAAACGCCAGGCGCGTCGCGTAGGCGAAATACCATCGGAATACCCGCGCCATGCGAATCTTCGGATTGGCCTGCGCCTGAGCGATGTCGTTCAGACGCCCGCTCGCCCGCATATGCTGCAGTGTCTCTTCCCACACATCGGCCAGACTGCGCTTGAAGTACCGGCGTTCCAATTGCGTGCGAATCGCCGCCGGAATGTCCTCCAGGCTTTCATGATGCGTGTAGAGCGCATGGAGCTTGTTGGCTCGCATCGGGAACAACAACCCCTTCTTGAGCACCTGCACCCGCCCGCCCAGTTCGAACATATCCCCAGCGGGGGCATAAGCCATGTCGTGAATGCCCGCCTGCTGCAACAAGGTCTTCACGGTCTCGGTAGCGCCCGATTCCACCGTGCATTGGTTGATAGAGCCGGTCAGAATAAAATCCGCGCCCATGGCAAAGGCCGCGGCCGCCGACGCCGGGGTGCCGATGCCACCGCCCAGCCCCACGCACAAAGGTTCCTCGTACGCATATCGCTCGCTCAGCATCCGGCCCAATTGCCGCATCGCCGGCAATAAAATGGTTGGAATGTGGCCATCCGTATGACCGCCCGAATCGGCCTCCGCGCAAATATCGTGACTCATGGGAAGCTCAGCGGCCATCTCCGCTTGTTCCGCAGTAATCGCCTTCTCTTTCAGCAGCGCATCGACGAGGTGAACCGGGGCCGGACTCATGAACGCCTCGGCCACTTCCAGCCGCGAGACCTTGGCCAGCACATGGTGCCTGCACCGCGCCTTACCATCGGTATCCCGGTACATCCCGCGAAGGCGAAACAGCACGAGCGCCGGCGTCATTTGCATGAATGCCGCTGCCTCGATGCGCGTCACGCCATACTTCAGGTATAGCTCGGCCGTGGCTCGTTCGAAGGCCGGATCATCATGAGCCGCCAGCAAGTTCAAGCCGTAGGCCTCGTGCGCCTGCAATTGGGACTGTATTGCCTGGATCGCCGTCTCGGTCTCCGGCAGACTCAATCCGCCAGCCCCCAGATATCCAATCATGCCGGCCTGCCCCATGCGGACGACCAAAGCGACAGAACTGGTGCCCCGGTACATCGCGCCGGCCACATAAGCGTATTTCAAGCCATGGCGTCGCCTGAACGCCGCGCTACCGAGCGACTGAGCCAGATTGTCAGGTCGCGGCGATACCTCTTCAGGTTCTACGGCGGCAACGGCAGCAATCGGAGGCGGCGCGGCCCTGACCTCGCGCAGAGGCGTTTCAGTCAGAAGAATTTCGTCGACCAATTTGCCGAGCACCGTCCCGCCTATTCGAGCGGGATCGCCGCCGACTTCATGATAGGTAAACTCGCCCAGCCCCATCAAATACCGAATGCTCTCGGTCCACAGTACGGGGCTGGCGATCTGCCTGGCCAGCAACGGCGCAACCTGGCCGGGCTCATAGGGGCGTGCCGTCGTATTGGCAATGACGGGCGTCTTCGGATCGGTCAGCGTAAAGTCTTGCAGGAAAGCAGCAAAGGCTTCCTGCGCCGGCCGCATGAAACGCGAGTGAAACGGCGCACTGACATTCAGCGGAACACACCTGGCGCCACGCGCGGATACGAGCGTCGCCACGGACTGGATCGCCGCAGCCTCTCCCGCGATCACCAACTGGGTCGGTGAATTGAAGTTGGCCAGGTCAACATGATCCAGGGCATTCTCGTGCAACAAGCTCTGCAACGCCTCGGCCCGCATTCCCAGCACGGCGGCCATTGTGCCGCCGCTGGCTTTGCCCATGAGCTCACCGCGTTTTTGAACCAGGCGCAGTCCTGTCTCGAAATCGAAGCAGCCAGCCGCTAGCAATGCCGAATATTCACCCAGGCTATGACCGGCCAGCGCGTCCGCAGTGCCCCCGTCTTCGTGCCAACGATAGTAAGACAGTGCATTGACCACATAGAGCGCCGGCTGTGTATAGGGCGTAAGCCGCAGCTGGTTATACGGGTCTCTCAGGCAGAGTTCTGCGATGGAATATCCAAGAATCTCCGAGGCGGCATCGGCCAAGCGAGGGTAGGACGCCCAAAGGTCTTTCCCCATCCCCTTGAATTGCGCACCCTGCCCCTGAAAAAGCAATACTCTCATCACGCATCCTATGTGCTACCTAAGAATCCATGCATGCCATCAAGTTTCTTGCTTACATTGTCAAAGCCATATATTTACGTCGGCCACAACAAAATCACATGGCTTGGCGCATGAGGCCAATACCACGTCAAATCTCTGTCTTTTTGAATGCTATCTGGCGGAGGTACGGCGGGCGCTCATGAAATGGCCGATGCCCGGCATCCGCAGGTTATCCGCACGATTCTCGAAATAGAGTTCCTGCATGCGTGCCGGAGAAAGATCTTCGACAGTGTCAAACCCCAGCCCCTTGACACGGCGCGTCAAATCCACAGGATCAAAGCCCGCCCTAAACGGCTCGCCTCTTTCCGCGCCCGTCTGCGTCAACATTTCCATCACCTGGCGATCGGCGGGATATACCAGCTCTGTTGTAACCGGGTACTCGAATACGACTTCGCTATCACATTCAAGCGACGTTATATTTTCAAGCGTTGCGAATATGGCTTCGTCACTGAGGTACCACACCACACCCAGCCACGAGAAGAATGTCGGCTTCGCAGGGTCGAATCCATTTTGCGTCAGCCTTTCGAAAAGCGATTCCTTCTCGAAATCAACCGACACGAAAGTCGCCAGATTCAACAGTTGAGGATCGACGTCCTTGAGCCGTGCGAGCTTCCACTGCTGCGTTGCGGGAAAGTCAACCTCGAAGACATGCAATTTATTTGCAACTTCGGCCAGACGATACGCGGAAGAGTCAAGGCCGGCGCCCAAGATGACGTATTGGGATATGCCTCGTTCGATTGCCTCGATCAGCCGCTGCTCCGCTATTCTGCTTCGCACGATAATCCCTGATCGAACGGCTTCCAGGATTGTCTTGACGGGAAGATTCGGAAATTTCGAAGAAAGATTCTGCTCCATGCCGGCCATGGCGGTATGAAACGTAGCCGAATCTGGAATGCCGCACAGCTTCAGAGCAAACTTATCGTCAAGTATTTTTGGCTCATCGTCCATCATGACATGCGCTGCGCGCATCATAGCGGCTAGATCAGCAGTAAAGCTTCGAGTTCCTGGCTGCAAGGACAAGCTCCCACCTGAAAGTTACGTGACGCCATCAAGAGAATTGATGCCACTTCGACAACCAAGAACTTAGATTATCTGACGACCAGTATAAGGCAGACACACATATTTTTTTTGAATTAAGTGATAAGATATTGCGAAAGTATCTTATTATTTCATCGCATTCACAGCGTGCACGGCAGGAGCATGAGATTAAGAAATAAAATGTTTCGTAATCTTTGTGATTTATAACAATAGCTAGAAGTAGCAACAATTACCGTGCAAGCATGACCAGGGGTAGGTTGATCGCTGCATTTCTCGGCGTGAAAAAACATTAACGCCATTGCTAGATGTTTCAACCCCGCCCCTTCCCAACGGGGCGGCCAGTCGCCAAGCCGTCATGGATTCATCGCGCAGCTGAACGATGTCGCGCCATATGACACCCACCAAATCAATCGATTTACGCGAAGTCATACGCCGCGCTGCTCCGCTTAGATAATCTTCGAACCTGAGTACTCCAGCGAGCGCCCGTTAAAATACGGAGCCGGTTCGTAATACTCGATTAATAATTCGATCAAGACCCGTATTTTGTGCATCACGCTCTCTACACCGCGTCGCGATCCAGCCTGCGCACGGCCGCGCTCAACGTCGCAAAATCGAATTCCTGGCGGCCGCGCCACGCCAGGCGCATCAGCACCGTCGTGACCACCGGAACAAACGCCGCCAGCAAGAACGATTCCAACAGGAACGTAGGCTTGTCGCCCGGCGCCGGGAAGAAGAACAGGCCCGCTGCCAACCCGGTGATGGTCGCGGTGGTCGCCGTCAGGCCATCATGCTTGCGGCTGAACAAACCGTAGAACACGGGAAAAGCAGCCGCCGAGCACAGCAGGTCGGCCAACAGGAACAGGTACAGCACGCTGTAACCCTGCGACGCCACGATCATGACCGGGATGGCCAGCAGCAGGACCGCCCAGCGGGCCAGCCGTTTCATGTCCATGCCGTCGGCGTTGGGCATCAGGCGGCGCATGTCGACCGCGACGATGCTGGAAACGGCGCTGATTGCCGTGTCGGCCGTGCTCATCACCAGCGACAAGCCCAAAGGGATCAGCGCGATCACGAACCACGCGGGCGCGTGCGGCATGATGACGCTGAACAGCGCGATCGAACTGTCGCCCGCCGGTGCCAGACCCACGAAGGCCAGGCCGAACAAGCCCATCAGGAAGATGAACGGCGCGGCCAGGATGCCGCCCAACAAGAAGCCGTTGCGCATCGAACGCGCGTCTTTCGCCGCATAGATGCGCTGCCAGTTGCCCTGGTGGAAGATGCCGGTCAGCAGGATTGCCACGAAGAAGGTCAGGCCCGCTTTCACGCCGCCCGGATCCGTCACGTCCAGCAACTGCGGTGCCTTGGCCTGCAGCGCCTCGATCGTGGGCAGCGCGCCGCCCGCGGCCTGCCAGCCCACCACGCACAAGATCACCAGCAAGGGCACGATGACCATCATCTGCACCTGATCCGTGAAAATCGACGAACGCAGGCCGCCGTAGGTGGTGTACAGCAGCGTCGTGCCCATCACGATGGCGGCGGTGGCCCACAGCGGCACCGGGGCCAGCATGGTGACCAGTTTGGCAATCGCGGTGACTTCGGCCGATAAGGCGATGAACAGGTAGAACAGCATGATGAAGAGCGCCAGCCCATACATCGGCCGTCCGTAGCGCGCCATCAGGAATTCGGTCAGCGTGTGCCCGTGCGGGATCAGTTCTCGCATGCGCCGGCCAAGCGGAATCATCACCAGACGCGGGGACATCGAACCCAGCGCATAGCCGATCACCGCCGCCAGGCCGCCCCACGTGGCCGCCTGCGCCGGCGAGAACAGGATCCATGCGCCCAGCGTGGATGCCATCAGCGTCAGGATCGTGCCGAACGCGCCCTGACTGTTGCGGGCCACGATGTAGTCTTCCAGGGTGCCGCGCTTGCGCCGTGTGTAGAGCACGCTGGCCAGCGCGAAGCCGCCAGAAAACAGCAACAGCCACATCAAGGCGGTGGATTGGGTCAACATGCGGAACGGCCCTCCCGCTACCGGCGGCAAGCCGGGCGCGCAACAGGGCGGCCCGCCCGGATGCCGGGGGGCCGCAAGATGGATGAAAGTCTAGGGAGGGCGCGCGAGTCGTGCGATGTCCTTCCCTTCGCCGGCATTACCCGGATCAGGTTCAAAGGGTTACCGCGACGACGCGGAATCTCAGCCCGAAACAGGGCTCCCCCAGGAATTGGCGCAAGGTTAGGAGAGCGAAGAGACAATGTCAACGGCGCATTGATTCATGCTAAGTTCGCCCGATTGCGGCACCGGTTTTGCGTGCCTGCCGATGGAATCGACGAGCCTCACCATGTCACCTGCACACTCCGCCCCCGCCCTGAACGAACAACTGATTCTTGTCACGGGCGGCGCCCGAGGCCTGGGCGCGCACATCGTCCGCGCCTTTCTTCGCGAAGGCGCGCGCGTGGTCATCAACTACTTGAATAGCGCCGATGCCGCCCAGGCGCTGGCGGCCACTGCGCCGGACCGCGCGCTGGCCGTCGCCGCCGACGTGCGCGACGCGCAGGCAGTTCAGGCCATGGTCGCACAGGCGCAAAGCCATTTCGGCATGCCGGTCACGACCGTCGTGAACAACGCCCTGCCCGCTTTCCAGTTCAATGGCGACGCCCGCCCGCACGCCGATACGCTGACCTGGGGCGATCTGAACCACCAGATCGAAGGCTGCGTGCGCGGCGCGCTGAACACCGTGCAGGCCACCCTGCCCGGCATGCGCGGCGCCGGCGTCGGCCGCATCATCAATATCGGCACCAACCTGGTCCAGAACCCGGTCGTGCCCTACCACGACTACACGGCCGCCAAAGCCGCGCTGCTGTCGTTCACCCGGACGCTGTCGCATGACCTCGGTCCGCACGGCATTACCGTCAACATGGTGTCGGGCGGCTTGCTGCGCACGACCGACGCGTCGGCGGCCACGCCCGAGGCGGTGTTCGACCTGATCGCCGCCAGCACGCCGCTGCGCACCGTCACCACGCCCGAGCAATTCGCCGACGCCGTGCTGTTCTTCGCCAGCCCGTGGTCGCGCAGCGTCACCGGCCAGAACCTGGTCGTGGACGGCGGCCTCGTCAAGAACTGACCGCCATGCTGCACCTGAACCTGTTCATCTTCGGCTGCGGCCACCATCGCGCCGCCTGGCGCCACCCGGATTCGGCCGCGGAACGACTGGGCGACATCCGCTATTACGAGGCACTGGCCCGCACCGCCGAACGTGGCAAGCTGGACGCGATCTTCTTCGCCGACGGCCAATCCACCGACAACATCGGCGACGGCCCGCGCTGGTACCTGGAACCACTGACTGCCATGGCCGCGATTGCGCGGGCCACCACCCGCATCGGCCTGATCAGCACGGTTTCCAGCACCTTCTTCACGCCCTTCCACGCCGCCCGCATGGTTGCGTCGCTGGACCACATTTCGGGCGGCCGCATGGGCTGGAACGTGGTGACCTCCATGTTCGACGCCGAAGCCCGCAACCATGGCTACGAGGCCATGCCGGGGCACGACTGGCGCTACGCCCGCGCCGAAGAGTTCGTGGACGTCGCGCTGCGCCTGTTCGACTCCTGGGAAGACGAGGCCCTGGCCGTCAACCGCGACGGCGTCTATGGCGTGCCCGAGCGCATCCACCCGATCCATCACCATGGCGACCATTTCCTGGTCGACGGCCCACTGACCGTCCCGCGTCCGCCCCAGGGGCATCCCGTCCTGTTCCAGGCGGGCGCTTCCGACCAAGGCCGCGACCTGGCCGCCCGGCGCGCCGAAGCCATTTATGCCGTGGCGTACGACCTGCCCGCCGCGCAAGCCTATTACCGCGACATCAAGCAACGCGTGCGCGCCGCGGGCCGCGACGCATTCGTCCCGATCATGCCGGGTCTGGTCACCTACGTTGGGTCGACCGACGCCGAAGCGCGCGCCAAGCAACGCGAACTTGATGAGCTGCTGCCCAGTGACGCGTCGCTTCGGCAATTGGGAACCTTCGTGCTACAGGACTGCAGCGGCTGGGAGCTTGACGCGCCGGTGCCGGCGCTTCCTTCCCTGTCCGATTTCAAGGGACCGAAGGGCCGGTACGCCACCATTCTTCGAATCATCGAGACCGAACAGCCCACTGTGCGCCAGTTGCTCGGGCGGCTGGCCGCTGGCGGGGGCCACTGCACGATGGTGGGCACGCCCGAGCGGATCGCGGATCAGATGGAAACCTGGTTCAGGAACGAGGGAGCGGACGGCTTCAACTTGATGCCGCCCGCGTTGCCCGGGGGCATCGACGACTTCGTCGATCAGGTCGTACCCGTCCTGCAGCGGCGCGGGCTGTTCCGCACGGAGTATGAACACAGCACGCTGCGCGGCCATCTGGGGCTGCAAAGGCCCGCCCGCTGACGGCGCGGCGTCCAATCACGGCCCCGAACGCATCGCCGCCTATGCGCATCCGCCCAGTGGCGCGATGCGCTTTTTTTAGGGCTGGTGAGCGCAGGCAACCCTATATGAATGCAATGCCGTCTCAGTCGCAACGAAATGATAGGCATACTTTATCAATTTGTACGCAACAAGCAGACATTATTTTCTTCAATAATATCAATGGCCAATCGTAGAATGACGAGGCAGCGGACGCGGACTTTTTGAAGACTGTTGTTCTTACGCCATATATGGCCCGTTTTTATGTGTGAACCGAGTAACCAATTTTGTTGGCTTCAGGCGCGCGTCAGGGGGAAATCGCTCGAATACGGCCCTAATTTTTATATTAAGAATAATTAAGTAGTATTCAGTTTCATGTTTTCCGGCGGCGTTGCCTATTGTTTAGGCCTGGGCTGCTTTCACGGTGCTGAAAGCAGGCAATACAAGCCTTAGAACCGGATGTGGATATGAAACTAACGAAAACTTTGCTCGTAGGCGCGATTCTGGCTGGCATGGCCGGTGCGGCGCAGGCCGAGACGTCCGTCACCTTGTACGGTATCGTCGACTTGGGTCTGACGTACCAGCGCGGCAAGGTCGGCACCACTGATTCGAATCGTGGCGTGTATGGCGGCGACTATCAGTCGCGCATCGGCATGAACGACGGCATCCAGAACGGTTCCCGCTTCGGCCTGCGTGGCACGGAAGACCTGGGCGACGGTCTGTCGGCGGTCTTCACGTTGGAAAGCGGCTTCACGGCCAATAACGGCAACCGTTCGCAAGGCGACCGCCTGTTCGGCCGCCAAGCCACGATCGGTTTGAGCAGCCAGTGGGGTCTGCTGGAACTGGGCCGTCAAACCAACATCGCATCCAAGTACTTCGGCGACATCGACCCGTTCTCGCTGGACTACCTGAACGCCAACATGGGTATGGCGTTCAGCGCGGCCAACACGGTCCGCTATGACAACATGGTCATGTATCAGACCCCGGTCTGGAGCGGCTTCCAGGGCGGCGTGGGCTACTCGTTCTCGACGGATGACGTCGAAGGCCCGACCGGCTTCCGGACCAAGGAAAACAACCGCGCCATCACGGCCGGCGTGCGCTACGACAACGGCCCCCTGAAGCTGGCCTTGTCGTATGACGTGCAATACCGCAAGCCGAACCAGCCGCAACCGCAGCAGTTCATCATCGGCGGTGCGTATGACTTCGAAGTGATCAAGCTGTCGCTGGCCTACGGCCGTTCGGAAGACGGCGTCTTCGCAGGCCAGGACTTCTCGCTGATGGGCGGCCGCCAGCAATCCGGCGGCCCCGCAATGGGCCAGGGCTTCAGCAACGGCCGCTTCACGTGGGATGGCCTGCGCATCAACTCGTACATGGTCGGCGTGAGCGCGCCGATCGGCGGCGCCAGCAACATCTTCGCGTCGTGGCAGCGTGCCGATCCGAACAAGAACCTGTACGCCATGGACATCTACAGCGTGGGCTACACGTACGACTTGTCCAAGCGGACCAACCTGTACGCCCTGGCGTCGTACGCCGATGGCGCCGCGTTCATCAACGGCAACAAGATCAGCACGGTCGGCGCCGGCATCCGCCATCGCTTCTAAGCGGGCTACGGGCCGCCCCAACTGAGCAGAGTCGGGGCGCCCTTCCGTACTTCAGGCCATCCTTTTCAGGATGGCCTTTTTTTATCTATGCAGAGAGAAGGATTGCCGGACGGCTACCCTGCCAGGGCGGCGGGTTCAGCGTGTTCGGCGGGACGCGGCTGCGCTTGCGCAGCGGATGAGACGGGACGCGTCTGGAGCATGACGGGGCGAGCCCTTGCCATGGCGCAACGGCGTGCGCGGGTGGCAGCCTGACGGGTGACGATCCAGTCGTACAGCACCACGCCAGGGTGGCGCAGCAGAACGGCGCCAATGGCGGCCGCAAGAATCAGGGCAATAATCAGGGCAATGCTCAGGGTCAGCCAGAACATCTTGGCGCCCTCCTTCAAAACAGCCCGGTTCCGATACCAGACCTAAAACTCACGTGAGAGAAACGCGCACGCGTGAAGCGCTTGAGATTTTTACCGTGCTGTAGTTTACCGGTCCGAAGACCGCGCCGTACGCGCGGAAATCCACGTTGGAAACGGGGCGAAACAGGTAATTCGGGAGGCCTGCACGCCCTTGCGTCGCTGGCACTGCTCCGGAAGAACCTGGCGGCTGCTAACGGCTGGGGCCAACCAGCGCCGGCGCCCCCAGCTGGCGGATCTGGCGCGAAAAGGCCAAGGGATCGTCACCGGGCGCACCCAGCGGGCCGACCGCTGCCTGCTGGCGCAGTTCCTCCAAAGGCAAGCTGGCGTCCAGGCCGCCCTGCTCGTACAAGTATTCGGGCAGATATCCCGACAACAGGATGCGGGTGTCCAGCGGCAGCCCCGGAACGATAGCGCGCACCATCTGGTAAACCAGCGTCGTGCAGTTGGCCGTCACCGTGTGATAGAAGCGAGGCGTATCGACCAGCGCATTTGCCGTGGTGACGTATGACAGGAACAGCTCGCGCATGGCCGCAGCAGGCATGCGCACCGGATACAGGTAGACGCTCTCGCCGCGCGGCCCTGCGCGCACATACAGGATGTCGCGTTCCTCCGCCGCCACCACGCTTAATTCGAACTGTTTGAAGAAGCCGCCGATCTCGGAGAATTTTTCACCGCGTTCTTTGCGGATCTCGACGGAAAACACCACGTGGCGGCCGTCTGAAAACCCGAAGGACACCAGGGTGTGGGCGATGGCCGGGCCCGACCAATACGACAGCGCCATGTCCACCCCCACCAGCTGATCCAGGTCGTACTGGCGGGTTTCCCAGCGCGCCGTGTAGTCGTCGTCCGAACGCCAATCAAAATTGCGCACGTTTTCCAGCGTGACGACCGACCCTTGCACCGTGCCGTGCAGCATCCGGGCAACGTCGTCGGCCCAGATGCGATCATTCGAGGGCGTCAGCGTCTGCCACCAGCCGCACAGCGCGACCACGCCGGCCAGATAGGCCCATCCGGCGCGCCGGCGCCAAGGCCTTTGGCGCCACAGCGCGACAAGCGCCCCCGCGCACAGCCCCGTCCAGAGCAGCGCGGCCGCCCCTTTGCCCCACACGCCGCCCGGCGCCTGATAGGCAAGCGCCAACACGCCCCACAAGGCGGAGGCCACCACCAGCAAACTGCCGAGGCTACGCCCGAAGACGGCTGCGCTGCGATGCAGCCAGCCGTGCGCCACCCGCTTATCCCCCCGCATGCTGCGTGATGATTTCAAGGACGCCGTTGATCACGAACTGGACCCCCATGCACACCAGCAGGAAGCCCATGACGCGCGAAATGGCTTCGACGCCGCTTTGGCCGATCACCGCGACGATGCGGCCTGCCGAACGCAGGCAGATCCAGAAGAACACGCCCAGCAAGGCGAACACGATGACCGGCGTCACCGCGATCACCCACGGCGCGTAGTCAGGGGTGATCGCGGTATCCATCGACGCGGCCCCGCTGATGATCATGGCGATGGTGCCCGGCCCCGCGGTGCCGGGCAGCGCCAGCGGCACGAAGGCGATGTTGGGCGTTTGCCGCTGGTGCTGGGCATCGGCGGCCACCTCGGCTTCCAGCATGCGTGACTCGGCCTTTGGAAACAGCATGCTGAACCCGATGCTGACCACGATCAGCCCACCCGCGATCCGCAAGCCGGGGATCGATATGCCGAACGTGTGCATGATCCACGCGCCGGCGTAGTACGTCACCAGCATGATGCCGACCACGTAGAAGGCCGCCTCGGTGACCTGGCGTTCGCGCTCTTTGTAGGGAATCTGCTGCCCGAGGGACAGCAGCAACGTCATGGAGGTCAGCGGATTGGCCAGCGGCAGCATCAGCGCCAGGCCCAGGCTGATCAGTTTGCCCAGTTGGATCAGGTCGTCGATCATGGAGCTCACGGAAATTAGGCGTGGGCCGCAACGAGCGGCTTGCCTGGTTCAACGGTTCAATCGTGTAATGCACTGTACCTCACCTCTTCACGCCGCACCTTGACTCTGACTCCCAAGCCCTTGCTTGCCGCCCTTCTGGCGCTGGCGCCCCTTGCCCCACCCGCGCTGGCCGCGGGCATGAATTGCGCGCAAGCGAAAACCCCTACTGAAGTGGCCATCTGCGCCGACGCGGAGCTGCTGCGCCAGGATAGCGAGCTATCGGCGATATACGGCAAGCTGGGCGCCGCCCGGCCCGACGGCCGCGCCGCGTTGCGGCAGGATCAGCGCGATTGGCTGCGCGCGCGCAACGGCTGCGGCGCGAATGCGGGGTGTCTTCGCGACCAGTACCTGGTACGCGTGAGCGTCTTGCAGGATCAACTGCGCAGCGCCACGGCCTACGTGCCGGATGAAACCGACCGGCAGGCGCTTGAAGACCTGCGCCAAGCGGTAGAGGCAGCAAGCCGGAACAACGCCGAGTTCCCGCTGGAAGACGCGTTGGCGTCCCTGTCCATCAAGCGCGGCACCACCACTTTCTCCAATGTCCGAGCGAACGAGGATGACGATGAAGCCAGGTTCCCGGTCACGCGGCCCGACGGCGTGACGCCGGACGAATGGAACGCGTTGCAAGCGTCCGGCATCGATGCCGGCGGCGAAAACGGCGCCGCCTCCTACACGTTGATGGACCTGGACGGTGACGGCCAGCGCGACCTGGTGATCAATTCCTACACTGGCGGCACCGGCCTGTTCTCGGACATCAGCGCCTTGCGGCACGCGGGCGGCCGCTATGCCGAAGCCATCGACGCCCATGGCAATGCCGCATCCAGCCTGTACACGCTGAACGGCCGCGGCTCGAACCAGGCCGGCGAGTGGATCCGCCTGCGCGGCCGCGTCTACGCGGCATACCGCAACAGCTACTACGGCGTCGATCATGTCCATCTGCTGCGGCCGCTGCATGCCGTGGGCGAAGTCCCCACCCTGACCATCCAGTACCGCTATCAGCTGCAAGTGCCGAAACAGCAGAAGCGCGCCGACAAAGACGCGGTCCGCGTCCTGGACGACGCCTTGCATGCGGGGTTGACGCAGGCGCTGGCAACCGTCGACGCCGAATCCGCGCGTGGCGACGGGGATGCAGACAACCTGGCCGGCGCGCCGGACCGGCCGTTGTGCCCGATTCCCGCCGATGTGAAAGAGGACGAGCGGGACCGCTACTACCAATACGGAGCGGGCCACTATTCCTACGAGACCGTGGCCGACGTGGCGGTGCATGTGGGCACGCATTGCTACGTCGCGCGGCTTATCGACTGGTTCGGCGGCTATGACGCGAAATTCGGCTTGTCCGCCATGATGTGGCTGCGTGAGCCCGGCGCGGACGACGGCGATGAAGAGATCTCGGTGCAGGGCAAGCGCCGCGCCATCCGTTTCGGAACGTCGGTCGGACCGATCTAGAACAGCGGCGGGCGATCCTTCGCCCGCCTTGCCAAGTTGCCCGCACCGCAACGCGGCGCCGGCTGGCCCATCATGTCAGTCCGCTTGCGGCGCTTGCCAGCGGCTGGCGGCCAGCGCCAGCAAGGCCTCGTCGGTGCCGGCTGCGGCGACCAGTTGCAAGCCCACGGGCATGCCGTTCACCCAGCCCGCGGGCAGGCTGATGGCAGGCAACCCCAACACGTTCCACGGGTTAGTCAGGCCTAGCAACGTTTCGCGCACGCCAGCGCTGCCCGGGCCCGCCACGGTGCGTTGCTGCAACGCGGGCGCGGTAATGGCGACGGCGGGCAGCGCCAGAACATCCACCTGCTGGAACAGCCGCGCGAACTCGGCTTGCAGGCGGGTTCTTTCCTTCAGGGCCCGCACATATTCCCACCCCTGCACGGGGCGCGAGGCGCGCAAGCGTTCCAGCACCTCCGGGTCGAACTTTCCCGGTTCGGATTCGACGCGCTCGGCGTGGACTTCGTAGGCTTCGGCGCGTTGGATCGCGCCGAGTGCGCTTTGCAAGGCGCGCGCGTGCTGCGTGACGGCGGGCGCCGGCTGCACCGCGCCGCCGGCGAAGCGCTCCGCCGCGGCGCGCACGCACGCGGTGACGGCCGCATCGTCGATCGCGAACGGCGCGTTGGCCACCCAGCCCACCTTCACGCCATCGGCGGCCACTGAAGCAGGCGCCAGCGTGCCGCCGCTTAATGCCTGCATGAAAACCTGCGCGTCTTCCACGCAATTGGCCAGCACGCCCGGATCTTCCAGCGTAGGCGCAAGGGGAAACACCCCCGCGTCGGACACTCGGCCATGGGTGGGCTTGAAGCCGACCAGGCCGCACAGGGCGGAAGGCACGCGCACGGAACCGCCGGTGTCCGTGCCCAGCGCCACGGGCACCATGCCGGACGCGACGGCCGCCGCGCTGCCCGCGCTGGAACCGCCCGTCATCTGGGTGGTGCGCCAGGGATTGCGCGCCGCGCCCTGCACGCTGCGGTCGCCGGTGGGGCCATAAGCGAACTCGTGCGTCAACGTCTTGCCGACAACGATGGCGCCGGCTTCGCGCAACAGCGCCACGCAGCGCGCGTCGGCCTGCGGGCGGTGGCCCAGGAAGTGGGCGGCGCCCATCGTGGTGGGCATGTCGGCCGTGTCGACGTTGTCTTTGATGGCGACGGGGATGCCGTGCAACGGCCCCCTGACCTTGCCGCTTGCGCGTTCGGCGTCGCGTTCACCGGCGACGGCCAACGCGGCGGCGATGTCGACATGGACGAAGGCGTTCAACTGCGGGTTCAGCCGTTCAATGGCGGCGCCCGCGTGACGCACGAGGTCCTGGGCTGTCAGGCTGCCGCTGGCCATGGCCTCTTGCAGGTCGGCGATGCGGCGCCCGCGGAAGAATCCGGGTTCCACGGCAAGGTGGGGAAAAGAAGAAGAAGGTTGGGTCATTTGGCGGCTTCCGATGGCAAGGCCTGGCTGGCGGGCATGCGCGGGCCCACGCCCGGGCGCACCTGAAGCATAGCGACCATGCCGACGGCTGTCGCGACCGACGCGGCGATGAACATCACCGAGTAGCCGTGGCGCGCCGTCAGGTAGCCCGTCAGCGTCGGGGCCAGAATCGAGGCGATATTGGCGAAAAAGTGCATCAGGCCGCTGAACGTGCCCACGCGGTTGGACGGCGCGGTATCGATCACGACTGCCCAGTACACCGAATTGGGCAGGGCGTTCAGCGCATTGGCCAGAGTCATCAGGGCGATGACGGCGAATACCGACTGCGCCTGCGACACCAGCAGGAAGCACAACGTAGTGGCCAGCAGGCAGGCGGCGGCGAACCAGCTGCGCGCGATTTTCAGGCTGCCCGTGCGCTTGAACAGCAAGTCCGAAATGCGGCCGCCCAACAACACGGTGACGCAGGCGCCCGTCCAGGGAATCATGCCCATGTACCAAAGGGAGGACAGGCTATAGCCGAAGTTGTCCTGCAGGTACTTGGGCGTCCAGGTCAGCAGCAGGAAGTTCACGTACATGAACGCGAAATAGCCCAGCGTATTCAGCAGCAGCGTCTTGCTGCGGAAGAAGCTCCACCACGGCAACACGGGCGCATCGGCCGCTTGGGCGCCCGTGGCCGATTGGGCGCGCGATGACTGGATTTCGGCCAGCTCTTGCGGCGACACGCGGGGATTGGTTTCGGGGCGGTCCGTGAAGATGCGCATGAAGAACACCAACACCACCAGCCCCGCCCCGCCCAGGATGAAGAACATGGCGCGCCAGCTGTCGGTCAGCGTCAGCAGGCCCACCGCCACAGGCGCCGTCAGCAAGGCGCCCAGCGGCGTGCTGAGCAGGCCGAACCCCACGACGAAGCCGCGTTCGCGGGTGGTCGCCCAGTTGGCGATGGTCTTGTTGATGATGGAATACGCCGGGCCTTCGGCGGCGCCGAACAGGATGCGGATGGTCGCGAAGCCGGCCAGCGCCGAACCGCCCAGGAACGCCAGGCCGAAATCCCCTGCCCAGGCGGTAGCGATTTCGAACACGGACCAGGCCACGCCCGCCACGATCCAGACTTTGCGCGGGCCGTAGCGGTCGGCCAGCATGCCGCCGAACAGCGCGCCGACCATGTAGCCATAGCCGAAGTAACCCAGCACCGACCCCCATGCGCCGCGGTCGAGGCCGTATTCGCCCGTGATGTGCGCGGCCGCGTAGGACATGGCGCCGCGGTCGATGTAATTGATCAGCGCCAGCAGCACGACCATGGTGAATATCCGGTACCGGAACCGGGAATCCTGGCTTTCAGTTGTCATTGCGTTTCGATCCAGTCGGTTTACCCAAACGTTTGGGTTGCGCAATGCTAAGGGCTCCAAACCCAAAAATCGACTCGGTGAAAACCCTAGGTTGCCGGGATACGCCCTGCCGCGCTATTTCCGCGTGTATTCTCCAGCCCCATGAATAGATCGCGCCCTGTCACGCTGCAAAGCCTGGCGCGGCAGCTCGGGTTGAACGTTTCAACCGTGTCCCGGGTCCTGAACGGATCCGCAGACGATGCGCGCGGCGCAGCGGCCCCGGACACGGTGAAACGCATCCGCGCGCTGGCCGCCGAATTGCAGTACCAGACCAATCCCCATGCGGCCAGCTTGAAGACGCGCCGCAGCCGCACGATCGGCGTGCTGGTGCCCCGGCTGTCGGACATGGTGCTGGCCACCATTTACGAAGGTATCGACGAGGCCGCCGCCGAACACGGCTACCTGACCTTCGTGTCCAACACGCAAGACGAGCCGGACAAGCAGCGCAAACTGATTGACATGGCGCTGGCGCGCCGCGTCGATGGCCTGATCCTGGGCGATGCGCACAGCGCGCCCGCGAATGCGCCGCCCAACCCGCTATTGGCCGAACTGGCGCAACGCGACGTGCCTTTCGTGCTGGTCAGCCGCCATGCCGATCACCATTGCGCGGTCACCTGCGATGACCTGGAAGGCGGCCGACTGGCGGCCAGGCACTTGCTTGACATGGGCCATCGGCGCATTGCCGTGATGGTGGGCGAACCGTTCGCCAGCACGGGCCGCGACCGCTCCGACGGCTTCTTCAGTTACTGCGCCCAGCACGGCGTGGACGTGCCCGCGCACTGGCGCATCGAAAGCCCGTTCGACACGGACGCGGGCCGCGACATCGGCGCCAGGCTCCTGGCGCCCGCCGACCGCCCCACCGCGATCTTCGCCGTCAACGACTTCCTGGCCGTCGGCGTCATGGGCGCCGCCCGCGAGCAGGGCCTGGAAGCCGGCCGCGACGTCGCCATCGTGGGCTACAACGACACGCCGCTGGCGGGCGCGCTGCCCATCGGCCTGACGACGGTGCATTCGCCCATGCACGAGATGGGCCGGATGGGCCTGGAGCTACTGTTGCAGAAGCTGGCGGGCGGCCAGCCCGGCAGCGTGCGACTGGCGCCCCATCTGGTCGTGCGCGACAGCAGCAAGCGCCGCATCGCGGGCTGAGGCCGGCGCGCGGCCCGAACATAAGCGGCGGTTCAGGCCAGAACTCAGGCCCCGGCGGAGGCGTGAGCCATGGCCGCGGCCTCGTCGACCAGCGGGTGGAAACAGGCCGCTGACCGGCCCCCGCCCAAGGACGCAAGCGGCGGCACGCGCTGGGCGCAATCCGCCTGGACCCGCGCGCAGCGCGGATGAAACGTGCAGCCGGGCGGCAAGTGCGTGGGCGCGGGAATCTCGCCTTCGATCTTGAGCAAGCGGATGCGCGCCGCCGGGTCCGGTACGGGCGAAGAATCCCGCAAGACCCGGCTGTACGGATGCAAGGGACGGTCCAGCACCTGCGCGGTGGGCCCGTGCTCGATGATGCGGCCCAGGTACATCACGCTGACCGTGTCGCAAAAGTGGCGCACCACGCCCAGATCATGCGAGACGAACACGAACGACAGGCCGCGGTCCCGCTTCAGGCGTTCCATCAGCTGCAGGATCTGCGCCTGGACCGACACGTCCAGCGCCGACACGGGCTCGTCCGCCACGATCAGTTCCGGGTCCAGCACCAATGCGCGGGCGATGCCGATACGCTGGCGCTGGCCTCCCGAGAACTCGTGCGGATAGCGGTCCAGCGCCGACACCGGCAATCCCACTTCGCCAATGGCCTGCTCCACCTTGGCGGCGATCTGCCTCGCATCGCCCAGCTTATGGACGACCAGCGGTTCGGACAGCGCCTGGCGAACGCTGCGCCGCGGATTAAGCGACGCATAGGGATCCTGGAACACGATCTGGATGCGGCGGCGCAATGCGCGCATGGCGGACGCGCCCGCCTGCCGGACGTCCAACCCGTCGAACACGATGCTGCCCTCGTCGGGTTCGATCAACCGCAACAAGGTGCGCGCCACGGTCGACTTTCCGCAGCCCGATTCTCCGACCAGCCCCAGCGACTGTCCCCGCGCGACGCTGAACGATACGTCGTTCACCGCCCGCACCACCTGTTTTTCGCCGCCCAGCCAGCCGCCGCCGCTTTCAAAGCGCTTGACCAGGTTGCGGACTTGCAGAAGATCGCTCATGCCTTGCCTCCATGCGGTTCGGCGCGCACCACGCAACGCACCTGGTGAGACGGGCCGATGCGGGTCAGCGCGGGCCGTTCGGCCTCGCACCGCGCCTCCTTCAGACGGCAGCGCGGCGCGAATGCACAGCCTTTCGGCATCGCCGTAATGGCCGGCACCCCGCCCGGAATGGATTCCAGCACCGCGCTATCTGCATCCACACGCGGCATCGCGCGCAGCAGCGCCTCGGTATAAGGGTGCGTGGGCCGTGCAAAAAGCGTCTGCACATCGGCGGTCTCGACGACTTCACCGGCGTACATCACCGCGACGCGGTCAGCGATTTGCGCCACCACGCCCAGGTTGTGCGTAATGAACAGCACCGCCATGCCATGCGCGGCCTTCAAATCAGACAGCAGCGTGAGGATCTGCGCCTGGATCGTGACGTCCAGGGCCGTGGTCGGCTCGTCGGCCAGCAGCACCCGGGGCTTGCATGCCAGGGCCATCGCGATCATGACGCGCTGGCGCATGCCGCCCGAGAACTGGTGCGGATAGTCGCCAAAGCGCTTGGCGGCGGCCGGAATCTTCACTTCTTCCAGCACGGCCAGCGCCAGCCGGCGTGCCTCTGCCCACGGCAGCCGGCGGTGCTGGCGAATGGCCTCGGCGATCTGGTCGCCCACCGTCATCGTCGGGTTCAGCGACGTCATCGGCTCCTGGAAGATCATGGCGATGGATTCGCCGCGCAGTTTCATCATCTGCTTTTCGGACAGCGCGGCCAGGTCGGCGCCATCCAGCAGGATCTGCCCGCCGCCATGGCGGGCGCCCGCTTCCGGCAGCAGGCGCAGCACCGACAAGGCCGTCACGCTTTTGCCGCTGCCGGATTCGCCGACCACCGCCAACGTTTCATTGCGCCCCACTTGCAGCGACACGTCGCGCACGGCGGCATGCCAGGCGCCGCCCACGCGGAACTCCGTGCGCAGGTCGCGAAGCTCCAGCACGGGGGCCTGAGAGCCAGAGAGAGGGTTCGGGTGAGGATTCATGAACGCTCCGAACGCAGCTTGGGATCAATGGCGTCGCGCAGGGCATCGCCCAGCAGATTCAGCGCCAAAACGGTCAACAGGATGGCAACGCTGGGAAACACCGTCAGCCACCAGGCGTCCAGGATGTTCTCGAACCCTTCGCGGATCATGCTGCCCCATGTGGCTGCGGGGGGGGGCACGCCCAGGCCGATGAAGCTCAAGGACGCCTCGGTGCGGATGGCCGAGGCCATCCACAGTGATCCCAGCACCACCACGTCCGACACCATGTTGGGCAGGATGTGCACGCCCATCAGGCGCAACGGGCCATAGCCCAGCGCCCTGCCCGCTTCGACGAAATCGCGTTGTTTCAAGGCGATGGTGGGCGCGCGCGCCACCCGCACGAACGGCGCGATTTCGGTGATGGCGATGGCAATGATCAGGTTTTCCAGGCTGGCGCCGAGCATGGCGGCCACCATCAGGCCCAGCAGCAAGGTGGGAAAGGACAGCAGGACGTCGACCAGGCCCATGATGAGCTGATCGACCAGGCCGCCCAGATAGCCCGCCAGGATGCCCAGCGCCGAGCCGATGCACATGGCGATCAGGATGGCGACAAAACCCACCAGCAGCGACACGCGGGCGCCGTAGACCAGGCGCGACAGCACGTCGCGCCCGTAGCTGTCGGTGCCCAGCCAGAACTCCGCAGAGGGCGGCTCCAGCCGATACGCGATGTTCTGCTGCAAGGGATCGTGGGGCGCCAGCCACGGCGCGAACACGGCGGCCAGCACGATCACGAGCAGCAGCCCAAGGCCGATCCACGACAGCCGGTTCTTGGCCAATGCCTGCCACAAGGCATTGGGACGGGACGAGGGGATAGCGGCGACAGCGCTCATTTGTATTTCACCCTGGGATCGACCAGCCCGTACACCAGGTCGGTCAGCAGATTGACGACGATCACACATGACGCGAACACCACCATCAGCCCTTGCAGCAGCGTGTAGTCGCGGCTGTTGAGCGCGCCCAGGATCAGCTTGCCCAGGCCCGGCCGGTTGAACACGATTTCGGTCAGCACCGAGTTGCCGATCAGCGTTCCGAAGTACAGGCCCACCACGGTCACGATGGGAATAAGCGCATTGCGCAACCCATGGCGCAGGATCAGGCGCATCGGCCGCACGCCTTTGGCCCGCGCGGTGCGCACGTAGTCTTCGCCCATCACGCCCAGCATCGACGACCGGGTGACACGCATCACGTACGCCATCATGATCAGGCCCAGGTTGAACGCGGGCAGCGCCAGCCCGCGCAATTGCGTCGTCCAGTCGCCCGCGCCGACGGCGCCGATGACGGGAAACCAGCGCAGCTGGATGGCAAACACCAACAGCATCAGGATGGCGGACACAAAAGCCGGAAAGGACAGTCCCGTAAGCGACAGCAGGCGGCCCAGGTAGTCCGGCCAGGCATTGCGGCGCAGCGCCGCCCAGATACCCATGGGCAGGCCGAACGCCACGCCGATCACGATGGCCGCCGCCGTCAGTTGCAGCGTCCAGGGCAGCACCAGCGACACCTCCTGCAGCACGGTGCGGCCGCTGGCCATGGACACGCCGAAATTGCCCGTGAGCATGTCGCCCAGAAAGCGCAGGTACTGCACGTGCGTGGGCAGATCCAGCCCCAGGCGCAAACGCAGCGCCGCCAGGGCTTCGGCGCTGGCCTGATCGCCCAGCATCACCGCGGCCGGATCGCCCGGCACCAGCCGCACCAGGATGAAGACGGCTGTCAACATGGCCAGCAGCGTCGGGACGGCCAGCAGCAGGCGCTTGATGGCGTAGCGCATCATGATGAATGCTCCGAAGCGGACGGCGCGGCGCCCTTCACCCGCATCAGGCGCTGCGCCTGCAGGTTGCCGATGGCGCGGCCGGTTTTTCCATGGACCACCAGGTCGGTCAGCGCGGCGCCAACCACGGGCACCAGCTCGAAGCCGTGTCCCGAAAAGCCGAATGCGTGGAACACCCCTGGCGCATTGGGCGACGGGCCGACGATGGGCAGCATGTCGTCCGTTTTTGCTTCCAGGCCCGCCCACACCCGGACGATGCGAATGTCGCGCACGGCCGGGAACAGATCCGTGGCGGCATGCGCGCCTTTGGCCAGCACCCGCATGCGCGCCGTGGACGTTTCACGGTCCAGGTCGGGGATGCCCTGCAGGCCGCCCCCGATCACCAGCGTGCCCTGGTCCGACTGCTTGAACGACAGCGACCGGCCCATGATGGCCACCACGGGTTTGATGAAGGGTCGCAAGCGCTCGCTGACCATCATCATGGACGACTTGGTCGCCAGCGGGATGTCGTCGCCCACCATGGCGGCGATGCGGGCGGACCACGCGCCGGCCGCGTTGATCACATACGGCGCGGTCCAGGCCCCGGCGTCGGTCTGCGCGCGCCAATCCTGGCCCACGCGCGCCAGGCCGGTCACGCCGCAATGTTCGATGATCGTCACGCCGGCCGCTTCGGCGCTGTGCCGAAATGCGCGCAATGCGCGGTGCGGGTCGGCCGCGCCGTCGCGCCGCGCGATCGATGCGCCCAGGCAATGGTGGCTGAGTTCCGGCAACAGCCGCCGCAGCTCGTCCGGGCCGATCAGTTCTTCGTGCGTGTAGCCACTGGCGCGCAACCCGTCGACGCGGGTCCGCAGCGCGGCGAGCGCGGCAGGCGTTTCGGCCACGCATATCTGTCCGTTGGCATGAAAGCCGCAGTCGTCGCCGACCAGCGAAGCCATGTCGTGCCACATGTCCATCGCCTCCAATGACAGATCCAGTTCGCCCTGGTCGCGGTTCAGCGTGCGCACGCCGGCCGCCGTGGCGCCCGACGCGTGCCGTCCAACCCAATGACGTTCGATCACCACGACGCGTTTGCCTTGGCGCGCCATCTGCAACGCGGCCGACAGGCCGTGCAGGCCGCCGCCAACCACGATCACATCGCAAGTGCGCGCGCTCATGGTTGCGCTTCCTCGATGTCGAGCGACGCCAGTTCGCCCAGCGTCAACGGCTTGAGCGGCGGGCGGATGCGATAGAACCCCACTTCGGCCACCGGCCGCTTCTGTTCCGCCGCGAGGATATGCGCGATCGTGTAGCCGCACTGACGGCCTTGGCACGGGCCCATGCCGGCGCGCGTATAGGACTTGATTTGATTGGGTCCGGGCTGGCCGATGGCCGCCGCCTTGCGGATGTCGCCCGCCGTCAGCTCTTCGCAGCGGCACACGATGGTGTCGTCAGGCGGGGAAAAAATGCCTGGCCGTGGCGGATACATGGCATCCAGCATGGGGCGCAGACGCAGCAGCGACGCCAGCTTGCCGCGCAACGGCGCGGCTGTCGCCGCGGCGGCCTGCGGCGTCAGCCGGCCCGCCGCCGCCGCTACGCCAACCGCGACGAGCTCGCCGCGCACGCAAGCGGCTTGCGCGCCGCCGATGCCCGCCCCGTCTCCCGCCACGTAGACGCCCTGGCGGCTGGTCTGGCCCCATTCGTCCAGATCCGGCGCCAGGCAGGACTGCTGGACGTTCCAGGAATGGTCGCATTCCAGCGCGCGGGTCATGTGGATGGACGGCACCACGCCTTCGTGCGAGAGCAGCACGCTGGCCGGCGCGCGCGCCGTGTTGCCGTCGGCATCGGTGTACTGCACTTCCTGCAAACGCCCGTCGCCCAGCGCGCGCACCGCCGTGACGCCGCGCACGCGCTTGACGCCCGCGGACTTGATCTCGTGCAGCCACGCCAGCCCCTTGGCGATGTCGGCCCGTCCCGCCAGCGCCGCGCCGGCCCAAGGCACCGCCCGGCGCCATCCGCCCGGCGGCGAGGTGTCCAGCCAGCCGGCGATCTTGCCGCCCGCGCGCAACAGCTGCGCCATGTAGAGCAACGGCAACGGCCCGCTGCCCACGACCCACACCGGCTCCGCCGGCACCTGGCGCGACGTCTTCAACAGGATCTGCGCCGCCCCCACGGTCAAGACGCCCGGCAAGGTCCAGCCCGGAAACGGCGCGGGCCGTTCCTGCGCGCCCATCGCCAGCACAATGCGGTCAGCGCGCACCGCCTCGGCCTGCCCGGCCTGCGTCATGTACACATGCCAGCCCGGCTCGACCTGCCAGACCTGCGTCTGCGGTTGATAAATCGCGCCGCTGTCGCGGAACGCGCGCGCCAGCGCCGCGCCCGCTCGGTACTCACTGCCCAGCAGCTTGCCCGCCGGCGTGTCCGCCACGGCCTCGACCGCCCGCCAGATCTGGCCGCCAGGGGCGGGCTGCTCGTCCACCACCAGCACCGACAAGCCCTGGCCGCGCAGGCCGATGGCCGCGCTCATGCCGGCCGGGCCGGCGCCAATCACCACGACATCGAATTCACGCTTCATGGCAAGACGCTCCGGCGGCCGAACTGGCGCTCGACGCACATGCCGTCGCGCACCGTGACCAGACAGGTCTGGGTGGAGGCCACGCCATCCACGATAGCCAGGCAGTCGAAGCACACGCCCATCATGCAATACGGCGCGCGCGGGCTTTCCAGCACGGGGGTGCTGCGGGTGGCCGGCGTTTGCTGCCGCAGCAACACCGCCGCCACGGTCTCGCCGGCTTCGGCGGCGACGGACTGGCCGTCTATCGTGAGTGTCAGCGCGGGCGCGCCGGACTCATGCAGCTTTCTGAACATTGAAACGCTCATGGTGAAAGGCATCCAAGGGATCTAGCGGCGCGCCGCCGGCCAATGCGCGGGCATAGGGCCCGGCATGGAATGAAGCCAGCGTCACGCCCGAGTGGCACAGCGCGATATCCACGCCGGGGTGAAGAGGAGAACTTGCGTAGACGGGGCACCCGTCGGGTGTCATGATCCGCAGGCACGACCATTGCCGCACCAGCCTTGCCCGCGCCAGATCGGGCAGGATGCGCAACGCGTTGCGCGTCATGCGCACCGCGGCCGACGACGTGGTGCCCAGGTCGTACCCGACCTCTTCCTGCGTCAGCCCAACCATGACGGTGCCTTCGGCGGTCTGGCGGATGCCGCTGGCGGGTATCGGCAACAGGGGCGCCAGTCGTTCGGTGACGAGGATCTGGCCGCGCTGCGGCCGCAATGGCACGTCCAGCCCGACCATTGCCCCCAAGGCGACCGAGCCCAATCCCGCGGCGATCACCACGCGTTCGGCGCGCGCCTGGAAGCCGCCGGCCCCCACGGAGAATCCGCCGCCGGGCAACGGATCGATGGCGGTGACGGCATGACGGTTAAGCAGGGTTCCGCCGCGTTTCAAGAACGCGGTTTGCAGCGCAGCCAGAAGCCGCAGCGGATTGACGTGGCCATCCAGCCCGCCGATGCTTGCGCCCGCCACGTCGGCGCCAAGACGCATCGACGGAAAGCGGCGCAGCAGCTCGCCGCGATCCAGCAACTGCGTACAGGGCGCCAGCTCCGGCGCCTGCGCATGCCAGGCGGCAAGGCGCGCCGCGCGGGCGGAAAGTTCGGCATCGCCCAGGCAGAAATGCAGCCCGCCCCGGCGCTCGTAGGCAAGCGTCATGCCGCTGTCGGCTTCCAGTGCCTGCGCGAAGTCCGGCCACGCCTGCACCGCCAGATGCGACAGGCGTTGGTAGGCGGGGTGGCCGTGGCCCTTGCCTTGCAGCCACACCAGTCCGAAGTTGGCCTTGGCCGCGCGAAAATCGGTGTCGGCGCCGTCCAGCATCAGCACGCGCCGCCCGTGTCCCGTCAGCCCGTAGGCGATGGCGGCGCCGACCATGCCGGCGCCCGCCACGATGACGTCGAACTCATGCCGCATGGCGGCTCCTTCTTGTGCGCGCGATGCCGACGCTATAACCTTTGCGACTGCAAACCAAGCTTCCATCCAACCGGGTTATGGCATGAATCAGACGTTGAACTTGCGGCAGATCGAAGCGTTCAAGGCGGTCGTCGAACACGGCACCGCCAGCCAGGCGGCCGTGGCGCTGGGCGTGTCGCAGCCGGCCGTCAGCAAACTGCTGTCGCACCTGGAGACGGAAACGGGTCTGGCGCTTTTTGACCGGGTGCGCGGCAAGCTGGCGCTGACCAATCAAGGCATGCGGCTGTACGAAGAGATCGACCGCGTGTTCAGCGGCCTGCGCCAGGTGGAACAAGCCGTCGATTCCATCCGCCGCGACGAACAGCGCACGCTGAACGTCGGCGTCCTGCCCGCCCTGGCCGGCCCGTTTATCCGCCGCGTGACCATGCAGTTTCTGAAGCGGCATCCCGACGTGCGCGTGTCGATCCAAAGCCGCGGATCGCTGTTCCTGGCGGACTGGCTGGCGACCCGACACATCGACGTCGCGCTGGTGGGCAGCCGCGTCGACAACCCCTACATCGATCGCGAGCCGCTGTTCCAGTACCCGTTGTTCTGCGCCATGCCCACGAATCACGAGCTGACGCGCAAGCGCGTGGTGCGGCCGCGCGATCTGAGCGGCCTGCCCTTCGTCTCCTTCGGAGCCGACAGCCAGACGCAAGAACTGGTGCGCCAGGCGTTCAGCCAGGGGGGGGCCCGGTTGAATGTGGTGCTGGACACCAACACGGCGCCCACGGCCTGCGAATTCGTCGCGGCGGGGCTGGGGGTTTCCTTGATTCATCCGTTGTTCGCCGAAGGGTTGCATAGCCGCATGGTGTTGCGGCGCTTTGATCCGGAGCTGCTGTTCCACTTCCAGTTGTGCCGCGTGCACACCTCGCGCAACGCGGCGCTGGTCGAGGCCTTTGTCGAGGAAGCCCGCGACGTCGCCGCGCAGGTTTCCCGCGAAGTGCTCAAGGGCCAATGACAGCCGGCACGCCGCTCAGGGCGTGCTTACCGTCGTCAGTTCGGTGATGGGAGGTTGCAGGTTCAGCGCGCCCTTCAAGGCGTAGCCATAGTTCACGCGATCCCCGCGCGCCCACACCTGCTTCAGCCCGAACAGGGGAACGGCGCAGACGTCGCCGTGGATCTTCACCTGCGCGTCTTTCCACAAGGCCAGCTGCTTCTGCGCATCCGGTTCCATCCGGGCCTGGCGGATGGCGTCATCGGCCACCGAGCAATGCGAGAAATTCGACATCGCGCCGGGCGCGCCGATCGCAGCGGCCGAATCGTAGAACTCCGTCAGGTACGTATCAGCGTTGGGGAATCGCGCCGCGCCGTAGAACACCAGGCCGCTCAAGTCCTGGCGGCTCTTGGCCTGGTAGGTCGCGTGGTCCACCACTTCCATATTGAGTTTGATGCCGGCCTTGGCCAATTGCGCCTGCACGATTTCCATGATGGGCTGCTGTGCCGAAATGTTCGACACGACGGACTTGATCTCGACGCCGTTGGGATAGCCCGCTTCCGCCAGCAGCTTCTTGGCGCGGTCCACGTCGTAGGTATAAGCGCCCGCGCTGCAGTCCTGGCCCAGATAACCGTTGGGCACCACCGAACAGCCCTTGTCGGCAACGTCCTTGCCTGCGTAGCGCACGATCTCATCCACGTTGATCGCGGCCGCGACGGCCTGGCGCACCTTCAGGTTGTCCAGCGGCTTGACGTTGCGGTTGAGATGCAGCGTGCGGAACTCGGCGGGCTCGAAGATATCGATCTTCATGCCGCGCTTGGCCGACCGTTCGACCCACCGCTGCTCGCGCTTGCCCTGCATCACGTCGATTTCGTTCGACGTGAAAGCCAGTTCGCGCGCGCTGTCCGATGGGATCATGCGGTACAGGATCCCGCCCAGCTTGGGCTTGCCGCGAAAGTACGCGTCGTTGGCCACCAGCTTCACGTACTGCTGGGTGACGTGTTCGCCGAAGGCGAACGGGCCGGTGCCGATGGGGCCGGCGCCGAACTTGTCGCCCAGCTTCTCGGCCGCCTTCTTGCTGACGATGTTGCCGCCGTGATAGTTGGATACGCGGCCCAGGAAGGTCGCGTCGGGGTACTTCAGCGTGAAGCGCACGGTGTAGTCATCCAGCGCTTCGACCTTGTCGATGATGGCGAAGGTGGCGGCGAAGCTGGAACGATTGGGATCGCCCGCGCGTTGGATCGAATAGACCACGTCCTCGGCTTTCAATTCGCCATAGCCGCCATGAAACTGAACGCCGTGGCGCAGGTGGAACGTCCAGACCTTGCTGTCTGCCGAGGCCTCCCAACGTTCGGCCAGATCCGGCTCCAACGCTTTGGGATCGGCGCTGCCCGCCGGAAACTGCACCAGCGCATCGAACATCTGCGCGGCCACCCCTTTGTCGGCGGTGGACGTCGCGCGGTGGGGGTCGAGCGTGGCGTTGTCCGCAGCGCCCGAACTGACGCGCAGCATGGGGCGCTCTTGCGCTTGCGCCGGCGTTGCCAGAGCGGTGCTACAGACCGCCAGCAACGCGGCCGCCAGGGCGAGAGGTACAGGACGTTTCATGGCTTCCCTTGTGCGCCGCACGCTGGCGGCATTCGAAGTTTGCAGTCGGAGATACGGCGTGACTGCAGACTAGGATCGGGACACCATGGCGTCAAAGTCCTTCAGGTGCTTGGGCTATTCCCCATGGTTATACGCGGGCGCTTTGCCCCGCCCGCCGCTCAGGGGCGGCGGGCAAAGGCTAATGGTTAGTACTGAGAGATGAAAAAACGCGTCTCTTCGGGAAAACACCGAGGGCCAGGAGAGACGCGGGCGGCTTGACGGCGCACGTTGTCGCGAACATCAGCGGGTAGCGGTCGGCACGGGGAAGATCTTCCGGTTCCCTGAAATGGCCGGCGCTACCGGCATGCCGAACCGGCATCAGGCGTTCGCCGGGGCTGCCGCCACGCCCATAGCGCGCCCGCCGGCAACAACATGCATGCCGCGGCCAGCCACAGGTTCACGCGCAAGCCCAGCGCATCCACGCTGGGCACGCCCAGCAACGATCCGGCGGCGATACCCAGATTGAACATCGCCACGAACAGGGCCGTGGCGGCCTCGACGGCATCCGGCGCGGCCCGCAACATCCAGGCCTGAAGCGATACCGACACGCCGCCATACGCCAGCCCCCACGCCACCAGCAAGACGCCGCCGGCAAACCGCAAATGCCCGAATCCGGCCAGCAACGCCAACGTCAGCAGCAAGGCTAGCGCGATCATCAGCAACACGCGGCCCGGCTGGCGCGCGGCCGCCGCCCCCGCTACGAAATTGCCGGCCACTCCGGCCGCGCCATAGGTGAACAACAGCGGGCCGATCCACGACTGGCTGAAGCCCGCGTGCGATTGCAGCAGCGGCCGGACGAAGGTGTAGGCCATGAAATGGCCGGCCACGAGGAACACGGTGACCAGCAGGCCAAGGCGCACGGCGGGATTCGAAAACTGCCCGGCCAGTTGGCGCGCGGACAGGCTGCGCACCGCCGGCAAGGGCGGCAAGGCCAGCCCGATCAGCAACAGCACGGCCGCGCACAGCGCCGCCATCGCGCCGAACGCGGCGCGCCAACCCGCCAGGTCGCCGATGAAGGCGCCC
Source organism: Achromobacter sp. MYb9 (assembly GCF_002975275.1). GTDB lineage: Bacteria > Pseudomonadota > Gammaproteobacteria > Burkholderiales > Burkholderiaceae_B > Achromobacter. The sequence goes on along the minus strand of NZ_PCOQ01000029.1, from coordinate 38,443 downwards.
AGCGGCACGCCCAGCACGGACGCCACGGCCACGCCGCCGAAGATGATGGCCGTGGCCATCCCCACCGCCTGCGGCGGGACGATCCTGCCCGCCAGGCCGCCGGCAATGGCCCAGATGCCGCCGATGCAGAATCCCACGAGCATCCGCGCCCCCAGGAACCAGGGCATGGACGGCGCCAGCGCGCTGGCCAGATTGGCGGCGGTCAACACGGCCAGCAGGCCGCAAAGCAGCCAACGGCGGTCGGCGCCTTTCGCGCCGACAACGACAAGCGGCGCAAACAGCGCCGCCAGAGTCGCGGGCACGAAAAGCATCAGGCCGCCCTCGCCCACCGACACATCCAGGTCGTGCGTGATGGGCACCAGCAAGCCCACCGGCAACATTTCGGTGGTGACGACGCTGAACGTGGCCAAGCCCGCGGCAAGGACGCCAAGCCAGGCGCGTCGAGAAGTCCGGACGGGCGGCTGACGAAGGGTTTGAGCGGGTGAAGGCGTGGTGCGGGACATAGGACGGCGCGATCCGGAAAGGCCCGTTGCCAGGCCGACCCCTACGCAGTCTACTGTTTCCAAGCAGCTGATAAAGTAGGCGAAAAGCGAAACACAAGGGACAATTCGTGGACAATAAACCCGCCTCTTCCCACCGTCTGGATCACATCGGCGATCTGCTGGCTTTCGTGCGCGTGGCCGATGCGCAGAGCTTCACGGCGGCCGCCGACAAGCTGGGCCTGTCGCGATCCGCCATCGGCAAGTGCATTACCCGGCTTGAGCAAGGCCTGGGCGCCCGGCTGCTGCATCGAAGCACGCGCAGCGTCAGCCTGAGCGACGACGGCCGGATCTTCTACGAGCACGCGCAGCGCATTCTGTCCGAAGTGGACAACGCCACCGATGCGATGGCCAGCCGCAAGCAAGCCCCGCGTGGCCGCCTGCGCATCGACCTGCCCGTGTCGCTGGGCCGCTTGCATCTGATGCCGATGCTGCGTGCCTACCTGCGCCGTTGGCCCGACGTGGAAGCAGAAGTCAGCTTCTCGGACGACTACACCGATCTGGTGCGCGACGGCATCGACGTGGCGATCCGCATCGGCGGCGAATCGGACAGCCGGCTGGTGCGACGCGTGCTGGCGCCGCACCGGCTGATCACCTGCGCGGCGCCGGAATATCTGGAACGCCACGGCGCGCCGGCCACGCCCGATGCGTTGAATCAGCATCACACCCTGGTCTACACCCACGCGGGGCAACGGGTGCCGTGGCGTTTTGCCATCCAGGGCCTGGCGCGCCAGGTGCCGATGACCGGGCGCCTGCGGCTGGGGCATACCGAAGCCCTGCGCGATGCCGCGCTGGCGGGCGACGGGATCGCGCAACTGGGCGCGTTCCTTGTCGCCGACGACCTGCGCGCGGGCCGCCTGATGCCGGTGCTGGAATCCGTGGCTCCGCCGGGCGCGCCGGTCTGCGCCGTCTATCCGCACCGCCGGCACCTGTCGCCCAAGGTTCGCGTGCTGATCGACGAGATCGCCGGCGTCTGGAACACGGATCCGCCTTGGGCTCCCTACGCCCAGCCGATGCGCCCCTAACCCTTTGCATCACGCAGCTCGATCATCAACATCCATTAAACTGATGCAATTACCGCGGCGGGCCGCGCTGCCTAGCATACAAGCGCCCGCCAACTGCGGCTGGCCCCGCAGCGCACCGTCTTTGTTACCCGGAGTTTTCCCTTGAGCGATATCTTTCATTTCAGCCGCGGCACCGCCCCGCTGCTGATCTCCATCCCCCACTTGGGCAGCCAGATCCCCGACGCGCAACGCGCGCAGATGACGCCGCTGGGGCTGGAGTCCGGCGACACCGACTGGCATCTGGACACGCTGTACCAGTTTGCCCAGGCGCTGGGCGCGTCCGTGCTTGGCGCGCGCTATTCCCGCTATGTGGTGGACCTGAACCGCCCGCCCAACGACGAAAGCCTGTACCCCGGCCAGACCAAGACCGGCCTGTGCCCGACCCAGACGTTCCGCGGCGACGCGCTCTACCAGAACGACGCCGTGCTGACGGATGCCGAACGCGCGCACCGCCTGCAGACCTATTGGCATCCCTATCACGCCCAGCTGCGTGAAGAGCTGGACCGCATCAAGGCCGAGCATGGCACCGTGCTGCTGTGGGAAGCCCATTCCATCGCCAGCGTGCTGCCGCGCCTGTTCGACGGCAAGCTGCCCGACCTGAACATCGGCACCTCCGACGGCGCAGCCTGCGCGCCGGACATCCTGGCGGCGGTCAAGCAACAGTTGGACGCCTGCGCCGACTACACCTGGGCGATCAACGGCCGCTTCAAGGGCGGCTACATCACGCGCCACTATGGCGCGCCGGCCGACAACATCCACGCGATCCAACTGGAAATGTGCCAGTCCACCTACATGGATGAAACCCATCCCTACGGCTGGCGCGCCGACCTGGCCGGCAAGGTCATCCCGGTGGTCGAAGGCATGGTGCAAGCCGCCCTGCGGCAGACCACCGCGCGGCAGCGCTGACCCGCCGCCCCCGCCCAGGACACGCCAGGCGATGAACCGATTTTCGTTCAGCACGACGGAAAACTATCCGGAATGGAGCCTGTTGCTGACCTGGGTGGCGGTGGTGGAAGCCGCCTCCGTGTCCGGCGCGGCGCGCCTCTTGGGCCTGTCGCAGGCGGCCGTGTCGCAGCGGATCAAGCAGCTGGAAGGCGCGATGTCGACCGAACTGCTGGACCGCAGCACGCGGCCGGCGCGGCCCACGCCCGCCGGTGAACTCCTGTTCGACCATGCCGCGCGTTTGCTGGCCCAGGCCGGCGACATGACCGAAAGCGTGCGCAATCTGAGCCGGGCCAAACGGAACATCGTGCGCTTTGGCTGCGTGGATTCCTTCGCGGGCACCTTGGGGCCCACGCTGATCCACGGCCTGTCGGGCGCGTCGCGCCAGATCCGCCTGTGGTCCGGCATCACGCCCGTGCTGGACAAGCAGCTGGAAGACCGGCAACTGGACCTGGTGGTCACCACCAGCGCCGTGGCCGGCAAGCCCACCATCAAAAAGGTCAGCCTGTTCAGCGAACCCTACGTGCTGATCGTGCCGCGCACGATGGACATGGACAAGATCGATACGCTGAAGGAATTGGGCAAGCGCATGCAGTTCATCCGCTACAGCGCCCGTTCGTTCATTGGCGCCGAGATCGACCGCCTGATCGAATCGCACGACGTGATGATCGAGCGCACCTTTGAATTCGACAATACGGATCCGCTGCTTAGCCTGGTTACGGCGGGCATCGGTTTCGCGATCAGCACGCCGCTGTGCATCTGGCAGTCACGCCATTTCGTGGACCAGTTGCGCGTTCTGCCGCTGGCGCCCTACCTGGGCGTGGCCCGTGCCGACGATCCCAGCCTGTCGCGCACGCTGTATCTGGCGGCGCGGCAGCAGGAAGTCGGCAAACTGCCCACCGAGGCCCGGGACGTGATCCTGATGGCGATGGAACGCCTGATCCAGAAAGACATCGCCCCGGCCCTGGGGCTGCCGCCCGCCACGCTGTGGCGCAGCATGCGGCGCTGATGGGGCGTTGACGGGGACGGTTGACGAGGCGCTGATGGGGCGCACGAAAGCGCCCTTGAAGCGACATCAGCGCGGCGTCACAGCCCTGCCGTAAAAGCGGGAACCGCGTCGAACAGATCGCCGACCACGCCGTAATCCGCCACGCCGAAGATCGGCGCGTCGCCGTCCTTGTTGATGGCGACGATGGTCTTGGAATCCTTCATGCCGGCCAGATGCTGGATGGCGCCCGAAATTCCGACGGCCACGTACAGCGCCGGCGCTACGATTTTGCCGGTCTGCCCCACCTGCCAGTCATTCGGCGCATAGCCGGCGTCCACGGCGGCACGGGACGCGCCCAATGCCGCGCCCAGCTTGTGGGCCAACGGGTCCAGCAGCTTGAAGTTTTCGGCGCTGCCCAACCCGCGCCCGCCCGACACCACCACGCGTGCCGCACCCAGTTCCGGACGCTCGGACACCGCAAGCTCGCGACTGACGATGCGCGCCCGGCCGCTGTCGGCCACGGCCGCCACCGTGTCCACCTGCGCGCAGCCGCCCTCGGCGGGCGCCGCGTCGAAAGCGGTCGGGCGGATCGTTGCCACAACAACTGCATAGCCGCTTTTGACCGTCGCGATCGCGTTGCCCGCATAGATGGGACGCTTGAACGTATCGGCCGACAACACCTCGACCACGTCCGACACCTGCGCCACGTCCAGCAAGGCGGCAATGCGCGGCCCCACGCTTTTGCCTTGCGTGGTCGCGGCCAGGAACAGATGCGAATACGCGCCCGCCACCGTCAGCGCCTGCGCGGCCAGGTTCTCGGCCAGGCCGTCGCCAAGATGCGGCGCGTCCGCCAGCAGCACTTTTTCAACTCCTGCGGTACGTGCCGTGGCGTCCGCCACGGCTTGCGCCCCCGCGCCGGCCACCAGCACGTGGATCGGCACACCCAGTCTGGCGGCGGCGGCAATGGCGCTGCGCGTTGCGCCGGCCAGCACGTGGTTGTCGTGTTCGGCAATAACCAGGACCGTCATCAGATCACCTTCGCTTCGTTTTTGAGTTTGTCGATCAACGCCGCCACATCCGCCACCTTGATGCCAGGCGCCCGTGCGGCGGGTTCTTCCACGCGCAACGTTTCCAGGCGCGACCCCGGGTCCACGCCCAGCGCTTCGGGCGTCAGGACGTCCACGGGCTTTTTCTTGGCTTTCATGATGTTGGGCAACGTGACATAGCGCGGCTCGTTCAGGCGAAGGTCGGCGGTGATGATGGCGGGAAGCACCAATTCCAGCACTTCCAGGCCGCCGTCCACCTCCCGGGTCACGCGCGCCATGCCGCCGTCGATACCGATCGCGCTGGCGTTGGTGGCTTGCGGCCACCCCAGCAGCGCCGCCAGCATTTGCCCGGTCTGGCAGGCGTCATCGTCGATCGCCTGCTTGCCCAGGATCACCAGCGCGGGCTGCTCCCGCTGCACGACGGCGCACAGCAGCTTGGCCACGGCCAGCGGCTGCAACGAGGCGTCGGTCTGCACCAGCACGCCGCGGTCGGCGCCAATCGCCAAGGCGGTGCGCAGCGTTTCCTGCGACGCCGCCGCGCCGCAAGTCACGGCAACCACCTCCGCTGCCGCCCCCTGCTCTTTCAAGCGCACGGCCGCTTCGACGGCGATTTCATCGAACGGGTTCATCGACATCTTGACGTTGCCGATGTCCACATCACTCTGGTCGGCCTTGACGCGCACCTTGACGTTGTAGTCCACCACGCGCTTGACCGCGGTTAGTACCTTCATGCGAACACTCCTGGATTAAGGATTCTTGGGCTGCCTCCGTGCCAGCGGCACGCGGGGCAGGAACAGTCAGGCGGCATGCGGGGCGGCCACGCGCAAGTCCAGTTGCACCGCATCCGGCCCGTCGCCGGCCTCGACGGTGAAGCCGAACGCCTGCGCCCGGCCGGCGTCTCGCGCCAGCGAGCCGGCGACCAAGACGGGCGACGCGGATGGCCCCCCACCGAAACCCGACACGGCGGCCTGGGCCGCGCCACGCAGCACGAACAGGTTCAAGACCCGCACGGGGCCGTCCTGCAAGCGGGACTGGAACGCGACGTCGCCGGCAAAGGCCGTCGGCACGCCGGGCAGCAAGCGGATCTCCTTGCCGTCGCCTTGCAGCGTCACGCCTTGCCCCGACAGCACGACCGATACGCGGTCATGTCCGGGGAACCGGGAATACGGGCCGTCGCGATCGATATCCGCGATGCTGACGCGCCACCGCGGCACCGGCTGCGTATCCACGGCCAGCGTCCGGGTGACGCCCGCGCCGTTCTTCCACGGCTCGGGCGGCAAGCCCGACCAGTCCGCCTGCGCGATGCGCACGCGTTCAGGAGACGGCGCCAAGGCCGTACTTCCCGGTCAGCAACGCACCGCTTTCGAAACGGCCGATGTCGTAAGGCTTGAGCGACACGTCGGTCGCCAGGCCCAACGCCTCTTGCGCCAGCACGCGGCCCACGGTGGGCGACAACTTGAAGCCATGGCCCGAAAACCCGAAGCCCACGATCAAGCCCGCCACCCCAGGCACGCGGCCCAAGACGGGATTCCAGTCCGGCGTCACGTCGTACACGCCGGTCCAGGACGACGCCAGCCCGGCGGTCTCATAGGCCGGGAAACGCGCCGCCACCTGCTCGCCGACTTCCGCCACGTAGTCCAGCGGGATGTCGCCCTGTTCGGCGTCGCTCTTTTGCAGCGCCTCGCCCACGATGCCCTCGCTGACCAGCATCTGGTTGCCGCCGTAGCTGCGGCAATACAGCATGCCGGGGGACGCCAGGTCCTTGTAGACCGGCATCGAATAGGTGTAGGGCGCGGCCGCGCATTCCAGCGCCAGCACCGCGTGGCGTTCCGGCACGACGGGCATGGACACCCCGGTCCAGGCAGCCAGCTCGGACGTCCAGATGTTTTGCGTGCTGATCACCAGCGGACTGGCGTAGTCGCCTTCCGAGGTGGACACCCCCACCACCTGGCCGCCCTCGACCCGCAGGCCAAGAACGTCGACGTTTTCGCGGATGGTGACGCCACGGCGGCGCGCCCCGCGCGCAAAGCTGGTGGCTACCAGATACGCGTCGGCAAAGCCGGCCTCGGGCTCAAAGCCGATCAGCGCCGCGTCGTCGAACGAAGCGATGGGCAGCAATTCACGCGCCTGGGCGGCGGTCAGCAGTTCCAGCGCGATGCCCTGCGCGCGCTGCTGCGCAAGGGCGCCACGCAACGGCTCCAGCTTGTCGTTGTCGGCCGCGCTGATCAGATAACCGCACTTGACCAGGCCGCAAGAGGCCTCGTCATCGCCCACGTAGCTGGCGAAATTGTTGAACACGTTCCAGGACCGCTGGGCCAACTCCACGTTCTCGCGCACCGAATAATGGGTGCGCAGAATGCCGGACGATTGCGACGTCGTGCCGGCGCCAATCGTCGCCCGGTCCAGCACCAGCACATTCTTTGCGCCCAGCTCGGCCAGATGGAAGGCTACCGAGCTGCCGATCACGCCGGCACCAATCACGATCACGTCAAAACTTTTCACGGACAAGGCTCCAAGGACAAGTGGCGCGAGTGTGAACCCGCCCTTTCCCTGCCGCCGCAATATAAGCAGCGCGAATACTTAATAAAGCCGCCGATGAAATGCCGCCCGCCCTGGCGGATTGCTTAAGCACGACGAATTTTGACCATCGCCGCTCCTTATATTCACGCCGCCGCGCAGCTACCGGGTGACAGTCTGCCCTGCCGCGCCCCAGCGTGCCGGCGACATGATATCTATCGGTCAAACTACATTCAGTAGGGGAAAAATATGAACATGACTCGCCGCGCCATGCTGGTGCGCACCGCAGCTTTGGCGGGCGCCAGCGCCCTGGGCTTTCCCATGGTCGGCCGCGCCGCCAACGCCTCGTACACCTATGGCGGGTCGGCCTGGCTGGGCCACTATTCGGCCTACATCGCCTTGAAGACGGGCCTGTTCGCCAAGCAGGGCCTGGACATCAAGTGGCAGAGCTTCGCCACGTCGTCGGACCGCATGAGCGCCGTGATGGCCGGCAACATCGATTTGGCCGGCACCGGCGTCGTCTCTTCGCTGGCGCTGATGGCCGCGGGCGCGCGCCAGTTCCAGGTGATCGCCACGCCCAACAACTTCGGTCGTGCCGAAGGCGTGCTGGTGCGCGATGACGTGAAGTCCGTGGCGGATCTGAAGGGCAAGAAGATCGGCGTGACCTACGCGTCCAGCGCCCATGTGCTGCTGTTGGATGTGCTGCGCCAGGCGGGGCTGAACCCCGATCGCGACGTCTCCATCATCAATCTTCCCGCCACCAACCTGCTGTCCGCCTATCAGGGCAAGCAGATTGACGCGGCCGTGGCCTGGACGCCGGCGTTCGACCGCATCAAGGCCGTGCCGGGCACCCACGTGCTGTTGGACGACACTGCGTTCTCGCTCTACAAGCAGTACGCCATCACGCCCGGGCCGGACGTGTTGCTGACGCATGCCAAGCTGGGGCGCGAAAACCCGGAGGCCGTGAAGAAATTCCTGCACGCCGTCTTCCAGGCCAACGCCATGCTCACCGCGCAACCCGAAGAGGCCGCCGGCGTACTGCTGGAACTGACCGGCCTGTCGAAGGATGACCAACTGGCCGTCATCAAGCAGACGCAGTGGTATTCCGCCGCCGACCAGAGGGGCCTGATGGTGGACCCGGGCAATTTCGTCGCCGGCATGCAGCAACTGGCCGAGATGCTGGTGACGCTCAAGCAGATCGACAAGGCGCCCCAGGTCAAGGACTGGGTCCAGGCCTCGTACCTGTAAGCGGGACGTTCGCCTATGTCCTCGCGTTCGTCTTCAAGGGAAACTCGGCTGATCTGGGTCAGCGCGCTTTCGCTTCTTGGTTTCCTGTTGCTGTGGGAAGGCTTGTGCCGCGCCGGCGCGGTCGATCCCATTTTCCTGCCCGCGCCGTCCCAGGTCCTGGCGCGGGCCTTGTCGCTATCCGACCAGGGCACCCTGTTCTACAACGTGCTGGCCTCGACCCGACGCGTGATGGTGGGTTTTCTGGCCGCGGTCATCGTCGCCATTCCGCTGGGCATCTTGCTGGGCACCTCAAAAGTGGCGCGCGCGGTGTTCGACCCCATCATCTCGTTCCTGCGGCCGTTGCCTTCCATGAGCTGGATCCCGCTGTCGCTGCTGTGGTTCGGCATCACCGAAACGCAGAAATACAGCATCGTGTTCATGGGGTCGTTCGTGCCGGCGCTGCTATACGTGATGGAAGCGTCGCGCAGCATCGACCCGGTGCTGGTGCGGGCGGCACGCAACCTGGGCGCCAACCGCTGGCAGGTGATGCGCGAAGTGCTGTTTCCGGGCTGCCTGCCGCAGATTCTGTCGGGCATGAAGATCATCCTGGGCCTGTCCTGGACCTGTGTGATTTCAGCGGAACTGGTGGCGTCCAAGGAAGGCCTTGGGTTCATGATCATGAACGGCAAGGAGTTTTTCCAGACCGACACCGTGGTGCTTGGCATGGTGCTGATCAGCTTCACCGTGCTGGTGACCGATCTGTGTTTGCGGCTTCTTGAACGATGGGTGCTGGCATGGCAACGATGAACGACACGATGATCCAGCTGAAAGGCGTCTCGAAATCCTATGGCGACGTGCCGGTTCTGGACAGCGTCGACCTGGAGGTCAAGCGGGGCGAATTCCTGGTGCTGCTGGGCGCGTCCGGCTGCGGCAAGTCCACTTTGCTGAACCTGATGGCGGGCTTCATCACGCCCAACACCGGCACCGTCGCCATCAACGGCCGTCTTGTCACCGACGTGACCGCCGCCTGCGGCATGGTGTTCCAGCAGTACGCGCTGTTTCCGTGGCGCACCGTGCAGGAAAACGTGGAATTCGGCCTGAAGATGCGCGGCCTGTCCAAGCAGGAACGCGCGCCCATTGCCCGCAAGTACATCGAAATGGTGGGGTTGAAAGCGGCGGCCGACAAATATCCGCACGCGCTATCCGGCGGCATGAAGCAACGCGTATCGATTGCGCGGGTGCTGGCCAACGACCCGGACGTGATGCTGTTCGACGAGCCGTTCGCGGCGCTGGACGCGATGACGCGGCAGGTACTTCAGGACCAGCTGCTGTCCATCTATGAGCAAAGCGGCAAGACGATTGTCTTCATCACGCATTCGATCGACGAGGCGCTGACGCTGTCCACCCGCATGGCGGTGATGGGCTCCAAACCCGGCCGGATCGTGCAAGACATCCACAACGACCTGCCGCACCCGCGCAGCGCCGACGTGCAGTTGTCGCCGCGCTTCGTGGAACTGAAGCGGTCCATCTGGGAACGCGTGCAGGAAGAAGTCACGCGCAGCATGGAACTGGCCGTATAGGGCGCAGCCGCCCTCCCCGCGCGACACGGATCCTACGGCAGCTCGCGGAATACGGCGACGGTGATGTTGAAGTACGGGATCTTCTGCCATTGCTCCCGGACATAGCTGGGCGTCTCGACGCCCATGCCAACCATCACCGTGGGACCGTCCGACGGGTAGCGCGTGGAATACGGGGGTGAGCCCCATCCGCAACAGACGAACGCCAGCGGCGGCATGCCGAATACCTTGTGCAGATGGGCCTCCATGCGCGCCGCCGCCGCGCCACTTACGCGGTAGCTGGCGGTCAAGGGCTTCATCTGCATGTCGTCTCCACGCTCGCAGCCCAGGTACTCGACGTAATCAGGCTTTTGCCCCATCGCCAGCAGAAAATCCTGGCACGGCGTATCCGGCCGCGCCAGCCCTGCCGCGCGGCCATGGGCGTCCCAGTCGGCCAAGGCGTCCGCCAGGGTCAGACCCGGGTCCTGGCTCGGCGTCTGCGCCCACGCGGCGCCCGCCAGCCCCAGCAGGCAAAACAGCGATACGGCGCGGCCCAGGCTCGTGTGGCACGACATTCTGTTCACGGCACCCTCGATATCGGATCGGCAGTCAGGGGCGTCACGTCCTGCCACACGCCCATGCTGCGCCCTTCTTCGGCCAGGAATTCCACCAGCGCCGGCAGCGAGGCGTCCATCGGCCGGTTGGCTTGCAAGCGCATCACGTAGCCCCATGAGCCGGGCATGCGCAGCTGGGGCATCAGCGGCACCAACCGGCCATTGGCCAGATCTTCGTCGATCAGCGGCGCGCGGCCCAGCGCGATGCCGACCCCGGCGGCGGCGGCCGCGACGATGGTGCTCAGCCCGCTCAACACCATCGGGGCCTGCCGGTCGGAATCGGCCAGGCCCAGCCGTTGGCTCCACGTGCGCCAATCAGTTTCGGGGCTGTCGATGTGCTTCTCTTCCAGCCAGCGATGGCGCAGGAAGACGCGGGGATCGTTGCGGTCGGCTTCGGCGATCAGCGCGGGGCTGCATACCGGCACGACGGTTTCGGTCATGAGCGGTATGTCGCCCGGTTCGGCCAGATGCGGCCCCTGGGCCCGCACGTGCAGGAACGCCAGGTCGATGTCTTGCGTCTTCCAGGCGGGGTCCTGGCTGGCGTGCAGGTAAACCTGGACGCCGATGTCGGGGTGCAGCGCGATGAAGCGGCCGATGCGCGGCGCCAGCCACAAGGCGGCCAGCGACGGATTGGCCGATACGTTCAGCGTATAGCGCCGGCGGTCACGCGCCGTGGCCCGCGCGTGGCGGCAGGCGGTATCCAGAAGGGTCAAGGCCTGTTGTACGGAAGCCAGCAAATCGGCGCCCGCTTCGGTGGTTTCGGCGCGGCGCACGGTGCCCCCGCGCCGCAGCAACGGCACGCCCAAGTCGGTTTCCAACGCGCGCAACTGGTGGCTGACGGCGCTCTTGGTGACGTGCAGTTCCGCGGCGGCGCGGCTCAGGCTGCCCAGCCGGGCAACGGCTTCAAAGGCGCGCAAGGCAGCGAGCGGCGGCGTGTGGGTGGGAAGGTCGGCCATGAGTTGAGTTTATCTCAACCCATGATTGAAAAACTATCGCTTTCGCGCGCGCATCGGATCAGTGACCATGCAGGCTCTGGATGGAGCATTGATATGTATTTCGACTCTCGATTGTGGCAACTGACCGCGGGCCTGCGCGCCAGCATGGCCGGCGGGATCTTCCTGGGCCTGCTGGCGCTGGCGGCCGGCATCGCCCGCTACGTGTTCCTGGGCCAATTGCTGGCGCGCGTGTTCGACGGCGCGCCCTGGCAGGACTGGATCGCGCCCGCCTTGTGCGTGGGCGCGATGGTGCTGCTGCGCGCCGGGTTCGACCACTGGCGCACGGTGCAGGCCAACCGCACATCGGCCGCGATTCAACAGACGCTGCGCGGCAAACTCTACGACCGCATCGTTGCCCTGGGACCGGCCTGGTTCGCCAACCAACGCACGGGCGGCGTCATGCTGACGGTGGTGGACGGCGTCGAACAGCTGCAGACGTTCTTCGGCCAGTACCTGCCGCAAGTCGCCATCGCGGCGGCCGCGCCCTTTGCCATCTTTGCCGTGATCGCGTTCTGGGACGTGCCCACCGCGCTGGTCTTCCTGGCCGCGGCGCTGTTCGCCCTGTTCGGCCCGATGGCGGTCCACATGCTGGACCGCCGCGCCAGCCAGGCGCGCACCCGCGCGCTGAATGCCTTTGGCGAAGACTTCCTGGACGCGGTGCAAGGCTTGCCTACCCTGAAGTCGTATGGCCAGGGCAAGGCCTGGGGCCAGCGTCTGGCCGCACGCGCGCGCAGCCTGTCGGACAACACCTTCTGGGTGCTGTCGGTCAGCCTGCTGACGCGTGGCATCAGCGACCTGGGCGTGGCGTTGGGCGCGGCGCTGGCCCTGACGCTGGGCGCCTGGCGCGTCGCTGCCGGCGACATGAGCGTCGAAGCCCTGCTGATCGTGCTGATGGCGGGCACGGAGATCTTCCGCCCCTTGCGCGACCTGCGGTCGGTCTTGCACCGCGGCATGCTGGGCCAATCCGCCGCCGTCAGCATCCACGCGCTGATGGATGCGAAGCCGTTGACGCCGGTGCCGGACACCGGCGCCGCAAGCGCCGCGCCCGCCCGGCTGGCGCCCACCATCGAATTCGACGATGTGGCGTTCTCGTACACGCCTGAGCGCCCCGCCCACCAAGGGCTGGCGTTTCGCATTGCGGCCGGTGAACGCGTGGGCATCGTCGGCCCCAGCGGCGCGGGCAAGTCCACCATCGTGCGCTTGCTGCTGCGCGAAGGCGTGCCTCAGTCGGGCAGCATCCGCGTCGGCGGCCATGATGTGAACACGCTGGACACGCAGACGCTCCTGTCGCACATCGCGCTGGTCAGCCAGGACATCACGCTGTTTCACGGCACCATCGACGACAACCTGCGTCTGGGGCGCCCCGACGCCACCCATGAACAGGTGCGCGCGGCGGCCCGCGCCGCCAATATCGACGACTTCATCATGGCGCTGCCAGACGGCTACGCCACCCGCATTGGCGAACGCGGCCTGCAACTGTCGGGCGGCCAGCGCCAGCGCGTGGCGATCGCCCGCGCGCTGCTGCGCGACGCGCCCATCCTGATCCTGGACGAAGCGCTGTCGTCGGTGGACACCGAAAACGAAGCCCTGATCCAGCAGGCGCTGGACCGCCTGATGGCGGGCCGCACCACGCTGATCCTGGCCCATCGCCTGGCCAGCGTGATCGGCGCCGACCGCAGCCTGGTGCTGGACCAGGGCCGCGTCGTGGAAGCGGGCCCGCATGCCGAGCTCATGGCGCAACGCGGGCTGTACTACCGCCTGATGCACGAGCAGGCGGCCGCGCACCTGAACCCGTCGGCCGGCTTGCCGTCCGCCGCGGGCAACCCGATTTCCGCCGCGCAACCGGCGGACGCGCCCGACGCCAACCTGGACGACAAGCAAGGCCCCGCCCTGCGCTCGCTGGACGAAGATGCGGAGCACGTCGGCTGGCGCGCCACGCTGGGCACGCTGCTGTCGGTGGTGCGGCCCTGGCGCGGCACGCTCGCCGCAACCATCCTGCTGGGCGTGGCCCGCGTGGCGGCGTTCATCGGCGTGGGCGTGTTCAGCGCATTGATCGTGGCCGCCATCCGCGACGGCCGAGAGACTTCCGGGCTGATCGTCGGGCTATTGATCGCCGCGCCGCTGGCCGCGCTGTTCCACTGGCTGGAATCGTGGCTGGCGCATGCCATGGCATACCAGCTGCTGGCCGACATGCGGGTCAAGCTTTACGACAAGCTGGAACGCCTGGCGCCCGCCTACCTGCTGCAACGCCGGTCCGGCGACCTGGTGGCACTGGCGACGCAAGACGTCGAGATGGTCGAGTATTTCTATGCGCACACCATCGCACCCGCCATCGTGTCGGTGCTGGTGCCGCTGTCGGTGCTGGGTTTCCTGGGCGTATACAGCTGGCCGGTGGCGTTGGCGCTGCTGCCCTTCCTGGCCTATGCCCTGGTATCGCCGGTGCGCGGCCGCCGCCACATCGACGCGCTGGGCGACAAGGCCCGCCACGCCCTGGGCGAAATGAGCGCCCACACCACCGACACCATCCAGGGCCTGGCCGACCTGACGGCGTTCCAGGCCACGGGCCGCCGGCGCGACCAGTTCCTGAAAGTCGCCGACCACTACCGCATCCGCCGCCTGGATATCCTGCGCGACCTGTCCCGTCAGACCGCATGGTTCGAAGTGGCGATGGGACTGGGCGGCCTGGCGGTGGCTGTCGTCGGCGCATTGCAGGTGTCGGCCGGCACGTTGTCGGCCAGCATGCTGCCCCTGCTGGTGCTGGTCGCGCTGGCGACCTTCCTGCCCGTCTCGGAAATCTCGCAGGTCAGCCGGCAACTGGCCGACACCATCGCCGCCACCCGCCGCCTGCACGTGGTCGCCAACGAACCGGAACCCGTCACCGACGGTCCGCTGGCGCCGCCGGTGGCGACGCACGGCCTGTCACTGGCGTTCGAACATGTCAGCTTCGCCTATCCGGGCAAGCAGGAAGATACGCTGAAAGACCTGAGCTTCAAGGCGCCCGCCGGCGCCACGGTCGCGGTGGTGGGCGCGTCCGGCGCGGGCAAGAGCACGGTTGCCAGCCTGCTGCTGCGCTTCTGGGACCCGCGCCAGGGCGTCGTGAGGCTGGACGGCGTCGACGTGCGCCAACTGCAATTGGACGGCCTGCGCGAACGCGTGGCGCTGGTCACCCAGGACACCTATCTGTTCAACGACACACTGGAAGGCAATATCCGGCTGGCGCGTCCCGAAGCCACGCCCGACGACCTGGCCCGCGCGCTGGACCAGGCGGCCCTGACGGACTTCGTGCGCGCGCTGCCCGAAGGCCTGGCCACCCCCGTCGGCGAACGCGGCGTGCAGTTGTCGGGCGGGCAACGCCAGCGCATCTCGATCGCCCGGGCCTTCCTGAAGAATGCGCCGGTCCTGATCCTGGACGAGGCCACCTCGCATCTGGACACCTTATCCGAGATGCAGGTACGCGGCGCGCTGGACACCCTCATGCGCCATCGCACCACGCTCGTGATCGCGCACCGGCTGTCCACGATTCGCGACGCCGACCTGATCCTGGTGCTGGATCGCGGCACCTTGGCGGAGGCCGGCACGCATGACCAGTTGCTGAGAAAGCAAGGGGCCTACGCGCGCCTGGCCAGCCACCAGGGCGGCTACGCGGTCAATAGCGCAACGTCTCTACCGACTTAGCGTTGGCGCGTACCTCTGCGTCGGTGAACCAGACGCGCTTGTTGCCGAAACGGTTGTACAGGTCGAACTGGTCCCCGGCGTGGACGGACGGCGTGCCGTCCGGGGCGACGAAACCGCTTTGTCCCGGCGCGACCACGTCCACGGCACGCACGCCCTGGCCGTCGAACACCGTCATGTTGTTTTCGGTGCCGCGGTTCTGGGTGGCCGGATAACTCAGCACCGCCTTGCCGTCCGCCTGCGGCACGCCCAGGAAGTTCTTGGGCGCGAACACCATCGGCGGCGCGGGGATGCGCCACGCGGCGGGGTCCGGACCATACGCCTTCTGCAACACGGCCACGGCCTCGTCCAGGGCGGCCAGGCTGACGGCTTGCGGGCGGCGCCCATTGAAGAAGTCGTATTGCTGTGGCACCCCGGCGCTTGGGCCAGCCAGCGCATTGAACAGCACCTTGACGCCGACGGTCAGGTTGACCGAGCCGGTCGCGGGCGCGGCCGGCGTAGGGTAGCCCGTGGCGCTGTACCACTTGAAGAAGTCGGCCGGCATCTCGTCGGCCAGCGTCGCCTTCAGCATGGCGCGCAGCCATGCGTCCATCACCGCCGGGCCGGCATTGTCATAGAACCCCGGCCGCTTGTCGCTGGTGCCCATCCCGTCCCACGATTGCAGGCCCGCGACCAGCTTCGCCCGGGGATCATCCGCGGGCAGCCCCGCTACCGCCTGCTGCAGGAACGGCAGGAAATGGCGGCGATTGACGTCGGCATAGCTGGTGGTGCGGATCAGGTCCCACATCTGTTGCGGGCTGACTTTTCCGCCGTTGGCGGTCATGGCTTTCAGGCGCGTCTCGATCTCGGCGTAGCGGTCGGCCTGGCCCCAGACGATCGCGAACAGGTCGGTGGAAGGATAGCCGCGCATGGGCTGGTTGTTCCAGTTGGCGATGAAGCCCTGGCGCGGGTTGTACACCTGCGGATTGGTCGCGAACGGCAGCATGCCGTCCCAGTCCATTTCCCCCGTACCAGGCACGGGCAGGCGTGGATCGTGCCCCGGCCTGCGCTTGGGATAGAAGCCCGTGTGTGCGTAGCCGATGTTGCCGCGGTCATCGGCGTAATACCAGTTGATGGTCAGCGCATGGCGCGCGGCCTGCTGCTTCCATTGGTCCCAGTTGCGCGATTGCGTCTTGTGCGTCCAGGCCACCAGCGATTGCAGTTCGTAGCCCTCCCAGGCGCGTGCCTTGGCATAGGCCACATGCTGCGTGTCGTCGAACTTGGTGACAATGCCGTGCACGGTGCGGTAGACGTCCATCAGGACCGGCTCACCGCCCTTGACCGCAATCAGCTCGGTGCGCTTTTCCATCGTCTTCCACTCGCCATTGTGAAAGTACCGCGTGCGGTCGGCCGGATCGAGCTTTTCGGCATAGATGTCCACGTCGTCGCCAAAGCCCGCCGTCGAACCCCAGGTGACGTGCGCGTTGTGGCCGAACAAGATACTGGGATAGGCAAAGGGCGTATTGCCCACCACATCGAAACCCGCGCCATGCAGGCCGATGCCATAGGTGTAGGCGGGATTCCACCAGCCGAACTGCGGGCCATTCAAGAGGATCGAGCGCGCGTCCTTGGCGTGGTCGCGGCCCACGATCCACATGTTGCTGGTGGTGGGAAAGCCGGCGATACCGGGCTGGCCCGATTCCGCGAACTGCGCCAGCACGCGCGCCCGGGCATCGGCAGGCGCCTCGTCCAGCACGCCGCGCGTTTGCGGGTCGCGCGCCACGCGTTCCAGCATCGGCGGCGTGCCGTCATAGCGCGGCAACGCGTAGGACAGTTTTGCGGGGCCGCGCGCCGCAGCGTCCGTGCCGGGCGGGTACACGCCCTCTTCCTCGGGCACCGTCGTGGGCGCCCGGCTGTCGGTCATCCAGCGCAACTGGTTGAATATCTGCATGGCGCGCGCGTCGCCATGCTTGTCCTTCAGCGCGGTCAGCAGCGCCAGGTTATCGACCTCGCTGTTGGCGTCCGAAAACCGGTTAGCCATGGTGCCCACGAAGACCATCGCCACATCGTAGGGCGTCCAGTCGGACGGCTGGAATTGCAAGTCGTTGAATTCCTTAGGCATCAGGCTGCCCGGCCTGTCGCGTATCTGCGCGATCCAGGCATTCATACCCGCTGCGTAGCCGTCCAGGATCTGGCGTTCGGAGGCCGGCAGCGCGGCCAGCTGGCGCTGGATGCGTTCAGGCGAGAAATTGCCTCGGATCGACTTGTCGAATGCCACCATCTTTTCGCCCAGCACTTCGGCCACCCGGCCCTGGGTACTGCGGCGCGCCATCTCCATCTGGAACAGGCGGTCCTGCGCGACGGCGTACCCATACCCGTAAAAGAGGCCGTACACGGTACCGGCATAAACGTGGGGCATGCCGTATTCGTCGCGCCGGATCGTGACCTGTCCGCTGGCCGCGCGCGGTGCGCGGACCTCTTCGCGGGCAGGTGCGGCCGAGGCGGGTTGGGGTTGGGGTTGGGGTTGGGCGTGGGCGACGCCCGCGCCGGCGCAGACCGCCAGGATGGCGGCCGACAACAAATGCTGCTTCATGTGAATCTGTCTCCGTTTCTATGGACCGCGCCGCGTTGCAAGTCCCGGGCGCGGGGCGCGGCGCCTCTTGCGGGCACCGTCTACGGACCATGATACGAAGCGCCAAACTATAATTCCAATGCATTTATTTCATAGATTTCATGCGCTTCACGCCGGCGTCCCTGCTGCTGTCGCCTTTCCTGACCCACATGGCGGCCAATCATCCCCAGGTGCGCGTGGGGATCGAACTGGGCGCGACCGCGGCGCTGCTCGAGATGCTGCGCGGCGAACACATCGACGCGATGGTCTGCGACGCGCGCATGCTGTACGACGCGACCGATATCGACACGCGTCCGCTCGCGCCGTTGCGCGCCGGCATGGTGTGCCGCAAGGGCCATCCCATTCTGGCGCACAAGCGAGTCGGCATCGAACAGATCCGCCAGTATCCGGTGGCATCCAGCACCCTCAGCCCCGAGGTCTCGCTGCGGTTGGCCGAAACGTTGGGCCCGGGCGGCGCGCCGGAATCGATGGTGACGACGCGCTGCGAGAACCTGGACCCGCTGGTGGACCTGGCGTTGCATACCGACACGCTGCTGCTGGGCGTAATCTGCGTCACCCGCCATGAACAGGCCGCCGGCAAACTGGTGGAAGTGCCGATTCCGCCCGACCGGCAGCGACAGGGCCACTACGTGCTGGCGCGCCTGGCGGGGCGGACGCCCCTGACGGCGCAAGACGCGCTGTACGCCTTCACGCAGCAATGCTGGGCGGGATTCGCGGCGGTTAATCCGGCACGGCGACCGTATAGTTCAGCGCCAGCCGCCCCCCGTCGACGTACACCGTCTGCCCGGTGACGTAGCTGGCGTCGTCGCCCGCCAGGAACACGGCCACCTTCGCCACTTCGTCCGTCTGCCCCAGGCGCTGCATCGGAATCCGGGACAAGACGGTGCGCCGGGCGACGGGGTCGCTGGTGATCGTTGCCAGGATCTCGGTGTCGATGCTGCCGGGCCCGATGGCGTTCACCCGAATGCCGTGGGGCGCCAGCGACAAGGCCATCGATTTCGTCATCTGCCGGACAGCGCCCTTGCTGGCCCCGTACGCCAATTGGTCCGGCATGGCCAGCTCTGCAGTCATCGACGACAGCGTCACGATCGCGCCATTGCGCCGGCCGCCCGCCACCATCGCACGCGCCGCGGCCTGGGCCACCAGGAAGGTGCCGCGCACATTGACGTTCATGACGGCATCCAGGTCTTCAAGCGTCAGGTCCAGGAAATCCGCCGCGCGGATGACGCCGGCATTGCAGACGCAGATGTCCAGGCCGCCCCAGCGCGTCACGCAATCGTCCGCCAGCGCCTGGGCCGCGGCCGGATCGGTCACGTCGGCCACGCTTGCCGCCGCGCGTTCACCCAGGGCGCGCGCGGCCGCCGTCAGTTCGGCGGTTTTGCGGTCGGCCAGCAGCACGTAGGCGCCCTCGGCCACGAACCGCCGCGCAATCGCCAGCCCGATGCCGCCCGCCGCGCCGGTCACCAGCGCCACCTTGTCCCGCAGTTTCATTTCAGACTCCCACATAAGCGGCCACCAGATCGGGCCGCGCGGACAATTCCGCCGAACTGCCGCGCCACGCCGTGGCGCCTTTGTCCAGAATGACGTTCCGGTCGGACAGGCGCAGCAGCGCCGTGGTGTTCTTGTCCACCACGATCATCGACAGCCCTTCGGCTTTCAGTTGCGCCAGCACGCGCCAGATCTCGGCCCGCACGACGGGCGCCAGGCCTTCGGTGGCTTCGTCCAGCACCAGCAGGCTGGGGTTGGTCATCAGCGCGCGTCCCAGCGCCAGCATCTGCTGTTCGCCGCCCGACAGCTGGGTGCCCAGATTGGTGCGCCGTTCCTGCAACCGGGGAAACAGCGCGTAGACGCGGGACAGCGTCCAGGCCGGCGCACGCCCCCGGCCGCTGGCGGTGGCCACCAGATTCTCTTCGACGGTAAGCGTGGGAAAGATCTGGCGCCCTTCCGGCACCAGCGACAAGCCCAGCCGCCCGATCCGGTACGGCGCCATGCCGCGCAACGACCGGTCGCCGTACTGAATGCTGCCCTGGCTGGCGGGCAGCAGGCCAAACAGGCATTTGATGACCGTGCTGCGGCCCATGCCATTGCGGCCGATCAGGCCCACCACTTCGCCTTGCCCGACGTCCAGGTCCACGCCGAACAGCGCCTGGCAGTGGCCGTAGCCCGCCGTCAATCCGCGTATCGTCAACATCGCGGCTCTCCTTCAAGCGTCGGCGTCGTCGCCCAGATAGGCGCGGCGCACGTCGGGGTGGTTGCGGATCGCGTCGGCGGTGCCGGTCGCGATGACCTTGCCGTAGACCAGCACGCTGATGCGGTCGGCCAGCGCGAAGACGGCGTTCATGTCGTGTTCCACCAGCACGATCGTGTAGCGGCCCTTCAGGCTTTGCAGCAAGGCGATGACCCCCGCGCTTTCGGCCGCGCTCATGCCTGCCATCGGCTCATCCAGCAGCAAGACGGACGGCTGGCCCGCCAGCGCCATGGCGATCTCCAGCTGGCGCCGCTGCCCGTAGGCCAGGCTTTCCACCGGCGACTCCGCCACGGCGTCCAGCTGGCAGGCGCGCAGGGCTTCGCGCGCGGCCTCCACCACGTCGGCGCAGTCGCGTAGCGCGGTCCAGGCCGACAGCCCGCGCCGGCGCTTGCGCAGCGCCGCCAGACAGGCGTTCTCCAGCACCGTGTAGCTATCGAAGACCGAGGTCACCTGATACGAGCGCAGCATGCCCAACGCGACGCGTTCCTGGACGGTCGCCCGCGAGACATCCGCCGCGCCCAGGCTGACCGACCCGCCGTCGGGCCGCAGTTCGCCGGACAGCAGGTTGATCAGCGTGGTCTTGCCGGCGCCGTTGGGGCCGATCAACGCATGCAGCTCGCCTGGCGCGACATCCAGCGACACGCCATCCGTGGCGGCCAGCCCGCCGAAGCGGCGGACCAGATCCCGAGTGGCCAGCGCGGCCGGCGCGCTCATCGCGGCGGTCGTCATACCGAGGCCTCGTGGATCTTGATCTGGGCCGGGGCCTGGGCTTCCATGACCAGCGCTGGCTGCGCGCGGCGCCGCGGCCGCAGCCACGCCAGCGACCGGCCGTAACCGCCCCGGGCCAGCATCGCGATCACCACCACCACCGGCCCCATCAGCAGCATCCAATGCTGGGTCACGCTCTTGAAGGCCTCTTCCAGCAGCAGGTACGCCACCGCGCCGAAGATCGGGCCCAGTACATTGCCCAGGCCTCCGATCACCACCATGACGATCAGTTCGCCGGACACCGGCCACGACATGTAGCTGGGCGACGCGAACGCGGTCAGGTTGGCCAGCAGCAGGCCCGCGATGCCCGTCAGCACGCCCGAGGCCACATAGGCCGCCAGCCGCACGCCGAACACCGAATAGCCCAGCGCGTCGACCCGCCGCGGATTGGCGTGCGTGGCCCGCAGGATCATGCCGAAAGGCGATCGCCGCAATCGCAGCATCGCCAGGCTGGCCGCCAGCAGCAGCGCCCAGGCCGCCCAATACACGGGCTGGCTGCCGTCCAGGTCGAACAGACCGAATGCGCTGGCCTCATAGATGTTCAGTCCGTCGTCGCCGCCGTACTCGCGCAGGCTGACCGCCAGGAAATAGAACATCTGCGCAAAGGCCAGCGTGATCATGATGAAACCGATGCCCGAAGTACGCAGGCACACCGTCCCGACCACCAGGGCGACCAGCGCGCAGACCCCGATGCAAACGGCCAACTGCACCCAGCCATTGCCGATGCCGTAGAAGCTCAGGATGCCCACCGCGTAACAGCCCAGGCCCAGGAACATGGCGTGGCCGAAGCTCACCAGGCCGGCAAAGCCCAGCACCAGGTTCAGCGCCAGCGCCGCCAGCGCGTAGATCAGGATGCGTGCGCCCAGCGTCACGTAAAAGGGTTCGCCCAGCCACTGCGCCACGAACGGAACGGCGGCCAGGACCAGAAACAGCAGCGGCAGCGCCCAGCGCCGGCCAATAGGTTCTTGCATGATCGATTGCCCCTGTGCAGTGGCGCGCAGCTTAGCGGCGCGCCGAAAAGACCAGGCCTTGCGGGCGGACCGCCAGCACCACGGCCATGAGTACGTAGATCAGCATCGACGCCAGCGCCGGCCCGACCGCATTGGCGACCGGCGCGTCGAACACGGCGCGCAGCAGGTCCGGCAGGAAGGCGCGTCCCAGCGTGTCGATCATCGCAATCAGCAACGCGGCGATCAGCGTGCCGCGCACCGAACCGATGCCGCCCACCACGATCACCACCAACGCCAGGATCAACACCGGTTCGCCCATGCCCGACTGCACCGACAGGATCGGCCCCGCCAGCGCGCCCGCCACGCCGGCCAGCACCGACCCCAGCAGAAACAGCAGCGTTTTCAACAGATCGACATTGGCGCCCAGCACGCTGGCGATGGGCGCGTTGCTGGCCCCGGCGCGGATCAGCATGCCGAAGCGCGTGCGCTGAATCAGAAACCACGCCCCCACGGCCACCAGCGCGCCGATGCCGATGATCATCAGCCGGTACACCGGATAATCGCTGCCGAACAGGCTGACGGCGCCCTCCAGCCCCTGCGGGATCGCGGCGTAGTACGGCCGGCTGCCCCAGATGACCGAAGCCAGCTCATTGAAGAACATCATCAACCCGAACGTGGCCAGCACCTGGTACAGATGGTCGTGCCGGTACAGCGGCCGCGCGATCAGCCGTTCAAGCACCACGCCGACGAACGCGCTTCCCGCCACGGCGGCCAGGATCGAGAACGCGAACGAGCCGCTGGCGTTATAGGCCGTGGCCCCCAGGAAGGCGCCGATCATGTATAGGGAACCGTGCGCCAGGTTGATGAAATTCATGATGCCGAAGATCAGGGTCAGCCCCGACGACATCAGGAACAGCAACGCACCCAGTTGCAGGCCATTCAGCAATTGCGACAACAGCAACGATCCATTCATCGGACGTCTCCCGAGGGCCGCGGGCCCTTCACTTCAGCGGGCAGTCCGCCACGTAGGCGTCCTGATGATCCGTCAACACCGTGGCAAGCTGTTTCAGGCCGATGCCGTCGCCCTCCTTCACCACCTGGTAGGCATACAGGTTCTGTACCGGCATGTTGTTGGTGTTGAAGCGGAACTTGCCGCGCACCGATGGAAACGTGGCGCCCGCCGCCTTCACGGCGGCCGCCAGCGATTTGCTGTCGCCCACTTTTCCGCCCTGCGCGCGCACCGCCGCATCCAGCAGGTAGGCCGCGTCGTAGCCGCCCACGGCATACTCCGACGGCAGGCGGCCGTACCTGGCCTTGAAGGACTCGACGAATTTGCGGTTCTGCGGGTTGTCCAGCGTGGTGGCCCACGGCGTACCGTAGATGGCGCCCACGGCCTGCTCCTTCAACGCGGTCAGGGTGTTGGAATCGATCAGGCTTTCCGAAAAGAACGGCAGCTTTTCCATCAACCCGGCCTGGCGCAGCTGGCGCACGAAGTTCACGCCCACGCCACCGGTATAGAAGGCGAACAGCGCATCGGGGCCGGCCGACTGCATGCGCGAGATCTCGGCCGAATAGTCCAGTTGCCCCAGCTGCGTATAGACCTCGTCGGCCGGCGACGCGCCGTAGAAACGCTTGAAGCCCGCCAGCTTGTCTTTGCCCGCCTGGTAATTCGCCGACATCAGGTACGCGCGCTTGTAGCCCTGGTCTTTCACATACTTGCCCATGGCCTCCGACATGCTGTCGTTCTGCCAGCCCAGCACGAACAGATTTGGCAGACACATGCGGCCGGCGATCGGCGCCGGACCCGCATTGGTGGACAGCGCCACCACGCCGGACTCCTTGATGCGCCGCAGCTCGGCCATCAGCACATTCGAAAAGCCCAGCCCGACCATCACGTCGACCTTGTCCTTTTCGATGAATTTCTGCACGATCTGCGCGCCCACGTCGGGCTTGAGCTGATCGTCGTCGCGGATCACCACCGCCTTTTGCCCGCCCAGGCTGCCGCCCAACTGCTCGATGCCCAGCATCAGTCCGTCGTACTGGTCCTGGCCCAGCGCCGCTTGCGGTCCGGACAGCACGCCCGTGAAGCCGATGCGGATGTCGGCGCGCGCCGATTGCGGCGCCACCACGGTCAGGGCCGCCGCCGCAGCCAGCGCGGCCAGGCCGCTTGGGATTGCTTGCATGAAATGTCTCCTTGGGGGTTGGGCGGCGGCGCCGTTCTGCGCGGCGCCTGCCTTGACGCGTCAGAGCTTCACGCAGACATTGCGCAGCTCGGTGTAGAACTCCAGCGAATGCACGCCGCCTTCGCGGCCGATGCCCGATTGCTTGGCGCCGCCGAACGCCGTGCGCAGGTCGCGCAGGAACCACGAATTGATCCAGCAGATGCCCACGTCCAGCGCCGCGCCCAGCCGGTGGGCCGTGCCGACATTGCTTGTCCATACGGTCGCGGCCAGGCCGTAGGGCGTGGCGTTGGCCAGGGCGATGGCTTCTTCTTCCGTATCGAACGGCGCGATGTGGCAACACGGCCCGAAGATCTCCTGCTGGATGACCGCCGACGATTCCGGCAGGCCGGTCCAGACGGTGGGCTGGATCCACGCGCCGGCGGCCAGGCCGTCCGGCATGTCCGGCACGCCGCCGCCCGCCACCACGTTTGCGCCCTCTTCCTTGGCGCGGGCGTAAAAGCCCAGCACCTTGTCGCGATGGCGCTGCGAAATCAGGGGCCCCAGGTTCACGCCCGGGTCCTTGGGTCGGCCCAGCTTGAAGCCGCGCGCCCGCGCGCCCAGCGCCGCGACGAAACGCTCGAAGATGGGGCGCTGCACGTAAACGCGCTCGGTGCCCAGGCAGACCTGCCCCGTGTTGTCGAACGCCGCCCGGGCGATGCCCGCCACGGCGCGGTCGAAATCGGCGTCCGCGAATACGATGCCCGCGTTCTTGCCGCCCAGTTCGAACGACACTGGCCGCACGCCCACCGCCGCCGCCTGCATGATGGCTTCACCCGTGCGGGTCTCGCCGGTGAACGTGATGCCATCCACCAAGGGATGGCGGCTGAGCTTTTCGCCTGCCGAGCCTGGCCCGAAACCGTGGACCACGTTGTAGACGCCGGCCGGCACCCCGACATCGTTCATGACTTCGCCCAGCAAGGTGGCGGTGCCCGGCGTGTCTTCGGACGGCTTGACCACGACCGTATTGCCGCAGGCCAGCGCCGGCCCGACCTTCCAGGTCATCAGCAGCAACGGCAGATTCCACGGACAGATCACCCCGATGACCCCGCGCGGCACGCGCATGCCGTAGTTCAGCGCATGGCCGCCGTCAGGCGTTTCCAGGTCAAAGGTTTCGTTGGGAACATTGCGGATCAGGTCCGCGAAGATCTTGAAATTGGCCGCGCCGCGCGGAATGTCCAGATGGCTGGCCAGGTCGTATGGCTTGCCGGTGTCGGCGATCTCGGCGTCGACGAAATCATCGAAGCGGCGGGTGATGCCGTCGGCCACCGCATGCAGCAGTTCCACCCGCTGCTGGGTTTTCAGCTGGCCCCAAGGACCGCGTAGCGCCGCCTTGGCCGCCCGCGCCGCGGCGTCGACTTCCGCGTCGCCCGCCTCGTGCACCCGCCCGATGAGCCGGTTGTCGACCGGATCGCGGTTATCAAAGGTCTTTCCCGTTTCGACCCAACGGCCGTCGATGAAATTGCGGAAATCGGTCATTGCGCTCTCGGTTGTGACAGGTCGGCCAGCGCGCCCTCGGGGTCGCCGGCGGTCAGGAATTCCCACATGCGTTCATAGATGCGTCCCGTGCCTACCGCGCGGACAGCGGCCTCTTCGGGCGACAGCACGGGCGCGCCATCGGCCAGCCCCGCGGCGCGCAGTTGCCACTCGATGCGGGCGGCGTCTTCCAGATACCAGGTCAGCACGGTGGCATGCATCAACGACTCGGCCGCCACCACGGCGCCGTTGCCGCGCATCGCGATCGCGCTGGCGGCGCCCAGCGTCTGGGCCACCCCACGCGCCTGCGCATCGGTGCGCACCAGCTGGGGGTCGTCCCACAGCGGCACGGCGGGCGAGAAATAAGCGCCCATGCCGTGGCGTGGCGCGGGCGTGAGGCGCGCCGAAGACAGGGTCATCACCGTGGGCGGCATGGAACGCACCACGCCCCCGACATCGGGGCGCAAGCGATAGATGTGCTGATGGATGCGCACTTCGCCCAGCACGCCGTCGGGCAACTCTTCGTGCACCGGCACCACCGTGCCCGCCTCGCCCGGCGTGATCAGCCCCATGGGCCGCGCCGCGCACACCAGGAAATGGCCCGCATCCAGCCGGCTGCTGCAATGCCCGTAGGCGTGGACCAGATTGGCCCGCGCCAGCGCGCGCGCGGCGACGCGCACCAGCGCCTCCTGCCCGCCGCTGGCGTCCTTGCGCACGGCGCTCATGTCTTGAACTCCGGGATATCGGGCTTGGCGCCCCACATGCAGAACGACGACGGCACCGCCGGGAAGCTGCGCGGCCGGTGGGTCTTTTCCTCTTCGGCGCTGATCAGCCGCACGCCGGTGGAGTATTCGTAGATCATTCCGTCCGGGCCGTCGAAGTACAGGAACATCGCGCCCGAGGTCGGATGGCGGCCGGGGCCGAAGCGGATCGGCACGTTCCATTCGCGCAGCTGATACCAGGCGCGCATGATGTCGTCGATGCTCTCGACCTGATGGTTGATGTGCTGCACGCCCGGATACGTCGACGGGAACAGCGCGATCTTGTGATGGACTTCATCGATGCGCAGCAGTGGCGCCTCGCCGATACGGTCACTGACGCGGGCGGATAGCAACCCCGTCCAGAAGGCTTCATCGCGCCGCGGGTCCAGGGTGCGCAACCCGATGTGCGAGAACCCCGTGACGCCGGCGTCGCGGCCAGGGAAATACCGCCGGCCGCTGTGGTGCGGCGCCAGCACCAGTTCGATGCGGTTGCCGGACGGGTCGGTGAATTGCAGGAAATCGCGCACATAGCGCTGCTCGGCGTCTTCACGGCGCCCGGCGGCCACCCGATAACCGCTGCGTTCCAGCACGGCGCCGGCGCGCTCCAGCTCTTCCGGCGAATCCACCTCGAACGCGGCCGTATGGTCGCGCGGATCGCCTTCGAAATAGCAAAGGGTGTGGTCGCGGGAGTCGGACTTGAAGTACGCCGCCCCATGTTCCTTGCGGGCCAGCTCCAGCCCCAGCACCGTGGTCGCGTAGCGCACCGCGGCGTCCAGATCACGGGTGCCCAGCCGGACGTACCGGATGTCGTGTAGCCGTATCACTGCTTGTCTCCTGGTGCGCCTGCCGCCGGCCGGTGCCGGGGGAATTTTTCCGCAGGATGGCGGCGCTTTTTTCTACGATAGGCAGCACAAATCTCGAAGTCAACAATTTTTATCGAGATTTTTTCAGCGTAGTGCTACAGTGTTCTTCATGTCAGATGGAACCCCGCTCCCCTCGCTTGCCCATACCGCCTCGGCCAACACGCTGGTGGGCACGGCCTATGTCAACCTGCGACGCGACATCATCCAGGGCAAGCATCCGCCGGGTTCGCGCCTGCGCGTCGAACACCTGAAGGACGACTACGGCGTGGGCGCGGGCACGCTGCGTGAAGCGCTGGCGCTGCTGGTGTCCGATGCGCTGGTCATCGCGCAGGGACAGCGCGGCTTTCACGTCACCCCCATTTCACTGGACGACTTCCGCGACATCACCGAAAACCGGGTGTTGCTGGAAACCGAAGCGTTGCGCCAGTCGATCGCCGTGGGCGACGACACCTGGGAAAGCGCGGTGCTGGGCGCCTTCCATCGCCTCAGCAAAGCGGAACAGCGCCTGGCGGCCGATCCCGAGGCCCGCTTCGAAGAATGGGAGCAGCGCAACCGCGAGTTCCACCGCGAATTGATCAGCGCCTGTCCGTCGCGCTGGATGCACCACTTCCTGGGCATCCTGTATCAACAGGCCGAGCGCTACCGCCGCCTGACGGTCACGCGCAAGCCCATCGCGCGCGATCTGCACGATGAGCATCAGGGCATTCTTGACGCCACGTTGGCGCGCGATGCCGACCAGGCCTGCACGCTGCTGGCGGCCCACATCCGCCTGACTTACGAGGCCGTCGCGCAACTGCCCGCGGACCTGTTCACGTCGGCGTGATGCGCCGAATGCCAAGTTGAAAAAAACCCACACTCGGCATGGCGTGGGCGCCGCCCCCGTTGATTCGCCTACATCACTTCTATAGAATCAGCAATACGGGCCTTTGCTCATTTCCTTTTTTCGTCCACTCAAATCACCGACAGGGAGGCTGCATGATGACTCACCCCATGCTCAACGCCGTCCCGCGCGTGTCCCCGCGACGCCATTAAGTCGTCGCCCGCGCGGATCCATCGCTAGACCGTTACCTGGCGACTGGTCCTCCGTGCCCGCTCCAAACTCCTGAACGCAGTCGCCGGTGCCTTGGGCATCCGGCTTGTTATCCCCTCTTTCCTCACAAGGACATCCTGGCGTGTCTTGTGCCGCCGGGCCATTGTTATGGCTAGAAAAAAAATAGACTTTCGAGGACAGGCCTTTAAGGATGTCCTGGGCTTTACCTTCCGCCACTGGGGCCTGCAACCCTGGCGCACGCTTGTCATCGTGCTGCTGGCGCTGCTGTCGGCCGTGGCCGATATCCTGACCCCGATGTACGCGGGCCGGCTGGTCGACGCCGTCGCTTCGGGCTCAAGCGGCAACGACCTGGCGTGGAACGCCGCCATCACGGCCTTCTGGCTGCTGGT
Organism: Achromobacter sp. MYb9; assembly: GCF_002975275.1. GTDB lineage: Bacteria > Pseudomonadota > Gammaproteobacteria > Burkholderiales > Burkholderiaceae_B > Achromobacter. Next base: position 9,947 of record NZ_PCOQ01000029.1, on the reverse strand, counting down.
GGCGCTAGGCGTGGGCGGCACCCTGCTGCGCCAGGCCGTGTTCCAGAACATCATCACCTTCACGTTGAAGATGATGAACGGCATTGTGTCCAACGCCTTCTACCGCGTGCAGCGCTTTTCCACCGACTGGCATGCCAACAGCTTCGCCGGATCCACGGTGCGCAAGATCACGCGCGGCATGTGGGCCGTCGACATCCTGAACGACACGCTGCTGGTCGCCCTGCTGCCGTCCATCGTGATGCTGGTGGGCGCCACGGCGTTGCTGGGCGCGCACTGGCCGCTGATGGGGCTGGTGGTGGGCCTGGGTTCGGTGCTGTACATCGCCGTCACCGCGGCGCTGTCGCTCGGCTTCGTGGCGCCGGCCGCGCGCCTGGGCAACGCCTGGGATACCCGCATGGGCGGCGCGCTGGCCGACGCCGTCAGCTGCAACGCGGTCGTCAAGGCCTTCGGCGCGGAAACGCGCGAGGAAGTCCGGCTGGACCGCGTGGTCAACAAATGGCGCAACCGCACGCGGCGCACCTGGGTGCGCGCCACGCTGAACGGCGGTATCCAGGGCGCGATGCTGGTGACGATGCAAGCGGCCATCCTGGGTGCGTCGCTGCTGCTGTGGTCGCGCAACCAGGCGACCGTGGGCGACATCACCTTCACGTTGACGATGTTCTTCGTGCTGCAAGGCTATCTGCGCGACGTGGGCATGCACATCCGCAACCTGCAGCGCTCGGTCAACGACATGGAGGAACTGGTGGCGATGGAACGCCAGCCTCTCGGCGTGTCCGACCAGCCCGGCGCAGGCGCGATCCGGATCACCGCCGGCGAAATCCGCTTCGAAGACGTGACCTTCCGTTATGGTTCGCACAACACCGCGCTGTACGACAAATTCTCCGCGCGCATCGCGCCGGGCGAACGCGTCGGGCTGGTGGGCCATTCGGGTTCGGGCAAAACCACGTTCATCAAGCTGATCCAGCGCCTGTATGACGTGAACGACGGCCGCATCACCATCGACGGGCAGGATATTGCCCGGGTGAAGCAGGCGTCGCTGCGCAGCCAGATCGCCATCGTGCAGCAGGATCCGGTGCTGTTCCACCGCACGCTGGCGGAGAACATCGCCTACGCGCGGCCGGGCGCCACCCAGGCCCAGATCGAGCAAGCGGCCAGGCTGGCCAGCGCGCACGACTTCATCATGTCGCTGCCCAAGGGCTACGACACGCTGGTGGGTGAACGCGGCGTGAAGTTGTCGGGCGGCGAACGCCAGCGCGTGGCCATCGCGCGGGCGTTCCTGGCGGATTCGCCCATCCTGATCCTGGACGAGGCGACCTCCAGCCTGGACAGTGAAAGCGAAGTGCTGATCCAGCAAGCCATGGACCGGCTGATGGAAGGCCGCACCACGCTGGTGGTGGCGCACCGCCTGTCGACCGTCCGCGCGCTGGACCGCCTGTTGGTGATGGATCGTGGCCGCATCATCGAAGAAGGCAGCCACGATGCGCTGATCCGCTTGAAGGGCGGCCTGTACCGGCGCCTGTTCGAGCGCCAGGCCCTGGAATTGACCAAGGGCATGACGCCGGCGGAAATGTTGCAGGACGGCGCCACGCCGCCTGCCGTCAAGGAAGAAGACCTGGACGAAGACGCCTACGCGTTCGGCAAGTAAGCGGCCTGGCCGCTTTGGAAAAGGGCCTGGCGCGGCGACGCGTCAGGCCCTTTGTTCATGCTGGCAAGCACCGCCCCTATTCGCTTCAGGCAGGGCGTTGCGCGAAGGTCAGCCGCAAGCCGAAGCCAATCAGCGCGGTGCCGAAGACCACGCTCTGCACCTTCTGTGCGCGCGGGCTGGACGACATCCAGCGCCCCACCGCTCCGCCCGCCAACGCGCACACGACGTCGAACGCCAACCCGAGACTGACCAGGATGACGCCCAGCAACGCGAACTGCGGGCCGATCGGCCCGTGGGCCGGCGACACGAACTGCGGCAGCAGCACCGAGCAGAACAGCAACGCCTTGGGGTTGAGCACGTTGGTCAGCACGCCGGCAAGCAGCGCGCCGCCCCAGCCGGCTCCACGCGGCGGCTCCTGGCCGGCGGCGTCGAATGCGACGGGTCCGGCGCGCAGCAGCCGCACGCCCAACCACATCAGATAAACGCCGCCCACCGTGCGCGCGGCGTCGAACGCCCAGGGGTGGGTCTTGAACAAGGCAGCCAGCCCCAGCGCTGCCAGCGTCACATGGGCGGCGCGCGCGATGGCCAGCCCGACGGCCACCGCCAAGGCCTGTCCGCGGCCACGCAACAGCCCGGTTTCCAGCAACAGGATCATGTCCGGTCCAGGCACCACGTAGACAATCAGCAACGCCCCAAGAAACATCGCCATATCGGCCATCACCGCGCTCCCACGCATGCTCGTCAAGGCGATCATTCTAGGAAAATCGGGCTGGCATGTGCTTGCGATTCATGCCAATCCCGCTACCATGATTGGCATATTCAACTTACACACCACTCATTTTTCCGAATCCATGCCAAAACACGTGCTGGACGCCTATGACAGGCGCATTCTCGAGGCATTGCAGCAGAACGGCCGCCTGACCAATGTCGAGCTTGCCGAACAGATCGGCCTGTCGCCCTCGCCGTGCCTGCGCCGCGTGCGCATGCTGGAAGAAGCCGGCGTGATCCAGGGCTACGAAGCCCGGCTGGCGCCGGACGAAGTCGGTCTGGGCCTGACCGTGTTCGTCGGCGTCAAGGTGGAACGGCACCACGAACGCGACGCCGAACAGTTTCGCAAGGAGGTCAGCGCGCTGCCGGAAGTGATCGCCGCGCATCTGGTGTCCGGCGAGTCCGACTTCCTGTTGCAAGTCGTGGTGCCGGACCTGCGCGGCTACGAACGCTTTCTGTTGGGCACGCTTCTGAAGCTGCCTGGCGTGAAGGACATCCGCAGCAATTTCGCCATCCAGACCGTCAAGCCCCAAAGCCCGCTGCCGCTGGATCACCTGGGCAAGTAGCGCGGCGCGGCCTACGGCATGGCCGCCGCGGCCTGCTCCACCGCGGCCCGCCGCCGCTCGAAGCGCGCCTGCGACCGCTCCAGGTAGCGCTCGACCACGGCCGGCTCCGACGTTTTGGGCGTGCCGCCGGGAAACGGCGGCTTGGGGTCGTATTCGATCTGCAACTGGATCAGCTTGGCCACGTCGTCGCCACATAGCGCCGCCACCACTTTCAGCCCCATGTCGATGCCCGACGTCACGCCGCCCGCGGTATAGAGGTTGCCGTCCACGCACAGGCGTTCTTCGCTGGGCGTGGCGCCAAAATACGAGAGCAGTTCGCGCGCCCGCCAATGGCTGGACGCCCGCTTGCCGCGCAAGAGGCCCGCCGCGCCCAACAGCAGCGACCCCGTGCAAATGCCGAACAGATACTGCGCGCCCAAGCCCTGCCGCCGCGTGAACGCCACCCACTCGGGGTCGACAATGGCATCATCCGTGCCCGGCCCGCCCGGCACGACAAGCAGATCGCAGGGCGGCGCGGAAGCCAGTGTCTGGGTGGGCACGAATTGCAATCCGCGGTCGCAACGCACCGGATCGCGCGTTTTTGCGACAAAATCCACGGTGAAGCCCGGCGCATTCGCCAGAACCTCATAGGGACCGGTCATATCCAGCTGGGTCAGCCCTTCGAACAAGAGAAAATTCACATGCATGACGATGCTCCCTCAAGAACGCCAGTGCCCAGCATAGGCGGACGCGCCCGCTCCGTTGCGCCACAAATGCCGGAAAACGCGCCACGGCGCGTGCTGTTCATGCTGTTCGACGGCTTCCAGCCGCTGGACCTGGCCGGCCCCTGGCAGGCATTCAGTTCCGCCAACGAAGAGGCGGGAAAGCCCCTCTACCAGTTGAACACCATCGCTGCCACCCCCGTCGTCAGCACCTGGGAGCAAGGGTTGCGCATACAGGTGGACGGCACCTTCGAAGACGATGGCGACGCCCCGATCGACATGCTGCTGGTGCCGGGCGGCCCGGGTGTCGACCGCGCCAGCGCCCACGGGGAAACGCGCGCCTGGTTGCGCCGCCGCGACGCTGGCGCGGCGCGCACGTGCAGCGTCTGCACCGGCGCGTTCATCCTGGCCGCGGCAGACCTGCTCCACGGCCTGGCCGTCACCACGCATTGGCGCTCGGCGGACCGGCTGCGCCAGCGGTACCCCACCCTGCGCGTGCAGGACGACCGCATTTTCATCGAAAGCGGCAAGTACTGGACCTCCGCGGGCGTCACCGCGGGCATCGACCTGGCCTTGGCGCTGATCGAACGCGACCACGGCGCGGCGCTGGCACAGCAAGTGGCGCGCCGGCTGGTCGTCTTCATGCGCCGCGACGGCGACCAGCGCCAATACAGCCAGACGCTGCGCCTGCAGGATCGCGTGGCCGCGCCGTTCCGCGATCTGGTTGAAAAAATCGAAGCCCGTCTGTCGGCACGCTGGTCGGTGGACGACATGGCGGATGCCTGCCATATGTCGCGGCGCACGTTCCAGCGTAAATTCGCGGCGCATTTCGGCGTAACCCCCACCGAAGTGCTGCGGCGCCTGCGCGAAGAAAGGGCCGGCGCGCTGCAAAGCGCCGGAAAAATGCCGCGCAAGGCGGTCGAGCGCCATGTAGGGCGGTTCCACGACCGGCCGGACACGCGAGCCTGACATGCCGATCACCGACACCCCTTGCCCGGAATGCGGCCATCCCCAGGCGTCCCGCACGCAGGGCATGAGTTTGATCGCGGAATGCGGACATTGCGGCTGGATGGTGGCCTTTAGCCGGCCAGTCCCACGGATATGCCGCCGCACACGTACAGCAACTGCCCCGTGATGAAGCCCGCGCGCGGGTCCAGGAACATGGCGACGCCGTGCGCCACCTCTTCCGGCCGCCCGACGCGGCCCACGGGGATGGACGCTTCCAGCGCCAGCGTCTTGGGCTGGCCCGGCGGATTCGACTGATTGAACAGTTCGGTCGCGATCGGCCCCGGCGACACGGTGTTCACGGTGATCCCGTCGGCCGCCAGCTCCAGCGCCCAGGTGCGCGTCATGCCGGCCAGCCCGGCCTTGGACGCCCCGTAGGCCGTCCGTCCGCCTTTGCCCAGCGCGGCACGGCTGCCGATGTTGACCACCCGGCCATAGCCTGCCTGACGCATGCCGGGCAACAACGCCTGCAACAGCAGCACGGGCGCCGTGAGGTTCAAGGCCATGGTGCGCAGCAGGTCTTCTTCCGACACCTCATCAATGTTGGCAACCTGGATCATCCCGGCGTTGTTGACCAGATGCAGCACGGGCCGCTCGGCCGCCAGCTCGCGGGCCGCCTGGCGGGTCGCGGCCGCATCGCCCAGGTCGACCGAACGGAACGTTTCGCCGGGCAGCGCCTCGTCGGGCGGCCGGCGGCTGAAATTGACGACCTGATAGCCGTCCTGAAGCAGCCGCGCCACGATGGCGCGGCCGATGCCCCGGCTGCCGCCGGTGACCAGTGCGATGGGGGTGTTCATTGCGCGGTGATTCCTTTTTCCTTGATGAGACCGCCCCATTTCTTGCGTTCGTCGCGTTCGAAGGCGGCCAGGTCGCTGCCGAAAAGCGTACCGGGTTTAGCGCCCATGGTGGCGAACTGGGTCGCCACGGCGGGACTTTGCAAGCCGCTGCGTGCCGCGTCGATCAATTGCTTGACCACCGGCGCCGGCGTATCGCGCGGGGCGTACAGGGCGAACCAGGCCGTGACGTCGAAACCCGGCAGGCCGGATTCGGCGACGGTGGGCAGATTCGGCACCGAAGGGTCGCGCTGGCCGGAGGTGACCGCCACGCCGCGCACCAGACCGCCGTCCTTGATCTGCGCCAGCGCGCCCGGCAGGTTATCGAACAGCAGGTCCACCTGGCCGCCGGCCACGGCCGGCAAGGATGCCGACGTGCCCTTGAACGGCACATGCAGCATCGTCACCCCCGCCATGGACTCGAAATACGCGCCCGTCAGATGGACCGACGAGCCAATGCCCGGCGACGCGTAGGTCAGTTTCTTGTCCGGCGATTGCTTGGCCGCCTTGATGACGTCAGCCACCGTCTTGTACGGCGACTTGGCGCTGACGGCGATCACGTTGGGCGTCGTGGACACCAGCGCGATCGGCACCAGATCGCGTTCGGGATCGAACGGCATGTTGCTGTAGAGGAACGGGTTGATGGTTTGCGTGCCGATCGTGCCCAGGCCCAGCGTGTAGCCGTCCGCCTTGGCGCGGGCCACGTAGGCCATGCCGATGTTGCCACCCGCGCCCGGCTTGTTTTCCACCAGCACGGTCTGCTTCAGGCCGGGCTGCAAGGCATTGGCGATGGCGCGGCCAAACATGTCCGCGCCGCCGCCCGGCGGATACGGCACGACGACGGTGACGGGATGGTCGGGATAGCCGGCGGCATGGGCCGCGGGCAACGTCGCGGCGGCCAGGGCGGCAGCGGCCAGCCAGCGCCGCGCGGCGCGCGGATGCACGGATTGCGTCATGGATTTGTCTCCTATCGAACCCGCTGATTGCGGATTTCTTCTTAAGGCTTTCGAGGATACTCAAAGTACGTAAATACGTACTATAGTTATAAAAACACAGAAAACGGATAGGAGACAAGCAAATGAAACGCTGGACGCAACGCCCTGAAGGATCCACCTGGGGCGACTTCGGGCCGGATGACGAACTTGGCCGGTTGAACCTGCTGACGGAAGAAAAGGTGCTGCAGGCGGTGCGCGAAGTGCGCGCGGGCAAGGTGTTCTGCCTGTCGCTTCCACTGGACCTGCCGGGGGGCAATGTGCTGAATCCGCGCCGGCATGCGCCCACGCTCAAGCCGACGTTCCGCGAAGGCACGCCCTATCTGAACTTTGCGATGTCCCAGGTGCAGCCCGACGCCGTCGACGTGCTGTCGGACGACCAGGTGACCCTGTCCATGCAGTACTCCACGCAATGGGACGGCCTGTGCCACGTGGGCGCCCTGTTCGACATCCAGGGCGACGGCGAGCCCCGCCGCGTCTACTACAACGGCTACGCGGCCGGCGTGGACGTATTCGGCGGCGCCGACCCGGACCCCTCCAGTGATGCCTGCTGCCCGCCGGGCGGCTCGTACGCCCGCAAGCTCAGCGTCAGCCGCTATGCTGAAAAGGGCATGCAGGGCCGCGGCGTGCTGGTAGACCTGGCGCGGGCATTCGGCACCGGCCGCACGCTGGTGGGCCACGAGCAATTGCAGGCCGCGATGCGCGACCAGAACGTAGTCGTCGAGCCTGGCGACATGCTGGTGCTGCGCACGGGTTTCGCCGAAAGCCTCGTCGCCATGAATGGCCAGCCGGACCCGCACGCGCTTGAACAGACCGGCGCCGTGCTGGACGGCGCAGACGCCGCCCTGCTGGCCTGGATCACGGCCAGCGGCGTGGCCGCCCTGTGCGCGGACAACTATGCGGTGGAATCCTACCCGGCGCGCACGTCCGGCCCCGGCCATTCGATCCTGCCGCTGCATCACCATTGCCTGTTCAAGCTGGGCGTGCCGCTGGCGGAACTCTGGTATTTGAAGGACCTGGCCGATTGGCTGCATGCGCAGGGACGCAACCGCTTCCTGCTGACCGCCCCGCCCTTGCGCATGCCCGGCGCCGTGGGCTCCCCCGTGACGCCGATCGCCACGGTGTAAGCCATGAACATGCCGATCTCGACATTCTCCGGCCATCTGGACGGGCTGGCCGCGCGCCGCCCCGACGCCACCCTGTTGATCGACCAGGACCAACGGATCAGCGCCGCGCAACTGCGTGCGCGCAGCCGGGCACTGGCGGCCGGGCTGGCCCGCATCGGCGTGCAGCCCGGCCACCGCGTGGCGGTCTGGTTGCCCAACGGCGCCGCCTGGGTGGAATCGTTTCTGGCCTGCGCGCACCTGGGCGCCCTGGTGCTGGCCGTCAACACGCGTTTCCGGGCGTTGGAAGTGGCCGACATCCTGGGCCGCGGACAAGCAGACTGGCTGGTGTTCTGGCCCGGATTCAAGGGCATCGATTTCCAAGGCATCCTTGATGGCGTCGACCCCGGCCAATTGACGCGCCTGCAAGGCGTGGTGGCGCTGACCGAGGCGGATGAACCTGCCCCCGCCACCATCGCCGGCAAACCGGCGCACCGCTACGTGGACGTGCTGGCCACGACCGCCCCGGCGCCTGCCGCGCACGGCAACGCGGGCGTGCTGTGCTTCACCACGTCGGGCACCACCTCCAAACCAAAGTTCGTCCTGCATGACCAGCAGACCCTGTTGCGCCACGGCGCGGCGGTGGCGCAGGCATTCGGCTACGACGACGGCAGCTGCGTGCTGGCCAGCGCGCCGTTTTGCGGCGCATTCGGCTTTGCGACACTGGTGGGCGGCCTGGCCCAAGGGGTGCCCGTCGTCTGCGCGCCGGTGTTCAACGCGGCACAGTCGGCCGAGGCCGTGGCCCGCTACGCCGTCACGCACACCTACGCCAACAACGAGGCGCTGGTGGGCATGATGCAGGCCGCGCCGCCGGGCGCCTTCGCCTCGGCGCGCCTGTTCGGCTTCGCCAGCTTCACGCCCGCGCTGGACAACATGCTGGATCTGGCCCGCGAGGCCGACGTGCCGCTGACAGGCCTGTACGGGTCCAGCGAGCTGATCGCGCTGGTGGCAGGCCAGCCGCGCGACCCCGCCGACGGCGACGTGTCGGCGCGGCACCAGCCCGGCGGCACGCTGGTCTACCCCGAAGCCCGCGTGCGCGCCCGCGACCCCGAATCGGGGCAGGTGCTGCCGCACGGCGAGTCCGGCGAAATCGAGATCCTGTCGCCCAGCCTGATGCAAGGCTATCTGGACAACCCCGAGGCCACTCGCAACGCCGTCACGGACGACGGCTATTTCAAGACCGGCGACCTGGGCTATACGCTGACGCCACGCCAGTTCGTGTTCCAGACGCGCATGGGCGATTCCCTGCGGCTGTCCGGCTTCCTGGTGAACCCGGTTGAAATCGAACAGGTGGTCGAGACCCTGCCCGGCGTGCGCGCCTGCCAGGTGGTGGGCGCCATGCGCCAAGGCAAGACCGTGCCCTACGCATTCGTGCTGCTGCAGGAAGGCGCCACGGCCGACCCCGAGGGCTGGACGGCCGCCTGCAAAGCCGCCATGGCCGGCTTCAAGGCGCCTGCGGGCTTCACCGTCCTGGACGCGTTCCCGTCGGTGGAAAGCGCCAACTCGGTAAAGATACAGAAGCACCGCCTGCGCGACATGGCGGAGGCTATGCTCTCGGATTCTTCACCGCCGCCTGCCCCCTGACCATGTCCGCCCGCAAGCTTTTCTCGCACAGCCCCCAGCCGCTTTATCTGCAAGCGGCGGCGCTGTTCCGCAGCCACATCCAGAACCGCACGTGGCGGCCGGGCCAGCAGATCCCGCCGCTGGAATCGCTGATGGAAACCTATGGCATTTCGCGGGCGACCATCCGGCAGGCGTTCGGCCTGCTGGAGCAAGACGGGCTGATCCGGCGGTCGCGCGGGTCGGGCACGTTCGTCAATGCCGAACTGCCTGAAACCCCGACCCTGCTGATCCCCAAGACCTGGGCCGAAACGGTGGAACTGAGCAATCAGCTGGGCACCGTGTCGCTGGTGGAATCCAGCGCCGATTCCCCCCTGCCGGACACGCTGGGCATGCCTTGCGGCGCGGACCGCGGCGGCAGCTTCCAGTACCTGCGGCGCGTGCACACCACCGACGCGGGCCCCTTTTGCTATAGCGAGGTTTTCCTGGAAAGCGGCCTGTTCCGCAAGCACCGCGCCCGCATCCAGAAAAGCACCGTCGCGCCCGTGCTGGACCAGTTCTACGGCGCCCGCATCACGGAAGCGCGCCAGGTGCTGAACGTCATCGAAGCCGGCCAGGAATCCGCGGAATCGCTGCGGATCCCCGTTTCGTCGCCGGTGGCCGAACTGCGTCGCTATGCCTGCATCGACGGCCGCGTGGTCTATTTCGCGAGGC
>NZ_PCOQ01000028.1 GCF_002975275.1 Achromobacter sp. MYb9 | reverse complement strand
GATGCGCTTGAGATGGCAGAGCAAACCGAGGTTTGATGCATCCCGGCCGGCGAGCGGTCGCTTGTCGGCCCGGGGCGGTCATTTGCACAGAAAAAATGCTGCGACCTAACCTTGAGGTTTAGTCGCAGATGGAAGAGGTCCGCCGGGCTGGAACGATAGGCTGGACGTCGCTCGGTCTTTAGCCCGATTCCGCACAGCTGATGGCACGGTCTCGTCTTAGCCACTGTTTCCAAAACGCAATGATCTTCGGGCCGTACTTTGTGCTCATAGCAGCAACCAATTCCGATGAAGAGGACGAAGATCTGCTCGGTTCAGTCAAAAACCTCAGCGATAGCACACTTGCGCGCATTGAGGCGCAAAGCAAAATTCGGACATAATTATTGCCCTAGCGTCCCGGCGAATGCGCTCTTCAGGGCGAAGACCGTGCATGTTGGACTACACCGCAACGCCACCCTTCTCGACGCTGCAAAAAAAACCCTAACACGAGCCATATGCCTTCAGGAAAACATCCACGGCACGTTTGGCAGCGTCCTTCAAGAACTGTTCGGGGATGGATTGAGGGCTGGCAAGCAGCGAGGGCAAAAGCGTCTCAGACTGCACCAATCCTAAAAAGTGTTGCGCGGCTACGTTGGGATCGCAAGGCTTTAGCGCACCAGCGTCAATCTGTTTCAAAAAAAACTCGGCCAACTGCGCGACGCCCGTAGCGGGGCCTGCAGCGTAGAACTGTGCGCCCACTTCACTCCTGCCAGCTACCCCGATCATGGTGCGCAGCATCCGGGTGGTTTGCTCATTGCACATCGCCCTCAGCAGCCCTCCCCCAAAGCGATGCAAGCACCGGGGCAACGGGTCTCGCGTGTCGCTCAACGATTCGAAGAGCGGTCCGAATAGCTCCTCAGCAGCTTTCAGCGAAACCGCGGCAAACAGGTCCTCTTTAGACTCGAAATAGCCGTACAGCGTGCGCTTGGACCCTCCAAGGCGCGCCGAGATCTGCGCCATCGACGTTCCCTCGAATCCTTCCTCCAGAAACACTTGCTCAGCGATCTGGATGATTGATTCGCGCTTGGCTTCTGTTCGTACTCGCATCGGAACCTCTTCATTCTGGGGACGCAATAGTATACGGGGGTGTGTATTTTTGTTGACTTTTCCATCGGACTCTTTAGTATACCGACCTGTACCGTTATACCGAGAACCTCCGTGCCCATCACCGTCAACCCTCGCCGTCATACCCCAGCCATTGCCCTCTCCCTGATCGTTATCCTCTTGCTCCTGAGCGGATGCGGCGATCCCCCGGGCGGCCCGCCGCCCGCCGAGGGCATGCCGGAAATGGCGGTCACCACGGTACGTACGCAACCCATCGTCCTGACCAAGGAATTGCCAGGCCGCACGGTTCCCTACCTGATCGCCGAAGTCCGGCCTCAGGTGGGAGGGATTGTCCAGTCACGGAAGTTTCAAGAAGGCGCCGAGGTCAAGGCAGGCGAGACGCTCTATCAAATCGATCCCGCTGCCTATCAGGCCAGCTACGACAACGCAGTCGCCGCCCTTGGCAAGGCGAACGCAACGCTGCGTACCGCGCGTCTGAAAGCCGACCGCTATCGCGAACTGGTGGCGGACGCGGCGGTAAGCCGGCAGGACAACGACGATGCGGCCTCCGCGCTGGGCGAAGCCCGGGCCGATGTCGCGGCGGAGAAGGCCAACGTGGAAAGTGCGCGGATCAACCTGGCGTATGCGAAGGTCGACGCCCCTATCTCTGGCCGCATCGGCAAATCCAGCGTGACGCCCGGTGCGCTGGTTACGGCAAGCCAGTCCACTGCCCTGGCCACCATCCAGCAGCTGGATCCCATCTACGTCGACGTGACCCAACCCAGCGCGTCCTTGCTCAAGCTGAAACAGGCGATGGCAAGGGGCGAATTGGCAAAAACGGGGGATGGCGCCGCCAAGGTCAAGCTCCTGTTGGAAGACGGAAGCGCCTATCCCCTGGAAGGCCGGCTGGAATTCTCCGACATCACCGTCGAGCAAAGCACGGGAGCCATCACCGTGCGGGCGGTATTCCCGAACCCGCACGCCGATCTATTGCCCGGCATGTATGTGCGAGCGGTACTCCAAGAAGGGATCCAAAAGGATGGTCTGTTAATTCCTCAGCGAGCGGTGGCCCGCAACAGCGCGGGTAAACCTGTCGCATACGTTGTCGGGCCCGACAACACGCTGCAACTGCGAACCCTTGAAACGGAACGCACGATGGGCGACCAATGGGTCGTGCGCAGCGGCCTGGAGCCGGGAGATCAATTGGTGGTCGAAGGGTTGCCGCGCGCCCGTGACGGCGAAAAGGTCAAAGTCGTGCCATGGCAATCCGCCGCTCGGACCGCGCTGACGCCTACCCCCACCGCGCCACAGGCCGCGAACTGAAACTGGACAGACCGTCATGGCACGCTTCTTCATTGATAGACCGATTTTTGCATGGGTCCTGGCCATCGTGGTCATGTTGGCAGGCACCCTGTCCATCCTGACATTACCGATTGCGCAATACCCCAGCATCGCCCCACCTGCCATCGCCATCACCGCGAACTATCCGGGAGCCTCAGCCAAAACTCTGGAGGACACGGTCACCCAGGTCATCGAACAGAAGATGAAGGGGCTGGACCACCTGAGCTACATGGCGTCCACGAGCGAATCGACGGGCCAAGTCACGATCACGCTCACTTTCGACAACGGCACCGACCCGGACACCGCGCAGGTCCAGGTACAGAATAAGATCTCGCTCGCGACCCCCTTGCTGCCGCAAGAAGTTCAGCAGCAGGGCATCACGGTAACAAAATCGGCGACAAACTTTCTAAACGTACTTGCCTTTACGTCCGAAGACGGCAGCATGTCCGACTCCGACTTGTCCGACTATGTCGCGGCGAACGTACAGGAAGCGATTAGCCGAGTCCAGGGCGTAGGCGACACCACGTTGTTCGGGTCGCAGTACTCGATGCGGATATGGCTGGACCCCAACAAACTCACCAGTTTTAGTCTTACCCCGCTAGACGTGAGCACCGCCATCAAAGCTCAGAACGCACAGGTCTCGGCGGGCCAGCTAGGCGCCTTGCCCGCTGTCAACAACCAACAGATCAACGCTACGATCACTACACAGACAAGGCTGCGCACCGCAGCGCAATTCGAGGGCATCTTGCTGCGCACCTTATCGGATGGCGCGCAAGTGAGATTGCGCGACGTTGCCAGGATCGAACTGGCCAGCGAGAGCTACAACACCACTGCGCGATACAACGGCAAGCCGTCCGCCGGCCTGGCCATCAAGCTTGCCCCTGGCGCCAACGCGCTGGATACGGTCAAGGCCATTGACGCCAGCCTGGCTGGACAAGAGAAATTCTTTCCTCCCGGGATGAAGGTGCAAAAGGCGTATGACACGACGCCGTTCGTACGGATCTCAATCGAAGAGGTCGTGCGAACCCTGATCGAAGCCATCGTGCTGGTGTTTCTGGTGATGTATCTGTTCTTGCAGAACTTTCGCGCCACCCTGATCCCGACAATTGCCGTGCCGGTGGTGCTGCTGGGTACGTTCGGGGTGCTGGCGGTATTTGGATACAGCATCAATACGTTGACCATGTTCGCCATGGTCCTGGCGATCGGACTCTTGGTGGACGATGCCATCGTGGTCGTGGAGAACGTCGAGCGAGTCATGAGCGAAGAGCATCTGTCGCCCAAAGAAGCCACTCGAAAATCCATGGGACAGATTACCGGTGCGCTCGTCGGCGTCGCGATGGTTCTGGCCGCGGTGTTCCTGCCCATGGCGTTTTTCAGCGGCTCTACCGGCGTTATCTATCGGCAATTCTCCATCACCATCATCGCGGCAATGACGCTCTCGGTATTGGTGGCAATGGTATTGACCCCGGCCTTGTGCGCCACGCTGCTAAAGCCGTTAGGCAAAGATCATGGCCCGGCCACCACCGGATTTTTCGGATGGTTCAATCGGACATTCGACCGTGGCAACAATGGCTACCAAGGGGTGGTCCGGCACATGCTGGGAAAAAGCCGACGTTACATGATCATCTATGCAGCATTGTTTGCGCTGGTCGTCGCAAGCTACATGAAATTGCCGGTCGGCTTCTTGCCAGACGAAGACCAGGGCACCTTGTTTGGCTTGGTGCAGCTGCAGCCCGGCGCCACCGCCACGCGCACCGACGAGGTTCTGCGCCAGGTCGAACAACACTTTCTGGTTGATCAAAAAGACTCGGTGGCCGGCATGTTCGCCGTATCCGGGTTCAGCTTCGCCGGTAGCGGTCAGAATGTGGGGTTTGCATTTATCAAACTGCGCCCATGGGACGAGCGCACAGGTCCAGGGCAGACCGCTGCGGACGTAGCCGCCAAAGCGGGCGCCTTCTTCGCCAGTATTCGCGATGCGAAGGTGTTTGCGTTTGCACCGCCCGCCGTATCGGAACTTGGCAACGCGACCGGCTTTGACCTCATGCTGCAAGACCGCGCCAACCTGGGGCATGACGTGCTGATGCAGGCGCGCAATCAGTTGCTGGCCGAGCTTTCCCAAGACAAGCGGCTAGTGGCGGTTCGTCCAAACGGGCAAGATGATGCACCTGAGTTCAGGCTGGAAATTGACCCGCACAAAGCGGAAACATTGGGCGTTTCCATCGACGACATCAACAACACATTCTCGACCGCTTGGGGCAGTACCTATGTCAATGACTTTATCGACAAGGGCCGCGTCAAGAAAGTCATGCTGCAAGGCGATGCGCCCTTTCGCATGGCGCCCGAGGACATAGACCGCTGGTACGTGCGCAACAACACCGGCGCCATGATTGCCTTCAATTCGTTCTCCACGGCCAGTTGGGCGTCGGGTTCACCAAGGCTGGAACGCTACAACGGCGTACCATCCGTCGAAATTCTAGGCATGGCAGCGCCGGGTGCCGCATCCAGTGGGCAGGCCATGGCGATCGTTGAAGCAGCCGCGGCCAAACTACCAGCGGGCATCGGCTATGAATGGACAGGCCTGTCGCGGCAAGAGAAGGCATCCAGCGGCCAAACCGGCGTTCTATATGGACTGGCAATACTGGTAGTTTTCCTGTGCCTGGCTGCACTATATGAAAGTTGGTCCATTCCGTTTTCAGTCATCCTCGCAGTTCCTCTTGGGGTGCTGGGAGCACTGATGGGTGCCATCCTCACGTGGAAGATGAACGATGTGTACTTCCAGGTGGGCTTGCTGACCACCATCGGACTGGCATCGAAAAACGCAATCCTGATCGTGGAATTCGCCAAGGAGCAGTACGAGGCAGGCAAGAGTTTGACGGAATCCGCGTTGGTGGCCGCAAGCATGCGTTTGCGTCCGATCCTGATGACGTCACTGGCCTTCATTCTCGGAGTGCTGCCACTGGTCCTGGGCAGTGGCGCAGGCGCAGGGGCACAACATGCCCTGGGTACGGCAGTGATCGGCGGAATGCTTTCGGGAACCATCTTGGCGATTTTCTATGTTCCCTTGTTCTTCGTGCTGGTCTGCGGGCTCATCAAGCGCAAGCCGACACCTGACACCGCACTGCCTGCCAACGATTCCCAAGGCGTCTGACATGTCTCATATTTTCTTCGCCCCTGTCGTTCTCACACTGACATTGTTGTCCGCCGGCTGCAGCATGATGCCAGCTTATGAGCGACCCGCATCACCCGTGCCTGGCAATTTCTCCCACGCTGATGGCGACCGGCCCAATACGCCCGTGGCACAGGTCGGATGGAGGCAGGTTTTTACTGACGCCCAACTTCAAAGCCTGATTGAACTTGCCTTGAAGAACAATCGAGACCTTCGAGTTGCGGCGCTCAACGTAGACAAGGCCCGAGCACAGTATCGCGTACAGCGCGCCAACCTTGTCCCGTCGATTGACGCCTCGGGTAGCGGCAACAGCAGTCGCACGCCGGGAGATCTTTCTATGACCGGAACCCCGACCACATCCCATACATACAGCGCGACGCTCGGTTTCAGCTCCTACGAACTCGATTTGTTTGGCCGCGTTCGAAGTCTGAACGAGCAGGCGCTGGAGACCTATCTATCGACCGAGGAGGCCCGCCGCAGCACACATATCAGCTTGATTGCCGAAGTCGCGACAGCCTATCTGACACTGGCGGCCGACCAGGACCTGCTCACGCTTTCCCGCGAAACGCTGGCCAGCCAGAGCGCCAGTTACAAGCTGACCCAGCGCAGGTTCGATCTGGGCCTGGCAACGGCGTTGACGTTACGCCAGGCGCAGACCACAGTGGAAAGCGCACGAGTGGAGATGGAAACCTATGTATCTCAAGTGGCGCAGGACCGTAACCTGCTGGGCATGCTCGTTGGTCATGACATACCCGATGAACTCCTACCATCGGCCTTACCCCCAACTTCCAATGCCGATGCAAATGTGCTGGCCCATATTCCCGCGGGAGTGTCGTCGGATCTCCTGCAGCAGCGCCCAGACATCCTTGAAGCAGAGCGGACGCTACGTGCGGCCAACGCCAACATAGGCGCCGCCAGGGCTGCGTTCTTCCCTAGCATAAGCTTGACCGCCACGGCGGGCAGCAGCAGCGCAAGCTTGTCCAATCTATTCAAAAGTGGGTCAGGCAGTTGGACCTTTATTCCGCAGATTTCAATTCCGATCTTCGACGGTGGGGCAAACCGTGCAAACTTGGACGTCGCCGAGATCAGCCGCGATATCAATGTTGCGCAATACGAGAAGTCCATTCAGACGGCATTCCGAGAGGTGTCTGATGCGCTGATCGAACGCGAGACACTGGTTCGCCGCTTACAAGCTCAGGAAGCACTTACAGACGCGACGGCACAAAGCTATCGACTGTCTACCGTGCGCTATGACCGCGGCGTTGCAAGCTACCTGGACGTGCTCGACTCGCAACGCTCGCTCTACAGCGCACAGAAGACACTCATTGCGACGCGCCTGTCGCGCTTCACGAATCAGGTGACGTTCTACAAAGTGATGGGCGGCGGCTGGTACGAAGACACCCGGCAAGACTAGGTGGCGCGAGTGCAATCCTGGGAGCTGACCATGAGCGATGTTGCCAATACCCATACGACGCCATCCGGCATTCCCTGCTACTACACGTTCATTGCGATCGAAAAAACAACTTTTCTCAGTACATCGGCTCGACAGTCTCTTTTCCTACTCGCACGGCGGAATGCCTGCCCGACGCCAGCAATGATCCAATACCTTATGTTTTCCCATGACTGGACGGAGATGAGGGCATGGAGGCATTGGCGTGGCCACTCGAAAGCCGAGGCCGCCCGTCGCGTGGGGGTTCAGGTCAGCACATACGAACTCATCGAAGACGGCACGGTCGATCTTGGACCTTTTTTGCAGCCTAAATTCGAAAGTGCTCTGCTGGAGGCGTCCCTTTCAGAATGATAGGGTCGGCTAGTGACCCCGTATTAGCGAATTCTCGAAGTCCCGAGATTCCGCCCAACATAGCGCCATCTTTCGAAAGACGCGTGCTCCAGGCTTCGGTTCAATCGCAGCTGCAGGAACTCGCGCACGAGCTTCGGCGAATTCATAAGCTGTCCCCGCTGGATCTCCTGCAGGACGACCTCGCGTGCTGCAGCGAGGATCTCTTTCGGCGCAGCCGGTCGCACCGCGCCAGCGGAATCCTGTACGAAGAGCGCGCCCGCGGCTTGGTTGTTGGTGTTGAACGCGATGGAATACTGCATAGCTGGATCTCCAGTGCCGGGCGGGATTGCCCGGCGATCCTGGGATACGCTGCAGCGGAGCGGTCAATTGGCCTGCCGGCCTTGGGCCGCAAGCAGCGCCGGCGCCGCCGGCGTTGCGCAGCACTTGACGGCGAGAACAGCGTGTCATGATCGCCAAAGGCGCAAGACAGCCCTTCCGGGAGGTCGCCGATCTAGTTGCGCGCAGAGTCGAAGACGAAGCCAGTGACGCCGGTCGAAGCTGACTGGCGTCACCTGCGTACGCTTACGCCGGCTTAGCGCGGCATTGAAATCGCGCAGCCTCCAGAGGCGCGAGGGTCAATCCGGCCGCCACCCTTCCGGCACCCTGGGCTTCTCGATATTTGCCAACTCGCAGAGCGCATCAGCGATGCAAGAGAAGTCTACGCCCCCGAAGTCGGCCGCCCGCGCCAGGCTGAACGATTCATGGACCGCTGCCGCCACCGGCATCGGCACCCGAGCGGCGTGAGCAGCGGTCACCACCAACGACATGTCCTTATGGGCCAAGTCAATCGTAAACCCCGGTTCCGTATGGCCGGCCAGCACCTTGTTCGGAAAGTTCATCCGAAGCTGTCCATTGGTGGCCGAGGTCCCGTAAAGCACTTTCAGCGTTTTCGTGATGTCCAGCCCAAAGCGCTGCGACAAGGCCAGCGCTTCACCATTGATCTGGCATAGAGAAACAGCGACAAAATTGTTCACCAGTTTCGTCCTTCCGCCAGTGCCCACCGGGCCGCAGTGGTAAATCGTGCTGCCCATTGCGTCGAGCAGCGGCTTGACGCGTTGAAAGTCAGCCTCGGCCGCGCCGACCATGAACAAGGACTCCCCGCGGTCTGCGTGTTCCGCCAGCCGACCCACCGGCGCATCGACCCAGCGGATCTCCGCTTCGGCCGCAAGCGCGTGCAATCTGTCGGTAGCCAGCGGATCGATCGTGCTCATGTCCATGATCAGCGCGCCCGGACGGGCGTGAGCCAGCACCCCGTCCTGTCCCAGCACGATCAACTCAACTTCCTTGGAAGAAGGCAACATCGTAATGATGATGTCCGATTCTCGCGCCAAGGTTGGAATATCCGGCGATCTGACCGCGCCCGCCGCCACGAGCTCATCCGACGAACTGACATTGATGTCGAACACCGTCATCTCGAAGCCCGCTCGGCGCAGATTCAACGCCATCGACTTTCCCATTCTTCCGAGCCCGACGAAACCAATCTTTTCCACTGAATTCTCCTTACTGTCCATTCGAAGATCCGCGTTCGTGAGTCTTCGCGGATCCCATTATCGGGACCAAGAGCTGGCGCATGCGGCTACGCCGCTCATCCAGCTCTTGGGCTACCGCCGATTCAGCCCCGCTTCAGATAGGGGCACAGGCTCTCGGAAATCGGAGCGAACGCTTCGTTGCCCGGTATCACCTTGATCACCTTGGCGATATCCCACTCCCCTTTCGACTCGCCAGGCGTTTTGACCTGTGCCATGTACATGTCGTGCACGAGCAGCCCGTCTTCCCTCAGTGTCGCATTTCGCGCGAACACGTCGTCGATGGGCGTTTCGCGCAGTTTCGCCATCACCTTATCCCGATCGAAACTGCCCACTGCCTTTGCCGCCTGCAAGTACGCCAACGTCGCCGAGTAGGTCGCCGCTTGCACCATGCTGGCCTGCGCGCGGTGCTTTTCGAAGAAGCGCTTGGACCATTCCCGCGTGCGGTCGTCGTAATCCCAATAGAAGCCCGTCGTGTACTTGACGCCTTGCACGACGTCCAGCCCCAAGCCCTTGATATCGCTGTCGAAGATCAGCAAAGGCACAACCTTCTGGCCTGAGCTGATCACGCCGAACTCTTTGGCTTGTCGAATGGCGTTGGTCGCGTCTCCACCCGTATTGGCCAAGACGATTACCTTGGCGCCCGAGGCTTGGCCTTGCAGGATGTACGAAGAAAAGTCGCTGCTGTTCAACGGGTGCTTGACCGTGCCAACGACCTTACCGCCGCCTTTCGTCAATACTTTCGTGGCGTCAGCCTGGAGCATGTGGCCGAACGCATAGTCCGCCGTAATGAAAAACCAGGAATCGCCTTGCTCGCTCAGGGTCGCAGCGGCGCTTGACGCCGCGATTGCCTGGGTGTCGTACGACCAATGAGTGCTATACGGCGAGCATTCTTTGTTCGTGATGGCGGACGAGGCAGTGCCAGTGTTCATGATGACAAAGTTCTTCTCCGCCAAGAGGTTCTGGACGGCGATGCCTGTCGCGGACCCCAGCACGTCGGTCATCATGACGACACCGTCGCGATCCACCCATTCGCGCGCTCGCGCCGCGGCAATGTCGGGTTTGTTCAGATGGTCCGCCGACAACACTTTGATCGGGCGGCCGAAAATCTCACCGCCAAAGTCGTCCACGGCCATTTGCGCGGCCACCACGGAGCCTCGACCCCCAATTTGCGAGTAGAGGCCCGACATGTCGCTCATCACGCCAATGTTCACCGGCTTGGGCGACTGCGCGGCCGCCGATCCGGCCACGATAAGGCCGCCGACCAAAGCCAACATCCCTACTCTTCTATTAAATCCCATCGTTGTCTCCACGCTTAATAGTGTTTATAAGTGCTGTACAACCACGACGAAGTTCTATTCGACGCCGCGCCCTCGGGTCATCGCTGGCAATGACACATGAATGCCGTAGCTATTTTGCGAAGAACGTGATTCGAGGTCCAATACCGAAATGCCCCTGGGGCGATAGCATCTTCGTATCAGAACTGAGGCGGCGTGCCAGGTGGCCTGGCTTCTAACGAGCCCACGGGGACTGTGCCTGCGTACCCGCGCACGTCGGCCGCGCCACGACAGAAACCCGCCGGAAAGGCGGGTAGCTGCATGGCGCGGATGATCGATCAGTAGCCTATATAGGCCGTCTTGGTCGAGGTGTAGAAGTCCACGGCGTAGCGTCCCTGTTCTCGCGGCCCTAAACTGGACGCTTTCACGCCACCGAAGGGGACGTGGTAGTCCAGACCGGCGGTAGGCAGGTTCACCATCGTCAGTCCGCTGCGCACATTAAGGCGGTAGTGGTTTGCGTACTTGAGCGACGTGGTGCATATGCCCGATGACAGACCGAATGGCGTGTCATTGGCAACCTGAAGAGCCTCTTCGTAGCCTGACACCCGGATAACGGCCGCGACCGGCCCGAAGATCTCTTCGCGATTGATGCGCATCGCATTACTGCTTTCGGTGAATAGCGTCGGGCGCACAAAGTGGCCGGCAGTCGCGGCCGCTACGCGTTTGCCGCCCTCTGCCACGGTGGCACCCTCACCGCATCCGATTTCGATGTATCCCAGAATTTTTTCCAGTTGCGGGGCGTTGATGACCGGGCCGATCTGGGTCGCCGAATCTTTCGGATCACCTACGACCAGCGCGCGCATTCTTGCGGTTAGGGCCTGCACGAATCGGTCATGGATGCCGTCCACTACGATCAATCGGCTGCTTGCGGTGCAGCGCTGACCCGCCGAGTAGAACGCGCCATTCAGCGCGCACTCCACGGCCACCTCTAGATCGGCATCGTCGAGCACGACTAGCGGATTCTTACCTCCCATCTCCAGCTGAACTCGAATCATTCTCTCCGATGCCGCCGCGGCAATCTTTCGGCCGGTGGCGACGCTACCCGTAAAGCTCACCGCGTCCACGCCGTCCAGCAAAGCCCGGCCGGCAGCTGCGCCTTCGCCGTTGACAAGATTTGCGACTCCCTTGGGCAAGCCGGCGCGCTCCAGGATGGCAAACAATTCCCAGGCCACCCCCGGCGTGTACTCGGAAGGCTTGAGCACCAGCGTGTTGCCGAAGGCGATTGCCGGTGCGATCTTCCAGGCAGGAATCGCGATCGGAAAGTTCCACGGTGTAATCATGGACACCACGCCGACCGGGTGCCTGCTGATTTGCACCCCGATGTCCGGGCGCACGGACGGCAGACTCTCCCCGCCATACCGGACCGCCTCGCCCGCGAAGAACTGGAATACCTGCCCCGCGCGCACGACCTCGCCTTGCGCGTCGGCCGTCGTCTTGCCGGCTTCACGCGATATCAGGGCACCAAGCTCTTCCTTGCGCGACAGGATTTCGTTGGCGACACGGAACAGGAGGTCGCTGCGCACTTGGGTGGCGCTGCGCTCCCAGCCGGGTGCGGCGGCGCGCGCGGCCGCTACCGCCTGCCGCATCTGAGCCTCGTCCGCGCTGGCGTATATCCCGATCACATCCTGGGGATCGGCGGGATTCAGGCTCGTGATCGTCGCGTTGCCATTCACCCATTCGCCGTCGATATAGTTTGCTTTCTGCGTCACAATCCGCTCCTTTTCTTGAGCCGTGGTTGGTCATTCACGCCGTTTATCATTCCCGGATCAGGCTGATTGCCTTGGAAAACAGCGCGCGCTGCTCCTGCAGATAGGCGCTGTAATCCTGCGGACTTAGGACGCTGATCTCCGCGCCTATTGTGCCCAAGGTCTTATTCACTTCGTCGCCATGATCGGCGATCACCTTGCGAGCGGCCTGATACAAGGCATCGATCAACTGCGGCGGCGTGCCCTTCGGAGCCACGATCCCATATAGGGTGGGACTGCCGACGTCGTAGCCCAGCTCGCGCAAGGTCGGCACGTCCGGATAGGCCGCCAGCCGTTTACTGCTGAAGATCGCCAACGGCCGCAAGGCGCCGGACTGGATATGCGCCTGGGCCGGCCCCACGGCGGATACGGCGATGTCGGTATGTCCGCCCAGCAATGCAGTTACGGCTGGGGTGCTGCCCTGGAACGGAATGTGCCGCAACTGGACCTTCGCCTCCGACGCAAAGGTCTCTCCGAGCAGATGGCTGATGCCCATGGCGCCCGACGTGCCGTAGGAAATGCCGTCGGGGCGCGCCTTCGCATCGGCAACAACGTCGGCCAGCGTTTTGTACTTGGATTTGCCGGACGCCACGATCATCATGCCGCCCAGCGAAATCGCAGCGACCGGTGCAAACGATTCCGTCGTGTACTTGATCTCTTTGTTGGCCAGCGGCACCACCACCAGCGCCCCAGGCGAGCTTCCCACGATGGTATAGCCGTCCGGCGCAGCCGACGCCGTATAGGCGGCGCCAATACCCCCCCCCGCGCCTGGCTTGTAGTTCATCACGATCGGCTGGCCCAGGTACTGTCCCATTCTCTCAGTGATGGGCCGTAGCATCTGGTCGGTATCGCCGGGAGCAAACGGAATAACCAACTGCACCGGCTTTTCCGGCCATCCGGCGTGAGCCGGAGCGCTCAAGGCAAAGCCCAGCGTCAAGCACGCCAAAGCGCCGCCCAATCCTTTGAGTCCGTACATGTTTGTCTCCTTGTGTTGTTATTCGTCGGCTATCGAATGCGCCGTCTATTCGTGATCGATCTGGATCGCCTCCAGGAAACGCGACACCATGTTGTAGGCGGCGACAGTGGCCGTTATCTCCACGATTTCCTTGTCGTCGAAAGCCTCCCGCACCGCCGCGAACGTGGCGTCCTGGACGCGGATGTCGCGCGTCATCTCGTCGCAATACCGCATCGCCGCGCGCTCGCCCGCATCCAACGCTGTAAAGTCGCCGGCTTTCAACCCTTCCACCTGGACTTGGCTACATCCCGCCCGCAAGGCGACGGGCAAGTGCTGCTCGAACTCATAGTCCGCCTGGTTCAGCACAGCGACCCGCAGAATGAGCATTTCCCGCAGCTTTGCAGGCAATCCGCTCTGTTGCCGTATTGCGGTCAGATACGCCAGCCAGCCCTGCGCAACCGGGGGGCTGTTCAGCAGCATCCGATACAGATTCGGCAGGCTTGACCGTTCCCGTTCGATCCGTTCCACAAGCGGCCGCGTTTCCGGCCTTGAAGTATCCGCGTACTCGATTCGCGCCATCTTGGCGTCTCCTTTTGTCAGTTGTCAGTCACACCGGGCACTCATGCCCCCATCCACCACCAGTTCGGTGCCTGTGATAAAGCGCGCCTCGTCCGAGGCCAGAAACAGGACGGCGTTGGCGGTATCCCGGCCGTCTCCGGAAAGCGGCAGCGGAATGCGCCGTCGACGACGCTCCAGCAGGACCTCGATATCGCCGGCGGACTGCTGGCCGGCCAGGAAGGCATCCACCAATGGTGTATGCAGCTGACCCGGCAAAACAGTGTTTATGCGCACTCCTTTCTTGGCGTATTCCACGCCGACCACGCGGCCGAACTGGGTTACGCCCGCCTTGGCGGCCGCATATCCGACCTGTGGCGCCCCAGTCCATCGAATGGCGGAGGTTGAAGAAACATTGACGACCGCGCCTGCGCCTTGCGATTCCATAATGGGCAGGATGTGCTGGCACGTGGTGAACACCGACGTCAGGTTCAGGCTGAGCTGCCGCTGCCAATCGGCTTCAGACAGCGACGTCGCGCCGCCGGGTATGGGCCCCCCGACGTTGTTGACCAAAATGTCGATTCTGCGGTGGCGCTGAACCACCATGTCGACCAGGTGGGCCACCTGGGCCGAGTCTTCAACGTCGCAGATGCGGGTTTCAATGTTCGCCCGGAAAGCGCCCGCCAGTTCCAAGGTCTCGGGCAGCGATTCGGGCCGTTTGTCCACCGCCACCACTCGCGCGCCTTCCTGAGCAAAGCGCACGGAGATCGCGCGTCCATTCCCCCACCCGGGGCCGACGCAGCCGGCCCCAAATACCACCGCCACCTTGCCGGCCAGGCGCCCCTCGCCCACGTGCTTGTTGTCAGTCATCGCGTGGCTTCCGATCAGCGGGTGGCCATGGTGATACCACCATCCACCACAATTTGCTGCCCAGTGATGTAGCGGCTTTCATCGCTCGCCAGGAAGGCCACGGCATGGGCCACATCCCACGCATCGCCCATCCGGCCTGAAGGCACCTGGGCGTGCCGGTGCGCCACGAAGCCTTCGTAGTCGCCCTTTGCATATTTCTGGGCCAGGCGCTCCACAAGTGGCGTGAACATCAATCCGGGGACCACGGAATTCAGCCTTACCCCGTCACCCGCATAGATCACGGCAGTAGTGGCCGTCATCTGCATCAGCGCCGCCTTGGCCGCTGCGTAGCCGACCTGGGGTTTGCCCGCATAGCGTAACCCTGCGATGGAGGAAATGTTGATAATCGAGCCTCCACCAGCGCTCTTCATGACAGGTATAACGTGCTTGCAGCACAGGAATGCGGAAGTCAAATTAATCTGGATCTGATCGTCCCAAGTATCCTGCGACATCGACACGGGGTCGCCAGGCTCAGAACGGCCAACGTTGTTTACAAGGACGTCAATGCGCCCATAGGTGTCTATGCACGATCGCACCAGATCTGCGACCTGGTCGGCATCCGTGACATCGCACTGCTTGACGGTGATCACACCCCCTTCGGCGGCCACCGCCTCGGCGCACTGGCGCGCCGCTTCGATGTTCAGGTCGCATCCGTAAATTTTCGCGCCCTGTTTGGCCAGGACGGCGGCAGCGGCTTTGCCGTTGCCCCAACCATCACCCAGCGTTCCGCATCCGGTAACAAGCGCCACTTTTCCATCAAGGCGAAACATCGCACCTCCAGAGATAGTCAGTAATGCAGAGGCTAAGGCCACGAAACGCCGAGGTTAAGTTCCGATTTGGATAACATTGGTAGACAAAAAGAATGAATCTAACGCCGAGACAACTGCGCATTTTTGTTCTGCTGGCCGAAACGCTGAATTTTCAAAGGGCCGCCGAGATCCTCCACGTCACGCAGCCGACGCTCAGCAAATTGCTGAAGGACACCGAAGAAACCTTGGGCATAAAACTCTTCGAGCGCACCACACGCTCGGTGCGCCTGTCTCGCGAAGGCCAGCACATTCTCGGAATTGCCCGCCGGCTCATGACCCAACACGAAAAGGGCATGCATGAACTGACTCAGCGACTAAGGGACCGCAACAACCGGGTGTCAGTGGCGGCACTACCCACGCTTGCCGCCTCACTCGTCCCATTGCTTATCGGATGCTTGGCGAGCAAGCAGCCTAGAATCGAGGTTGAATTCTTCGATTCCATCGCGAGCGAAGCGCTGCAACTGCTCCGCGATCGACAAGTGGACATTGCCATCACCACCCTACGGGACGAAGACGCCTCTGACCTCGTCTATGAAGAGCTGTTCGCTGAACCTTTTGCTCTATTCCATAGTGCGCAAATGAAGCCCGACGTTCGTCATTGGATACCCGCGAAACTGGCGCGGCTGCCCTTGATCAGCATGCCCCCCGGAACGAGCGTGCGGAGCCTTACCGACCGCGCCTTTCAAGCTGCTTCCGAGCCTTTTAATCCGGTCTATTCCCTGCGCGACCTGAACACCATTGCGCGCTTCGTGCAGCACAACTG
This sequence comes from Achromobacter sp. MYb9, assembly GCF_002975275.1. GTDB lineage: Bacteria > Pseudomonadota > Gammaproteobacteria > Burkholderiales > Burkholderiaceae_B > Achromobacter. The sequence goes on along the minus strand of NZ_PCOQ01000028.1, from coordinate 56,539 downwards.
CGGTATCGCACTACTGCCCGAATCATCTCTGGACAACTCCACGCAACGGGGCGTCCGAAAAAGCCACCTGCATGGCGCGATCTCTCGTTCGGTCGGCGTATATGTCCGCCAGGGCGACCTGCGTTCCCCATTGCTACGCCTCGTTCTGAGCGAGTTGCGCCTGCTGAGCCGGGCCCACCATCCCCCAAAGGAGCACGGCGGCAAGCCCATGCGCATAGAGCCTTCAGCCGCGGTCAGCGACGACAGCAGAGCCTAGAAACCGGAACCCTCGCGCGCCGCAGCACGGGATTCGGGCATGGCGTGACGGGTGTGCTCCTTCAACACACGCATGAATCGCTGCACGTGACAGCTGAGCGTATCGAAGCGTGATCGGGCCGAGTTCAATGCCACCGATATCGATTCGCGCAGCGGGCGAACTACCACGCCCGGCCATCCCGACCCGCCAACCGAAAACTTATCCACGTTAGCGACGCCCGCACCGGCCCGCGCCAGCGCGCAGGCAAGCTCCGCGCGGACGATGTCAACCGACGCGTTCCAAGCAACCCCCGCCCGTTGGAAAGCGGCTGCGACCAGCCGTCCGGACGGGGTGTTCCGGCTGTACAACACCAACCGGCACGCGGCCAGCTCGGCCAGCCCTATGCCCGCCAGGGGCTCACGGTCAAGACGCAAGGTCCAGCGGAATTCGGCGCCTTCCTCTGCACCGAATTTGTGAGTTGGTTCGCGAAAGCCGCGGTGTAAATTCCGCCGGGAGCTCACGTCAAACGGGCAGATACCAGTGTTCACTCAGCCCTTACTGGCCACGCAATCCGGCCACCGCATCAATCCACGTCGCGCGGTCACGCTCGCCTCGGCCGTCAAGCGCACCGCCTTTCAACAATAGTTTTGTTCTGGCGTGCCAGAGCCGCCCGCCGCCGATCACGGCCAGATGAACCTTGCCACTTTCCAGCACTTCGTTCCAGACGCAAAAAAACCCGGAGGATGTGGGCGTGATGTCGACGCGCCTACTCAGTCGGCCATATGGCGGGTTCCCCTGTGCCGAAGCCTCCGTGTACGTCAACCAAGCTGAAACGCTCGAAGCGGGCCTCAATGGCGCCCATGAACGTCAGGTCGACATCGCTGACGATGTCGCTGAAACTCGAATCAACTCTGGCCGCAGGCTGGCCGATTTTTCAACCTTTCCCGTGATCCCAGAGGCCCCATACGTAAGAGCTTGCACTGACCCGCAACTATGCGGGCGACGAGTCCGACTACTTGCTCATCAACCCAGCTGACTGGCAAGCTGCTTTCGGCGAGCACGGCATGGAATATCCCAGTGCCATGCTCAACGCAATCAGAGGGCGGGCAGCCAGTTTCATGGCTCCCTCGCGCAGTCCATGGCCGAGCCAGAATGCCCGGCCTTCTTTCCCAGGACGTTTTTGCCGTGCCTTTCGGCGCCCGGGGTTTGACGGCGGGCATGGGTCTTGAAGGCTCCGAGATCTCCGCCATCACGCCTTAGACATTTTGAGAACAATCCCGGCTACGCCGGTATCAAGTCCACAAGTTTTCAGCCCGTTATGAATGCGGATTGTGCGGGTGGGTGAGATCGACGACCGGCCCCTTATGCCCCACGCGTCTGCGCCAATGTCTCATTTCTTCGCTGGCTTGTCTCACATGAAAGTTCTTTCAGTTCATTCCTGGGCGGCACGGTGCCCAAGCCTGATGGGGCAGACGAAACCGTGGCTATTCTCGCCGCCGGATTCTCTGATGGCACTTTCGTTCCTATCAGGCCCCTAGCCGAAGCGAACGGAAAGAGCTTCAGCCGGCACGCGAAACTTCAGGATTTCGCGGTGCGAGCAATATGGGCAACGTGGTGTCAGCCGGGCCGTCCAGGGCCAAACCGGGATTTCGTCTCGAAAGTGGTCATTCCCTTTACCTTCTCGAGGTCTCCCCGTCCTAAGCCGCATTTACCCGGCACAGTCGAGAACTGACAAAGCGCGGATGAGAGCTAATCTGAACTGGGTAGCTACACGGCGGCACAGTCTCCTCCACGCGCTGACCGCGTGGGGTCGGACGGGGCCGGTTGGAAGGAATATCCGCCTCGGACAAAGTCCGAAGGACAGCCCGGCCGCGCAGGCGATGGGAGTCGCCGCGCTGCATGGAATCGCCCCCACCACCAGAGCAAAGGCCCCTCACGGCGGCACTGTTCAGATATGCCATGGCACCAAACCTGCTGAGCCACCGACTGCAATCCCGTCATCTACTCGTCATGGGATATCTCAACAATGGCGTAAACCCGTCCTCAGAGCGACATGCCGGACCGAACGGAGCAGTACAACATGACCGAAATGAAGACCATCCTGGCCACCGAGTATGTGGATCTACTGAATGAACTGGTGGTAGAAGCCGCTCCAGCTTTGGCGGAATACCGAATCACGGCAGAGATATTCGGGGACAAGGATCAAGCGCGAACTCAGCTCTGCATACCACGCGCAGTATTGGAAGCTGCCGCATCGGCGGTATTCGAACTCCGACAGCGAGGAGTTTTCTGCTTTCCGGTGCTGGCTCCCCTCGATGGTCACTTGCTGACGTAGAGCACACAAAGCAAAGTCCGCCTCGGGCGGGGTGGCCGCTTTGGGTCGGAAGCCGACGTCCGAGATAGTCGGCTCCCGGCCAGTTACGGACGCACGTTCTAGGCTGCTAGATCGTCCACAAGGCGACTGCGGAGGAGGTCGAGATCAGAAATATGGATAAGAAACGAGGATTTTTGCTGGCATTCGGAATTAACCTCAGAATATTTGCGCGGTCTTACGCAAGACGAGCCGAGAAAAAATCGCTACAACGCTCAGCCTTACCCCGGAACAGCTTGATTTCTAAAGCAGGTCATGCAGCGACTAGCTGCCATGCTCCTGTTTATCACGTCACCTCACATTAACCAACGACATCGGTCGCAGAAAATTAAGTATGAATTTTTTCAAGCTGAATGAAATAGCCAAATCAGTTCAGATACTTGGCTCACAAAAGCGAGCCTTGCAAAATGGAGCACATAAGGCGCTGCGTGATTATGCACAAAAACTAACCCTACAAGGCGCAAACCTTAATGTTATTCCTGGCGGCGACAATTATCCATGGTTTATCTGGGAATACCAAAAACAGTTAATCGCGCAAGAATTTAGAAAAGAACTACTCCTTCCTAATCTGCGAGATGAAAACCTCAGTATGGCGATCTATTCCGATTATGGGGGAGAAAGTCACGATAGCAAGTACCTAACATATAGCTTTCTTATTTGCGCGTGGAATCAAACTGGACATTTCCATAAAGCCATGCAGCAAACTCGTGAGAAATTTAAACTCAATGATCCATTTAAAGAAATATCCTTCAAGGACTTTCGCTACGGCCCGATAAGTCGATCACTAGATAATTATCTAGCCAATCTTGGTAATTGCGTCAATGGTCTACTTCTCACTGTCGTAATTGAAAAATCCATTGGTTCGATTTTTGGAGATCAGACAAAAAGTACGCAGCAACTCCTTCAAAAGACACTAGAGGATTCAGGCCTTGGGTCTTGGAAGCCCGAAGTAGCAGAAAAAATAGTACGCATTGTGCACTTCCCAGCTTACTTAGTAGCCCTATTATCACGCCCGGGTCAAAACGTATTTTGGATGACTGATAACGATTCGATCGCACCAACTAAAGCACAGCACCTGAAGGTGCTTGAACTATTCGGAAATTCACTTGGACACTATTGCAAGCATGAGTTAGGGACCATTGGCGGTGGAGTTCCATTTAAAGAAAAAGATCCTCGACATCTTGACCTTCTTAGTGCCACTGACGTTGTCGCTGGTTCTGTGGAACATTACTTTACTCGGCACCATGGAAACGCAAGTGAACCACTAATCCGGGAGGAAGCGAACAAGGTACTCCGATGGCTGACTGGGCAAGGAATTGCCCTAAAAAAACACAATATGATCATCCGAAAGGAAGGCGCAGGAATAGTCAGTGGATCATTGAGTTTCAATCTAAAAGAAAAAGACCCCAAAGCCATATTTGTCCCGATCGTTGTTTAATGGCTTCAAGCTGATCCGCGACAAAGATTCTGGACGAATACAACTAGGCAGGATCGAAGGGCAGCTTCACATGCTGGATCGAATTTAGCCTCGAAGAGTTGGTAGCATTTGGGGCGAATCGTCGTTCAAGTTTGGCGTATTTTCTCGCAAGGACACCGAGGATAAGCTCTAAGACAGGTGCCGCCCCGGAAATCGTTAACTTTTGAAGCTTTAGCGGAGGCGCCAAAACTACTGCGCGGGGATAGCTAGCAGCTTTTTTCACGATGAGCGACCGCTTTCGGAGAAATCGATCGTCCTTCTTGGGTCGACAGGAGTCGGCTAGAAGTGCGGCCTATCGCCCGCCTCACCTGAGACCCGATTTGGCCGCGGACTTATCGGCGGACGGCGGCCGCAGCTTTGGCGACTTACCCGCTTGGCTTGGCTTCCACGGAACGACGAGCCAGTAGTACCTACAGGGCCTGTTTTGGCGGTATTTATCTCAAGGCCGCTTGATGGGGGCCGGTGGGTATGTCGGAGAAGCCTGGGTAGCCGGTGGGCATACCCTGTGGACAAGCGCGTGGTCAGGCGGAGCCTGTCCACCGTTTGTCCATCAGCGGTTGTCCATGGGCCGGGCGAAGCGTGCCGGGTGGTCGCGCAGCGATCATCCACATATCCACGGGTTCGGATAGACGTGTTTTGAGTATGGAGTTTGGCAGTTCAACCGAGCCCGATGTGCCGCCAGCTTGGCGCGTGGCGTGCAATTAGGACGCCATGAACACGTACAGGGATTCTCGTTAAGACGCACGACTCGACAGCGTGCGCCTATGGCGATGAACGGCCCTGACCTCGCGGTCAGGGCCTCCTTATTGACCACGAGTTGCGCCGAGCCACTATCGCAACAATCATGGCCGACATCGTCGTTTATGAGGCCAGCCTTAACTACGCGGCACCACAACAAAGGAGTTTGTTCCCCGGGCGCACAGACCAGCGCAAGCCTCCATTTTGGTTTGCACGACACCCGGGGCGGCTGGCCCGGTGCAGGCGACAAATCCGTCAACTTGGTGCCTGCCTTCGGTGATGTTGCCCTGCCAGAGCCAGTTGCAATTCAGCTGCAGAATCTCGGACTTCACGCTGCCTCTAGTGCCCGCCGGGTAATCGTGAAAGATGGCGTAGGACGCGGGCCAGAACAGCTCGCTCACAGCAATGGTATAGCCGCCGTTCGGAAAAACGCTGATGCTCGGTACCGCGAACATCTGTTGACCAAAGGACGAAGACGGAGATTTGGCCGAATCCTCAGGCTCAGGAGCTGGGTGCTCTTCCGGGATAAGCGAGGGCGCCTTTCTAATGCTGGGATCTGGGGCGATAGCATTGGGCATCTGCTCCCCTTTCTTCGGGATGTAAGCGCCACTAAAGCCGGCCTTTTGATCACCCGAGTACGCGCAGACCACTGCATCTTCAGCACCGGCGCTCAACGTCAGGTCGCCTTCGTTGGTGACATCGACGCCACCGCGTTCTGCGCACCAGCGGGCCCTCCGTTCGTTCGCGTCAGGCAACTGTTGTGATCGGAGAATCGTCCGTGACCCGTCAGAATTCATGATGGCATTTTCTTGTACCTTTTGAGCAAGGGCAGTGGAAGTCACACTCACCATTACGGCGGTTAAAACGAGTTTTATGCCAGATCCCACAGTAGCCTCCATTGACATTTCGATGCTAGAACGATGGATGTACGAAAACAGCGGGCTTTAACTGTTCGATCGGAAGGATATGCTGCTGGGATTACGCTTCAGTTACCAGTAAGGCGTAGTGGTATTGCTCTCTCCCTATTGGACAACAACGATTGGCTAGCCCCTCTGTTTTGAAGTGACTTCTTAAATCTGGGAATTCGTAGGGGCCGGTGGGTATGTGGGAGAAGCGCGGGAAGCCGGTGGGCATACTCTGTGGTCAAGCGCGTGGTCAGGCGGAGCCTGCCCACCGTTTGTCCATCAGCGGTTGTCCACGGGTCGAGCGCAGCGAGCCGGGTGGTCGCGAAGCGATCATCCACATATCCACGGGTTCGGATAAACGTGTTCTGAACTTGGTGTTTAGCGGCTAAACCGAACCGATTGAGCTACGTGCCTCTCACCTGGCGTGCAGCCGGGGGCCATGGCCACGTGCTAGCATTTCTGCTGAGACGCATGTCCCAGACAGCGTGCGCGTTTTTGCGCTGAACCGCCCTGACCTCGCGGTCAGGGCCTCCTTTTTGGTCAACGGAAACGTGCACTGGCCAGGGTGACAGCGGGTGAGTTTGCTGAAACGGACCGTAGAAATTTAGCGGCTAAACAGTTGCTGGCTCAACGACCCAGGTCGCGATCGCGTTGAAGTCGCATCGAGTAGGCTTCCTCGGCCTGTGGTTCAGAGCCCTCGACCAACCCAACACCACCATGTGGATAGCGGATTCCGATTACCTGCCCCGGGGTGGCCAGATCCACGTTGATGAGCGCGCGACGGCGGTGCAGGACCATCTCTCCATCCCGGCCCTTTTGCTCTTGAACCAGGTAGCGCTCAGTTGATCCAATGACCAGTCCCTCATAGCTGTGCCCTGGAGCAGCGAGTACGACATGCGCGCGCTCACCAGCTACCGCCTTCGCCAAGTCCAGAGCGAATTCTCGTTCCAGGTCGCGGAGATTGGCACGTATCAGCGACGCCATGCGTTGCGAGTCCCCTTGATAGGCTTCGATCGACGCCTGCGTCATTTCAACCCGCTCGACACCCTGCCAGTCAATGCCGTAGCCAGCATCATGCGCCAGTTGACCGATGAACTCGCGAATACTTCTGCCGTTGCCTTCCCGGAAGGGATGAAGCACATTCAACTCTCCCAAGTAATGGCCTGCACGCTCACTGAACGAATCGGGCTCGAGGCCTCTTAGCAGCCCTTCTCGAGAAAGTGGTCGGGTGATCTGCGGCGCATAGCCGGCGATCTGCTCGTGGCTGGCGAAACGAGTGGCGCCCTTGGAGATGTCGACCGTGCGAATCCTGCCCGCCCACTCATAGACGTCGCCGAACAACCGTTGATGGATCTGTTGAAGATGCGCCAGGTCAAACTCGCCGCGCACGGGCGATACGGCAAGCTCATAGGACCGTACCGCAGCAAAGGTCGCTTCCACCCGATCCAATTCGGCTTGGTCGCTGATGCCAAAACGGTTGCGTAAAACGCCCGAGTCGGGGTCAACGTAGGGGTCTTTTGCGTTAATTGGATACTTTGCCATGGCCGTAGCGAAATGGCCGCCCGTGAGGCGGCCGCTGCTATTTGGTGGCGGAGGGGGAACGAAATTCCCCGGCAGCTACCCGTGCGTGGAGAGTGTTGATCACTTCCAGAACGCTCAAGGTTCCGTCTGCTGCGCGCTGAAGATCCGCGATAGTCCGCGAATCTGGCTCCAGCCCTTCGAGACGCTGGCTGGCCACCGCATTGACGACTGCGCGATGGCGGTCCTTCAGGTCGTGAGCAGTCAGCATTTGGTGGTCTCCTGGCAAGCCTTCATTTTACCAAGTATCGGCCCTTCACAGTTGGTCTGGTTCATGCTTCGCCATCATCAACAGACCATATCCGGCGATTCAGCACGACAGTCACGAAATTCTGCGGGGCATCCCGGAAAACATAGAGGCCACCGGCCAGCAGGCGTTAGATGAGGAACTGTTCGCGCGATGCTCCATCCTTTTCTGCTGCCGTTAGCCAACGCGGTACACGTCCACGTCCGGTCCAGGTATCACCAGATTCAGGATGACGGTACTTCGGCGCCACTGGGCGACGAGATTGGGTTCGCTCAACGGCCTTCTTTCGCTTGGAGCGGGCTGACTTCGCTGCGCCATATGCAGCCTGGATATCTGCGGGGGAAATCTGAAATTCGTGCATCTGCGCGACGATCTTTTGTACGGCAGACGCTCGACCATTGATGCGAAGGGCTTCGGCGCGTCGCTGCAGAGCTTGAATTTGTGCGGTGAGCTTAGCGAGGGATTTCGTGGATTGCATAGCGACTTCCTTGAACAATTTGGACTGGTTAGGAGAGCAGATGAGGGGCGACTTCGTGCCGCGTAGCGGATCACGACGTTCATGGGTGTTCAGAACGATTCAGAGTCCCTGAATTGGCGTGCGTTGACCAGATCCCCTGGACTCGCCTGGCTCAGCTTCACAAACACGTGCTCCGCCGTCATAGTCTGAAGGCATTCTATAAAACGTCCTTCGTCGCATCCTTGCACCCGCAACGTCATGCACACGGCTTCGATCTCTTTGGCGTCGGAGACCATCCGCTTCGTTGCGATGGAAATCTCATCCTCGGAATGATCCGCTGGCATCTGCATTACGACGACTGTCCGCATCGCTTCCTGGAGCCGCTGCCGCGTTGTTTGGATCTTGAAGGAGTAGTACATCTTCTTCTCTGCATCCCTACTGCAGTCTTGCTCGGTCCGAAGCTCCATTAGCTGCGAGCGACCGCCTTCTTTGTGAGTGCTCATACTGATCGTGGCTGCCTTTCGATGGTGTTTAGCTGCTAAACGACGGGTCTGGATTCGGACAGCTGGGGACGCCAGAGCGCCACCAGAGTCTCGAATTGCCCGCGGATCTCGGTGCCGAGAATGTCGGGATAGGCCCGTGTTTGCCTGATCACAGCGATGACGCTAAGCATGTCGTCGGCGACCTCGGGATCCACGCTCCAAAAGTCTGTCAGGTCGAAACCGCCGCAGTTGGTCGCATTCCACCAAGCGAGCAAAAAGCTAGCCACCCGGCAGCTTTGACCAGTGTCTCTCAATGCGATTTGGATGAGTCGAGCGAGGGCATCAGCACCCTTCTTTCGCAGCGCGGGGTTCGCGGCGTCCTTCCGATCCTGCGCCAGCCGATCCCGATGGCGTTGAAACTCGGCTTTCACCTCGTCGGGGACTTCACGCTGAAAGCGGGTGCCGCTCGAGTCTGCAAGGGAAGCAAGCGCCACGACTTGCTCTTCCGTCCGACCCTCCCGAAGATCTTCGACAAGTTCCTCGGCCTGCGTAGCGCCCTTGGGCTCGGCCGGTTGGTCCTTCGGCTTGGAGCCTTGCCGAATGGCTTTTACGGCGGCGCGCGTGGGCTTCTGTTCCGGCGCGTTGAGGAGATCTTCAACGGCTTGCGGGTCTTCCCGATACGCAATCACGAGTTCTTTGACAATAGTGACGTCGGTGATCTGCCCATTCGCGACCGCCTCCGCGACCGGCTCTGGAAGGTTGAGCATTGCGACGTGCATGCTGACCCATGCCTTGGACTTGCCCATCTTGAGTGCGACATTCGACTGGGTCATACCTCCCGCAAGCTTGCCACCGATGAAGTCCGCCATTTCACGCCCGGTCAGTCCCTCGTGATGGAGGTTCTCCATCACCTGATCGAAGTCGTCGAAATCAGGATCCTCGTATGCGGGAATCTCGTCGAGACCGACCTCGCACGTGCCCAGATAGCGGCGGTGTCCATGATTAATTATGAAGTCGCCCGGGATGGTCGGGTGAGGGCGCAATGAAATGGGGCACAGCACGCCCCTTTTCCCTGCCGAAACTCTTTCCCGAATAGTCGAGGCCATCTCCGCAATACTCTCCGGCCTCAGGCCCGGATTGCCGGCGCGACGAACATTCCGCGCATCGAGATGGATTCTGGCCACGTCGTACATCTTGTAGCCCTCCGCCTGCTTCGGGTCGTCCAGCATCGATGCCAAGTCACCCAGCCCTTTCAGATCCATCATGCCTTCACTCCCATCTTGGTGCGGATGTACTGGCCCAGGGCGCGCATTTCGGCGCCGGCAGCACGCGCCGAAGTCTTCTTGCTTTTCCAGACGGGTTCGCCGCTAGCCAGCGCCTCTGCGACACTGCTGCGCAGACCGATGGTGACGGGAGCAAGCAGCTTCTCGTGGGCGGCGCGCACTTCTTCCAGATGTCGCACCTGGCGCGGATTTCGCCGATCCACCATGCTAGGAAGAAGCCCAAGAAATTGCAGTTTAGGATTGCGCTGCCGCGCATTGAGTATTACGCGCATCATCTTCTTGATCCCCTCGATGCTGTACTCCTCCATCTCCACGGGCGATATCACCGCATCGGCAACGTGCAGGGCAGCAGCCAAGGCGATACTTACCCCCGGTGCAGTGTCGATCACGCAGAGGTCATAACCTTTTTCAGCGAAGGCCGACAGGTTTACCCGGAAATTTCTCAGCGCGGTCTCGAGCGGCATGTAGATCAAGTTCGCCAGCAGCTGATCCGCGGCTATCAAGGAAATGTTCGAATCGTGTGTCGGCACCACAGGCGTACTGTCGAGAAAGAGTGCGCTTGCCGGGACTTCCAAGCGGAACCGAGCCAGGGTTTTGGAGAGGTCACCGGTATCCAAGTCGATGACCAACACCCTAGCCCCGGCTTCCGCTGCTTCGAACGAGGTATTAACAGCGGTGGTGGTCTTGCCAACGCCGCCTTTTTGCTGTGCGACTGCGAAAATTTTCATATGCATTTGCATTCCCTCTTGTGTTGTGAGGTACGGTGCAGAGCAGCCAACGAAAATCCCCTGTTTAGCTGCTAAACACCAGCAGAGTTCCGTGCCACCTAGACTTTCTTGGCGGGCAGGTCGGACGACTGACTGGAGTCAGAGGTTTGAAAATGTTGATCGCCAGTGCCGTCTATCCTGACGAAGTAGTCGTCCAGAGCCTGCACTGTCTGCACTCCGGGATTCTTCACCTCGCCATAGCGAATCTTCCGAAGATTGCTAAGAGACACGTGTGTAGCGTCCGCAACCGTCTGCAGTTCGGTGTATGGGACGGCGCGGAGACGGGCCAGCACTCGGTCGAAAAATTGAAGTTCGCTCATAGATTTGGATTCTAACCCATATTTGGGTTATTTCAACCCACATATCTGCGCGCCTGCGCGGCATAGTGCGGTATGGCAAAAAAAGCTACAGAAATCGTCGGGGCGAACGTGGACCAGCTGATGCGCAGCGCTGGTTTGTCGAACGCTGCACTGGAGAAAAAAACGAATGGCCGCTTAACGCGGTCGACGGTGGACCGTGTCCGCCGCGCTGAGGGTAGTGCGGGAGTTGAAAGCGTTGCGGAAATCGCACGGGCTTTCGGGCTAGATTTGTGGCAACTGTTTGTAGAAGGGCTGGACCCAGCGCGATTGCCATCTCTCGGTCAAGATGATGGAGAGGTGACGTCAGCGCTTTCCGAAGAGGAACAGGCGCTGATTCTCACCTTTCGCAGTCTCAACCCAGCGTTCCAACAGCTCGTTCTGAACGACATAGACCGCTATGCGGAAGCGGAACGCCAGACAGTGCTTAAAAAAGGGGAATCCTCCAAGCGCCGCGCATAGATCCCCGCAATGGCGGATCGAACACACGACTGGGGCCACTGTCTACTATTTGGATATAGGTAGAAACGGCTACTTGCGCAAAAAATTTAGCCCCCACGTATCAAAATATAAAAACAATATCATTTTGTTCCATAGAAATCCGACTGGGCTTGCGACTCCCTGATAAACCCATATTTGGGTTGACAACGTTTATTTACGGGTTATCATCTTCACACACACCCAAATTTGGGTTGCGCTCTTTAACAACTGAACCTTTAGTTCGTCCTGCATCTGCGCTCGCGCTGGTGCCAGAAGGGGAGTCGGCCGCAACATTGAGAGGCCCCAGGGACAAAAACAAGCGGCAAGAATCAATGCGCCAGACGAGGCCCGTGAAGCTCGTTAGCAACAGCGCTGACGTACCAATCCGGCCAGGTGCTGAGCCTGGCGGGCGCATTGATCTCGTGCGGGGACGGAACCATTTCGAAGTCTCCCTAGTGAAACGGACGAACCGCCAACGCGGGGCTCCAACTTTCACGCGAGCGCCTAAGTAGGACATGCCCCACGTGGCGAATAACGTGTTGGGCGAACACCGGGCAGGGTCTCAACTTGCCTGCGCCGTGCAAGTCGGCAGGAAGCCGCCAACGTTGTGGTATCTCGGCGGCGGCATCCGAATCGGCGTTCATCAGAATTTTCCCAGTGTTTAGCTGCTAAACACTATGAAAGGCGAGCGCTCCGATCCGGATGGAAAATTTCTCCATTTCCTGGAGGTCTACAACAAATGGACGTTCTTCAGAGGAAGCACGATTTCAACATCAAGTATCACTTGTGCAGTCAGGCTGACGGAAATCGCGCCACTAACGTGCGATGGGCGACGGCTTGGGCGATAAGCGCCGCAGTGCACTTTTTTGCGTTTGTAGTCCTGACCATTTTCGGCACAGCCATGTGGCACGCGCATGGCCATGATGTACCGATCGTCCAAGCGTACCAGGAGGCCTTCTTGGCCATCCTGCTGGATGCCCCACTTCAGATCGCCCTTGCGTTGATGTCGACGGTCGCAGGATTGCGCGGCGGGAAGAAAGCTGTCTACGCACGCGCCTCGGAACTCTCAAAGCTGCGGAGTCCGCTGATATGAACGGTCGACCCTGGAGGGCACATGGATAGATTTATCGGTGGCCTCGCCACCGGTCTTTACATACAAATTTGCCTATTGATCGGCATATTCGTGGTGACAGTGGGCATTGGTTCCTTTGCCATAACCGCCTTGCACGGCCAGGAAATCTACGCCTGGGTGATGCAGCAGCCGGCGCTGGCCCCGCTCACCGGCGCAATCGTCCTGTTGGCCGGATTGAAGATAGACCCAACAGGCGCTAGCACAGAGGCACTGTTCATTAACAACGGCATCCTTGGGATGTTGGCGCTCTCTTCGGCTGCTGTCTCGATATCCGTCTACATATCCATGCTGACAAGGGGCATTTCCATGCTGACGAGAGGCATCTTGGTCTGCCGCAAATGGTACCGCTCGCGCGCGACATGAGTGCGCCAAGCGGACCTCCTTTCACTCAGGAAACACAATGAAAAAGCACATGATTATCTGGGGAATCGCAATCGCGATCTTCGCCGTCGGCTACGCGCTGTACGAGCTTTACTCCTCCGCCAAAGAAGATTGCTACAAGCAGCCCTACGTAAGCAGCACATTTTGCGCGGTCGAGCGGAAGTAGCAGAAGGGGTCAGCCAATCTTTGTCTTGGTCGGCTACGTCTCCCCTCCATCGGGAAAGGCTGGTCGTCTGAAAAATGGAGTACATCTTGAACAAGAAACAGCCCACTCTTCGAAATCCAAACAGCACGTTAATGGCTTCGTCCGCGATAAAGGTCGCAATGGGGCTGGTCTCGATCGTCGTGGTGCTGGCGACGGTTGGAAAGCTAATTCAAGAATGGGCAACTGTGCTGTGGCTGGTGTCCCTAGGCGGACGGTTCTGGGGAGCTGTCTGCGTGGGACTAATCTGCGTCGCATGCGCTAGTTGGGCCGGGTTGGTCAGCTATGGCATGAGGGAAAGGGAGGCCCCGATAGCGCCTGGCGCATCAGAGCGTAAGGCAGCGTTCTTGCTCTGTCTTGACGTCACGCTGATTGCGGGTCTGGTGATTTTCCTTGTCGCTAACGTCGCCCTGTACGTTTCGTACGGCTCTTTCAGCGGACTGGACATCTATCAACAGATCGCTGTGGCCGTTATGCACGGTTCCATCGTCATGGGGATTCTCGGCTTGATCGTGCACGGGGTGATCGACATGATGGGGGGCCACTGATGGATCGAAAGATATACGCCGTGGAGGTCACGCTAGCCGGAATGACCCGACCGTACTCGTCGGAGTTTCAAACGGCTGATCAGTTCAAGGACGGCTGGAAACGCGTACTGTTGATGGCACATGGCAAGGCAGACGTACGTTGCACGTGTTCCGGCGCAGGTGAAAAACGCCTCTCGATCCACAGCCGCGCCAATTCGGACCGCTTCCACCTCGCCCGCTTCCCGGAGACAGGATCGGAGCACAGCGAAGACTGCGTTTACTACGGTGTAGATCCGACCATGTCCGGTCTTGGTTCCTACCGACGCGGCGTGGTTCAGGAACTCGACGACGGCGCGGTCAAGATTAAGCTGAAGGTCGGGCTTCAACAGCGTGCGACAGCAGCCCCAGAAGAAGGAGACGCCTCTTCGGCCCCCGCGCCGTCGATGCCCGCGACGCGCCCGCGAACCGGCCAAGCCAGCATGACACTGCTCGGTCTCCTGCACTTTCTTTGGACGCAGGCTGGGCTGCACGCATGGTCGCCAGGCATGGAAGGAAAGCGCAATCTAGGTGTGGTGCATTACCACTTGATGCGCTCAGCAATGACCACCTACGCGGGACGTGTTCGACTGGCCCAAAACCTTGTGATCGCCACGCCCACAGCGGCCGGACACCAAGCTGGTCACAATAAAGCCAAAGCCTTGGACGCGGTCACCCAACGACGGCGCTTGGTTGTAGTGGCACCGCTCGCGCAGCATCAAGAAGGAATGGACGGCAGCGCCACACTGCCCATCGCGGGATTTCACGGCATCCCGTATCTAAACCTTGATGAAAACGTCTGGGACCCCTTAGAACGCCGCTTTGCGCGAGAGATCGACTCTTGGCGGGCAGGAAATGCCGTCATCGCCATCGTACAGACGGATCCGCCCAAGTCCTCCGGAGGCAGCATGCGCGCACAGGTCGTCGATATCGCCCTCATGCAAACCACGCGTGACTGGATCCCGGTCGATTCGGGCTTCGAGGCTCTGGTTGCGGACAAGCTCGTCGCGGAAAAGCGTCGGTTCGAGAAGCCGCTCCGATTTGATGCCGGCGAGGACGCGGCGTTTCCGGACTTTTGGTTGCGCGACAGGCACACGCCAGCACCGCTGGAGGTGTGGGGCATGAATGCGCCCGAGTACTTGGCGCGCAAAGCTGAAAAGGGCCAGCACTACGACGAGACATACGGAAAGGATGGCTGGTGGGCATGGAACGCCTCAATCGGGGATCCCGTCCCAGAATTTCCCCCGCCGATCAACCTACTACGGGAAGGGCAATGATGCAGCACACAACAGTTCTCGGTCTTTGCTTTCTCGTAGGCGTGTCGATTGCGGAATAGTGAACGCCGGCATTCGTGGTTCGTCCAGAGGCGGCTTCGTATTTTTCGCAGCCCTGATTACCACGGTTCTGATGGGAATTCTTCTAAATTCGGGCTCATTCCCCGAGTCGAGTCAGATCGGGATGGAACGCCTCTTTGCAGGCTTCTCTGTCTTGACCGCTGCGTTGATGCCGGTCTTCTCCATTGCTACCGCGGGCCGAAGGGGGGTTGTGCGCGACCTCGGTGTTTGCGCCATCTTCGCGGTGACGACCTACTTCCTTCTGTGGCTGTAGCCGGTCCAGGCACCTGGCACGTACGGCTGGCCTGGCCCCGGCCCAGGACTCGTATGTCTATCGCTCCGTCCCCGCGCAATGGATAAGCAATGACCCCGACCGCTCCCTACTGAACTTCTCTTGGAGCCGATGAGCGTGCTCACTTTTACTATCTTGTTTCCGCTTTTGTTATCGGCCATGGCCTTACAGAATCGCGCCATGCGCGCGCAGACCAGGCGGGAAATGCTGATATGCACCGTACTCTGTATCGGTATTGGGCTCACGGCAGTGGGGGTGATTTATTACTCCTGCGCCTCTGGACAACCTGAATGCAGTCCCGTCTTCTCTCGCATGCTTGGGCTATCCAAATGAGGGCAGCGGAATGACCGGTATTTATGGAGTTTTCGCCCTGGTGTTCGTCGGCACAGTGGGATACGCACTCGTGACGAAAACGCGGGCAGCCTGGATCCTGGTGCTGAGCGAAGCCATTATCGGGTTCGGCTATTTCGCCTACTCCGTTCTTCTGTCCAAGCTCTGAAGGAGCAAGCTAATGAAAAAACTCGTTGCCTCGCTCGAAACCCACGCCGCCGAGCTGGCTTCCCTTGCTTCGTATGCAACCTGCATCCTGTCTACGGTCTTAGCGGCCTATACCGTGATCAAGGGCGACGCGGCATTGGGCGGGATCGCATTCGCAATCATTGCTTTGGTGTTCAAACTGGAAGTCGGACTTTTGGCGTTAAAGAGCGACCGTCGCGCCGGTGAACATCACACCTAACAATTCCGAGCCGAGTGGCGGGAGCGTTGAACGCTCCAATCGACATGAGGCACTCGAGGACTCTTGGATGCACAGCCTACAAAACACCCCTACTGCCCCGAGCGCAACACCTACACCTACCGGTGACAGGCTCTATCGATTGACTGACGTCGAGAGAGTCGTTTCCCTCAAGAAGAGCAAAATTTACGCGCTGATCAAGCTTGAACAGTTCCCCCGCCAAAGAAAGATTGACGGCGCGTCGCGTTGGGTCGCATCGGAGATCGACCGCTGGGTCGCTGAGCGCTAGCCGTCGTCCGGAAGGCGACGCACATCAACACGCAATCGGCAGGGTACATATAGGTGTACCCTTGGTGCCGGAGAAATGGACAAGGGCTTACGCGATGAACACGTAAGCCCTTGATTTTATTGGTCGGGGCGGTGGGATTCGAACTCACGACCCTCTGCTCCCAAAGCAGATGCGCTACCAGGCTGCGCTACGCCCCGAAGGGTGGCAACTATACCAGAATCCCGCCCGGCCCGGGAATCACCCCGCCTAGGACGCCATTCGCCCTCCCCCTTCCGGCCATCCCCTGATTGGCACCCATATAGTTCAAGCCTAAATTAATTATGGCTTCTGGCGAATGACCGATCCCGGTCAGCCCAATGCAAAACGGCGCGCCAGTCAGGCGCGCCGTTTTGCATCAAGGGACGATCCGGTATGCGATCAGCCGAAACGGCCCGTGATGTAGTCCTCGGTTTCCTTGCGCGACGGCTTCACGAAAATCTGGTCGGTCTGGCCAAATTCCATCAGCTCGCCCAGGTACATGTAGGCGGTGTAATCCGAGCAACGGGCGGCCTGCTGCATGTTGTGCGTCACGATCACGACCGTGTAGTCGTTCTTCAGTTCGGCGATCAGCTCTTCGATCTTGGCGGTGGAAATGGGGTCCAGCGCCGAGCACGGTTCGTCCAGCAGCAGCACTTCGGGCTTGATCGCCACGCCGCGCGCGATGCACAGGCGCTGTTGCTGGCCGCCCGACAGGCTGTTGCCACTTTGGTGCAGCTTGTCCTTCACTTCGTTCCACAGCGCAGCCTTGCTCAGCGCCCACTCCACGCGTTCGTCCATCTCGCCCTTGGACAGGCGTTCAAACAGACGCACGCCGAAGGAGATGTTGTCGTAGATGCTCATCGGGAACGGCGTGGGCTTCTGGAACACCATGCCGACCTTGGCGCGGATCAGCGAAATATCGGTCTTGGTGGTCAGCAGGTTTTCGCCGTCCAGCATGATTTCGCCCTCGGCGCGCTGGCCGGGGTACAGCTCGAACATGCGGTTGAACGTGCGCAGAAGTGTCGACTTGCCGCAGCCCGACGGGCCGATGAAGGCCGTGACCTTCTTCTCCTGGATCGACATGTTCACATTGCGGATCGCATGGAACTTGCCGTAGTAGAAGTTCAGGTTCTTGACCTCGATCTTGTTCTTGACGGCGGTAGCGGTGTTTTCCATTTCTCTTCCCTTGGCTCCGGCGCGCCATGCGCGCCGGCACAGCGATCTTTACTTGCGGAACATGTTGCGGGCAATGATGTTGATGCCCAGCACCAGCAACGTAATCAGCGTGGCCCCGGCCCAGGCCAGGTCATTCCAGTCCTTGAAGGGGCTGGCGGCGTATTGGTAGATCACGACCGGCAGGTTGGCCATCGGCGCATTCATGTTGAACGACATGAACTGGTTGGACAGCGCGGTGAACAGCAGCGGCGCGGTCTCGCCCGAGATCCGGGCAATGGCCAACAGCACGCCGGTGATGATGCCGGTCTTGGCGGCGCGATAGCACACCAGCGTGATCATGCGCCACTTGGGGCAACCCAGCGCCGCCGCGGCTTCGCGCAGGCTGTTGGGCACCAGCAGCAGCATGTTGTCGGTCGTGCGCACCACCACCGGAATCACCAGGATCGACAGCGCAAGCGCGCCGGCCCAGCCGGAGTAGTGCCCCACCTGCGCCACATACACGGCATAGATGAACAGGCCGATGATGATCGACGGCGCCGACAGCAGCACGTCGTTCAGGAAGCGCGTCGCGGGCGCCAGCCAGCCGCGCTGCCCGTATTCGGCCAGGTAGGTGCCGGCCAGGATGCCCACCGGCGTGCCGATCAGCGTGCCCACGCCCGCCATCACCACGCTGCCGAAGATCGCGTTGATCAGGCCGCCGGTTTGCCCGGGCGGCGGGGTGATCTCGGTGAACAGCGTGTACGACAGCGCGGGTGCGCCCTTGGTCAGCAGCGTCAGAATGATCCAGAACAGCCAGAACAGGCCGAACCCCAGCGTTCCGAGGGACACCGCAAGCATGATGCGGTTGACCACGCGGCGCCGGCGGTAGATGCCATTCTGCATATTGAGTACGGATACAGCCATGATCTTTTCCTTGTGCTCGCGGCGGGTCAGGTTTTCTTGCCTTCGCCGGCGGACAGGCGAACCAGCAGGACCTTGGCCAGGGCCAGCACGATCGTCGTGATCAGGAACAGGATCAGGCCCAGTTCCAGCAACGCCGACTTCTGGATGCCGCCCGCTTCATTGAATTCGTTGGCCAGGGCCGACGCGATCGAGTTGCCCGGAGAGAACAGCGAGCCCGACCATTTGAAGGCGTTGCCAATCACGAACGTCACGGCCATCGTCTCGCCCAGCGCGCGCCCCAGGCCCAGCATGATGCCGCCGATGACGCCCGACTTGGTGAACGGCAGTACCACGCGCCACATCACTTCCCACGTCGTGCTGCCCAGGCCGTAGGCCGATTCCTTCAGCATCGCGGGCACCAGTTCAAACACGTCGCGCATCACCGCGGCGATGAACGGGATGATCATGATGGACAGGATCAGGCCGGCCGTGAAGATGCCGATGCCGAACGGCGGACCGGCGAAGATGCCGCCAATGACGGGCACGCTGCCCAGGGTGGCGATCAGGAACGGCTGCACGTACTGCTGGAACACCGGCACGAAAACGAACAGGCCCCACATCCCGTAGATGATCGACGGGATCGCCGCCAGCATTTCCACTGCAGTGCCCAACGGGCGGCGCAGCCAGGTCGGCGACAGTTCGGTCAGGAAGATGGCGATGCCGAACGACACCGGCACCGCGATGATCAGCGCGATGGCCGAGGTCAGCAGCGTGCCGATGATCGGCACCACGGCGCCATAGTTCTGGTTGACGGGGTCCCAATCGTTCAGCCACAGGAACGACAGGCCGTACTTGGCCAGCGATTCACGGCTGCCGTAAATCAGGGATACGAGAATCGCCGCCAACAGAATGAACACCAGGAAGGCGAACAGGCGGGTCAGATTCTTGAAAAGCGCATCCATCAGCGCATTTTTATTTTGCTTCATAGGCGAAGGCGTGCCGGTAGTCACGGAGTCCGCCACGCTGGGCGAAAGCGGCACACTATTATCCATTACCGCGCTCATGGATGGACTTTCCTTAGGTAACCTGGGGGAACAACGGGAGGTCTTGCGGCAGACCGCCCCTTATCTTCTGCTGGCAGAAAACCAGGGGCGGCTGCTTGACGGGTTGCGCGCGTTGGGGAGCCGCTTGCTTAGCGGGCTCCTTCCCGCGCTTTACCCATTTACTTCCAGACGGCCTTGCCGTCGGCAGCCTTCACTTCGCCCCAAGCAGCGCGAATTTCCTTGGTAACGGCTTCCGGCAGCGGCACGTAGTCCATCGTTTCAGCCGACTTGGCGCCGTTCTTGAACGCCCAGTCGAAGAACTCCAGCACGGCCTTGCCCTGAGCCGGCTTGTCTTGCGACTTGTGGATCAGGATGAAGGTTGCGGCGGTGACGGGCCACGAATCGTCGCCCGGCTCGTCGGTCAGGACCACGCCCATGCCCGGCGCGCTCTTCCAGTCGGCGTTGGCGGCCGCGGCAGCGAATGCCTTCTGCTCCGGCTGGACGAACTTGCCAGCCTTGTTTTGCAGCTGCGTCCAGGCCAGCTTGTTCTGCTTGGCGTAGGCGTATTCCACGTAGCCGATCGAGTTCTTCAGCTGGCCGACGTAGGCGGCGACGCCTTCGTTGCCCTTGCCGCCCTGGCCGGTGGGCCACTTGACGGCCTTGCCTTCACCGACTTGCGACTTCCAGTCAGCCGACACCTTGGACAGGTAGTTGGTCCAGCCGAAGGTGGTGCCCGAGCCGTCCGAACGGTGCACGACGATGATGTCGGCCGAGGGCAGCTTGACGTCGGGGTTCAGCGCCTTGATGGCGCTGTCGTCCCACTTCTTGATCTTGCCCAGGAAGATGTCGGCCAGCACGGGGCCCGACAGCTTCAGCTTGCCCGGCGCAACGCCGTCGACGTTCACAACCGCCACGGTGCCGCCGATCACGGCCGGGAATTGCAGCAGGCCGTTCTTTTCGAGGTCAGCTGCCTTCATGGGATCGTCCGAGGCGCCGAAATCGACGGTCTTGGCGATGATCTGCTGCTGGCCGCCGCCGGAACCGATCGACTGGTAGTTGACCGCGTTGTTGGTGGCAGCCTTGTAGTCGGACGCCCACTTGGCGTAGATCGGGTACGGGAACGATGCGCCGGCGCCGGTAACATCGGCAGCCTGGACGGCAAACACGGCGGCGCTCAGCGCGACGCCCAGGGAAACTTGCTTGAAGACACGTTTGAACATCAGGGTTCCTTCTGTGCTCGTTGGAGGAGTCTGGTCAGGCTTTTTCGGTGCCTGTCTTTCAGCGACCCTCGCATCTTAGAAGCCCAACGTGACAGGATAGTGACAGTCACATACGCTTCATACGACACCGTTTTCATCCCCAAAAACACCGCGGCCGCCCTGGAAACCGGGGCGGCCGCGATATTCAGGGACAATTCCCTGTGTGACAAGACAAGGCGTTACACGCCCAGTTTCTGCATCAGGTACAGGTGCAGGTTGAAGGGCTCGCGACGGCTCTTGACCCTGGCGTAATCGCCATCAGGCTGCTGTTGCCATGCCAATTGGTTATCACGAAGCGCGTAAGTGAACGCCTCGTCGATGACGCGCTTCTTCAAGGTCTTGTCGTAGATCGGGAACGCGATTTCCACACGGCGGAAGAAATTGCGGTCCATCCAGTCCGCCGACGACAGGTAAACCGTTTCCTCGCCGTCCGCGTAGAAATAGAACACCCGCGAATGCTCCAGGAAGCGTCCCACGATGGAACGCACCCGGATGTTCTCGGACAGCCCGGGCACGCCCGCGCGCAACGCGCACACGCCGCGCACGATCAGGTCGATCTTCACGCCGGCCTGGCTGGCCTTATAGAGTTCTTCGATGACCTGCTCTTCCAGCAGCGAGTTCATCTTGGCCATGATGCGGGCACGCTTGCCGGCCTTGGCCGCCCGGGCCTCGGCGCGGATCAACGCCACCATGCCGTCATGCATGGTGAAAGGCGACTGCATCAACGCCTTGAGCGAGCGGCGCGCCCCCAGCCCGGTCAGCTGCGCGAAGACCTTGTCCATGTCCTCGCACAGTTTCGGGTCCGCGGTCAGCAGCCCGAAGTCGGTGTACAGCCTGGCCGTGCGGGGGTGGTAGTTGCCCGTGCCCAGGTGGGCATAGCGGCGCAGACGGCCGTTCTCGCGGCGTAGCACCACCGCCATCTTGGCATGCGTCTTGTGCGCGACGACCCCATACACCACATGCGCCCCCACCTCTTCGAGCTTGGACGCCCAGTTGATGTTGGTCTGCTCGTCAAAGCGCGCCATCAGTTCCACCACCACCGTGACTTCCTTGCCGGCACGCGCGGCCGCCAGCAGGATCTTCATCAGCTCGGAATCCTCGCCGGTGCGGTAGATGGTCTGCTTGATGGCCATCACGTCGGGGTCCAGCGCGGCAGCCGTCAGGAAATCGATGACGGGCTGGAATGACTGGTACGGGTGGTGCAGCAGCCGGTCCTGCTCGGCCACGGCCTCGAACAGCTCGGACGGTTTGTCGCCCACGCGGTCAAACGGCGCCGGCACCGGGGCACGGTAATCCGGAAACAGCAGGTCGGGACGCAGGTCCGAATTGCACAGCTGCATCAGGCGCGACAGGTTCACCGGCCCTGGCACGCGGTAGGTGTCCTGGGCGGTCAGCGAAAACTCGCGTTGCAGAAAGGTTTCCAGCTCGACGGGCGTCAGCTTGTCGATTTCCAGCCGCACGGCAGCGCCAAAATTGCGTTGCGACAACTCGCCCTGCAGCGCATGGCGCAGATTGGTGACTTCTTCCTCATCCACGAACAGGTCGCTATTACGCGTGACCCGCCACTGGTAGCAGCCCAGCATCTCCAGCCCCGGGAACAGTTCGCCCACGAAGGCCCGCAGCAAGGACGTCAGCAGGATGAAGCCTTCGGGGTGGCCGGAGAGCGCGGGCGGCATCTTGATCAGGCGCGGCAGCGCGCGCGGCGCCTGCACCACGGCGATCGACGCCTGACGGCCAAACGCATCCGCGCCCGCCAGCGACACGATGAAATTCAGGCTCTTGTTGTAGACCCGGGGAAACGGGTGCGCCGGGTCAAGCCCGATCGGGGTCAGCAGCGGCATCACGTCGCGGTTGAACACGTCGCGCGCCCACTGCTGCTGCTCGGCGTTCCATTCGGACGCGTGATGCAGCGTGATGCCTTCGGCCTGCATGGCCGGCAGGATCTCGTCGTTCAGCAGGTTGTACTGGCGCGCCACCAGGGCGTGCACGGCTTGCTGGACGTTTTCGAACGCCTGGTCAGGCGTCATGCCGTCCGGGCCGACCAAATTGGGAGACTGGCGCTGCTGCTCTTTCAGGCTGGAGATCCGGATTTCGAAGAATTCGTCCAGATTGGAACTGACGATACACACGTAGCGCAGCCGTTCCAGCAAAGGCGTCTTCGGATTTTCCGCCATCGCCAGCACACGGTCGTTGAATTTGAGCAGCGACAACTCACGATTCATGAGCAAGGGCTCGCCAGGCGGGCGTGTGGGCATACCGGATTCCATACGTAGGGGGAGCGTGGAGTTTTACTGCAAATAAGTGACGGTTCTATGACACAGCGGCAATTCCGTAGCGTACGCCAAATTCGGGACATATAGCGCACAGGCCTTTTCTCGCAAGCCCATGTTCCATAAGCGAAAACCCGTAGCTCAGGGCACTGTCACATGGGGTCTCTATAATCAGGCCACCTCAAAGCCTATATTACGAGCCGCATGGATCAACTTCTGGCCGCGGTGGACCTCGGGTCCAACAGCTTCCGCCTCTCCATCGGACGCATCGTTCAACAGGACGGTACGCCCCAGATCTACCAGATCGATCGTCTCAAGGAAACCGTCCGGCTTGCCGCCGGCCTTGACGCCGAGAAACGCCTTGGCGACGACGCCATCGAGCGCGCCATCGCCGTCCTGGAGCGCTTTGGCGACCGCCTGCGCAGCTTCCACCCCAATCGCGTTCGCGCGGTCGCCACCAATACTTTCCGGGTTGCCCGCAACACGCGGGACTTCCTGCCGCGCGCCGAAGCCGCCCTGGGCTTCCCCATCGAGGTCATTGCCGGCCGCGAAGAGGCCCGCCTGATCTTCTCGGGCGTGGTCCACACCCTGCCCCCGTCGCCCAACAAGCGGCTGGTCATCGATATCGGCGGCGGCTCCACCGAAGTCATTATTGGCAAAGGCCACGAACCCGGCCTGATGTCGTCGCTGTACATGGGTTGCGTCAGCTACAGCCGCCAGTTCTTCTCGGACGGCGTGGTGGATGCGCACCAGATGAAGCAGGCCGAACTGGCCGCGCGGCGCGAGATCGAAGTCATCGCCAAGCAGTACCGCAAGATGGGCTGGAAAGAGGCCTATGGCTCTTCCGGCACCGCCAAGGCGCTGTTCGCGATCCTGACGGAAAGCCGCTTTTCCGACCGCGGCATTACCCGCGCGGGCCTGGCCAAGCTGAAAGACCGCATCGTGCGTTCCGGCCGGGTCATCCCGTCCGAACTGCCCGGCATCAAGATCGAACGGTCCGATGTGTTGCCCGGCGGACTGGCCATCATGACCGCGCTGTTCGATGAACTCGGCATCGAGGTCATGCACACCGGGGACGGCGCGCTGCGCCTGGGCGTGTTGTACGACCTCCTGGGGCGTGACGACGAGCATGACAAGCGCGATGAATCGGTGCGCCAGTTCATGAAGCGCTACCACGTCGATCTGAACCAGGCCCGTCGCGTGCGCCACGCCGCGCTGACGCTGTTCGAC
The DNA here is from genome assembly GCF_002975275.1 of Achromobacter sp. MYb9. Lineage (GTDB taxonomy): Bacteria > Pseudomonadota > Gammaproteobacteria > Burkholderiales > Burkholderiaceae_B > Achromobacter. Next base: position 32,359 of record NZ_PCOQ01000028.1, on the reverse strand, counting down.
GCCATGTTCCCCGAGGGCCCGGAACGCGCCGAGCTACGCCCGGCCCTGGGCTGGGCGGCCGACCTGCACGAAGTGGGCCTGTCGATCGCGCACAACGCGTATCACAAGCACACCGCGTACGTGCTGGAAAACGCCGACATGCCGGGCTTTTCGCGCGCCGATCAGCAGTTGCTGGCATTGCTGGCGCTGGGTCATCAGGGCAAGCTGACCAAGCTGGAACCGCTGATCCGCACGCGTCCCCAATGGAAGGCCATCCTTAGCCTGCGGCTGGCCGTCCTGCTGTTCCGCCGCCGCGGCGAGATCGAACCGCTGCCGCTGACCGCTTCGGTCCGCGACAACTCCATCGTCGTGCGCGTCAACCGCGAATGGCTGGCCCAGCACCCGTTAAGCGACTTCACGCTGCGCGCGGAAGAAGCGGAATGGAACAAGGTCGGTTTTTCGTTCGAAGTGCTGGAATTCTGATCCCGGCGCGCTGAACCGGCGCGCACAGGAAAACGGGCGATGGCCGCAAAGCCATCGCCCGTTTTTTTATTAGAACGGCGACAAATCCGTCTCGCGATGAAGCCGTTTTAGCTCCATGCGCAAGGGCCGCGTGGCCCGCCGTATCAGTCTGATCTTCATACGGCGGATCAGGCGGCGCATGATGATCAGCGCTGGCCGTTGAGGGCCGCGGGTTGATCCAGACCGAAGTGACGGCGGTAACGCTCGTCCATGCGTTCCATTTTCAGCAACACCGGGAAGTCCGCGGCGTTGAAATCCGGGTCCCAGGCGGGTTCGCCGCATACTTTGGCGCCCAGCTTCAGGTAACCCTTGATCAGCGGCGGCACGCGGGCAGGCAACGTGCTGTTCAGCTTTTCCACCGGATACCGGTGCAGGGGCACCACGCGCGGTTCGTTCTCAAGCGGCAGGTGCTTGGATATCGTGCGCCAGACTTCCGCGGCGGTGACGCCGTCGTCGCGCAGGCTGACGCTTGCGCAGCCCAGCACGTATTCGTAACCGCCGCGCCGCAGGTATTCGGCCAGGCCGGACCACAGCAGCATGATGACCGCGCCGTTACGGTAGTCGGCGTGCGTACACGAACGGCCGACTTCGACCAGGTTGTCGCGGATCGCGCCCAGGCCGGACAGATCGAATTCGGATTGCGAGTAGTACCCGCCCGCCTCCCGCGCCTTTTCAGGCGTCAGGATCCGGTACGTGCCGACAATGCGGCCCGTATCCATTTCGCGGACCATCAGGTGTTCGCAGAAGGGATCGAAACGATCATGTTCGATACCGTCTTGGGCGTCCGGAAACACGACCCCCATATCCTCAGTGAAGACGTCGTAACGCAGACGCTGAATCTGCTCGATTTCTTCAGCCGTGCGCGCCAGTCCGACCGCCAGCACCTTCGGGGTGATGCCCGTGAACGGTTCGGCGGGATTACGGCTTGGGTTGATGCGTGCTAGTTCCAGCATTGCGCGAAGCTCCTAGAGAGTCCAGTCAGTGTGGACGCCCTGTATGTCAAAGACTTGACCAATATGTTACGTGACTATGAAGTTTAGTTCGGGGAAGATGGGTCAACTTTAGGCAAATCTCGACAAAACTTTACAATTGAACGCCGGGGCGCGAATACACAAAAGCCACCCCCGCTAACGGTGGGTGGCTTTCGTCCCGGTCGACTTGTCGGGCCTATTGCAGGCTGGCGGCAAGCTTCTCGGCGCAGGAAACGGCAAGGGATTCATCCTCGGCTTCCACCATCAACCGAAGCTTCGGTTCAGTGCCCGAAGCGCGGATCAGGATACGGCCGCGGCCGCCCAGTTCGGCCTCGACCGCCTTGCGCGCGGCCGTCAGGCCGGCATGGGTTTTCCAGTCCTGGCCAGGCGCCAGCGGCACGTTGATCATCTTCTGCGGATACATACGCAGATCGCCCACCCACTCGGCCATCGACGCGTTGTTGCGGCGCAGCGCGGTCAATACCTGCAGGGCCGCGATAATGCCGTCGCCGGTGGAATGGCAATCCAGGCACAGCAGGTGGCCGGAGCTTTCGCCGCCGTACAGCCAGCCGCGCGATTGCATCTGCTCCAGCACGTAGCGGTCGCCCACGTTGGCGCGCTCAAAGCCCACGCCCAGGCGTTCCATTTCGCGCTCGAAGCCGAAGTTGGTCATCAGCGTGCCGACCACGCCATCCACCTTGTTGCGCTGCATGCGTTCGCGAACGATGGCGTACAGCAGCTCGTCGCCGTTGTAGATGCGGCCTTCGCCGTCCACCACCTGCAGGCGGTCGGCATCGCCGTCCAGCGCGATGCCCAACTGCGCGCCGCGGGCCTTCACTTCCTTGGCCAGCATCTCGGGGTGCAAGGCACCCACGCCCTTGTTGATGTTGAAGCCATCCGGATGTACGCCGATGGCATGCACTTCGGCGCCCAATTCCCGGAACACGTGGGGAGCGATGTTGTAAGCGGCGCCGTGGGCCGCATCCACCACGATCGTCATGCCGTTCAGGTCGAGATCGTTGGGGAACGTGCTCTTGCAGAATTCGATGTACCGGCCCTGCGCATCGGACATACGGCGCGCGCGCCCCAGGCCCTCGGAGGCGACGCAGCCCAGGGGCTCGTCCAGGGCGGCTTCGATATCAGCCTCGATCTCGTCGGGCAGCTTCATGCCTTGAGCCGAGAAGAACTTGATGCCGTTGTCCTGGTACGGATTGTGCGAAGCGCTGATGACAATGCCCGCCACCAGGCGCAGCGCCCGGGTCAGGTAGGCCACGGCGGGCGTCGGGATGGGGCCGGCCAGCAGCACATCGATGCCTGCGGCGGACAAGCCCGCTTCCAGGGCGGATTCCAGCATGTAGCCCGAAATACGGGTGTCCTTGCCGATCACGACCTGCGGACGCGTCCCGCCGCGCACGGCGTGCTCGCGCGCCAGCACACGGCCAGCCGCATAGCCCAGGCGCAGAGCGAATTCGGCGTTGATCACCGGACCGCCGACTTCTCCGCGCACTCCATCCGTACCAAAATACTTGCGTCGAATCATGAACTGATTGCTCCTTGTTCGGCCGCGTGCCATACCTTAAGGGCATCCACGGTGGCGGCCACATCGTGCACGCGCACGATGGAGGCCCCCCGGGACACACAGGCAAGGGCAGCGGCAATGCTGCCGGCCAGCCTGTCGCCGACCGGCCGGCCAGTGGCCTGGCCGATCATGGTCTTGCGCGACAGGCCGATCAGCAATGGATAACCCGTGCTGCGCAGGCTGGACAGCCGGCGCAATAATTGAAAATTCTGGTCCGCGGTTTTGCCGAAACCGAACCCCGGGTCCAGCACGATACGGCGGGGATCAACCCACGCCGCGCGCAGCTTTTGCGCCCGCGCGCCCAGGAACAGGCCGATCTCTCCGATCAAATCGGTGTACTCCGGGGGGCTGGCCTGCATCGTGCGGGGCTCGCCCTTCATGTGCATCACGCATAGCCCGCAACGCGATTGCGACACGGCCTCGATGGCGCCGGGCTGCCTGAATCCGTAGATGTCGTTGATCATGTCGGCGCCCGCATCCAGCGTGGCGCGCATGACTTCCGGCTTGAAGGTATCGATGGACAAGGGCACGCCGCAGTCGCGCAGCGCTTCGATCACGGGCAACAACCGGCTCAATTCGTCGGCTACCGACACCGGCTGCGCGCCGGGGCGCGTGGACTCGCCGCCCAGGTCCAGGATCTGGGCGCCCTCTTCGATGAGTTGGCGCGCATGCGCCACCGCGGAGTCCGTATCGTCGTGCTGGCCGCCGTCGGAAAAGGAATCCGGCGTGACATTGACGATACCCATGACAAGCGGGCGCTCGAGATCAAACTCGAAGCGCCCGCAAAGGAAGTTATTTGCCATAACTCAGGACAAAAAACCTCAGACTGCTGCAGCCGTGCTGCCGCCAGCCGCCAGACCGGTGCTGGGAGGCGTGTCGGTCGAATCGGACGGGCCTTGCGGCGTTTTCGGGGGGCGCGGAGGACGGCCCTCGATGATGTCGTTGATCTGGTCGGCGTCGATGGTTTCCCATTCGAGCAGCGCGGACGTCATCACTTCGACCTTGTCGCGATTGTCTTCCAGGATCTTGCGCGCGACTTGGTATTGCTCGTCGATGATGCGGCGGATCTCGGTGTCCACCTTTTGCATGGTGGCTTCGGACATGTGCGTCGTCTTGGTGACGCTGCGGCCCAGGAACACTTCGCCTTCGTTCTCGGCGTAGACCATGGGTCCCAGCTCGTCGGTCATGCCGTAGCGCGTAACGATATCGCGGGCGATGGCGGTGGCGCGTTCGAAGTCGTTCGAGGCGCCCGTCGTCATCTGGTCCATGAAGAGTTCTTCGGCGATGCGGCCGCCGAACAGCACGGCGATGGTGGACAGCAAGCGGCCCTTGTCCATGCTGTAGCGGTCGGTTTCAGGCAACTGCATCGTCACGCCCAGCGCACGGCCACGCGGGATGATGGTGACCTTGTGAACCGGATCGGTCTTGGGCAGCAGACGTGCAACGATCGCGTGGCCGGACTCGTGGTACGCGGTGTTCTTGCGTTCCTCTTCGGGCATGACGATCGAGCGGCGCTCGGCGCCCATGATGATCTTGTCCTTGGCCTTTTCGAAGTCGGACATATCCACCGTGCGGCCATTGCGGCGCGCGGCGAACAGGGCGGCTTCGTTGACCAGGTTGGCCAGGTCGGCGCCCGAAAAACCGGGGCAGCCGCGCGCCAGGATGGTCGCGTCGACGTTAGGCGACAGCGGAACCTTGCGCATGTGGACCTTCAGGATCTGCTCGCGGCCACGGATATCGGGCAGCGGCACAACCACTTGGCGGTCGAAACGGCCCGGACGCAGCAGCGCCGGATCCAGCACGTCGGGACGGTTGGTTGCGGCGATCACGATGACGCCCTGGCCGGATTCAAAGCCGTCCATTTCAACCAGCATCTGGTTCAGGGTCTGTTCGCGCTCATCATTGCCGCCACCCAGGCCGGCGCCGCGCTGACGGCCCACCGCATCGATTTCGTCGATGAAGATGATGCAAGGCGCATGCTTCTTGGCGTTTTCGAACATGTCGCGGACACGGGCCGCGCCCACGCCGACGAACATTTCAACGAAGTCCGAACCCGAGATGCTGAAGAACGGCACCTTGGCTTCGCCGGCGATGGCCTTGGCCAGCAGCGTCTTGCCGGTACCGGGCGAACCGACCATCAGCACGCCGCGCGGGATACGACCGCCCAGCTTCTGGAACTTGCTGGGGTCGCGCAGGAAGTCGACCAGTTCCTGGACGTCTTCCTTGGCTTCGTCGCAACCGGCGACGTCCGCGAAGGTGATCTGGTTGGTGTTTTCGTCAAGCATGCGGGCGCGCGATTTGCCGAAGCTGAACGCACCGCCCCTGCCGCCGCCCTGCATCTGTCGCATGAAGAACACCCAGACGCCGATCAACAGCAGCATGGGGAACCACGACACGAAGATGCTCATCAGCAGCGATTGCTCTTCGCGCGGCTTGCCCGACACCTGCACGCCGTACTTCAGCAGATCGGAGACCATCCAGAGGTCGCCCGGCGAAGTCAACGTATAGGCGCGGCCCGCGTCCGGGGTGACGTACAGCACGTCGCCCTGAACGTCGACCTTGCGGATACGTCCCGCCTTGGCGTCGTCCATGAACTGCGTGTAGGTCACGCCGTCCTGGGTCTGAGCGCGTCCGTCGAACTGTTTGAAGACGGTAAATAGCACAAGGGCTATCACCATCCAGACAGCGACTTTGGAAAATGAATTATTCAAGGTCGATCTCCTGCTTTCGATTCCGACCGGCGACCGCGCACCCGCATATGGCACAGTCACAAGTATGTCAATAGCCCATTCTACCCTGTTGGACCCGATTGCGTCCTGGGATCCCTGGGGCCCGTGTATTTACGTCTGATTCGTGATTTTTTAGGTCGTTGTCTCGCCAAGCAGGTAGCGTTTTTTTGGGGTTCCGGAGAAACATACCCCGGCCCGGGGTTACTTCAGATCGCGGGCAACCAGAAAGGTTTCAGAGGACTTGGCCCTTGATGCCTTCGGCTTGCGCTCGACCACCCGCTTGAAGTGCTGCTTGAAGCTTTGCACGATCTGCGAAAAACCGCTGCCGTGGAAAGCCTTGACGATCAGCACGCCGTCGGGCTTGAGGTGAGCGCGGGAAAATTCCATCGCCAGGTCGCACACATGCTGGATGCGCGCGGCGTCGGCAATCCCCACGCCTGACAAGTTGGGGGCCATGTCTGAAATAACAAGGTCCACGGCGTGCGATCCGACCATGTCTTCCAATTGTTTCAGAACTTCATCTTCGCGGAAGTCGCCCTGGATGAATTCGACGCCCGCGATGGGCTCCATGGGAAGCATGTCCAGCGCAATAATACGTCCGTCCACGATGCCGCCCGGCCCCGTCAGGCGCTCTCGCACCACTTGGGACCAGCTGCCGGGCGACGAACCCAGATCGACGACCAGGTCTCCCCGGCGGAGCAACTTTTCGTTGTCCAGAAGCTCGATCAGCTTGAAAGCGCCCCGGGCCCGATAGCCCTTCTGTTGCGCCAGCTTCACATAGGGATCGTTGATGTGCTGGTGAATCCAGTCTTTAGAGAATTTATTCTTGGCCATTACCGTACAATTCCACGCATGCCTATATTAGAACTTACCTCTCGTGAGCGCAGCGACCTTCGGTCCGCCGCCCACCCCCTGCGCCCCGTCGTCCTGATTGGCGACAACGGCCTGACCGAAGCCGTGCTCAAGGAAATCGACCTGGCACTGTCTTCGCACGGCCTGATCAAGGTACGCGCCGGTGGCGACGACCGCGAGGCCCGCGACACCATGTTGTCGACGATTTGCGACACTCTGTCTTGCGCCCCGGTGCATCACCTGGGCAAGACCCTGATTCTTTTCCGCCCGCTGGCCGGCAACGTCAAGCCCGCCGCACTGGCCGCCAGAGAGCCCGAAGCCCCGGCCAAGCGCCGCGCCTCGGAACCGTACACGCCCAAGAAGCTGGCCGCCGAAGGCAAGACACTTGGCAAGCGTCCGCGCCGCAGCGAGTCCGAAGAGCCCAAGCCGGCCAAAACCCGCTTCGTGCCGCAGGACCAGCTGAATAAGAACGGCAAGCCCATGCGTCCCAGCAACAAACGCGCCACCGACAGCAGCCACGGCATTCCTCGCCGCGCCGGCAGTGCGCTCAGCCTTCGGGCCGGGGCACGCAGCGGCACCAGCCGCAAGACGACGAAAAGGTAAGGCCGGGCACAAAAACGGGCGCTTTACGCGCCCGGTCCACCATAGCGATCCGCGAATGTACCGCGGAATCCAGACGAACGCAGCGTTCGGTTTATGGTGTTTTGACAGCTAACTGCTTGGGTTGATGCGTTAGATGTAACGCACGCCCAGAACTTCATACTCGCGAACGCCAGCCGGGGCCTTGACCTCGACGACATCGCCTTCGCTCTTGCCGATCAGCGCGCGCGCCACCGGGCTGGACACGGAAATCAGGTTCGACTTGATGTCGGCTTCAACGTCGCCGACGATTTGGTACGTCACGCGGTCGCCCGAGTCCAGGTCCTCGATGTCGACGGTAGCGCCAAACACGGCGCGGCCTTCGGCTTCCAGGGAAGACGGGTCGATCAGATGGGCATTGGAAAGCGTACCTTCGAGTTCGGCAATCCGGCCCTCGATGAAACCTTGGCGCTCGCGAGCGGCATCGTATTCGGCATTTTCCGACAGATCACCCTGCGCACGCGCTTCGGCGATCGCGTTAATCACGGCAGGACGTTCCACGGTTTTCAGCCGCTGGAGCTCTTCTTGCAAGCGCTCGGCCCCGCGCACGGTCAAAGGAATGGCAGACATGTCGTTTCCCAAACAAAAGTAGAAAAACGCCCCGACGGAGCGTTCTCGGTGAAGGTCGTTACCCGGGCGCGCGCATGCGGCTGGGTGCCTTTTGGGCAGAGCCTGCGGCGCGGACGACCAAAACAAAACCCCGGCTCGGGTCGGAACCGGGGCAATCAAGGTCATATTGTGGTCAAAGTCCACGGGAATTGCAAGCCACGGCAGAAAACGTGCTTTTCGGCGCATTTCACCGCTATAACCCGCTAAAACAGGCGGTTTCCCTAAAGATCCCTTTGCTTATCCAGCAACGGCGCCTGACGCGCACGCCAGGCCGTTGCGTAAAAGATACTTGCTGATAGTTTTTTGTATTCCCGAGGCTCGTCGCCGCCGTGGTCTTCCCGCGCGGGGCATCGCCCCGCCGGGATCAGACCGCCGCCGCGGGCTTCTTGCGGCGCAGCAAGGCGTACAGGATGATCGCGCCGAAGGTGGCGGTGCCGATGCCGCCCAACATGAAGTCGCCCAGCTTGATGGTGAAGTCGCCCGCGCCAAGCACCAGCGTGACCGCCGCCACGATCAGATTGCGGTTGTCGCTGAAATCCACCTGGTTGACGACCCAGATGCGTGCGCCGGCGATGGCGATCAGGCCGAACACCACGACTGACATGCCGCCCAGGACGGGCGCGGGGATGGTCTGGATCAACGCGCCGAACTTGGGCGAAAAGCCCAGCACCACGGCGATCAGCGCCGCCACCACGAACACCAGCGTGGAATAGATGCGGGTGACGGCCATCACGCCGATGTTTTCGGCGTAGGTCGTGACGCCGGTGCCGCCCACGGCGCCCGAGACCATCGTGGCCACGCCGTCGCCCACGAACGCGCGGCCCAGATAGCGGTCCAGGTCTTGGCCCGTCATGGCGCTGACCGCCTTCACGTGTCCGAGGTTTTCGGCCACCAGGATGATGGCGACCGGCACGATCAGGCCCATCGCCTCGGCCTTGAAGACCGGCGCGGCGAAATGCGGCAGGCCGATCCAGGCGGCAGCCGCCACGCCGGAGAAGTCGATGGGCTTGCCCATGCCCATGCCGTTGGCCAGCACCGCGTACACCACGCAAGCCAGGATCAGGCCGACCAGGATCAGCAGGCGCTGGACCATGCCCTTCGTGTAAACGGCGATGCCGCCCACGCAGACGATGGTCACCAGCGCCATGAAGGCGTCGAACCCGGATGTGCCCATGGCGCCCTTGGCGGCGATGGGCGCCAGATTCAGGCCGATCACGGCCACGACCGCGCCGGTCACGACCGGCGGCATCAACGCGTCGATCCAATTGGCGCCGCCTCCGGCGCGCGCGTTGACGATCCACACGATGACGCCAATCAACGTATAGGCCAGGCCGCAGGCGATGATGGCGCCCAGGGCGACGCCGATATTGGCGTTGGCGCCGCCGCCGGCGTAGCCGGTAACCGCGATCACCCCGCCGATGAAGGCAAAGCTGGAACCCAGGTAGCTGGGCACCCGGCCGCCGACGAACAGAAAGAAGATCAGGGTGCCGATGCCGGACATCAGGATGGCGACATTAGGGTCGAAACCCATCAGCAGCGGCGCCAGCACGGTGGAACCGAACATGGCCACCACGTGCTGCGCGCCCATGGCGATGTTCTTGGGCCACGACAACCGTTCATCGGGCGCGATGATGACGCCCGGCTCGGCGTCGTCCGCCAGGCGCCAGCGCGGAAAATAGGAATTGGACATGGGTTTCCCAAAATAGGTGTTGGGTATGAGCGGGCGCCAGTGTAAATGGGGCCGCGAAGGGGCGGCAACGTTTAAGTTCGCCGCCAGAATGCCGTATTAGTGGAAACCCCGAAATCCAACCTGGCAGCAGGAGCAAACATGGCGACCACGCCCATCAATGGCATCTCTCGGAACAACCCGCTGGCCGACCTGTGGGCCGAACGGATCCAGGCCAACAAGGAGGCCAAGCCGGCCGACGGCGAAGCCAGTACGCTCAGCCCGGACGGCAAGATCCGCCTCGGCAGCGCGGGGGGCCTGAAGGTCGGCAGCGCCAGCGCCAGCGAAGAAACGGACAACGACGATGAATACACCCGCCAGATCAAGGCGCTGCAGAAGCAATTGAAGCGGGTCATGGACCAGATCGCCAAGGTCAAGGCCAGCGGGATGTCCGACGAAATGAAGGCGCAGCAGCTCCTGGCGCTGAACGCCCAAGCCGTGCAGATCCAAGGGCAGATCGCCCAGGTGATGTCGCAGCAGGCCCGCGCCGCGAAGAGCAGCGGCATCTCCACGACCGCATAGCATCGGGCCGCGGGCGCCGGGGTCGAAGCCCCCGCATCAAGGCGCCCGCACTGATGGCGCGTATCAAAATTTCTGATTGGACGCGTAGCAGGGCAAACATTACTGTCTCCGAACAAATCTAAAACCACGGAGACAAACCATGCATGCAATGCGCACAGCCCTTGCAGGCGCGCTGTTGGCCGCCTGCGCGGCGCCCGCCCTGGCCGGCACCGTCACGGTGATCACGTCGTTCCCCAAAGACCTGACTCAGGCTTACAAGAGCGCCTTCGAGAAGGCCAACCCGGGCATCACGCTGGAAATCCTGAACAAGAATACGGTGTCGGGCATCGCCTACGTGCGTGAAACCCCGGCGGGCCAACGTCCCGAAGTGTTCTGGGCCAGCGCGCCCGACGCGTTCGAGGTGCTGGGCCGCGACAAGCTGCTGGCCAAGTCATCGGACGTGGCGAACAAAGACGTGCCGGACAAGATCGGCAACTACCCCATCAATGACCCGGGGGGCATGTACCTGGGGCAGGCGCTGGCGGGCTACGGCATCGTCTACAACACGCGCTATATCGCGGCGCACAAGATCCCCGCGCCGGTGGAATGGAAGGACCTGCTGTCGCCGAAGTGGTTCGGCCACGTCGGCATCACATCGCCGTCGCGCTCGGGCACGATGCACCTGACGGTCGAAACCATCCTGCAGGGCGAAGGCTGGGATGAAGGCTGGAGCACCTTGCTGCGCATGTCCGGCAACAGCAGCGCCGTCACCGAGCGCTCGTTCGGCGTGCCGGACGGGGTCAACAACGGCCAGTTCGGCGCCGGTCCGGTCATCGATTTCTTCGGCCTGTCCAGCAAGTATTCCAAGTTCCCGGTGGAGTTCGTCTACCCCTCCGAAACCGCCATCGTGCCGGCCAACATCGCGTTGATCGCGGGCGCGAAGAACACCGAGGAAGGCAAGAAGTTCATCGCCTTCACGCTCAGCCAGGCGGGCCAGGAGCTTCTGCTTGAGCCGAAGATCTCGCGGCTGCCCGTGCTGCCGTATTCGGCGCTGGCCGGCAAGATCCCGGCGGGCTACCCGGACCCGGCCGAGATCGCAAAGCGCAGCAAGGTGCAGTTCAACGCCGACCTGTCGCAGACGCGCTACTACGTCGTGCAATCGCTGTACGACCAGACCGTCACGTTCCGGCTGAAGGAACTGCAGGCCGCCACCAAGGCCATTTACGACGCCGAGGCCAAGCTGGGCGACAAAGCCAAGAGCGGCCGCGCCGCCGAGCTGCTGGCCCAGGCGCGCAAACTGACCTGGGCCCCGCTGGTGGACGGCAAGCAAGCCGCCGACCCCGCCTTCCTGGCGATCTTCGCGGGCAACAAAAAGGACGCCGCCGTGAACCAGCAGATCACCCAGCTGGAAGGCGAATGGAACGGCAAGTCCAAGGCCAACTACGAAGAAGCCGTCAAGCTGGCTAAACAGGCCGCGGCGCTGTAACCCGCACCACGCGCGTGGGACGGACGGGACCGTTCCTGTCCGCCCCGCCGCGGTCCCTGGCAACGATTTCGGGAATCTCGATGAATTCTTCGGGCCACTCACGCCTGCCCGCCGGCCCCGTATTGACGGCGCTGCTGGTATTCGGCTTTTTGCTGCTTTTCCTGGCCGTGCCCGTGGGCACGGTGTTCTACAGTGCCTTCGTGAACGCTGACGGCAGCCTCACGATGGGCCACTTCGGCGCGTTCTTCAACCAGCCGCTGATGAAGGAAGCGTTCTTCAACAGCCTGTACGTGGCGGGCTGGTCGGCACTGCTGGCGTCCTTGATCGCCGTGCCCCTGGCCTACTTCACGGTGCGCTTCGAGTTCCGGGGCGCGCTGATCATCCAGACGCTGGGCGTGCTGCCGCTGATCATGCCGCCCTTCGTGGGCGCGGTCGCGATGCAGTTGATCTTCGGCCGCTCGGGCAGCGTCAACCTGTTGCTGAACGACTGGTTCGGATTCACGATCCCGTTCATGGAAGGCTTGAACGGCGTCATTTTCGTGGAAGCGCTGCACTACTTCCCGTTCATCCTGATGAACCTGGTGGTGGCGCTGCGCAACATCGACGGCGCCATGGAAGAAGCGGCCTTCAACCTGGGATCGCGCGGGTTCCGGCTGTTCCGCCGCGTGATCTTCCCGCTGGCGCTGCCGGGTTACGTGGCCGGCACGTCGCTGGTGTTCGTGAAGGTGTTCGATGACCTGGGCACGCCGCTGGTGCTGGGCACGACGAACATGCTGGCCCCGCAAGCCTATCTGCGCATCACCCAGGTAGGGCTGGAAGATCCGCTGGGCTACGTGATCAGCGTGATCATGATCGCGTTCTCGATCCTGGCGCTGTGGCTGTCCGCGCGCGTCCTCAAGGGCCGCGACTATTCCACGCTGCAAAAGGGCGGCAACAGCATCCAGAAGCGCAAACTGGGGCCGATGGAAAGCGTGCTGGCTTACGGATGGATCATCCTGGTGCTGCTGCTGGTGCTGTCGCCGCACATGGGCGTGCTCCTGCTGTCGCTTGCCAGCGTCTGGAGCTTCGCGCCACTGCCCGACGGCTACACGCTGGCCCATTACTCGGCGGTGTTCTCCGAATCGCAGGGCATGATTGCGAACACCCTGCTCTATTGCGGCCTGGCCGCGGGCGTGGATGTGATCCTGGGCACCGCCATTGCCTACCTGATGCTGCGTACCCGACTGCCGGCGCGCCAATGGCTGGATTTCATGGCCTCTGCGGCGCTGGCGATCCCCGGCATCGTGCTGGCCATCGGCTTCCTGCGCACATTCCGCGGCATCGAACTGCCCGGCACCGGCACCTTGCTGACCTCGTCGTGGATCATCATCATGATTGCGTACTCGGTCCGGCGGCTGCCCTACGCGCTGCGTTCCTGCGTGGCGTCGCTGCAGCAGATCAACGTCTCGCTGGAAGAAGCGGCGCAGTCGCTGGGCGCCACCCGCATGAGCACGATACGGCGCGTGGTGGTGCCGTTGATGGCAGGCGGCATGCTGGCGGGCTTCGTGACAAGCTTCGTGACCGCGGCGGTGGAGCTGTCGGCCACCATCATGCTCGTCACGAAAGACAGCCAGGCGCCCATGAGCTACGGCATCTATCTGTATATGCAAAGCGCGGCCGGCCGGGGCCCGGGCGCCGCGCTGGGCGTGCTGGCGGTGGCCGCGGTGGCCATCGGCACGTATGTATCGCACTTGCTGGTGGAGCGCGCGCAATCGCGCCAGCGTCCGGCACGCAATGAAGGGGAATCCGCATGAAGAAGGTCAGTGTCGAATGCCGCAACATCCGCCTGTCTTACGGCAAGACGGAAGTGCTGAAGGATGTGAACATCAACATCGAGCCTGGCGAGTTCTTTGCCTTGCTGGGGCCGTCGGGGTCGGGCAAGTCCACGCTGCTGCGGTTGATCGCCGGCTTCAACCGACATAGCGCGGGACAACTGCTGGTGGACGGCAAGGACATCAGCGGCACGCCCCCCTGGGACCGCAACATCGGCATGGTGTTCCAGAACTACGCGCTGTGGCCGCACATGACCGTGTGGGACAACGTGGCTTTCGGCCTGGTGGAGCGCAAACTGCCAAAGGCGGAGATTCGCGCCAAGGTGGAGGCGGCGCTGGAACTCGTGGGCTTGTCGCAGTACGGCAAGCGCCGTCCCAATCAGTTGTCGGGCGGCCAACAGCAACGTGTTGCGCTGGCCCGCACCATCGTCATCGAGCCCCAGGTTCTGCTGCTGGACGAACCACTGTCCAACCTGGACAAGAAGCTGCGCGTGCAGATGCGCCAGGACTTGCTGAGCCTGCAGCGCCGGCTGGGCATCACCACCATCTTCGTCACCCACGACCAGGAAGAAGCCATGACCACGGCCGACCGTATGGCGGTGCTGGACCACGGCGTGGTGCAGCAGATCGGCGCGCCCAGCACCCTGTTCGACTATCCGGTGAACCGTTTCGTGGCCAATTTCGTGGGCACGATGAATGTGCTGGAAGGCGACGTGCGCGAACGCACCAGCGGCAGCGTGGTGCTGGCGGTGGAGGGCATCGGCGACCTGCATTTGCCGCTGACCGCCGAAGCGCCGGCGGCGCCGCGGCTGGCAGCCAGCTTCCGGCCCCACACGGTGCAGATCGAAATGGCCGACGGCCTGGGCGACGCGCGCTATGTCTGGCTGCCGGGCATTGTCGAAAGCAGCGAATTCCTGGGCGAGTTCACGCGCTACCAGGTGCTGATCGGCGAACAGCGCCTGACGGCAGATCAATCGCATCTGGCGGGGCTGTCCCCCTTCCCCGCCGGCGCGCCGGTGTCGATCGGATTGGAACCCAGTCAGATCCGGCTGCTGGCGGCCTAAACTTGCGGCCATGGAAATCTATCAGATCCGCGCCTTCGTCACGGTCGCCCGGCTGGGCAACCTGACGAAGGCGGCCGAAGCGCTATCGCTGACCCAGCCTGCCGTCACCGCGCAGATCAAGGCGCTGGAACAGACCCTGGGCGTGGCGCTGTTCGACCGCAGCGGCGGCCGGCTGGCGCTGGCCAAGGCAGGCGAAGTGCTGTTGCCCACGGCGGAATCGCTGCTGGTGCTGGGCGCGCAGCTCCGGTCTGAAGCACAGCAGCTGCAAGGCAGCCTGCACGGCGTGGTTGAACTGGGCGTGCCCAGCGAAAAGCCGGATTTCCTGCGTCTGGGCGAATTGGCCTCGGCCGTGAATCAGCGGCTGCCGCTGGTGGAACTGAAGACCCAGACGCTGCCCGCCGCCACGCTGGCCGAACAGGTCAGCACCGGCCGCCTGCCGGCCGCGCTGACCATTGCCGCCAATCCGCCGCGCGGCGTGCTGTGGCTGCCCCTGCGCAGCGTGCGCTATCGCATCGCCCTGCCGAAAGAGCATGCCGCGGTGCTCAAGCGCGGCGGCTGGCGGGAGGTGGCGCAACTGCCCTGGCTGGACGGCCCCTCCGGCTGCCATACCCACCTGCTGCTTCGCGACATGTTTGAACGCCACGGCCTGTCGCCGCGCATCGTCATGCAACACGATGACCAGGCCAACCAGGACGCGTTGGTGCGCGCGGGCGCAGGCTGCGCGCTGCTGCGCGAGGAAACCGCGCTGGCGGGCGCGGCGTCCAACGATTTCATCGTTTGGGGCCAGGCCCGCGTGGACGCCATGCTAGGCTTTATCCTGCCGTATGAGCGTGCTAGCGAGCCCGCGCTGGTCGCGTTAAGCTCGATCATTCAAACCATCTGGAAGCCGCGCGCGGCCATCGCGCCGGCCCAGCTCTAAGCCTTACTCCCCACATCACGACCTCAATGACTGAAATCTGGTTCATCCGCCATGGCGAAACCGACTGGAACCGCCAGCGCCGCCTGCAAGGCTGGAAAGACATCCCCCTGAATGAATTCGGCGTCAACCAGGCCGGTTTGCTGGCGGCGCGCCTGCGCGAAGAAGCCCGCCACACGCCCATCCACGCCATCTACAGCAGCGACCTGCAACGCGCCCACGCCACCGCCGTGCCCGTATCCGAACAACTGGGCTTGCGTGTGCGCGTGGAACCCGGCATTCGAGAGCGCGGCTTCGGCGTGCTGGAAGGCCTGGACCACGAGCACATCGACACGCAGGCCCCCGAGGCCGCTGCCGCCTGGAAAAGCCGCGACCCGCTGCGCCCGCTGAATGGCGGCGAAACGCTGGGCCAGTTCCAGTCGCGCGTGATCTCCACGGTCGACGATATCGCCAGCCGCCACGAAGGCGAACGCATCCTGCTGTTCACGCACGGCGGTGTGCTGGACATCATCTGGCGCCATGCGTCGGGCGTGCCGCTGAATGCGCCGCGCGACGCGGCGCTGCTCAACGTCAGCATCAACCGCGTCGGCGTGCAGGGACGCAAGTGGGAAGTGCTGGATTGGGGCGACGTGGGCCATGTGGCCGACGAAGTCGGCGACGACGTGGTGCCGTAGACGGCAGGCACGGGCTGCGCGAAGCGGAACCTACTCCGCTTTGCGCGGTTTGCGCGGTGCATCGCGCGCCAGCTTGTCATACACGGCGTTGGGCAACAGCCGCATCAGCTTGGCCACCACGCCCATCTGCCACGGAATTACCGTATACGACGTGCCGCGCCCGATCGCGGCCTGCGCGCGCCGAGCAAAGGCATCCGCCTCCATCAGGAAGGGCATCGAGTACGGATTCTTCGCCGTCATCGCGGTCTTGATGTAGCCGGGCGCGATCGTCACGACCCGAATGCCGTCCGCCGCCAATTCCAGCCGCAAGCTTTCGCAATAAGTCACCACGGCGGATTTGGACGCGCTATAGGCGCCCGCCCCCGGCAGGCCGCGTACGCCTGCCACGCTGGCGATACCCACCAGCCGTCCGCAACCCGCCGCGCGCATGGCGCCCACGAACGGTTCGAAGGTGGCGACCGTGGCCAGCAGGTTGGTGTCGACAATGGCTTTGAACACGTCGTAGTCTTCGCCGTGCTCGGTCAGCGTGCCCGCGCTGATGCCGGCGCTGGCGATGACCACGTCTACCCTGCCCTGGCAGAAAGCGATGAAATCGGATGCGGCCGCATGCAGCGCCGCGCGGTCGCGCACATCGACCGCGTAGCAGCGGTGTTCGCCGGGCAGGCTGTCGGCCAGCTCGCGCAATGCGTCTTCGCGCCGGCCCAAAAGGCCAAGCGTGGCGCCGGAGGCGGCGTACTGCTGCGCCAGGGCGCGGCCCAGGCCGCTGCTGGCGCCCGTAATGAAGACTCGATTCATGAATCGCCGTGAGCAGAGATAAAAAAGCAGGGATGAAAAAGGGCGACCCTCTTTTACAAGGGCCGCCCCGGCATCCTACATCAAGCGCACGCGGCTGGCTTGCGCCGCGCGCCCTCTTTCAGTGCTTCAGTCTTTCAACAACGACGCGTGCAGATCCTGCAACGGATACACCTGCAGGCCAAGGCCTTGGCGCAGGTACTGCATGCCCTCGACCGCGGCGCGGGCGCCAGCGATGGTGGTGAAGAACGTGACGCGGGCCGCCAGCGACTGCGTACGGATGGTGCGCGAATCGACGATGGCGTTGCGACGCTCTTCGACCGTGTTGATGACCAGCGCAATTTCGCCGTTCTTCACCATGTCGACGATATGCGGACGGCCTTCGGTGACCTTGTTGACCACTTGCACCGGAATGCCGGCGGCTTCGATCTCGGCAGCCGTGCCGCGCGTGGCGACCAGCTTGAAGCCCAAGGCATGCAGGCCACGCGCCACTTCGACGGCGCGGGGCTTGTCCTGGTTCTTCACGCTGATGAACACCGTGCCGGATTCCGGCAGACGCACGCCAGCGGCCAGTTGCGACTTCACGAAGGCTTCGCCGAAGCTCATGCCCACGCCCATCACTTCACCCGTCGACTTCATTTCGGGGCCCAGGATGGTGTCCACGCCCGGGAACTTCACGAACGGGAACACGGCTTCCTTGACCGAGAAGTAAGGCGGCACGACTTCCTTCGTGATGCCTTGCGCGGCCAGCGTCTGGCCGGCCATGGCGCGCGCGGCGATCTTGGCCAGTTGCAGGCCGGTGGCCTTGGACACGTAGGGCACCGTGCGCGATGCGCGCGGATTCACTTCCAGCACGTAGACGTCACCACCCTGGATGGCGAACTGCACGTTCATCAGGCCGCTGACGTTCAAGGCCTTGGCCATCATCGTGGTCTGGCGCTTGATCTCGGCGATGACTTCCGCCGACAGCGAGTACGGCGGCAGGCTGCAAGCCGAGTCGCCCGAGTGCACGCCGGCCTGCTCGATGTGTTCCATGACGCCGCCGATGAAGACGGTTTCGCCGTCGGCCAGGCAGTCCACGTCGACTTCGGTGGCGTTGTTCAGGAAGCGGTCCAGCAGCACGGGCGAGTCATTGCTGACCTTCACGGCCTCGCGCATGTAGCGTTCAAGGTCTTGCTGCTCGTGCACGATTTCCATGGCGCGGCCGCCCAGCACGTAGCTGGGGCGGACGACCAGCGGGTAGCCGATTTCGGTGGCGTGGGCCAGGGCCTCGCCTTCGGTGCGCGCGGTGCGGTTGGGCGGCTGGCGCAGGCCAAGCTTGTTCAACAGCTTCTGGAAGCGTTCGCGGTCTTCGGCGACATCGATGGATTCCGGGCTGGTGCCGATGATGGGCACGCCGTTGGCTTCCAGGGCGCGCGCCAGCTTCAACGGCGTCTGGCCGCCGTACTGGACGATCATGCCGACCGGGTTTTCCTTGTGGACGATTTCCAGCACGTCTTCCAAGGTCAGCGGTTCGAAGTACAGGCGGTCCGACGTGTCGTAGTCGGTGGACACGGTTTCCGGGTTGCAGTTGACCATGATGGTCTCGTACCCATCTTCGCGCAACGCCAGCGCGGCATGCACGCAGCAATAGTCGAATTCGATGCCCTGGCCGATCCGGTTCGGGCCGCCGCCCAGCACCACGATCTTCTTGCGATCAGTGGGCGCGGCTTCGCACTCTTCCTCGTACGTGGAGTACATGTAGGCGGTGCGGGTGGCGAATTCAGCGGCGCAGGTGTCTACGCGCTTGTAGACCGGGCGCACGTTCAACTGGTGACGCAGCTTGCGGACTTCGGATTCAGCCGAATCCAGCAGGAAAGCCAGGCGGCGATCGGAGAAACCGCGGCGCTTCAGTTCCCACAGGGTGGCGTAGTCCAGGTCGGCCAGCGTCTTTTGTTCCAGCGCCAGTTCGATGTCGACGATTTCCTTGATCTGCGACAGGAACCAGGGGTCGATGTGCGTGATGTTGTGCACTTCGTCCAGCGTGAAACCTTGCGCGAAGGCATCGCCCACGTACCAGATGCGTTCCGGACCGGGCTCGCCCAGTTCGACTTGCAGCTTTTCGCGGTCGGTGGTTTTCTGGTTCAGGCCGTCGACGCCGACTTCCAGGCCACGCAGCGCCTTCTGGAACGATTCCTGGAAGGTGCGGCCGATGGCCATGACTTCACCGACGGACTTCATCTGGGTGGTCAGGCGCGCGTCGGCGGTGGGGAATTTCTCGAACGCGAAACGCGGCACCTTGGTGACGACGTAGTCGATCGACGGCTCGAACGAGGCCGGCGTGGCGCCGCCCGTGATTTCGTTCTTGAGCTCGTCCAGCGTATAGCCCACGGCCAGGCGCGCGGCGACCTTGGCGATGGGGAAGCCGGTGGCCTTGGAGGCCAGCGCCGACGAACGCGACACGCGCGGGTTCATTTCGATGACGATCATGCGGCCGTCGCGCGGGTTGACCGCGAACTGCACGTTCGAACCGCCCGTATCCACGCCGATCTCGCGCAATACCGCGATCGATGCGTTACGCATGATCTGGTATTCCTTGTCGGTCAGCGTCTGGGCCGGCGCCACGGTGATCGAGTCGCCGGTGTGCACGCCCATCGGGTCCAGGTTTTCGATCGAGCAGACGATGATGCAGTTGTCCGCCTTGTCGCGGACCACTTCCATCTCGAATTCCTTCCAGCCCAGCAGCGACTCTTCGATCAGCAGTTCGCTGGTCGGCGACGCTTCCAGGCCACGGCGGCAGATGGTTTCGAATTCTTCGGCGTTGTAGGCAATGCCGCCGCCCGAACCGCCCATCGTGAAGCTGGGACGGATCACGGCCGGGAAGCCCGAGGTGCCGACTTCAGCCGCGATGCGGCGCTGCACTTCCCAGGCTTCGTCCATGCTGTGGGCTACGCCCGACTTGGCCGATTCCAGCCCGATGTCGGTCATGGCCTGCTTGAACTTCTGGCGGTCTTCGGCCTTTTCGATGGCGTGCTCGTTGGCGCCGATCAGTTCCACGTTGTGCTTTGCCAGCACGCCGTGGTGGGCCAGGTCCAGCGCGCAGTTCAGCGCGGTCTGGCCGCCCATGGTCGGCAGCAGCGCATCGGGCTTTTCACGCTCGATGATCTTTTCAACGGCTTGCCAGGTGATGGGCTCGATGTAGGTGACGTCGGCCGTTTCCGGGTCCGTCATGATCGTGGCCGGGTTGCTGTTCACCAGGATGGTGCGGTAACCCTCGGCCTTGAGCGCCTTGCACGCCTGCGCGCCGGAATAGTCGAATTCGCAGGCCTGCCCGATGATGATGGGGCCGGCGCCGATGATGAGTATGCTTTTTAGGTCTGTACGCTTGGGCATGATGCAATCTTTACTTTTGGCCGGACATCAGGACGATGAACTTGTCGAACAGTTCAAGGATGTCGTGCGGACCCGGGCTGGCTTCGGGGTGACCCTGGAAGCAGAAGGCCGGGCGGTCGGTGAGTTCGAAGCCCTGCAACGTGCCGTCGAACAGCGACACGTGCGTCACGCGCGCATTGGCCGGCAGGCTGGCCGCGTCGACCGCGAAGCCGTGGTTCTGGCTCGTGATGAACACGCGCTTGGACTGGAGGTCCTGCACGGGATGGTTCGCGCCGTGGTGGCCGGTCTTCATCTTGAGCGTCTTGCCGCCGACGGCCAGGCCCATGATCTGATGGCCCAGGCAGATGCCGAACACCGGCAGCTTCTTGTCCAGGAACGTGCGCGTGGCGGCGATGGCGTAGTCGCAAGGCTCGGGGTCGCCCGGGCCGTTGGACAGGAACACACCGTCGGGATTCAGCTTCAGGACGTCTTCGGCGCTGGTTTGCGCCGGCACCAGCGTCAGGCGGCAGCCGCGGTCGGCCAGCAGGCGCAGGATGTTGCTCTTGATGCCGAAGTCATACGCGACGACGTGGAACTTGGACTGGTCGGGCTTGGAGAAGCCTTGGCCCAGTTGCCAGGTGCCATCGGTCCACTCGCTGCTGGTCTTGACCGAGACGACCTTGGCCAGATCCTGGCCGGCCATGCCGGCAAAGCCGCGGGCCAGTTCTACGGCGCGCTCGGTGTCGGTGCCAACGAAGATGCAGGCGCCCTGGGCGCCTTTTTCACGCAGGATGCGCGTGAGCTTGCGGGTGTCGATGCCGGAAATGGCGACGATGCCTTGCGCGGCCAGATAGTCGGGCAAGGATTGCGTGGAACGGAAGTTCGACACGCGAGCGGGACAGTCGCGGACCACCAATCCGGCGGCATAGACGCGATTGGCTTCGACGTCTTCGGCATTGACGCCGGTGTTGCCAATGTGCGGATAGGTCAGCGTGACGATCTGACCGCTATAGCTGGGATCGGTGAGAATTTCCTGGTACCCGGTCATCGCGGTGTTGAACACCACTTCGGCAACGGTATGGCCAGGCGCACCGATCGACACGCCTCGAAAAATGGTACCGTCCGCCAGAGCCAGAATTGCAGGAGGGAAGCGGTTGATCCCCTCGGGAAAAAGTTGCGGCAGCACAGTAAACCCCGGTTTTAGAATCGATAATCAAACCTTCGGATTATACCTTGACCCGGCGCTTTTCTCGGAGAACCGCGCCAAATAAGGCCGATATCGGTGATTCCCGCCCTTTTCGAGCCACCACGCCGCGTTCTCGGGCCACGCGCCGTTTGGCGGACAGCAAGGCGCCAGCGGCAGTGATACGCTAGGGACACCTTCAACCCTTGCCGTCGTGAGCCGTATTTGTCCATGTCCAGCCAACTTGACGCCCTGCGCAATCACACCACCGTTGTCGCCGACACCGGGGATTTCGAAGCGATGAAGGCGTTGCGTCCCACGGACGCCACCACCAATCCGTCCCTTATTCTTAAGGCCGTTCAGCAGGACGCCTACCGTCCGCTGCTGGAAAAAACGGCGCGCGACCATGGCGGCGCCTCGACGCCCGACCTCGTCGACCGCCTGCTGGTCGCTTTTGGCCGAGCCATCCTGAACATCGTGCCGGGCCGCGTCTCGACCGAAGTGGACGCGCGCCTGTCGTTCGACACCCGCGCCACCATCGAACGCGCCCGCGGCCTGATCGCCCTGTACGAGGCCGCCGGCGTGCCGCGCGAGCGCGTGCTGATCAAGATCGCCTCGACCTGGGAAGGCATCCAGGCCGCCCGCGCCCTGCAATCCGAAGGCGTGCGCTGCAACCTGACTTTGCTGTTTTCGCTGCCCCAGGCCGTGGCCTGCGCCGACGCGAACGTGCAACTGATCTCTCCTTTTGTCGGCCGCATCTACGACTGGCACAAGAAGAACGCCGGCGCCTCCTGGGTAGAAGCCGACAACGCCGGCGGCCGCGACCCCGGCGTGCTGTCGGTCAGCCGCATCTACCGCTATTACAAGCAGCATGGCATCGCCACCGAGATCATGGGCGCAAGCTTCCGCAATGCGGGACAGATCCTGGCGCTATCGGGCTGCGACCTGCTGACCATCAGCCCCGACCTGCTGAACCAGCTGGCCGGCACCGAAGGCGACGCCCCCGCGCAATTGCGCGCCGACGACACGGGCGAACCCATCGCACGTATCGGCTCGGACGAGATCAGCTTCCGCACCCTGCTCAACGACGACGCCATGGCGACCGAAAAGCTGTCCGAGGGCATCCGCCTGTTCGTGGCGGACGCGGTCAAGCTGGACGCGCTGATCGAGGCGCAACGCCGCTAAGCCTGGCCCCTACGCCGGCAGGCGCGCGCCTTGCCCGTGCGCGCCCGGTTCGCGACGGCCTAACGGTCGTCGTGCGAATGCACTTGCAGCGCTTCCAGGAAGCGCGACACCATGTTGTACGCCGCCACCGTCGCGGTCAGTTCGACGATGAGCTTATCCGACGCCATCGCCGCCCGCGCGGCCTGGAACACGGATTCGGGCACCTGCACCCGGCGGGTCATCGCGTCGGTGTAGGCCAGCACCGCCTTTTCCCGCTCGCTGAACAGCGCCGAACTTTCCCAGGCGTCCAATGCGTCCAGCTGTGCCTGGGAAACCCCTTCTTTCAGCGCGATCGGCGCGTGTTGGTCGGCCTCGTAAGGGGCGCCGTTGATCGCCGCCACCCGCATGATGACCAGCTCGCGAAGGTCGCCGGGCAGCGTGCTTAGCTGACGGATCGACGTCAGGTAGTTCAACCAGCCGCCCGCGACCGCGGGGCTATGCAACAGCATCTGGTACAGGTGCAGGACGCTGCCGCGCTCGGCGACGATGCGATCGACCAGGGGCCGGGCGTCGGGATGAGTCAGATCGGCGTAGGGAAGACGGGCCATGGAAACTCCATATCGGTGACAGGACTGCAAATGCACACATTCGCACAATATATTTGACATAATGACAGCACATCGCGCGTCCCCGGTATATAGCCAGCATGAATGCGCCCCCGTCCGTTCCCCCGCCGCGGTTGCGTTCGTGTCATCGCAACGGCCCGGAAACGGGCCTGTACCTCACCCGCCAGGTCGTGGCCCGACACGACGGCGAGATTTCCGGTGGATTGCCGCGACGGCCTGGCCCTTTTCACGGCGACGCTGCCGCGCGGCCAGCACGATACGCCCGCCCTTGATATCTGGAGGTACCCTTTTGAACGACGTGCGCGCGATTCGCGTCCTGCTGGTTGACGATAACGAAATGGGCTCGGAGCTGTTGGCCGAGTTCCTGGCGCTTTCCGGACTGGAAACGCGCTGTGCCGCCACCGGCGAAGCCGCCTTGGAACTCGCCGACAGTTTCGCTCCCGAGGCCGTGCTGGTGGATATCCTGCTGCCCGACATGGACGGCTACGAACTTGCCACCAGGCTGCGCGCGCGCGGCAAGCCGGCCCGTATTTATGCCTTGAGCGGGCTGGCGCGCCAGGAACGGCGCGACGCCCCGGAAGGCGTGTTCAACGGCTGGATCGAAAAGCCCGCCGACCCCGACGCGCTGCTGGCCATCTTGCGCCAGGCGCACTAAACGTGACCCTTCCCATGTCCGCCTCCCTGCAAGCGCTGGCTGCCCACGGCGTACGTCTGAAAGTGCTGGCGCAGGTTTTCTCCGTGCTGCGCCACGAGGTGGTCGGCCCGCTGTCCAACGCCACGCTGGCGGCCGCGATGCTACGCCAGACACCCGAAGGCGCCAGCCCCGACGCCTTGCAGCAGCGCTGCCAGCGCCTGGCAGGCGACTTGACGGGCATGCTTGAAGACAGCGTCGCGGTCGTGCGCGACCTGGACCAATGGTTGGCGGACCACGGTGCGATAGCGCCGGCCGATGCGCTGCTGAGCGAGTGCCGCAAACTGATGTTCTCGCACTTGCTGCTGTCCCGCCGCAGCGTCACCTGGTCCGAAACGGTCGCTGCCGTCCAGTTGCCGACGTTCGCCTCGCGCTATTTGCTGCTGGCCTGGCTGCTTTGCCTGCTGCAGGCGCTTCCCGCCGACTCGGATCTTGCGCTGGATTTTTCCCAGGCGGATGCATGGCATGCCCGATTTTCCGCCGCACCGGATTTTTCCGGTGTGCAGCCCGCGACTTTCGACCCGCAGGAAGTCGAACTGCTGGCGGACGCGTCAGGCTGGCGCCTGGTGCGCCAGGCGGATTGCTGGTCGCTGCATCTGCCCGTGCTTCCCGACGAATAAGGCAGGCGGCAACGGCTGGCCAGCCGCCGTTGGCCGCCCGTCCGGGCTACAGCTTTTCGGTCTCGCCCGATTTGGGCTGCCACTTCATCAGGCGCTTTTCACCGACGCCGACGATGTAGTCGAGCACCAGCGCGAATGCCGTCAATACGACGATGCCCGCGAACACCGTGTTCACGTCGAACGTACCTTCCGCCTGCAGGATCAGGTAGCCCACGCCGCTTGCCGACCCCAGGTATTCCCCGACCACGGCACCCACGAAGGCAAGACCCACGGACGTATGCAGGCTGGAAAACACCCAGCTGGTGGCCGACGGCAGATAGACGTGGCGCAGCAATTGGCGTTTGCGTGCGCCCAGCATGCGCGCGTTGTCCAGCAAAGTCGGACTGACTTCGCGCACGCCCTGGTAGACGTTGAAGAACACGATGAAGAACACCAGCGTGACGGCCAGCGCCACCTTGGACCAGATACCCAACCCGAACCACATGCCGAAGATCGGCGCCAGGATGACGCGCGGCATCGAGTTGGCGGCCTTGATGTAGGGGTCGAGGATGGCGCTTGCACGCGGCGACAGCCCCAGCCACAAGCCGAAGCCCAGGCCGGCGATGGTGCCGATGAAAAACGCCAGCACGGTTTCGGTCAGGGTCACCCACAGGTGCGTGTAGATGTCCGCGTTGGTAATGAACCAGGCCCAGATGCGGCCCCAGACCTTCAGCGGCTCGCCAAAGAAGAACGCGACCTTGGAATCTCGCGATGCGAAATGCCAGACGCCCAGGATGACGACCAGCAGCAGCAGTTGCCAAAAGCGCAGGCTGGCGGAACCGGATTTGAATGACTTCGACATACCTCAGGCTCGCTTCTGTTGGGCATAGCCCTTGAGAACTTCTTCGCGCAGCACGGCCCAGATGGCCGTATGCAGCTCGACGAAACGCGGATGGGCGCGCACCTCGGCGACGTCGCGCGGGCGCGGCAGATCGATGGTGAATTCACCGATCGGGTGCGTGCCCGGCCCGGCCGACAGCACGATCACGCGGTCGCTCATCGCGATGGCTTCGTCCAGGTCGTGCGTGATGAACAGCACGGCCTTGCGCTTGGCCATCCACAATTCCAGCACCTCGTTTTCCATCAGCTGGCGCGTCTGGATGTCCAAGGCCGAGAATGGCTCATCCATCAGGATGATGTCGGGATCGCGGATCAGCGTCTGGGCCAGCATCGCGCGCTTGCGCATGCCGCCCGACATCTGGTGCGGATAGCGGCTCTCAAAGCCGCCCAGCCCCACGCGGCGCATCCACTCCCGGCCGCGCTCCAGCGCTTCCGGACGCGGCACGCCGGCGAAGTCCAGCCCGGCGACCACGTTGTCCAGCGCGCTGCGCCAGGGCAAGAGGGCTTCGCCCTGGAACATGTAGCCCGCGCGCGCGTTGATGCCCGACAGGGGTTGGCCGAAGACCTTCACCTGGCCCGACGATGGCGCCAGCAAGCCGGCGCCAACGTTGAGCAAGGTGGATTTCCCGCAACCGGTCGGCCCCACCACCGACACGAACTCCCCGGGCGCGATGGCCAGGGTCGTGTCGCTGACGGCGGTGTAGCGCTGTGACCGGTCGTCACGCGAAACAAAGGTGCAACTGATATTTTCCAGCGATAGTGCGGCTTCAGCCATTGGCGTACTTCTCGTTGGCGCGGCGCGCGAAATCGTTGGTCCAGACCTTGGAGGCGTCGATCTTCCCGCCGTCGAAATCCGCCTGATAGGCGGCCAGCGCCTTCAGCGCGGTGGCCGCGCCGTCTTCGGGGATCATGCCGTTGGGCGACAGGCCTTCCAGGCTCTTTGCGATGGCGGCCTTGTAGACCGCAGGATCGCCCAGCAGGTAAGTTTCCGGCACGATCTTGGCGATCTCGTCGGGACCGGCCTTCTGAATCCACTTGTCGGCGCGAACCAGCGCATTGGTCAGGGCCTGCGTCGTGTTCGGGTTGGCGTCGATGAACGCCTGCGGCGCGTACAGGCAGCCGGCCGGCATGTTGCCGCCGAAAATATCCTGGGTGTCCTTGAGGGTGCGCGTGTCGACGATGATCTGGATATCGCCCGGCATCTGCAGCATCGACACCACGGGGTCGGTATTGGAGATGGCGTCGATCTGGCCACTGCGCAAGGCCGTCACGGCGCCTGCGCCGGCGCCCACGCCGATGATGGACACGTCGGATGCCTTCAAGCCGTGCTTGGCCAGGAAGAAGCTGACCACCATGTTGGTGGACGAGCCCGGCGCGGTCACGCCGATCTTCTTGCCCTTGAGGTCGGCCGGGCCCTTGTAGTTGGGCAGGTTCTTCTTGGACACGCCCACGCCGATCATCGGCGCACGGCCTTGCAGCACGAAGGCGCGGTACGCCTGGCCCTTGGATTGCATGGACAGCGTGTGCTCGAACGCGCCCGAGACGACGTCGGCGCTGCCCCCCACGACGGCCTGCAACGCCTTGGAGCCGCCTGCGAAGTCGGCGATGCTGACATCCAGGCCTTCGTCCTTGAAGTAACCGCGGGCTTCCGCGATGGACAAGGGCAGATAGTAGATCAGGGGCTTGCCGCCCACGGCGATCTGGACCTTGGTCTTCTCAAGCTTCTGTGCGCGCACGATCGCGGGCGCCATGCCCATGACGCCGGCGGCGCCGGCCATCTTGAGCAAGTCACGGCGGGTAACTGACATGTGGTTGTCTCCTAATTGTCGGGTTTACCGATAGCGCCGGTCTTCGCCAGCTCGTCAATAGCCGCTGAATCATACCCCAGCGATTTCAGGACTTCCTCGGTATGTTCCCCTAATGCCGGGCCTACCCAGCGCGTCTGGCCGGGGGTCTCCGACAGCTTGGGAACCACCGCGGGCAGCTTGACCGGCGTACCGTCGGCGAAGTGATGCTGCTCGATCATTTGGCGCGCCAGGAACTGGGGATCGCTGAACATGTCGGCCACGCTGTAGATCTTGCCGACGGGCACATCCGCGCCCTTCAGCACGCCCAGCGCCTCGTCGATGCCGCGGGCACCGCACCATTGCTGAATGGCGCCGTCGATCTCGTCGACCCGGCGCGCGCGGCCATCGTTACGCACCAGATCGGGGTCTTCGGCCAGATCGTCCCGACCGATGGCGCGCATCAGCCGATGGAAGATCGCGTCGCCGTTGCCGGCGATGACGATGTTCTGGCCGTCACGCGTGGTGTACGTGTTGGACGGCACGATGCCGGGCAGCGCGCCGCCCGTGCGTTCGCGCACCACGCCGGCTACGTCGTATTCGGGAACAAGGCTTTCCATCATGTTGAAGACGGCCTCGTACAAGGCCACATCCACCATCTGCCCCTGCCCGGCCTGGCAGGCATCGCCCGACTTGCCGTTCCAGCGGCCGCCCGTGGCGTCGCGGTGGCGCAGCGCCATCATTGCGCCGATCACGCCGTGCAGCGCGGCGATGGAGTCGCCGATGGAAATGCCGACCCGCAACGGTGGCCGGTCGGGGTGGCCCGACACATAGCGCAGCCCGCCCATGGATTCACCGATGGCGCCAAAGCCCGGCTGGTCTTTCATGGGGCCCGTCTGGCCGTAGCCCGACAGCCGCACCATGATCAGCGCGGGATTGATGGCACGCAGTTGCTCAAACCCCAGGCCCCATTTCTCGAGCACGCCCGGGCGGTAGTTTTCGACCACGACATCGGCGTCCAGCGCCAGCTTGCGGGCGATCTCCTGGGCGCGCGGGTCTTTCAGGTTCAGGGCGATGGATTGCTTGTTGCGTGCCTGCACCGTCCACCAGAGCGAATTGCCCTCATGCAGATGGCGCCAGCTGCGGATGGGATCTCCGCCACCCGTGCCGTCTGGCCCGTGCGGCGTCTCCACCTTGATGACATCGGCGCCGAATTCGCCGAAGATGCGCGCGGCGAACGGGCCGGCGATAAGCGTGCCGAGTTCCAGGACCTTGAGTCCGGTCAGCGCTGACATGGTTTGTCTTCCTCACGATTTTTTGCCGCGCCGGTACGTTGCCGGCTGGCTGTTGTGGTGCCGCGAGCCTCAGGTAGTCTTGCGCTCCATCAAGGCCCAGGCGATTGTGCCGGCATCCACGTATTCCAGTTCACTGCCTGCCGGCACGCCGCGCGCCAGGCGCGTCACGCGCAGGCCGCGTTCACCCAGTGCTTCGCCCAGGAAGTGGGCGGTGGTCTCGCCTTCGGCGGTGAAGTTGGTGGCCAGGATGACTTCCTGCACCTCGCCGTCCGTCGCCCGCTTGATCACGCGGTCGAAGTCCAGCTCGCGGGGGCCAATGCCTTCCAGCGGCGCCACGCGGCCCATCAGCACGTAGTACAGGCCACGGTAGCCGTGGCTGGACTCGATCATGTTCTGGTCGGCCGGCGTTTCCACGATGCACAGCAGCGAGCGGTCGCGCTTGGGATTGGCGCAGGTGCCACAGACCTCTTCTTCCGAAAAGCTGTTGCACCGGGCGCAGTGCTTGAGATCCCGGACGGCGCCGGCCAATGCCTGCCCCAGCATGTCCGCGCCTTGCGGGTCATGCTGCAGCAGGTGGTACGCCATGCGTCTGGCCGACCGGATGCCTACGCCGGGCAGGCGCCGCAGCGCCTCGATCAGCGACACCAGCGGTTCGGGTTCAGGCAGTAAGGGATCCATTGCGGCCTAGGATCGCGCCGATCAGAACGGCAGCTTCATGCCCGGGGGCAGCGGCATGCCGGCGGTAACGCCCGCCATCTTTTCCTGGGACGTGGTTTCAGCCTTGCGCAGCGCGTCGTTGAACGCAGCGGCAACCAGGTCTTCCAACATGTCCTTGTCGTCGCCCAGCAGCGACGGATCGATCACGACGCGCTTGACGTCGTGGCGGCAGGTCATGGTGACCTTGACCAGGCCGCCGCCAGAGGCGCCTTCGACCAGGATCTCGGCCAGCGCGTCTTGCGCCTTCTTCATGTTTTCCTGCATCTGCTGCGCCTGGCGCATCAGGCCGGCCAGTTGTCCTTTCATCATGATGGATGTTCCTTGAACGAGGGGAATGAGAGATTGCCGCCGCCTCAGGCAGCGGCCGGGGGATCAACGTGGCGGATGGAGCCAGGTACGACCTGGCCCCCAAAATCGGCCAACAGTGCTTGCACAAAAGGATCGACGGCCACGGCGTCTTCGGCGGCCTGCTGGCGCGCGGCGCGTTCGGCCTGCGCCACGGCATGCGCCGTGGCGTCGCCGGTGACGCCGACTTCCACATCCAGCCGGACGCTCTGGCCGAAATGTTCGCACAGGACGGTTTGCAGGCGAACCCGGCTTTCGCTTTCAGCCAGCGTCCTGACGGCGACGCGCAGGACGATCGCGTCGCCCTGCACGCCGGCCCATTCGCTTTGGCGCGCCAGTTCCGCCGCCAGGCCGGTGACGGGCAAGCTCGCGGCCAGTTCGGGCCAGCCCGTGGGCGTCATGTCCGTCATGCGGGCACGCGATTGGCGTTTGCGGGCTGGCGCCGGCCCATCGCGCCTTGCCGGCGCGGCCGGTGCCGGGGCAGCGGACGGCGCGCTGGCCAGGGTTTCAAATTCGTCATCGTCCGGATCGGACGTAAAGCCGCCATCCGGGACAAAACCGCCTTCGGCTTCGAAGGGGATTTCTTCGTCAACCCAGGAAGGCGGGCCGCCATCGGCTTCGGCTGGCGCGCTGGCCAGCACGGCCGCGACGGCGGGGGCGACGGCCAACGCCGCGGAACCCGTGGACTTGGCCGTAGGGGCGGCCTCGGGCGCCGCCGGCGCGTCGGCCGGCAGGTCTTCCCAGGGCGGTACGTTGTCGCCGGCGGTGGCCGGAGACGCGGAGACGGGTTCGGGTTCGGGTTCGGGTTCGGGTTCGGGGGCGCGATCAGTGGCCACCGGCGCGGGAGCCGGGGCCGCGGTCGGGGCGGCAGCTTCGACCGGCGCGACGGGCGCAACCGGTTCAGGCACCACTGCTGGCGCGGTGGCGACGGCGGCCGACGCGACTGCGACGGACGGGGCCGCTGCAGGCGCGGGCGCCGGCGCCGGTGCGGCAACCGCCACGGGCGCGGCCACGGCGGCCGGGGTTGCCGCCGGCTCGGCGACGGCAACGGCGGGGTCGGCCGTTTGTCGGGCGGGCGCGGCAGGCGCTTCCAATGCGGTTTGCGGACCGGCGTCGCCGTTCAATGCCAGCATGCGCAAGCACGCCATGATGAAGCCTGCGTACTCGTCGGGCGCCAGCGTCAGTTCGCTGCGGCTGTGCACCGCCACCGAATAGAACAACTGCACCGCATCCGGATGCAGGCTCAGCGCCAGCCGCGCGATGTCGGCAGCCAGCGGATCTTCGGCCGGCGTGACGCCGGTGACCCGCTGTTCGATCGCCACGCGGGACAGCAGCACGGCCAGATCGGCCAGCGCACCCGCGTAGGACAGACCGCGAATCGCCAGCTCGTCGGCAACCGCCAGCACGCCCTTGGCATCGCCGGCGGACAAGGCATCCAGCAGGCGCACCAGATGGCGTTGATCGATCGTACCGAGCATGCCGCGCACGGCGTCCTCGGTCATGTTGCCCGCGCTATAGGCGATGGCCTGGTCGGTCAGGGAGAGCGCGTCGCGCATCGAGCCCTGGGCGGCCTGGCCGATCAGGCGCAATGCCGGCACTTCGAAAGCGACTTCTTCCTGGCCCAGCACCGCCTGCAAATGCCCGACGATGGAGTCGGCCGGCATCTGCTTCAGGTTGAACTGGAGACAGCGCGACAGCACCGTGACCGGGATTTTCTGCGGATCGGTCGTGGCCAGGATGAATTTGACATGGGGCGGCGGCTCTTCCAGCGTCTTCAACATGGCGTTGAAGGCGTGGCCCGTCAGCATGTGCACTTCGTCGATCATGTAGACCTTGAAGCGCCCGGCGCCCGGCGAATACACCGCCTGCTCCAGCAGCTGCGTCATTTCCTCGACGCCTCGGTTCGAGGCCGCGTCCAGTTCCAGGTAGTCGACAAAGCGCCCGGCATCGATTTCCGTGCACGCGCGGCAGACGCCGCACGGCTTGGAGGTGATGCCGGTTTCACAGTTGAGCGATTTGGCCAGGATCCGGGACAGGGTGGTCTTGCCCACGCCCCGCGTGCCGGTGAACAGCCAGGCATGGTGCAGGCGTTGGGTGTCGAGCGCATGAGTCAATGCGCGCACCACGTGATCCTGTCCCACGAGGGTATCGAACGATCGCGGCCGCCACTTGCGGGCCAGTACCAGATAAGTCATGGCTGGATTGTAGAGCCTGTTTCGCGTGCTGGCTGAAATGCAAAGGGGACGGGCTTATTCCCGTGGAACGAATCCCTGGAAAATAACCCCGTCCCCCTTGAAAGCGAAGGGCCATGAAATGAAATCATGACCCTTTGCTTTGAAGAATCCGGTTGGCGAGCCTTACTCCGGCACTGACCCTAAACGACTATGGCTGCTTCGTTCCCGACCTGACCAGGTTCACCGTCGAACCATGCGGAGGGGCCCGCCAACCGGAATTCTAGCAGAGCTGCGCTTCGCTTGCTTGCAGCCTTCCGGTTGGCGGGCCCCTGAGGGGCGGTATGTTGCCCCCTCCCCGGCCCTCCCCCCGAGGGGGAGGGGGAGATGGCTTTGCTTCGCTTGCCATTTTTGGCTCGCTTCGCTTTGCCTTGCTTGCTCGCTTGCTTGCTTTGCTTTGCCTTGCTTATTGCGTGGGCGCCTTTTTTTTATTTTAGGTCGATCCAGGCTTTGGCTCTTGGGAAGTATAGGGCGGCTCTGGCTGTGCGGCCGTCTAGCGCGGTGACCTGGGTGCAGTAGCGCAGCAGTTGTTCGCCGTGGCGTTGGCGCATGCGGGTGGCGAAAGCGGCGGGGGGTTCGCCACCCGCATGCGCCAACGCCACGGCGAACAACTGCTGCGCTAC
>NZ_PCOQ01000027.1 GCF_002975275.1 Achromobacter sp. MYb9 | reverse complement strand
TGGCCGAAATGCCCTGCATCGTGCTGACCACTTCCGACACCGCCGAACCGCCGCGTTCGGCCACGTCCGACGCGCTGGCCGCAAGCTGATTCGCCTGGCGCGCGTTTTCCGCGTTCTGCTTCACCGTGGACGCCAGTTCTTCCATCGACGCCGCGGTTTCTTCCAGCGACGCCGCCTGCTGCTCGGTACGGCTGGACAGATCGGTATTGCCGGCCGCGATTTCATGCGAGCCCACATTGATCTCGTCCACGCCGCGGCGCACCGTCGACACCGTGCGCGTCAGGCTTTCCTGCATGCGCTTGAGCGCCGCGAACAGCTGACCGATCTCGTTGGTGTTGCGGACGTCCACGCGGGCGGTCAGGTCGCCGCCGGCGATGCGATCGAAATGATGGCCGGCTTCCTTCAGCGGCTGCAGCACGCGGCGGCGCAGGAAGACATAGGTCGCGAACACCAGCAACGCGGCGATCAGGCCGCCCGCGCCGACAGCGATCAACACGAACTGGTAACGGACCTGCGCCACGTCATGGGCGTCCAGCATCTTGCTGGCGCGCCAGAAATCGAAGCCTTCGACGGCACGGGCAAAGCGGCCTTCCAGCGCGTCCTGCACGGTCTGCACCTGCTTCTGGTAGGCCTGCATGTCGGCCCTTTCCAGGGCGGCGACCAACGGTGTCAGACCTTGCTGCACCAGCGCGGCATAGGACGCTTCGATTTCCTTCAGCGATTCGGACGCCTCCGCGGGCTGCGGCAGCGTCTTGTAGTATTCGAATTCCGCCTGGCCCTTGTTCAAGGCCGCCTTGGCGCGCTCCAGCAAGCCGGTCGCTTCCGAAGACAGGCCTTGCGTCAACAGGGCCGCCTGGCCCACGCTGCCCACGATGTCCGCGTAGTTGGCGGTCGCCGCGCGGCCCAGGCCGTTCATGGAGTCCTTATAGCTGGACACGACGCGGCCCACCGCATCATCCAGTTCCTGCGATTGCTTGATCTCGGCCAGGGTCCCATTGCTGATGCGCAAAGACAACACGCCAAGCGCCGCCCCGATCACCAACATGAATGAGAAGAACGCCAACACCCACAACAGGCTGCTGCGTATCGTCATGTTCGCGAAAAACTTGCGCATCACAAGAACCATCCCTTGACTGCAATCGTTAAAGGAAAGCGCCACATCGGATTCAATATGGCGCCTCTACCCCGCATTCCGGCCGGTTTCCGATCAGGAAGCGGCCTTCTCCACCAGCGCCATTTCATCGCTGGTCATCATCTTTTCGATATCCACCAGGATCAGCATGCGCTCATCCACCGTGCCCAGGCCGGTCAGGTATTCGGTGGACAGCGTCGCGCCGAATTCCGGCGCCGGGCGAATCTGGCCGGCGTTCAGCATCAGCACGTCGGACACGCCATCGACCACGATGCCGACCACGCGACGGTCCAGGTTCAGGATGATCACAACGGTCTGCTCGTTGTATTCGACCCGGCTCAGGTTGAACTTGATGCGCAGATCGACGATCGGGACGATGATGCCGCGCAGGTTCGTCACGCCCTTGATGAACGAGGGAACGTTGGCGATGCGGGTCACCGTGTCGGCGTCGTAGCCGCGGATTTCCTGCACTTTCAGGATGTCGATACCGTACTCTTCATCGCCCAGCGTGAAGACGAGGAATTCGCTGCCGACATCTTCGTTGCGCGCGGATTGCGCTTGCGGTTTGGCTGCCATGATTTTTTAGTGCTCCATCAATTCAGAACGGCTTCGGGCTGCGACCAACGCTCACGGTTGGCGCGCGCAAGCGCAAATACGTCGACAATCAGCGCTACGCTGCCATCGCCCAGGATGGTGGCGGCGGAGATGCCGGGGACCTTGCGGTAGTTCGACTCAAGGTTCTTGACCACGACCTGGTGCTGTCCGATCAGGTGATCGACCAGCAACGCGAAACGGCGGTCTTCGGCCTGCATGATGACGGCGATGGCCTGCGTGGGATCCGTCTGGGCGCCCGCCACCGAAAACACGCGGTGCATTTCGACCAGCGGCAGGTATTCGCCGCGCACATGCATCACGCGCTCGTTGCCGGCCACCGAGTAGATCTGGTCGTTGGTCGGTTGCAGCGACTCGGTCACATGGTTCAGCGGCAGGATGAAGGTTTCTTCACCCACGCGCACCGACATGCCGTCCAGGATGGCCAGCGTCAGCGGCAGCACGATGCGCGTCGTGGTGCCGTTACCCGGCTCGCACGACAGCTGCACGTGGCCGCCCATGTCCTGAATATTCCGGCGCACTACGTCCATGCCGACGCCGCGGCCGGAAATGTCCGTCACCTTCTCGGCGGTGGAGAAACCCGGCGCGAAAATCAATTGCCAGATTTCGTCGTCCGGGGAATTCTCATTGACCGGCAGGCCTTGGGCCATGGCCTTCTTCAGAATCTTGTCGCGGCTCAGGCCGCCGCCATCGTCGCTGACCTCGATCACGATATTGCCGCCGTTATGCTGCGCGGACAGTACCAACTGGCCCACCGGATCCTTGCCGGCGGCAATACGCTTTTCGGGCGTCTCGATACCGTGGTCCAGGCTGTTGCGCACCAGGTGCGTCAGCGGGTCGATGATGCGCTCGATGAGGCTCTTGTCCAGTTCGGTCGCGCGACCGTAGGTCTGCAGTTCGATCTGCTTGCCCATCTTGCTGGCGATATCGCGCACCAGACGGGGGAAGCGGCTAAACACGTAGTCCATCGGCATCATGCGGATCGACATCACCGCTTCCTGCAGGTCGCGGGCGTTGCGTTCCAGCTGTTCCATACCGTTGAGCAGGCGGTCGTGCAGGACGGGGTCCAGCGTCGACGCGGTCTGCGCCAGCATGGCCTGCGTAATGACAAGTTCGCCCACCAGGTTGATGACCTGGTCGACTTTTTCCACGCCCACGCGGATCGACGTGGATTCCTTGTCGGCATGCGCGGGCGCCGCCGGACGCGAAGCGCGGGCGGCTGCTTGCGTAATGGCTTCAGCGGCGGCTGCCGATTCCGCCACGACCGGAGCCGGCGCCACGGGCGCTGCCGCCGGTGCGGGCGTTGCGACTGCGGCAGCAACGGCTGCCGCAGCAACGGCTGCCGTAGCAACGGTTGCCGTAGCGACGGCCGCCTGTTCCGCCGGCGCCGACTCGGCCGCCGGGGCCGCTTCGCGGCTGATATTCAATTGGTCGCCGTCGACGATGAAGCAGCACACGGCCTCGATGTCGTCCGGCGTGCAAGTGCTGTCCAGCCACACGGTCAGCACGCCGTCGGCGCGTTCGCTGGCCTTGACGGTGCCCAGGTTGCCCATCTCTTCCAGCAACGACGCGGCGTCCTTATCGGACACTTTGGTGATCCGCACCTTCAGGGGCAGATCGCCTGCGGCAGCGGCCGGTTGCGCCGTTGCGGGAGCCGGGGCCGGCGCGGCCGCAACCGGTGCAGGCGCAACCGGCGCAGGCACAGGCGCGGGCGCCGCAGCCGCGACAGGGGCAGCCCCGGCCGCGGCAGGATCCTTATGCTCCAGCGCCAGCTGCCTCAATACGGCGCAGATACGCTCAAACACGGCTTCATCGGGCTCTTCGGAGGCCCGATAGGCATCCAGTTGGCTTTTGAGCACGTCTTTCGTTTCCAAGAAAATATCAATCATGTCCGTGCGCAGCGCCATTTCGCCGCGACGGATTGCGTCCAGAAGGTTTTCCAGCAGGTGGGTGGTGCCCGCAAGCTGCGTGAAACAGCCGAATGTCGCCGCCCCGCCCTTGATCGAGTGGGCCGCGCGGAAGATGGCGTTGAGCTGCTCGATGTCGGGCGCGCCCACATCCAGCTCTAGCAGCAACTGCTCCATTTGCGCGAGCAGCTCATCCGCCTCGTCGAAAAAGGTCTCGTAAAACTGACTGAGGTCCAAACCAGCACTCATGACCCGTACGCCTTCATAAATGAACCTGCTTTATGCGCCGGCCTGCTCGTCGAGCAGTTCGGTCGCCAATTCCACCAGCACATCGGGGTCGACCGGCTTTGAAAGCCAGCCACAAACGCCCAGATCCCGAGCGGCCATCTTGCTATCCACGTCGTCTTCGGTGGTCAGCACCAGCACCGGCACATCCAAGTACCGGTCTTGCTCGCGCAAGCCCTGAATCAGTTGCAGCCCGCCCATGACCGGCATGTTCCAGTCGCTGACGACCAGATCCACCGGGTGGTTCTTCGCCACTTCCAGCGCTTCCTGGCCATTGCCGGCCGTCAGTACCTTCCATCCCGCGCCCGTCAGCGTCGCCTGCACGATCATTCGCATCGTCGCCGAATCGTCCGCTACCAGAATCGTTGCCGCCATTGCTATCGAACCCCTTCAGCGGGCGGCGCATTCGCCGCTTCGCCTTGTTTGGTTGCCGTCGCGGCCTGGGTGGCGGCTTGCACCGCCTCCACGGCCGTTCCCACCTCGCGGGCATCCTTCGCGCTTACGTCCGCCGCGGCGGCGTTCTCGTTTTCGATGCGTTTCTGGGTGTTCATATTGAGCACCACGAGGCTGATACGTCTATTAACGGCCGCGTATGGATCATCTTTAACCAGACTCATGCTGGAAGACAGTCCCTGGATACGCATGACCTTGCTTTCGTTCATGCCGCCGGCCACCAGCTCCTGGCGGGACGCGTTCGCGCGGTCGGCCGAAAGCTCCCAATTACTGTAGGCGCGTTCGCCCCGCGCATACTGCGAGGCGTCCGTGTGGCCCGAGATGCTGACCTTGTTAGGCAGCTCGTTCAGCACTGGCCCCAATTCCCGGAGGATGTCGCGCATGTAAGGCTGCACTTCCGCGCGGCCGGTCGCGAACATCGGACGGTTCTGGTTGTCGATGATCTGGATGCGCAGGCCTTCGGTCGTCAGGTCGATCAGCAGCTGCGGCCTGAAGCTCTTCAGGACGGGACTGCTGTCGATCACGTTCTCAAGCCGCTTCTTCAGGTTTTCCAGACGGTGCTGTTCACGGCGTTCCGCGTCGCCCATGGGCTGCGCTTCCACCCGGTTGCCCTGGGCGCGGCGCACATCGCCCTCGCTGCGCAGGGGATCTTGCCCTCCCCCCGGCACGGCGCTGGTTTCGGCCGAATTGTTGGGCCCGCCCATGATCGCCACGCGCAACGGCATGCGGAAATACTCCGCGATGCCCTTGAGTTCCTCGCGCGGCACGATGCTGATCAGCCACATCACCAGGAAAAACGCCATCATCGCCGTGATGAAGTCGGCGTAGGCAATCTTCCAGCTGCCGCCGTGGTGCCCGCCGCCCTTGACCTTCTTGCGGCGGATCACCACACGGTGGTTGTTTACCGTGCTCATGGCCCGCTCCGTCAGGCCTTGCCGGTTGCGGTCGACTTGGTTTGCCGGACGTGCTCTTCCAGCTCACCAAAGGTCGGACGCACGGACGAGAACAGCACCTTGCGGCCGAATTCCACCGCCAACTGGGGCGGATAGCCGTTCATGCTGGCCAGCAGCGTGGTCTTGATGCATTCCAGCACTTTCATGGCTTCGTCCGTGCGGCGTTCGACGCGCGAGGCCAGCGGCCCCACGAAACCGTACGCCAACAGGATGCCCAGGAAGGTGCCGACCATGGCCTTGGAGATCAGGTCGCCCAGGATCGCGGGCGGCTGGTCCACGGCGGCCAGCGCCTTGATCACGCCCAGCACCGCGGCCACGATACCGAACGCCGGCAGGCCGTCGGCCATCTGGTGCAATGCGTGCGCCGGCACTTCGCGTTCATGGCGATAGGTCTCGATTTCCTCGTCCATGAGCGTCTCGATTTCGAACGAGCTCATGTTGCCGCTGATCATGATGCGCAGGTAGTCCGTGATGAACTCCATGAGCTTCGCGTCTTTGGCGATGCGGGGATATTCGCTGAAGATCGGGCTGGAAGCCGGATCCTCGATATGCGATTCGATGGCCATCAGGCCTTCGCGACGCGCTTTGTTCAGCAACACATACAGAAGCGCCATCAGCTCCATGTACACGTCCTTGCCGTAGCGCGAGCTCTTCAGCGCATCAGGTAGCGCTTTCTTCACCAGCATCAGCGACTTTTTGCTGTTGCCGGCAAGGAACGCCCCTAGAGCCGAACCGAAGATCAGCGTCAGCTCGAAGGGCTGGTAAAGCGCGCCCAAGTGGCCGCCCAGCGCTATGAAGCTACCGACGACCGACACGATCACCACGAGAAAACCGATAACAATCAACACATCAGGCCCCTGCCAACGAAGTCTAAAACTGGCGTCAATGATCCCCTGTTCCCCCCGACCCAAAAAGGCGGGTTACGGGGAGTTTTACAGGGCTTTTGATGTATTTGGGCGCGGCTGGCGGGGCGCGGCCGACCGGATGCGGCCGGCCGGGAAGCACCCGGCCATGCGCCGGCGCTCAAGGCCGCGCGGCGTCGATCGCGGGTGCCGGACGGCTGCCGGCACGTGCCTTGGCCGCCGCGCGCGTCTTGCCGGCGCGAGGTGGCGGCCGGCAGATCGCGCACACGAAGTCCGATTGCGGATCGTGCGCGTGGGCGATGAAATGGCCGCCGCACTGGCGGCAGGCGGACAACTGGAGCATGCCGCTGTCGAAGAAGCGAACCAGCATCCACGCACGGGTGAAGCTCAGGACCGGCTCGGCGCTTTCGGCGGCATCCAGGCCGGCGTTCTCAAGGTACAGGCGGTACGCGTCGATGGTGGCGCGGATGCCCTTGCTGCTGGTGCGCGCATTCAGGAACGAATAAACGTTGTAGAACAGCGACGAATGGATGTTCGGCAACCAGGTCATGAACCAGTCAACCGAAAAAGGCAGCATGCCCTTGGGTGGCGAGCAACCGCGGATTTCGCGATACAAGCGCGCCAGACGGTCGTGACTGAGGCTGGTTTCAGCCTCCAGCACCTGCAACCGTGCTCCCAGGGTAATCATGGAGCTGGCAAGCAGGATGTCGTCCGCTTCCTGTGAAACGCTTTTGGAGGCCATTACGCGAGTCCGAGTGAGGGTTTGAACGGCCGTCAGGCCAGTTCTTCCACAGGTTGCTTGGCCAGCAAGATGGTTGCATGCGCTTGTTGCAGCGCACCACCCAAAACATCATGGGTCAGCGCCGAAAGCAGGCTGTAATCATCGAAGCGGAATCGGCACAGCAGCGAGCTGGAGCTGGCCAGCTTCACCAATTGCGCGGGCGACAGACGCATCAGGATGTCGGCAACTTCGTTGCTGAACCCCAGACGGAACATCGACGCGGCATAGTCATCACGCAACATACGTTGCGCAAGTAACAGATATGACAGATTCACTTCGCGAATGTCTGCCAGCAATGAATTTTCGACTTGTTGCACGCCCTACTCCCTATCCCTATCCCACCCACGGGGCTCGATAACCAAAAGCGCCGGCAACCCGAATTGCCTGGCGGCTTGCTGCAATCTGTTTTAATGCGAAATGTATCATTTGTTCGCAATTTAAGTAAAATTTACCACAGCTCATGTCATTTTCTATGACTTATATGACAAATCTTTGTTGATATTGCGCAACTTGATATTTTAGATACACCTTGACATAGAAATCCGAGGCGAATTTACGTCAATTTGGCAAATAAGCATTCAAAACATTGCGTACTTCACGGAATGAAATGTTGTGCAGTCCCGACAATGACACCTTGCCGATCACTTAATTGCTAGCTTTAGCGCAGCCGCGCGTTTGTCGACAATGTCGCAAATTGACAACGTCAGACAATGCGTCACGATGGACACCGCCTGACATTCCCGCAATGCCCCACGCAGATGACAGCTTGGTCGAATATGCCCCGCTAGTGCGGAAGCTGGCCCTGCAATTGCTCGCCCGGCTTCCCGCCAGCGTTGAGCTGGACGACCTGATACAGGCCGGCATGATCGGCCTGCTTGACGCCGTAAGGCGCTATCAGGAAACGGCAGACGCCCAATTCGAGACCTACGCCACGACCCGCATCCGTGGCGCGATGCTGGACGAGCTCCGCGGCCAGGACTGGCTGCCGCGCAGCGTCCGCGCCAAGGCGCGCAAGATCGAACAGGCCATCCAGCAACTGGAACAACGGCTGATGCGCGCGCCCAGCGAGGCCGAAATCGCCCACCAGCTGGAAATACCGCTCAACGAGTACCAGACGCTGCTGCACGACGCGCAAGGCGTGCAGATCGTGCATTACGAAGATTTCACGACCGAGCCGGACTCGGCCTCGGGCCAGTCGGACTGGACGGCAACGCTGAACCACGGCTCGGCAGGCGGCAATCCGCTGGACGCGTTGCTGGCGGGGGATTTCCGCCAGGCGCTGATCCACGCCATCGACACCCTGCCCGACCGCGAAAAGTTGTTGCTGTCGCTCTGTTATGAGCAGGGTCTGAACCTGAAGGAAATCGGCGCCATCATGAACGTGACCGAAGCGCGCGTGTGCCAGCTGCGCTCGCAGGCCACCGCCCGCATCCGCGCCAAGCTGAAAGACCAGGCCTGGCATGCGTTGCCCCAGGAAGGGCAGATCGCGCAGATCATCTAGGCGTCGACCACCGTCTCTATATATAGAGACCGGTATCTGGAAGACGATGATGGAAGCCGGCACGCCGGCCACGACGGGCGCCTCAGGCGCCCGCTTCTTTTTAGCCCCGGCCACCGCGCAACGCCGGCCGCGCATGCGCTCCCTGCGGATACAAGAATAAATACGACTTTCGCGAAATAGGGCTAAAGATTGATTTAGGACTGCCGTAATCCTTGCAACGGAGAGATTCCTAGACAAGAAGTCGACGAACTTTCCCGTTAACACCAGTGGGCGGCCTTGCTGCCCAGTTTGAAGAAGCCTTTCTCTCTTGGGAGCCTCACATGGCAGTCATCAATACCAATTACCTGTCGCTGGTTGCGCAGAACAACCTGAACAAGTCGCAATCGACCCTGGGCAGCGCCATTGAGCGCCTGTCGTCGGGCCTGCGCATCAACAGCGCCAAGGACGACGCCGCTGGCCAAGCCATCGCCAACCGCTTCACCGCCAACGTTAACGGTCTGACGCAAGCCGCCCGTAACGCCAACGACGGTATCTCGATCGCTCAAACGACCGAAGGCGCGTTGAACGAAGTCAACAACAACCTGCAACGTATCCGTCAACTGTCGGTTCAAGCCACCAACGGCACGAACTCGCAGACCGACCTGGATTCGATCCAGGCTGAAATCAGCCAGCGCCTGGGTGAAATCACCCGCGTGTCGGAACAGACCCAATTCAACGGCGTCAAGGTTCTGGCCAAGGACAACACGCTGACGATCCAAGTCGGCGCCAACGACAACGAAACGATCACCATCAATCTGGAAAAGATCGATGCCAAGTCGCTGGGTCTGGAAAAGCTGAGCCTGAACGGCCCGCAAGGTTCCGTGTCCGCCGCTGCCGCCAGCGATGTTGCTGCCTTCCTGAGCAACCCGAAAGCCACCGGCACCATGGCTGCGACTGCCACGGTAACCGGCGCGACCGACCTGGGCACCACGGCTCCGACCTCGGGCGGCGTGATGAAGGACAGCAAGGGCAATCTGTTCATCGAAGTCACCGCCACGGCTGGCGCTACGCGTACTGGTGTTGCTTCCGGCGACAAGACTTATGTGGCCCTCAAGTCTTCGGACCTCACGGTCAACGCCACTAACGGCAACATCACCGTTGCCAGCAAGGATGCTTCCGCCTCCGGTTTCGCTGCAACGACCAACCCGCTGGCCGGCATCGACAAGGCCCTGTCGCAAGTTGACAGCCTGCGTAGCGACCTGGGCGCGATCCAGAACCGCTTCGAATCGACTGTTGCCAACCTGAACAACACGATCAACAACCTGTCCGCCGCTCGTTCGCGCATCGAAGATGCCGACTACGCCACGGAAGTGTCGAACATGACCAAGGCTCAGATCCTGCAACAGGCTGGTACCTCGGTTCTGGCGCAAGCCAACCAAGTGCCGCAAACGGTTCTGTCGCTGCTGCGTTAATTCCAGCGGACAGGCCTTCGGTCAGGTGCGGGATAGCAGGTTTACCCCACACCTTTCCGAAACCAGAAAAACCAGCCTTCGGGCTGGTTTTTTTTATTTACCGGCGGCCACCGTATTGCCGGCACGCCAGCACACCTTGCACGGACGAAAAAAAGGAGCGGAAATATATCCGCTCCTTTTTTGCTATCCGTCTGCCCTGTCTTCAGGCCTGGCATCGCCTGCCTGGACAGGTCTCGACTACGGCAGCATCCCCAGCGACCGCACCACCGCCGCCACGGCAACGGGATTGTCGTTGATCAGGTCATGGCCGCCTGCCATGCGCTCGACGCGATGGCCCCGCGCCTGCAAGCGTTCCAGATCATCTTCGTCCAGGCAGCAGGGTACCGGCGGCATGTCGCGCGGCGGCTGCATCGGCACATCGCCGGTCAAGACCGTCACCGGCTGCACGACACCATCCAGCAACGGCCAGAAATCGCGTTCCACCACGGCGGTCGGGGTAACGCCGTAGATCTCCAACGCAAAGCTGCGCAGGTAGCGGTCATCAGGACGCGCGGAAATGACACCGCGCAGGAACTCGTGGTTATGCCATTGCTTGGCGGCGGTAAACGGCGAGTCCAGCAACACGACCTGCTTGCAACGCGTCGTGCGTCGCGCGATCTCCAGCGCGACGCTGCCGCCGAACGAGGCGCCCACAATGCCGAAATCCGCAGGCAACGCAGCGAGCAGCGCCGGCAACAGTTCATCCGCGAAACCGTTGACCGACATTTCCTGGACGGCGGAACTCGCGCCGAAGCCCGGCATGTCCGCAAATAACAAGTTCGCGTCCGGAAGATGCGGCTCAATGCCCTGCACGGTCTCGATGCTGCCCAGGGAGCCGTGCAGCACCACCCAAGTCGGGCGCCCTTCACGCCATTGGGCTGTGCGTCGCATCCGGATGATGCCCGATCGGCCGGGCAGCGCTTCGAACGGCGCGGCCACCTGCATGCGCAAGCGGTCCAGCCACTGCCTGTGCCCCTGCTCAAGGGCGTCCAGCGCTGCGGGCGTGCCCCGCGTGATATCGCGGGCATATTGCTCGATCAAATCCTTCGGCCAATCCCACCAGCGGATGCGCAACAACCGTTCGGCCACGGCCTCATCGAAGCGGCGGCGACGGAACTGCGCGGGATTGCCT
Organism: Achromobacter sp. MYb9; assembly: GCF_002975275.1. Lineage (GTDB taxonomy): Bacteria > Pseudomonadota > Gammaproteobacteria > Burkholderiales > Burkholderiaceae_B > Achromobacter. Next base: position 63,345 of record NZ_PCOQ01000027.1, on the reverse strand, counting down.
GCCCAGATCTCGTAATCACCGACATCCCGCGACACCACGGCACCCGCACCGATCACCGCACCCGTTCCGATCTTGACGCCCGCCATGATCTTGGCGCCCGCGCCAATCCAGACGTCGTGTCCGATCGTCACGCCGCCGCGGGTCGTCGAGTAGTCCGTGATTTCCTGCGTGGACGCGAACAAGGTGCCGAAATGCGGCGCAGAGAACGGATAGATCGTATACGTGTCCTGCCGGTGGTAGGCGCCCAGGATGATTTCCACCTGATGGCCGATCGTGCAGAAGTTGCCAATCGATAGTCTGGCCGGTTCATGCGGCTGGTTGTGAGGAAACGTGGCGGGCACGCCATAGGAATAGTCGCCGATGCTATACAAATCAGGATCGGACAGCCCCATGGCGGTGAATACCAGATTATTCACTCCATGCTCGACCGACAGGCTCAGATGCCGGGTCGCTTGATGAGCGGGACGCACCGCCAGGATTTGCCGGCAAATGTGGGCGGCGTCCGCGTTCCGGCCTTCACCCCAGGCCCGGCCAGCCAGGGCGAAGGCGTCATCCAGGCTCATCGACTGGGCGGCCGCGGGCTTCGCCGGCTGTTTCTTGTTTGCTTTCAACGCAGTAACTCCAAGTGAATCTTCAATATGCGTCGGCCGCGCGGTATCGGATCACCGCAGCCGGATTGCCCGCAATGACGGCATATTCGGGCCATTCGCCGCGCAACACGGTGCCGGCAGCGACCACGCATCCGCGCCGCAATAGGCAGCCGTCCAGCAGCACGCAATTCGCGCCGATCCAGCAATCATCTTCGATCACGATGCCGCCCTTGCTGGGCATGAAGCGCTGCTCGATGATGGTCAGGTCGCTACGGCGATACTCGTGGTTGGTCGGCGCCAGCGTCGTGTTCGCGGCGATCAGGGTGCCGCGGCCGATGCTGACGCCGTGGCCGGAATAGATCACCACGCCGGAATTCAAATACACCTGGTCGCCGATGAGCACGTCGCCATCGCCACCGGCGAATTTGATCTTCACGAAACTGTCGATCGTCACGTGATCGCCGACAGTGACGCTATTGCCGCGCACCGATCGTTCGATGTCCGCCAAGGGGGAAATCTTGGCCAGGACGGATAGACGGTTCATGATTTGCTCTCTTTCAGATGCGCCAGGGTGTCCAACAGGAATGCGGCCATCGCCGCGTGGGCGTCCCCGCCCTCCGCGTCTTCGTGCCGCGACGCGAATTGGTATTCGGCCTGCGGCGATTCCATCGCCGCACCAAACGCGACAGGCACGTCACGGCCCAGCAATTCCGTCGCGCAAGACGCCGCCAGAAGCGCCAGGTCCCGGATCCGCCAATCGGCGCCGGCCACATGCAACACGCCCGTGCCCGGGCCGGTCAACCGCCTGGCCAGCACCCGCGCGAAATGATCCACGCTGAGATAGTTCCGCATCGCCAGGCCCTGCCCGTGCAGCACGATGCGGCCTTCGCCCACCGCTTGCCGGCAGAAGTCGAAGGGGGCAAGCGTCCAGCGGTCAAATCCCGACCACTGGGCAGGCAAGCCGAAAAGATTGGCCGGACGCAGGATATCCACCGACGCCCCCTGGGATTGCGCCGCCAGCGTGTATAGCTGCTCCGCCTGCCAATGCGTCAATCCGTAATCATTGGCCGGCGCCACCGCAGCCCCTTCGTCCAGGCGTCCGGCGGGTTGGCCGAACACGTGGAACGTCGACACATAGGCATGACGCGCAATGCCGGCGCGCCCGCAAGCGTCCAGCAGCGCCCGAGTGCCCGCCACGTTGACCACGTAGGCCAATGGCGGGGCGGCGCGGCAAGCCACTTCATGCATCGCTGCCGCATGCACGCAGGCATCCAGGCCGTGCGGCAGCGCCAGGCGCGCCACGCTGCCCGGATCAGAAAGATCCAGACGGATGTCATTCGATGGGGCTCGGCCCGCCGTGACGACCTCCATGCCATGCTCGCGCAGGCAATCGGCCACGATCCCACCCGCGTATCCGCTGGCCCCCGTGACGAGCACTCGCATCGTCATCGCGCCACCGTGTACGTAAACGGCGTGGTGAAATTCTTCAACGCCGGCAAGGCGGCGTCGCGTGGCGACATCAGCGGTTCACCCATGCCGACTTCACCTGCCCACCAGTCGATTCCGGCGCTTTCGGGATGAACGCCCGCGTCGCGCAACGGGTCATGCACCGAGGTGGTGTAGTACAGCAGCGCCGTGCCGTCGCGATGCGCGGCAAAACCATGCGCCACGCCACGAGGCACATACACCGCTTGCGGCTCGTCGCCGTCCAGCATCAGGGACAACGATCGCAGGAACGTGGGCGAACCGCGCCGCAAGTCCAGCAGGCCGTCCCGGGCGCGCCCGGACAGGCAGGTCACCAGCTTGGCGTGGTCCGAGGGCGGCGTTTGAAAGTGCATTCCGCGCAACACGCCCCGGTGCGACACCGACAGGTAAGACTCCGTGAATGCCGTTTCGAGCCCATGCGTCGCAAGCGACGGCGCGTGCAGCAGTTTGCGGAACTCGCCGCGCGCATCGGGAAAGCGCGGCAGCCTCAGCAGATAGCAGCCCGGAATCTCCAGCGCCACGGCCTCCATGTCAGATCCCGACGCCGAAGAACAGCTCGATCCGGCTGGCCGCGTAATCCAGCATTTCAGGGGTCAGCGCGGGCTGCACGCCGATCCAGAACGTGTTCTGCATGATGATTTCGGTATTCGCCAATTCGCCGGCCACGCGGTAGTGCTGCCCGACCATCGACGGCTGGCGTGTCAGGTTGCCCGCGAACAGCAGGCGCGTGCCGATCTTGTCCTGGTCCAGATAGGTCAGCAGGTCCACGCGTCGCACCTGGGCCTCAGGGCGCAGCGTGATGGGAAAGCCGAACCAGGACGGATCGGATCCCGGCGTGGCTTCCGGCAAGATCAGGAATTCCTCGCAGGAGGCCAACCGTTCCTTCAGGAAACGGAAATTGGCTTTGCGCTGGGCAACGAATTCCTCGACGCGGTCCATTTGCGCCAGCCCGCAAGCGGCCTGCATGTCCGTGATCTTCAGGTTGTAGCCGATATGCGAGTACGTGTACTTGTGGTCATAGCCTTCAGGCAGGCTGCCCAGCTTCTGACAGAAGCGCTTGCCGCAGGTATTGTCTTTGCCCGGCCCGCAGTAGCAGTCGCGGCCCCAGTCGCGGAACGACTCGGCGATCAGTTTCAAATGCGGGTCGTTCATGAAGACCGCCCCGCCCTCGCCCATCGTAATGTGGTGCGCCGGGTAGAAGCTGAGCGTGCCGATGTCGCCGAAGGTGCCGACCATGCGGCCGTTATAGGTGGAACCCAACGCGTCGCAACAGTCTTCGACCAGCCACAAGTTGTACTTTTTGCACAAGGCCGTGATCACGTCCAGGTTGTACGGGTTGCCTAGCGTGTGCGCCAGCATGATGGCCTTGGTACGGGGCGTGATCGCGGCCTCCAGCAAGCTGGCGTCCACGTTATAGGTGCCCAGCTCCACGTCCACGAACACCGGCACCGCGCCGAATTGCAGGATCGGGTTGACCGTCGTGGGGAACCCGGCGGCCACGCCGATCACTTCGTCGCCGCGGCGAATCGCCCGGTCGCCCAGCTTGGGCGAGGTCAACGTCGAAAACGCCACCAGGTTGGCTGACGACCCCGAATTAACGGTGATCAGGTGCTTGACGCCCAGATATTGGGCCAGGCGCTGTTCGAACGCGTCGTTGAAACGCCCGGTGGTCAGCCAGCCGTCCAGCGAGGCCTCGACCATGGCTTTGAGTTCGGCGGCGCCGATCAGTTTGCCCGACGGCGGCACGACGCTCTTGCCCGGCGCAAACGCCGCGCGCTCGCGCTCCTGGGCCTCGTGGTACTGGTCCACCAACTGGGCGATCTGCGCCCGGATTTCATTAGGATTCATGCTTGTTCTCAACAATCAGTGTTTTTGCCCCGGGACGACGCCTTGTCTCGGCGCCCGCCCCGCTCAGGGCATGCCGTAAGCGTCGATCTGCGCATCGCACAATGCGCGTGCGTCGCGGCTCTCATGATGGGCGCGGTACCAGCGCATGGTTTCACCGACGGACCGTTCCAGGTCCCAGCGAGACTGCACGCCCAGCACTGAACGGGTGCGCGATGTGTCCAGCGCCAGCAGGCCCGCCTCGTGCGGACCGCTGCCGGCCGTGCCATAAGCCACTTCGCCAAGGCCATAGGCGGCGCGAGCCAGTTCGACCACGTCCCTCACCGTTGCCGCCTCATGCGGTGGCGGTCCAAAATTGTAGGGGCCGGCCAGTTCGGGCCGATCCCACAATGCCTGGGCCAGACGAAGATAGCCGGCCAGCGGCTCCAGCACATGCTGCCACGGCCGGATAGATCCGGGATTGCGGATTTCCAGCGTGCCCGCGGCCTGCCACGCCCGCACTGCGTCGGGCAGCAGCCGGTCTTCCGACCAATCGCCCCCGCCGATAACGTTGCCGGCACGCGCCGTCGCGACCGCCACGCCTTGCTGCCGCAGGAATGCATCGCGGTAGCTGGCCGCAACCAGTTCCGCCGCCGCCTTGCTGGCGCTGTAGGGGTCATGTCCGCCCAGCGCATCGCTTTCGCGGTACGGGTACGTCCATTCCTCGTTGCGGTAGACCTTGTCGGTCGTGATGCACAACGCCACCCGTGCCTCGGGCAGCCCGCGCAGCGCGTCCAGCACGTGCGCGGTTCCCATCACGTTGGTGTCGAAGGTCTGCAGCGGTTCACGGTAGCTGGCGCGCACCAGCGGCTGCGCCGCCAGGTGCAATACGATCTCGGGCCGGGCCTGCCGGATCACCGCCGACAGCGCTGGCGCATCGCGGATGTCCAGGATGTGGCTGTCCGTGACGCTGGCGATCCGCGCTGCGTCAAACAGGCTGGGCCGGCCTTCTGGCGGCGCCAACGACACAGCGGTAACCTCGGCGCCCAGGCGGCGCAGCCATAGTGCCAGCCAACCGCCCTTGAACCCCGTATGTCCCGTCAGGAAGACACGTTTGCCGCGCCAGAAGCTCTCGGAATCGGCACTCACCAAACCCTCCAGGGCGCCTTGTTCGTTTCCCACAGCGATTCCAACATGCGCTTTTCGCGCAACGTATCCATCGGCTGCCAAAAGCCCATATGGCGGAACGCCATCAGATCGCCCTTGCGGGCCAGGGTTTCCAGCGGCTCCATCTCCCAGGAGATATGATCGCCTTCAATCAGGGGCAGCACCTCGGGCGACAGCACGAAGAAGCCGCCGTTGATCAGGCCGCCGTCGCCGCGCGGTTTCTCGGTGAAGCCCGCCACCAGGTCATCTTCCATCTTCAGCGCACCGTAGCGCCCGGGGGGTTGCACCGCGGTTACGGTCGCGGCGCGGCCGTGCTTGCGATGGAAGGCGATCAACGCGGAAATGTCCACGTCCGCCACGCCGTCGCCGTAGGTGAAGCAGAACGCCTCTTCATCCTTGACGTAATCGGCAACCCGTTTCAGGCGGCCGCCGGTCATCGTGTCGTCGCCCGTGTCCACCAGCGTGACGCGCCACGGTTCGGCGTGACGCTGATGCACTTCCATCTGGTTGTTCGCCATGTCGAACGTCACGTCCGACATGTGCAGGAAGTAGTTGGCGAAATACTCCTTGATGACGTAGCCCTTGTAGCCGCAGCAGATCACGAAATCGTTCACGCCGTGCGCGGAGTACATCTTCATGATGTGCCACAGGATCGGCTTGCCGCCGATCTCCACCATGGGCTTGGGCTTGACATGCGTTTCTTCGGAAATGCGCGTGCCAAGGCCACCCGCAAGAATGATTGCCTTCATGCTTGTTTCTCACACCATTGTTGGAACATGGCGCGGAAGGCCGTTTCGACCTTGCGCGCGAATGCGGGTTCGTCCATCAGGCTGCTTGCGCGCATTTCTTCGCGCAGGCCTTCTCGGATACGCGCCAGGGCCGGAATATCGCTGGCCATCGCGACGACCTTTTCGACGTATTCGGCCTCGGTCGACGCGGCCCATTCGGGGCGGCCCAGCCCGGTCAAGGTGGACGCACCGATGCGGCCGACACCCACGCCGCGGGCCAGCGTAATGAAGGGAACGCCCATGTACAGGCTTTCGAACAACGTCGTGCCCGAGTTGTGCGGGAAGCAGTCCAGCGTGATGTCGGCGTTGCGCAGCACGTCCCAGGGAGGCGTGTGAAAACCCACTTCCAACTGCTTGGCGTCCACGCCATGCAGGGCGAAGCGCTGCACCAGGTCTTCGCGCAGTCCGGCGGAGAAATAGCTCCGGCTGTCCACAACGAGCTTCGCGGTAGGCAAGCGGCGCAATATCTCGGCCCATACACGCAATACGTGATCATTCAGGCGAATGGCCCGCGACAACGTGACCAACCGCACATGTCCATTTTGCAGGGCCGGCAGCGGACTGACGTCGCCCATATCCGACTTGGGTCGATATGCAAAATTACTTCCGTCCAAGCGCCATGGCTGTTCGGCGAACAGATGGTCCGTACCCGCCGGCGCCATGTCCGCATCGCTCAGGATGTAGTCGATCGCCTTCAGGCCAGTCGTGCAACCGAACCCCAGCCACGTCACTTGGACAGGAGCGGGCTTGCGGATGAAGACGCCCAAGCGGTTGTTGCCCGTGTGCCCGGCCAGATCGATCAGGATGTCGATCTTGTCAGCCCGGATGCGGCGCGTCAGAACGTCATCGGACATGCCGTTAATGCGCGTCCAATGATCGGCATAGCCCTTGAAGATCTCGGTCACATCATCTTCGGCTTCCAAATACGCGTAAGCATGAACTTCAAACGCCGTCTTATCGTGGTGCGCCATCAAGGGCTCCAGGAAAAGCGGTACCGGGTGATGGCGGAAGTCGGGCGACACATAACCGATTCGAAGCTTACGATCCGGATTCCGGTCATTGCGATGCGGCAACCAGTGCTTGCGCATGGGTTCGCCGAAGATCTTGTCGTACTCTCTGTAGACCTCGAATATCTGCTCGGCACTGCGATCCGGGAAGTAGTTCTGCGCGAAAAAGCGGCTTCCCCAGACTTGGGGATCATTCGGCATGCGTTCGAGGACTTTCCGGTATTGACGTTCAGCACCTTCGAAGTCGCCCATGTCGGCCAGGACCACGCCATAGTTTGAGACCGAATCCAATGCTTCGGGGTCAAGTTCGATGGCACGTTGATAGTAGTAAGCCGATTCGTAGAAGCGAGAGGTCCGGTGATAGGCACTGCCCAGCACATTGTGGGCGGATGCATAATTGGGGCTTAAAGCCAACGCGCGCAAGCACGACACTTCGGCATCTTCCAGCCTGTCCGCTGGCAGCAGCGTCAACGCCAGCAGCGCAAAGCGGTGCGCCTGGCTCGAATCAAGCCGCGTCGCCTCCAGCAGAGCCATCAACGATCCCTCAAGGTCGCCTTTGTCTCTCAACATGGCGCCCAATGCGTCCCAAGCCACATCGCAGCGCGGCGCCTGCTTGATCAAGCGCCGGATGCGTGTTTCCACGTCGGCATTGGGCTTTCCGCCATAAGCCAGCGCGCGTAGCTCTGTGGCCTCCTTTTGCTGAACCGGCGTCACACCACGAAGCTGGCGTGGTTCAGGCCGCTTGCGAATGTCACAACGCGCCAGGGCCTGGACATAAGGAGCCCACAAATGCACTTCACCTTGTCCAGCCACCAATCCCTCATGCAGGTAATCACGCCACCGCGAAGACCCTAGCAGCAGCACACCCTGCAGCTTCAACCGGCGCAACCGGGCCGACAATGCCACGCCGTTGCGCGCGGGCTCGACATTGGCGCTGGCTTGAAAAATGTCATCCGCCGTCTTTAGCGTGCCCTCCGCCTCAGCGGGGGGGGCTCGCAATTGGTCCAACGGCAACTGCAGGCTCAAATGGGTCAGCAAGCTGTGGTCGTCATCCACCAACACGACCGCTTCGTGCCACAGATTAAACAGGGGTATCGACGACCCATGCTCCCGCGCCGCCAGAGTAGCCAGCAATGGGGGCGCCACGCCGATCACGTTGTCGGCCACACAGTCGTAAAAGACCGGATCGAGCGCGTAGCGTCCCAATCCTTGATGAAGCAGGTACAAAAGCGCCGCTTGAGTCGCTTCCAACGCGGTCTTGCCTTCAGGCGTGATCGACGCATCCTGCACCAATTCCACAAGGCGTGTCGCCGACACGGACTCCGGCCAAGCGGCGCCCAGCGCGTCGGCGATGTGCTGAATCACCCTGTCCTCGGTGCTAAAGACATGGCCGGGGAATGTCTCGAAATAAATATTGGCGGCGTCCCGCAAGGCGAATGCGCAGCGCCGGAACCGCCCTGCCCAGCGCAGTTCCATCAAACGCGACGCTTCCGCCTGAGGCAATAACTGCTCCTGGCGTTCCTGATGCACCAGCAAGCTGCGGCGATGCTGCCGGCCGGCCGAAAAGTCCAGGTTCTGCTGCCGCAACGCGCGCGGTTTGCCCAGGCCCAGCAGTCCATGCGCCAGGGCGACATTGCCCCCGTAGGTATCCGCCATCTCGATCTGCGGCTGGGCGTCGCCCGCGCACACCATGGCATAAGCCGCCGCCTGTTCGGAAAACTCCACGAAATAGTAGGGCTGGCGCGTCACGCCGAACAGGCCCGCATCCAGATCCGCCTTGCTTTGCTCGGCGGCCTGGTTGAACGCGGCCGCCATCGGGTTATCCGGCGAGATCCCGTTCGTGAACAACGTCAGCGCGGTGCGCGCGGCGTCCCGCTGGTCTTCGACCGTCTCGGCGCCATGGCTATAGAGCATCATCGCGTCGCGCACGGCCTCGGCGGCGCGAGCCCCGGGATAAGTATCGTAATTGACGTAGGCAATGCCCTCGAAAGCCAGGTTCAAGCGGCAGATGCGAAGAATCTCGGCGGCTTGGTCCCGGTCCAGCAGACTGAATACGTCGTGCGCGATGATGTAGTCGAATTCGCCCAGTTCCGGGGTCACCGCCGCGTAGTCGGCCGCGATGAATTCAGCGTTCGCCAACCCGAGGATCTCCGCATGCTGGCGCGCGACCTCAATCTGGGTAGAATCGGGGTCGATCCCCAATATTTTGGCGCGCGGATAGGCTGCGGCGAACGGGAAGGCATTGGCTCCCGCCCGGCAGCCCAGCAGCAGTACACGCGCCTCGTCCAGCGGCACGCTGGTCAGGCCATAAAGATGTGCCGTGGCGCGCAGGTGGCCCGGCGAACTCAGGAAGTTGATGGCGTGATCGGCCAAAGCGGGAGAAGCCGCGACGTCGCGGCCTCCATCGGGTAGGGACTCAGGCGCGTTCAAAAGAAACTCCGCATCGGGCATGTACCAGTGGCAAGTGTGGGCCAGAATATCAGCGCCGATGCCAGCGGAATCGGGCGAAAAGCGCCGGTTTTTACCGGCTCTTGCACCCTATTCACGCACGCGGGAATCCAGGGGACCGTTGAAGACAATTTTGAAGCCGGCTTTTTGCCGCCTTATCGGATTTTTGCGTGACGCATGATCCCGGCATAATTGCGGCCGCAGCTTTGTATCTATTTTTTTCGCCACATGACCGCCACGCCCCCCGATCCACTCGCTACGCAGCACGACGGCACCCCGGATCCAGACTCTCAGGTGCCGGTGGATCCGCAGACAGCCCGTCTGCGCGAAGAAAATCGCGCGTTGCGCGAACTGCTGGCTGCCCAGGTGCAGGCCTCGCTTCCCGCTTCCCGATCCGGCTGCCTGCGCCGGCTGGGCTGGTGGCTGATCTCTGCCCCGGGTGCGGCGCTGGTGGGCTGGCGCGCCCTGCTGGGCCGCGACGATGCTTCTCCGATCACCGGGCGTCGCGTGGGGTCGGCCACCTTGACCGTGATCTACACCCTGGCCATCTATGGCGCGCTGGTGCTGTTGGTGGTGTCCTGGAATGCGCCGAACAATGGCATCACCGGCGCCACCTCGGCCAGCCCGGTCCGGGTGCCGCTTCTGCCCCTGCCGCCGCTAGCGCCAGAAGGGGGGCCGTCCGCCGAGAGGAACGACGCAAAGCCCCCGTCCGAACCGGTGATGGCTCCTGCTCCAGCGTCTGATCCCGCCGGGGACTCCCGTGCCGCAGGGGCGGTGGAACCGAAGCCCGAGCGCGAATCCGAATCCACGGCTGCGCCGCATACGCCCGCGGCGGACGTCGCGCCAGCCGCCCCTTCCGACACGGCGTCCCCGCGTCCGCCGTCGACCGCGGGCGCCCCGGCCGCCAGCGCGCCGCAGTCCACGCTGCGCATCACGGAAATCCCGGCGCAGAATCCCAACGCCTGGGTCGACGCGCTACAGGGCGAACTGGATCGGTGCGCCCAGTTGGGATTCTTCGAACGTCCGGATTGCGCCTGGGCGGCACGCAAGCAATTCTGCGAACCGAATCATGGCTGGGGTTCGATCCAGGAATGCCCGGCGCAACCGTAGCCTCGGCCGCCGTCCGAAGACGCCGCCTGTCACGCGATGGCCACGCAAACCTGTGACAATCCTTTGCGTCCCACCAGAAACCTGCGCAATAATGTGTAAACCCTGGGCCTGGCCCGGCCCCCTTCCCGATTAGGAAACCGCGACCTTGGACTCCGTCAACAACACCGTCAACACCGCCCTGGCCCTGAAAGACGCGAACGTCGTGCAGGAAGTGCAGGCCCGGCTATTGAAGAAGGTCCTGAATTCGCAAGCCGACACCATCGCGACGCTCATGCAGTCCGTGGCGCCCATGGCCATCGACAGCACGCTGGGTTCGCGCATCAACACGCAAGCCTGAGCCAGGGCAGCGCCGCTCCCGGCGCATCCAAAAAAAAGCGCCGGCCCCTTTGACAGGGCCGGCGCTTTTGCTTGGGCGAAAGGCGGCAAGCCGCCCCCCGCTTACTTCTTCTTCATCGGCGGCAAGTCGGTGCAGACGCCTTCGGCCACTTCCGCCGCCATGCCCACCGATTCACCCAGCGTCGGGTGCGGGTGGATGGTCTTGGCGATGTCGACGACGTCGGCGCCCATTTCAACCGCCAGGGCCAGTTCGCTGATCAGGTCGCCAGCGTGGGTGCCCACGATGCTGCCGCCCAGGATGCGATGCGTTTCCGCGTCGAAAATCAGCTTGGTGAAGCCTTCGTCGCGGCCATTGGCGATAGCGCGGCCGGAAGCCGCCCACGGGAACACGCCCTTCTCGATCTTGATGCCTTGCTTCTTGGCTTCGTCTTCGGTCAGGCCCACCCATGCCACTTCCGGATCGGTGTAGGCCACCGACGGAATGACGCGCGCGTCGAAGAACGACTTCTGGCCGGCGGCGGCTTCCGCCGCCACGTGGCCTTCATGCACGGCCTTGTGCGCCAGCATCGGCTGGCCGACGATGTCGCCAATGGCGTAGATGTGCGGCACGTTGGTGCGCATCTGGCGATCGACCTCGATGAAGCCGCGATCGGTCACGGCGATGCCGGCGCGATCGGCGCCGATCTTCTTGCCGTTGGGGCTGCGCCCCACGGCTTGCAGGACGAGGTCGTAGCGTTGCGGTTCCTTGGGTGCGCCCTCGCCTTCGAAGGTGACGTAGATGCCGTCCTTCTTGGCTTCGGCGCCCACGGTCTTCGTCTTCAACATGATGTTGTCGAAGCGATAGGCGTTTTTCTTTTGCCAGACCTTGACCAGGTCGCGGTCGGCGCCTTGCATCAGGCCGTCCAGCATTTCCACGACGTCCAGGCGCGCGCCCAGCGTCGAATACACCGTGCCCATTTCCAGGCCGATGATGCCGCCGCCCACGATCAGCATCTTCTTGGGCACTTCACGCAGCAGCAATGCGCCGGTGGAGTCGACGACGCGGTCGTCCTTGGGCATGAACGGCAGCTTCACCGACTGGCTGCCGGCGGCGATGATGGCTTGCTTGAAGCGCAGCGTCTGGCTCTTGCCGTCGGCCGACGTCACGGTCAGGTGATTGGCATCGGCGAATTCGCCCACGCCCGTCACCACGGTGACCTTGCGCGCCTTCGCCATGCCGGCCAGGCCGCCGGTCAGCTTGGCGACCACGCTGTCCTTGTAGCCGCGCAGCTTGTCCAGGTCGATCTTGGGCTCGCCAAAGCTGATGCCGTGGGCAGCCAGCTCGCGCGCTTCATCGATGACGGCGGCGTTGTGCAGCAGCGCCTTGGACGGAATGCAGCCCACGTTCAGGCAGACGCCGCCCAGCGTTGCGTAGCGCTCAACCAGGACCACGGACAGGCCCAGGTCGGCGGCGCGGAAGGCGGCGGAATAGCCGCCGGGGCCCGCGCCCAGCACCAGCATGTCGTATTCACCGTCTGCCGAACCCTTGAAGCTGGCCGCAACGGGTGCGGCGGCCTTGGCAGCCGGCGCCGCAGCAGCCGCGGCTTGCTTGGGTGCCTCGGCCGCCTTGGGCGCTTCCTTGGCGGCCGGCGCGGCGGCGGCATCCGATGCCTCCACTTCCAGCACGACCGCGCCTTCAGCGACCTTGTCACCGACCTTGACGGCGATGGACTTCACCACGCCGCCTTGCGACGCGGGAATTTCCATCGAAGCCTTGTCGGACTCCACGGTGATCAGGCTTTGTTCGGCCTTGATCGTGTCGCCCACGGCCACCAGCACTTCGATGACTTCCACTTCCTTGAAGTCGCCGATGTCCGGCACTTTGATTTGAACGGTATTGCTCATAGGGCTCCCCGTTTACAGCGCGATGCGGCGGAAGTCGGCCAGCAAGGCGCCCAGATAGGCGTTGAAGCGGGCAGCGGAAGCGCCGTCGATGACGCGGTGATCGTACGACAGCGACAGCGGCACCATCAGGCGCGGCACGAACTGCTTGCCGTCCCAGACGGGCTTGTGCGCGGAACGCGACACGCCCAGGATGGCCACTTCGGGCGCATTGATGATCGGCGTGAACGACGTGCCGCCGATACCGCCCAGGGACGAGATCGAGAAGCAGCCGCCCTGCATTTCCGCGGGCGAGATCTTGCCGTCGCGCGCCTTCTTGGACAGGTCCGTCATTTCTTGCGCGATCTGCAAGATGCCCTTCTTGTCGGCGTCGCGAATCACCGGCACCACCAGCCCGTTGGGCGTGTCGGCGGCAAAACCGATGTGGTAGTACTGCTTGAGCACCAGGTTGTCGCCGTCCAGCGACGCGTTGAACTCGGGGAATTTCTTCAGGGCCGCAACCACGGCCTTGATCAGGAAGGCCAGCATCGTGACCTTGATGCCCGACTTCTCGTTTTCCTTGTTCAGCGTGACTCGCAGCGCTTCCAGGTCGGTGATGTCCGCTTCGTCGTTGTTGGTGACGTGCGGGATCATGACCCAGTTGCGGTGCAGGTTCGCGCCGGAAATCTTCTTGATGCGCGACAGCGGCTTGGCTTCGATCGGGCCGAACTTGGTGAAGTCGACCTTCGGCCACGGCAACAGGCCCAGCGCGGCGCCATCGGCCGAACCGCCGGCTGCGGCCGCGGGAGCAGCGGCCAGCGCCTGCTTGACGAAACCGCGCACGTCGTCGGCGGTGATGCGGTCCTTGGGACCCGAACCCTTGACCTTGCTGAGGTTTACGCCCAGTTCGCGCGCGAACTTGCGCACCGACGGCGACGCGTGCGGCAGTTGGCCCGGTTTCAGGTTGGCATCTTCCAGCGCGGCGGCCGGAGCCGGACGCGAAGCGGGTGCGGCAGCGGGCGCGTCGGCCTTGGCGGCCGGCGCGGCAGCGGCGGCTTCGCTCTTGGCCTCGGCCTTGGCTTCCGTCTTGGCGGCAGGCGCGGCGCCAGCGCCGCCTTCCACCACCACCACGACCGAACCCTTGGCGACCTTGTCGCCCACCTTGACCTTCACTTCCTTGACCACGCCGCCCTGCGACGCCGGGATCTCCATCGAGGCCTTGTCGGACTCGACGGTGATCAGGCTTTGCTCGGCCTTGATGGTGTCGCCCACGGCGACCATGACTTCGATGACTTCCACTTCCTTGAAGTCGCCGATGTCGGGCACTTCGATCTCGACCGGGCCGCTGGCGGCGGCCGGCGCGGCGGCTTCCGCCTTGGCGGCGGGGGCTGCAGCGGCGGCTTGCTTCGGGGCTTCCTTGGCAGCGGCCTTGGGGGCCTCTTCCTTGGCGGCCGAAGCGGCATCCGAGGCTTCGGCTTCCACTTCCAGCACGACGGCGCCTTCGGCGACCTTGTCGCCGACCTTCACGGTGATGGACTTCACCACGCCGCCCTGCGACGCGGGAATCTCCATCGAGGCCTTGTCGGACTCGACCGTGATCAGGCTTTGTTCGGCCTTGATCGTGTCGCCCACCGCCACCAGCACTTCAATGACTTCCACTTCCTTGAAGTCGCCGATGTCGGGAACCTTGATTTGCACGATGTTGCTCATGTCTCTTTACCCTCAGGCGTATTGCGGGTTGGCTTTGTTCGGATTGATGCCGTACTTCTTGATGGCTTCGGCCACCTTGGCAACCGGCACCTTGCCTTCGTCGGCCAGCGCGCGCAGCGCGGCCACGACGACGAAGTGGCGGTCCACTTCGAAGTGCTCGCGCAGCTTCGAGCGGAAATCCGAGCGGCCGAAACCATCGGTGCCCAGCACCTTGTATTCGCGGCCCTTGGGCACGAACGGACGGATCTGGTCCGCAAAGAGCTTCATGTAGTCGGTCGACGCGATGATCGGGCCTTCCGTCTTGGCCAGCTGTTCCGTGACGTAAGCCACCTGCGGCTTCTTCTCGTCGGGGTGCAGCATATTGTGGCGTTCGACGTCCAGGCCGTTGCGGCGCAGTTCGGTGAAGCTGGTGACGCTCCAGATATCCGAGGCCACATCCCAGTCGGCGGCCAGCAGGTCTTGCGCGGCCATGACTTCGCGCAGGATCGTGCCCGAACCCATCAACTGAACGCGGTTCTTGCCCTTGCCGTGCGACTTCAGCTTGTACATGCCCTTGATGATGCCTTCCTCGTCGCCCTGGGTCAGACCGGGCTGCGGGTAGTTCTCGTTCATCACCGTCAGGTAGTAATAGACGTTTTCCTGGTCTTCCACCATGCGCTTCAGGCCATGCTGAATGATCACGGCCAGCTCATGGCCGAACGTCGGGTCGTAGGACACGCAGTTCGGGATGGTGGACGCCAGGATGTGGCTGTGGCCGTCTTCGTGCTGCAGGCCTTCGCCGTTCAGCGTCGTGCGGCCGGCGGTGCCGCCCAACAGGAAGCCGCGCGCCTGCATGTCGCCCGCTGCCCAGGCCAGGTCGCCAATGCGCTGGAACCCGAACATCGAGTAATAGATGAAGAACGGGATCATGATGCGGTTGTTCGAGGAGTACGACGTGGCCGCCGCAATCCACGAACTCATTGCGCCCGCTTCGTTGATGCCTTCCTGCAGGAGTTGGCCGTCGGCCGCTTCCTTGTAGTACATCACCTGGTCCTTATCGACCGGGGTGTACTTCTGGCCTTCCGGCGCGTAGATGCCGATCTGGCGGAACAGGCCTTCCATGCCGAACGTGCGCGATTCGTCGGCCAGGATCGGCACGACGCGCGGACCCAGTTCCTTGTCGCGCAGCACCTGATTCAAGATGCGCACGAAGGCTTGCGTGGTGGAAATTTCGCGGCCTTCGGCGGTGGGCTCGAGCACGGCCTTGAAGGCGTCCAGCGCCGGGGCCTTCAGTTGCTCGTCGGCGCGGGCACGGCGGCGCGGCAGGTAACCGCCCAGCTCGGCACGGCGCTCGTGCAGGTACTTCATTTCCGGCGAGTCTTCGGCCGGCTTGAAGTACGGCAGGTCCGCCAATTGGTCGTCGGGGATCGGGATGCCGAAACGGTCGCGGAATTCGCGGATCGATTCCAGCTCCAGCTTCTTCTGCTGGTGGGTCGGGTTCTTGGCCTGGCCCACGTGGCCCATGCCGTAGCCCTTGATGGTCTTGGCCAGGATGACGGTGGGTTGGCCGGTGTGGCTGGTCGCGGCATCGAACGCGGCGTACACCTTGTGGGGATCATGGCCGCCACGGTTCAGGCGCCAGATGTCTTCGTCGCTCATGCGCGACACGGCTTCCAGCAGCTTGGGGTGCTTGCCGAAGAAGTGCTCGCGGACGAACTTGCCGTCGTTGGCCTTGTACGCCTGGTACTCGCCGTCAACGGTGTCTTCCATGATCTGGCGCAGGATGCCTTCCTTGTCGTGCGCCAACAGCGGATCCCAGTAGCCGCCCCAGATCAGCTTGATCACGTTCCAGCCCGAACCGCGGAAGTCGCCTTCCAGTTCCTGGATGATCTTGCCGTTGCCGCGCACCGGACCGTCCAGGCGCTGCAGGTTGCAGTTCACCACGAAGATCAGGTTGTCGAGCTTTTCACGGGCGGCCAGGGCGATGGCACCCAGCGATTCGGGTTCGTCCATTTCGCCGTCGCCGCAGAACACCCAGACCTTGCGGTTGCTGGTGTCGGCAATGCCGCGGGCGTGCAGGTATTTCAGGAAGCGGGCCTGGTAAATGGCCATCAGCGGGCCCAGGCCCATCGACACCGTCGGGAACTGCCAGAAATCCGGCATCAGTTTCGGGTGCGGATAGGACGACAGGCCCTTGCCGTCCACTTCCTGGCGGAAGTGGTTCAGCTGGTCTTCGGTCAGGCGGCCTTCAAGATAGGCGCGGCCGTACATGCCGGGGGACGTGTGGCCCTGGAAATAGACCAGGTCGCCGCCGTGGCCTTCGTCTTCCGCGTGCCAGAAGTGGTTCTGGCCGCAGCCGATCATGGTGGCCAGCGAGGCGAACGACGCGATGTGGCCGCCCAGGTCGCCGCCGTCCGGCGGGTTGTGCTTGTTGGCACGCACGACCATCGCCATGGCGTTCCAGCGCACGTACGAACGGATGCGCGATTCCAGCTCCAGGTTGCCCGGATGCGCGGGCTCCAGGCCCGGGGGAATCGTGTTGACGTAAGCGGTATTCGGCGAGAACGGGATGTGGGCGCCGGAGCGACGGGCTTCATCGATCAGGCGTTCCAGCAGGTAGTGCGCGCGCTGCGGTCCTTCGCGATCAAGGACTGCCGCCAGGGCTTCGAGCCACTCCTGGGTTTCAAGGGTGTCTTCGTCGTTGGCAGCCTGCGGGGCGCCAGCCTGGGCGAAAGAGGACATCGTGTGTCTCCTGTTGGGGTTCGTTCGTGACCACACCCGCTTATCTACTCGCGGACTCTGCATGGTAGCCGGGATCATCCGGGCTACCATGTCAGGCATGGGTCGGGGTGTTTTTCTAGAGACCTGCTTTGGGTCGGTTCCCTATCAGCCGGCATTCTAAGAAAGAAGATTAACCGCTCGCAAGGAAAATTTCATGTTGCGGTACGGCATTTCATAATATGAAAACATGAATGCAAGCTGAACGTCTACGGACCGCACTTTTTTAGGCTTACGCTAAAAGCAGGGGCCGATTCCCGGCACTTCCCCGCCAACCCGCACTAAAATGCGCGGTCTATCTGGCCCGAATTCCATGTCCAGCGCGCCCAAGTCCAATATACCTACGCCTTTCCACGATCACGCCCGCACCCGCCGCCGGGGGGTGTACTGGGTCACGCCTGCCATGGTGCTGATCCTCTACATCTGTGTGATGGCGGTGTTCTTCTGGCTGCAACGCATTCATGACGACAGTGTCATGTTTGTCACGATCGACCAGGAAATGCGCCAGCAACGCCTGATCTGGGTGGTGCTGGCCCTGTCCTGCGTGATCGTCATCAGCTTGCTGATGCTGTGGCGCTACACGCGCTTTCGCTCCGCCGCCGAAGCCGCCCTGATCGCCGAAACCGGTTTCCGGCGCGCCATGGAAAACTCCATGTCCACCGGCATGCGCGTGCTGGATATGGAAGGCCGCATCGCCTACGTGAACCCGGCCTTCTGCCGGATGATCGGCTGGAACGAGGCCGACCTGATCGGCCGCAGCCCGCCCTTCCCCTACTGGGTGCCCGGCCGCCACGAACAGCACCAGCACACGCTGGACGTGCTGATGTCCGGCAAGACGCCCAGCAGCGGCCTCGAGGTCGAGGCGCAGCGCCGCGACGGGTCCCGCTTCACGGCCCGCATGTATGTGTCGCCGCTGCTGGACCCGAACGGCAACCAGATCGGCTGGATGACATCCATGACCGACATCACCGAACCCAAGCGCATCCGCGAAGCGCTGACCGCCGCGCACGAACGCTTCATGACGGTGCTGGAAGGCCTGGACGACGCCATTTCGGTCACGGCCGACACCCACGACGGCTTGGAACTGCTGTTCGCCAACCGCACCTATCGCCGCGTGTTCGGCGCCCAGACGGGCGGCCACGACGAATTGCTGGCCGGCCGCCGCGGCCGCTTCACCGACGAATCGGTGGAAGTGTTCGCGCCGTCGGTGCAGCGCTGGTTTGAAGTGCACCACCGGATGCTGGCCTGGACGGACGGCCGCCGCGTGCGCATGCAGGTGGCGCGCGACATCACCGAACGCCGCGGCCACGAAGAGGCGTCCCGCCTGCAGCAGGAAAAGATCCAGCTGACCAGCCGCCTGACGACCATGGGCGAAATGGCCTCGTCGCTGGCGCATGAACTGAACCAGCCGCTGACCGCCATCGCCAACTACAGCATGGGCGCCGTTGCCCTGGTCAAGGCCGGGCACACCAGCCCCAACATGCTGCTGCCGGCGCTGGAGAAGGCCGCATCGCAGGCCGAGCGCGCCGGCAAGATCATCAGCCGCATCCGCGAATTCGTGAAGCGCAGCGAGCCCCGCCGCCAGCGCGTGGCCATCGGCCGCATTGTCGACAATGCGATCGGCTTCGCCGAAATCGACGCCCGCAAGCGCCGCATCCGCATCGACAGCTTTGTGCCGTCGAACGCGCCGGACGTGCTGGCCGACCCGATCCTGATCGAGCAGGTGTTGCTGAACCTGCTGAAAAACGGGCTGGAAGCCATGGAAAAGAGCGAGTCCGACGAGCTCAAGGTGGCGGTCATCCTGCACGAACAGCACATCGAAGTGGCCGTGGTGGACCGCGGCCATGGCCTGGCCGAGCCCGAACGCCTGTTCGAACCTTTCTTCAGCACCAAGTCCCAGGGCCTGGGCATGGGGCTGAATATCTGCCGTACCATTATCGAATCGCACCACGGCCGCCTGTGGGCGGACCCGAACCCCGCCGGGGGTACGATTTTCCGCTTTACCCTGCCCTGCGCTGCGTCCCAGACGCAGGCCCAGAATGATCAGTCCGAGGAGTTGCACGCATGAACACGCCCCACCTGTCGAGCACGGTATTCATTGTTGACGACGACGAAGCGGTCCGCGATTCGTTGCGCTGGCTGTTGGAGGCCAACGGCTACCGCGTTCGCGCCTATGCCAGCGGCGAATCCTTCCTGGAAGACTACGACGCCAGCCAGATCGGCGTGCTGATCGCCGACGTGCGCATGCCCGGCATGAGCGGCCTGGAACTCCAGGAACAGCTGATCGCCCGCAACGCGCCGCTGCCCATCGTATTCATCACCGGCCACGGCGACGTGCCCATGGCCGTGTCCACGATGAAGAAAGGCGCGGTCGACTTCCTGGAAAAGCCCTTCAACGAGTCCGACCTGCGCGAGATCGTCGCGCGCATGCTGGAACAGGCCACGCAACGCGTCAGCAAGCACCAGGCCCAAAAGGACCACGAAGCCATGCTGGCGCGCCTGACCGCGCGCGAGCAGCAGGTGCTGGAGCGCATCGTCGCCGGCCGCTTGAACAAGCAGATCGCCGACGACCTTGGCATCAGCATCAAGACCGTCGAGGCGCACCGCGCCAACATTATGGAAAAACTGGAAGTGACTACCGTTGCTGATTTGATGAAAGTGGCCTTGGCCAAACCCGAGGCACATGCATGACCGCTAGGATTATTGATGGCGCGGCACTGTCGCTGCGCATTCGCGAAGAAGTCGCCCAGCGCGTCGCCGCCCTGGCCGCCAAGGGCACGCGCCCGGGTCTAGCCGTGGTGCTGGTGGGCGCGGATCCCGCGTCCCAGGTTTACGTGCGCAACAAGGTTGCCGCCTGCGAAAAAGCCGGCCTGCATTCCGTCAAGGAACAGTACCCGGCCGACATGACCGAGGCCGAACTGCTGGCCCGCATCGCCGTGTTGAACCAGGATCCGACCATCCACGGCATCCTGGTGCAGTTGCCGCTGCCCAAGCACATGGATTCGCACAAGGTCATCGAAGCCATCGCGGCCGAGAAGGACGTGGACGGCTTCCATATCAGCAACGCGGGCCTGCTCATGACGGGCCAGCCCCTGTTCCGCCCCTGCACGCCCTACGGCGTGATGAAGATGCTGGAATCCGAAGGCGTGGCCCTGCGCGGCGCTGAAGCCGTGATCGTCGGCGCCAGCAACATCGTCGGCAAGCCGATGGCCATGCTGCTCCTGCAAGCCGGCGCCACCATCACCATCTGCAACTCCAAGACACGCGACCTGGCGGCCCAGACCCGCCGCGCCGACGTGCTGGTGGTGGCCACCGGCAAGCCCGGCATGATCGACGGATCCATGATCAAACCCGGCGCCGTGGTCATCGACGTGGGCATCAACCGCGGCGACGACGGCAAGCTGTGCGGCGACGTGGACTTCGCTTCCGCCCGCGAAGTGGCCGGCGCCATCACCCCCGTCCCCGGCGGCGTGGGTCCGATGACCATCGCCATGCTGCTGGTCAATACGGTTGAAGCCGCGGAACGGGCTGCCGCCTGATCCCCGCCATGCGGCCCGGGCCAGGCGCCCGGGTCCGCCCGGGCCCTTCGCATCGCCCTGCCCCGGGGCGCCGCCGCGCCCTTGCATTCGGGCAGATCGCCCTTACCTGACCCTTATGAACTCCGCCGGCGCCCGGGTGCATGCCCCGCGCGCCGCCCGCCATTGCTCACGCCGGTAACACCATGACCCAGAACCCACTGCTTGCCCCCGTTTCCGACCTGGTCGACTATGCAGCCGTCAAGCCCGGGCATATCGTGCCCGCCATCGAGGAACTGCTGGGCATCGCCCGCCAGGCGGTCGACCACGCGGCCGACGCCGGCCTGGCGCCCACCTGGGAAGCGGTGGTGGAACCGCTGGACACCGCCTCCGAACGCCTGTGGCGCGCCTGGTCGGTGGCCGGGCACCTGAACGCGGTCGTCAACACGCCGGAACTGCGCGAAGCCTATAACGCCGCCCTGCCGCTGATCACCGAATTTTCGACGTGGGTCGGCCTGCACGAAGGCCTGTACAAGCAATATCAACGCCTGGCCGCCGCCCCCGATTTCGCGTCGTGGTCGCCCGTGCGCCGCCGCATCGTCGAGATGGCGCTGCGCGACTTCCGCCTAAGCGGCGTCGAGCTCCAGGGCGCCGACCGCGAGCGCTACGCCCAGATCTCCGACCGCGAAGCACAGGCCTCGCAGAAGTTTTCGGAAAACGTACTGGATTCGATTGACGCGTGGTCGCTGCTGGTGGAAGACGAGGCCCGCCTGGCCGGTATTCCCGCGGATGTCCTGTCCGCCGCCCGCGCCGCTGCGGCCGAAGACGACAAGCCGGGCTGGAAGCTGACGCTGAAGATGCCGTGCTATCTGCCCGTCATGCAGTACGCGCAAGACCGCTCGCTGCGTGAAGCGCTGTACCGTGGCTACGGCACCGTTGCATCCGAGCAAGGCGACGCCCAATTCGACAACTCCCCGCTGATCGAAGAACTGCTGTCCCTGCGCGCTGAAGAATCGGGCCTGCTGGGCCTGGGCACGTTCGCCGCGCTGCGCCTGCAGACCCGCATGGCGCGCGACGCCGACGAAGTGACCGTCTTCCTGCGCGACCTGGCCGCCCGCGCCAAACCCTACGCGCAGCGCGATCTGGCTGAACTGACCGCCTACGCCACCGGTGAATTGGGCCTGGACAGCCTGCAGCCCTGGGACGTGGCCTTCGCCTCGGAGCGGCTGCGCGAATCGCGCTACGCCTATTCCGAAGACGAGGTGAAGCAATACTTCACCGAGCCGCGTGTCTTGGCGGGCCTGTATGAAGTGATCGAAAAGCTGTTTGACGTGCGCCTGACGGAAACGCCGGTGTCCACGTGGCACAGCGACGCGCGCGGCGTCCGCGTGGAAAACGCCACGGGCGGCCTTATCGGCTACCTGTACCTGGATCTGTACGCCCGCTCGGGCAAGCAAAGCGGCGCCTGGGTCGACAGCGAGCGCACGCGACGCGTCGTGGCCGGTCACGTACAGACGCCCGTCGTCTACCTGACCTGCAATTTCTCGCGCCCCAACGGCGACCGCGCCGCCGTGCTGACGCACGACGACGTCATCACCCTGTTCCACGAAACCGGCCATGCGCTGCATGCACTGCTGTCCGAAGTCGACGAGCCGGGCGCCGCGGCCTTTGCCAGCGTGGAATGGGACGCCATCGAACTGCCGTCGCAATTCATGGAGAACTTCTGCTGGGAATGGGCCGTGGTGCAAAAGCTGTCGGCCCATGTGGACACCGGCGAAGCCCTGCCGCGCGCCCTCTATGACCGCCTGATTGCCGCGCGCAACTACCAGAGCGGCATGCAGACCGTGCGCCAGATCGAGTTCGCGTTGTTCGACATGCTGATGCACGACCGCGCCCGTGGCGCCACCATTGCCGAAGTGCTGGCGTTGCTGCAGGAAGTGCGCCAGGAAGTGGCCGTGCTGTTCCCGCCGGCCTGGCATCGGTTGCCGCATGCCTTTTCGCACCTGTTCGCGGGTGGCTACGGCGCGGGCTACTACAGCTACAAGTGGGCGGAAGTGCTGTCCGCCGACGCGTATGAAGCCTTCGAAGAGGCCGCCGCCAAACAGGCGGAAAATCAGGCCGAAAATCCGTTGGGCACGCTGGACCCTGAAACCGGCGCGCGCTTCCGTCGCGAAGTGCTGGCCGTGGGCGGTTCCCGCCCGGCTGCCGATTCGTTCGCCGCTTTCCGCGGCCGCCCGCCACGCATCGACGCCCTGCTGCGCCATAGCGGCATGAGCGGCAACTAAGCCCCGCGCGTTTCTCCCGACGGCCCGCCACGCGCGGGCCGTTATTTTTCGTCGGCCGGTTTGCGCGCCGACACCACCCTCCAGCGCCGGTCAGCGGGGTTTCCAGGTCGTGCTCGATTTTCCGTACCGGTCCTTTGCGCCAGGACAAGAAGCACGCTTGCCCGCCGTCCAGGACGGCTTGCGCGGGCCCGCCCCGCCCGGCGCTTGCAGGTAGAATCAACGGGTTTTCCGGGCTTTTTCCCAATCAACCTTTCGGCCCCTGGACTTATGCGACACCTCATTACCGGCCGCGCCTGGCGTGGCTTGCTGCTGGCCCTGTGCGTCTTGCTTGCCGCTTGCGGCGACCGGAATGTCGACTGGACGCTCTACAACGTGAAAGGCCACCTGCCCGACCTCAAATTCTCGTTGCCCGGCGCGGGCGGCAAGACGGTCAGCAGTGAAGACCTCAAGGGCAAGACGGTACTGCTCTTCTTTGGCTACGCCAGTTGCCCGGACATCTGCCCCACCACCATGGCGCAATTGACGGCGGTGTTGCAGAACCTGGGCGACAAGGCCCGGGACGTGCGCATTCTGTTCGTCAGCGTGGATCCCCACCGCGACACGCCCGACATCCTGCAGGCCTACGTCAACGCGTTCAACAACAACGCGATCGGCGTGACCGGCGACGAAAAACAGATCGCCGACCTGGCCCGCCGCTACCGCGTCGCCTACCAGATTGAAAAGCCCCGCCCGGGCGACGACGCCGACATGTACGAAGTGACGCATAGCCGCGGCGTGTACATTTTCGACAACGAAGGCCGCGCGCGCCTGTTGGCCTCGGATACCGACAGCATCGACGCGCTGACCAAGGACGTCCGCCAGCTGATTGACCTGACCTCCTGACACCGGCGTGACGGCGACGATGCGCCGCAACATGTTGCAGCCGTGCGCCACATACCAGTTGTTACAGCGGCGCGATTCGGAGCGTGAGTATCATCACAGCTGATTGCCCTTTTCCCCCTAGTAAGGAGTACGCGCATGAGCTTCATCATCATGATCATCGTCGGGTTCATCGTGGGCCTGATCGCCCGGGCCATCATGCCCGGTGACCAGAACATGGGAATCATCATGACCACCATCCTGGGCATCATCGGCGCCGTCGTTGCCGGGTTCCTGGGCCAGACGATGGGCTGGTACGCGGAAGGCGAACCCGCAGGCTGGATCGCATCGGTGGTGGGTGCCATCATCGTGCTGTTCGTGGTCGGCATGATTGCCAAGAAGCGAACCTGACGTTCCCCTAGGCAAGGTTCAACGAAACGGGCCGGTCGAAAGACCGGCCCGTTTTCGTTGCAGCCACAGAGGCCCCGCAAGCAACGCGTTCAGCTTGGCGGGCGTCTGCGTTCCTACCCCTCGTACCGCTTGCCGCGCTCCAGCAGCGCTGGCGTGCCGATCACGACGTTCAGTCCGTCGAAATCCAGCATGCGCTCTTTCCAAGGCAGCGTCGTGCCGTGGCGGTGCAGGCTGCCGTAATAGCCCTGCAAGGCATGTGCCACGGCGCGCGCCGTGCCACCGGGAAATATCACGATGCGAAAACCCAGCGCGGTCAATGCGTCGGCGCCCTGCACGGGCGTCTTTCCGCCTTCCACCATGTTCGCCAGCAGCGGCACCCGGGCGGCGAAGCGCGCACACGCGGCCCGCATCTGCTCGGGCGTGCGCAACGCTTCGATGAACAATGCATCGGCGCCCGCTTCCAGATAGGATTCGGCCCGGTCCAGCGCGGCGTCCAGCCCCTCAACGGCCAGCGCGTCGGTACGCGCCAGTATCAAGGTGGAGGCTGTGGTGCGCGCGTCCACCGCCGCGCGCAGCTTTCCGCACATCTCCGTGGCCGGGATCACGGTCTTGCCGTCCAGGTGGCCGCAGCGCTTCGGAAACGTCTGGTCTTCCAACTGGATCATCGCGGCGCCCGCGCGTTCGAAGCCCCGCACCGTTCGCTGCGTGTTCAAGGCATTGCCGAACCCTGTGTCGGCGTCCACGATGACCGGGGTGACCACGCGTTCGGTGATCCGGGCCAGCGTGTCCTCGACCTCGGAATAGGTGGTCAGCCCGATGTCTGAACGGCCCAGCCGCGTATAGGCGATCGAGGCGCCCGACAGGTACAGCGCGTCGAAGCCCGCCTGCTCGGCGATCAACGCCGATAAGGGGTCGTAGACGCCGGGCGCCAGCACGGCGCCAGCGGCCAATTGCGCTTTCAAGGGTTGTGTCATGAATATTCCTATGCAAGCGTGCGTTCAAGCAGCGCGGCGGCGGTTGCCGCGGCGATATGTCCACCCGCCACCGCGCTAAGCAGTCCATTGCCGGACAGGTAGCCGGACACGTCGTTGCCCGACACGCCGCGAGCGGCGCCACCGGCAGCCAGCAGATTGGGCAACGGGAGGCCATCGGCATCCAGCACGCGGGATTGCGCATCGATATCCAGCCCGCCTTGCGTGTGGAACAGTGCGCCGGTGACCTTGACCGCGTGATACGGCGGCAGCAAACCGCGTCCGAAGCGCCGGCCGTGCGGATCCACGGCATCCGAATGGACACCTTGGAGCGTCCGTCCCAAAGCGCCGGCGTCGCAGCCGATCAGCGTGGCCAGCTCGGGCAATCCGGCGCAGTGCCGGACCGCCTGGCCCGCTTCGGCCGCCACGAAGTCCGGGAAACCGCGCGCCAGCGCCAGGGTGCGGTCGTCGAACACGTTCCAGGCGATCCCGCCCGGCTGTGCCAGCACGTGGACCGCGGCTTCGGAATAGCCGTGCGTCTCGTCATGAAAACGCAGGCCGTTGGCGTTGATCTGCACGCCGCCATCCATCATGACGGCCCAGGAGATAAGCGCCCCCTGCGGCGTCGCCCAGGATCCATGCCCCTGGTACCCGCCCAGATCGGCCACGCGCGCGCCCAATTGCCTGCCCCATTCGATGGCGCTGCCGTCATTGCCGGCGTGGCCGCCGTACACGGCGCCTCGCATGGCGGGCAAATGCTCGGCCACCATGCCTGCGTTGCCGCCAAATCCGTTGCAGGCCAGGATCAACACTGCGCAGCCGATCACGTCGACCGACCCGTCGGGCCGCTCGCATCCGACGGCGGTGATGCGGCCGTCTTCGGTTGCCCAGATCTCGCGCGCCAGCGCCCGCGTCAGCACCGTTGCCCCCGCGCTGGTCGCCGCGCGTTCCAGGGCGGCGACCAGCGCCTGCCCCGTGCGTTCCGGCAAGGCGTGCATGCGGCGCGCGGAGTGGCCGGGGTAGAGGAACCCGTCCAGCACCTGGAACGCCAGGCCGTGGCGCCCCAGCGCGTCCATGGCGGCCGCGGCGGCGCCGGTGTAGGCGGTGACCAGATGCGGCGCGGCGGTCCCGCCGGCCTTGGCCTGGATGTCGGCGGCAAAGCGCGCCGCGTCGTCATCGATGCCGGCCTCGCGCTGCACCGCGGAACCCGCCGCCGGGATGAAGCCCGACGACAGCGCCGACGACCCGCTGGGCGTGGCATCGCGCTCGATCAAGACGGTCTCGATACCGGCCTCCGCCAGCCGCAGGGCGGCGGTCAGCCCGCAAGCGCCGGCCCCGATGATGAGCACCGGCACATGCATCACGTCGCCGCCCGGGACGCCGCGTTTGACGGTGGGCGCGCTCACGGGGCCAGCCTGCCCAGGAAGTCCTGGCACGTCACGATATCCGCCACCGTGCGCAGGTCGGCCAGCGCGGCATCATGCATGACAGGCGTGGGCGCGGCGCAGCCGTCAGCCAGCACCGTCACGTGATAGTCCCGCATGTGCGCGTCGCGCGCCGTGCTTGCCACGCCGCCGTTGGTGACGATGCCGGCGATCACCACGTCGGACACGCCCGCGCGGCGCAGCACCCAATCCAGCTGCGTGTTGAAGAACGCCGAATACGCCACCTTCCAGACCGACACGTCCACCAGGCCGTCCAGTTCGGCCACGTTGGCCTGGCCGTGCGACCCAGCGGCGAAATCGCCTTTCGCCAGGAAGGGGCGTAACTGCTTCAGATGCGGCGAGATCATGGGTTCGCCCCGCGCATCGGGCCACAAGGTGAACAGGCTGGCGGCGACAAGGCCGCCTTGCGCCTTGAGCGCGCGGGCGACGGGCGCGACGCGTGCCGGCAGGACGCGCGCCTGCGGACTGACGGCGCCGCCGCGGTCATAGGCGCCGCCCGGCGCCAGGAAATCGTTTTGCAGATCGATGATGAGCAACGCGGTCGTACGGGGGTCCAAGGGGTGCATGGCGGTCTCCTAGGCGTCCCGACGGGTGATCAGAAGATTGCCCAGTGCGTCGACGCGGCCGGCAAAGCCGGGCTCGATCCAGATGGTGGTGTCCGGTTGTTCAAGAATGGCGGGGCCCGCCACCTCGGCCCCCACGGGCAAGTCCAGGCGTGCGTACCGCGCGGCTTCGTGCCAATGGCCGGCGTGGAAGACGCGTTGCGTGCCCAGCGCGGACGGCATCTCCAGGCAAGTCGGCGCCAACAGCGCCAGATCGAACTTGGGACGCTGCCCGATGCGGGCATAGCGCAGATTCAGGATGCGCACGGCGATGCCGTTCAGGCTACGGCCGAACGCCGCGCGGTAAGCGCCCTCGAAGGCGGCGGCGATACCCGGGCGTGTCAGCGCATTGCGCGCGACTTCCACGCGCACGGTATGGCTTTGGCCCACGTACAGCATGTCCAGCTCGATGCTTTCACGGACGCCCTCGAAGGTCACGCCCGCGGAGTCCAGCCGTTCCTGGCAAGCGGCCGCCAGGCCGTCGATGCGCGCAAGCAGATCGTCGGTATCCAGCGCGTCCAGCGCCGAGTTCAACGTCTGCACGCCGTCGTGCCGCATATCGGCCATGACGCAACCCAGCGCCGACGTCACGCCCGGGTAGCGCGGCACGATGCCGTGGGCCGCGTCGACTTCATTCATCATCGCGCACACGTGCAACGCGCCGCCCCCGCCGAACGGCATGTAGGCGAATTTGCGCGGATCGTGTCCCCGTTCGATCGAGACCACCCGGATCGCGCCCGCCATCTTGGCGTTGGCCACGGTCAGGATCGCCTCGGCCGCCGCATGGACGTCCAGCCCCAGCGGCCTGGCGACATGCTCGTCGATGGCGGCCCGCGCCAGGTCCGCGTTCATGGTGGCCAGCAGCCCGCCGCCCAGCGGGCGGTCGGCCGGAATGCGGCCCAGCAACACGTTGGCATCCGTGACGGTGGGCCGGGTATTGCCGCGGCCATAGCAGGCCGGGCCGGGGTTGCTGCCCGCGGATTCGGGACCAACCTGCAACAGGCCTCCCGCATCGACGCTGGCGATCGACCCGCCGCCCGCGCCGATGGTTTCAATCTGGATCATCGGCGCGCGCACCACCATGCCGAAGTCGATCACGGTCTGCGCGGACAGCGAGGCCTCGCCGCCCGCCACCAGCGATACGTCGAACGACGTGCCGCCCATGTCGCCGGTGACAACGTCGGGAAAGCCGGCGGCTCGCGCGATGGCCGCGCAGGCGATCACGCCGGCCGCCGGCCCCGAGAGCGCGGTGCGCACCGGCACGTCGCATGCCGTCTGCCGGGACATCACGCCGCCGTTGCTTTGCACGACCAGCAGTTCGCCTCCGAAGCCGTGCTCGCGCAGGTCGGACTCCAGACGGGTCAGATAGCCGCCCACCACCGGCTGCAAGGCGGCGTTGAGCACCGCCGTCGAGCAGCGCTCGAATTCGCGGATTTCGGGCAGCACCTCGGTCGCCGCCGTCACGTTGCCATTGGGCCAGACCGCGCGCACGCGCGCCGCCGCCTGCGCCTCGTTGACCGGGTTCGCGTAGGCGTTGACGAAGAACACGCATACCGCCTCGCAGCCTTGCGCCAGCAGCGCGCGGGCGGCCGCCTCGACCTCGTCCAGGTCCACGGGCGTGTGCACCGTGCCGTCGGCCAGCACGCGCTCGCTGACCTCCAGGCGCCGGTCGCGCGGAACGATCGGCTCGTAGTTGCCGCGCAGCCCCCAGGTCTGGGGCCGGTCGCGCCGCCGCATTTCCAGCACATCGCGGAACCCGACCGTCGTGATGATGCCCGTGCGCGCCACTTTGCGCTCCAGCAACGCGTTGGTGCCCACGGTGGTGCCGTGCACGATGGTGGCGATGGCGCCCGCGCCGTCGGCCACCCGGGCGATGCCGTTCATGAAGCCACGCGCTTCTTCGCCGCGCGTCGACGGCACCTTGACCACGCGCGCGGCGCCGCCTGCCTCGTCCAGCACGAACAGGTCCGTGAACGTGCCGCCCACGTCCACCCCCACGACCAATCCCTGCGGGGGGTTCATTCCATCTGCCGCGCTCATGCCGACTGCTCCTTCTTGTTGTCGCCTACATAGCCCATCTTGCGGTCGTGTTCGCGCGCAGCGGCCGAACGCGCCGCCGGTTCGCCATACCCGCCGCCACCCGGCGTTTCCAGTCGCACGCGGTCGCCCCGCTGCAACTGGATACCCAGCATCTTGGAAGTCATGGGCGGCGTGCGCCATTGCCCGTCCTGCCGATAACGGAAGACGTTCAATGCGGCCTCGCCGCCGCCCGCGATGCCCTTGGGCGCGCTACGCCCCCGTTCGCCGAAGATGAATGCCTCGGCGCCGTCTTCCAGTAGCTCGATTTCGTAGATGGCGCCCAGGCCGCCGCGATGGGCGCCGTCACCCGCCGAATCCGGGCGCAGCGCCCACTGCGTGAAGCGCACCGGATAAGCAGCCTCCAGGATCTCCAGCGGCGGAATGGTCGCGGTGGAAATGGGTGCATTGCCGTGGCTCAAACCATCGCCATCGGAATGTCCGCCATGGCCGCCCCCGAAGAAGCTGAACATCACCCAGCGCTGCCCCTTGCGCGCCGCATCGCTGCGGTAGCCGGCAATGGACAGCGCGTTGATCGTGCCGTAGGCCTGCGCCATGGCGCGCTGGGGCGAGGCTTGCGCCATGGCGCAGAAGATAACGTCGATCATGCGCAGAATGGTCTCGGTGTAGCCACCCACCGGGCGCGGGCGGTCCGCCGAGATGACCATGCCGTCGGGCAGCACCACGTCCACCGCGTCAAGCACGCCCGCATTCGCCGGCACGTCCGGAAACAGGTGCTTCAGCGCCACGTAGCACGCCGCGATGGCGGTGGCGCGGGATATATTGACCGGACCGGCGCAGGCGGGCGAGGTGCCGTTGAAATCCAGCGTCAGCCGGTCGCCGTCGATCTTCAGCTTGAGCGCGATGCGCAGGGCCACGTCGCGCACGCCGTCGTTGTCCAGCATGTCTTCGAACGCATATTCTCCGTCCGGCAGGCGCGCGATATGGTCGCGCATCAAGCGGCGCGCGCGTTCGCGCAAGGTGTCCAGCGATTCCAGCACGGTGGCGTCGCCGTATTCGTCCAGCAGCCCGCCCAGCCGGCCCGCGCCCAGCTCCAGCGCGGCCAACTGGCCATTCAAGTCGCCCCACAGGCTGTCGGGCAAGCGGGTGTTGGCCTTCAGGATGGCCAGCACGTCCGGGTCCAGGACGCCCGCGCGCACGATGCGCACCGGCGGGATCTGCACGGCTTCCTGCCAGCATTCGGTAGCCGCCGGGTTGTAGTTGCCGGGCACCGCGCCGCCCACATCGTGCCAATGCGCGGCCGACGCCAGGAAGCAGAACAGCCGCCCGCCCCGGAACACCGGACGCACCAGCTTGAAGTCGTTCGCGTGCGTGCCGCCTTCGTAAGGGTCGTTGAACAACCAGACGTCGCCCTCGACCATGCCGCCGCGCTCGGCGGCCGCCTTCGCCGCCGCCTTGACGGCGAACGCCATAGCGCCCACGAAGACGGGCAGCCCGGATTTGCCCTGGATCAGGGTGGCGCCGGTGGCCGCGTCGTACATGCCGTGGCAGGCGTCGTGGGCCTCGGCGATGATGGGGTTGAACGCGCTGCGGTACAGCGTCGCGTCCATCTCATCGGCAATCTGTTCCAGGCGGCCCTTCAGGACCGCCAGGGTGACGGGATCAAGCATTATCTTCTTCCTAAAAGGTTTGACGCTGTTTCAGCAGGTTCAGCAGGCCGCCGGCCCTGACCATGTCCATCAGAAAGGGGGGGACGGTCTCGCAGAGCATGTCGGCGGGGTCGGCGCCGTCCGCGCGGCGGATGCGCCCGGCGGCGGGATCGAACGCGATGCGCTCTCCGTCGACCAGCGCTTCCGCTTGCGCGCAGGTCAGCAGCAGCAGGCCGACATTGAAGGCGTTTCGGAAGTACAGGCCGTTGAACGACGGCGCGATCACCGCGGCCACGCCCAGGTGCACGAGCGCGGCGGCGGCCTGCTCGCGAGACGAGCCGATGCCGAAATTCGGCCCGGCCGCCAGTACGTCGCCTGGCTGCACCTGACCGGCGAATTCCGGTCGGACCCGTTGCAGGCAATGGCGCGCGATTTCGTCGATGCCGAATTTCATATAGGCGCCCGGGGCCAGCGCATCGGTGTCGATGTCCGCCCCCACCCGCCAGACGCGATGCGTCCCGTTGTGGTCCGTCATGCCATGAACTCCCGCGGATCGGCGATGCGCCCGGCCACCGCCGAGGCCGCCACGGTATAGGGCGACGCCAGGTAGACCTGCGCGGTCTCCGAGCCCATGCGCCCCTTGAAATTGCGCGCGGTCGTGGAAATGACGCTGGCGCCGTCGGGGATGGAGCCGCCATAGCCTGCGCAGGCGCCGCAAGACGTGGGCAGCACCTGGGCACCGGCCTCGCGCAGCCACTGCATCACCCCTTCCTGCTCGGCCTGCCGCTGGTCCTGGCTACTGGCCGGGGCCACCATCAGGCGCATGCCGTCGGCCAGCCGGCGCCCGCGCAGCACGCTGGCGGCGGCGCGCAGATCTTCCAGCTTGGCGCCGGTGCAGGCGCCGATATACGCCACCTGCACCGGCACGTCGCGATACTGATCCGCGTCGCGCGCATTGGCCGGGCTGTGCGGGGCGGCAACCTGGGGCGCCAGCGAATCGGCGTCGAAGTCGTGCCATTCGGCGTCCGCGTCCGCATCGCTTCGCCAGCGATCCAGGTCCAGCTCCTGCGCCACGCCCGCCTCGCGCAGATAGGCGGCGGTGGTCTCGTCGGGCGCGATCAGCCCCACCTGCGAACCCAGCTCGGCGCTCATGTTGGACAAGGTCATGCGTTCCTGCATGGACAGCGCGCGCACGGCCTCGCCGCAGAACTCAACCGCCTGGTAGCGTCCGCCATTCATGCCGTAGCGGCCGATCATGTGCAGCATCATGTCTTTGGCCGTGACGCCGGCGGCCAGCCGCCCGCGCCATCGCATCATCAGCGTCTTCGGCACCTTGACCCAGATCTGGCCCGTGACGGCCACCCCCAGCATCTCGGTGCTGCCGATGCCGAACATATATGCCCCGAACGCACCGCCCGTGGGCGAATGCGAATCTCCGCCCACGCAGAACATGCCCGGGCGGATATGGCCATGCTGAGGCACGACCACATGGCAGATGCCGACCGAGTCGTACACGTTGGGCAGCCGCTGCCCCGCCGCCCAATCGCGCGCGATGCGCACGATGCGGCGCGATTCGTCGTCGGATTCAGGCACGTAGTGGTCGATGACCAGCACGATCCTGGCAGGGTCCCACAACTTGGCGCCCAGTTCCTCCAGCATGGGCTGCAGGCGCCGCGGGCCGCTGGAATCATGGAACATCGCCAGGTCCACCGCGCAGGTAACGATTTCGCCCTCGTCGACAGCGGATCGCCCGCAAGCGGCGGCGATCAGCTTCTGGGCCAGGGTTTGAGGCCGGGTCATCGCTACATCCCCAGATAGGCGCGGCGAACGTCGTCGCTGGCCATCAGTTCCGCGCACGATCCGCTGTGGCGCACCGCCCCGTTTTCCAGCACATAGGCGCGTTGCCCGGTCTCCAACGACAGGCCGACGTTTTGCTCGACCAGCAGGATCGACAGCCCGTCGGCGTGCAACCGTCGGATCAGGCCGAACAGTTCTTCGACCATCAACGGCGACAGCCCAAGCGACGGCTCGTCCAGGATCAGCAGCCGGGGTTCGGCCATCAGGCCCCGGCCGATCGCCAGCATCTGCTGCTCGCCGCCCGACATGGTGCCGGCCAACTGCGTCAGCCGCTCGCGCAGCCGCGGGAAGATATCCAGCACCTTGTCCAGGTTCGCCGCGCGATTGCCGCGCGCACGCGTGAACGAACCCAGCTCCAGGTTCTCGCGCACGCTCAGGTTCGGGAAGATGCGCCGGCCTTCGGGCACCTGGATAAGCCCGGCCTTGACGACCTCGCGATAGTGACGCCCCGTCAAGTCGGCGCCGCCAAAGCGGACGGATCCGCCCCAGGGCCGGCATAGCCCGGAGACGGTGTTGTTCAACGTGGACTTGCCGGTGCCGTTGCTGCCCAACAGGACCACGATCTCGCCCTCGCCCACCGTCAGGTCCACGCCGCGCAACACCTCCATGCGCCCGTAGCCTGCCCGCAGGCCGGTGATTTCCAGCAGCGCGCTCATGCCGCGGCTCCCTGCGCGGCCAGCCGGGCCGCCGCGCCATGCCCCAGATAGGCTTCCACCACCGTGGGGTCGCAGGTGACTTCGCCAGGCGTGCCCGACGCGATCAGCCGGCCCTGGGCCAGCACCCACACGTGCTCGGCCAAACTCATCACCGCGCGCATGACGTGTTCGATCATCAACACGGTGACGCCATCGTCCACCAGCTTTCTCACCACCGGAATCATTTCGTCGATCTCGCTAGGGTTCAGCCCCGCCAGCACCTCGTCCAGCAGCAGCAGGCGCGGTCGCGTAGCCAGCGCGCGGGCCAATTCCAGCCGTTTGCGCCCCGCCACGGTCAGGTCGGCCGCGGGCTTGTCCAGCACCCCTTGCAGGTTGACGCGCGCGGCAACCTCTTCGGCCGCGGCCAGCGCCGCCCGCCGATCACGCAGGCGCAAATGCGCGCCCACCGCAATGTTCTGGCGCACCGTCTGGGCGCCAAAGGGCTGCACGATCTGGAAGGTTCGGGTCAGGCCCAATCGCGCCGACTCGTGCGGCGCGCGGCCCGTGATGTCCTGGCCGGCAAAGTGCACCGAACCCGTGCCCGGTTTCAGGAAGCCGGACAACAGCGCGAACAGCGTGGTCTTGCCCGCGCCGTTCGGGCCGACCAGCGCGGTCAGCGAGCCTTGCGGCACGTCCAGGTCCACGTCCTGGACCGCCTTCAGGCCGCCGAAGGAGATAGACAGATTACGGGCTTGCAGCAGCGTTTCAGACACGGGCGCGCTCCTTGCCGAACAGCTGGCCCAGCGAGCGGCCGCCGCCGCTGATGCCGCGCGGCAGGAACATCACGATCAAGATGAGCACCACGCCGTAGATCACCATGCTGATGCCCGGCAGTTCGCCGAACAGGTTGCGCGTCAGGTCGGCCAGCCCGTGCAGGACGACCGCGCCCAGCACCGGCCCCCAAAGCGTGCCCATGCCCCCCACGATCGCGCCCACCAGGGCCTCTACCGACACGGCGGAACCAAAGGCGATGCCCGGATCGACGTACTGGAACACCTGCACGTAAAAAGCACCGGCGGCGCTCATGAACGCCGCCGACAGCGCGATGCCGCCCAGCTTCACGCGCAGCGGGTTCACGCCGATGGCGCGCGCGGCGTCCTCGTTGTCGCGCACCGCCTGCAGGTAGGCGCCGAAACGCGAATGGCGCAACCAGGCCGTGGTGGCCAGCGCCAGCACCACGATGGCCAGCAGCAGGTAGACATAGCCTCGACGCGAAGCGAACTGCATATTGGCCGCCCCTTCCTGCAACGGCACCATCAGCCCCACCCCGCCGCCGGTGAAGGACGCCGACAACGCCAGAATGCGGAAGACCTCGGCGAACGCCAGCGTCACCAGCGCGAAGTACGAGCCCTTCAGTCCGTAGCGGAACGTCAGGCCGCCCACGGCCAGGCCCGCCAGCGCGCCAAACGCAATGGCCATCGGCAGCGCCAGCCAGGGGTTGATCCCGAAGTTCAGCTGGCCCAGCGCCTGGGCATAGGCGCCCACGCCGAAGAACAGCGCATGGCCGAAAGACAACTGGCCGCCATAGCCGCCCAGGATGTTCCAGGCCTGCGACAACAGGGCCGCGTACAGCGACATCATCACGAAGGTCAGCAAGACGCCCGACTGAACGAATGCCGCGAAGGCGGCCAGCGCCACCCCAAATAGCGCGATTGCGCAAAGATCCCGGTTCATGCTCAGCCCCTCGCCCCGAACAGCCCCTGCGGGCGAAACAGCAGTACCGCGATGAAGATCGCGAAAATGCCCATCTGGCCCAGCGAATCGCCCAGGAACAGGCCTCCGATGGACTCCACCACGCCAATCAGCAACCCGCCCGCCAGCGCGCCCGCGAAACTGCCCATGCCGCCCAGCACCACAATGGTGAACGCCACCAGCACGAAGCCGCTGCCCACCTGTGGGTTGACGTAATAGGCCGGCAACAGAAAACAGGCGG
Organism: Achromobacter sp. MYb9; assembly: GCF_002975275.1. Taxonomy (GTDB): domain Bacteria; phylum Pseudomonadota; class Gammaproteobacteria; order Burkholderiales; family Burkholderiaceae_B; genus Achromobacter. The sequence continues at coordinate 28,005 of NZ_PCOQ01000027.1, read as the reverse complement.
CGGCGCCCAGGCAGGCCATGCCGATGCCGAACGACAGCGCATAGACCTTTTCCACGTCGATGCCCATCAGCCTGGCGCCCTGCTTTTCCCGCGCCACCGCGCGGATCGCCCGGCCCAGGTCGGTACCGCGAAGGATCCAGAGCAGCACCGCTGCCACCGCCAGCGCGCCGAAAAAGGCAATAACCTTGGGCAGCGCGATCATGGCCGGGCCGATCTCCACGGTGGACAAGGTGTAGGCCGTGTCGATGCTGCGCGTGTCCGACTTGAACCACACCAGCGCCAGGTTCTCCAGCACGATGGCCAGACCCAGCGTGACCAGCAGGATGTTCTCGTCCTTGCCATGGCTGGCGCGGTTGATCACGAAGCGTTGCAGCGCGTAGCCCAGCGCGAACATTCCCGCCACGACCAGCGGCAGTGCGGCGTAGGGATCGATGCCCAGCCGGTCCTTCAGCAGGTAGACGGCGTACAACGCCACCATCAGCGCGGCGCCGTGGGCGAAGTTGATGATGTGCAGCACCCCGTAGATCAGGGTCAGCCCCAGGGCGATCAGCGCATACACCGCGCCGGTCGTCAGGCCGTTGAGCACGGAAGAAAAGAGGATGGCGGGATCCAGCATGCTTAGCGCTCAGGCCTTCAGCGGGAAGATGGCATCGGCCTGGCGATATTCGGCCGGAACGATCACCTTGATGTCGCCACCGATCACCTGCGTCAGCAGCGGTCGCGCCCCGGTGTTCTGGCCGTTCACGAACCGGGTCGGCCCATACGGCATCAGGTTGTCCTGGAAGGTGCTGGCGGCCAGCGCGTCGATGATGGCGGCGCGGTCGGCGGACTTGGCGCGCTCAAGGGCATCGGCCAGCAACTGCATCGAGACGTAGGTCATGAAGACTTCATAGCTGAAGTACGCGCCCTTTTCCTCGACCCGGGCTTTCAGCGGCGCCACGCGCGGATCCTTGGGGTTGAACCAATGGTTGCAGTCGATGATGCCGTTGGCGATGTCGGGGAATTCCTTCAGGAACTTGTAGCTGGACGCCGCGCCTCCCAGCACCGAATAGATGGCCTTGGGCTGCACCTTCTGCTGCTTCATGGCGCGCAACAGCAGCGCGTATTCGTTGTAGTAGTTGGCGGGAATGACGATGTCCGGATTCACCGACTTCATGCGCAGCACGATATTGTTGAAGTCGCGGGTGGGGTTCGGGTGCTTCACCACGTCCTTCACCTCGAAGCCGTGCTGCGGCAGCGACTTCGACAGGAGCGCCGCGGTGCCGGTGCCGAACAGCGAGTCCTCGTGCACGATCATGACGGTCTTGGCCGGCTTGCCGGCGGCGTCGTTCAACGCGGCCAGGTCGGTGATGGCGCGTTCGCTGCAGGCACGGTAGCCGGGGCCGAAGCGGAAGGTGTTCTTCAGGCCGCGCTCCACGATCTGGTCGGCCACGCCTACGTCCACCACATGCGGCAGGTTGTACTTGGCGGCGGTCTGCGTCGTGGCCAGGCAGATCGCCGACGCATACGCGCCGACGATGGCCGACACCCCCGCCTCGTTCATCTTCTCCACTTCGGCCGAACCGGCCTCGGGGCGGGACTGCGCGTCGCCCAGCACGGCCGCCAGCGGCGCGCCGCCCAGCGACTTGATGCCGCCAGCCTTATTGATGTCTTCAATCGCCAGCAGCGCGCCCAGGCGGCATTGCTGGCCCGAATACGCCAGCGCGCCGGTCACGGGGTGCAGCACGCCGATCTTCACGGGCGTGGCGCCCTGCGCGCGCGCCACCCAGGGCGCGGATACCAGGGCTGCCGCGGCGGCGGATCGATAGAGAAAGGTGCGGCGCGAATTCATGGGAGATCTCCGAAGGGTTCAATGAAATTGGGCCGACAGCTCTTCGCTGACCCAGACCTTGGCGTCGATGCTGCCGACGCGCGACAGCTGCAATTGGTACTGATAGCGGTCGGGCCGGTACAGGCCCTGCAACAGCTGGACGGGGCGGTCGTTCACGTCGCGCACGACGCGGGTAACCGCCAGCAGCGCCGAGCCCACCGACACGTCCAGATGGCGCGCCACCTGCGCATCGGCCAGCTTGGCCGAAATCGTCTGCGTGGCGCCGCCGAACTCCACGCCCGCGGCCTCCAGCAGCATCAGCAAGGGCTCGCGCTCCAGGTCCGCACGCGTGAAGTCGGCCACGGCTTGCGGCACATAGGTCGTGATGTGGGAAAGCGGCCCGGCCTCGGTGCTGCGCACGCGCAGGCTCTTGTGGACCGGCGTGCCGGGCGCGATGCGCAACGACTCGGCCACGGCCAACGGCGCGGACACCAGCGTGCTGTCCAGCACTTGCACCGATGTACGCAAGCCCATGTTGACGATGTTTTCCAGCAGCCCGGTCAGATGCGCCTTCTGCGGCACGTTGGGCGCGGGCGCGGCCTGCGGGCTGGACGCCGCGCGCAACGGCCACGTTCCCAGGCCGGGGCGCCGAGACACCAGCCCGTCGGCCACCAGCATCTCCAGCGCTTTGCGGATGGTGATGCGGGCCACGTCGAACTGGTCGGCCAGCGCGTGTTCGCCCGGCAGCCCATCCTGATCGAACCTGCCCTCTTGCAACTGCTCGCGCAGCACAAGGTAGATCTGATGGTATTTCGGCAGAGGTAGTGAAGTTCCCATGTCGGGAACTCTAGGGGTGTCCTAATGTACCGTCAATGGAACAAATGACGCGGCGGGCTGTTCCATCGGGAAAACACTGAGCCAAAAAAAAGGCCGCGCAATGCGGCCTTGTGGCACCCGATACCGTGGCAGCGGGGCGGGTATATCCCCCGCCCCTTGCCGGTTACGACCCGGCGCCGGCCCCCGCCGCTGGCGCGGCTTGCGCGGACGTGGCCGTGCGTTCAGTCCAGCCGCCGCCCAGCACCTTGTACAAGGTCACCAGGTTGGACAACCGGGCCAGGCGCGTATCCACCAGCGTCTGCTGCGCGGTGTACAGCGAACGCTGTGAATCCAGCACGCTCAGGTAGTCGTCGATACCCTGGCGGAAACGCTGGTCGGACACGTCGTAGGCCCGCTGGTTGGCGTCAACCAGCAAGCGCTGCGCCTGGATCTGGTCGTCCAGCGTGCCGCGGCCAGCCAGGGCGTCCGCCACTTCGCGAAAGCCGGTCTGGATGGACTTTTCGTACTGGGCGACCTGGATGTTCTTCTGCACCTTCGCCAGGTCCAGGCCCGCCAGCAGCGAACCGCCCGCGAAGATCGGCACCGTGATCTGGGGCACGAAGCTCCAGGCGCCGGAGCCGCCTTCGAACAGCCCGCCCAGGCTGGCGCTGGCGGTGCCCGCCTGGCCCGTCAGGCTGATGGTCGGGAAGAACGCCGCGCGCGCCGCGCCGATGTTGGCGTTGGCGCCCTTCAACTGGTGTTCGGCCGCACGGATGTCCGGGCGCCGGGCCAGCAGGTCGGATGGCAACCCGGCGGGCAAGGTGGTCGGCAGCATGCCGTCGTCCAGCCTGACGGCCTGGTCCAGCGCCGCCGTGATCTCCGGCGACATCGGCTGGCCCACCAGCAACGTCAGCGCATTGCGGTCCTGGGCAGCCTGGCGCGTGTATTGCGACAGGTTGCGCTGGGCCGTGCGCAGCGACACTTCGGCCTGGCTGAGGTCCAGCGCGGTGGACAGCCCCTGGTCGTAGCTTTGCTGCGTGAGATTGAAGGAATCTTCCTGGCTCTTCAATGTGTCCCGCGTCAGGCTCAGCAGTTCTTGGTCGGCACGCAGCGTCAGATAGGCGTTGGCCACCTCGGCGATCAACGTCAGCTGGGTTGCCGTGCGGGTTTCATCCAGCGCCAGATAGGACTCCAGCGCCTTGTCGCTCAAGCTGCGTATGCGGCCGAACAGATCCAGCTCCCAGGCCGACATGGCGGCGCCCACCTGATAGCTGTGGCTGGTGGTGGCGCGGCCGCTGGCGGACAGGTCCGCAGGCGAACGCTGGGCCGTTTCCTGGCCCGCGATGCCCACGCTGGGCATCAGATCGGCGCGCTGAATGCGGTACTGCGCCCGCGCCGCTTCGACATTCAAGGCCGCCACGCGCAGATCGCGGTTGTTGGCCAGCGACAGCTCGATCAGCTGCTGCAAGAGCGGATCGCTGAAGAAATCGCGCCAGCCGATATCCGCCGTGGACATCCCTTGCGCAGCCTGCGAACCGTCGGCCTTGTAGGCCGGGCCCGTGGGATAGGCGGCGTCGACCGGCGCGTCCGGCCGTTCGTAGGTCGGGGCCAGCGAGCAGCCCGCCAGGGCTGCCGCCAGGGAAACAGACAATAAAGTTCTCATCTGGAATTTCATTACGGTTGTCCTTCGGCGGACACTTCCTGCGAGCCGTTGGCGCTGGTGTCGTGCTTGTCTTGGTTTTCGCTCATGCGCTTGACCTTGAACATGCGCAGCATGATCACGAAGAAGGCCGGAACGAAGAAGATCGCCAGGAACGTGCCCGTCAGCATGCCGCCGATCACGCCCGTGCCGATGGCATTCTGGCTGCCGGAGCCCGCGCCCGACGAGATCGCCAGCGGCGTCACGCCCAGGATGAACGCCAGCGACGTCATCAGGATCGGGCGCAGGCGCTGGCGCGCGGCGTGGATGGCCGACTCCGTCAGGCTGGCGCCGGACTCGAAGTGTTCCTTGGCGAACTCCACGATCAGGATGGCGTTTTTGGCCGCCAGCCCCACCGTGGTAAGCAACCCCACCTGGAAGTACACGTCGTTGGACAAGCCCCGCATCAAGGTCGCCAACAGCACCCCGATGATCCCCAGCGGCACCACCAGCATGACGGCCGTCGGGATGGACCAGCTTTCATACAGCGCCGCCAGGCACAGGAACACCACGATCAGCGAAATGGCATACAACGCCGGCGCCTGCGAGCCCGACAGGCGTTCTTCGAACGACAGCCCCGTCCATTCAAAGCCCACGCCCACCGGCAGCTTGGCCGCCAGCTTTTCCATTTCTTCCATGGCCGCGCCCGAGCTGTAACCCGGCGCCGCCTGACCCTGAATGTTGTAGGACGGCACGCCGTTATAGCGGTTCAGCTTCTGCGGGCCGAAGCTCCACGTGGCCTTCGAGAATGCCGAGAACGGCACCATGTCGCCCGCGTTATTGCGCACATACCATTTGTTCAAGTCTTCCGGCAGCATGCGCGACGACGCCTCGCCCTGCGCGAACACCTTTTTCACCCGGCCGCGGTCGATGAAGTCGTTGACGTACGACGACCCCCACGCGGTCGCCAGCGTGCTGTTGATGTCCGACACGGCCACGCCCAGCGCCCGCGCTTTTTCGCGGTCGATGTCCAGTTGGTACTGCGGCGCGTCTTCGATGCCGTTCGGACGCACGCCGATCAGCACCGGGCTTTTCGCGGCTTCGCCCAGCAACTGATTGCGCGCGGCAAGCAGCTTTTCATGGCCCACGCCGGCGCGGTCCATCAGCTGGAAGTCAAAACCGGTGACGTTGCCCAGCTCCATCACGGAAGGCGGTGGCACCACGAACAGTTGCGCGCGGCGCTCGGTCTTGCCGAAGTGCGCGTTGGCGCGCGCCGCCACGGCGCCGGCCTTCAGGCTGGCGTCGCCGCGTTCTTCCCAGTCGCGCAGCTTGATGAACAGGATGGACGCGTTCTGGCCGCGGCCGCCGAAGTTGAAGCCGTTCACCGCGAACACCGATGTCACGGCGTCTTTTTCTTCGGTCAGCAGATACTTCGTGGCATCGTCGATGACGGCCTTGGTGGCCTCTGCGGTGGCGCCGGCCGGCGTCTGGATCTGGGCGAACAAGATGCCCTGGTCTTCCGCAGGCAGGAACGCCGTCGGGATGCGGGTGAACAGCCAGCCCATGGCGATGACAAGCGCCAGGTACACCACCATCAGGCGTTTGGTGCGGTTGAGCCCGCGCGCGACGCTATTGGCATAGCCGTTGCTGCTGCGCTCGAACGTGCGGTTGAACCAGCCGAAGAAGCCCTTCTTCGTGCCGTGGTGGCCCTTCGGGATGGGCTTGAGCAAGGTGGCGCACAAGGCCGGCGTGAAGACGATGGCCACCAGCACCGACAGCACCATCGACGACACGATCGTGATCGAGAACTGGCGATAGATCACGCCCGTGGAGCCGCCAAAGAACGCCATCGGGATGAACACGGCGGCCAGCACCATGGCGATGCCGATCAGCGCGCCGGTGATCTGGCTCATGGACTTGCGGGTGGCCTGCTTGGGCGTCAAGCCCTCTTCGGCCATCACCCGTTCGACGTTTTCCACCACCACGATGGCATCGTCCACCAGCAGGCCGATGGCAAGCACCATGCCGAACATCGTCAAGGTATTGATGGAATAGCCAAACGCGGCCAGCACGCCGAACGTGCCCAGCAACACCACCGGCACGGCCAGCGTGGGAATGATGGTGGCGCGGAAATTCTGCAGGAACAGGTACATCACCAGGAAGACCAGGATGATGGCTTCCACCAGCGTCTTGAACACTTCATGGATGGACAGGCTGACGAACGGCGTCGTGTCGTACGGGTAGACGACGTCCATGCCCGGCGGGAAGTACGGCTTCAGGTTATTGATGGTGTCCCGCACCGCCTGCGCCGTGTCCAGCGCGTTGGCGCCCGGGGCCAGCTTGATTGCCAGGCCCGATGCCGGCTTGCCGTTGTAGAAGCTGTCGATGGCGTAGGTCTGGCCGCCAAGTTCGATGCGCGAGACATCGCCCAGGCGCACTTGCGAACCGTCGGCGTTGACCTTGAGCAGGATGCGGCCGAAATCTTCCGCCTTCTCCAGGCGCGACGGCCCGATGATGGTGGCGTTCAACTGCTGCCCGCGCACGGACGGCAGGCCGCCCAGCTGACCGGACGACACCTGCACGTTCTGTTCCTTGATCGCCGCCACCACGTCGACCGTGGTCAAGCCGTAGTTGACGAGCTTGGCGGGGTCCAGCCAGATGCGCATCGCGTATTGCGAGCCGAACAGCTGGAAGTCGCCCACGCCCTGCGTGCGGCTGATGGGATCCTGGACGTACGAGGCGACGTAGTCGGCCAGGTCGTCCTTGGTCATCGTGCCGTCGGTGGACACGAAGCCCGCCACGATCAGGAAGTTCTTCGTGGCCTTGGTGACGCGGATGCCCTGCTGCTGCACTTCCTGCGGCAAGAGCGGCTGCGCCAGCGCAAGCTTGTTCTGCACCTGCACCTGCGCGGTGTCCGGATTGGTGCCTTGCTTGAAGGTCAGCGTGATCGACATGCTGCCGTCGGAATTGCTTTCCGACGAGATGTATTGCAGGCCGTCCAAGCCGTTCATCTGCTGTTCAATCACCTGCACCACGGTGTCCTGCACCGTCTGCGCGGAAGCGCCCGGGTAGGTCACCGCGATGCCGATGGCCGGCGGCGCGATGTTGGGGTATTGGGAGACCGGCAATTGCAGGATGGACAGCGCGCCGGCCATCATCAGCACGATCGCGATCACCCAGGCGAAAACCGGCCTATCGATAAAAAACTTTGCCATGCATGGCTCCCTGATTACTGCTTGGCCGGCGCGGCGTTCGCCGCCTGCGGCTGCTGCGCGTTGGCGCCAGCTTCGGTGGCGACGACTTCGACGCCCGGACGCACCATCTGCAGACCTTCCACGATGACCTTGTCGCCGGCGGCCAGGCCGTCGGTGACCAGCCACTTGTCGCCAATGGCGCGGTCGGTCTTCAATTCGCGCAATTCAACCTGGTTCTTGGCGTTGACCACCAGCGCCGTCGGCAGACCGCGCTGGTTGCGGGTCACGCCGCGTTGCGGCACCAGCAGGCCGTCGGCGGCCACGCCGTCAGCCAGGCGGGCGCGCACGAACATACCGGGCAGCAGGCGGCGGTCGGGGTTCGGGAACACCGCGCGCAGCGTGATCGAACCGGTGCCCTGGTCCACGGTCACTTCCGAGAACTGGAGCTTGCCGGTCTGCTTGTATTGCGAACCGTCTTCCAGCGTCAGCGTGACCAGCGCGGCCTGCTCGCCGTCGGCCTTCTTCAATTGACCGCTGGCCAGCGCGTCCTGCAAACGCAGCAACTGAACGCTGGATTGGGTCACGTCGACGTAGATCGGGTCAATTTGCTGCACTGCAGCCAACGCGCCGGTCTGGTTGGCCGTGACCAGCGCGCCTTCGGTCACCGAGGACCGGCCGATGATGCCGTCGATGGGCGACAGCACCTTGGTGTAGACCAGGTTGATGCGGGCCGTGTCCAACGCGGCCTTGGCCGACATCACGTCGGCGGCGGCCTGGTCGCGCGACGCGACGGCGTTGTCATAGGTCTGCTGGCTGACGGCGCGGGTGGCCACCAGCGGTTTGTAACGTTCGGCCAGCAAGCCGGCAGTCTTCTGCTGCGCCTGGGCGCGGGCCAGGGCGGCCTTCTGGCTATCGACGCTGGCCTGGTAGAGCGCGGGATCGATTTGATAGAGCTGTTCGCCCGCCTTGACCTCACCGCCTTCGGTGAACAGGCGCTTCTGGACGATGCCGTTGACCTGGGGCCGGACTTCGGCAACCCGGAATGCGGAGGTGCGGCCCGGCAATTCCGTCGTCAGGGACACGGGCTGCGTGGTCAGGGTCACGACCGAGACTTGCGGCTTGCCCGCCTGCGGCGCGTCCTGCTTTTTGCCGCAAGCGGCCAGGGTGAGAGCCGATGCCGTCAGCGTGACGATCGCCGCGCCGCGCCACATAGCGCTTTTCTTGTTCATAGATTGCATTCCAAAAAATATGAGACCCCACGCTGCACTCGCTTTCGCGGGCTTGCTGCCCCAAAGGGCTTTTTGCCCCGGGAAGACCAAGCGGCAAAACGCCGCCGAGCCGCGCCCGAACTGGCAAGGCAGTGCATCAACTGGGTGGATTCGCGTTGAACACGCAGGGTGGGCTTAGTCGCATTGCTGCATTGCAGAACTCGCATTCTGCGTTATCCCGCCGTGGAAACAAAGGGGCACATTAAGAAAACATCATTCCATTTATGGGACAATTATTCATCCCCGGCCTATGACAGAATCTCGCCATGAAACGCTTACAAGGCATGGAACTCTTCGTGGAAGTGGCCAAGACGCACAGTTTTAGCCGCGCTGCGGCGACGCTGGGCGTCCCCAAGTCCACGTTGTCTCGCCAGGTGGCCGAACTGGAGCGATCCGTTGGCTTGCGGCTGCTCAGCCGCACCACGCGCAAGGTGGAACTGACCGACGCGGGCCGGCTGTACTTCGAACGCTGCCAGCGCATCGTCGCCGAAGCCCAGATCGCCCATGAAGAACTGCAGAAGCTGGTGGATACGCCAGCCGGGCCGCTGCGGGTCAACATGCCTGCGGATTTCGGCACGGACTTCCTGGCTGAATCGTTCATGGAGTTCTCCCGCCGCTATCCCGACGTCACGTTTTTCCTGGATCTTGCCAATCCGGACCACGCATCGCGCGTATTCCAGACTTGCGACATCTCCATCGAAATCGGCGACCTGCCCGATTCGACGCAGATTGCCAGGCTACTGGGCATGCTGCCTGCCCATCTGTATGCCTCGCATGACTACCTGCAGAAGCACGGCGAACCGCGGCACCCCAGCGACTTGACCCGCCACGAGTGCATAGAGTTCCGCGCCGAAGGCGCTGGCCGCGTGACCCGCTGGCCGCTTTCCAACGGCGATCAGCACATCGAGTTCACGCCGGGCAACCGGTTTTCAGTCAATGGCGTCGCCATGGCTCGCCGGTTGGCCATGCTGGGCGCGGGCATCGCGGTGCTGGTGGGCGGCCAGATGGCCGAACAGCAGTCGGGCCAATTACGGCGCGTGCTGCCGGACTGGCAACTGGGGCCCTTCCCTGTCTATGCGGTCACCGAAACTCGGCTTCTGCCCGCCAAGACCCGGATCTTCATCGAGTTCCTGATGGAGCGCCTGGGCAGCGACGGGCAAGCGAAGAATACCCCCGCTTTCATGAAATAACGGCGTCTTGGAAACAGATTGAAAAATCTGCCGATCACCGCGCAGGCGTCGCGGCCGCGCCCGTCGACGGAGCGGCGGACATTCCGGAACAACGGGGGTCAGAACCCTTCGTCGTCCCGCAGATAGCGCCATTGGCCCAGGGGCAGGTCGCCCAGCGACACGCGGCCGATCCGCACGCGCTTCAAGCCCACGACCTTCAGGCCGACCAGTTCGCACATGCGGCGGATCTGCCGCTTCTTGCCTTCCCGCAGCACAAATCGCAGTTGGTCGTGGTTTTGCCAACGGACCTGCGCGGGCTTTAGCGCGCGGCCGTCCAGCGACAGGCCGTGATTCAAGAGTTCAAGGCCACGGTCCGAGAGGTCGCCCTGCACGCGCACCAGGTATTCCTTGTCGACGCTGGAGTCTTCGCCAATCAGGTGCTTGGCGATGCGGCCGTCCTGCGTCAGTACCAGCAGGCCCTGGGAATCGATGTCCAGCCGGCCGGCCACGGCCAGCCCGTCCAGGTGCGCGCGTTCGAAGCGCTGCGGCGCCCGGTCGCCTGAAAAGCGCGAGCGGGAATCGATCAGCGCCACCGCGGGCGTGTAGCCTTTTTCGGCCTGGCCGGACACATAGCCGACCGGTTTGTTGATCAGGATCGTGACCCGCGAGGTCTGGCGCGCCTGCGCGGCGCGCTCAAGCGTGATGACCTGGTCTGGGTAGGCCCGGGCGCCCAGTTCGGACACCACGGCGCCGTCCACGCGGACCCAGCCGCGTTCGATATAGCTGTCGGCCTCGCGGCGCGAGCAGAGTCCGCGCTCGGACATGAGCTTGGAGATGCGTACTTTTTCCATGGCCGGTATTGTATGCGGACGCCCGCCGGCCTGCCGCTCAGGCCGACGGGTCGTAGTCGGACGGCGCCATGGGATCCAGCGGATACAGCGGACGGCGCCGGCGTTCGTACGGGAACAGGGAAAAATCCGAACTGGTGACGCCGGCGCTGGCGCATTCCACCAGCGCCTGTGAAATGGGCTCGAACACCGGCCGGCAGTACATGCGGGATTTGACCAGCACGAAGCGGGCCCGGCGCGGGTCCAGCCCCATGCTTTCAAACACGCCCAGGTCCCAGGGTTCGTGGGTGCGCTCGGTGATCACCAGTTGCGCCGCGCCGATATCCAGCACGGCGCTGCGGCCCATGCACGCCGTCTGCCCGGTATAGGTAGGCCCCGTGATGACGTATTGGCCATCGGTTATGGCCCCGACGACGCCCTGCAGCCGCACTGGCGCCGCCGGCCGGCCGATGGCCGGAATCGGCCGCTTGTTGCCCACCAGGATATCGACCCGGGCGCCCTCGCCCGCCGCCGTCAGCGCCGCCACGGCCGCGGGATCGCAATACAGGCCCGCGACAATGCCCGTCAAACCGGCCTCCACCGCCGCCATCAGCACCTCCATGGTGTCGCAGGTGCCGCCGGACATGCAGTTGTCGCCATGATCCAGCAGCAACACCGGCTTGCCCGCCCCGCACGCCAGCTCGACGGCCCGGGCCAGGGAATCGGCCAGGGGTTCGCTGTCGTAGAAAAAGCCGTCCCGCCCCGCCCAGATGCCTTGCGCCATCCCGGCCGCCGCCTGCTCGGCCAGCGCCGGCTCGCCCGCCCCCACCACCACCACGCTCAGGCATGGATACGGAATGTCCGCCAGGGCGAACCCCGCCAGCACGGATACGGCCAACATGCCCGCGTCCTCGGCGCGCCGGGCCGCCTGCACGGCGTCGCGCATGGCGCCTTGCGCCGTGGCGCTGCGCAAAGTGTGCGTCATCAAGGGCAGGCGGCGCCACGCCATCACCGGGCGCGGCCCGCCGTTGAGCCAGTCGAACAGGATGCGGCCCGCGTGGTCGCCGGTTTCGTACATGTCCACGTGCGGGTAGGTCTTGAAGCTGACGATGACGTCGGCGTTGGCCATCATCTTGGGCGTAACGTTGCCGTGCAGGTCCAGCGCCACGGCGATCGGCACGTCGGGCGTCTGCTGGCGCAAGCGCTCCAGCAGGTCGCCCTCGCCGTCGTCGGTGCTTTCGACCGCCATGGCGCCATGCAGGTCCAGCAGAATGGCGCCGCATCCACGCGCGCCGGCCACGATCTCGTCGCAGAGCTTGCGATAGGCCTTCGCGTCCACCCGGCCACTGGGATACGCGGTGGCGGACACCGGCGTGACCACCGACGCGCCGTTCGCCTCGGCGATGTCGATGAAGGCCGACATGGCCGTGCGCTTGCCCTTGTTCTCTTCGTAGGCCGCCGCGCCGAAGGCGGGGCCATCGTTGCCGAACGCCGCCAATGGCGTCGGCACGGGTGAGAACGTATTGGTCTCGTGGTTCAAGCGGGCAATCATGACTTTCATTGTTTTCCTCTTTACCGGCAGGCACTTAGCCCATTTACGGCGGCCCTGGGCGGGTGCCGCCCAGGCCGAGCTTTTCCATGGCTTCGCTGGCCTCGATGATCATCGCGGCGACTTCGGCCACGCTGACGCGCAAACCCGTGGCACGCGTGCGCATGTGCTCATAGGCCGCGCGTTCGTCCAGCCGCTGGTGATCCATCAGCACGCGGATCGCCTTTTCAATGACGCGCCGCGCCTTGATGGTGTTTTCCAGCTTGTCGATCTTGACCTGCTGCCGGTTCTGGAACTGCTTGGCCGACCGCGCCAGCACCAGGGTGCTGAGGATGCCCGCCGAACGGAATGGCCGCGTCAGCACCCCATGGGCATTGGTCTTCAGCAATTGCTTGAGCGTAGTGGGCGTTTCGTATTCGGACAGCGCGATCAAGGTGGCCTCGACTTCGCTGGCCGACCAGGCCGAGCTGTTCTGCACGCACTGCGACACCTGGAAGAAAATCACGTCGGCGCCGGCCGGCGCGGCATCCGGGAACGGCCAGTGCAAATGGATGCGGCAACCGATGCGCTTGAGCTGTTCGACCAGCACATCGCGGTCTTCGCCCGGCGGATACACCACCGCGACGGCCACGCTGCGCAGGTCCTCGTAGAGGCGGCGAAGGCTATGGTCCATGCTCATTTCAACCAGAATTCGTCCAGGCCGAATGCCGTCAGATAAGGGTCCGGCTTCACCGGCTGGTCGCTTTCCCAGACGATATCGAAACGTCCGTCGGCCCGGCACACGCCGATGCGCGGCGTCAGTACACAGTGGTTGTTCTCGGCCAGGATGGACATGCGCCCGTCCGGCGCGTCGAATTGCACCTGATGCACCGCTTGCACGAGCTTGCGGGTGTCCATGCTGCCCACGCGCTGCAATGCGCGCGCGAACAGGTGCACCTGGCTGTAGCACGTTTCGGCATAGACGCTGGCGGGCTGGTCGCCAAAACGCTCGCGCCAACGCGACAGGAAATGCCGGTTGGCGGGCGTATCGACGGTATTGAAATACGTGGCGGCGGTGATGTGCCCCACGCAACGCTGCGGCCCGATCTCGGCCACCTCGGATTCCGCCATGGTCAGGCTGGCGATGGGGATGTGGGCGGTTTGCGCCCCCGCCTGCTGGCAGGCCTCGTGGTAGCGCTGATAGAAGCGTTGCGCATCCGCGCCGATCAGCGTGGAGAACACCACGTCCGGCTGGATGCGGCGGATGTCCGCCACCACGTCGATGATGTCGCTTTCGTCGCATCCCAGGGGCAGATAGGTTTCGTCCAGGATCTCGCCGCCATGCTCTTCGACGGTCTCGCGCATGATGCGGTTCGTTTCACGCGGATAGATGTAGTCCGCGCCCACCAGGAAGATGCGCGAACCGCAGTTCTGGATAAGGTAGGCCGCCAGCTGCATGCTGCCCTGGTTGGGCGCCGCGCCGGTGTAGATGACGTTGGGCGAATACTCGAAGCCCTCGTAGACCGAGCCGTACCAAAGCAGGGAATTGCTGCGTTCAACCACGGGCAGCATCGCTTTGCGGCAATGCGAGGTGCAGCCCCCGAAGATGACGCTGACTTCGTCATCCAGCAGCAGGCGGGCCGCCAGGCGGCGGTATTCTTCGGCGTCGCTGCCGGGGTCGTACACCACGGGCGCAAGCGGCCGGCCCAACACGCCGCCCAAGGCGTTGATCTCTTCCACGGCAAGCACCGTCCCGAAGAAATGCTGCGATTCGGTCGTGCCCGTCACGCCGCTGCGCGAGTACAGCACGCCGATGCGCCACCCGGGCCGTTCCGCGTCCTGGTCCTGGAGCGAGGTCATGATTGCGTCCTTATGCGTGAATCGAGCATGCCGGCCCGTGAAGAAGCGGGTGCGGCGGCATTCATACCTTCAGATGATCAATGATATGGCCGATGGCCTCGGGCGCGCCAGCCTCGCCTTCGTCCACGATCGCCCCCTGTTTCAGCACCAGATAGCGGTCGGCCACATCCAGCGCGAACGCGACATTCTGTTCGACGATGAGCATGGTCGTGCCGCGCTGCTCGCGTTCCCAGTTCAGGGCGCGGCCCAGCCGCTCGATCACCGAGGGCTGCAGCCCTTCGGTGATTTCGTCCAGCAGCAACAGTTCGGGCCGCTGCATCAGCCCACGCGCCACCAGCAGCATCTTTTGCTCGCCGCCCGACAAGGTGCCGGCGTGCTGGCGCAGGCGCGTCGAGAACACCGGAAACAGGTCGGCGATATCGGCAAAGCGCTCGTCAAAGAGGTCATCGCGCGGCAGGCCCAGGCGCAGGTTGTCGCGGATGCTCAGGTCAGGGAACAAGGGCTGTTCCTGCGCCGCATACGCGACGCCGCAGCGCGCCACTTCATGCGGACGCAACCGCGTGGCGTCGACCGCGCCCAGGCGCACGCGCCCGCGCAACTTGGGCAGGTATCCCATGACCGTCTTGAGGAGCGTGCTCTTGCCCATGCCGTTCTTGCCCAGCAGCGCGACGCACGCGCCGCGATCGACCGATAGCGACACCTCGTTCAACACCACCGCGCCCTTGTAGCCGCTGGACACGCCTTCCAGGCTTAATGCCGGTGCGATGCTCGTCATTGCCCTGCCCCCTGCGCAGCCTGCGCGCTACCTGCATAGATGGTGCGCACCAATTCCGATTCCACGACTTCTTGGAAACTCCCGTCCATGACGATGCGGCCCTGGTGCAAGACGACGATCCGCGTCGCCACTTCCTTCACGAAATCCAGGTCATGTTCGACCAGCAGGCAGCACAGGCCGTACTGATGCGCCAGCGACGACAGCATCTGGCCGATCTGTGACCGTTCGGCCTTGGAGAGGCCTGCCGTGGGTTCGTCCAGCAAGACGATGCGCGGCTCCAGCGCCAGCACCATCGCCAGCTCCAGCGCCTGTTGCTGCCCATGCGACAGGTCGCGGGCCACGCTGGCCAGGCAGTGGTCCAACCCGGTCACGCGCAGCACTTCCAGCGCGTAGGGCGGCAGGTCCAACGTGGGCGAACGCCGCCACCAGGATGGTTGCTCCCGCAGGGTCGTCGCGATGCGCAGGCTTTCCGCCACGGTCATCGTGTCGAACACATTGGCATTCTGGAACTTTCGCCCCAGGCCATAGCGCACGCATTGCTCGGGCCCGTCCCGCAGCACCCGATGGCCGTAGAGTTCCAAGTCGCCTTCAGACCGTTCGGCGCCGTCGGCGATGCAGCGCATCAGGGTGGTCTTGCCCGCACCGTTGGGGCCGATCAAGCCCACCAGTTCGCCCCCCCGGGCCTGCAGGTCGATCCCTTCCAGCACTTTCAGGCTGCCGAAACGCTTGGCCACGCCAGACAGGCTCAATGCCCGCGACGCGCCGTTGGCCGGCTGCGATTGGCCTGCGCGCGTGCCAAGCATCGGCACCACGGCCGCCTGGCCGCGCCGCAAGAACGGCGCCGTCAACAGCGGCAACAACCCGCGCGGCAACAGCAGGATGACCAGGATGAACGTCACGCCCAGCAGCAACTGCCACAGGAACGGCATGTTCCCGCTGAGGTAGGAGCCCGCCACGTTGATGAGAACGGCCCCCAGCACCGGGCCCCAGATGGTGCCGCGTCCGCCTAGCGCCACCCAGATGATCAGCTCGGTGCCAAACACGAATCCCGTGAGTTCCGGCGCCACCACGCCGCTGAACGCGCCATAGCCAAACCCCGCCAGGCTGGCCACCGCGCCGCACACGACCAGCAGCACGATGCGCCAATGGGCGGTGTTCAAGCCCAGATAGCTGCAACGGGACTCGTTGTCGCGCAGCGCCACCAGGATGCGGCCGCCGTCGCTGCGCACCACCACCCACGCCAGCAAGGCCACGACAGACAGGGAGCCGGCCGCGATCACATACCAGGCCTCGAGCGACAGGTCGAATGTCTCGTAGCCCGTCAGGCCCGACGACGAGCCGGTGTAGGTGCCGCCGGCCAGCACCAATTGCATCAGCACGATGGGCAGCACCAGCGAGATGACGGTTGCGAAGAAGGGCGACGCCCCCCGATAGAACGACAGCCAGCCCGTGGCCAGCGCCAGCAGCGCCGCCGCGCCCACCGCCGCCAAGGCGGCGAGGATGGCGATCGACGGTGAAAACCCGTAATGCGTGAAGGCCAGGCCGGCCGCGTAGGCGCCGACCCCGAAAAACGCGGATTGGCCAAAGGTCAGATGCCCCGTGTAACCCCACAGCACGTCCACCGTCACCGCCGCCATCGCGAAAAACAGCGCCTTGATCAGCACGTTGAGCAAGTAGGTGTCGAACAGCCAGGGGCCCGCCACGGTCAGGACCAGGCACATGCCGGCCAACCACGGCAGCCCCTGGCCGCGCCGGATGCGCGCCGGGTGCGCCGTGCCGGCCTCGCGCGGTCGTGCAAGCGAATGGTCAGTCATGGGCGAATCCTTGGGGACGCAGGCGCAGCGTCAACGCGGCCAATACGGCGATGGTGACGCCGCCCAGGATCGGGCTGACGAAAATGCTCACCAGCACCTGGCAAGCGCCATAGACCAGGCAGGTCAGCAACAGCGCGGTGATCGAGTGGCCCGACACCATGACAAGCATGAAGGCGCTGACCAGCCACGGCAGGCCCATGTTGGGGTCCACACTGGACAGCGGCGTGATCAGCGCGCCGGCAAGCGCGCCCAACCCGGCGCCCAGGCCAAAGGTCGTGAAGCGGATGCGTTCGGCGTTGATGCCCAGGCCGCGCGCCAGGTCTTCGTTCATGATGACGGCGCGGGTACGCACGCCGAAACGCGTGCCGTTCAACAGGACCGTCATGGCCGCATAGATCAGCAGCGCCCCGGGCACCAGGAACAGGCGATACGCCGAATACTCCGTGCCCAGGAAAGACACCGCTCCCTGGATCGGCGAATCCACGAATTGAACCTCGCGTCCGAAGGCCACCGTGATGAGCTGGCCGATCACGATGCCCAGCCCCCAGGTGGCCAGGATGGCGTCCAGCGGCCGCTTGTACAGGGGCTGAACGATCAGGCGTTCCACGCCCATGCCCACCAGCACGCCGGCCGCCAGCGCCACCGGCAGCGCAAGCCAGGGATTCAAACCCAGCTGGGTCACCACCAGACTGGCATAGCTTCCCAGCGTAAGAATCGCCCCATGCGCGAAGTTGACGATCTTCATCACGCCGAAGATGATCATCAACCCCGACGTCACGATGAACAGCATGGCGGCCGTGCTCAAGATGTCCAGCATCAAACCCATGATCGGTCTCCGGCGCCGCCGGCAGGCCGGCGGCGCTTGTCACGTTACGGCAAGGTCACTTCAAGTCCGGGCATTGCGCGCCCGGGTCCACTTGATTGAAGGTCTGCAGGATCTTGATGGAACCGTCCTGCTGCACCTGCCCCAGGCGCATGGTCAGCGCGGCGTGGCGCTGCCGGTCCATCTTCACGGGGCCGCGGGGGCCATCGAACGACACCTCGCTCAGGGCCTGCACCACTTTCTGCGGATCCAGGCCGCCTGCTCGCTCGACAGCCGCCTTGTACAGGTAGAAGGCCTCATATTGCGGACCCGAGAATTCATTGGCGGTCTTGGCGTCGTTGCCGAACTTCGCCTTCAGGCCATCCAGGAACTTGCGGTTCTGCGGCGTATCGATGCTGGTCAGGTAAGACGCCGACATGTACATGCCCACCGCCGTATCGCCCATTGTCTTGGCCGTGCCCTCGTCGATCGCCAGGTTGCCGTAGGGCATGGACAGCCCCGCCGCCTTGATCTGCTTGGCCAGACTGACGTTGGGTCCGCCGCCCGCCGTCGAACTGATCAGCGCATCGGGGTTTGCCGAGCGGATCTTCGACACCACCGGCGTCCAGTCCGAACCGTCGATGGGCAGGTATTCCTCGCCCACCACGCGCCCGCCCTGCTTTTCGATATACGCCCGCGTGAACTTCAGCATGCCGCGGCCGAAGGCGTAGTCGCTGCCGACCAGGAAGAAGGTCTTGGCTTTACGCTCTTGCATGAAGTGGTCCACCACGGGCGCGACCTGCTGCTCGGGCACCCATCCGTTCACATGCATCCAGCGGTTGCACGAACGGCCTTCGTAGAAAGAGGTATAGATGTACGGCACCTTGCCGCGCGACACGATGGGCAGCGCGGCATTGCGGGCCGCGCTAGTCTCCATTGCGATGATCGCGTCGACCTTCTTCTGGAATACCAGCGTGTCGTAGGCCTTTTGGGCGCCGACGGCACCCGACGCGTCGTCGGCGATCTCCAGAACGATCTGACGGCCCAGAATGCCGCCGGCCGCGTTGATCTCGTCGGCGGCCAACTGCGACGCCTGCACCACGCCGGGCGCCACCACGCTATTGGCGCCCGACAGGCCGACCGGCACGCCGATGCGCAAGGGTTCCGCGGCGTGCGCGCCGGCGACGCCGGCCAGTAACACGACGGACGACAAGCGGATGCGGAAGCTGCTGAACAGGGGTTTCATGAGGTTGCTCCTTGGAAGTCGGCTAAATGCCCGGCGCTTGACGTTGCCGCGGGGCCTCGCCTGCGCCCAGTTGCTCGTCGTAGAGATCGCAGCGCCTGTCGCGCAGCACGTGGTTGAAATCGTTCAATTGGCGCGCCCGGCGCGACGCCTTCACGTCGATGGGCGCCAGCAGTATTTCTTCCTGATCGGCGCTGGCGGGCCCCGCGGCCGTCCAGCCTTGCGATCCCACGATCAGGCTGCGGCCCACGAACGGCTGGCCGCGTTCAGTGCCGACGCGGTCGGCGCACACCACCGTCAAGCCGTTGCTGTGCGCCCCCGCGATGGTCAGCGCATGGGCCATTACCGGCCCGTCGGGCGTCTGCCCCGGCATCGGCACCCAGTTGGTCGGCACCGCCACGATGTCCGCGCCCCGCACCGCCAGCACGCGGTACACCTCGGGAAACCAGCCGTCATAGCAGATCGCCACCCCCAGGCGGCCCAGCTCGGTATGGAACACCGGCAGGCCCAGGTCCCCGGGTTCGAAGTACAGGTTTTCGTCGCCCCACAAATGCAGCTTGCGATAGGTGCCGAGATATCCGGCCGGGCCGGCAACCAGCGCGGCGTTGTACAGCCGGTCGCCGCAGCGCTCAGCGATGCCCGCCACCAGATAGATGCCCAGCCGCTGCGCCAGCGCGATCCATGCCTGCGAGCTGGGGCCGCCGGGCACCGCCTCGGCCAGGGCATAAGCCTCTTCGCGGCTTTCGAACACATAGCCCGTGTTGGCCAGTTCGGGCAGCACCACCAACCGCGCGCCTTGCGCGGCGGCCTGCTCCACCATGTCGGCCGAGCGGGCCACATTGGCGGCGACGTCACCGATCACGGGAGCCATCTGCACACTGGCCACCCAGGTCGCCTCGACCGGGGAACGTTGCGAATCCGACGCTTGCATGCGATCTCCCTCTTCGAAAATTGAAAACGAAAAAGCCCCCGACCACGCATCGCGTGCAAGTCGGGGGCTTCTATAGCCATACTGAATGTTCAAGCAGCAATTATTGCTGCGGGGTGCTGCATGCCTTGAAGGCATTCGGATCAATCTTGACCGTGGGCTGATAATAGAGAGACGGCCGCGCCCGGGACAATAAGTGCTTTCCCGAACGCTGGAATCGCGCGCCGGCCGTCGCGCCCAAGCCGCCTTTTCCCGGCGGCGCCCACGCTGCGTCACTGCGACGCATTGGGGCCGTCAGCCGGGCTTGGCATAATACGCAGCCATGATGAAACCCGCAGCACATCACCCTCCCCTTGCCGCTGGCTGGCTCGCCATCGCCCCGCCCGTCCTGCCGCCCGCCGTGCGCCACTGGCTGTTCCGCCCCGGCGCGCTGACCGCCGGGCTACGCCAGGTGGGCCAGGTCCGCCTGCGCGTGGTGGCCGAGCATGCCGATGGCGCGCCCCTGGATGAAGCCCGCGCAATGGGCATCGCACCCGGCACCCCCGTGTGGATCCGTGAAGTCCTGATGTCGGTGAACGGCGTGGACAGCGTGCCCGCCCGCAGCCTGACGCCGCTTGGCGCGTCGCACGGGGCGTGGCAAGGCATGCGCCGGCTGCTGACCCGGCCACTGGCCGACATGCTGTACCACGACAGCACCGTCATTCGTTCGCCGTTCGCATGCCGCCGGCTGGCCTCGCCGGTGCCGTTCCACGCCACGGCGCGCGGCGTGCTGCCGCCCGAGCAGCGCGACCGCGACGCCACCCGCATCTGGGCGCGGCGGTCCGTGTTCTGGCGCCAAGGCCAGCCGTTGCTGGTGGCCGAGTGTTTTCTGCCCGGCTTCTGGGAACTGATCGCCAACCAGCCCGTACCGCCCCTCGTCCCGCATCAGCGCACGCCACGCTGAAGCGCCGGCGCGCAATGCCAGGCATATTTCCGCGCGCGGTCATCGCGCGCTGACTCTTGTGCCAGAATAAGGCAATGAGACTCTACCTCGTTCTCGGCCTGCTGCTGCTTGGCATCGCTGCCGCCGTCGTCTACCGCCTGCGGCGGCCCCGCCCCGACGACACCCGCCGCCGCATCGTCAGCGACCTTGTCGCCGGTGCGATCATGTACGCTTTCACGGCGCCTGCCATCGGCGGGATCGCACTGATGATCGGGGTCGCAATCGCCACCCTGGAGGCCCAGAACCTGATGACGGCCATCTTCGGCCTGCCATGGTTCTACGTCTTCGGCGTCGTGCCTGCGCTGCTGTGCGGCATCGTGGCCGGCGCGCTCAAACCCGCGCGTCCCTCGTGGGGCGCGTTAGGCACGATGACGGTGGCGGGCGGCCTGTACGGATTCCTGTTCCTGGCCGGATTCGGCAGCCGGGAATTCCAGTGGACGGAGCTGCTATTCCCCGCCTTCGTGGGTGCATTGCCCGGTATGGTCGGCGCGTTCCTGTGCACGGTCTGGTTCTATGGCTGGCCCGGTCGCCAGCGCGAGCAGACGGTCGATGCCGGGTCGCACGCCAGGTCGGATGCCACCTCGGAACCCTTGCAATGATCGCTATCGCCCGCCGATTCTGGTTCCGACGTTTCTGGCTGCTGGCAATGGCCAGCCTGTTCACATTGCATGCCGGCGCAAGCGTCGCACAGACCTTCGATCGCCAGCTGGAGAATCAACGCTATCAGCAGTGGCTGCAAGACTTCCGGCGGGATTTCCAGCAATTCCTCCAAATGCCCGATCGCGAGAATGCCGACGTCGACAAGCTGTTCGCCAACACGCTGGTGCCCGGTTCGCGCGCTTCGCAGGTGGTGAAGGAGCTGGCCCGCGCCCAAGGCGACAGCACGCACGGTGAAATCCGCTTCGTCGGCATCCAGCGCGTATTCATGGCGGCGCTGTCGCATTCCGTCGTCGCGGGCGACGGCGGCATCTATCCCGAAACCCAGGCCGCCTTCAAGCAGCAGACGCTGCGTGTGCGCTATATGCATGTGGATGGCGGCGGCCGACTGGAGAGCTACTTCAGCAACCCCGAGGTCTTCAAGCCCTATCGGCTTCCGGAACCCGGCGTGTTGACTCGCGACGCGTACCCGTTCCTGCTGTTCGAGGACACGCAGGGCAAGCTCCGCCTGGGCGGAGTGTCCCGGGAATTCTGGGACCTGGTGAAGTACATGGACGCGCAACAATATGCGTAAGCTGCCGATCGCCCTTGCCTTGGCGGCCCAGGCGCTGCTGGCCCCGACCGCCATGGCGGCGTGCGGGCCAGTAGATGCTGATTTTTCCGTGCCCTCGACGTTGCCGGCCGTGCCGGTGTCCGTGGACCTGACGGACGACCGCGTGTTGCTGGGCAAGCGCGGCGAACGCATCCCCACGAACCGCAAGCTGGCATGGACCGAAGAGCGCGGCGACCCCACCCCCCACACCTGGGCCGACAAGGTCGACTGGCCGGCCTACCAGGTTCGGGAAACCGCAGGCGCGGCCGCGCCCACGCGCCTCTACTTCGATCCGGACGGCAAGCTGTGCCGGGTGGAACGCTATGGCAAAATCCGCGGCAGGAGCGTGCTTGAAAGCGGCTATCGCCTGGCCTACGACGCGGCGGGCGCGCTGGCGGCCTATACCGAATACGACTTGACGGGAGCGTCCAGCGCGCAGCCCTACGCCGTGACTCGCCGCGCCTGCCTGCAGCGCGACGCGCAAGGCGTGCTGACCACCTTCATCGACGACGGCTGCGGCGACGCCAAAGGCCCCGGCGTCAGCCGCCACTATCTGCACGACGCCTCGGGCCGTCTGCTGCGCGTCATCGACACGCTATCGCCTGGCCAGCCGCTGGCGGTCCAGACCTTCGACGCGCAAGGCAAGCCGGCGCAGCGCTACGTGCGGCAATATTCCGCGTTCGCCGCGCCGAACGATAGCGCGGAGCCTCTTGCCTACCCCGAACCCGCTACGCGCCCCGACCGTCTGTACCCGCGCCTGCGCGAACATATGGCGGCGATGCCGGGTGAGATCCCGGGCGTGGCGTGGCGCATCGTGCGCATTCCCGAAGACGTACCGATGGACGGCGACGACCAATCGTCCTGGGACCCCGAGCTGCAGGCCGTGCTGGCCAAGGGTGAAACCGACGCGCAAGGCACGGCGCACGTGACGCCGCAGGCCCAAGAACAGATCTGGCAGGCCATGCACCAGCATCCCGGCCGGGTCCTGTTCTATTTCGACCCGATGGGGCGCGTCGCGCTGGTGCCAGCCTTGACGCCCACGCAATGGAACGCGTGCGGCGACCCGGCCAATCTGGCGCCGGACGCCTGCACGCAGTGACGTATCACGCCTGGCGGGGCCGCGTGTCCACCGCCAGGCACAGCAAGGCCGTCAAGAGCGCCAAGGCGACGTGCCCGACATACAGCGGCGAGAAATCCGCATGGCTGACCGCGCCATGCCCCAGCATCAGCACCGTGATCGCCACCCCCATCACACCGCCCACCTGCCGCGTCGCCTGATTGACGGCGCTGCCCACGGCGTAGTGTTGCGCCGGCAGGCGGCTGACGGCCGCGCCCGACAGCGACGGCAGCACCATGCCCACGCCGATGCCGCTTAGCAGCAGGCCCGGCAGCCATTGCGTCAAATAAGCGGGTTGCTCGCCCGGGACCAGCAAGAACCACAATCCACTGGCCGCATAGATCAGGGCGCCGCCCACCAGGAACGGGCGGTGGCCCATGCGCGCCGCCAGCCTGCCGGTCAGGATCGCCGTGGGCATCACCAGCAGCGGGCCAGGCGTCACGGCCAGGCCGGCGCGCGGCAGGCTGTAATGCCAGACGCCGGTCATGTAGAAGAAGAAAGCGAAGAACATCATCGCGAACGCAATGCCAAAGCTCAGCGTGGCCAGGTTCACATAGCGATAGGTGCGGTGCTTGAAGAGCGACAGATCGACCAGCGGATGCGGCGTGGTGCGCGCCCAGGCCACGAAGGCACCCATGGATACGATGCCCATGGCGGCCACCACGCCCAGTTCCACACGGGTCCACGACGGCGATTCCGACTGCACGATCGCCAGCGCCAGCGCGCCCACCGCCACAACCAGCAGCGCCATGCCAACGCCATCCACGCGGCGGCGCGCATCGGGTTTCACGGATTCCTTGAGCAGGCCCGCGCCATACCACAGCGACAAGGCGCCCAGCGGCAGATTGATGTAGAAGGCCCATGGCCAGCCGGCCACGTCCACCACGAACGCGCCAAGACTGGGGCCGACCGCCGCGGCCAGGCCTCCCACGGCGCCCCACAGGCTGACCGCCACGGCGCGCTGGGAAGCCGGAAAGGCGGCCAGCACGATCGACAACGAGGCCGGCGTCAGCAGCGCCGCGCCCACGGCCTGCAGCACGCGGGCGGCGATCAGCCACCCCACGCTGCCCGCCAGGCCGCACGCGGCGGAAGCGGCCAGGAACAGCACCACGCCCACCATGAACATGCGCTTGCGGCCATGGGTGTCGGCCAGGCCGCCGGACGGGATCAACATGGCGGCGAACACCACGGTGTAGGCGTTGAGCACCCACGACATGTCCGCCGCCGACGCCTGGGGAAAGCCGGCGCGCAAGGCGCCGAATGCCGCATACAGCATCGTGCCATCCAGCGACACCAGGAACACGGCAATGCTGGCGACCCAGAAGACGGGCCAGGGAGACGCCGCGACGGGCGTATTCGCGGCGTTGATCGCCGGGTCGTTGGCGGAGGGGGCCGCCGGCGAAGCGGCAGAGGCGGAGCGGGCAGTCGCGCGCATGATGGCCTACCCCAGCGCTTTCAGGTACACCGCCGGCTCGGCGGACAAGCCCTGCTTGACCAGGCGCGTGCGTTCATCCGCCAACACTTCCTCGGCGCCTGCCTCCAGCCCGTCGAACGCCTGCCCGACGATGGACGCCGGGGTGGACTTCGGGCCATCAATGCCGCGGCTCAAGTCCGTGTCCACAAAGCCCATGTGCAGGCCCACCACCTGCGTCTTCTGCGCCCGCAGGTCATTGCGCAGGCCGTTGGTCATGGCCCAGGCGGCCGACTTGCTCATGGCGTACACGCTCAGCAGCGGACCCGTGATCCAGCTGGCGATGGACAGCACGTTCAACAGCGCGCCGCCGCCGTTGGCCGCCAGCACCGGCGCGAACGCCTGCGCCACGCGCAACGAACCGAACAGGTTGGTGTCCAGATGGCGTTGGGCGGATTCGATGCTGCCCTCGGCCATGAAACTGCCGATCTCGGCGACGCCCGCGTTGTTGATCACCAGCGTCACGTCCGACGCATGCGCGGCCGCCGCCGCCACGTCTTGCGGGTTCGTCACGTCCAGCTTGATCGCTTCGACGCCGGCCAACGTGACCGTCGACGGATCGCGCGCGCCGGCATAGACTTTGCGCGCGCCGCGGGCCAGCGCTTCGCGGGCAAATGCCAGCCCTAAGCCGCGATTGGCGCCGGTAATCAAAACCACTGCATTCTTGAGATCCATGATGGGATGTCCTTGGGGTGGATACAGCAACTAGCGTCTATAAAATATGATGATCATCATATTTTTGACCGGTAAAAAGACCGCGCAATGCGGCCTTGGATAAGGGATTTTCAGGTGGACGAGGAACTGGCCTCGCGGTCGTCGTATTGGTCCAGGATGGCATGGCGGGCGGACGCCAGCACGGCGCGCCCTTCGGCGTTGTCGCCCAATGCCCGGGCCAGTTGCAAGGCACCGACCAACGTACTGGTCACGGCCGCGGCCGCATGGTCGCCGGCAGTCTCGGGCAGCACCTGCCGCACGGCATCCATCAGGCGCTGCACGCGCAGCGCGGACACCTCGCGCACCTCGCTCGACTGACGGGGAATTTCGGAAGCCAGCGCCGATACCGGGCAGCCGCCTTCACAGCTTTTCAAATGCGTCTCGCCCAGATAAGCCTCGACCCAGGCGCGCAAGGGGCTGGCCCCTTCCGCCCGGCGGCGGGCGATGCTCTGGGACATACGCGCCGCGCCATCGCGGCCGGCGCGTTCCATGGCGGCCGCCAGCAATGCGTCGCGAGACGGAAAATGCGCGTAGAAGCCGCCATGGGTCAGCCCGGCCTCTTTCATGACGTCGGCCACGCCGACGCCCGCGTAGCCTTCACGCCGGATCGCGCGCGCGGCGGCGTCGACGATGCGTTCGTGAGAAAGCGCTTTGCGGGAGGACGGGCCAGGCATGGTCTTGAACCAAAAATATGATGATCATCATATTAATCCCCCAAAAACACCCCGGGCAAGAAAAATCCGGGGTGAATGTGTAACGCGGAAACGCAGGCCTGTCGGCGCGGCGGTTAGCGCCAGGCCTCGGGTTCGACGCTGACCTCGCCCTTGTCGGCCGAAAAGTACACGATGCCGTCCGAGATGTTCGCGTTCAGCTGCATGGTGCGCTCGGCCAGCTTGGCCAACGCGCGGCTCTGGTCCGACGGCAGGTTGATGACCTTCAGGTTGCGGGTGCGCTCCAGTTTGTTGCGCACGCCGTCCCACCAGATCTTGCTGGCCGACCCGCCGTAGCAATACACGATGACTTCGTCGGCACGGCCACAGGCGCGCAGGATGCGGCGTTCTTCGGGCTGACCCACCTCGATCCACAGTTTGACCGCGCCAGTCAGGTCTTTGACCCACAAGTCGGGCTCGTCGGTGTCGCTCAAGCCCTTGGTGAACGCCAGTTCTTCCTGCGCATGCAGGGCGTAGGCAACCAGGCGGACCATCAGGCGCTCGTCGGTTTCCGAGGGATGGCGGGCGACCGTCAGCGAATGGCTGCCGTAGTAGTGGCGGTCCGTATCGGCGACATTAAGTTCGGCCTTGTAGATGGTGGCGCGCAGGGCCATGGCGAAAAATCCGTTGAAATCGTGCAGATTGCGTGAAGGCCGCAATGATAACGCTTGGCGGCGGGGGGGTGTTTGCGGGGCATTCTTGCTGGCTCTCGGCTGGCACGTTGTCGGTCGCTCGTCGGTGTGGGCGGCATGGACGCTCGCGCCCACGATTGCGGTCCGGCGCGCAGGCGCCGGACTGCCCCGTTGTCATCGTCGTCCGCCTGCGGCTCCCTTCCGATTCCCTCGGGCGCATCGAGGTTGCTCGCGCCCATGCCGCCCACGCCGACGAGCTGGCGCCTTCTTGGATTGATGCGCTGCTGGAGCCGTGGTCGGTGGAGACGCTTGCGGGGCCCGCCGATTTCGGCCGCCCGGGCGGCCGAAATCGGCATACGTGCCTTGCCTCGTCGTGGCGGTGGTCGCTTGCGCGAATGCGAAAAGGGGGGTGTTAGTGCGCTTTCAAGTGCCGGGGTAGGTAGAGATGGGCGGCGCGCGGTGGACGGTGGATTGCGAATGGAGGCTTTGTGCGCGCGCCGCCCATCCGGCACTGGGGTTAAAGTGGCGATTGGCCTTTGCGCTGCGGGTGGGCGCCTGGCCTGGCATTATTGGCCCTCTATCCTCGCCCTCGCCCTCGCCTTCCGATCATGACCGCCACTGCCGCTCTGCTCGCCTTCACGCTGGCCGCCGCCATCCTCACGATTACGCCGGGGCTGGATACGGCGCTGGTCTTGCGAACTGCCGCCGTTGAAGGCGGACGCCGCGCGTTGATGGCGGGGTTGGGTATCTGTGCGGGATGCCTGCTTTGGGGCGCCATCGCCGCTTTCGGCCTGGGCTCCCTGCTGGCCGTCTCCACGCTGGCATACGACACGCTGCGCATCTGCGCTGCGGCCTACCTGTTCTATCTGGGCGCCAAACTGCTGTGGCGCACCTTGCCCGGCCGCGCGCCTGCGGCGGCGGCGGGCAAGCCGGCCCTTCAACGGCCGATTCCAGTTTCCACCAGCGCCACCGGCTGGTTCCTGCGCGGCTGCCTGACCAATGCCTTGAATCCGAAAGTCGGCATCTTCTACATCACCTTCCTGCCGCAGTTCATCCCGGCGGGCGCGGACGTGCTGACCTTCAGCCTGCTGCTGGCCACGATCCACGCCCTCCTGGGCGTACTCTGGTTCACTCTGCTGGTCGCCGCCACCCGCCCCTTGGCAAAATGGCTGTCCCGCCCCGCCGTGATGCGCGGCCTGGACCGCATGACAGGCGCGGTATTCATCGCATTCGGACTAAAGCTGGCACTGGAAAAACGCTAACGCCAAAGCGATCAAACACGCACCCCCCGCATTCGCGAAGCGCCAACGCCCCGACGCAAGCCCGCCCAAACGCCAAAAAAGGCCGCCCGCGCGGCCGTCTTTGGCGACCCCGCAAACTCCTCCGCCCCCCCCCACCCGAGGCCAAAACGCAAAGCAACCCACCATCCCAGCGGCCGGTAGCGGCAACTGACGGAG
>NZ_PCOQ01000026.1 GCF_002975275.1 Achromobacter sp. MYb9 | reverse complement strand
CGGTCAAGGACAGCTTCACCGTCACCGTCACCGACGTGGCCGGTACTGCCACCAGCAATGACCTGGTTATCCAGATTATTGATACCGCTCCGGTTGCCAACGCTGACTCGGCGAGCGTTACCGAAGATGCCGCTGCCCCGATCACGGGCAACGTCCTGGGTAATGATGTCCTCGGCGCGGACACCAGCACGGTCGCCATCACCACGGGCGATGCCAAGTTCGGCACGCTGGTCGACAACGGCGACGGCACCTGGTCCTATCAGCTGAACAACAGCCTGCCGGCCGTCCAAGCCTTGAACAACGGCGACACGCTGACCGAGACCATCCGCTACACGATCACCGATGCCGATGGCGACACCAGCACCGCTGAACTGACCATCACCATCAATGGCCAGACCGATGCGCCTCCGGTCGTCACGCCTGAAGACGGCGACGGCGACGTCACTGACGCGCACAACAGCGTGGTTGAAGCTTCCGGTGACGCCGTCACCGGCAAGGTCACCGTGTCCGCTGAAGCTGGCGTCGCCGGCGTCACGGTCGGTGGACATGATGTCACCAACGCCTCCACGACCCCGGTCGTCATCACCACCGACAAGGGCGTGCTGACCATCACCGCCTATGACGCCACGACCGGCGTTATCACCTACTCCTATCAGGAGACGGGTGGCGCTGATGATCACACCGCGGGCGATGACTCGGTCAAGGACAGCTTCACCGTCACCGTCACGGACGTGGCCGGTATTGCTACCAGCAATGACCTGGTCATCCAGATCATCGACACGGCGCCGGTCGCCAATGCCGACTCGGCAAGCGTCAGCGAAGATGCGGCTGCGCCTGTCACGGGCAACCTGCTCACCAACGATACGTTGGGCGCGGACACCAGCAAGGTCGCCATCACCACGGGCGATGCCAAGTACGGCACGCTGGTCGACAATGGCGACGGCACCTGGTCGTATCAGCTGAACAACAGCCTGCCGGCCGTCCAAGCCTTGAACAACGGCGACACGCTGACCGAGACCATCCGCTACACCATCACCGATGCCGATGGCGACACCAGCACTGCTGAACTGACCATCACCATCAACGGCCAGACCGACGCGCCTCCGGTCGTCACGCCCGAAGACGGCGATGGCAACGTCACCGACGCGCACAACAGCGTGGTCGAAGCCTCTGGCGACACCGTCACTGGCAAGGTCACTGTGTCCGCTGAAGCTGGCGTCGCCGGCGTCACGGTCGGTGGGCATGATGTCACCAACGCCTCCACGACCCCGGTCGTCATCACGACCGATAAGGGTGTGCTGACCATCACCGCCTATGACGCCGCGACCGGCGTTATCACCTACTCCTATCAGGAGACCGGTGGCGCTGACGATCACACCGCGGGCGATGACTCGGTCAAGGACAGCTTCACCGTCACCGTCACCGACGTGGCCGGTACTGCCACCAGCAATGACCTGGTTATCCAGATTATTGATACCGCTCCGGTTGCCAACGCTGACTCGGCGAGCGTTACCGAAGATGCCGCTGCCCCGATCACGGGCAACGTCCTGGGTAATGATGTCCTCGGCGCGGACACCAGCACGGTCGCCATCACCACGGGCGATGCCAAGTTCGGCACGCTGGTCGACAACGGCGACGGCACCTGGTCCTATCAGCTGAACAACAGCCTGCCGGCCGTCCAAGCCTTGAACAACGGCGATACGCTGACCGAGACCATCCGCTACACGATCACCGATGCCGATGGCGACACCAGCACCGCTGAACTGACCATCATCATCAATGGCACCAACGACCTCCCGGTCCTCCAGGCTCACACCATCCAGATCCTGGAAGACCAGACCGCGATCGGCAATGTGCTCACGGGCGCCTCGGATGCCGAAAACGATACGCTGACCGTCACCGAGTTCTCGATCAACGGGACGAAGTACGACGCAGGCAGTGTCGCGGCCATTGCGGGCGTCGGCACGATCATCGTCAACGCCAACGGCGGTTATGTCTTCACACCCGACGCAAACTGGAATGGAGTCGTTCCGCAGGTCACGTACTCCGTGACGGACGGCACCGACACGACCTCCTCCGTTCTGGATATCGGCGTCCTGCCCGTCAACGATGCGCCGGTCTCGCAAGATGCCTCGGGCAACGTCGCGGAAGGCCAGGACTACGTCTTCGGCACGGACGACTTCGCGTTCTCCGACCCGGTGGAAGGCAATGCGATGGAGTCGCTGATCATCGACTCTCTCCCGTCCGGCGGCACGCTGCTTCTCAACGGCCAACCGGTTACCCAGGGCCAGGAAATCAGCGCCACGGATCTCGCGGACGGCAAACTGCTGTTCCGGCCTGACGCTTCCAACGTCGGCGAAAACGCAGGCTCGTCCTTCGAATTCCGCGTCAAGGATTCGGGCGGCACCACGAACGGCGGCCAGGACACGTCCGAACAGCAAACGTTCAAGCTGCACGTGGACCAGTTTGTTGGCGGCAACAATACCAATGACACGGTCAAGGGGGGCTCCGGCAACGACGTGCTGCTGGGCGACCAGGGCGGACTACAGCAGAACGTGACGCCGGGTACCAGCTACAACATCGCGCTGGTGCTGGACCTGTCGGGTTCGATGAACGATCAATGGGGCATGGGTTCCAGCCGCGAAACGCGACTGGCGACGGCCAAGAAGGCGCTGCGTTCCCTGCTGGAAAACCACCTGGTGGACCACGATGGCACGATCAACATCTCGTTGGTCACGTTCGCGGGCAGTTCCAGCACGCTGCAGACGTCCATTTCCGGCTTGAACCATAGCAACCTCGACCAGATCGTCAACAAGATCATGGGCTTGTCCGCCGACGGCGGTACGCCTTACGGCGCTGCGTTCAACAAGGCGACAGATTGGTTCGGCGACCAGCCCTCGGTGGATGCCAATGGCCAGCCCTACAAGAATCTGACGTTCTTCCTGACGGACGGCGAACCCAGCTCTGAAGCCTGGTACAACCGGGATACGGAGTTTGGCAAGCTGGCCGGCGTCAGCGATGTCCACGGCATTGGCATCGGCGACGGCGTATCGGTATCCACCCTGGACAAATACGACAATACGGGCGCTACCTTCACCAGTGGTGGCTGGACCGTCGCGACCTTCAACAACACCTCTGGCGTGAACAACTCCGCGAATTGGGAGAAGAGCGGCACGGGGTCGGTCTCGAACTCCAGCAACAAAATGCGCATCATCGATACGACGTCGGACGGCTCCCCTGTTACCGTGACGATGGCCGAATCGCACAAGATGGTCGTGACGGCCACCTCCGGCGCTTCGTTCGGATTCACGGCCAGCTTGGGCAACCAAAGTGCCGGGGACACCTTCGAATGGCGCTTGCTGAAACTGGTCGACGGCGTATGGACGGTGGCCGAAAAGGGCACCCAGGCCGACACCGTGACGCAGATCCATGGTCCTGGTGAGTACCGCTTCGAGTTCGTCGTGAATGACAAGAGCTCGGGCAGCGGCACCGGCCAATTCCGCGTGGATATCGATAATATCCAGACGTACACGTCGGGACGCACGGGCGCGTCCCAGGTCGTGCACGACCCGTCTGATCTGGAATCGGCGCTTGTCGGCGGCAGCACGACCAACGAATTGGCGCCTGTCGGCAACGACAAGATCTTCGGTGGCGACGGGGCGGACATCCTGTTTGGCGACGCGGTCAACACGGATCTGTTGCCGTGGGGTGTGGACGGCAACCCCGTCAAGCCGGCCGATTTGCCCAACGGGTCTGGCCTGGATGCGCTCAAGGAGTTCCTGCTGCTGAAGGACGGTACGCAGCCCACGGATGCCGATCTGCACAAGTTCATCTCGGAAAACCACGCGATCTTTGACGTGCCGGGCGACGCGCGCGGCGGCAATGACGAGTTGCATGGCGGCTCGGGCAACGACATCCTGTACGGCCAGGGCGGCGACGACGTCCTGTACGGCGATGACGGCAACGACATCCTGTACGGCGGCACCGGCAAGGACACGTTGCACGGCGGCGCCGGCAACGACGTCCTGATCGGCGGCAAGGGCGACGACATCCTGTATGGCGAGGGTGGTAGCGATACGTTCAAGTGGGAATTCGGCGATCAAGGCACCACGGCGCTGCCGGCGGTGGACGTGATCAAGGACTTCTCGAATGCCGGAATCGCGGACGGCGGCGACGTGCTGGATCTGAAGGACTTGCTGCAACACGAGACTGACGGCACGCTCTCGCAGTATCTGCACTTCTCGCAGGATCCCGCCAACAGCGCCAACACGATGATCTCGATCAGCACCACGGGCCAGATCGGCCAGGGCGCGGACCAGAAGATCATCCTGGAGAATGTCGACCTGACGAATGGCGGCACGCTCACGGACCAGGCCATCATCACCGACCTGCTGCAGAAGGGGAAGTTGAACGTCGACCACAGCTAACCCCTCGTACCCCTGGGGCGGGCCTGCAACGGCTCGCCCCAGGACGCAGGCATTTTTTAAACAGGGATGTCTGCGAGAGTCGGAAAAATGTGAAAATCCGTTTCATGTCCTCGACTCACCGTTTCCGCGGCATGCTGACCCTGTGCCGACTGGTGTTGCTATGCCTGGCTTGCGTCTGGGGCGGCAGTTTCGCCCTGGAGGTCAGCACCGACCGGCTGCAAAGCCTGGCGGCCAGCCGCTATGGCGCAAAAGGTGCGAAATCGGTGGGAAGCTGGTTGCAGCTGCTGCGCAACCCGCCGCCGTCCCTGGAACGGGACAAGCTGACGCTTGCGAACGATTTCTGGAACCGTGCGCTGCTCTCGGGCGAAGACACGACCATCTGGGGGCAAGCGGACTACTGGGCTACCCCGCTGGAATCGCTGGGCAAAGGCGCTGGCGACTGTGAAGACTACGTGGTCGGCAAGTACTTCACCTTGCTCTCGATGGGCGTCCCCGCCAACAAGCTGCGCTTCATCTACGTCCGCGCACGCATCGGCGGCCCCGCCAGCAGCAGCCAGGTCGCCCACATGGTGCTTGGCTACTACGAAACCCCGAATGCCGTCCCGTTGGTGCTGGACAGCCTGATATCAACCATTCTTCCGGCGACGCAGCGTCGCGACCTGACGCCGGTCTTCAGCTTCAACGCCGACGGCGTCTACGTTGACGGCAAGCCCGCCGCGCCGGTTGACCGACTCAGCCGCTGGCGTGATCTACTTCAACGCATGGAACGGGAAGGCATACGCCCCTGACGGCCGGAAACAAGACTATGTCCATACTTCGACAGCTACTGCTCAGCGTTACCCTTGCGATCGGCGTCATTCTGCTGGGCACCCTGGCGCTCAGCGTCAACTCGGCGCGCGAATACCTGTCGGGCCAGTTGCAGGTGCAGAGCACCGATGCCGCGGTGTCGCTGGCGCTGTCCTTGTCGCAGCCGGCCAACAATGACCCGGTCCTTCAGGAATTGCTGGTGTCGGCCCTATACGATGGCGGCCATTTCTCGCTGGTACGCCTGGCTGATCCAGACGGCAAGGTGCTGATCGAGCGCAAATCCGACGCCACGCCCAAGTCGGTTCCCGGTTGGTTCCAGAAATTGGCGCCGCTGGACACGCAGCCCGCCAGCCATGCCGTCAGCGACGGCTGGCGCCAGCTTGGCGAAGTCACGCTGATCGCCAACGACGCTTATGCCTGGGAAGCCTTGTGGCGCAGCAGCCTGAAGATGATCGCGCTGGTCGTGGGCGCGGGCGTATTGTGGGCCGTGTTCGCGTTTGTGCTGGTGGGCTGGATCAAGAACCGCCTGCTGCGCGAGATCAGCGACCATGTTCGCAGCATTGGCCGGGACACCCCGCCCGAGCAGGTCGAGGCCCGCGTGCCCGAGCTGTCCGGCGTCGTGCAGGCGTTGAACCAGACCCGTGAGCGCGTGTACGCCAGCGTCGAAGAACAGAACGCCAAGATTGAATCGCTGGAACTGGAACTGAACCAGGACCCGGTGACGGGCCTGCCCAATCGCAAGTATTTCGTCAACGAGTTCCGACGGGCATTGGAAGCGCCGGTTGCGGCCACGGGCCAGCCGGGGTCGCGGTCGATTGCCGGCGGGCATGTGCTGGTGTTCCGTCAGCGGGATCTGGCCGACCTGAACCGCCACATGCCGCGCGAATTCATCGATCAATGGCTGCGCGCGGCGTGCCAGCGCATTCAGGGCACGCTGCAGCGCCTGAATGTCGCGGCCCCGCTGCTGGCCAGGCTGAACGGTTCCGATTTTGCGCTGCTGCTGCCGAGCTGCGCGGCGCCCAAGGCAATGATGGTCGCCGAACAGTTGCGGGCGGACCTGCATGCTTCGCGCATCCCGGTCGGTGAAGGCCATCTGTGCCGCTGGGCGCAAGCCATGACCGACTACGGCTCGGGCAATCAGGCCGGCCCGGTGCTTGCGCGCCTGGATTTTGGCTTGATGCGGGCGGAAAGCGCCAACAACGATCAGGTCGTGATCGCTGGCGCGACCGATATGCAATCGCCGTCGGAATCGGGCGAACGCGCCTGGAAAGACGCCATCCTGACCGCGCTGGAAAAAGACCAATTCGAATTGGCGACCGAACCCTTGGTCGCTGCCGACGGCAGCAAGGTGCGCACGGAAGCCATGCTGATGTTGCGCACGGCCCCGGACCAGGTCGCGATTCCCGCCACCTTGTTCATCCCGCCCGCGGTGCGGCTGGATCTGGTGGCCGAATGCGACCTGGAGTCCGTGCGCCTGGGCGTGGAATGGCTGGTGGCTCACGAAGGCGAGCTTGCCGTCCGGGTCGCCCTGCCCTCGTTGCGAGGCCAGAAGTTCTTCCGCCAACTGGCGCTGTTGCTGACGGAACACCGTGGACTGGCCCCGCGTCTGTTCCTGGAAATCGACGCCCACGGCCTGGTGGAATGCCATGAGCAGATCGCCACGCTGGCGCGCGTGGCATCGGAATTCGGGGCGCATATCGGCGTGCGCCGCCTGGCGCAGCAATTCGGCGCCGTGGCGCAGCTGCACACGTTGCCCTTGTCGTATGTGAAGTTGGGCGGCGGGTTTGTCGGCGGGATGTCCCAAAGCCCCGGCAGCCAGCAATTGACGGCTTCGGTGCTGGAAACCGCGCGCACCTTGAATATCGCGGTCTACGCCGAAGACGTGCCCGACGCCGAAACCCGTCGCATTCTTTCCAGTTTGGGTATCAGCATCATGCGCGGCCCGGGCGTGGAAGCCGGGGCCAGCGCAACCTGACAGCAGCGCAACGCTACTTCTTGGCTTGCTGATACAGCGGCATCACCTGCTGCGCGGCGGCCTGCAAGTCGGTGATGCGTGACGCCGCCGACGGGTGCGTGGACAGGATTTCCGGCGGCGCGTTGCCGCTGTCGGCCGCCCCCATCTTCTGCCACAGCGTCACTGCGGCGCGCGGGTCAAAGCCCGCCCGCGCCGCCAGTTCCACGCCCATCCGGTCTGCTTCGGTCTCGTGCGTGCGGCTATTGGGCAGCGTGAACATCACGCTGGTGAGTTGCCCGCCCAGATCGGACGCAACGTTGGAACCCGTGGCGATGGACAGCACCTGCAAGCCCAGGTTGGTGGCCATCTGCTGCGAAACGCGCTCACGCGCATGCTCGCGCAGCGCATGGGCGATCTCGTGGCCCAGCACGGCGGCCAACTCGTCGTCGGTTGGCTTGATCTTGGAAATCAGGCCCGTGTAGACGGCGATCTTGCCGCCGGGCATGCACCACGCATTGATCTCGTCGCTGGACAACACGTGCACTTCCCACTTCCAGCCTGACGCGTCGGGCCGGAATGTTCCGGCCTGCGCGATCAGCCGCTGAGAGATGGCGCGCACCCGGGATAGCTGTTGCGCATCGCGATCCAGCAAACCCTTGGCCTGAGCCTGTTTGAGGATGTCGGTGTATTGCTGGCTGGCCTCTTGCTCCAGCGCCTCTGACGGCACAAGGCTGGACATGTACTGCGTGCGGTTGACGCCAACGGCGCCGGACTGCGTGGTATTCATGCCGGAACAGCCGACCAGGGCTGCCAGCAAAAGCGTCACGGCCGTGCCGCGCAATAGATGACGTTTACGGTTCATGTCGGTCTCCAGCAGACGATGGCAGGAACGGGAACGCCCGTCAGTCAGAGCGGATCGCCGCACTGTCCGCGATGGCGCAATGCGTGGTCGATCAGCACCAGGGCAAGCATGGCTTCAGCGATGGGTGTCGCGCGGATGCCGACGCAAGGGTCATGACGGCCCAGCGTCTGCACCATGACCGGATCATTCGCACGATTGACCGAGCGCCGTTCGACGCGGATGCTGGACGTGGGCTTGATGGCCAGCGACACGGTGATCGGCTGGCCCGTTGAAATACCGCCCAGCACGCCGCCGGCATGATTGGTCAGGAAACCGTCAGGCGTGATCTCGTCGCCGTGCTCGGAACCGCGCTGGGCGATGCTGTCGAAGCCCGCGCCGATGGACACGCCCTTGACGGCATTCAGGCCCATCATCACATGCGCGATGTCTGCATCCAGGCGATCGTAGATGGGTTCGCCCCA
The DNA here is from genome assembly GCF_002975275.1 of Achromobacter sp. MYb9. GTDB lineage: Bacteria > Pseudomonadota > Gammaproteobacteria > Burkholderiales > Burkholderiaceae_B > Achromobacter. The sequence continues at coordinate 66,197 of NZ_PCOQ01000026.1, read as the reverse complement.
GCCGGCCGGCAGGTTCTCGGCCACGACTTCGATCCGGGCGCCGACGGAATCACCGTCCCGGCGCAACTGGTCCATATAGGCTTCCAGTTCGGGCACGACCTGGGCATTGGGCGCGTAGAACGGATTGTTGGGGACTTCGTCCCACGACACGAAAGGAATCGCGACCGGGCCCAACTGGCTCATGTAGCCGCGCACTTTCACGCCGTACTGTTCGGCCAGCCACTTTTTGGCGATGGCGCCAGCGGCCACGGTGGGCGCGGTCAAGCGCGCGGACGAGCGGCCGCCCCCGCGCGGGTCGCGCACGCCAAACTTGCGCCAATAGGCGTAGTCGGCATGCCCCGGACGGAACGTATCGGCAATATTTGAATAGTCTTTGCTGCGCGCGTCGGTGTTGCGGATCAGCAGACCGATCGGCGTGCCAGTGGTGACCCCTTCATAGACGCCGGACAAGATTTCGACCTGGTCGGCTTCCTGGCGCTGCGTGACGTGGCGCGACGTGCCGGGGCGGCGGCGGTCCAGTTCAAGCTGGATATCGGCGGCGTCCAGGGGCAGCCCCGGGGGGCAGCCATCCACGACGCAACCGATGGCCGGCCCGTGGGATTCGCCGAAATTCGTAACGGTAAATAGGGTACCTAGGGTATTGCCGGGCATAGGGAGTCAACAGGTCGGATTTGCAAGCAACCCCGATTATGACACCGCCGAAGCCAAAGCCTGGATTTCCGAGGCGGGCGCCGGGCGTCCCAGCAGAAAGCCCTGCATCTCCCGGCATCCCAGCGACTTGAGAATTTCGCGCTGGCCTTCGGTTTCGACCCCCTCGGCCACCACCGGCAGGCGCATGGCTTGGCACAACCCGAACAGCGCGGACACGACTTCGCGACTGTCGGCGTCGGACTCCAGCGCCGAAATGAAGCTGCGGTCGATCTTGACCCAGTCGATCGGCAGATGGCGCAGGTGGTTCAGGCTGGAATACCCGCAGCCGAAATCATCCAGCGCCACGCCGATGCCCTTGGCACGCAGCGTGTTCAGTATCTTCACGTGCCGCTCGTAGTGCAGGATGAAGATCGATTCCGTGATCTCAAGCACCAGTTTGTGCGGCGACAGCCGGGTGGCCGCCAGCACGTCGGCTACCAGCTGCACCAGCCCTTCCTCGTTCATCTGCTTGACCGACAGATTCACGTGAACCCGCCAAGCCGGCGGCCATAACGCCGCCTGCGAGCAGGCTCGCTCCAGAATCCAGGCCCCCAGCGGAACGATCAGGCCGCTACGCTCCGCCAATTCGATGGTGACTGCGGGCGACACACTGCCCAATATGGGGTGATGCCAACGCAACAGGGCCTCGCAGCCCTGCACCACACCGGTTCCGCTATCGCACACCGGCTGATAGAACAGTTCGAACTGCTCCATGGCAGGCGTCGTCAGTGCCAGGCGCAGATCGTTTTCCAGGCCTTGCTGGTCGCGATGCCGCGCCAAGAGCCGGAAATCGAACAGATTCCATCCGGGGCCGCCCCGCTCTTTCAGCGGAACCATCGCCACCTGCACGCAGCGTTGCATTTCTTCCACAGTACGGCCGTGTTCGGGATACAACGCCGCCCCCACCCGGAAGACGACAATCAGGGGACGCCCCCCTAATTCATACGGCGCGTTCAAGTCCTCAAGCAGCTTGGCCGACACCTGGGCCGCGCCCACTTCGTCCACCTCAGGCACGCAGACGGTAAAGCTGTCGACCCCGGTCCGCGCGACCATGCCCCCCAACGTGCGAGTGATCAGACCCAGGCGGTTGGCCACCTGCACCAGCAGCGACCGGTCTTCACCGGCGCGCAGCATGGCGCTGATTTCGGCGTATTGCTCGAAACTCACCAGGAAAAAAGCGCCATGGCGTGCTGGCCCTTCCGTCTGGGCCAGCCAGGCGCGCGCGCGGCGATGCAGCTCCTGCTGGCTCAGGACGCCGGTCAATTCGTCGCGCGTCAGTCGTCGACGCAAGGCACGTTCCCTGCGGACGAAAAACACGCTTATCGCCGCAAGTGCACCTGCGAGCATCAGGCACAGTGCGAGCAGGTAACTCTCACGCACGGAGCCCCCTATCTAGAAACCCCTGGCGTTGCGGTCCGAGAAAGAACCCAAGGGCTGTAACATTTTTTAAATTATGCATTATTTTCGCAAAAAAACGCCACACTTCAGAGGCAACGCGCCCCTTTTCCTTGAAATCCTAAGGCTCTTTGCTTGCTCGTGGATGGTCATATCGGTCCCTGGATAGCGTTCGCTGGCCGGTCCATAGATCCATGCCCTACCCTTACTACGACAGCCAAAGCCCAAAAATTAATACGCCCTGTCTCAATAGTTCTCAACGCGGGCAGTTATCACGATCGAAATAATTGCACAGGTCGTCAGATGTCGTAGTGAATTTCGTAATATTCTGTACGTTCTGTGACATGCCGAATTACAGTGTAGGCGGCGCCACTAAGGTATTGGTAACGTGTGTCACGTTTCTTATCCAGGCTTTTTCCCGTTGGACGCGTTCGCTGCCCGACGTCCCCTTTCATCGGCCGCCCGGCAACTCTCCCCGCGAGCAGGCATGCCGTCCAAAAAGGGAACCCCAAACACATGTCGACATTCCGCCGGTTATTTTTTTGCACAGCCCTTCTGATCGGCTTCATCCTGCTCGGCGCCCAAGCGCTGGGGATGCTTGCCGCTCATCGCTATCTCAGCGCGCAAGTCACGCAGCAAAGCGAAGGCGGCGCCAGCGCGTTGGCCTGGGCGCTGTCCCACGCCACGTCCAGCCCGGCAGACCGGTCGACCCTGGCGAACGAGCTATTCGAACAAGGGCTGTATGCGCTCGTGCGCATCACGGATGAAGGGGGGAATACTGTCGCCGAATACAAAAAGCGCCAACACGCCGCCGGTCGAGACGGAAATTGGCGTAACGCGTGGTTGAACGTGCAGGCGCCGTCGGTGTCGCGGCCCTTCGGCTCGTCTGACGGCAGCGCCCGAGGCACCGTCACGGTGCAGGCGGACACGCGGTTGGCGCGCGACACGCTGTGGCAAGGCGGCGTGCGGATCCTGGGCCTGGTGCTTGGGGCGGGCGTCTTCTGGGCGCTATTCGCCCTGAACCTGGTGCGCTGGATCGAGACCCGGACGTCGCGCGACATTTGCGAGCGCGTGCGTGCGCTGGACCCGGGCAACCACGCGGCGCTGACAGGATCGTGCGAATTGGCCGGCGTGGACCAGGCGCTGGTCGACGCGCAGCGCCGGGTGGCTGCCACCGTGGAAGAACAGAACGCAAAGATCGAATCCCTGCAAAGCGAGATCTACCGGGATACCGTTACCCGCCTGCCCAACCGCAAGTACTTCGTCGATCAGTTCAGGGCGGCGTTGACGGACAAGGCGCCGGATGCCGGCGGCCACATCCTGATGTTCCGCCAGCGCGATCTGGCCGAGATCAATCGGCATTTGTCGCGCGCCTTTACGGATCAATGGCTGCGTTCGTCATCCGACCGCTTGCGCAAATTGATCGAGGAATTCGGTGGGCCGTCGGCGCAGATCGCGCGCATCAGCGGGTCGGACTTCGCGTTGTTGATGCCCCACACATCGGCGCCGCAGGCCAGCCTGCTGGCAGAGCGGGTCCGCCGAGAACTGCGATCGCTGCGCGTGCCGATGGATAAGTATGGCTGGTGCCGGTGGGCCCTGGCCATGACCGCTTTCGCCCCCGGCGACAACATGAGCGATACGCTGGCCCGGCTGGACCACGCCTTGATGTGCGCCGAAAGCGCGGACGACGACCAGATCACCCCGGCAAGCCAGGCCGCCGACAGCACGCGTATCGGGGAATACAGCTGGCATGACGCCCTGGCGACCGCCCTGGAACAACACCGTTTCTCGCTATCGATCCAGCCGCTGCACGCGGTATCGGGCGCATTGCTGCACCACGAGGCCAGCCTGACCCTGCATGACGCGTCGGGCGAAGATCCCGTGCCGGCATCCATCTTCATGCCGCCCGCGGTCCGCTTGGGCCTGTCCGCCGAATGCGACATCCAGGCCATCCGACTGGGCCTGGATTGGCTGTTCACCCATACCGGGGCACTGACTGTTCCCCTATCGCTGGCCTCGCTGGCGCAAACATCCTTCCTGTCCAGGCTCGGCAGGATGCTGGCCGATCGTCCGGTGTTGACCCAACGCCTGATCGTCGAAGTCGATGCCGCGGGGCTGGTTGAACAAGGCGCGGACTTGCGCCAGCTGTGCGACATCGTCACCGCGGCGGGCGCCCGGATGGGCATATCACGGCTGCCGCAGCAATTCGGTGCGATGGAACATCTGCACGAATATCCCGCGTCGTACCTGAAGCTATGCGGCAGTTTCATCACCGGTCTATTGCACAGCCCCGGCAGCCAACATCTGGCTGCCACCGTGGTGGCCACCGCCACGACCCTGGACATGGCCGTCTATGCCGAAGACGTACCCGATTTGGCCACCCAGGCCATTCTGGAAAGTCTTGGCGTCCGCGCGATACGCGGGGCTGTCGTAAACTTCTCGCATCAGCGCGAACTCGCGCCGGATCACCAATGGGTTCCTAGTTGACGGAAGGATTGTTTCTTCGCACCCGCTGGCGTTTTCGCCATCATCGTGCGCGACGCGCCAATACCGGCGCGCGAACGGTGTCATCGCGGTTGGGCGCGCTGCTATGCGCGCTGTGCTGCGCCGTCCTTTGGCCAGGCGCCGCCCTGGCATTGGGCCTGAACGTCTCCCCCGAAGACATGCCGCTTGGGCTGACAGCCGGCGCCGCCATCGCAGGCGGACTGGCATGCGCCATCGCCTGGGGCGCCACCCGCGAATCCCTCTATGGCGCCGGCGTCGTCTTCATGCTGATCGAAGGCCTGTTCCGGTCATCGCCCGATTTTCTACCGCCCGGCGCGTTGCAAGCGGGATCTTTCGCGGCCTTGCTGGCCCTGACCGCACCGCTGCTCTCGGATTTGCCATATGCCGCGAAACTGGCGGCGGTCTGCCGCGGCCTGAGCGTCGCGCTGGCAGCCATTGCGGCGTTGGCGCTGATCTTCGTGTATGAAACCGAAAACGGCTCGTTCCCGGCTGCGATCGCCGGGTTTTGCGCCGTGCTGAGCGTGCCGCTGGCCCTCTGGTTTGCTACACGCGCCGCGGTACGCAAGACGCGCCGCGGGCTGTCGATGGCGCTGGCCGCCACGTATGCGGCGTCGGCCTGGATGCTGGGAGCCGATGCCTGGCGGTCCAACGGCGCCGATACCGCCGACACGATGATCGAGCTGGCGCGCCTGCTGCTGGTCGCGGGCGCGCTCTTCAGCCTGGCGCTGACCCGCCATGCCTCCCCGCAAACCTCCGCTCATCGCGCCGGGCATGATCCCGCCGATGTCGAGCATCTGGCCCAAGGCGAGTTGCGGCTGGCCGAACTGGCTGGCGCGCTGGACACGCAGCGCCAGATGAATGCGCTGATCTCCCACGAATTGCGCGCGCCGCTGGCTACCATCAGCGCGGCGGCCCAATCGCTGGACATGATCCTGTCCGACAGTGGCGAGGCCGTCGATAACCGGCTGGGCCGGATACACCGTTCGGTTGGCCGGATGACTGAATTGATGGACCAGTTGCTGAACCAGGATCGCCTGGAGGAGCAGGCCTGGACCCCGCGCGGTGAACAAACCGATCTTGCAGAGCTTGCGCGCGATGTCGTAACGGCGATGCAGCCGGATACCGCCCATGCGTTGATGATTCAGGCCGGCGGCGCCCTGCCCGCGTATTGCGATCGCCCCCTGACCAGCGTGGTGGTGCGCAACCTGATCCACAACGCAATCAAGTATTCGCCGGCCAATCAGCCCGTCAGAATCGAAACAGGCCAGACCTGTCCCGACGGCATTCCGATGGTTTGGCTGGCCGTCATCGACCGCGGCCCGGGTATTGGCGAAGAGGAACAAGCGCGAATCTTCGAACCCCATTTCCGGCGCTCGGCGCATCGCGAGACCCAGGGCATGGGCATCGGCTTGTATCTGGCGCGCCGAATCTGCCAGAACCAGGGCGGGTCGCTGACCATGCAAAGCCAGGTGGGGGTCGGCACGCGTTTCATCATCACGCTGCCCGCCCAGGCCCCGGAAGCCCAGGTCCCGGAAGCCTCAGCCGCGGCAAGCTAGCCGCGCAGGCGAAGCCCCGTAAGGAATCAGGCGGCGAAGACGTAACCTTGGCCGCGCACCGACAGCACCGGCAGCTTCAGGCCGGCGCTTTGCGCTTTGGCGCGCAGGCGGCTCACCAGCACGTCGATACGGCGCAGTTCGAAGCCGCCAGGGCTGTCCGGCAAGAAGAGTTCGGCAAGCACCTGACGGCTGACGGCGCTGCCGGCGGCATCCATCAAAGCCATCAAAAAGGTGCGTTCCTGGGCGCTCAGGTGCAAAGACGCGCCGTCAGGGGCCACCAGTATCCAGCCGCCGTCCTGCAAGGACCACGTGCTGTCCGCCGACGCGCGCGTTTCCGCATCCGCCGGACGGGGCGCCTTGGCCAGACGCATGCGGCGGGCCAGGCTGCGAATGACGGAACTGAGCTCAAGCAGATCCACGGGCTTGGTCATGTAGACGTCCGCCCCGCCTTCCAAGCCGCGCACACGGTCTTCAAGAGCGCTGCGGCCGGTCAGCATGACGATGCCCACCGGGCTCAACGCCCGCAACCGGGTCGCCACGGAAAAGCCGTCTTCGCCGGGTAGGTGCGCATCCAGGATGACGATGTCGCACGGCTGCTCCTGCAGGCGGCGATAAAACGCCGCAGCATTGTCACAAGCAAACGCTACCCGAAAACCGTAGCCGCCCAAGCCTAATGCCAACTCCTCCCGGAAGTCGGCATCATCCTCGAGCAGACCGATACATAGCAAACCATCTGCGCCAGGCATATTCAGAGTGCTTTATATTGAAAATTGTCGACAAATGCCCCCAGGGATGCGGCATGTCATCCTGAGTGTCCCGCAGGCCACAATCTTACGAGATTTACAATGGAAACGAATGATTGCAGTGAAAAAAACCGCGATATTTCACTCTCTTTCATCGCTTTTTCACGTAAATCACAAGATTTTGGTATGCGTTTTCTTGCGATTGGCGTCAAACATCGTCAAGACGAGCAACTGACTTCAAGGCTGCCGGCCCAATCCGGAGGCAATCCGGCATAGCGTTCATACCCGGGCTGCGCGTTAAAAGGCGCGCGCAGCAGCTTCATCAGCGTATCGATTTCGCCGACGTCACCGGTTTTGGCCGCCCGAATCGCCTCTTCCGCCAAGTGGTTGCGCAAGACATACAGCGGATTAACGCGGTTCATCGCCTGCGCCGTCTCCTGCGCGGAGCGCCCGTCCTGCGATTGACGCGCCTGCAGTTGGTCCAGCCAGGCGGCGGCAGCTGGCCGGTCGATGAACAGGTCTTCGAACGCGTTGCGTTGCCCCTGCACGGCATCCGCCAGGCGCCGCCACGACAAGGTGAAATCGGCCTGATTGGCGTCCATCAGCTTGAGCAGGTCGTCCAGCAGCGCCTCATCGGCCGGACGCCAGGCGGCCAGGCCCAGCTTTGCGCCCATCCGGTCGTGGAACGCCCGGGTGAAAACCGCCTCGAATTCGTCCAGCACGGCGCGCAGGCCTTCGACATCCTGCACCAGCGTATGCAGGCTGCCGCCCAGCCGGTACAGGTTCCATAGCGCCACCGACGGTTGCCGGTTCCAGGAATAGCGCCCTTCCGTATCCGAGTGATTACAAACATGCCCCAGGCGAAAACCGTCCATGAATCCATACGGACCGTAATCCAGCGTCAGGCCCAATATGGACATATTGTCCGTATTCATGACGCCGTGGCAGAAACCCACGGCCTGCCAGTCCGCCATCAGTAGCGCGGTACGGTGCGTGACGGCGCGCAGCAGATTGATATACGGCGCGGTCTCGGTCAAAGGCTCGCCCGAGGGCGATTCACGGCACTCGGGGTAGAAGCGGTCGATAACGTAATCCGCCAGCGTCTTCAATAACTCGAGCTGGCGGCGCGACGACCAATGCTCGAACGAGCCAAACCGCACGAAACTGGGCGACATTCGCGTCACGATAGCGGCGGTCTCCACCGTTTCCCGCATGACGGGATCGTCGGACACCACCAGCGCCAACGCCCGCGTCGTGGGAATGCCCAGCCCGTGCATGGCTTCGCTGGCCAGATATTCCCGCACCGACGACCGCAGCACGGCCCGGCCGTCGCCCATGCGCGAGTACGGGGTCATGCCTGCCCCCTTCAATTGCAACTCCCAGCCGCCGGCCGGCCCTTCGACTTCGCCAAGCAAATGAGCGCGCCCATCACCCAACTGGCCGGCCCACACCCCGAACTGGTGCCCACTGTAGACGGCTGCCAGCGTATCCCCGCCCGGCAGGGGCAGCGAGCCCGAAAACACCGACAGGAATTCCGGCGTGGACAGCACCGAGGGGTCCAGGCCGATCAGCCCGGCTGCGTCGGCGTTGGCGTGAAGCAGACGCGGATGGTTCAGCCCCTGCGGCGTCAGCCGCGTATAGAACGCGTCGGGCAACGCGGCGAACGTATTGACGACGTGCAGTTCGGACAAGGATTGAGCGGTCATGCGCGTTGGCTCCTCGCGGCCCGCTTGGCGGGGCGCACATAGAAAATGGCGCTAAGGAAGAAGATGGACGACAGGACGATCTCGCCCCAAGCCATCAGCACCGAGAGCGGGGCCGGATCGGACATGGCCCGCACCGCGCCTTCCATCAGATACAGCAGCGACAGCATCGACGCCCACTGATAGGTATAGAGGTTTCCCCGCAGAATGCCACGCAGCGGAAAAGCCAGCGGCAGCGCTTTCAGCAGCATCCAGGAACCGCCCGGCCGCACAGGCGCCACCACGGTTTCCCAGGTAACGCACAGGACGATCAGGGCGAACAGTGAAACCGAGGCCAGCAGGCGCAAGCGGGGGTTGAGTTCAGGGTTCATGCTGCTATTATCGCCTGATGAATCGCCCCGCCGAGCCTGCCGCCGCTACGCCGGCGGCCACCGAGCCCTCGACCTCGCGCTCTTCATGGGCCGTGAGGGCCGGACGCGTCGTCCGGTTCACTGCGCAACGCGCCAACGAAGAAAAGCTGCTTCAGGTTGCCTCCAGCCTGACTTTCACCACGGTGCTGGCCATCGTGCCCATGCTGGCCGTGGTGCTATCCCTATTCACCGCGTTTCCGGTATTCCAGGAATTTCGCCTTGCCCTGGAAGACTTCCTGACCAACAGCCTGATGCCGCCGTCCGTTTCGGACAACATCATGGAATACCTGAACCAGTTCGCCCGCCAGGCATCGCGCCTGACCGCGATTGGCGGGGCATTCCTGCTGGTGACATCGCTGCTGCTGATCATGACGATCGACCAGGCCTTCAACGATATCTGGCACGTCTCGCGGCAGCGGCCTCTGCCGCAGCGGGCGCTGGTGTACTGGGCCATCATCACGCTGGGACCGGTCCTGGCGGGCGCCAGCCTGTGGGCCACCTCTTTCGTGGCGCGCGAATCGCTGGGCCTGGTGGCGGACGTGCCTGAAATCGTCAGCGTCGCCATTTCCTTCATCCCCCTGATCCTGACTGCCCTGGGCTTTGCCGCCCTGTTCGTCGTGGTGCCCAACCGCGAAGTGCTATGGCGGGATGCGCTGGTGGGCGGCTGCGTGACCGCCATCGTCCTGGAAATCATGAAATCGGCGTTTGCGTATTACCTGACCCGGTTCCCTACCTACACCGTTATCTACGGGGCGTTTGCCACCCTGCCGATCTTCCTGCTGTGGATATACCTGTCCTGGCTGGCGGTGCTGCTGGGCGCCACGCTGGCCTCCAGCGCACCGCTGATCCGGCTTGGCCGCTGGGAAATCAACCGCTATCCCGGTGCGCAATTCGTCGACGCCCTGGATGCGCTACGCGCCCTGCGCCGCGTGCAATCCGCCAAACCGCCTGGCCTGCCCGCGAATGAGCTGGCCTCGCAGTTGCGCCTGCATCAAGACGAATTGAACGAGGTGCTGGAAATACTGAATACCATGGGTCTCGCGACGCGCACCCCCGAAGACAACTGGGTATTGACCTGCGACGCGCGCGATACGTCGATGGCGCCGGTCGTAGACCATTTCCTGCTCGACCGCAATCAGCCTCGCGTCCGCAACGACCCCGAGATATTGCGAGTCGCTTCTGCCGTGATTTCCCAGCAAAATACGCCTACGCTGGAAGAACTGTGCGGAGAAGCGCAGAATACCGAAAATGGCGTCGCTCCAATATTGCAATTGGAAGCGAACAAGAAATAGCAAATGCATTCGGGCGTAGTCCGCCCAGGAGGAACCGATGTTGAAGGTCAGCGAGATTTTGCGCGTCAAGGGCGATACGCTCTATACGGCGTCGCCAGACATGCCTGTGTCCCAGGCCGTGCAAACCATGAGCGAGCAGGACATTGGCTCGCTCGTGATCATGGAATTCGGCACCCTGACCGGCATGCTCACGTTCCGCGAGATCATCCGTCACATGCACGCCCATGGCGGCGCCGGAGAAACCACCATCCGTTCCATCATGGATGATGCACCGGTCAGCGTGTCGCCCAACACCAGCGCCGACGAAGTGCAGCGCCTGATGTTGGAAAAGCATGCTCGCTACATCCCCGTCATGGATGGCCCGACGTTGATGGGCGTGATTTCGTTCTACGACATGGCGCAGGCCATCGTGGCGGCTCAGCAGTTCGAAAACAACATGCTGAAGGCCTACATTCGCGATTGGCCCACGGAAAGCGCCGAACCGGCCAAGTCCTGAGCGCCCTGCCTGCCAGCGTCCCGCGGCGCCTGCCGCGATATGGCTTATCCCCTTCCTGGCCTACACCCCTTTCTGGCTTACACCCCTGCCGGCGCCGCCTCGAACGCGGCGCCGCGCATTTCCGGCGCCTGCCGCTGGCTGCGCCAGGCGTCGTAGATCAATTCGGGGTTATTCGCGGCAAGCAGCGCCGGATCCGACAGCATGCGGCGCCAGCGGCGAGCGCCCGATTGCCCGTTCACCAGACCCAACATCGGCCGCGTCATCACCCGCAACGGCACGCCCTTGGCCACTTGGCGCGCGGCGTATTCGGTCATTGCATCCACCACTTGCGCGTCGCTGGGCAGCCGTACGGACGGCCACAGTTGCAACGACACCTCTGACAGCACGCGCGGCGTATGCCAGGCCGCCCGGCCCAGCATCACGCCATCGAACTCGTCCGCGGCACGGACGGATTGCTCGGCATCGGCAAGCCCGCCGTTCAGCACGAACGTGCAATCCGGGAAGTCCAGTTTCAGCTGCTTGACCACGTCATATCGCAGCGGCGGAATTTCACGGTTATCCTTGGGCGACAAGCCCTTGAGCACCGCATTGCGGGCATGGGCAATAAAAACCCGGCATCCGGTGTCGTAGATCTTGCCGACGAAATCCCGGACGAACGCGTAGGATTCCTCGTAGTCCAACCCCAGGCGGTGCTTGACCGTGACGGGAACATCCACGGCATCCTGCATGGCTTTCATGCAATCAGCCACCAGCGCCGGTTCCGCCATCAGGCACGCGCCGAAAGCCCCCTTCTGCACGCGTTCCGACGGACAGCCGCAGTTCAGGTTGATCTCGTCGTAGCCCCATTGCCGACCCAGCTTGGCGGCGTGCGCCAACGCGTCGGGTTCGCTGCCGCCCAACTGCAGGGCCACAGGATGCTCGGCTTCGTCGAAATCCAGATGGCGCGAAACGCTGCCGTGCAGCAGCGCGCCCGTGGTGATCATTTCCGTATACAAGCGTGCGCGAGGCGCCAGCAGCCGGTGGAAATAGCGGCAATGGCGATCAGTCACGTCAATCATCGGGGCGACGCACAGCCGCCAGTCGGGGGAGTCCAAGAATCACTCTACAAAACAAGGGGATGCGGTATTTTACGGGCTTAGCGGCATTATGTCCGGCAGGGGCGCACCCGCGCCGCCGGCCGATCATCGTAACCCCGCCCGCTATGTGGTCTAAAATTGCGCCGCCGCCGCCGCACACGCATGGCCGAGCGTCCGTTAACCCCCTCACCCCTCTATATCAATGGCCGTATTCACTCCCGTATCCGACGACGACGCGCGCGCCCTTCTGGCGCAATTCGACCTGGGCGAGCTGGTTTCGCTTCGGGGGATTACGGCCGGTATCGAGAACACCAATTACTTTCTGTACACCACGCGGGGCGAATACGTCCTGACCCTGTTCGAGGTCCTGACGCAGGCGCAATTGCCGTTCTACATCGAACTGATGTATCACCTGGCCCAGCGCGGCATCCCGGTGCCGCAACCGCAGAACCTGCGTGACGGCACCCGCCTGACGACGCTGCACGGCAAGCCCTGCGCCATCGTTTCCCGCCTGCCGGGGGGCTACGAACCCGCTCCGGGCGCCGCCCATTGCGCCCTGGCCGGCGCCACCCTGGCCCGCGCCCACCTGGCCGCCCAGGACTTCCCGATCCACCAGCCCAATCTGCGCGGCCTGTCCTGGTGGCTGGAAACAGCGCCCAAGGTCATGCCTTTCCTGGACGCCGGCCAAGCCGGATTGCTGCAGTCGGAACTGGCCGCCCAAGAAGCGGCGGCAGCTACACCCACCTGGCAGGCATTGCAGACCGGCCCGGCCCATTGCGACCTCTTCCGGGACAACGTGCTGTTCGCCGGCACATTCGAAGATCCGCTGATGGGCGGCATCATCGATTTCTATTTCGCCGGTTGCGACACGTGGCTGTTCGACGTGGCGGTCAGCGTCAATGACTGGTGCATCGACCGCGACACCGGGGAATTCGTCCCCGAACTGGTGCAGTCCTGGCTGGCCGCCTACGCCCGCGTACGTCCGTTCACCGACGCCGAACGCGAGATCTGGCCGGTGATGCTGCGCGGTGCCGCGCTGCGCTTCTGGATATCCCGCCTGTACGACTTTTTCCTGCCCCGGCCGGCCCAGACGCTCAAGCCCCACGATCCGCGGCACTTCGAAAGAGTGTTGCAAGCGCGCCACCGCCCGGGCTTGCCAATATTGCCGTAACCGTTATGCCCCCCATAATGGGGTTAGCGCGTCCCTTTTGAGAGATCACCCCTTTAGAGAGCCATGCAAGCAGCATTCCTACCCGCGACATCCGGCTGGCATTGGGTTCGAGACGGCTTCCGTCTGTTCCGCAAACAACCTCTGGCCATGTTCACCTGGGCCATGTTCATCAGCCTTTTGGTCGTCTTCGCCAGCGCGACTCCTCCCGTCGGACCGATCCTGGTCGTGGCGCTGATGCCGATCATCACCCTCATGACGCTTTCGGCGTGCAAGCACGTGGACGCCGACCGCGTCATGCTGCCATCCATGTGGGGCAAGCCCCTCAAGCAGCCCGGGGTGTTCAGGAAGTTGTTCCTGATGGGCCTGCTGTATGCGGGGCTGAGCATGGTAGCGGGCCTGCTGACCTTCCTGCCCTTCATGGACTCGATGGCGGAAGCCTATCGCATCGCTTCGGTCGAACGTTCGCTGGACCCCATCCTGATGGCCATGCGCGTACCGTTGACCATCTTCGCCATCATCTATGTCGTGATCGCCGCGTTGTTCTGGCATGCGCCGGTGCTGGTGGCCTGGCATGGCCTGCGCCTGGTCCAGGCCTTGTTCTTCTCGGGTATCGCCTGCTGGCGCAATAAGTGGCCCTTCCTGGTGTACGGCGCCACCTGGGCCCTGGTGTTCCTGTTCATCGACCTGTGCGCGGGCTTGCTGGTCACGATGGGCCTATCGCCCCAGTTCGCCGGCACGCTGCAAATTCCGTTCAACATCGCGGCGGGCGGCGTTCTGTATTGCAGCTTCTATCCTGCCTATACCTCCGTATTTGGCATCGATCGCGCCAGCTCGCATCTCGACAACGGCCACAGCGCCGAAGCATAGGGCAATGCGGCAGGGCTTCAACGCCCTGCGCACCCCGATCACCCGCATGTCCGGCGCCACGAACGCCACGTCGATGGCGTAGCGCATACCAAAGGTATGCACGCTGGCGCAAGGCATCAGCAAAATGCCGGACCGCCGCCCAGGCGGCCGGCGCCCCAGCAAACCACGCATCCGGCCGCACCAGGTCGACACGCGCACCAACCTGAAACGGTCTACCGGCAACGACGGGCGGCGGTTCATTGCACGCTTTGAAGCAGTTGGACAGCGATCGGGAACGCCAGCACGATGAAGGTGCAGGGAAATATGCAACCGATCAGGGGCAGCAGCATCTTCACCGGGGCCTGCATGGCCAATTGCTCCGCCCGAACATGACGGTCGCTACGGCATTGCGCCGCCTGGGCACGCAATACCGGCCCCAGACTGATGCCAAGCGATTCCGCCTGCGCCAAGGCTGCCGCCCAATTTCGCGCCAACGGGCTATTGCAGCGATCGGCCAATGCCTTGATCGCCGCGGTTCTTGAGACGCCTGCCCGCATCTCCGCCAACGCGTCCGCCAAGCCGTCGCGCAACGCGCCTCGCGGCCCGCTTTGCGCTGCCAGTTGCAGGGCGCCCTGCACGCTCAAGCCTGCCTCCACGCACAACGTCATCATGTCGAAAACGAAGGGCAAATCCCGTTCGATGCTGCGACGGCGCTTTTCGCCCAGGGTGCGCAGCCATAGCGCCGGGGCCACCCCGCCCGCCAAGGCCGCCACAATCATCCAGGAGGCCCAGACGGACGGTGCGGGGTCGGCAAGTGCCGCAACCGCCGCGGCAAGGCCTCCCGCCCCCCCGGCAGCGCTTGCGGACAACGCTGCCATGTGGGCGTAGCTGACGCCTGCCGGCAACGCGGCTTGCTCGATCGCCCGCGTCAGTCGGATGCGCAAGCGCCAGGAACACAGCGGCCCCACCCAAGGGGCAACCGCCGACACCCAGGGCCAGGCGGCCCGCCACCACCACGGCAACGAGGCGGCGGCGACCTGCTTGTCCCGCAACAACGGGCGCAATGCAAACCACGCCAACCCGCCAACGCCCAGGGCCGTCGTCAACATGCCCAATTGCAGCCACATCTTCGCCTCGCTTTCATGTTCAACACGTGAATCGGACCGCACACCGGGTCAAAGGTCGATCCGGATGATGCGCCGGATCAGCACCACTCCCGCGATCTCTAGCACCGCGATGATGGCCAGCACGCCCCACCCCATCGGCGTATGCCACAACAGCTGCATGATCTCTGGCTCCAGCCTGTCCAGCACGGCAAGCAGCAGCAATGGCAGCGCGCCGACAATCCAGGCTTGCAAGCGCCCTTGGGACGTCAGTGCCCGTAACTTCGCCTGCAATTGCAGCTGCGCCCGCAAAGTCTGCGCGATGCTTTCCAGCGCCTCGGCCAGATTGCCCCCGGTCTGCGCGGCAATACGCATGGCGGCGACCACCAACGAAGTGGAATCAGCCGGCATCCGGGCATGCAGGTTCTCTAGCGCGGTATCCCACGGCACCCCCATGCGTTGTTCCCGAAGCATCAGGCCGAATTCTTGCGCCAACGGTGCGCCGCTCTGCTCCACGATGTGCCGCAACCCGGTCGCCAGCGCAACCCCCGCACGCAATGCCGACGCCAGCATCAACAACGCCATCGGCAGCTGTTGCTCGAAGCGGTCTGCCCGCCTGCGCCGTAGCCGATCGACCGTCCAGCGGGGCACGCGGGACGCAAGTCCCGCCGACAGGGCCGCCACGACGCCGCTGCCGGATACGGACAGCGCCAGTCCCGCCGCCAGCACGGCACAGGCGACGGCCGCCGCCCACAGCTGCGCCGGATCGATGAACAGGAACACTTCGCTCAGGCGAACGCCTGCGTCCTGGGTATAGAACTCGCGGTACCGGCGCAAGGCCGGCGCGAACCAGCCCTGGGCATGCCAGGCAAGAATCGCCACGCAGCACATCGCCCCCGCCGCCGCCAGCCAGATCATGACAAGCCCTGTGCAACGCTCGCCGGGCCGGAACGAGCACCGCCGGTTTCCGCAAACCAGGCAGGGTCCAGCGGCACGCCTTCCTCGTTCCATTCCCGCGCGAAGCTGGGCAAGGCGCCACACCCTAAAAAGCCTGCCACGCGGTCGTACCGGAACAACTCCAACAGCTGGATGCGCCCGCTTTCCATGCCCACGACGTCAACAATCGACATCACCACCCGGCGACCGTCCGCCAACCGGGCTTGCTGCACCACCAGATCCACGCTGGCGGCAATGTGCTCGCGCACGGCCGACAATGGCAGGTCCAGGCCAGCCATCAAGATCATTGACTCCAGCCGGCCCAGCGCATCCCGAGGGGAATTCGCATGCAGCGTCGTCAAGGAGCCTTCATGCCCGGTATTCATGGCCGTCAACATGTCGAACGCCTCGGCCCCCCGACACTCGCCGACGACGATCCGGTCGGGCCGCATGCGTAGCGCGTTGCGCACCAGTTCGCGGATATCGATGTGCCCTCTGCCCTCCTGGTTGGCGGGGCGGGCCTCCAGCGCAACCAAGTGATCATGATTCAGCCGCAGCTCCGCCGCGTCTTCGATCGTGACGACGCGTTCGCCGTCCGGAATCTCGTTTGAAAGGATGTTCAGCAACGTCGTCTTGCCGGACCCGGTCCCGCCCGATACCACCAGGCTTTTACGCATCCGGACGCATACCGCCAGAAACTGCGCCATGCCGTCGCTTAACGAAGACGCGGCGATCAGATCGGCCATCTTGGGCCGTCGCTGCGGGAATTTTCGGATGGTCAGGCTTGCTCCTTTCATGGCGATAGGCGGAATGATGGCGTGCACGCGCGATCCGTCAGGCAGACGGGCGTCGACCATGGGCGAACTCTCGTCGATGCGCCTGCCCAGCGGCGTCACGATGCGTTCGATCACCCAACGCACGGATTGCTCGCTGGTGAAGGCCGCGGGATGCCGCCACAGCCGGCCGGCACGTTCGACGTAGATCTCGTCATAGCGATTGACCATGATTTCCGTAATGTCGGGCGCCGCCAGCAAGGGCTCCAGCGGCCCCAGGCCAACGGCTTCATCCAGCACCTCGCGGCACAGGGCGGCCCTGTCCACATCGGAGGACAAGTCAGGATCCGTGGCGACGATCTGGGTCAGCAGACGTTCCGCTTCCGCACGCAATGTGCCATCGCTCATGCCAGCCACATCGCGTCGGCGCAGATCCAGCCCATCAAGCAGCGCTGCGTGCAATCGTCGGCGTTCCTGAAGCCGTTGAGGCGCCACCGGCTGCGCGATCCTTGCTGCGTGCGGCAACACCGAGACGGACGCAGGGCTGGCCGCCACGGACTCGGCGGCCTCGTGCGCCTGAGCATTGGCCGTGGGTGCGGCACTGGACGAGTCCCATTGCACCCTCAGACGGCAGGGGCCGATCAGAATGTCGTCATCAGGCAGCACCGGCGCATGTCGCACTACCCTGACGCCATTCACCATCGTGCCGGCGAGCGTGCCCAGGTCCTCAAGGACGATATCGGCATCCTCGCGCGACAGGCGAGCATGCTGCCTGCCGACCCGCCAGTTCGCGATACGCAGGTCGCACTGCGCGCTCCGTCCGATCAATACCGGCGCCGCAGCCGCCAGGCGGCGAACGCCCGCGTCCTCGAAAGTCATCTCAATATCAAGCATCGTCTTACTCCCGAAGCAGGGCCTGAGTCACGTCGTCGCCGGCCGCCCATTGGGAACCGGCCCCCGAATAGGGATCCCAACCTCCCGTTGCCAATGGCACCGCGGTGCCCAAACGGGGCGGCTCGGGAAATGTGGCGTTCAGCACGTCGCGCCCACGCCGTATCCGGTCCGCCATGGCAGGTTCACTTTGCGACACGATCTTTGGCGTCACGAAAATCGCCAATTCAGTTTCTCGCTGTTGATAGCGGCGCGACGCAAACAGCGCCCCCAGGATGGGAATGTTCTGCAGCCAAGGCAAACCGCTGACTTCTTCCCCTTGCTCCCTGGATAGAAACCCGCCGATGACCAGCGTATTGCCCGAGCGCACGTTGAATTCGGTGGACGCGCGCCGGGTGCGCAACGCCGGACCGCCGGCCACGCTAAGCGAAGCATCCACCGAACTGGCTTCCACTTCGATCAACGAGCGGATTACCCCGTTGCGGTCGATGCGCGGCGTGATGTTGAGCGATACGCCATACGGTTTGAACAACGTCGTGGGATTGCCGCGCGAATCGGTCGACACGTAAGGCACTTCCCCGCCAGCCAGGAACGTTGCGCTGGAACCGCTGCGCGCAAGCAGTTGCGGTTGGGCCAACATCACGGCCTCGCCGGTTTGCGCCAGTGCGGCGATTCGCGCGGACAACAACGCATTGACGCCGAAATAGCCCGCAGCCGACGATATCGGCCCTGCGGTCTCGATCACCGCTTCTCCGGGCCGGGTCATCCTGCCCAGCGCTCCCGCGTCCCACGCCAGGCCCGCGTTTATCCCCCCTTGCGTCATGCCATCCCAGCGCACGCCGAATTCACGCAGCCTTGAGGTGGGAATCTCGACCACCTGCACATCCAGCAACACCATGCGGTCCCAGCCCACTTGCCCGGTGAAGTCGAGCACCGCGGGATACCGTTCAGCCAGGGCGGCAATACGGGACCTGTCGTCATCGGACAGATCGTCGCCTTCGATCAAGATGCGTTCGCCCACGCTAGTGCTGCGCGCGCCCGGGATTCGGGCAAGCAAGGCCTCGACTTCCGCGCGCAAGCGCGGTGCGCCCGCAGCGACGACCCGCATTTCGTAGGCGGTCGGCCGCCCCTTCGCGGTCCAGACGTGTACCGAAGAGATGCCTTCCGCGCGGGCGAAAATCACAACATCACGGCCTTCCGCCGCCACGGCGCTCAGCACCTGCCCGTTGCCAATAGCCACCCTTTTCACGCCGGGATGCGGTAGCACGCGCGTCTCGCCCACTTGGAGTTGCAGCACTTCCATCTCGGCCCACGCGGCGGGCGCCCACAGACACAAGCCCATCGCGCCAAGGATCAACACGATACGTCTCATGGCCGCCCCGTCTCGAAGGTGGTCATCGCGGCATGGCCTTGGGGAACGACAAGAGCTTGCGCATCCACCCGGTCTCCGTAAAGGATGCTCACGCCAGGAGTCGGCTCGGGCTCGGCATCCAGACCAACAAGGGACGCCAGATCCGTCTGGGCCGACGCCTTCACGGCAGCCGCATCATCACGGTGCCGCAGCATTGCCGTCAGCGAGCCCGCCTGCCTGGCCGCGATGAAACGCACCGCTTCGTCCGGCTCGGCAGCCAGCGTGATGTTGCCCACGCCCACGCCGTCGGAATCGGCCTCTGCCCCCACGGTCAGCACTCGCATGCCTTGCAACAACGGAACGGTGAGCTCGCGCTGGCGATGTGAAAAACTCACGTAGATATCGATCAGATCGCCGGCGCGCAACATCTCGGCCAACCCTCCGAGATCGCCCGCAGCGACGGTAAGTGCCCGTTGGCCAGACCGAAGCCTCGACGCCAACGCGGGCGCCGGAGGGGTGAAGGTCAGGTGCGTCTTCAAGAGGGGTTCCCCGTGTGCCACGTCCGCCGCCAGGGTCGCCCCCAGCAGGCTGCTCAGATCCAACGGATCCAGACTGGCGCTGGAGGCCCACTGCACGGGGATTTCGCGCACGGCCAGATGCATGTCTTCCAGCCGCGTGCCCGCAGGCAAGTCATAGGCAGCCACCAAGCGTTCCACGACAGGGGTACGGGCTTGCGCCTCCAGCGCCTGCACGCGTTGCTGCACGTGCTCGCGCACGGCCCACGCCGACACCAGGCCCGCCGTCAACGCCAGGCCATAGACGCCCACGCGGCGCAAGCGCTGCACGCCGTGAATGATCAAGGCCTTCATGACGCCCATCCCCTGACGCGCAGGCCGCTGCCGGAATCCAGCGGCGCCACGGAAATCCGCAGACGGTGGCTGCCCCGTGCCCAAGCCTGCACCTTGCCGTCGCCGGCCTGACGCCGCCATCCATTCTGCAATAGGCGCGCATCCAGCACGGACATCATCCGCGCTGGTGTGAACGCATGCTGCCAGATCCGTTCGGTCACCCTGACGCCTTCGTCCATGACGGCTAAATCCAGCCGCAAGCGTGAACCTTCCGGCAACCACGCGGGCTCGGGCGAGTCCCGCGACGATGCCTGAGATGCCGCCACAAGGCGCAACGTGGAAATACTGCCTACCGTGCGCCCAGCACCGGCGTCCTCCATCTGCACCACCCACTGCTCGTCGCCGATCGTGCCGGAAAGGATCAACTGCCCGGGCAGCACGTTCAAATCAACCAATGCGGACTGCTGCCGCGACAGATGGCGAACCAGGTCCGGCGCTTTCATCGGCACGTCAAACACAAGAACCTCGGCCGGTTGGCCATACAGCCACAAGCGATCGGCCAGCAGCGCATGGCGCGCGCCGTCGGGAAACCGCAACCGGTTCAGTGACGACATCTTGGGCTTTGGCAACGCTCGATCATCCGACGCCGGCGCGGCTATCAGCCCCGTTGCACACGCCATCAAACCGCCGGCCAGCATCAATCGGCACGAACCAGCAAAGGCGCGTCCCTTCCGCAGCAAGCACGCAAGCATGTACGCGTTCATCGATTCTTCCCCCCATGTCTTCCCAACCGATCCGCAGGCACAACGTCTTCCCACGCCGAGAGCCAGTCCGTCGACACCGAAGGCCTGCCCCAAGGGCCGTCCATGCGTTGCACTAGCGCCCCCACCCGACGCGCCTGCGTCAGCGACCCGCGTTCAGCCTGCCGCCATGCCGTGGGCGCATTGGCTATCCGACGACGCGCATCGGCGTCCCCATCGGCATACCCGGCGCCAATCGCCACCCGCGTCTGGCGGATGATCCGGAGTGCAAGCGGGGCATCCACGCGCAGCGGCACCGCTTGTGCTTGCACCGTCAACAACTGCAATCCCACGCCAAACCACTCGTCCTGCAAAGCGCTCAGGCCGGGCGTGGCGATACCCCGCAACGGCTTGCCCTGCTTCGTCAGCACCGTAGCCGCGCGAGACCACGAAGGCGCCAGCGGCTGCCCTAGCGCTCCGGACATCACCGCCTTGCGGCTGGCCTGGGACATCTGCTGCGCTGAAAATTGCAGGCCACCAATGCCAGCCACGGCCCAGACCATCACCGCCATCAGCGGCAGCAGCAACAGTGCTTCCAACATGGCCTGGCCTTGCTGACGAACGATGTGCCGTTTCCTCGTCCGCATCGTCGTCATGGGGATCTCCTGGCAAGCAAGGCTTCCTGGGAATTGACAGCGGATAAACGCGCTTGCCAGTACGGCCGAAACAGCGTGGCGAATTCGCCGCACCCATCCGCGCGTTGTTCAGGCCGCAGGAAATAAGTCTCTGCGGCGCTGGTTACCGTGATGGCGCCTGCCTGCCCCACACCGGCGTATCGGAACAGGCCGGCTGGCGGGGACAGCGCGCTGTCCGCGTCCGTGGTTTTCAACACGGCACCCGCAAGGCTCACCCCGACCGCAAAACGCAAAGAATCTCCCATGCGCGAGGCGGCGACCTCTCGAAAAACGGGCAGCCCGCCGCCCGGCCATCGCTGCGCGGATGCCATCGCGTACGAATTGGCCATCGGATTCGTGATGCCGCTGACGAGGTCCCACGACGTCGATTGCTCCACCCACCGCCAGAAGTCTGCCTGTGAAAAATCCACGGGCGGTTCTTCGACGTATTCCACGCCTTCAGGCGCCTTGCTCTTCTGGCCTTGCGCGGTGCCCCAACCCATTGCGTACTCGCGGTAATAGCAACCGATCCAGCGATTGGACCGCAGCGCATGGAATGACTGCGTGTCCAAGGCCCCCCACCGGCCATCCGGCCCAAGCCAGGTCGATCCACGACGACGCAGTTCGTGCCGAAAGAACGGGCAGCGTGTACTGACAAGCCATGGATTGCGTCGCGTGTAATTCCTTTTCTTCAGGAACCCGTAACGCTCAGCCGCCTGCTCGACCGCTGGTCGCAGGCCAGATTGGCGCGTAGCGGCACTGCGTTCAATGAATCCCGGCCATGCATCCGACAGCATCTGCAACGTCAATCCCTGCGCGCCCGCGCTTGCCTCCGCTCCGTCCTCCGAGAAATTGGCGGCAAGCACCTCGCGCATGACGCGGTCGCGGGATGCAGGCAATTCCGTCATGGCGGACGCCGCAGCCTTTTCAAGCACCTGATACACAACACGATCATGTTGCGCGAAGGCGCCGGCCAGCCGCGCCTCGGCGTCGGGCAGCGCCTGGCCTGCTCGATAGGCCAGCCCCATGTCGGGGCCAAACAACATCGCGATCAAGCTGACGGGAGGATTGCCGCGGTTGCGCTGCGACTGCAGCGTGCGGCCATACTGCGCGGACGCCGCCAGCGTCACCAGATGCGCCATCGCAACCTGATGGGCGATCTGCGTCCGGTTGACATAAGCGATGGCGTTCAGCGTGCGCGCTTGTTCAAGCGCGCCACTATAGGCGGCCGCATCGGCGGCGTGCGTCAGCCGGACCCGGCCTTCGACCGTTTGGCCCAGGTTGTAAAGCACAACCAGGGACACCACGGCGACCGCCACGATCAGCATGCCCAAGACCAACGCTTGGCCATGCTGACGGACGGCATGCGTACGCCTTGGCAGCGTCACTTCGCATCCGCCGCGTTGCCGGTAAAGGACTTGAGCGAACGTGCCTTGGTCTGAGCCGCGGCCTTCTGCGCCGCCTGCTGCGCCGCGCGACTCTGCGTGCTGCCGTCTTCGCCCGCGAGTTCGCGGGCCATGGCGGCGGTTTGGGAACGCACGACTTGCCCGAAATACTGATAGACGGCAATTGCGGCCACCGCGACCAGCGCGACGACCACGATGTACTCGGTCATGCCTTGGCCCAACTGACGCTTACGAATGCCCCACATGTCTGCTCTCCGATGCAATGAATGTGGGATTCAGTGTCGGCGTGGCAGGCAGGGACGACAATTCGCAGATGCCGAGGCGGGCAAAATGGGCACAGGTGCATTGACACGCCTGAATAGCGCGTCCCAGGCGCCAAGGAAAGCCCGGCCGAGCGACTTTCTGCCACGCCGAGCCCTGCGAAAAACGTCAACCGGGAAATCTTGTAACCCGCTAATTTTTCAGGGTTTTCCCTATTGCCGAGGCCCTACCTCGGCAGTAGATTGGAGTTGCCGGGCTGTCTGACACCCATCGCGTGCGAAGCCGGGCAGGAGCGCCCCAGACTCATCTAGAGCTGGGGCGCTCTTCCATTTCTGCGCGGGCTTTGGCGCGCAGCTTGAGCGCTCATTTCGTGCATTCCCCGCTCCCGTCCGCGCCGGGTTCCGCTCGCCGCTTCAGCGTGCCGAAATGCCGACTAGTCCCCCACCTATCGTTACGCCCAACCCGATGGCCAACATCTGGATCATCGAGAACAAGCTATTGCCGCTGGCCGCATCCCGCTTGCTCGGTCGTACTGCGCGAATGCCAACGGACGGCTGACAGGCAGCGCTATCGCCCTGCCTGCCGCCCCCCAAAAGGAAAAGGAATGGCCCCGTTTTTTTTGTGGAATATACTGTATATACAAACAGTGTTTTCCATCATGCCGTTCAAAGCCCCCCTCACCCACGCCGACCTGCGCAACATCCGCGAGCGCCAGCCCTGGAACGCCGACGTCATCTCTTTGCTATGGGAGGTCAAACGGCTGCGATCCGTGCTGCTGCGCGCCTATCAGCTCTCCGCCGACTTGAAGCGGCCAGCCGGCGTGACGGGTGAACTCTATGATGATTTCATGAAGGGCTTGCGGGAAGAGCCCTGTGTCCACGAACGGGACGGAATGACGGCCTCGCTGCTGGAAGCGCCGGTCAGGCTAAGCAAAGGAATGGCGCCTCGTTAGGCGTCACCGCAACGACGCCGACGTTCTTTCAAACGTTGGCAGCCACCTTGCATTCCCGTTCCTCGCCATATCCGAATGGCCAGCGCCGCTTGTTCGGCTCGGGCGACGGTTTCTCGCTATTCATACTAAGCATCCAATTTTCGAATATCGGAATCCTAGCCGCTTATTCGTAACAGCAATGTAAGGGTTCGCAATGATGCCCTTCCGTATTCCAATTCTCTGCGTCGCAAGGATTCACAGCAAAACAGCGCGGACAGTCGTGAGGTCAGCATCCCCCTACGACATCTTCGCGCATATAGAACGTTCCTGGCGCGTCGTGAACTCGAATAAGACATAGTCCAGATCCCCCGGATCCGTACGCGCCGGTTCTCTCAATAGCAGCACTCATTTCAGAACTTCTGCCTGCCCGGCTTTGCCTTTCTACTACTGGCATCCAAGCAGTGATGGAGAACCCCAGTATTGAATGGGCGCGTGCTTTACATGCGTCAAAATAGAGCACTTCAGCTCGGTGACAGTCCTCTCCCTCAGCCCACAATCGGTTGGAACGTGAAGCCGGCCCGCAACGGCCGGTTAACTCCGCCGTTAAGGTGCCGCACGTGATTACAGCGCCAAAGTATCAAATATATACATTTAGTGGTCAACTAGATATATAAAGTCCATTTTTGAATTATTAGCTTTCAAATTGCCAACGAAGTGGGCACATCAACTTCCCAGGAGGAGGATGCAAGCATGGGCTCGCTTGAATATCATGGAAAGAACTCTTAACATAAAGTCCGTCCCCTTTTTGAACAGTCGTAACGACGGGACGACAAAATGTCACCTCATACAGTGTTCTTTCGGTACTCGTTCTTCGTCCCGACCACGACATGGCCACTTCTAACGCGCCTTCGTCGTAGGCTCGGCCTGGCGGCCCGCAGACTCAACGCGGCTCAGTCAGCCTATCTTTGCAATACTCAGCACGAATAGAGGCTCCCGTGACAATCGTGTTGTGCGACGCCTGCTATAGCCTGGCATCCGGTATGGCAGGGATTCCTCCCCACGACAACCTCCGGTATCAAGGCTTTACTCCGCAAGGTGACTCCCGTCCTGGCGATCAGGATGCCGTCGAACGCATCAATCACTATCGATGCATACAGTGCGACACACGCTGGCTGCACAAAATCGGTAAATGGGGCGTCGAGGACGGATTCCGCCTGGCGGTCTGATCCAACGTACAGAGCATCTCCCCATGCAGGAGGACGCTCGTCCTGCATCGCTCCCGCCGATATGCAGGCCCTCTCTTGGCCCGCGCCCCCAGTGCCAACGAAATACCACATAAGACGCACACGCCTTCCTTTCCGTCTGTTGCGGCCGAAGCCACTGCTCGCCGTCCTTTCACGCCGGTCCGCATATTTTTTCGCACATTGATCACGCCCTCTGCATTTCCCCGAGATCGGCCATTGGGCTCTTCAGGCTGCCTGATTCGCATAGCCGGATACGTTGCACAACACCATGTGCAGGTACTCGAAAACCCCGGTCAATAAAAAAATTGAGATTAAAAAGAAATACAAGCCGTCAAATATGATTCAGAAGAATATTTTGTAACTTCGCCCGAAATTCTGAATGCGCGCTTAAAAATATCATTGCTTGTTATATTTCGATATAAAACACTTTCGCAATAATTTGACACTAGCGACCGATTTTTGCCTTTTTTGGGCGAAATTTCGCTATTTCTGAAAAATTTCGTATTTTTTACTCATAAAACTAGGCATAAATCCCCCCTTTTTGCTGATTTAGTAACAGACATTTAATTCGATTGCAAAACGTTTGCGTTTTTTTTCCATATAGGGTTATCCCTATAAATGGGTAACTCAGCTTCATTAATAATTGCCTCAAGTAACTCGAACCATCGATTACTAACACCGTTCTAGCGCGTTTCACTCGCACAACTTTCCATATGGGAGAAAGTCAATGTCGCCCATTTTCCGTTAGCGCCACCTCACCAGCTACGACTTAGGTAGCGCTCATTTCCCGCCCCAAGAATATGTCCGAGTGCATTTATGCACCCGGTGGGGACACCTTTACGCAAAAAATCCCGAGGGACACCATGGCATTAGATATTTCCGTTGGATCGAATACCACCGAGATCATTAACTCCACGAATGCCCCTGCAGACGACATTATTAATGCCGAACTGCTGGGCAACAGTAACCTTATCGTTGACGGCGTCGATGTAACCTTGAATCCGACGGTGGGCGCAGGCGTACTGCAAACCAACACCGTCAGCGCGATCAACGGAGCGAATGTCGTGGTTTCGGGCGTCGCCGGCGTGACCGCCGCAAATGCCATCACCTACAACATTGGTGCGGACTCCTCGCTGCAATACGGAGGCGAACTACTTGACGTCTCTTTGCTGGAAAACACCAAGATCAATTTCGACGCTAACGGTACCGGCACGCTGAAAGTGATCATGCCGACGATCGATCTGAATCTTTCCACCTTTCCGACGATTTCGGGCCTCTCTAACGGCGACCAACTGATCGTCGAAAAAGACAACCTCATCGGCGCGAATACGGTCGGCAACCAGGTTTCCTTCGATGAAGCTACTGGCGTGCTGCAAGTGCAATTCGTGTCCAGCGGCCCGATTCCCATCACTACCAATCTGGCGTCCTTTCAAATCACCGACTACCCCGCCGGCGCCACCTTCAGCATCGACGGTTCCGGTAATGTGGTTTTCGCTTGCTATCTCCGCGGCACCCGGATTGCAACAGTGGACGGCGAGAAGCCGGTGGAAGAGATTCAGGCCGGCGATCGCCTTCTTACCGCCCGTGGCGGAATCGCGACGGTGAAGTGGGTTGGCCATCGGAAGCTGAACAGCAGCCGCATCAAGGCCTCGGATGCGATTCGCGCGTATCCCGTGCGCTTTAGCGCCGGTTCTTTGGCTCCGAATGTGCCCAATCGCGATCTCTACGTTTCGCCGGGCCACCACATGTACTTCGACGGCAAGCTGGTACCGGCCATGCTGCTGGTCAACGGCCAGACGGTTACCCAGGAATTCAATCGCACGTCGTTCGAGTACTTCCACGTCGAGCTTGATCAATTCGACATCCTCATTGCTGAAGGGGCTGCTGCGGAATCGTATGTCGACACGGGCAACCGCGACATGTTCGAAAACGCCGCAAGCGTCGCCATGAATCCCGACTTCGGCGTCATCGAAGGACGCCCGCAGATCGAAGGTATCGAAGTCGTGCGTGGCGGTCCGGTCATCGAGGCGCTGCGCAAATCGATTCTCAAGCGTGCGGAACAACTTACGGGCGTCCGCCGCGTCACCGAAACCGGCCTACACCTTCAGATCGGCGACCGTACCATCGAGTCGGTCAACGGTTCCAACGAAGGTTCAGTACGTTTCGAACTTTCGGCCCCTGTGGACGGCGACGTGATCATTGCGTCGCACTCGGCCGTGGTCCGTGACACCACCGCGCATGCCCGCCGGGACCTTCGCAAGGTCGGCGTCGGTTTGTCGCAAATCGTGGTGGAAACGCCCTCAGGCCGTCATGCCATTGATTTGCAAGATCCCCGCCTGGAAGGCCTGCACGAACAGCAGGATGTCCATGGAATGAGTATGCGCTGGACGGGGGGGGCTGCACGGATCCCGGCAGCCCTGCTTGAAGGCGCAACGGCGATCGAACTGCACATCCTGCGGACCTACACCTACTGGAAGAAGGCAGCCTAAGTACCAATGCGCTCAATGCGTTGCCGCAGAAGCGGCACGCATTGAGCGCCCCTCAGGCATGCGCACGTTCGAATGCGAAGCCGATTCAGGGGCCAGGCGCGCTCCCTTAAACACCAAAGCTCCGGTTTGGAGATGATCTGCATGCAGCAACTAGAGCCATATCGTCACATAAGCGCCTATAGCGACACCAAAGACGTCCACATCGAGGTCGGACTGTGCGACCCCTGCCATGCCTTGGCGGTATGCCGCCCTAGGTCGGACCCGCACCCCGCGCTCCGGTTCCTGGGGTCTATGGCCGCACACTTGAACCCCATTTTGGCGAGAGAAACCGGGGGCCGCGTTGACCAATATTGCTGCATGACCTGCGGAGCCAAGTGGCATCACAGAATCGATCGACACGATGTGGGCCGCGGTTTCCGGTTAGCCCCCGGATAACGCCTGCGGTATGGATTACGGGGCTTTTCCGGCGTGAGTCGTGGACAGCCACGCTTCCCTCGATCATCAGGTTTGGGACGCCGCCGCTCCATCACGCAGCTAGGCTTCCAAGTGCACGTAGCTCTTTCCATTACAGGCTGCCCCATGCTGGTATTGCATAAACGTACCGTCCCGCTCGTCCGCCCCCCTAAAGGCCTGAACGCGGTACCGCCCAGGCTGCTATCCGCGTTGTGGGAGCCGGAGTCACTTCGTCGTTGGGTTCGCTATTGGCTGCAAGATCCGGCAAGCGGGGCCTTGGAATTCGGCTTGTATTACCTGCTCCGCCTTATCTCTGTCGAGCGTTGTTCGGCGATAGGAGCTTGGCGTGGGCGTTACGGCCGGGCTGAGCGTAAAGAGATGGAACAACGGGCACGCGCCGCGTTAGCCATGTTGCGGCCGGATCTGCGCGACGGCGAGCAAATCAACGATCTGATCGCGCAACTGCGACAGAACGCCGGCCGCACCTTCCTGGAAACGCTGATCAGCGACCGCATCAGCAACAGCACGCGGGTGCAGGCGGCGGACCCTTCCGCATTGGCCGAAATTCTGCAAGACCGCCGGCCGGTGATCTTCGTCACCGTGCATACGGCCAATCTGGGCGACACCATGGGCGGCGCATTGCTGGCATTGACGGGACGGCATGGCACGACAGTCACTCGACCTTTCTTGAACCGGTTCCGCCAGCGCTTGAGCGTCAAGCTACGCCCGCGCGCCAATGCTGCAATATTGCCCCCCGGGATCGGCACCACTCGGCAACTGCTACGCCAGTTGCAACGGCCCGACACTTTCGTGCTCCTCCATTTGGACGAAGCGCGCGGCAAGCAAATCCATTTTCCAACGTTTGGCCGGCCGCTACCCCATGGCGGAAACCTCTCCGTAGCAATACGCCTCGCGGCGACCAGCGGCGCACGACTGGTTCCCGTGCACCTCGAGCGTCTTCCTGGCGTGCGCTATACGCTCCATATGAGCAATCCAGTGGTTGTGCCACCAACGGCTACCCCTGAAGACATGGACGCCGTAGCCCGGCAATTGGACGCGCATTTCAGCACAGTCATCCAGACATATTTGTCCGACTGGCTACAGCTCTACTATTTGCGCACCTAAGATCCGCCATTAGGCCGAAACACATCAATTCAGATATATATTTCTTATATATCAATTACTTATCAAAACAGCCCTTGTTCGCGCACGCGAAGTAAGGGCTTAAGCTGGTCGTTTTCCACGGTTTCGCGGTCGCTCGCCGCTCGATAATGTTGAACCGCTGCTACATGGCACGGTCCAACTGGCAAGTAAACCCTGCGATAGGAGGCCACTATGGACTCTCAAAACCCGACTGACAAGTTTCTACGGTGGCCCAGCGATTTTTCACCAAAACACTAAACTGAAGGCCCGCTACGGCGGGCCTTTTTTTCAGAGCCTCCCAAATGCGCAATCCTTACACACTCCTGGGACAGGACCCGACGAAAAGCCGCCCGAGATAGTTTTCCCATACCCATGCGGGATGACTAGATTGCAGGGATACGACTTCCTACCGATGGCAGTGCGTCGCATTTGGGAATAGCGTATACCGGACACGCTGCAAGGCTTTGAGCTCGCAGGATGAGATGAAGGAAGTTCTCTGCTGAAGGGGATGGCGATGCAAGACAGCGATTTAGTCAAGATTCTGGCCACAAGCTTGTTTGGTACGGCGGAAAGGCGCGTGGCGGAAAGGCCCGACAGTCAGCCCGCCAAAGCACCAGACCCATGCGCATCGAAAGCGCCCGAAGCCATGCGCTGGCCCAGCGACTTTCCGGCAAAACACTAATACAAGCGCCGGGGCGCCATGTCCAGCCTCACTGCAGACGCCGCCAACGGATGCATCGGGCTTGGCACAGTCAAATGGCAAAAACGAAACAGCCGCCATTGCTGGCGGCTGTAGGTACCTGATTTCTCAGGATTTCTTTGGTAGGCCCCCCGAGAGTCGAACTCGGCACCAACGGATTATGAGTCCGCTGCTCTAACCAGGCATGAGCTAGAGGCCCAGGAAACGATTACTGCCCTTCCAGGAAGCTCTTCAGCTTATCGGCCCGGCTGGGGTGACGCAGCTTGCGCAGTGCTTTAGCCTCTATTTGGCGAATGCGCTCACGCGTGACGTCGAATTGCTTGCCCACTTCTTCCAGGGTCTGGTCGGTGCTCATTTCGATGCCGAAACGCATACGCAGAACCTTGGCTTCACGCGGGGTGAGAGAGTCTAGCACTTCCTTGACCACATCACGCATGGAGCCGTGCAGAGCCGCGTCCGAAGGTGCCAGGGTGGACGTGTCTTCGATGAAATCGCCCAGGTGCGAGTCATCGTCGTCACCAATCGGCGTTTCCATGGAGATCGGTTCCTTCGCGATCTTCAGGATCTTGCGGATCTTGTCTTCCGGCATGTCCATCTTCTGCGCCAGGGTCGCGGGATCCGGCTCGGCACCGGTTTCCTGCAGAATCTGACGGCTGATCCGGTTCATCTTGTTGATCGTTTCGATCATGTGAACCGGGATACGGATGGTACGCGCCTGGTCGGCGATCGAACGCGTGATGGCCTGACGGATCCACCACGTGGCGTACGTCGAGAACTTGTAGCCGCGGCGGTATTCGAACTTGTCCACGGCCTTCATCAAGCCGATGTTGCCTTCCTGGATCAGATCCAGGAACTGCAGGCCACGGTTCGTATACTTCTTGGCGATCGAGATCACCAGGCGCAGGTTGGCCTCGGTCATTTCGCGCTTGGCCTTGCGAGCCTTGGCTTCGCCGGTGGCCATACGCTTGTTGACGTCTTTCAGGTCTTTCAGCGGCAGCACGACGCGCGTTTGCAGGTCGATCAGCTTTTGCTGCAATTCCTGCACGGCGGGAATCTGGCGTTCCAGCGTCTCGGCGTACGGATGGCCAGCGGCGACTTCGTCCACCACCCACTGCAGGTTGGTTTCGTTGCCCGGGAAGACCTTGATGAAGTGCGTGCGCGGCATGCCGGCACGATCCACACACGTGTGCAGGACGGCGCGCTCAAGCTGGCGCACTTCTTCAACCTGGCTGCGCAACGTGTCGGCCAGCTTTTCGACCATCTTGGCCGTGAAGCGGATGCCCATCAGTTCGTTCTGGATGGATTCCTGGGCACGCACGTAGATGTCCGACTTGTAGCCGTCCTTCTCGTACGACAGGCGCATCTTGTCGAACTGCTTGCTGACCTCGTCGAACTTGGCCAACGCCTTCACGCGCAGGTCTTCCAGCTGCTTGCTGGACATGCCGCCCGCCGGGCCGTCATCGCTTTCGTCTTCGTCGGCGGTAACGCCGGCGCCGGCGTATTCTTCGCCGTCTTCCGGATCAACCAGGCCATCGACGACTTCGTCGATCTGCGCCTGGCCTTCCCGCACGCGCAGGATGTGGGCCAGGATCTCGTTGATCGTGGTCGGGCAGGCCGAGATGGCCATGACCATGTGCTTCAGGCCGTCTTCGATACGCTTGGCGATCTCGATTTCGCCTTCGCGGGTCAGCAGTTCGACCGAACCCATTTCGCGCATGTACATGCGCACGGGGTCGGTGGTGCGACCGAAATCGGAGTCGACGGTGGTCAGCGCCGCTTCGGCTTCGTCTTCGACGTCGTCGTCGTTGGACGCGACCGGCGCGTTTTCGCTCATCAGCAGCGTTTCGGCGTCGGGGGCCTGGTCGTAGACCGCGATGCCCATGTCGCTGAACGTGCTGATGATGCCGTCGATCGCTTCCGCGTCGACCAGATCGTCAGGCAGATGATCGTTGATTTCGCCGTAGGTCAGGTAGCCGCGGTCCTTGCCCAGCTTGATCAGCTGCTTCAGGCGGTTGCGGCGCGCTTCGTATTCTTCCGGCGTGACGGGGCCACGGGCGATCAGATCCTTGGGATCTGCCTTGCCGCGCTTGCCGCCGCGCTTGGGCGGCTTCAGGTCAGGCAGCACTTCGCCTTCGCCGTCCATCGTGTCGTCGAAACCATCGCCGTCGTTATTGGCGTTCTTGGCGGGGCGGCCCGGGCGGCGACCGCTGGGTACCGGACCCGAACGGGGCGCGCTGCCACCCACCAAGTCGGCGAGCTTATCCTCAGCCTTCTTGGCGCGAGCCTTCGTCACTTTTTCGGGCTTATCAGCCGCGGCCGTTTTGGTTGCCTTCTTGGCAGCCGTCTTGGCAGCGGGCTTGGCGACCTTCACCGCCGTTTTGGCGGGCGCTTTTTCCGCCGCCATGCTTACGGCGCGCTTGGCCGCAGGGGCCTTGAGTTCAGCCGCATCAATTGCAGAGGAGGATTTGCCGGTGGATTTGGTCATAGTCGCTTCCGTGGTCGTCGCAACCCGTTTGGGCATGTTGCACCGCATAAAGCCGCCCTGGACGGTGGCCCGGCGCGGCGCAAAATACGGGTAAAACTGGTGAATCGGCGGAGTTCATGCGGCTGCGTTGTTCGCAGCGCCAGCTCTTGCGAGCCCGCTTGGCGTCGGGGCGGTGCAATACCGTTGGGACGCTTGACGTGCATGACCTCATTCCACGGCGGATTCCGGGCGTTGGGGGGGCTGCCTGCCTATAAATAGGCTTTGCTTGCTTATGGGGATGCACCCCTAGCAGCTTATGTAGACACAGCACCCAGACCACTAACGCTACGCGAAACGACACGCCGTTGAACTGCCTGATTCACCGCTCAGCTATCAGCTATATTAATTAACTATGTAACAATTTTGACGCGCGGACCTGATAATTTCTGCGGATCAAATGGCGCTATACATCTAGCACTACACATCTTCAACATCTTCAAACGCAGCGTGCCGTCATGCACAAAGCGCCTACAAGTACTTTCCAGACACGCCTTCAACCGGGTCTTCAACCATGCCTTCAACCGTGCCTTTAAACCTGTCTTCAACATCACTACTGGGTTAGATTCCGCCCGCTGCAATAGATTCCGTGATCTCTCGCACCAACCCCACATTCGCGCCAGGACTATCAGCAAATTCAGGAAGAATAAGCTGCAATCAACTGAAAACGCACCAATGGAGCAAAGAAGACGGACCCGAGGCTTCCCCACCTGGCCTTCCCCCAGGTTTTCCCGCGCTTTGCCCACCCACCAGCAACCCTCGGCTAGCGGACAACCTTTGATTTTAGCGCATTTAGCGTATCCCGGCACCTTTCAGCGTTGCCATGCGGCTGGATAGCTCCACGTAGCGCTTGCGCGCCTCGTCCGTCGACAATCCGGCGGCCGCCAACTTGGCCATTTCAAGCTTGGCCGAATCGAATTCAATGCGTCTCAACGCATCATCCCATTCGGTTTGAGGATCTGGAAGGTCTTCTTGGGACAGAATATCCGCTCGCAATCCCTTGAGTACCGTGGCCAGGTCCGAATCGGGCTCGGCCGCTTCCAGCAGGGCGCCAACATGGCGCGCGCCGCTGGATTGCGCCAGCATGATCAAGTCCCTTACCAATCCTAGATGGGGGCCATGGTCGATGACTTCAAGCTGCTGGTCTCCCATGGAGTCCACCAGCTCGGGATGTGCCAGCAACAACCCAAGCAAGCGCTTGGCCAACGACGGCATGGTGCGGCGGCCTTCGAAGCCCCCGACGTCGTTGTCTCGACGCCCCTTCCAGTTGCCTTTACCGCCTTTCCAGTCGCCTTTGCTTTTCCAGTCGCTCTTGCCCTTCCATTCCTGTTTGCCGCCCGCGCGCTGACCGCCACCCGTGAATTCGCCGCCGCCTTGCGACGCGAATTGACCGTAATCGGGGAAATCCGGCTCGTCGGCAGGAATGTCGTGAAAATCATGCCCGGCAAAGTCATAGCCCATGTCCGGGTGACCACCTTCATGGTCCGCCGCGGAAGATGCCGTTACCTCGCCTGCCAGTTTGGGCGCGGCCGTGGGCGCAAACGGCTTGGCCGGCTGTTGCGCCAGGATCTGCGCCATCTCTTCCGGTGTCAGTTGCACCAGCTTGGCCATTTCCCGCTCGATCTGCACACGCAGCGCGCATTCGGGAATCGCCGCCAAGAGCGGCTTGGCTTCATGCAGGCAACTGGCGCGTCCTTCGGCCTCGTTCATGTTGTGCCGCGATGCCAGCTCGTCCAACAGGAAACGCGACAGCGCCACCGCATCGGCCAGGCAAGCCCGGAAGGCTTCGGCGCCCAATTCGCGCACATAGGAATCCGGGTCGTGCTCGGATGGCAGGAACAGGAACCGAATTGCAATATCGTCACGCAAGACGGGCAGGCAAGCCTGCAACGCTCGCCAGGCGGCGCGCCGGCCGGCTCCATCGCCGTCAAAACTGAAAATCACCTTGTCACTGGCGCGCAGCAGCTTCTTCACGTGATCGGGCGTAGTGGCCGTGCCCAGCGTGGCCACCGCGTTCGCGATGCCCTGCTGCGCCAGGCCGACCACATCCATATAGCCTTCGACCACGATCACCTGCCCTTCCTGGCGGATGGACTGGCGCGCCTCCCACAGGCCGTAGAGCTCGTGGCCCTTCGAAAACAGAGGCGTTTCGGGAGAATTCAGGTATTTGGGCTCGCCTTTGCCAATGATGCGTCCGCCGAATCCGATCAGGCTGCCCCGCACGTTGCGGATGGGAAACATGACGCGTTCTCGGAAGCGGTCGTAGCGACGACCGTCTTCGGACTCAATGACCAGCCCTGACTCCACCAACGTGGGGTCATCGTAATTGGGAAAAACCTGCGACAGGCCATGGCGGTCGGTACCCGACCACCCCAAGCCGAAATGCGCCGCGATTTCACCGGTCAGGCCACGCTGCTTCAGATAACGGATCGCCGCTGGCGACGCACGCAACTGCTTCAGGTAATGCGCCTGCGCGGCATCCAGCACCTGCGTATGGCGGGATTCCTCGGCCTTGCGGCGCACGGATTCCTGCTGCTGGCGTGGACTGCGATTTTCTTCGGGGACCGTCATTCCCGCCGAAGCCGCGAGCGTACGCACGGCTTCGGGGAAACTGGTGCCCGTATGTTCCATCAGGAAAGTGATGGCACTGCCGTGTGCTCCACAACCGAAGCAGTGGTAGAACTGCTTGGTGGGGCTGACAGTAAAGGACGGACTTTTTTCGTTATGAAAGGGGCACAGGCCAAGCAGGTTGGCCCCACCCTTTCGCAACTGCACATATCGCCCGACTACGTCGACGACGTCGACTCGGGCGAGTAGATCCTGGATGAATGATTCTGGAATCAATAGATTCGGGAATCAAAAATCAATACAGGCGCGGGGGCAGTTGTTGGCTACGGATGCGCTTGTAGTGGCGCTTCACAGCGGCGGCGTGCTTGCGCTTGCGCTCGGCCGTGGGCTTCTCATAGAACTCGCGCGAACGCAGCTCGGTGAGCAAACCGGTCTTTTCGATGGTGCGCTTGAAGCGACGCAGAGCGGCTTCAAACGGTTCGTTTTCCTTCAGTCGAACGATAGGCATAAAGTGATTGGCCTGCTTGTAGGGTAACAAAAGTTGATGACAAACCTGGCTTGCTTACCAGCAACGCTGCCGCGGGTCCAGGTCCGCGAAAACATCCCTTCGCCCTATGGGCATGCGCTGGCAGACCAGGCACGCAACCACAACACAAAGGGAGTACCGCGGAAACGAGGAACCTTGGAGCGCAATCCGATATCTATTATCCGGATTTGCGCTGGCTGTTTCCGTTACCCAAAGACTACCCAAAGAGTAACAAGCCAAGTTCGGTTTAGCGATAACCAGCGATTCTAGCATGGTCATGGCCATTTTGACTACTAGGAGGGACACTTGGGGCCTGAAGGCTGCCTGGCGCCCCTCCTCTGGCCGGTGCCGGCTCAGCCCTGGGAGCCCTTGCGGATCCAGGCCTCAAGCTGGTGCGGACGCAGGCTGTCGTAATCTTCGAACGGCTGGTGGATCCAGGGGTTCGTCGGCAGCTTCTCGACATAGTAGTCGGGCGTTGCCTGGGAATGCCCCTTCCACCACAGGACCGCGCTGCGCAGTTCGGTGATATCAGCGAACTGGCTCTTCAAGTGATCATAGACCTTGCTGAAGGTCTTTCCGGTATCGACCATGTCGTCCACCAACAACACCCGCCCGGACAATGTGCCGCGCGTAATGGTGATGAACTGGGCGATATCCATGTCGCCTTGCTTCGTGCCGGCCGCCTCGCGGTAGCTGCTCGTCGCCAGGATACCCAGCGGCACATCGAAAATGCGGGACATGACGTCACCGACGCGCATACCACCGCGCGCCAGACAAAGAATCTTGTCGAACTTCCATCCCGATTGATGCACCTGCAAAGTCAGGCGTTCGATCAAGCGGTTGTAATCGTCCCACGTCACCCACAGATGGCTGTCATCATTGGTCGGCGCGCTCATAGGCAAGCATCTCCTGCTTAAAGATACGAAAAGGCCGCCGCCGGTATGAGACCGGCGGCGGCCTTTGGAATATTAACCCGATGTCAGCTCTTCAGGGGATGACGCAGGACAATGGTTTCATTGCGGTCAGGACCGGTCGACACCAGGTCGATCGGCACACCGCAAACTTCGGCAACGCGCTCCAGGTAGCGACGGGCGGCCTCGGGCAGCTTGTCGTACTCGGTGATGCCGACGGTCGATTCCGACCAGCCCGGCAGCTCTTCCAGCACCGGCTGCGCTTGCGCGACGGCGTGGGCGCCGTACGGCAGCACGTCGCGGAATTCACCGTTGACGCGGTAACCCACGCCCAACTGGATGGTTTCCAGACCGTCCAGCACGTCCAGCTTGGTGATGCAAAGGCCGGAAATGCCATTCAGGCGAACCGATCGCTTCAGCGCGGCGCCATCGAACCAGCCGCAACGGCGCGGACGGCCGGTGACCGAACCGAATTCCTTGCCGATCGTGGCCAGGCGCGTACCGATCTCGTCGACCAGTTCGGTCGGGAACGGACCCGAACCAACGCGAGTCGTGTAGGCCTTGGTGATGCCCAGGACGTAGTCCAGCTGCTGCGGACCCACGCCAGCGCCAGCCGACGCCGCGCCCGCCACGCAATTGCTGCTGGTGACGAAGGGGTACGTGCCGTGATCGACGTCCAGCAAAGCGCCCTGCGCGCCTTCAAACAGAAGGCGCTTGCCTTCCTGCTGCATGGCGTACAGATTGCTGGACACGTCCTTGACCATCGGTGCGATGGCCGGAGCCAGGGCCATGGCCTGATCGCGCACTTCGTTGGCGGAAACCGCTTCGGCGCCCAGGTACTTGGTCAGCACGAAGTTGTGGTAATCCAGCACTTCGGCGAGCTTCTCGTCGAACAACGAAGGATTGAAGAGGTCCTGCACGCGCAGCGCGCGGCGGGCAACCTTGTCCTCGTAGGCCGGACCGATTCCACGACCGGTCGTGCCGATCTTGCCTTCGCCCTTACGCGCTTCGCGCGCCTTGTCGATGGCCACGTGGTACGGCAGGATCAGCGGGCAGATTTCGGAAATCTGCAGGCGCGAGCGCACATCCAGGCCGGCAGCCTCCAGCTCTTCGATTTCCTTGAGCAGGGCTTCCGGGGACAGCACGACGCCGTTGCCGATAAAGCAGGTGACGCCGGGATGCATGATGCCGGACGGGATCAGGCGAAGAATCGTCTTCTTGCCATTGATCCACAGCGTATGGCCGGCATTGTGACCACCCTGGAAGCGGACCACGCCTTGGACGGATTCCGCCAGCCAATCGACGATCTTGCCTTTGCCCTCGTCACCCCATTGGGTGCCGATTACGACTACGTTCTTGCTCATGTTACGAATCAATATCGAGTTTCTCGGGAAATCCGGAAATCTCCCCGCGGCCCTCTTGTTTCCAAGAGGGAGTTAGTCACAGCGTTCTGACCGTCCAGGCGCCATCTTGCAGCACCAGCTCGCGATCGCAAACGAATTCGTCCTGATCCTGCTCGTGAC
Organism: Achromobacter sp. MYb9; assembly: GCF_002975275.1. Lineage (GTDB taxonomy): Bacteria > Pseudomonadota > Gammaproteobacteria > Burkholderiales > Burkholderiaceae_B > Achromobacter. Next base: position 28,322 of record NZ_PCOQ01000026.1, on the reverse strand, counting down.
CGGGCAATACCTGAACGACAATCTCCCCTGACCGGCGCAGGCGGCGAACCGCCTCGGTCAGAGCGGGGGCCTGCCCCCAAGGCGCGCGAACCGCACGCGCCCGTTCCGCTGGCGGCAAACCCGCCGCCAGTTTGCGTAAATCCAGACTGAAACCAGTAGCCGGACGCGCCCGGCCAAAGGCTCGGCTGACGTCGTCATAGCGACCACCGCTGACCAGCGCGTCGTGCCAGCCTTCCGCATACAGCGCGAACTTCACGCCGGAGTGGTAGCCATAGCCGCCCACATCGGCAAGATCAACGCTGAACGCGACATTCGGCATCGCATCCACCACCACCTGCAATGCATCCAGCGCCACCGCGACGCCCGGCAACAGGGGCAGATCCCGACGCGCCGCCTTCAGCACTTCAGCCCCGCCATACAGCGTCGGCAGCAACTGCAACGCCTTCAACGTTTCATTCCGCATGCCCGGCGCGCGCTGGGCCAGCTCACCCAGACCCGGCACGTCTTTCTCGCGCAGCAGGCGGATGATCTCCTGCGACACTGCCACGGCAGCGGGGTCGGATTCCAGGATGGCGCGAACCACGCCCGAATGGCACAAGTCCAGACGGGGGTTGCGCACCCCGGCGATCACCACCGTTTCAAGCACGAGCTGAATGATTTCCAGATCGGCTTCGAAACCGGCATGACCGTAAATCTCGGCGCCGATCTGCAACAGCTCGCGGCTGGACAGCAAGTCCGCCGGACGGGCATGCAGCACATTGCCGCAATAGCACAGGCGGGTCACGCCGGCGCGATTCAACAAGTGCGCATCAATGCGCGTGACCTGAGGAGTCATGTCCGCCCGCACGCCCAGCGTGCGTCCGGTCAACTGGTCGACCAGTTTGCACGTGCGCAGATCCAGATCGCTACCGGTACCGGACAGCAATGAATCGATGTATTCGACCAGGGGCGGCGCGACCAGCTCGAAGCCGTAAGTACGGTACAGATCGAGAAGTTCGCGGCGCAGTTCCTCGATGCGCCGGGCCTCTGCCGGAAGTACGTCGGCAAGGCTCTCGGGCAGCAACCAGTTACCCATGAATGTTTACCTGAAGAACGCCAAGTGATGCGTGGGCGTCGCCCAAACGAAAAAGCGGCTGAGGGGGCGTAAGCCCGCTCAGCCGCTGCGGAATGTTTTCTAGCTTACGCGGTATTGTACATGAGTCGGCGGGCCGCGCCAGCCAGGATTGCAGGCAGCCAAAGCTGTCCCCCATTGCCGCCCCACCCTGTTTGGTCAAGCGCCGCGCCAGTAAAAAGCCCCTTGGATTTCCAAGGGGCTTTCCGTTTGGCTACGCGTGCCGCCTTACTTGGCCGGCACGGTGACCGGCGCCAAAGCTGCGCCCGCCGGGTCCTTCATGAACTGGAAGAAACTGGAGCTGGGGTCGACCACCAGCACGTCGCCCGGCTTCGAGAACGAAGCGCGGTAGGCTTCCAGGCTCTTGTAGTACGTGTAGAACTGCGGGTTCTTGCCGTAGGCCTGCGCGTAGATCGATGCCGCGGCGGCATCGCCTTCGCCCATGATGCCTTGGGCCTTGGCATACGCCTGGGCCACGATCACTTCGCGTTGACGGTCGGCCTCGGCGCGGATCTTCTCGCCTTCGGCGGCACCAATGGAACGCAGCTCGTTTGCGACGCGCGTACGCTCCGCTTCCATGCGGCGATACACCGACTCCGAAATTTCCGGGGCGAATTCGATGCGGCGCAAACGCACGTCGACGATCTGCACGCCCAGGGGCTCGGCGCGCTTGGCCACGTTGGTCAGGATCTCGGCCATGATCTTGTCGCGTTCGGTCGAGACCACGTCGCGCACCGTGCGCACGTTGACCGATGCGTTCAGCGCGTCGCGGATCAGCGCTTGCAGGCGCTCTTGCGCCACGCGCTCGTTGCCGCCAGTCGAAACGTAGTATTGACGGGGGTCGGCAATACGCCACTTGACGTACGAATCGATCAGCAGGTTCTTCTTTTCGGAAGTCTGGATGCGCTCGGCTTCGTTGGTCTCGATGGTCAGAACGCGCTTGTCCAGCGTCACCACGTTCTGGAACGGCGGCGGGGCCTTGAAATACAGGCCGGGTTCACTAATGGTCTTGCGCACTTCACCCAGCGAGAACACCAGGGCGTAGTCGCGCTCGCGCACGACGAAGACGCAGGAAGACAGGGCGGCCAGCACGATGAGCAGGCCGACCAGGATGGGCATAAAACGTTGCATGATCAGGACTCCTCCGGGTTAGCGCGACGTACGGTCGCGGGGCAGCGTGTTGCTATTGCTGCTGCCGGAAGACTGAGGCACCGGAACCGCGCCGCTACGCAACGGCGGCTGGACCGGCGGACTGATCAACGCAGGCGAACCCGGGTTGCCAACGCTGGACTTGCTGCCATCTTGGGCAGCCAGATGCATGATCTTGTCCAAGGGCAGGTACAACATGTTGTTGTTGCTCTTGGTGTCGACCATGACCTTGCTGGCGCGCGTGAAGATGTCCTGCATGCTTTCCAGGTACATGCGCTGGCGCATGACCTGCGGCGCTTTCTCGTATTCGCCCAGAATGCTGGTGAAGCGCGACGTATTACCCTGCGCATCGCCTACGACCTTGGCCTTGTAGCCTTCGGCCTGTTCGGTCATGCGCGAAGCCTGGCCACTGGCCAGCGGCACGACCTGGTTGGCGTAAGCCTGGCCTTCGTTGATCTGGCGCTCGCGGTCTTGACCGGCCTTGACGGCATCATCAAAGGCGGCTTGCACCTGCTCGGGCGGCTGAACGTTCTGAATGGCGACCGTGCTGACCTGGACACCGCTCTGGTAGCGATCAAGGATCTGCTGCATCAGCGCCTGGACCTGGGTGGCGACCATCGTACGGCCTTCGTACAGCACGAAGTCCATCGACTGCTTGCCCACGACTTCGCGCATGGCGGTTTCAGAGGCTTGGCGGACGGATTCGTCCGGATCGCGCGTCATGAAGAGGTAGTCCGGCGCGCCGTCCGCCCGCAGGCGATACTGGACGACGAACTGCATATCGACGATGTTCTCGTCCGTCGTGAGCATCAGCGCTTCAGGCAGCACCTTGTTGCGCGAACCACCGCGGAAACCGACTTCAAACGTGCGCAGCTGCGACACGTTGACGATTTCCTGGCTTTGAATCGGGTACGGCAGGCGCCATTGGAAACCGGCCTGCGACGTGCTCTTGTATTTGCCGAACTGGGTCACAACCGCGACCTGGCCTTCTTGCACGATGTAGAAGCCGCTGGCCGCCCAGATGCCCACTGCGACCAGGGCAATGACGCCCAGGCCGATGCGCGCACCGCGTGGCGAAGGCGGCGTCATGCCGCCACGGTTGCCGGGGCGGTTATTACCACCGCCACCGCCCTTGCGACCGAACAGGGATCCGATGCGATTATTGAAATCGCGCCAGACCTCGTCCAGGTCGGGAGGGCCGTCTCCATTGCCTTGAGGCCGCTTCGGCGGCGGCTCGGAGCCATTGTTATTCCCACGACCCCAACCAGGGTCATTCAGATTGAAGAGTTTGATAATTCGCGGCATTGTTTCCCACAATCTGTCCGGTCTCCGCAATTGCCCCGCGCAACGCATCCAGACCGGCGCGCTCGGTGGCGCTTACAAATACTCGCGCAATCGTACCATGTGCATCGCGCTCCACCCGGGGTTCCAATCCAGCCCGGTCAATCTTGTTGTATACCAGGATGGTGGGAACGGCGGAGGCGCCGATTTCAGCGAGGACTTTATTCACTTCGAAAATCTGTTCGTCGCGCTGCGGACTGGCCGCATCGACCACATGCAGCAACAGATCCGCGTGCACCGTCTCTTCCAGAGTCGCGCGAAACGCCGCGATCAGGTCATGAGGCAGGTCACGGATGAATCCGACAGTGTCCGATATCACAACGTTCCCGGCGCCCTCGATCCAAATGCGCCGCGTGGTCGTATCGAGTGTCGCGAATAGCTGGTCGGCGGCGTAGGTATCCGCCCGGGTCAAGGCATTGAACAACGTGGACTTGCCGGCGTTGGTGTAACCCACAAGCGAAACCGACAGCGCACCGCCCCGGGCCCGCGCGCGGCGCTGGGTCACGCGTTGGCGCTCAACACGGTCCAGCCGCTCGCGCAGCGTCTTGACCTTGGCGCCGATCATGCGGCGGTCCATTTCAAGCTGCGACTCACCCGGCCCGCGCATGCCAATACCGCCGCGTTGACGTTCCAAGTGGCTCCACATGCGCGTCAGGCGCGTGGACAGGTGCTGCAGCTGCGCAAGCTCGACCTGCAACTTGCCTTCATGGCTCTTGGCGCGCAGCGCGAAGATGTCCAGGATGAGGGCAACGCGGTCCACCACGCGCAGATTGAAGACACGTTCCAGATTGCGCTGCTGGGCGGGCGACAAGGGTTGGTCGAAGAGGACGATGTCGGCCAGCAAGGCTTGCGACATCGCGACGCCCTCGTCCGCCTTGCCGGAGCCGATGAAGAACTTGGCGTCGGGCCGGTCGCGCCGGGCGGTCAAGGTGCCGACGACTTCCGCGCCCGCGCCCTTGGCCAGCATGGCAAATTCCTCGGCATGGGCCGTGAAGTCCGGATCACCCAGATCCACGCTGATAATCAGAGCGCGCATACATGCACCATATTGGAGCCAAAGCGAAAATGCCCGCCGACGTCATCCGTCTGGCGGGCAAAAAAAGGTACAGCTGGAGCGAGATTACTCAGCAGGGACTTCCACCTGGAAATTCACGGCGCGGGCGGGGACAACGGTGGAAATGGCGTGCTTGTAGACCATTTGCGTAACCGTATTGCGCAGCAGCACCACGTACTGGTCAAAAGATTCGATTTGCCCTTGAAGCTTGATACCGTTCACCAAGTAAATCGACACGGGCACATGATCCTTGCGCAGCGTGTTCAGGAACGGATCTTGCAGAGTTTGCCCTTTATTGCTCATTGGCCAGGCTCCATTTGTTTGTTATTGAGTGATGATGTGCTTTTTTGTACTGGTGGAGCACACCGAAATACGTACTCTACAGGGTTTTCCCGGCCCGTGCTACTTGGCCAGGAAGCAAAAGTGACACCAGAGTTTTCAAGCTGAAAAGCCCCTGACCATCACGCTTGCAGGACCTCTGCGAGCCCCTTCAAAAGCACGTCTACTTGCTCGTTCGTGCCCACGGTAATGCGAAGAAACTGATCGATGCGCGCATGACGGAAATGACGCACGATGATGCTGCGCTCGCGCAAGGCGGCGGCGAGGCCCGAAGCATCTTTGGAGGGGTGCCGCGCGAACACGAAATTCGCGGCCGACGGCAACACCTCAAATCCCAGCGACTCCAGGCCCGCCGTCATCCGCGACCGGGTTTCGATCACGGCTTGGCGAGTCTTCTCAAAGTACTCTGTATCTTCCAATGCCGCCACTGCGCCAGCCGATGCGAGACGATCAATGGGGTAGGAGTTGAAACTGTTCTTTACGCGGTCGAGCCCATCGATGAGCTCGGCGCTGCCCACGGCGAAGCCCACACGCAACCCGGCCAGCGAACGCGACTTGGATAGCGTCTGCACGACGAGCAGGTTGTCGTAGCGCGCGACCAGCCCCACCGCCGATTCCCCGCCGAAGTCCACATAGGCTTCATCGACGACCACGACGGCGCCGGGGTTGCCGGCGACGATGCGCTCGACCTCGGGCAAGCTCAATGCGCGGCCGGTGGGGGCATTGGGATTCGGGAAAATGATGGCGCCGGCCTGACCGTCGGCCCGAGGCAGGTAGTCTTCCACGTCAATGCGGAAGTCTGCCGTCAGGGGCACGGTTTCGTATTCGATGCCGTACAGACCGCAGTAGACCGGGTAGAAACTGTAGGTGATGTCCGGGAAGCGCAGCGGACGCTCGTGCTTGAGCAGTGCCAGGAAAACATGCGCCAGCACCTCGTCGGAACCGTTGCCCACGAACACCTGGCCCGGCTGCACACCCATCGTTTTGGCGATCGTCTGGCGAAGACGGTCCGAGGACGGATCCGGATACAGCTTGAGCGTGTCATCGCACGCCGCGCGGATGGCGTCGAGCACCTTGGGCGACGGGCCGTAGGGGTGCTCGTTGGTGTTCAGCTTGATCAGGTTCTGAAGCTTGGGCTGCTCGCCCGGGACATACGGACTCAGCGTCCCCACCACGGGACTCCAGAAACGGCTCATGGATCAGCTTTCCTGCGCGTAGGGGTTGTGCGAAGACTTGAATTCGATGCGCAACGGCGTGCCGGCCAGGTCGAACGCGTTGCGGAAACGCGTTTCCAGATAGCGGCGATATGAATCCGGGATGGCGTCCAGCGCATTGCCGTGGATGACGACCAGCGGCGGGTTCTGCCCGCCTTGGTGCGCATAGCGCATCTTGGGACGGAAGATACCCTTGCGCGGCGGTTGCTGCTGCTCGATGGCGGCTTGCAGCTCACGCGTCAGTTTGGGCGTGGACAATTTGGCGAACGCCGCGGCGTGGGCCGAGTTGATGGACTTCAAGAGCGGCTTGATGCCCTGTCCGCGCAACGCCGAAATGGTGTGCATGCGGGCGAACGACAGGAAGCGCAGCTTGCGCTGGAATTCGCGCTCGATGCGTTCCTTTTCTTCGCCGTCCAGGCCATCCCACTTGTTGATCGCGACCACCACGGCGCGGCCGGTTTCCAGCACGAAACCCGCGATGTGGGCGTCTTGCTCGGAAATCTCGGTGTGCGCGTCCAGCATCAGCAGCACGACGTTGCTGGCCTCGATGGCCTGCAGCGTCTTGATCACGGAGAACTTCTCGACGGCTTCGAACACCTTGCCGCGCTTGCGCAGGCCGGCGGTGTCGATCAGCGTGTAGCGGCGGCCATCGCGGTCGAAGTCGATTTCGATGGCGTCGCGGGTGGTGCCGGGCAAGTCGAAGGCGATCACGCGTTCTTCGCCCATCAGCGTATTGATGAGCGTCGACTTGCCGACGTTCGGGCGGCCCACGATAGCCAGCTTGATGCGGTGGTCGTGTTCACCTTCCTCGACGATTTCGTCCTCGGCGGGCGGTTCGGCCAGGTCTTTCAGTGCCAATTCGATCAGGTCGACGATGCCGTCGCCGTGCGCGGCCGAAATCGGATAGGGCTGGCCCAATCCCAGTTCGTGGAATTCGGAGATCGCCGGGCCCAAGCCCATGCCTTCGGCCTTGTTCACGGCCAGCAACACGCGCTGTTGCCCGGACTTGCGCAGCAACTGGGCAATTTCGTGATCGTGCGCATTGAGGCCGGCACGGGCATCCACCAGGAACACCACCACGTCCGCTTCGGCGATGGCCTGCCGCGTCTGGCGGGCCATTTCCAGCAGAATGCCGTCCTTGGCGACGGGTTCGAAACCACCGGTATCGATAGCGATGAACGGGATCTCGCCTACCCTGCCCTCACCGTAATGGCGATCGCGGGTCAGGCCGGAAAAATCGGCCACCAACGCGGCGCGTGATCGCGTCAGGCGGTTGAAAAGGGTCGACTTCCCCACATTGGGGCGACCGACCAGGGCAACGACAGGCTTGAAAGACACGGTGTAAGGCTTTGTTCTATAGGTTTTAGTTGGCGCCGATCATGACGAGATTGCCATTGCCCGTCTGGACCAGCACACCTTGGGGGGTGGTTTGCGGCGGCGAAACGACGGCGCCTCCACCCACGGACAGCCGTGCCATCAGGCTGCCATCACTACGCGACAGGAAGTGCAGGTAACCTTCCAGGTCGCCCACTGCCAGCGCACCGCCCAGCATAGCCGGTGCGGTGACTTGGCGGTTTTTCAGGGCCGCCTGCTTCCAGACATTGCCGCCATTATCCAGCGCAAACGCGCTGACGACGCTGTTCTGGTCCGCCGAATAGGCGAAACGCTCGTCCAGCGTCAAGCCGCTGACGCTGGAAAAATCCTTGGCCCACAACGGGCGGCCGCCTGCGGTGACGTCAAAGCAGACGATACGCCCTTGATAGGCGACTGCGCAAAGGAGATTGCCGGCGATGCGCGGAACGCCGACGACGTCGGTCAGGCGTTCGAGGTCGCTTGCGCCCTTGGGGGTGGCCACGGTGCCTTCCCACTGCACATTGCCGCTGTTGGAGGCGATCGCCATCAGCTTGCCGCCCGGCAGGCCGGTGATGACCAGGCCTTCTGCCAAAACCATCTGCGACACGCTGCGCAAAGCCAGCGACGGGCCGGGACGCTGCACGTTCCAGACGCGTTCACCGCTATTGGCGTCGAACGCCTGGATACGGTAGTCGCCGCTGCGCACGACCACGATGCCGTAGCCGACCACGGGCGGGATCGTGACGTCGCTGGTGGCGCGGACCTTCCACTTCACCTTGCCGTTGTCGTCAAAGGCGATCACGTCGCCGTCGGGAGAGGCGACCGCGGTGGTGGTGCCGTCGCTGCCGGCGCCGGCCGACAGCTTGCCGTCAGTCTTGGCCTTCCAGAGCGGACGGCCGCTTTGCAGATCGAACTTACCCACGGAGCCATCCGGCGTGGCGGCGTAGACGGCGCTGCCCAGCACCGTGGGCGCAAAGCCCAGGCCGGATCCGCTGCCGATCGACGTCGACCAGACCTGGTGCACGGACATGCCAGCCTTGTACTCGGTCAGCGGCGCAGGATCGTAGCGGCCGTCATCGTGCGAAAACAAGCCGCATCCGCCCAAAGCAAGCAAGCTTGCCAGGCAAACGGCGCCACGCCACGTACGACCAGGTGCAAATTTACGCATTACAGTCACGCTCCGCTCAAGGCATCCAATTTCAATTGCACAACCTGGGTCATCGGGTTCGACGTGCCCAGGCCATCAATGGCGCTTTGCCATGCCGCACGCGCTTCGTCGCGCTTGCCTTGCGCAGCGAGGATATCGCCACGGCGGTCCGCGAACAAGGCGGCGAAAGCGGCCGGCGGGTTGTTCAATTGCGCAAGCGCCGCGTCATATTGCTTCTGATCCAGCAGCATGCCGGCCAGGCGCAGGCGCGCCACGGATTGCATGGCGGGGTTCTTGCCTTGCGCAGCCAGCCATTCGAGCTGTTCGCGGGCGCCGGCCTCGTCTTTCTGAGCTTGCAGGGCTTGCGCCGCGACGAGCGCGCCGCGCGCGGCGTAGCCGGTGGCCGGATACTGTTCGCGCAACGTGGCCGCGGCCGTCTTGATGCGCACCGAGGAATCGGCGCCACCCAGGCGAGCCGCATCTTCCAGCGCTTCGAAGTAGCCCATGGCTTGATTGGCACGATGCGACTCATAGGCCTTCCAGCCCCACCAGCCGCCCCACGCCAGCGCCACGACGGCAAACAGCGTGACGATCAGCGTGCCGTAACGGGCCCACCACGCCTTGATTGCGTCCAGTTTTTCCTGTTCTTCGAGATCGTATGCCATGCCTTAACCCTTGTTGTTCAGTACCGCAGCCAGGTCCGTCAGCGGGACCTGCTGCTGGGCGGCGTCGCCCTGGGCGTCCGCGCGCAAATATTTGACGCTGGCGGTCTGCGACGCGACCTCATCGGCGCCAAGAATAACCGCAACCCTGGCGCCGCTGGCATCCGCGCGCTTGAATTGGGACTTGAAACCGGCTGAACCGGCATGCACGATCACCGACAGGCCCGCGTCACGCAGGTTTTCGCCGACCCGGGCGGCCAAGCGCTGGGCCTCTTCGCCCTGGTGCACGACATAGACGTCGCATTCGGCCGGCGCTTCCAGTTGCACGCTTTGTTCCCAGAGGTCCAGCAGGCGTTCCATGCCGATCGCGAAGCCGACCGCGGGCGCGTGCTTGCCGCCCAGGAGTTCGACCAGGCCGTCGTAGCGGCCGCCGCCGCAGACCGTGCCCTGAGAGCCCAGGCGGTCAGTGACCCACTCAAACACCGTCAGGTTGTAATAATCAAGACCGCGCACCAGGCGCGGATTCAGGCTGTATTCGATGCCGGCGTCCGTCAGGCGCTGGCACACGCCGTCAAAGTGCGCACGGGATTCATCGCCGAGGAAATCAAACAGGCGCGGCGCGCTGTTGGCCATTTCCTGCATGGCGGGGTTCTTGGTGTCCAGCACGCGCAGCGGGTTGGTGTACAAGCGGCGCTGGCCGTCTTCGTCCAGGATGTCGCGGTGCTTTTCCAGGTGTTCGATCAGGGCGGCGCGGTGCGCGGCGCGTTCGGCGGGCTGGCCCAGCGAATTGAGTTCCAGGCGCACGTCCTTCAGGTCCAGCAGCTTCCACAAGCGGGCCAGCATGACGATCAGTTCGGCATCCACGTCGGGGCCGGCAAAGCCCAGGGCCTCGACGTCGATCTGATGAAATTGACGATAGCGGCCGCGCTGCGGGCGCTCGTGGCGGAACACGGGGCCGATCGAGTAGACGCGCTGCGGACGGTCATAGAGCATGTTGTGCTCGATGGAGGCACGCACGATGCCGGCCGTCATTTCGGGACGCATCGTCAGCGATTCGCCGTTCAACGCGTCGGTGAACGTGTACATCTCTTTTTCGACGATGTCGGTCACTTCGCCGATGCCGCGCGTGAACAGGCGCGTATGCTCAAGCACGGGCGTACGCACATTGCGGTAGCCATAGCCGCGCAGCCAACCGCGCACGATTTCCTCGAACTGTTCCCAACGGGCGCTCGTCCCGGGCAACACGTCATTCATGCCGCGTATGGCGGCCACTTTCTGGAAAGCTTGAGTCATCTTGATCATGCCGCATCACGCGCCTGCCGGCGCGTCCGCGGCTACACCCTTTCTTTTAATGAGAGGCGAGCGCGCCGTAACGGCGCGCCACGTAGTCTTCGACGATGGCCTGGAACTCTTCGGCGATATGGTCGCCCTTGAGCGTAACCGTGCGTTCGCCATCCACGAATACCGGCGCCGCGGGCACTTCGCCCGTTCCCGGCAGACTGATTCCGATATCGGCATGACGGCTTTCGCCCGGCCCATTGACCACACAGCCCATGACCGCGACGTTCATGCTTTCTACGCCCGGGTACTGCGCTTTCCAGACGGGCATCTGGCGGCGCAAGTAGGACTGGATGCTATCAGCAAGTTCCTGGAAGAACGTGCTGCTGGTGCGGCCGCAGCCGGGGCACGCCACCACCATCGGCGTGAAGGCGCGCAGGCCCATCGTTTGCAGGATCTCTTGCGCCACGATGGCTTCGCGGCTGCGATCGCCGCCGGGTTCCGGCGTGAGCGAAATACGGATGGTGTCGCCAATGCCTTGCTGGAGCAGCACTGCCAGCGCGGCGGTGGACGCCACGATGCCCTTGCTGCCCATGCCGGCTTCGGTCAGGCCCAGGTGCAGGGGATAGTCGCAACGCGCGGACAAATCGCGGTAAACCGCGATCAAGTCCTGCACATGGCTGACCTTGCAGGACAGGATGATGGCGTCGCGCCGCAGGCCGAGTTCTTCGGCCCGCTGCGCGTTGCTGATAGCCGACACGACCAGCGCATCGCGCATCACGGCCTGGGCCTCCCAGGGCTGCGCGCGACGGCTGTTTTCGTCCATCTTGCGCGCCATCAGTTCGTGATCCAGGCTGCCCCAGTTCACGCCGATGCGCACCGGCTTGTCGTAACGGCAAGCCACTTCGATCATCTGCGCAAAGTTGTCGTCGCGCCGCTTGCCGCCGCCCATGTTGCCGGGGTTGATCCGGTACTTGGACAGCGCTTGCGCGCATTCCGGAAACTGCGTCAGCAGCTTGTGGCCGTTGTAGTGGAAGTCGCCTACCAACGGCACGTTTACGCCCATGCGGTCGAGTTGTTCGCGGATGGCGACCACTTCGCGCGCCGCCTCGGGCGTATTCACCGTGATGCGCACCAGCTCGGAGCCGGCCAACGCCAGCTCTTTGACCTGGATCGCCGTGGCGATGGCGTCAGCCGTGTCGGTGTTGGTCATGGACTGCACCACGACCGGGGCGTCGCCGCCCACCATCACGACGCGATCACCCCACTTCACCGCCACCGAACGCGTGGCGCGGCGCATCGCCGCCCCGACGGAGGGAGGCGGCGCATCCTGGCAAGGCAGAAAAGAATCTTGCATCGGTGGAACCGGGTTACTTGGTCGGCTTCTGCAGCCAGTCGAACGGCAGCCATTGCTGCGGCAACCAGCCTTGCCAGAAGGCATACGCCACGCCGGCGGCCAGCACCAGCACGATGGCGATGAGCCATCCCCAGGAGGTCGACGACGAACGGTCGTCGTCGGCGCTGGACTGGGGGATGGAATGGGCCGAATGCAGGGCGCCCGGGCTCAGCTTCACCGGACCGGTGACGCGGGCCTTGGGGTCCAGCGAATCGACGATGGCTTGCGAATCCGCGCCCAGCAGGCGCGCGTAATTGCGGACCAAACCGCGCAGGGAAACGCCGGTGGGCAGGTCTGCCCACGCTTCGTTTTCTAGGGCTTCGATCTGCTTCGTGGAAAACTTGATGCGGCTGGACACCTCATCGAGCGACCAGCCTTTGGACTGGCGCAGCGCGCGCAATGCCGAGCCCACGTTGCCCGCAGCGCTTGCGGGCGTTTCAGAAACTGCAGAAGCGAAATCCTGCGTCATGCATGCACCTGTTTAATTGGTATGGTCTGGCGCTGTGCGGCATTACGCTCGGTAATCCGAGTGCGGTCCCGCACTTCTCCGGCCAGTTGACCACAAGCTGCATCGATATCGTCGCCCCGGGTCTTGCGCACGGTCGTGATGATGCCAGCGTCCATCAGACGCTGCGCGAACACCTTGACGCGTGCGGAGTTGGAGCGTTTCAGGCCCGACTCGGGGAAGGGGTTGAACGGAATCAGATTGAGCTTGCAGCGCAGCTGGCGTGCAATTTGGATCAGTTCCTTGGCGTGCTGGTCGGTGTCGTTGATGCCGTCCAGCATGCAGTATTCAAAGGTGATGAAGTCGCGCGGGGCGAACGCCAGATAGCGTTCGCAAGCCGCCAGCAACTCTTTCAGCGGGTACTTCTTGTTCAGCGGCACCAGTTCGTCGCGCAGCGCATCGTTCGGCGCGTGCAGCGAGACGGCCAGCGCCACCGGACAGTCCTGCGACAGGCGGTCCATCATGGGGACCACGCCCGACGTGGACACCGTCACGCGCCGACGAGACAAGCCGTAGGCGTTGTCGTCCAGCATCAGGCGCAACGCCGGCAGGACCTGGTCGTAGTTGAGCAGGGGCTCGCCCATGCCCATCATCACCACGTTGCTGATGACGCGCGTATCTTCGGTGGCCTTGGCGCTTTCCAGGCGGGCGGTACCGATATCGGCCTCCAGCACGCGCTTGGCCCACCAAAGCTGGCCGATGATTTCACTGGTTTTCAGGTTGCGGTTGAAGCCCTGGTGCCCGGTCGAGCAAAAGCGGCAGTTCACCACGCAGCCGGCCTGGCTGGAAATGCAAAGGGTGCCGCGATCGTCTTCGGGGATGAAGACGGTTTCGATGGCATTGCCCTGCCCCACGTCGAACAGCCACTTGCGCGTGCCGTCGGTCGAGCGCTGCTCGATATTGACGGGCAAGGCTTCGATGCGGCAGTTGGACGCGAGCTGGCTGCGGAATTCGCGGGCCAGGTCGGTCATGGCGTCGAACGAATCGGCGCCGCGCTGGTGCATCCAGCGCTGCAACTGGCGAGCGCGAAACGGCTTGCCGCCCCACTGCCCGACAAGTTCGGACAGGGCGGAGCCATCCAGCCCCAGCAGATTGATTCGTTCGACGGATTCCATGACCTGGGTAACGCTAAAAAACTAGAACAGTGCTTCCGGGAAAATCAACGGCTGTGGATGTTGATTTCGGGGAAGAAGAAAGCGATTTCGACAGCAGCCGTTTCCGGAGCGTCCGAGCCGTGCACGGCGTTGGCGTCGATGCTGTCGGCGAAGTCGGCGCGGATGGTGCCGGGAGCAGCCTTCTTCGGGTCCGTGGCGCCCATCAGGTCGCGGTTCTTCAGGATGGCTTCTTCACCTTCCAGCACTTGCACGAAGACCGGGCCCGAGATCATGAAATCGACCAGGTCCTTGAAGAAGGGGCGTTCCGAGTGCACGGCGTAGAAACGCTCGGCGTCGGCGCGCGACAGTTGGGCCAGGCGGGCGGCGATGACCTTCAGGCCGGCTTGCTCGAAACGGCCGACGATCTGGCCGATGACGTTCTTGGCGACGGCGTCGGGCTTGATGATCGAGAGGGTGCGTTGGATGGACATAGGAACTCCGAAAGCTGATTTCTGACTGGTTTCTGATGAATTGCCTGGCGTGGCTCTGCACTTGTCGGTGTCACCCTTGAAGTGTCATCGCGCGATTGGCGCACAGGCGGTCCGGATCGTTTGAACAGTTCTGCTGAACGCTCCGGGCCGTCCTGAGCCACATGGCCAAGGCAGGGATTCGACACTGCCGACCGATCGGACGCGCCCTCAATTCTGCTTCGGATTTCTGAAACGCGGACTTTTCCGTGCGCATTTCCGAAGGAATCCTTAATGAATTCAGGGACTTCTAAAAGGTTTACAGTAACCCGGTATTCTAACACGCTGAGAAGACCGCATTACATCTTAAAATGAGCGGTTTGCTGCCCGTATCCCTACGCCGGGCGCCCTGTTTGCCGGAACCCTGTAATGACCCAAGCTGCCCCCCCGAACGCCGCGAATCCCGCGAGCGACACCCCGGAACTCTCCAAGAGCTTCGAACCCTCCGAACTGGAGTCCCGCTGGTATGCCGAGTGGGACAAGCGCGGCTACTTCGCGGCGGGCCAGCACGTAAAAACGGGGACGGAAAACCAGCCGTATGTCATCCAGTTCCCGCCGCCCAACGTCACGGGCACCCTTCACATGGGCCACGCGTTCAACCAGACCATCATGGACGGCCTGGTTCGCTACCGCCGCATGGCTGGTGACGATACCGTGTTCATTCCCGGCACGGACCACGCCGGCATCGCCACTCAGATCGTTGTTGAGAGACAGCTGGACGCCCAGAAGGTTTCCCGCCACGACCTTGGCCGCGAAAAATTCGTGGAAAAAGTGTGGGAATGGAAGGAAAAGTCGGGCAACGCCATCACCGAGCAGGTGCGCCGCCTGGGCGCGTCGGCCGATTGGCCGCGCGAATATTTCACCATGGACGACCGCATGTCGCGCGGCGTGGTGGAGACCTTCGTACGCCTGCATAAACAGGGACTGATCTACCGCGGCAAGCGCCTGGTCAACTGGGATCCGAAGCTGCTGACCGCCGTGTCCGACCTGGAAGTCCAGTCCGAAGAGACCGACGGCCACATGTGGCACATCCTCTACCCCTTCGTCGACGGGCCGCAGACCATTGTCGACAAAGACGGCCAGACCGTTACGCTGCGGGGCATGACGATCGCCACGACCCGCCCGGAAACGATGCTGGCTGACGGCGCCCTGTGCGTGCACCCGGACGATCCGCGCTACCAGCACCTGATCGGCAAGGAAGTCGAACTGCCGCTGTGCGATCGCAACATCCCCATCATCGCGGACGATTTCGTCGACCCCGAATTCGGTACGGGCTGCGTCAAGATCACCGGCGCCCACGATTTCAACGATTACGCCTGCGCGATGCGCCACGATCTGCCGCTGATCGTGATCTTCACGCTGGATGCGCACATCAACGAAAACGGCCCCAAGCAGTTCCAGGGCCTGGAGCGCTACGAAGCCCGCAAGGCGGTCGTCGCCCAACTGGATGCCGAAGGCTATCTGGTCAAGATCGAACCGCACAAGATGATGCAGCCCAAAGGCGACCGGACCGGCGTCGTGCTGGAGCCCATGCTGACGGACCAATGGTTCGTCGCCATGAGCAAGCCGGCCCCGGAAGGCACGCTGAACCCGGGCAAGAGCATCACCGAAGTTGCGCTGGAAGTCGTGGCCGATGGCCGTATCAAGTTCTATCCGGACAACTGGACCACCATTTACAACCAGTGGCTGAACAACATCCAGGACTGGTGCATTTCGCGCCAACTGTGGTGGGGCCACCAGATCCCGGCGTGGTATTCGGAAGACGGCCAGGTCTTCGTGGCGCACGACGAAGCCGGCGCCATCGAACAGGCGCGCGCCGCCGGCGTCACGGGCGAACTCAAGCGCGACCCGGACGTGCTGGACACCTGGTTCTCGTCGGGCCTCGTGCCTTTCACGACGCTGGGCTGGCCGGAAAACACGCCCGACCTGCAACGCTACCTGCCCTCCAGCGTGCTGGTCACGGGCTTTGACATCATCTTCTTCTGGGTCGCCCGCATGGTCATGCTGACCACGCACCTGACCGGCCAGATTCCGTTCAAGCACGTCTACGTGCACGGCCTGATCCGCGACGCCGACGGCCAGAAAATGAGCAAGTCCAAGGGCAATACGCTGGACCCGGTCGACCTGATCGACGGCATCGACCTGGACGGCCTGATCGCCAAGCGCACCTATGGCCTGATGAACCCCAAGCAGGCGGGAGCCATCGAAAAGGCCACGCGCCGCCAGTACCCGGACGGCATCCCCGCTTTCGGCACCGATGCGCTGCGCTTCACGATGGCCGCTTACGCCACCCTGGGCCGCAACATCAACTTCGACCTGAAGCGCTGCGAGGGGTATCGCAACTTCTGCAACAAGCTGTGGAACGCCACGCGCTTCGTGCTGATGAATACCGAAGGCCACGACCTGACGGGCACGGACGCGGGCGAGACCTCGTTCGTCGACCGCTGGATCATCAGCCAGATGCAGACGCTGGAAGCCGACGTCGCGCGCGGATTCGCCGACTACCGCTTCGACAATATCGCCAATGCCCTGTACCGCTATGTGTGGGACGAGTACTGCGACTGGTACCTGGAACTGGCCAAGGTGCAGATCCAGACCGGCACGCCCGCCCAGCAGCTGGGCACGCGCCGCACGCTGATCCGCGTGCTGGAATGCGTGCTGCGCCTGGCGCACCCGATCATTCCGTTCATCACGGAAGAACTCTGGCAAAAGGTGTCGGTGGTGGCCGGCAAGCGCAAGGAAGGCGTGGCCGACAGCGTCAGCGTCCAGCCCTACCCGCAAGCCAATCCGGACGCGGTCGATGTGGCGGCGGAAGCCGCCGTGGCCGAACTCAAGGCCCAGGTGGAAGCGGTGCGAGCGCTGCGCGGCGAAATGAACCTGTCGCCCGCCCAGAAAGTGCCGTTGTGCGCCCAGGGCGACGCGCCCACGCTCAAGCGCAACGCGCCGTACCTGGCCGCGCTGGCCAAGCTGAGCCAGGTCGACGTGCTGGACGCCCTGCCCGACGCCGGCGCGCCGGTCCAGGTTGTGGGCGCCAGCCGCCTGATGCTGCACGTCGAGATCGACGTGGCGGCCGAGCGCATTCGCCTAGACAAGGAAATCGCACGCCTGGAAGGCGAGATCGCCAAGGCCAATGGCAAGCTGTCGAACGCCAGCTTCGTCGAACGCGCCCCGGCGGCGGTCGTCGAGCAGGAAAAGGCCCGCATGGCGCAGTTCGGTGAAACGCTGCAGAAGGTGCGCGAACAGCGCGCCAAGCTGGGCGACTGAACGGCGGCCACGCCCCGCTGAAACCAAAAACCCCGGACTGGTTCCGGGGTTTTTTCATGGCGGCAACCACCGAGGAAGTCAGACGCCGCCATCGGTCATGCGGTACCAGGTCACCACCGCATTGACGTAGAGCCGCCGCAGGCCATACAGCGGAAACGGCACCACCGGGGACAAGGGCACGGGCAGCGCGTTGGCGTCGCCCGTCGCCACGTATTGGGCCATGGCGCGGCCCATGCTGGTCTGCAGCCCCACCCCGCGCCCCTGGCACCCGATATCCACCAACAGGCCAGGTTGCGGCTCGTGCAAATGCGGCAGGTAGTCGCGGGTGACCGCCACGCGCCCGCACCAACGGTATTCGAATGGCGTGCCCGCCACCTGCGGGAACAGCTTCAGCATGACCCGTTCCAGATGCGCCCAGTCTTCCGGCCCCTTGGGTTCACGGAAGGGCCCGCGCCCACCCATCAACAGCCGGCCCTGGTGGTCCAGCCGGAAATACAGCAGCAGGTTGCGCGTATCCGAGGTGACATGCCCTTCAGGGAATATGCCCGCGCGCACCGGCTCCGGCAAGGGCGCGGTGGCGACCTGGAAGGTATTGGCGTCGATGATGGATGTCTTCAAACCCGGCAACAGGTCGCCGCCGTAGGCATTGGTGCACATCACCACCCGGTCGGCGGTGACCGTCGCGCCGCGGGCCGTCGCCGCCACCCACTTGCCATCGCTGCGGGTCAGGCCGGTGACGGGCGTGTCCGTGTAAATCGAGGCGCCGGCGTTCAGTGCGGCGCGCGCCAATCCACGCGCATAGCTCAGCGGCTGCACGGCGCCGGCGCGGTTGTCCACCCAGCCGCCCAGATAGCGGTCCGTGCCCAGCAGGCGGGCGACTTGCTCGCGATCCAACGGCTGCGCGTCCACGCCATGCCGCGCCCATTGCGCCGCTCGGCCGTGCGCGGTGCGCAGCGCCTCTGCATTGTGGGCGCCCTGGACCCAACCTTTGCGGACATGCGGCACGTCCATGGCATGGCGGTCGATCAGGTTGAACACCGAGTCGGCCGTCGCCCCCGCGAACCGCAACAAGCGCTCGCCGCGCTCTTGGCCAAACATCGAGATCAAGGCGTCCGGGTCGTACTTCAGCCCCGGGATCACCTGCCCGCCATTGCGGCCTGACCCGCCGAAGCCGATTTCATGCGCTTCCAGCACCACGGTGTTGACGCCGCGCTCCGCCAGATGCAGCGCGGTGCTCAGCCCGGCGTAGCCACCGCCGATGACCAGCACATCCGCCTGCAAGGACGCCGAAAGCGGTTGGGTGGGCGGCGGCGCCGAAGCGGTCGCTGCCCACAAGGACGGAGAAAGCGGAAACGGCACTGGCTGCATGATGATTCCTTCCTACATGGGGTGCAGCACACGGCGCAGGAAATCCTGCGTGCGGGGGTGCTGCGGATGGTTCAAGACCTCTCGGGCCACGCCCTGCTCGACCATGACGCCGCCATCGAAGAACATGACGCGGTCGGCAACCTCGCGGGCGAAGCTCATTTCGTGCGTCACGACGACCATGGTCATGCCGGCCTCGGCCAGCTTGCGCATCACGCCCAGCACGTCGCCCACCAGTTCCGGGTCCAGCGCGGACGTCGGCTCATCGAAGAGGATGGCCTTGGGCTGCATCGCCAGGGCGCGCGCAATGGCCACGCGCTGCTGCTGCCCGCCCGACAACTGATTGGGATGCGCATCCGCCTTGTCTGCCAAGCCCACGCTGGCCAGCAATTCGCGGCCGCGCTCCAGCACCTGCGCGCGCGGCTCTTTCTTCACGAAGATCGGCCCTTCGATCACGTTTTCCAGCGCGGTGCGGTGCGGAAACAGGTTGAAGCGCTGGAACACCATCGCCACCTGCGTGCGGATCGACACGATGGAAGGCGCGTCGGCGTCGACCAGCTCGCCATCCACGGTGATGCGCCCGGCGTTGTAGCGCTCCAGCCCATTGATGCAACGCAGGATGGTGGATTTTCCAGAGCCGGACGGGCCGATCACGCATACGACTTCGCCCTTGGTGACTTCGGCGTCGATGCCCTTGAGCACCTCTAGCGGACCGAAGCTCTTGCGGACTCCCTTGAGTTCGATCATTTCGTGGCGCTCCTTTTCTCGAGGTGCCGGACAAGAAGGATCAGCGGCACGCACATGATCAGGTACATCAGCGCCACCAGCGAGAACACGGTGGCGTTCTTGAACGTGGACACGGCGATCAGCTTGCCCTGCAAAGCCAGTTCAGCCACCGTGATCGTGGACGCCTGCGACGAGTCCTTGAGCATCATGATCATGATGTTGCCGTAAGGCGGCAGCACGATCTTCACGGCTTGCGGCAGCACCACGCGCCGCATCGTCATGCTCCAGCTCATGCCCATCGCCATCGCGGCTTCGATCTGGCCACGGTCGATGGCCTGGATGCCCGCGCGGAAGTTCTCGGCCTGATACGCGGAATAGGCCACGCCCAACCCGATGATGGCGGCCTGCACGGCCGTCAGCGACACCCCCATGTCGGGCATCACGAAGTAGATGTAGAACAGCAGCACGATGATCGGGATGCCGCGCAGCAGGTTGATGATTCCGCCGCTGAGCTTGGACAGGAACGTGTTGCCGGAGACGCGCATCAGCGCCCACACCAAGCCCAGCACCGTCGATAAGGCAAGCGAACCCAACGTGACCAGGATCGTCAGCTTCGCGCCTTGCAGCAATATCGGCAGGTACTCCGCCGAGTCCTTGAAGAATTCCGTCATGACTTCACCCACCCCAACAAGACAGCCCACCGGCACGCCGGATGCGTGCTGCCCGCCAGCGCGCGGGTGCGCGCCGGCAAGGCTGATGCGATAACGCTTGGTTGCTTTGCGGTCTGGCCGGCATCACGCGCCGGACAGGCCCCACTTTTTCAGGATGGCGTCGATGGCGCCGTTCGCCTTCAACTTGGTCAGCGCCTTGTTGATGCGATCAAGCAAGGCCGTGTCTTCCTTGCGCGTGGCCAGGCCCAGGCTGCCCATGATGGTCGGCTGGTAGGACGACGCCATCTTCAGGTTGGGATAGTTGCCCTGGGTCAGGATATAGGCCGCGATGGGATAGTCCATGAAACCGCCCTGGATGCGCCCGGCGTTGGCGTCGCGCATCATATCGGGCGGATTGTCGTAGAGCTTCACTTCCTTGAACATGCCGCTTTTCTGGATCGGCTCGACGAATGCAGTGCCGACCTGCACGCCAACGGTCATGCCCTTCATGTCGGCGAAGGACTTGTAGTCCTTGTTGTCGGTCTTCAGCACCATCAGCCCTTCCCCGTAGCGGTATACGGGGTCGGAAAAGCTGACAACCTGCTGGCGCTGCGGCGTGATGAACATGGCCGCGGACACGATGTCGATCCGTTTGGAAGTCAGCGAACCGATCAGAGCCGAAAACGCCATGGGTTCAATCTGCACCTCGAATCCCGCTTCTTTGCCGACGGCCTTCACGATGTCGACCATCACGCCTTCGATGCTGTTGGTCTTGGTGTCGAGAAAGGTGAAAGGACTGCCGGTGGGTGTGGACCCCACTTTCAACACCGTCTGGGCTTGCGCGCCCGCGGCCATGGACAATGCTGCGAATACCGAGACAACCAGAGTCTTGAATTTCATGACATATCCTCATCGTGGCAAAGAAACCCGGACGACGCGCTGCGTGCCCGGTGGCGCGACGATCCCCTGAGTCGCCACGCCGCTATGGAAGCTGTGCGCTTAGGGAGCCTGTTGCGTGTCGTCCCCCGCGGCTTGAGTGATGTTGGAGATGGCCCAGATGACCTCGGTCGTCTGCGACCCGGGATTACGCCAGCGACGCGGCGTGCTGCTGGCATAGCAAAAGCTGTCGCCTTCATTGAGCAACATGACGCGGTCGCCCACCCATAGCTCGAGCGAGCCTTTGAGCACCACGCCGATCTGCTCGCCCTGCCCCGTCACGAAAAGCTCCTGCCCGGTCGAGCCGCCGGGCTCGATCGTGGCGCGGCACAGGTCCATGCTGCGACACGCGGGCGGCGTGTACATCTCTTTGCTGATGCCCTTTTCGCTCAGGTCGATAAAGCGGTGCGTGCCGGCCCGCGCGACACGGCCGCCATCTTCACTTTGCGTATGCTCGGCGTTGCGCAGCAGAGAATTCACGGAGACGTTGAATTCGCGCGCCAGCATGTGCAGGACCTTTACCGACGCGGAACTCAAACCGCGCTCGATCTGGCTCAGCAAGCCCAAAGACATGCCGCAAGCGCGGGCAACCTCGGCCAGCGAGCGTTTCTGCTGCTTGCGCAGTTGGCGCAGTTGCTGGCCCAGCCATAAGTCGACGGCCGACTCTGGCCTACCCGCCATGGCGCTAGCCGACGGCGAGGCGACGCGGCGCTCGGGCGCGGATAGGGCTGCAGCGGATCGGCCGGAAGCGGCCCGGCCAGAGGGGGAATTCGACATATGAAAATTTCATTTGCATGTAATTTTCAATACTAAAGAGCAGCCGAAACGCCCACAACCTAGGAACATCCCTACGCTTGCGGAACCGAGAATGAGGAGGGGAATGACTTAGGACGCGTCGGGCGTCTTCGGGGGCTGGGCAGGCTTGGCCGACGGCTTGCGCCTGCGCTTGGGCGCGTCGGCAGCGGGGTCATAGGTGCCGGCCAATTCGGCCAGGTAACGCTCGTCCGCCTTATTCAACCACCCTTTCGCGCGAGCCGATTCGATGAGCTCGGGGCGTCGGGTTGCCGTCAGCGCAAGCGAACGCTCGCGTCGCCAGCGGGCGATGTTGGCGTGATGGCCGCTAAGCAGCGGCGCAGGCACGGACTCGCCTTCGTACACTTCCGGACGCGTGTAATGCGGGCTGTCCAGCAAACCTGACAAGGTGTCGTTGAACGAATCCTGCAGCGCGGAATCGCCATCGTTCAACACGCCTGGCACCAAGCGCACGGCGGCATCGATCACTGCCAGCGCGGCGATCTCTCCGCCGGACAACACGAAGTCGCCCAGCGAGATCTCACGCGTTACGCAGCGTTCGATGAACCGCTGGTCCACGCCTTCGTAGCGGCCGCAGATCAGGATGATCCCGTCGCTTGCGGCCAGTGTTTCGGCGCCGGCTTGATCGTAGCGCTGGCCGACTGGCGCCAGCAGCGCAACCGGGGCGGGCGCCAGGCCAAGCGCTGCGCGCGCTTGCTGGGCGGCATTGACGGCAGCTTCCAAAGGCGCCGCCATCATTACCATTCCCGGGCCGCCGCCATAAGGACGGTCGTCCACGGTGCGATGGACGTCCTGCGTGAAATCACGGGGATTCCAGGCGTGCAAGGACCACCGGCCTTGGGCATGCGCCCGGCCGGTGACACCCAGATCGCGCACTACCCCGAACATTTCGGGAAAGAGCGTAATGACGTCGAATCGCATCAAAGATCCGCCGGCCAGTCGCTGTCTATGCGGCGAGCAGCCAGATCGACGGCGTGTATGTGCGCGCGTACGAACGGAACAAGCATTTCGGCAGGTCGGCCTTTGGCGTTCAGGATAGGCTCGGGCCCTTCGGCCCCCACCTTCTGGCACAAGACCTTCAAGACGGCGTGAGCGCCGTTATCAAGGACTTCGTCCACCACGCCAATCAGCGCGGGTTCACCGTTGGCGCTGGTGTACAGCGAACAACCGATGAGGTCGACCCAGTAGTATTCGTCTTCCTTGGGCGCGGGGAACGAACCGCGCGGCGCTTGCACGGAATATCCGCGCAAGGCTTCCGCCTGATCGCGATCCGCAACGCCTGCCAGCTGGGCCACGACCGTGGAACCCTGCGAGCGGACTTGCAAAATCTTGATTGCGACAGGCGCAGACGCGACAGCGCCCCGCGCCAATTCAGGCACAGGGCGAGTCAACCACCATTGAGACGCTGAGAGCAGCACTTCGGCATTGGCCGAATGTGGCTGCACCTTAACCCAGCCTTTCACACCGTAGGCTGCACTGATGCGGCCCAGCTCGATCAAATCCGTAGGCGCCGCGTTAGAGGTTGCGGCATCAGACATGTATCGCGCTCTTCGTAATGATGAAACAGCTAAGAATGGTAGCTTTACAGCTGAACTAACGGCTTGGGCACGACGCAGGCAATTAAGCTGCGGCGGAAACCTTGGCCGAGTAGTCCTTGACCAGACGCTCGACAGCGGGCGACAGTTGCGCGCCAGTGCCGGTCCAGTACTGCACGCGATCCAGCGCAATGCGCAGGTTTTCCGTGCCTTCGCTAGCTACGGGGTTGTAGAAACCCACGCGCTCGATGAAGCGGCCGTCGCGACGGTTACGCGAATCGGTGGCCACCAGGTTGTAAAACGGACGCTTCTTGGACCCACCGCGGGCCAGGCGAATCACCACCATAGGTAATCCCTTGAATTAGTTGTGAAAAACGGGAAATTCTAGCACTTAAACAAGCCGGCTGGCAAATGCAGGTGCTGAATCAGTCGTGGCGGCGCAATTTGTATCCTAAAACACCGCATACGGGTATTCTACAAATACGGGCCGGAGCCCGCCGCAGACGAAAGTGTAGCCTTCAGGCGCGCTTCGCGTCTGCATTTCGTGCGGTTGAACCTGAGTGCGTGTGAAGAATAACCCGATTGGAGAGATCGGTTTTATGTCGACCTGCGCAAGACCCGACGCTTTGCTCCCCCCGGCTACGCCGCAACGGCGCCGCCCTTCTGCTGCCTTCAAGCCCTCGTCCTGAGGGTGGAACACTCCCCTTTTTCGCCCTGCCCCCGGTTTTTCCTCGCGTTTTTTTCCGTGTTTTTTCCCAACACTTCCTCTTGGAGAGGTGCCACACCATGAAGAACCAAAAATCCGTCTTCACCCCCGTCGCGCGCCTGGCTCTGACCGGCCTATTGCTGGGCACGCTGGCGATGCCGCTCGCGGCTTCTGCCCGGGTTGTCGGCGCGGCATTGACCACGGCGTCGGGCAAGGTCACCGCCGTCGACCCCGCCACCCGCACCATCACGCTGCAAGGCGCCAACGGCAACACCGTGGACGTGCTGGCAGGCCCCGAGGTCCGCAATTTCCAGCAGATCAAGCCGGGCGACACGCTGACGCTGGACTATTACGAGTCTGTCGCGGTCGATGTGCGGCCCGCCGGCTCGGGCGCTCCCGAAGTGGTGACCGAAACCGCCGCCAACCGCAGCGCCAAGGGCGCCAAACCGGGCGGCGCGATGGGCCGCCAGACCACCATTACGGCTGCGATCTGGCACATCAACAAAAGCGCCAACCTGGTCACGCTGAAAGGCCCGCAAGGCGGCATGCGCACGATCCAGGTGAAGGACCCCGCCATGCAGGCACGCCTGCAGCAGCTCAAGGAAGGCGATCTGGTCGACTTCACCATCACCCAGGCGGTGGCGGCTGCCATCCATAAGTAAGCACGCCTGCGTCGACGTAAAAAAGCCCGCGAAAGCGGGCTTTTTCGTGAGCGGCAGCGAACGCCGCCGACGGTCGGCGCGTCAGCGCCTGCGCAGGTAGTGCACGCCCCGGCCGTCGTCTTCTTGCTGCAGAACCAGCGCGTTGCCGGTCTGCCGCGCGAAGGCCTGGAAGTCGCGGATGGCGTTGCGGTCCGTGGTGATGACGCGCAACACTTCGCCGCTTGCCATCTGCGCCAAGGCCTTCTTGGCGCGCAGGATGGGCAAGGGGCACGTCAGGCCGCTGGCATCCACTTCCTGCTCGAATGCAGGCGCTTGCGCGTCCGCATCGAGGCTGGTGTCGGCACCCATCAGAGACGCTCTTCCACCCACTTCTGCACGCCGGCGATCGCCGCGGGCAAGGCAGCGAGGTCGGTGCCGCCGCCCATGGCCATGTCGGGGCGGCCACCGCCCTTGCCGCCCACCTGGCTGGCCACGAAGCCCACCAGGTCGCCGGCCTTGATGCGGTCGGTCAGATCGGCCGTAACGCCACCCACCACGCTGATCTTGCCGTCGGCCGAGCCGGTGGCAAGCAGCACGATAGCCGGCTTCAGGCGGTCTTTCAGGTTGTCGACCATGCCGCGCAAGGCCTTGGGATCCACGTCGCCGATGCTGGCGGCGAGCACCTTGATGCCCTTGACGTCGACTGCCGCGCTGGCGGCAAGGTCATTGCCCGCGCTGGCGGCCAGCTTGTTGCGGGATTGTTCCAGGTCTTTTTCCAGCGCCTTGACCTGATCCTGCACTTGCGCAATGCGCGCAGGCACATCGGCCGGCGTGCTGCGCAGCATGCCCGCGATCTGGGTCAGCAAGGCGTTCTGGTTCTGCACCCAAGCCAGCGCGTTGTCGCCGGTGATGGCCTCGATGCGGCGCACCCCCGCGGCCACGCCGCCTTCGGAGATGATCTTGAACAGGCCGATGTCGCCCGTGCGGCTGACGTGCGTGCCGCCGCAGAGTTCGCGTGAAAAGCCGATGTCCAGCACCCGCACGGTATCGCCGTATTTTTCGCCGAACAGCGCCATGGCGCCACCCTTGACCGCGTCGTCATAGGCCATGACCTGGGCCACGGTGGGCTGGTTGGCCAGGACTTCAGCGTTAACGATGGCTTCAACGCGCGCGATCTGTTCGGCGGTCATTGGCGCATCCTGCGCGAAGTCGAAACGGGTCTTGTCGGGATCCACCAGCGAGCCGCGCTGCTGCACGTGCGAGCCCAGCACCTGGCGCAAGGCCTTGTGCATCAAGTGAGTAGCCGAGTGATTGCGGATCGTGCGGGCCCGGCGGACTGCGTCAACACGGGCCAGCAGGGTATCGCCTACCGACAGCGAACCGGATTCCAGCACCCCGTGGTGACCGGACACGCCGGCCTGGATCTTCAGGGTGTCGCCGACGGCGAAGCGCACGCCATCCGCTTCGAGCAAGCCGGTGTCGCCCACCTGGCCGCCGGATTCCGCGTAGAACGGGGTGGCGTCCAGCACGACCACGGCGCTTTGGCCGGCTTTCACTTCCTGCACCTGGGTGCCGTCGACGTACAGGGCGGTGACCTTGACGTTGTCGAGCTCCAGCTTTTCGTAGCCTTCGAAGCGCGTCGCGGCGCCTTCGTAACTGAGGCCTTCGGCCATCTTGAACTTGCCGGCGGCGCGAGCCTGGTCGCGCTGGCGTTCCATGGCGACCTCGAAGCCGGCCATGTCGATGTCCACTTCGCGTTCGCGGCAAATGTCGGCGGTCAGGTCCACGGGGAAACCGTAGGTGTCGTACAGCGTGAAGAGCGTGTTGCCGTCCAGCACGCCGCCCTTGGTCACATTGGCCAGGGCCGTGTCCAGGATGCGCATGCCGTGTTCGAGCGTTTCGCCAAAGCGCTCTTCTTCCTGCTTGAGCACCTGCGCCACGCGGTCGGCCATGGCAGCCAGTTCCGGATAGGCCTCGCCCATTTCGGCGACCAGATCCGGCACCAGGCGGTGGAAGAAGGGCTTGGTCTGGCCCAGCTTGTAGCCATGGCGCAGCGCGCGGCGCACGATGCGGCGCAGCACGTATCCGCGGCCTTCGTTGCTGGGGATCACGCCGTCGACGATCAGGAAGGAGCACGCGCGGATGTGGTCCGCGATGACCTTGAGCGAATTGTTTTCCAGGTCTTTGATGCCGGTTTCGCGAGCGGCGGCGTGAATCAGCTTCTGAAAGAGGTCGATTTCGTAATTGGAATGCACGCCCTGCAGGACGGCGGCGATGCGCTCCAGACCCATGCCGGTATCGACACAGGGACGCGGCAGGCGCGGCATGTTGCCAGCGGCATCGCGCTCGAACTGCATGAACACCAGGTTCCAGATCTCGATGTAGCGGTCGCCGTCTTCCTCGGGCGATCCCGGAGGGCCGCCCCAGATTTCCGGGCCGTGGTCAAAGAAGATTTCCGAGCAAGGGCCGCAAGGGCCGGTGTCGGCCATCTGCCAGAAGTTGTCGGAGGCGTAGCGCGCGCCCTTGTTGTCGCCGATGCGGATGATGCGTTCGGTCGGCACGCCGACTTCCTTGGCCCAGATGTCGTAGGCTTCGTCGTCTTCCTGATACACCGTGACCCACAGCTTTTCCGCCGGCAGCTTGTAGACCTGCGTCAGCAGTTCCCAAGCGTATTGGATGGCGTCGCGCTTGAAGTAGTCGCCGAAGCTGAAGTTGCCCAGCATTTCGAAGAACGTATGGTGGCGGGCGGTGTAGCCCACGTTTTCAAGGTCGTTGTGCTTGCCGCCGGCGCGCACACTGCGCTGCGACGATGTGGCGCGCGTGTACGACCGCGATTCCTTGCCGGTGAAGACGTCCTTGAACTGAACCATGCCCGAATTGGTGAAGAGCAAGGTCGGGTCGTTGCCGGGGACGAGCGACGACGAAGGAACAATGGTGTGCCCCTTCGACTTGAAGAATTGCAGGAACTGGCGGCGAATCTCAGAGGATTTCATCGTGGATGACGCAGGATTTAGGCGAATCTTTGATTATAGAGGGTTGGCGAAAAAGCGCGGAGCCAAGGGATCGCCCCCCTAGCGGACGCACACGTAGCCGGTGGTCCACCCCTCCGTTTCGGTCCACTTACCGCCCGCGGATACGATGACCGGCTGGTACCCGGCCGGACACGAGCATTCCCCGGTGCGTGGATTCGCCGTCGACTGCCCGGAATAATGCCGGCATCCGAACCGATTATTACTGCTGAACGCCCCCCCGAACCCGCCGCTGGCGGGTTGCCAGACGCCGGACTGGCAAACCAGCAGCTCGCCAGCTTGCGTGCTGGCGATCGTTCCATTGGCAAGACCGCAGCCAAGCCCCGGCTGGGCTCGCCCGCCCACGCTCAGGTAGGCGCCCGTTGCGATGGACGCCGCGACGGTCAGCGATCCGCTCAATGCCGGGTCGCGCGCGTCGCCGATGCGGACGAACGGGTCAAGGTCGGGAAACGCGGGAGGGTTATCCGCCCCCAGTTCGGCCCCCGCC
>NZ_PCOQ01000025.1 GCF_002975275.1 Achromobacter sp. MYb9 | reverse complement strand
GGGCCGGGGCGGGCAGGGTCGGGGTGGGCGCAGGCTGGCCCGCACCGGGTGCGGCTTGGCCGGCGGGTGCTTGCCCGGCGGGTGCTTGCCCGGCGGGTTGCGCCGCCGGGCCGTTGGCGTTCCAAAGCGGGGCGCGCCCCTGCACGGCGGGCGCGGCCTCGGGGTATTGGGCCAGCAGGGCAAGAATCGTCCGGGCAGTCGTGCCCAGCGTCGTTGGCGCGGATGCGGTGGTGTCGCTACTGGTGACGAGCCCGCGGGCGGCCAGCGCCAGGGCAGCGGCCGTCTTGGCGTCGACAACAGTATTCTGGCGGTCGCCTCGGGCGCCGCCAGTCTGTATGCCTTGCCCGGAATCGCGCGCCGAGCCATCCGACGAGCCGGGCTTCTCCAGGCCCCCCGGCTGGCTGACGGCGTCAGGGCGCGCGCCCGAGACCTGGTTGGCGTTGGCGGCGGACATCGTCGTGCCAAGCACGGCGTCCAACCGCTGCACCAGGACGTTGCCGAGTGCGGCGGGACCTACGCTCATTCTTCAGACGTCCGGTTGCCATAGGCGGACAGCAGCGTCTGTTGGCGCTTCATGCGCCCCAGCAGCTCGCCCAGCCGGGCCAATTGCGGCAGCGCCAGATCCCGCGTCAGTGCGTCGTTTTCCAGGATGCGCACCAGCAAGTCGTATTTCATGGCGCGCGCGGCGTCATCCAGCGGAACGGTGCGCTCGGTCATGCGCAGCCGTTCGACGTGCTCGCAATATTGTTGCCCATGGACCATCGCCGCATCCCAGTCGCCGGCCTGGGCGGCCGCGAGCATTTCGCCCGTGATGAGAGCTATCTCCTGGTAGCGTTCCAGGATGGGAGTGGTGGGCTGGGTAAGGGACGTCATGGAAATCTCGGGCGTTTGCTGGCGGGCTGGGTTCGTTTGCGCCGTGCCATCAAGGCTGCGTGCCGCCCATGGGGCGGTCGATGGAAGTCTGCCAGGCCTCGGCCAGATCCGCCAACAGGCGATCGGCAATTTCAAGCTGCTCGGCGTCCGCCTTGAGATTCGCCATCAAAAGCGTCCGGACGATGTAGTCGTAGAGGCGGGCAAGATTCTCGGCGATTTCCCCGCCCGCCTCCATATTCAGTCCGGTCTTCAGGCCTTCGTCGACAATCTTGATCGCCTTCGAAATGGCCGCGCCGCGCTCTGTCACCCTGCCTTCCTGCATATGGATGCGGGCCTGCCCGATCGCTGCCCGGGCGCCAAGATACAGCAAGGAGATCAGCCGTTCCGGGCTGGCGCCCAAGATCTGCGTTTCCAGGCCGATATCGGCGTAGGAGCGGACAGAATGGGAGCCAGTGGGACGGCGGGCGGCGTAAGTCATTAATGCATCTTCTATAAATTACTTGGATTTGGCTAACGCCGCGAACTGTTGGGTCAGGTAGTTGGCCGTGACCGTTTGCTGCGACACGAACTTGTCCAGCGCGACGAACTGCGCACGCATCGTCGCCATGGAGGCGACGCTGGAGGCGGTGGCGCGCGCCAGTTGGTCCTTCACATCCTTGATCGACTCATTTAGGCCGTCCTTGCGCAACTGGATCGAACCGTTGCTGCCCAGGATAGCCTTGGAGGCGGTGTCGAACTTGGCGGCCAGCCCGTCGGCCGACGTCATGATGCGCTTGACGTCGGCGGGGTTGGCGGTCAACGCCTTGTCCAGCTTGGTCTGGTCCAGCTTCAGTTGGCCCGTCTTCGGATCCGTCGAAATGCCCAGGTCGCCCAGCGACCGCAGCGTGCCTTCCGAGGTGACGACTTGCAGGGCGTTGGACATGGCCGATTGGATGCCGCGCGCCGTGCCGTCGCCCGTCAAGGCCTGGTTCGTCTGCGCGGTGATGTCGAAGGCCGTGTATTTGGTGATCGTCGATTGCAGCGAGTTGTAGGCCGCCACGAAGTCCTGCATGGCCTTGCTGGCCACGGACGTGTCGCTCTGCAGCTTCAGTGTGACGGTCTTGCCGGGTTCGGTCTTGGCCGTCAGGTTCAGCGTGACGCCGTCGATCGCGGTCGAAATGCTGTTGCTGCTGCTCTTGACGATGATGCCGTTGATCGACACTTCCGCGTCGGTGGCGGCAGTCTGCTGCGCCATCGTGTCGGTGGGGCCGGTGTTGTAGTTCAGGATGTCCTTGAGCGCCTGGTCGCCCGTCACCGTGATGGTCTTCACGGACGCCTGCTCGCCGGTGTCCTTGGCGCTCAGCATCAGGTAGCTCGCCCCGTCGCCGTCAGTGATGATGGTGGCGCGCACGCCCGCCTTGTCATCCGCGTTGATGGCTTTCGCGATACCGTTCAGCGACGTGTCGTCCGTCAGGTCGATCGTGCGCTTTTCACCGTTCGTCAGTTCGATTTCGAACGAGCCGGTTGCGCCGTTCGAAGCCGTCCGGTCCGCGACGACGCCCGACTGCAGCGTCTGCGCGGTCGCCAGGCGGTTCACCGTGATGGCGTACTCGCCCATCGTGGCGCCATCCGCGCCGATCGTCGCCGTCAGGCCATCGCCGGTGACATTGGGTTTCACGGCGTCCAGCGTCGACGACTTGCCCAGCGCGGCGGCGGCCTTCTGCAGCGCCTCGACGGCGCTTTGCACCTGGCCAAAGGCGCTCACGCGAGCCTCGTAACTGGCTTGGCGATTGGTGTACAGACTCAGCTTTTTGTCCTCGGCGGCTTGAAGGTCCGTCAGGATCTTCTCCAAGGGCAAGCCGGTGGTCGAGCCGAGGTTAGTGATGGAAGCCATGTGAAATTCCTTTCTTGCGAAGCGATTCTGTCAAAAATACGGTGCCGGCGATTGGCCGGGTAAGGGCATAAGGCGGGCCTAATTCGGTGCTTCTCTCACGATTGGCGCCAAA
Organism: Achromobacter sp. MYb9; assembly: GCF_002975275.1. Taxonomy (GTDB): domain Bacteria; phylum Pseudomonadota; class Gammaproteobacteria; order Burkholderiales; family Burkholderiaceae_B; genus Achromobacter. The sequence goes on along the minus strand of NZ_PCOQ01000025.1, from coordinate 88,823 downwards.
ACAGGCGCTAAACACCGTTTTAAGGGCCGCTTCAGGCTGTTGTTTTGATGCCATTGCCTTGCATGTTCACGATCATTTTGGCGATTTTCAGTACGGTTTCGCTGGGGATGGTACGAATAACATCACCCGTTTCCGCGTCCACGACCGACACCACGACTTGATGGACATTGGGGTCGATTTCGAACTGGAGTTGTGTGGACCAGGCTTTCATCTGGTCGTTGATCTCGTCCAGCGCCTTGTCCAAAGGCAGTTTCTGCGAGTCAGACTGGTCCGACGTGGCGCTGTCGGAAGCACCGCTATTGGTCGCTGCGGCCGCCGGCGTCACACTCACGGCCGGTTCGGCCACGACATGCGCCGACGTCATTGCAGCGGGTGCGTACGTAGCGGGTGCTAAGGGGGTTACGGCCATGATCACTCCAGCGGCGATGTGGGCGTCTCGGAGGAACGCGCTGTTTTCAGGGAATTCTCAGCTACCATAACGGCATGCCCGCAGGGAACTTTAGCCTCGGCGCGGCAGATGTTTCACGTGCTAAACAGTTGGATCGGGCAATGAGTGTCAAGACGGCGCTGCGAGTTATCGAAATCATCGAAACCTTTGCCCGCGAAAAGCGCGCGCTGCCCCTGTCGGAGCTGGCCAGGCTGCTGGATGTGCCCGTCTCCAGTTGCCTGGCGCTGATCCGTACCTTGACCGGCCTGGGCTACCTGTACGAAACCGGCCGCCGCCAGGGCTATTACCCCACGGGCCGCCTGTTGGCCATGGCCCAGCGCATCGCGCGGGCCGACCCCGTCCTGGACCGGGTCTACCCCAGTCTGGTCGAATTAAGGGATGCAACCCGGGAAACGGTCGTTTTCGCCAAGCTGACCCAGGACGGGCGGGTGGTCTATCTGGATGTGCTGGATTCGCCGCATACCATCCGATACGCGCCCGTTGCCGGCGAGTTCAAAGACGTTCATGCAAATTCGCTGGGCAAGGCCCTGGTGTCGCTGATGGCCGAGCCCGCCCGCGCCGCGATGCTGTCGGGCATGACGATGACCCGCTATAACGCGCGCACGCTCACCACGCCGCAGGCGCTGGAAAACGACATCCAGCAGTCGCGTCAGCGGGGGTGGTTCATGAACAGCGGGGAATCCATTGCGGACGTCGGCGCTATCGCGTGGCCCGTCACCCTGTCGGGCGAGAACTACGCGATCTCGGTGGGCGGTCCGATCTACCGGATCGAACCGCAGCAGGAAACCTATGCGCGCATTCTGCGCGCCGCCTGCACCGGGCTGGAACAGCAGGCCTGAGGCGCTGCCGCGCCGAGTCGCGCGGCAGTCCGGTGGCCTCAGTACGACTTCGGCAGTCCCAGCACCTTTTCCGCGATGAAGCACATGATCAGTTGCGGGCTGACGGGCGCGATGCGGGGGATGAAGCTCTCGCGCAGCAGGCGCTCGACATGGTATTCCTTGGCGTAACCCATGCCGCCCAGCGTCATCACGGCGGTCTGGCAGGCGTTGTAGCCCGCTTCGGCCGCCAGGTACTTGGCGGAATTGGCGTAAGGGCCGCAGGGCTGTCCCGCGTCGTAGAGGCTGGCGGCCTTGAACACCATCAGGTCCGCCGCTTCCAGTTGCATCCAGGCTTGAGCCAGCGGATGCTGGATGCCCTGGTTCTGCCCGATGGGGCGGCCGAACACGGTGCGTTCGCCGGCGTATTTCACGGCCCGGTCCAGCGCGGCGCGGCCAATGCCCACCGCTTCGGCGGCGATCAGGATGCGCTCCGGGTTCAGGCCATGCAGGATGTATTCGAAACCGCGGCCTTCCTCGCCGATGCGGTCGGCCACCGGAATACGCAGGCCATCGATGAACAGCATGTTCGAGTCCACGGCCTTGCGGCCCATTTTCTCGATTTCCCGCACTTCGATCTTTTCGCGGTCCAGGTCGGTATAGAACAGCGACAGGCCTTGCGTGGGTTTGTCTACCTCGGACAAAGGGGTGGTCCGGGCCAGCAGCAGCATCTTGTTGGCCACCTGCGCCGTCGAGATCCAGATCTTGCGACCATGCACCACGTATTCGTCCCCCTGGCGCACGGCGCGCGTGGACAGCTTGGTGGTGTCCAGCCCCGCGTCGGGCTCGGTCACGGCAAAGCAGGCCTTCTCGCGGCCCGCGATCAGCGGTTCCAGCCACCGCGCGCGCTGTTCGTCGCTGCCGAACACCACCACGGGGTTCAGGCCGAAGATGTTCATATGCACTGCGGACGCGCCGGTAAAGCCGGCGCCGGAGGCGGCGATCGTCTGCATCATCAGCGCGGCCTCGGTCATGCCCAGCCCGGCGCCGCCATACTCCTGAGGCATCGCGATGCCCAGCCAGCCGTCGCGGGCCAGGTCGGCGTGCAGCGGCTCGGGGAAACCGCCTTCGCGGTCGCGTTCCAGCCAATATTCGTCGGGATAGCGGTCGCAGATGCGCGAAACGGCGTCGCGCAGCGCCAATTGCTCGGGGGTAAAGGCAAAGTCCATCATTCGTTTCCGTCTTGGGTAATGCCACGGTCGATCAGGGCGTCGATCCGGGTGGCGTCATAGCCGGCTTCGGCCAGCACCTCACGGCTGTGTTCGCCCAGCCTGGGGGCGGGCCGGCGCAGGGACGTCGGCGTGCCCTGGTACTGGCCCAGCGGGGCGGTGGTGCGTATCCGGCCCTCGGAGGGGTGGTCGATTTCGCGGATGAAGCCGGTGGCGGCCAGATGCTCGTCCTGCAGCAGCCCGTCCACCGTGTAAAGCTGTGACGCCGGGATGTCCGCGCGTGCCAGATCGTCCAGCCATTCCTGGCTTGTGCGCGTGCTGATCACCTCCGCCACGAAAGCGTAGACCTCGCTGATGTGCACGGCCCGCGCCCCGTGGGTGCAGAAGCGCGGGTCCTGTTCAAGTTCCGGCCGGCCGATCAGCGTGAAGAAATTGCGCCAGTGCTTGTCGTTGTAGATCAGCAGGCAGATATAGCCGTCAGCCGTCGCGTAGGGCCGCCGATGCGGCGCCAGCAGCCGCGCGTACCCGGTCGGGCCCAGTGGCGGTTCGAAGGTCGCGCCGCCCATGTGGTCGCCCAATACCAGATGCGCCATGCCCTCGAACATGGGGATCTCAACCTGCTGCCCGCGTCCCGTGGTCTTGGCGTGCAGCACGGCCGACACCAGGGCGATCGCCACGTGCAGTCCGACGGCGCGGTCCGCAAGCGTCAACGGCGCGTAGCGCGGCACGTCACCGCTTTGTTGCGCGGACAGCGCGGCGATCCCGGTCTGGCCTTGAATCAGGTCGTCGTAGGCCGGACGCCCCGCATAGGGACCCGCCTCGCCGAAGCCATAGGCGCCCAGGTACACGATGCGCGGGTTGCGCGCAGCCACCGCCTCATACGACAGCCCCAGCCGGGCCATGGCTTGCGGCCGGATGTTATAGAGCAGGGCATCGCAGCTTTCGGCCAATTTCAGGCAGGCATCCAGGCCCTCTGGTGTCTTCAGGTCCAGCACGATGGACCTTTTGTTGCGGTTCAGGTGCAGGTACAGGTGGCCCATGCCAGGGTTGCGCATGGGGCCCACGGCCCGCATGTTGTCGCCCGAAGGCGGCTCGACTTTGATGACGTCGGCCCCCAGGTCCGCCAGGGTTTGCGTGGCGTAGGGGCCCATCACGACCGAACTGAGGTCCAGGATGCGCACGCCGGCCAGCGGGCCGTTGCCCGGCGTCACGTGAGAAGCGTTCTGCTGCGTCATTGTTGTTCGATCCCCGCATCGCGGATCAGCTTGCCCCACAGGTCGCGTTGTTCACTGACGAACTGGGCGAACGCCTCGGGCGTGCTGGAGAAGGCGTCGAAGCCCAGGCCGGCCAGGCGCTTCTTCACCTCGGGTTTGGACACGACCTGATTGATCGCGGCGTTCAGTTTGGCCACGACGTCGGGCGGCAGGCCGGCCGGACCGAAGTAGCCGTTCCACGAATTCAGGTCGAAGTCCTTCACGCCGGATTCGGCCATGGACGGCAGGTCCGGCACGATGGCGCTGCGTTCAGCGGTGGACACGGCCAGGGCGCGCAACTGGCCCGATTGCACGAAGGGCAGGCCGGAGGCCAGGTCGGTGAACATGAAGTCGACTTGTCCGCCGACCACATCGGTCAGGCCTTGCGGCGTGCCTTTATACGGCACGTGCAGAATGTCGATGTTGGCGCGGTTGGCCAGTGTGGCGCCGGCGACGATGCCGGTGCTGTTGCCGCTGGCGTAGGTGATGCGGCCGGGGTTCTTCTTGGCATCGGCCACCAGTTCGCCCACGTTTTTCCACGGACGCTTCGGATTCACCACCAGGATGAAGGGCAGGTTGCCGCCGCGCGCGATGGGGGTGAAGTCCTTGACCGGGTCGTAGGGCACGTTCTTCATCAACCAGGGCGCGGCCGAGTGCGACGTGTTGGTGGTGACGAAGAGGGTGTAACCGTCCGGTTTGGCGCGCGCCACATAGCTGGCCGCGATGGTGGCGTTGGCGCCGGGTTTGTTCTCGACGACGATCTGCTGGCCCAGGATGGCGGAAAGCTCGGACCCGAAGATCCGGCCGACGGCGTCCGTGCCCGAACCGGCCGGGAAGGGCACGATCAGGGTGATGGGTTTGTTGGGATAGTCGGCGGCGTGCGCGGCCGGGGCAGCTATCGCGGCGGCTCCGGTGATCAGCGCGGCGCCTAGCAGGCGTAGATTTCGCATGGTTTGTCTCCAGTTTTTGTAGGTCAAGCGCGGCTCTTCGTCCGCGGCTTGCCGCTGCGCCGTCAGGCGGCAGGGGGTGGCGCCGGGAAATCGCGGATCACGCGATCGGGGGATTCTTCATAAGGGGGCGTGTAGATCACCAGCAGACGAGCGGGTTCGTCGCTGGTCACGGTGAAAACGTGCGGGATGTCGGGGGGGAAGTAGCAGCAGTCGCCCGGGCCCATGTCGGCCCATTCGTCCTGCACCTGGGCGCGCGCCGTCCCCGAAATCAGGTAACAGACCTGTTCGATGCCCGGGTGGGCGTGCGGCAGGGCGCCTTTGCCCTTGTCGATCACGCCCAGCAGCACTTCCACGCCGCGCGCCCCGACCGTCTCGGGGCTGATCAGCCGGCGGTTCAGCGTGCCGGTGTGGTTGGCGGGGTGGTAGCCCGGAACGTCGGCCTCGCGGACCAGCCAGCTTGGGGTTTTCTGCTGCGACATGTTCATCCGTTTAAATTTTCATACGTAAATTTATTTTCACGTATGAGAAAAACATCGGCAAGCGCTTTTTCGGTTCAGATACCGTGCCGCGCCCTAGGGGATTAGGGAAAACACCGTGCGCGGACTGTTAAAATTCGCGGCTGATCTCACTTCGCGACCCCGCCATGTCCTCTGTTCGCCCGCCCGACGCTTCCGCCACCCTGTCCGATTGGCTCCAGTACCTGGAATCCATCCACGCCACCGCGATCGACATGGGCCTGGACCGCGTCCGCGACGTAGCCGGGCGCATGGGGCTGGAACTGTCCGGCGTCAAATTCGTGGTGGGCGGCACCAACGGCAAGGGATCCACCTGTGCCATGCTGGAAGCCATCCTGCTGGCGGCGGGGTACAAGGTGGGGCTGTACACCTCGCCGCACCTGATCGACTTCAACGAGCGCGCGCGCGTCAATGGCCAGATCGCCTCGGACGACGCCCTGATCGCCCAGTTCCAGGCCGTGGAAGCGGCCCGCGGCGAAGTCTCGCTGACTTACTTCGAGTTCACCACGCTGGCCATCCTGCGCCTGTTCTCGCAGTCGCGCCTGGACGCCGTCGTGCTGGAGGTCGGGCTGGGCGGCCGCCTGGACGCCGTGAACATCATCGATGCCGATTGCGCCATCGTCACCAGCGTCGACCTCGATCACACCGACTGGCTGGGCGACACCCGCGAGAAAATCGGCTTTGAAAAAGCCCACATCTACCGCGCCGGCCGCCCCGCGATCTGCAGCGATCCGGTGCCCCCGCAATCGCTGCTGGACCACGTCGAGAAAATCGGCGCCGAACTGTGGCTGTTCGGGCGCGACTACAACTATTCCGGCGACCGTCAGCAATGGGCTTACGGGGGGCGCGAACAGCGCCGCAGCGCGCTGGCGTACCCGGCCCTGCGCGGCGCCAACCAACTGCTGAATGCCTCGGCCGCGCTGGCCGCGCTGGAATCCGTGCGTGACCGTCTGCCGGTGCCGCAGCAGGCCGTGCGCCTGGGGCTGCTGCAGGCGTCGCTGCCGGGCCGTTTCCAGATTCTGCCCGGCCAGCCGTCGGTCATTCTCGACGTGGCGCACAACCCGCATGCGGCCGCCGTCCTGGCGCAGAATCTGGACAACATGGGCTTCCATCCGTACACCCACGCGGTGTTCGGCATGCTGAACGACAAGGATCTGGCGGGCGTGGTGGCCAAGCTGGGCACCCGTATCGATCACTGGTATTGCGCGGGCCTGCCCGGGCCGCGCGGCACGTCCGGCGAGGCGTTGGCGGAACAGGTCGCCGCCGCCTTGCCGCCGTCGCCGGCCGGCGCCGAAAGTCCCAGCATCGCGGCCTTCGCGGATCCCGCGCAGGCCTTCGCCGCTGCGCGCGAACGGGCGGTCGAGAATGATAGAATCGTGGTGTTCGGGTCGTTTCTCACCGTGGCCTCGGTTTTGCAGGCTCTGGGTCGCAAGGCATAGGCAAATCGGGACTTGGCGGCCCGCCGCCATATTGCCGCAAGGCGCCGCAAGGAATTCTCTTCCATGGGTTTTTTCAAACGCAAAGATCCTGCCGATCAGGCGCAGTCCTCCAAACGGGCGGCAGTGCCTAGCGAGGTGCAGGCTGCGGAGCTGCGCGGCCGCGCGCGGCGCAGGTTGGCAGGCGCCGTCGCCCTGGTGCTGGCGGCTGTCATCGTTCTGCCCATGGTGCTTGATTCGCAGCCGGTACCGGTTGCAGACAACATCCCGATCCGCGTGCCGGAACGCAACACGCCTTTCCAGCCGCAGGTAAGCGAGCCGCAGGCCACCGCGCCAGCCGCGTCGGGTGCCGCCGCTGCGCCGGGCACCGCGCCCGCCGATCCCGCCGCCGTCCCTACGCCGCCGCCGGTCACTTCCGTGCCGCCCGTGGCCGTCGCGCCGACGACCACGCCCGCCACGCCCGTGACGCCGCCGCCGGCCACGCCGCCCAAGCCTGACGTCAAGCCGAAACCGGAACCGAAGCCCGAGCCCAAGCCGGCCACGTCCAAGCCCGACGCGCGCTCCGATGACGGCGCGCGCGCCCTGGCCCTGCTGGAAGGCCGTTCGGCCCCGGCCGCCGCCGCGCCCGCCCCGAAACCCGCCGCAAAGGGCAATTTCGTGCTGCAGATCGCCGCCTACACGACGTCGGAAGACGCCCAGTCGCGCCGCGGCAAGCTGCATCAGGCCGGTGTCACGAACGCATTTGTGGAACAAGCCTCCATCGGAGGCAAACAGCAGTACCGTCTGCGCGTGGGGCCGTTCCCTTCGCGCGAGGCGGCGCAGGCGGCCCAGGCGCGTTTGCGCACCTTGGGCTATGACAATGGTTTCATTGCCGCGCAATAGTGACCGGCTTCGACTTCGTCGTGCTGGCCATCCTGGCGGTCTCGGGTGTGCTGGGCCTGGTGCGCGGCTTGCTCAAAGAGGTGCTGTCGCTGGTCGCCTATCTGCTGGCCTTCGTGGCCGCGATATGGTGGGGCCCCACTGTCTACACGTGGCTGGAGCCCTATATTGAAACGACGCTGCTGCGCATGGGAGTCTCATACGCCGTGGTGTTCATCCTCGTGCTGCTCGGTGTGGGTTTGGTCAACATGACGCTAGCCGCCTTGATCCGCAGTACCGGACTCAGCCCGGCCGACCACGGCTTGGGCGGAATGTTCGGGCTGGCCCGTGGTCTGGTGATCGTCCTGGCGCTGGTCGCCGCTGCGGGCTACACGCCGCTACCCCAAGAGCCGTGGTGGAAGGACGCCATGTTTTCGCATTCGGCCATCGAGGCCATCAAACATATCAAAACGTGGCTGCCGCCGTCTTTGGCGACATGGCTGCCGTATTGATTAGCTTCAAATCAACCAGGAAATCTCACCATGTGTGGAATCGTAGGGGTCATCGGGCGCGGGCCGGTCAACCAGCTGCTCTATGACAGCTTGCTGTTGTTGCAGCATCGCGGGCAGGACGCCGCGGGCATCGCCACGTCGCAAGGCAACCAATTCAATATGTACAAGGCTCACGGCCTGGTGCGCGACGTCTTCCGTACGCGCAACATGCGTTCGCTGCCGGGTACGTCTGGCGTCGGCCAGGTCCGCTATCCCACGGCGGGCTCCAGCGCCAGCGAGGAAGAGGCCCAGCCGTTCTACGTCAACGCCCCGTTCGGCATCATGTTTGCCCACAACGGCAACCTGACCAACTGGCGCGAACTGCGTGAATCGCTGTACCGCGTCGACCGCCGCCACATCAACACGAATTCCGATTCCGAAGTGCTGCTGAATGTGCTGGCGCACGAGCTGCAATCGTCGGCCAATGGCGTGTCGCTGGATGACGACGCCATCTTCCGCGCGGTGTCCGCCCTGCACAAGCGCGTGCGTGGCGCCTATGCCGTCGTGGCGCAGATTTCCGGTTACGGCCTGCTGGCGTTCCGCGACCCCAACGGCATTCGTCCGTTGTGCATCGGCCGCATGGAAACCGACGAAGGCGTTGAATGGATGGTGGCTTCGGAATCCGTGGCGCTTGAAGGCAGCGGCTTTGTGTTCGTGCGCGATGTCGAGCCCGGCGAAGCCGTGTTCGTCGACCTGGACGGCCGCTTCGTCAGCCGCCAGTGCGCCGACAATCCGCAACTGGTGCCGTGCATTTTCGAATACGTGTACTTCGCGCGTCCGGATTCGCTGATCGACGGCGTGTCGGTCTACGACGCCCGCCTGCGCATGGGTGAATACCTGGCCGACAAGGTCGCGCGCAACATGCGCCTGGGCGACATCGACGTCGTCATGCCGATTCCGGATTCCTCGCGTCCCGCCGCCATGCAGCTGGCCGCCCGCCTGAACCTGGACTACCGCGAAGGGCTCATCAAGAACCGCTACGTGGGCCGCACCTTCATCATGCCGGGTCAGGCCGTGCGCCGTAAGTCCGTGCGCCAGAAGCTCAATGCCATCGGCATGGAATTCAAGGGCAAGAACGTGCTGCTGGTCGATGACTCCATCGTGCGTGGCACCACCAGCCGCGAAATCGTCGACATGGCGCGCGCCGCCGGCGCCAACAAGGTGTATTTTGCCTCGGCCGCGCCTCCGGTCCGTTTCCCCAACGTCTACGGCATCGACATGCCGACGCAGTCCGAACTGATCGCCACCGGCCGCACCGACGAGGAAATCGCCCGCGCCATCGGCGCCGACTCGCTGATCTACCAGGACCTCGCCGACATGCAGCAATCGGTGCGCGATCTGAACCCCAAGATGTCGCGTTTCGAAGCGTCGTGCTTCGACGGTGAATACGTCACCGGCGACATCACCGCCGAATACCTGGCCCGCCTGGGTCAGTCGCGCGCGGAACCGGGCCAGGACGAAGGGGCAAGCGGCTTGCAGTTCAACATGGGTTACGCCGCGAACGACGCCTGATCCGCCGTTGTTTCACCCAATGAAAATGCCGTCCCTCGGGACGGCATTTTTTTGGGCCTCGATGGCTGGAGCAGGGCGTCAGCCCTTGGCGTCCCACAGCGTTTCCCGCGTGGCTTCCAGATGGGTCAGATACAGGCGCAGGTCGAATTCGTACTGGTGATAGTGCGGCTCCATGCGCAGGCACAGATTGTAGAAAGCCTTGTTATGGTCCTTCTCTTTCAGGTGCGCCAGTTCATGCACCGTGATCATCTTGAGAAACTCGGCGGGCACGGACTTGAACAGCGTCGCCACGCGGATCTCGTGCTTGGCGCGCAATTTTCCACCCTGCACGCGCGAGATGTACGTGTGCTGACCCAGCGCATGCTGGATGACGTGGATCTTGCTGTCGTAGGCCACCTTGTTGATCAGGTCGCCGTTGCGCAGATAGGTGTTCTTCAGGTCCGTCACGTACTCGTACAGCGCGCGGTCGGTCCGCACCGCGTGCGGGCCGTCGGGGTAGCGCGCCAGCAGCGCGGGCCCCAGCTTGCCCTGGTCAAGCAGCTTCTGGGCCTGCAGCAGCAGGGTTTCCGGGTAGCCGGTCAGGTATTTCAAGGTCGTCCTGCGCGGGCTTGCCGTTTACTGCGCGCCGCCGCGTCGGAAGACGACGGGCAGCGCCATGAAGAACAGAATCACGAACAGCGCCAGGCTCCACAGGGCGTACTCGATGCCCAGCACCGGCACCTTGGCATCCATGCAGGTGGCGAAGATGCCGAACAGCCAGGGGATGGCGCTTTCCAGGCCGATGCCGGTCATGAAGCGGTCGGCAAAGGTCTGGTCGCAGGACAACATGTTGGCGGCGACGCTGTATTGGTACCAGGCCGCGGCCACGCCGCCCAGCGACAGCAGGGCGGCCAGCGCAGCGGCGATGCGCGTCAGCGCGCGCCCGCCACCGAAGCCGCCGATCAAGGCGACGACCCCGATCACCAGGTAGATCAGGCGCTGCATGACGCACCAGGCGCACGGCGGCATGTCGAAAACATGCTGGGAGACGAGGGCCACGCCGACGGCGCCGAAGCAGAATAGGGCGATCAGGCGAAGCAGGCGTTCGGAACGAGTGGTCATTGTTGTTGCGGATAGCGGGTTGGTCGGGGTGGGATCTACGTCCAGCTTGGCTTAGGCCTTGGGAATCGGAATTGGTTGCATGACTTGCGTCAACACACCCAGCATCAGGTCGCGCGCGCCTTCCCAGAAGATCTGTACGCCCAGGCAAAGCATGATGAAGGCGGATAGCCGCATGAACACGGCGGTGCCGTTGTCGCCCAGCCGGTGCAGCATCTGCGCGGCGAAGCGCAGGCAGATATAGAGCGTCAGCGATACGGCGATGATGCCGGGGATCGAGCCGCCCAGCCGCACCAGGCTCAACACGTGGTTCTGGTCGCGCAGCGAAACGCCCACGGTGATGGCGGCCGCGATCGAGCCCGGGCCGCAACTGATCGGGAAGGTCAATGGATAAAAGGCGCGGGCCTTGGCCATTTCCGGCGTGAATGACTCGGCCATGCGCGCCACACGTTCGGTGTCGGCATCGGGCGAATTCACCAGCCGCCACGCGCTGGCAATCACCAGCATGCCGCCGCCGACCCGCACGATGGACAGCGAAATGCCGAAGAAGCTCAACAGCACGTTGCCGGCCACCATGGCCACGATCAGCATCAGGCAAACATTGATTGCCACCCGTTTGGCCAACACCATCCGCGTGGATGATGAGGCGCCTTCGGTTAACGACAAGAAAATGGGCGCGATGGCCGGCGGGTTCAAGAAGGGCAGAAGCGTGGCCAGCGCGAAGAAAAAGCTGCCACCGAAAACGCGCAAATAGTCATTGAGCTGCATGGGAGCGGGCATCGCCGGGCCGAAAACCCGGATTGTATGCGGTCCGGGGTGGTCTGGCGATGCCTGGGGGCCGGATCAGGCGACGCGCTGCTGCGCCTCTTCGCCGGCCAGCGCGTCCAGCACGTCGCGTTCGAACTGCATCTGGCTGCGGGGGCGCGCCAAGGTCGAGCCGTCCACGATGAAAACGTCTTCCACGCGGTCGCCCAAGGTCATGATCTTGGCCATGAGCAGGTTGACCTCGTGCTGGGCGAATACGCGCGCCAGCGCGTGCAGCAGCCCGGGGCGGTCGGTCGCGGTGACCGACAGGCGCCACGAGGTGCTGCGCTCGTCGGGCTGCAGCTCGGCTTGCGGCATGACGGGGAACACCCGCGACACCCGCGACTGCCGGTTGCGGCCGTAGTAGCCTCCGCGATTCGGTTGCGTCTGGGCGGCCGCGTGCGGGTCCTTCAGGCGTTCGGCCAGCTCGTGCTCGACCAGGGTGGCCTGGGCGCGCAGATCGCTGGCCCCTTCGGGCAGCAGCACGATGAAGCTGTCCAGCGCCCAGCCATGCCGCGTGGTGTGAATGCGCGCGTCCTGAATGGACAGGCTCTTGGCGTCGAAGTAGCCGCAGATGGCCACGAACAGGTCTGGCGCGTCGCGGGTGTAGACCATGATCTGCAGGCCTTCGCCCTGTTCGGTGGGGCGGGCCTTGACGACGGCCTGCGCGGGCGCGACTTGGTGGTACAGGTGGCGCGTGTGCCACGCGATGTCCGAGGCGTCGTGGCGCAGGAAATAGGCCACGTCCAGCTGGTTCCAGAAGGCCTCGCGAGCGTCGTCGCGCAGCCCGGCCAGTCGGGTCAGCCGGGCGGCTTCTTCCTTGCGTTCGGTCAGTACGGTGTGGGCGTCGGCGTGGGCGCCGCCCAATGCTGCCAGCGTCAACTTGTACAGATCTTCCAGCAGCTTGCCTTTCCAGGCATTCCAGACTTTGGGGCTGGTGCCGCGGATATCGGCCACCGTCAACAGGTAAAGCGCGGTCAGATGGCGTTCGTCTTTGACGGTGGCGGCAAAGTTCTGCACCACGGCCGGGTCGGACAGGTCGCGTTTTTGCGCCACGGCGGACATCAGCAGGTGCTGGCGCACCAGGAATTCCGCCAGCTTGGCGTCTTCGGGGTCCATGCCGTGGTCTTGGGCGAACTTGCGCACTTCGCGTGCGCCCAATTCGGAGTGGTCGCCGCCCCGGCCCTTGGCGATGTCATGGAATAGCGCCGCCACGTACAGCACCCAGTGCCGGTCCAGGCCGGCAATCAACTGGCTGGCCAGCGGATACTCCTGAGCGTGTTCTGGCATGGTGAACCGGCGCAGGTTGCGCACCACCGCCAGCGTGTGCTGGTCAACCGTGTAGGCGTGGAACAGGTCGTGCTGCATCTGGCCGACGATGCGGCGGAACACCGGCAGATAGCGCGGCAGGATGTTCAACATCGTCATGCGCCGCAGCTCGTGCACGATGCCGCGCGGCTGCTGCAGGATCTGCAGGAACAGCTTGCGGTTGACCGGGTTGCGGCGGAACTGCGCGTCGATGCGGTGGCGCGAATGCCAGATGGCGCGCAGCGTGCGGGCCGACATGCCCGTCAATTCGGGGTGTTGCTGCATGACCAGGAAGGCGCGCAGCAGCAGCGTGGGATTGCGTTCGAAGCCGTCGTCCCGAATGATGTCCAGGCGATCGCGCAGATTGCGGAAATCGTCGTCGATGTCGCGCGCGTCGCTGTCGGGGCGCGGAAACAGGCGTTCTTCGATGTTCTGCACCAGGATGCCGTTCAGCTGGGTGACCAGCCGCGCCGCCCAGTAGTAGCGCTGCATCAGCAGTTCGCTGCCACGCCGCGTGGCGGTGGCATGAATGCCGTAGACCTCGGCCAGCGCCGGCTGCAGGTCGAACAGCACGCGGTCCTCGCGGCGGTTCGACAGCAAGTGCAATTCGATGCGCAGGCGCTTGAAGGCCTGCTCGGCCTTTCGCAGGTCGCGCGCTTCGGATGACGTCAGCAGGCCCGCCTGGGCCACCGATCGCCAGCTATTGCCGAATCCGGCCGCGCGCGCCATCCACAGGATCACCTGCAGGTCGCGCAGGCCGCCGGGCGACTCCTTGCAGTTCGGTTCCAGGGCATAGGGCGTGTCGTGGTAGCGGGCATGGCGCTGCTGCATCTCGACGCGCTTGGCGCGGAAAAAGGCGCGCGGGTCCAGCCGGGATTTGGTCGCAGCGTCGAATTTCTTCATCAGCGTGCGGCTGCCGGCCAGCCAGCGCGATTCCAGCAGCGCGGTTTCGACCGTGATGTCGGCGTCGGCTTCGCGCTCGCAATCTTCGATGGTCCGCACGCTGTGGCCGGGCTCCAGCCCCAGGTCCCACAGCGACGCCACCAGCCGTTCAATGGCGCTTTCGTCTTCGCGCGTGGGGGCGTGCGGCAGCAGGATCAGCAGATCCACGTCGGAATGCGGGTAGAGTTCGCCGCGGCCATAGCCGCCTACGGCAGCCAGCGTGGCGCCAACCGGCAGGGGGCAATGCTTGATCAGGTCGCGAAGCGCCGCATCCACGATGCGCCGCAGCTCGGACAGCAGCGTGTCCGGCCGTTCGTGTTCCCGGAACTGGGCCACCGCGGCCCGCCGGGATTGCTGGATGCGTTCACGCAGGGAGCTGAGGATTTCGGCGGTCATGGCGGCGGGCGGCAGGGCCTCAGACGGCGGGGATGACGATGGGCTCGGTAATGAATGCCGGCGGCTGCGGCATGCCCGGCGACAGGGTCAGGACTTCGTAGCCGGTGTCGGTCACGCAGACAGCATGCTCCCATTGCGCCGACAGGCTGTGGTCGCGGGTCACGACCGTCCAGCCGTCGGACAGCTGGCGGATCTCCCGGCGGCCGGCGTTGATCATGGGCTCGATGGTGAAAAGCATGCCCGTCACCAATTTCACGCCCGTGCCGGGCTTGCCGTAATGCAACACCTGCGGATCTTCATGGAAACGCTGGCCGATGCCATGGCCGCAGAACTCGCGCACCACGGAAAAGCCGTGGGACTCGGCGTGCTTCTGGATCGCGTTGCCCACATCGCCCAACGTGGCCCCATTTTTCACCTGCTGGATGCCTTTCCACATGCACTCGAACGTGATGTCGGTCAGGCGGCGCGACAGGATGGATTGCTCGCCCACGGCGTACATGCGGCTCGTGTCGCCGAACCAGCCATCCTTGATGATGGTGACGTCGATGTTCAGCGAATCGCCGTTTTTCAGCACCTTGTCGCCCGGGATGCCGTGGCAGACCTGGTGGTTCACGGACGTACAGATGGCGCCGGTAAAGGGCGGGTAGCCGGGCGGGGCGTAACCGACGGTGGCCGACTTCACTTTCAGTTCGTCAGTCAGGTATTCCAGGCAGAGACGGTCCAGCTCGCCGGTGGTGACACCCGGCTTCACGTGGGGGGTGATGAAATCGAGGACTTTGGCGGCGTCCTGGCAGGCGGCGCGCATCTTGGCCAGGTCGGCCGGGTTGGTAATTGTGCCCATGGAGTAACTTGACGATCTCTCGCTTGAATGTCTGCTTGAAAGAATAGTAGAATTATAGGCTTCCCTAAAATTTTGGGGAGCAATCGGGTTACGGCAAGAGCCGATTCCAGTGGATGTGGCCAAAAAATGGCCCGGCATGGATCAGCCAATAAGTTTGTCCCAAGCGTTTGTTTGACTGTTAGTCAGTCAGTTTAGTTAGTCAGCCAATCCCATGAGATCGGCGGCAAGCCCTGAAGTTTCACCGCAAGCGAAGGTTGTGGAGCGAAATCGGGCAGGTCGTCAGGCTCTGGGGCAGGTGGGCGGGCCGGGCGCAAGGGGCAGGGTACTGGCAGGATGTGTGCGGGGGCGTTCAAGGCCAAGAAAGCTGGGGCACGGCGTGCTTGTAATCCCGGTCATGTTTTAGAGCGGCGATGCAGGTTCGGTATGGGCGTCGGATTAAGTTCTTGAAAACACTTGTGTTTTCTTAAGAAATGCCCCGGTGGCCTGATGCGCATGACGCGGTGATCTTAGGGGCTGCAAAGCCCTGGGGTTGCAACAAGCCCAATGCGAAGAGCTGGATTTCGCTGCCAACAAAACAAGTCCGGGTGCGCTGAGCGGGCAACCGCCGGAAACTTCCAGGAAATTCCTGGAGTGTCTGGGTCAGCGCAATGCAAGTGTGCGGTGCAAGGCTCTCGTCGTGGCGGCCGTCTGGGTTTATCGCGGCAGCGTAGTATGTTTATTGCGGCAGTGATCGGTCGGCCCGGTTAAAATTTTTGTCCATCCCGCATGTTGCGGGAAATCGCGCGCAACACCACCCAGGGTGTCAGCCAGATGCTGATGCAGGTGCGGCGCAAGAAATCAACCCTTGGAGAATTACATGTCTTTGATGCGCGAAATGCTGGAAGCGGGTGTCCACTTTGGTCACCAGACCCGTTACTGGAACCCCAAGATGGCTCAGTACATCTTCGGCCACCGCAACAAGATTCACATCATCAACCTGGAAAAGACGGTTGATAAGTACCAGGAAGCCACCAAGTTCGTGAAGCAGCTGGCTGCTCGCGGCGGCAACATCCTGTTCGTCGGCACCAAGCGCGCTGCTCGCGACCTGGTTGCTTCCGAAGCGGCCCGTTGCGGCATGCCCTTCGTCGACGCCCGCTGGCTCGGCGGCATGCTGACCAACTTCAAGACGGTCAAGACCTCGGTCAAGCGCCTGAAGGACATGGAAGTCATCGTCGCCGACGGCGGCGCTGAGCGCATGATCAAGAAGGAAGGCCTGCTGTTCCAACGCGAACTGGACAAGCTGAACAAGTCGATCGGCGGCATCAAGGACATGAACGGTCTGCCTGACGCCATGTTCGTCATCGACGTCGGCTACCACAAGATCGCCATCGCTGAAGCCAAGACGCTGGGCATCCCCGTGGTCGCCGTGGTTGACACCAACCACTCGCCCGACGGCATCGACTACGTCATCCCCGGCAACGACGACTCGGCCAAGGCCATCGCGCTGTACGCCAAGGGCATCGCCGACGCCGTGCTGGAAGGCCGCGAACAGAACCTGAACGGTCTGGTCGAAGAGCAGGGTGAAGGTCAGGAAGAGTTCGTCGAAGTGCAGGACAACCAGGCCTAAGCCTGTTGTCATGTCCGGCGGTTAGTGTCCGGGAGCGGCTCTGAACAAGGACCGTTCCCGCCTCGCCGGCACTGCGAAGGTGGGCTCCCATCTTCCGAACCCGCGAATCGCGGGCGTCCCATCGAATCAAATCACTGCCCCGGCGAGCCGGGGCGTGTCTTAGCAAAATTGGAGCAAACATGGCTGAAATTACCGCTGCCCTGGTCAAGGAACTGCGCGAGAAGACCGACGCGCCCATGATGGAGTGCAAGAAGGCCCTGACGGAAGCCGAAGGCGACCTGGTTCGCGCCGAGGAAATCCTGCGCGTCAAGCTGGGCAACAAGGCCAGCAAGGCCGCTGCCCGCGTCACCGCCGAAGGCCTGATCGGTCTGTTCATCTCCGCCGACGCCAAGCAAGGCGCCGTGATCGAAATCAACTGCGAAACCGACTTCGTTGCCAAGAACGACGACTTCGTCGGTTTTGTGAACAAGCTGGCCGAGCTGGTCGCCACGCAGAACCCGGCCGACGTGGCCGCTCTGTCGGCGCTGCCCTACGGCGACGGCACGGTTGAAACGACCCGCACCGCCCTGATCGGCAAGATCGGCGAGAACATCTCGATCCGCCGCTTCGAGCGCATCCAGACCCCGAACTCGCTGGCCAGCTACGTGCACGGCGGCAAGATCGGCGTGCTGGTGGAATACACCGGTGCCGAAGAAGTGGGCAAGGACCTGGCGATGCACATCGCCGCCACCAAGCCCAAGGCGCTGAATGCCGACGGCGTGAACCCGGCCGACATCGCCGCTGAACGTTCGGTCGCCGAGCAAAAGGCCGCCGAGTCCGGCAAGCCCGCCGAAATCGTCGCCAAGATGGTCGAGGGTTCGGTTGCCAAGTACCTGAAGGAAGTGACGCTGTTGTCGCAGCCGTTCGTCAAGAGCGACAAGCACACGGTCGAGCAGCACCTGAAGGAAAAGGGCGCTTCGATCAGCAAGTTCGTGCTGTTCGTTGTTGGCGAAGGTATTGAGAAAAAGACCAGCGACTTCGCCGCTGAGGTTGCCGCCGCCGCCGCCGGCGCCGCCTGACCTCGGGGTAGTGCTTAAAGGCCGGCACTAGATTAAATTCTAGTCCGGCCTTTTTCGCCGCAGGGCTCCCCATTCTTGTCTTACACTTTCGTCGGATTGTTCTTCGGGATATCACCTATGAGCAGCAGAGCATACAAACGGGTTCTTCTCAAACTTTCCGGCGAGGCGCTGATGGGCGATGATGCATTTGGCATCAATCGCGCCACCATCGTCCGCATGACCGATGAGATCGCCGAGGTCGCCGCCACGGGCGTCGAACTGGCCATCGTCATCGGCGGAGGTAACATTTTCCGTGGCGTCGCCCCGGGTGCGCAGGGCATGGACCGCGCCACCGCCGACTACATGGGCATGATGGCCACCATCATGAACGCGCTGGCGCTGCAAGACGCGCTCAAGCACAAGGGCATCGACACCCGCGTACAATCCGCCCTGAACATCGATCAGGTCGTTGAACCCTACATCCGCCCGAAGGCCTTGCGTTACCTCGAAGAGGGCAAGGTAGTCATCTTCGCCGCGGGCACGGGCAACCCCTTCTTCACCACCGATACCGCCGCCGCGCTCCGCGGCGCTGAAATCGGTGCCGAGATCGTGTTGAAGGCCACCAAAGTGGACGGCATCTATAGCGCGGATCCCAACAAGGATCCCACCGCTACGCGCTATGCGCGGATCAGCTTCGATGAAGCAATCGTGCGCCGTCTGGAAGTCATGGACGCCACCGCGTTCGCGCTGTGCCGTGACCAGAAGCTGCCGATCAAAGTGTTTTCGATCAATAAGTCCGGCGCGCTCAAGCGAGTCGTCAGCGGCGAAGACGAAGGCACGTTGGTACACGTTTAAAGAAAAGGAAATTCCATGAGCGCCGCAGAAATTCGCAAATCCGCCGAAGACAGAATGTCCAAGTCGCTTGACACGCTCAAGATCAACCTGGGCAAGATCCGCACGGGCCGCGCCCATACCGGCATCCTGGACCACGTGCAGGTCGAGTATTACGGTTCGCCGGTGCCTGTCGGCCAGGTCGCCAACGTGAACCTCGTGGACGCCCGCACCCTCAGCGTGCAGCCCTACGAAAAGCAGATGTCTGGCCCGATCGAAAAGGCCATCCGCGAATCCGACCTGGGCCTGAACCCCATCTCGATGGGCGACACCATCCGCGTGCCGATGCCGGCCCTGACGGAAGAGCGCCGCCGCGACCTCACCAAGGTCGTGCGCAGCGAAGGCGAAGATGCCAAGATTGCCGTGCGCAACCTGCGCCGCGAAGCGAACGAAGCACTGAAGAAGCTGGTCAAGGACAAAGAGATCTCCGAAGACGACGAGCGTCGTTCGCAGGACGATGTCCAAAAGCTGACCGATCGCGCCGTGGCCGACATCGACAAGATGGTCGTCCAGAAAGAAGCGGAAATCATGACCGTATAATTCCAGATCGCCTTGGGGCGGACGGTTTGTTCCGTTCGCTCCGGCATCAGGATTTCTTGCCTATGCGCCGTCCTTTCCATTGCCCCGCAGCACCTTCATGCAGCAGCGATGGAACGACGGCGCAGGTTTTTCTCCCGTATTTCTGATTTCGCC
This sequence comes from Achromobacter sp. MYb9, assembly GCF_002975275.1. Taxonomy (GTDB): domain Bacteria; phylum Pseudomonadota; class Gammaproteobacteria; order Burkholderiales; family Burkholderiaceae_B; genus Achromobacter. The sequence continues at coordinate 69,640 of NZ_PCOQ01000025.1, read as the reverse complement.
GGTCTTCCGCGCAGTCCCCAATCCATGGCAACCAGTTCGACCCAGGCGGTTCCCGATACTCGCGATATCCCCGAGCACGTCGCCATCATCATGGATGGCAATGGCCGGTGGGCGACGCGTCGGTTGCTGCCCCGCACGGCGGGGCACGCCAAGGGCGTACAGGCCGTGCGCCGCGTGGTCGAAGCCTGCGGCCGCGCCGGCGTGCGCTACCTGACCCTGTTCGCTTTCAGTTCCGAGAACTGGCGCCGGCCCGCCGAAGAGGTGTCGCTGCTGATGCGCCTGTTCGTGCAGGCCCTGGAGCGCGAGATCGGTAAGCTGGAAGAGCAGGGCGTGCGCCTGCACGTCATCGGCGACCTGAGCGCATTCGAGCCCCGCTTGCAAGAGCTGATCTTCGCGGCCCAGGAACGCACCGCGCACAACGACCGCCTGCACCTGACCGTGGCCGCCAACTACGGCGGCCGCTGGGACATCCTGCAGGCCACCCGCGCCATGTTGGCGGAGGAGCCGACGCTTGCCTCCCATCCTGAAAAAGTCGATGAAGAGCGGCTGGCCCGGCACCTTTCCATGTCCTGGGCGCCCGAGCCCGACCTGTTCATCCGCACGGGCGGCGAACAGCGCATTTCCAATTTCCTGATCTGGCAGATGGCCTACGCGGAGTTCTACTTCACGGACCGCTATTGGCCGGATTTCGGCGCCGCAGAGCTGCAAGCGGCGTTTGACTGGTATCGCACCCGCGAACGGCGCTTTGGCCGCACCAGCGCGCAAGTCAGCGAAAACGGCGCGCAATAAGCAGACGGCGACGAGCGCGCCTTTCCAAAGCAGCACACGAGGAGACCATCACATGTTGGGTCAGCGTATCGTTACCGCCGTCATTCTGTTGGCCGTTCTGGCCGCCGCGATGATCAGCGCCAATCCCTGGTGGTTTGTCGCCTTGCTTGCCCTGGCCGCCGCATGCGCCAACTGGGAGTGGTTGCGCCTGACGCTCCCGCAGCCGCCATCCCCCCTGATTTCCGTGGGTATTCCCGTGCTGCTGTTCGGTGGCATGCTGGCGCTGACCTCTGCATGGCTGACCGGTGACGGAACCGGCGTGAGCAACCCCGCCTGGGTGCTGTACTACGTTGTGCCTGCTGTTTGCGCCGTGTGGCTGTTCGGTGGCGTCGCCGCCGTGGTCCGCGGGCGCTCCGATACGGCGCCGGCCAGCCTGGGTTGGTCCGTTTTTTCGGTGCCCGCCGCATTTGCCGCCTGGGCGGTGCTGGCGCAGATGTTCATGGCCCGTGGCGCGGGTTTCGTGGTGTCGCTGCTGGCCCTGGTCTGGGTCGCGGATATTGCCGCCTATTTTGCCGGCCGGGCTTTCGGCAAGCGTAAACTGGCTCCGCGCGTCAGTCCCGGCAAGACGATCGAAGGCGCCATCGCCGGTGTGCTGGGCGCCGTCATCTGGGTCGGTCTGTCCAGCTTGTGGGCGGACTCGTTCGGCTATGCCCTGGTCGAACGCTGGAGCTTCTGGCTGGCGTTGCCGATTGCCGCGCTGCTGGGCGTGCTGTCCATTGTGGGAGACCTGTTCGAGTCGCTGCTCAAGCGTCGGGCTGGCCGCAAGGATTCCAGCACGCTGTTGCCCGGCCACGGTGGCGTCTATGACCGCATTGACGCGATTCTTCCCGTCGCGCCGTTCGCGCTACTTTTGTCTGGAGTGTTGTTTTGAGGGCTTTTCAACGCGTCGTCGTGCTGGGGTCGACGGGATCGATCGGTGAAAGCACGCTGGATGTGATTGCCCGCCACCCCGAGCGGCTGGCGGTTTACGCGCTTTCGGCGCACAGCCGCATGGAGCGCCTGGCCGAGCAGGCGCAGGCCAGTCGCGCCGCCGTGGTGGTGGTGCCCGACGAGGCGGCTCGCAAGCGGTTCGCCGCCGCCTGGGCCGGCGGCCAGCCCATGCCCGAAGTCCGGGTCGGTGCGCAAGCCCTGGCCGATACGGCCGCGGACCCTCAATGCGATTCGGTCATGGCCGCGATCGTCGGCGCAGCCGGCTTGCCGGCGGCGCTTGCCGCCGCCCGCACCGGCAAGCGCGTGCTGCTGGCCAACAAAGAGGCGCTGGTCGCCGCCGGTTCGCTCTTCATGCAGGCTATTCGCGATAACGGCGCGGAATTGCTGCCTATCGACAGCGAACACAATGCCATTTTCCAATGCATGCCGCACGGCGGCCGGGCCGGTGCGCCGGATGCGCCGGCGCCCGGCGTCCGTCGGCTGCTGCTTACCGCGTCGGGCGGCCCGTTCCGCAACCGCGACCTCGAAGACCTGCACGAGGTGACGCCCGACCAGGCCTGCGCCCATCCCAACTGGAGCATGGGCCGCAAGATTTCGGTCGATTCCGCGACCATGCTCAACAAAGGCCTGGAAGTGATCGAGGCGCACTGGCTCTTTGCCATGCCTGCGGATCGCATCGAGGTCGTGGTGCACCCCCAAAGCGTCGTGCATTCCATGGTCGAGTACGAAGACGGCTCGATCCTGGCGCAACTGGGCCAACCCGACATGCGAACCCCGATCGCCTATGGGCTGGGGTTTCCCGAGCGGCTCGATAGCGGGGTGGGCTCGCTGGACCTGACCCGCCTGGGCCGGCTCGATTTCGAAAAGCCGGATCTGGCCCGCTTTCCGTGCCTGGCGCTGTCGTTCGCGGCGCTGCGGGCGGGGCAGGCTGCCTGCGTCGCGCTCAACGCCGCCAACGAGGTTGCCGTCGACGCGTTTTTGGGCGGCCGGCTTGCCTATACCTGGATCCCGCGGGTGATCGAGGCTTCCCTGGAGTGGCAGGCACGGCAAGCATCTGTTACGCTCGGCAGTCTTGACGACGTGCTTGCGCTGGATTCCGAAGCGCGCATCTTCGCAGGTAACCTGGGGCTGGCCTGATGGCTGGCCGCGCTTGTTTTCAGATTTTCTAGATCCCGATCCCGATGCTTTTCACCCTGCTGGCCTTTGCGGTAGCGCTTGGCTCCCTGATCATCTTCCATGAGCTGGGACATTATTGGGTGGCCCGCCTGTGCGGGGTGAAAGTGCTGCGTTTCTCGGTAGGCTTCGGCAAGGTCATCCTGCGCCGCACGGACCGTCATGGCACGGAATGGGCGGTTTCCGCCTTGCCGCTGGGCGGCTACGTCAAGATGCAGGACGATCCGCCTCCCGGCGCTTCCGCTGCTGAAGTGGCCAGCTCGTTCAACAACAAGTCCGTCGGCCAGCGCATCGCCATCGTCGCCGCCGGCCCCATTTTCAACCTGATCCTTGCCGTATTCCTGTATGCCGGGCTGAACATGGCCGGCACCGACGAGCCGCAAGCCATCATTGCCCAGCCTGCCGCCGACACGCCTGCCTCGCGGGCGGGCCTGCTGCCGGGCGACCGCATCCTGGCGATCGACGGCCAGGAGGTCAATTCCTGGTCTGACGCCCGGTGGCGCCTGATGGACGTCATGGCCACCGGGGGCCGCGCCCAGATCGAGGTCAGCACGCCCGCAGGCGCCGTCCAGCAGCGCGAACTGAATCTTCCCGCCAACGCGATGGATCCCTCGGGCGGCGATCCGCTCGCCGCAGCCGGCATCCGTCTGGCCCAACCGAAGCCTGCCGTGCGCGCCGTCAACGACGGCGGCGAAGGGCAGGCGGCCGGCTTGCGTCAGGGCGACCTCGTCATCGCGGTGAACGGCCAGCCCACGCCTGACACGGGCGCGCTCGTCAAGCAGATCCAGGAAAGCGCTGGCAAGACGCTGGCGCTGACGCTGGTGCGCGACGGCGCTAACGTTACGCTGAATGTCACTCCGCGGCCGGAATTGGTCAACGGCCAGGAAATTGGCCGCCTGGGCGTGCAGCTCGGTGGCGATATCCCGATGGTCACGGTGCGCTATGGCATCTTCGAAAGCGTGTGGCGCGGCGCCGTGCGCACGTGGGACACCGCCTGGTTCTCGTTGCGCATGATGGGCCGCATGGTGACGGGTGATGTGTCCTGGCGCAATGTCAGCGGCCCCGTCACGATCGCGGATTACGCCGGCCAGACCGCAAGAATCGGAATTGTTGCGTATATCGCCTATATCGCCTTGATCAGTATCAGTCTTGGTGTACTAAATTTGCTTCCCATTCCTATGCTGGATGGAGGCCATCTGCTGTACTATCTCGTCGAAATTGTGCGGGGTAGCCCGCCGCCAGCGAGGTGGATCGATATCGGGCAGCGCGCCGGCATAGGTTTATTGGCAGGCCTCATGGGGCTTGCGCTGTTCAACGATTTCACGCGTTTATTCACGTAAGCGCGATTTAGCATAAAATCCCCCGCCATTTGCACGACCGAGGATACTCAAGGATGTCTTTTCGCCGGATGTTTCATCACAAAAAGGGTGTACTGCCGGGTCTCATCGCCGCATTAATGCTGCCGGCCATGGCCCAAGCCTTCGACCCTTTTGTCGTGCGGGATATCCGCGTAGAGGGTATTCAACGGACTGACGCCGGCACCGTCTTCGGTTATCTCCCCGTCAAGGTGGGCGAGAAATTCACCGAAGAAGAGGCCACGGAAGCGATCCGCCGCTTGTACGGCACGGGCTTCTTCACCGACGTGCAGATCCAGACGGACAACAACGTTGTCGTGGTCGTCGTGCAGGAACGCCCGACGATCGCCTCCGTCAACTTCAACGGCATGCGCGAATTCGACTCCAAGGCGATCACCACGTCGCTGGGGCAGGTCGGTTTTGCCGAAGGCCGCATTTTCGACCGTTCGATGCTTGAGCGCGCGGAATACGAACTGAAGCAGCAATACCTGTCCAAGGGCAAGTACGGCGTCGAAGTCACCTCCACCGTGACCCCGCTGCCGCGTAACCGCGTGGGCGTGAGCTTCGACGTGTTCGAAGGCGACGTTGCCCGCATCCAGGAAATTCGTTTCGTCGGCAACAAGGCCTTCTCCGAAGGCGACCTGCTTGATGAGTTCAAGCTGACCACGCCCGGCTGGCTGACCTGGTACACCGATACCGACAAGTACTCGCGCGAAAAGCTCGAGGGCGACCTCGAACGCCTGCGCTCGTTCTACCTGGACCAGGGGTACCTGGAGTTCTCGGTCGAACCCCCGCAGGTCACGATTTCCCCCGACCGTAAAGACATCCGCATCACGATTACCGTCCACGAAGGCGAGCCCTACAAGGTGCGCAGCGTGAAGCTGGCCGGCAACCTGCTGGGTCTGGACAAGGAAATCAACGCGCTGGTGCAGACCAAGCCGAACGAGACGTTCTCGGCCGCCAAGGCCAACGACTCGGCCAAAGCCATCACCGACTACCTGGGTGAACTGGGCTACGCGTTCGCCAACGTCAACCCGAACCCGCAGCTGGATCGCGCCAAGCACGAAGCCGACCTGACGTTCTACGTCGATCCCAGCCGCCGCGTTTATGTGCGCCGCATCCAGATCGGCGGCAACACCCGCACGCGCGACGAAGTCGTGCGCCGCGAAATGCGCCAGCAAGAGGCCGCCTGGTACGACGCCAAGGACATCAAGACGTCCCGCGACCGCGTTGATCGCCTGGGTTACTTCAGCGACGTCAACGTCAAGACCGACCCCGTCCCCGGTTCGCCCGACCAGGTCGACGTGAACGTCGACGTGAAGGAAAAACCCACCGGCATGATCAACCTGGGCGTGGGCTACGGCTCGTCCGAAAAGGCGATCCTGTCGGCCGGTATCAGCGAAGACAACGTCTTCGGCAGCGGCACCAACCTGACGCTGCAGTTGAACACCAGCAAGACGAACCGCGCGATCGTGCTGTCGCACACCGATCCGTACTGGACCAAGGACGGCATCAGCCGCACGACGTCCGCGTACTACCGCGTGACCGAACCCTGGAACAACAACGACGGCGACTATCGCGTCAAGGCGATCGGCCTGGGCATGAACTTCGGCATTCCGATCTCGGAATACGACCGGATCTTCCTGGGCGCGAACTTCGAACACAACCAGATCGACCTGTTCACGAATTCGCCGCAGGCCTACAAGGACTTCGTCGGCGAATACGGCGATTCCACGAACTCGGTGATCTTCAGCACGGGCTGGTCCAACGACACGCGCGACAGCGCGCTGGCTCCGACCAAGGGTTCGTACACCCGCCTGAAGGCCGACGTGTCCACGGTCGACCTGCAATACACCATGCTGACCGGCCAGCAGCAGTATTTCGTGCCGCTGGGCGGTTCCTACACCCTGGCCTTGAACGGCATGGTGGATTGGGGCCGCAGCTACGGCAGCAAGAACTACCCGATCATCAAGAACGTGTACGCCGGCGGTATCGGCACCGTTCGCGGCTACGAAGGGTCGTCGCTGGGTCCGCGCGATACGCTCACGGGCGACTATCTGGGCGGCACGCGCCGCGTGATCGCCAACGCGCAGCTGTATCTGCCGTTCCCGGGCGCCTCGAAAGACCGCACGTTGCGCTGGTTCATCTTCAGCGACGCGGGCCAGGTGGCGGCGGGCAGCGGCTTGAGCTGCACGCGCGGACGTAACAACACCGAGGTCGAAGATCCTTGCGGCTGGCGGTTCTCGGCGGGTATCGGCCTGTCGTGGCAGTCGCCGATGGGTCCGCTGCAGTTGTCTTACGCCCGCCCGCTCAATTCCAAGGCGGGTGACGACAAGCAAAGCTTCCAGTTCCAGATCGGGACGGGTTTCTAAGCAAGCCGTTACGCTTGAAAACAAGGGAGGGGCCCCCTGGACCGGCTCCCTTGCTGTTTAGTGGCACAATACACACTTTGGCTTTGCCTTACTGGAAGGTGAGATTTTCATGATGTCTGATTTCGCACTTAAATCATCGAAGACGCCGGGCGTGAAACGCCGTGGCAAGCTGGGCGGCTCCATTGCCCTGGTGGGTGCGCTCATTCTCGGTTCGGCTGCTGCGATCCCCGCGCAAGCTCAAAACACCAAGATCGGCTTCGTCAACACCGAGCGGATTCTGCGTGAATCGGGCCCGGCCAAGACGGCGCAAAGCAAGATCGAAGCTGAATTCAAGAAGCGCGACGACGAACTCCAGCGCCTGAACAACAGCCTGCGTTCGCAAGCCGAAAAATTCGACAAGGATGCGCCTGTCCTGTCGGAGTCGGACCGCGTCAAGCGCCAGCGCGAACTGTCGAACCTGGACACCGACCTGCAACGCAAGCGTCGTGAGTTCCAGGAAGACTTCAACCGCCGCCGCAATGAAGAGTTCTCGGGCATCGTGACGAAGGCCAACGAGGCCATCAAGCGCATCGCCGAGCAAGAAAGCTACGACCTGATCATCCAGGACGCCGTGACGGTCAACCCGCGCATCGACATCACCGACCGGGTGATTCAGAGCCTGGGCAAGTAAGCAGTACCCGTCGAGCTATGCCGGTTTTACTGGATCTTGCCCGCGCGCCAACACTTGAAGCACTGTTGAGCGCTGCCGACACCCAGGGAATGGACTGGCGTATCAGCGCGGTGCCCGGCGCGGACCCCTTGCGGGTCTGCGGCATCGGGACCCTGTCTTCGGCCGGCAGCCAGGAAATCGCTTTCCTGGCCAACCCCCGCTACCAGAGCCAACTCGGTGCCACGCAGGCAGGGGCGGTCATCGTCTCGGCCGACGTCGCCGAGGCGCTGGAAGCCGAGGGCGCCCCGCGGCCGCCGTTCGCGCTGGTCGTCTGTAAGCATCCCTATCTGCTTTACGCGCGCGTCGCGCAATGGTTCGATGCCGCCCGGCGGCCTGCGCAACCTGCCGCCACGCATCCTTCCGCGGTGGTCGCGCCTGACGCGGTGATCGAAGAGGGCGTGCGTATCGGCCCTAATTGCGTTGTGGAAGCCGGGGCCCGTATCGGCCGCGATACGGTGTTGGGGCCGGGCTGCGTCATCGGCGTTGGCTCGTCCGTCGGGCCGGGAAGCCGCCTGCACGCGCACGTCACGCTGTATGAAGGCGTGAAGGTCGGTGCCCGGGCCATCATTCACAGCGGCGCCGTGCTGGGTGCGGACGGATTCGGCTTTGCGCCGGATCCCACGCTGGGCAAGGGCGCCTGGGGCAAGATCCCCCAATTGGGCGGCGTGACCGTCGGCGCCGATGTCGAAATCGGGGCCAACACCACCATCGACCGTGGCGCCTTGGACGATACCGTGGTGGCGGACGGTGTCAAGCTGGACAACCAGATCATGGTGGCGCACAACGTGCGCATCGGCGCGCATACCGCCGTGGCGGCATGCGTCGGCATCGCGGGTTCGACCTCCATCGGCGAACGCTGCACCATCGGCGGCGCGGCGATGCTGTCGGGCCACCTGAGCCTGACTGACGACGTACATATATCGGGCGGCACCGCAGTGACGTCCAGCATTTCGAAGCCTGGCCGCTATACCGGGGTGTTCCCGTATGCGGAGCATGGCGAATGGCAGCGCAACGCAGCCGTGATACAACAGTTGGCGCAACTGCGCCGCCGCGTGCGGACGCTGGAAAAAGACTAGGGCGCGCGATTGCCGCCCTGGCGCGCACGCGCCAAAATTATTTCATTTCGCAGGAAAGCATAGAAAAATGGAACTCGACATCAAGGGGATCATGGAGAGGCTGCCGCATCGTTACCCGATGCTGCTGATTGATCGCGTCGTTGAAATGGTGCCCGGCAAATCCATTGTCGCCATCAAGAACGTCTCGATCAACGAACCGTTTTTCAACGGCCACTTTCCTCACCATCCGGTGATGCCGGGCGTGCTCATCGTCGAAGCCATGGCGCAAGCCTCGGCCTTGTTTTCGTTCACGGATGAAAACGGTGGATTGAAGTGCGAAGGCTCCAAGACGGCGTACTACCTCGTCGGCATCGATGGCGCGCGCTTCCGCCGCCCCGTCGTGCCGGGCGACCAGTTGCGCATCGAGGTCGAAGCCGAACGCCTGAGCCGCAGCATCTGTAAATACGCCGCGCGTGCGACAGTCGACGGACAGGAAGTGGCGTCCGCCAAGCTGATGTGCGCGATCCGCAGCCTGGAAGAGTAAATGGCAGGACATATCCATCCTACCGCTGTCGTTGATCCGGCGGCAAAAATCGACCCGACCGCCGTGATCGGACCGTTCGCGGTGGTGGGGCCTGATGTGACCATCGGCGCGGGAACCGAGATTGGCCCGTACTGCATGGTCGACGGTGTCACGACCATCGGGCGTAATAACCGTTTCTACCGGTACTGCTCGATCGGCGGCATGCCGCAGGATAAGAAGTACGCCGGCGAAAAGACGCGCCTGACGATTGGCGACGGCAACACCGTGCGCGAATTCGTCACGCTGAACACCGGCACGGTGCAGGATGGCGGCGAAACGACGCTGGGCAATGACAACTGGATCATGGCCTATGTGCACGTCGCGCATGACTGCCACATCGGCAGCCACACGATCCTGGCCAATTCGGTCCAGCTGGGCGGGCACGTCCATGTGGGCGACTGGGCCATCATTGGCGGCTTGACCGGCGTGCACCAGTTTTCGCGCGTGGGCGCGCACACCATGACCGGCGGCAACAGTTCGCTGATGCAGGATTCGCCTCCGTTCGTGCTGGCGGCCGGCAACCCGTGCCGTCCCGTGGGCATCAACGTCGAAGGACTGAAGCGCCGGGGCTTTACCCCGGTGATGATTTCGGCGCTGCGTGAAGCCTACAAGATCATGTACCGCCGCGGCTTGCCGCTGGACGCGGCGCGCGCCGAGTTGCGCAAGCGCCAGCAAGACACGCCCGAGGCGGCCGAGCACCTGCAGACGCTGCTCGATTTCCTGGACGTCGCATCACGCGGCATCATTCGTCCATGAGCACGCGGATCGGCATGGTGGCCGGCGAGCCTTCGGGCGATTTGCTGGCCGGACGCATCATTGCCGGTCTGCAAGCACGCGACGCCGGCGTTCGCTGCGAAGGTATTGGCGGGCCGCAGATGCAGGCCCGCGAGTTCGACACCTGGCATCCCATGCATGCCCTGACCGTATTCGGCTACGTAGACGCCTTGAAGCGGTTGCCCAGCCTGCTGGGCACGTATCGCGACGTCAAGCGCCGCTGGCTGGCTGAGCCGCCGAAGGTATTCGTGGGGATCGATGCCCCCGACTTCAACCTTCGGCTGGAACACCAACTACGCTTGGCCGGCACCCCCACGGTGCATTTTGTGGGCCCGTCCATCTGGGCCTGGCGTTACGAACGCATCCACAAGATCCGCGAATCGGTGTCGCACATGCTGGTGCTTTTCCCGTTCGAGGAAGAGATCTACCGGAAGGAGAACATTCCGGTGACCTATGTGGGCCACCCGCTGGCCGGCGCCATCCCGATGGAGCCGGACCGCGCCGCCGCCCGCGCAAGCTTGGGCATCGACCCGAACGCGCGCGTGCTGGCGATTTTGCCGGGTAGCCGTTCGTCCGAAATCCGTCTGCTGGCGCCGCGTTTTTTGCAGGCCGCCCAGCTGCTGATGAAGAAAGATCCTGCCCTGCAATGCGTCGTTCCCATGGTGAATGACCAGCGGCGCGCCGAATTCCAGGCGATTCTGGCGCAGCATCCGGTGCCCGGCCTGCGCTGCATCACCGCCGATGACCTGCATGGCGCCGGCGGCGACCGCAAGGCGCCCGTCGCCTGGTCCGTCATGGAAGCCGCCAACGCGGTGCTCGTGGCCAGCGGCACGGCCACGCTGGAAACGGCGCTGTACAAGCGCCCCATGGTGATTTCCTACGTATTGTCGCCTTGGATGCGTCGCATCATGACGTGGAAATCGGGGCAGCAGCGGCCGTATCTGCCTTGGGTCGGCCTGCCCAACGTGCTGCTGCGCGATTTCGCGGTGCCCGAATTGCTACAGGACGACGCCACCCCCGAAAAGCTGGCCGAGGCGACGTGGGCGTCCTTGACCGACGATGCGCTGATCGCTCGCGTCGAATCCCGTTTTACCGCCATGCACCAGGAATTGCTGCGCGACACGCCAGCCCTGGCCGCCCAGGCGATCCTGGAGGTGGCCGGTGGAGCAGCCTGACCTGTTCGTGGCGCCGGCGCAACCGGCCCTGCTGACGGCAGGGGTGGACGAGGCCGGCCGTGGCCCGCTGGCGGGCGCCGTGTACGCGGCGGCAGTCATCCTGGACCCCGAGCGGCCGATCGAGGGTCTGGCCGATTCCAAAGTGCTGAAAGCCGCCACGCGCGAAGCGCTGGCGTTGCTGATCCAGGAACGCGCCCTGGCCTGGTGCGTGGCCAGCGCCAGCGTGGGCGAGATTGATTCGCTGAACATCCTGCGCGCCACCATGCTGGCGATGCAGCGGGCCGTCCAGGGCCTCTCCACGCGCGCCCAACTGGCGCTGGTGGACGGCAACCAGGCGCCCAAGCTGGCCTGCACGGTGCAGACCGTCATCAAGGGCGATGCCCTGGTGCCGGCGATCTCCGCCGCATCCATCCTGGCCAAAACCGCGCGCGATGCCGACCTGATGCGTTTGCACACGCTGTATCCGCAATACGCGTTCGACCAGCACAAGGGATATGGCACGGCGCTGCACCTGCAGTTGCTGCGCGAACACGGTCCCTGCGCCGAGCATCGCCGCAGTTTCGCTCCCATCAAGGCTTTCGGCCTGGTCTCATGAAGCACATCAGTTCCCGCGACAATCCCGCGGTCAAGGCGCTGGCCAAGCTGGCGGGGTCGGCGGGCAAGCGCGGCGCGCCCGTGCTGCTGGACGGCATCCACCTGTGTCAGGCCTGGCTGCAGCATCACGGCGCGCCTGACCAGGCCGTGTTCGACGTTGAGCGGCTGTCGCAGCCCGATATCGCAGCGCTGGCGGCCGCCGTGCCGGATGCCCGGTGCCTGGCGCTGGACGCGCGGCTGATGCAGTCGGTGGCCAGCGTGGAAAGCGGGCAGGGCGTTGCTTTCGTGGTGACGCCGCCGCTGCCGGAGCTGCCGGCGGACGTGCAAGAGAATTGCGTGCTGTTCGACCGTATCCAGGACCCCGGCAACGTCGGCACCTTGCTGCGCACCTGCGCGGCGGCTGGCGTGAAGCGCGTGTTCCTGGCAACCGGCACGGCCGCTGCCTGGTCGCCCAAGGTGGTGCGCAGCGGGCAGGGCGCGCATTTTGCGCTGGCCATCCATGAACACGTGGACCTTGCCGGTTTGCTGCCGCGCCTGCGGGTGCCCTTGGTGGCGACCGCGCTGGACGGCGCGCAAGACCTGTACGACGGCAATTTGCCCGCGCAATGCGCCTGGGTATTCGGGCACGAGGGCCAAGGGGTTGCTGCCGGCTTGCTGGCTGCGGCACGCCTCAAAGTGCGTATCCCGCATGATATGGCGGCCGTCGAATCGCTGAATGTCGGGGCCGCCGCGGCAATCTGTCTGTTCGAGCAGCGTCGTCAGGCGCTACGGACCCGCACTCGCTGACCGGTACTGCCGCACGCTGCGGATGATCGCGGCGCACATTTTGTAAAATTCAGTCGCCCTCATATACTTCGTGCTTTATTTTCCCGAGGTGTCTATGGCGTCATCGCCGGTTCACAAGCTTGAAGGGCGTTTCATGCGGGCAGGACGGGCGTTGCTGGTGGCTGCCGCCAGCGCCTTCGCGTTGGCCGCTTGCATGTCGGTCAGCACGCAAAAAATCGCCATGGTCCCTGTGGCGCCTGCGGATCCTGTCCATACGATCCAGTTGTCCCGGGTCGTGATCGCCCCGTTGCCCAACGACAGCAGCGTCACGCTGCCGGCGGGGTCGCAGTGGCGCCGCGTGGGTGCCTTGCCGCAAGGCGACGTCTATCGCTCGCAAAGCGGTTTGTTCACGGTCCAGACCCGCCGCCAGGGCGAGGCCTACGTGGTCGCGACGTCCGGAAAAATGGTCGGTTTCTACCTTCCCGGCGAAGGCGCCTTCATGCCCTTGTCCCGCCCCGTAACGTTGCCTGTGGAGATGCGCCAATGAAAACGTGGCTGAAAATGTTGGCTGCGGCCGCGGTTGCCGTGGTGCTGGCGGGTTGCGCCGGGGGCAAGTATGAAGTGCTGGAGAATCGGATTCCGCCGATTGCCGAGGGTAAGGGGCGGATTTACTTCTATCAGCCGCAACCTTCGAACTTCGCATCGTCGCAGCAGAAGTTGCGAGTCAACAATGAAGTGGTTGGCCGCAACAAGCCGGCCAGTTTCTTCTACGTCGACCGCCCGGCGGGCAGCTATGTCGTGACCAATCTGTACTGGACGGGTGATGGCGTCAGCTTCATGCTGGATGCCGGCCAGACGCGCTATGTGCGCATCATGGCGGAATCGCTGGGCAGCACGGGTGCCGTGGGCAAGTTGTCGATGCAGCTGGTCGACCCCGCCGAGCTGGCGGTGCATGAAATGCAGGGCTTGCGCTATTGGGGCGCGGCCTCGCCCGAGCGGGTGCCCGGCCTGTGATCCCGCCACGAAGCCAGCCCTGATCGGGCTTGGATGTTGCCACCAGGGCGCGCCGACGGCGCGCCCTGTTCATTTCAACCTTGCTTCAACCACGGTCCAATCCCACTTCCTGCAGCACCGTCGTCGCGATTTCTTCGATCGATTTGGTGGTGCTGGACAACCAGGAAATGCCTTCGCGGCGCATCATGCGCTCGGCTTCGGCGACCTCGTAACGGCATTGCTCCAGCTGCGCGTAGCGGCTGTTCGGACGACGTTCGTTGCGGACTTCAGCCAGCCGTTCGGGCTGGATGGACAGGCCGAACAGCTTGCCGCGGTGCGGCGCGATGGTCGAGGGCAGGGTGCCGCGTTCGAAATCGTCGGGCGTCAGCGGGAAGTTGGCCGCCTTGATCGCATACTGCATGGCCAGGTACAGGCTGGTAGGCGTCTTGCCGCAGCGGGACACGCCCACCAGGATCACATCGGCCTGGTCCAGCTGGTTGACGAACTGGCCGTCGTCGTGGGCCAGGCTGAAGTTGATGGCGTCGATCCGGTTTCGGTATTTTTCCGAATTGGCCTGCATGTGGGAACGGCCGATGGAATGGCTGGACTTCAGGCCCAGCGCCTGTTCGATGTGGCTGACGAAGGTGCCGAACAGATCCATGAAGATGCCGTTCGCCTGGCGAACACGTGCCAGGATCTCGGGGTTGACCAGGGTGCTGAACACGATGGGCGGCACCCCGGCTTCCAGGGCGCTGCGGTCGATGCGCATGGCGACTTCGGCGGCTTTTTCCAGCGTGTCGACAAAAGGCAGGCGGATCGGCTTGAATTCCACCTCTTCGAACTGGGACAGCACCGACTGGCTGAAGGTCTCGGCGGTGATGCCGGTACTGTCGGAAACGATGTATACCGTGCGTACGATCGGGGTAGATGTCATGTGTAAAAAATTCCAACCAGTCAGATAGCCGAGGGTACTCCACCGAGTACAATCAGGCCCCTATAAGTCACCCCAAGGGCGGTCCAAGGCCAGTTTGGTCAGCGTTTGGAAATGCGGAATTTTCCGCCTATCCATGCATTGACCAAACTCGCTTTCATTCCATTGTAAAAGGTGACTTCAATGTCGTACGTTGTTTTGTTCGAGCAGCTCCGCATGACGGACGTGGACTCGGTAGGAGGCAAGAACGCATCACTAGGCGAAATGATCAGCCAGCTGTCTGGCGCGGGTGTCCGCGTGCCGGGCGGCTTTGCCACGACCGCTGACGCCTTCCGTGACTTCCTGAAGGCGTCGGGCCTGGACAAGCGCATCGCTGAACGCCTGACGACGCTGAACCCCGAAGACGTGCGCGAGCTGGCCAACGCCGGCGCGGAAATCCGTCAATGGCTGGTCGAGGCCCCGTTCTCGGCCGAATTCGAATCCCAGATCCGCGAAGCCTTCGCCAAGCTGGACGCCGACGGCAAGGGCTCGTTCGCCGTGCGCTCGTCCGCCACCGCGGAAGACCTGCCCGACGCCTCGTTCGCCGGCCAGCAGGAAACCTTCCTGAACGTCGTCGGCATCGACGACGTGCTGGACAAGATCCGCCACGTGTTCGCGTCGTTGTACAACGACCGCGCCATTTCCTATCGCGTGCACAAGGGCTACGCTCACGCCGATGTGGCCTTGTCGGCCGGCATCCAGCGCATGGTGCGTTCCGATAAGGGCAGCGCCGGCGTCATGTTCACCATCGACACCGAATCGGGCTTTGAAGACGTCGTGTTCATCACGTCGTCCTATGGCCTGGGCGAAACCGTCGTGCAAGGCGCGGTCAACCCGGACGAGTTCTACGTCTTCAAGCCCACGCTGGCTCAAGGCAAATTCCCCATCGTCGGCCGCCGCATCGGCTCGAAGCTGATCAAGATGGAATTCGACCCCGAGCGTCCCGAAGGCCGTGCCGTGCGCACGGTCGACGTGCCGGTGTCCGAGCGCAACCGCTATTCGCTGACCGACGACGAGGTCAATGAACTGGCCCGCTACGCCGTCATCATCGAAAAGCACTACAAGCGCCCGATGGACATCGAGTGGGGCCGCGACGGCGTCGACGGCAAGATCTACATCCTGCAAGCGCGTCCGGAAACGGTGAAGTCGCAGCAGGGCGTGAACGACGTCCAGCAGCGCTATCGCCTGAAGGCGACCGGCCAGGTCCTGATCACCGGCCGCGCAATCGGTCAGAAGATCGGCGCGGGCCCCGTCCGCGTCGTCGCCGACATTTCGGACATGGACAAGGTCCAGCCGGGCGACGTGCTGGTCACCGACATGACGGACCCCAACTGGGAACCCGTGATGAAGCGCGCCGCCGCCATCGTGACGAACCGCGGCGGCCGTACCTGCCACGCGGCGATCATCGCGCGTGAACTTGGCATTCCGGCTGTCGTGGGCTGCGGCAACGCGACCGACCTGCTGAAGGAAGGCCAGGCCGTGACCGTGTCTTGCGCGGAAGGCGACGAAGGCCGCATTTATGACGGCCTGATCGAAACCGAAGTGGAAGAAGTGCGCCGCGGCGACATGCCCGCCATCGATCTGAAGATCATGATGAACGTGGGCAATCCGCAGCTGGCGTTCGATTTCGCGCAGATTCCGAACAGCGGCGTGGGCCTGGCTCGCCTGGAATTCATCATCAACAACAATATCGGCATTCACCCGAAGGCGGTCCTGGACTACCCGAATGTGGACGGCGAACTGAAGAAGGCCGTGGAATCGGCGGCCCGCGGGCACGCCAGCCCGCGTGCGTTCTTCGTCGAGAAGATGGCCGAAGGCGTGGCGACGATTGCCGCCGCCTTCTACCCGAAGCCGGTGATCGTGCGCATGTCGGACTTCAAGTCCAACGAGTACCGCAAGCTGGTCGGCGGTTCGCGTTACGAGCCCGAGGAAGAGAACCCCATGCTGGGCTTCCGCGGCGCGTCGCGCTACATCGCCGAAGACTTCGCCGAGTGCTTCCGCATGGAATGCGAAGCGCTGAAGAAGGTGCGCGACGACATGGGCCTGACCAACGTCGAGATCATGGTGCCGTTCGTGCGTACCGTGGGCCAGGCGGAAAAGGTCGTCAACCTGCTGGCCAAGCACGGTTTGGCGCGCGGTGAAAACGGCCTGAAGCTGATCATGATGTGCGAAGTGCCGTCCAACGCCATCCTGGCCGACGAATTCCTGCAATACTTCGACGGCTTCTCGATCGGTTCCAACGACATGACCCAGTTGACGCTGGGCCTGGACCGCGATTCGGGCATGGAACTGCTGGCCGCCGACTTCGATGAACGCGACGAAGCCGTGAAGTTCATGCTGCGCCGCGCGATCAAGGCTTGCCTGGCCGCCAACAAGTACGTGGGTATCTGCGGCCAAGGCCCCAGCGACCACCCGGACTTCGCGCAATGGCTGAAGGACGAGGGCATCCTGTCGATGTCGCTCAACCCGGATACCGTTGTCGACACCTGGCAGCGCCTGGCCAAGTAACGACTGGCTGGCTCATCAAAAAGCCCCGCATCGGAAACGATGCGGGGCTTTTTTTTGTCGTCGGGCCTTTCCGGACAAGCGCCGGGGTTACGGCAAGATCAGGCCGCTTGCGCTTCCCGAGCCAGTAGCACGCGTTTGCGGTCGATGCCCCAGCGGTAGCCGGCCAGCGAGCCGTCGGTGCGCACGACGCGGTGGCAGGGAATGGCAAGCGCGATGTTGTTGGTGGCGCAGGCGCGGGCCACGGCGCGCACGGCGCGCGGCGAACCGATGCGTTCGGCGATGTCGGTGTAGGTGGCGGTCGTGCCGGCGGGAATGTCGCGCAGGGCTTCCCAGACGCGGCGCTGGAAAGCGGTGCCGCGTACGTCCAGTGGCAGGTCCAGGCCACGGGAAGGGTCTTCGACGAAGCCCACCACGGCGGCCACCCAGGCTTCGAATTCCGTGTCCGCGCCGATCAGCCGGGCCGCCTTGAAGCGGTCCTGCAGGTTGCGGACCAATTGCTCGGGGTCGGCATCCAGGGCGATTTCGCAGATGCCGGTGCTGCTGGCCGCGACCAGCAGCGCGCCCAGCGAGCATTGGGCCACGGCGAAGCGGATATCCACGCCTTCGCCGTCCCTGCGGAAGGCGGTGGGGGTCATGCCCAGGATGGCCGGCGCGGCTTCATAGAAGCGGCCGCTGGAATTGAAGCCGGCCTCGTACATGGCGTCCGTGACGCTGGCGCTTTGCTTGAGCTGCTGGCGCGCGCGGCTGGCGCGCAGGGCATTGGCATACGCCTTGGGCGTGATGCCCGTGGCGGCCTTGAAGATGCGGTGGAAATGGAAACGGCTCATGCCGGCCTGTTCCGCCAGGGTGGACAGATCGGGCGGCTGCTCGGCCTCCAGGGCGCGGCAGGCGCGCTCGACGGCGGCGGCATGCTGTTTGCTCAAGGGGGCTGCGGCTGGGCTCATACGGGACTCCTGTCGGGCGCATGGTCAGATGCGCGATGACCCCATGGTCTCAAAGGCATCCGGACGTCGCACTCCGGATGTTGCGTGCGGGCAGGCCCGGTCAGGCAGGCGCGTAGACATCAAGGAACCGGCGCAGCAACCCGCCCGCCACCGGCGTCGCGCGAACATTGGCCGACAGGTCGGGAATGTCGAGATTTTCGGCGGCGTAGCGGCGGCCGTAGCGCTCGAGGTGGGCGCGGACGAAGTCCGGGCCGAATTCGGGGTGGAACTGGGTGGAAAACACGTTGCGGCCGATGCGGATCATTTGATGCTCGTCCAGGTCCGAGCGCGCCAGCACGGCCGAGCCTGGCGGCGGTTGCAGCACGGTCTGGGCGTGCAGCATTTGCGCGGGGAAGGTGGGCGGCAGGCCGGCCAGCAGCTTGTCGCCCGCCGCGGGCGGCAGGAGTTCGACCGTTTGCGTGCCCACTTCGCGGCCGGCGGGGTTATAGCCGACCTTGCCTCCCAGTGCGTGCGCCAGCAACTGGTGACCGTAGCAGACGCCAAACATGGGCAGGCCGGCCGTGGCGGCATCGCGCAGCCAGGCGGCGGTGTCTTCGCTCCAGGGTTCCTTGTCCGTGACCATGGCGGGCGAGCCGGTGATCAGGGCGGCGCGATAGCGGGCGGGGGCCTGGGGGCGCTGGCCTTCGTGCACGGCGACGACTTCAACGGCGTCCGTGGCCAGGCCGGCCGCTTGCGCCAGTTGTTCGGCATAGCCGCCGAACTGGCTTTTAAGCGTGTCGTCCGGATCGCCGGTGTGCAGGATCAGGACGGGTAGGGCGGAAGATATTGCAGCGGTCATGGAAGCTTGTGCGTGGAAGGGGCGGATGCCGACGATCCGGATGGGACCGCGGCATCTACGCACATCATAATCCAGTGCGAATGCTCACGAGGACGCCATACGGCCCCGTTGCGTCCCGGAAATACGTACAATCCGCTCACGACTCATCCTTTCAGGCGACCTTAAGACTATGTGGATCTGGCTGGGACTGGCCGCGCTGGCCCTTATCGGGGAACTGGCGACGGGGACCTTCTATTTGCTGCTGGTGGCCCTGGGATTGGCGGCCGCGGGCGTTGCCGCCTGGCTGGGCGCCGGCCTGGAATGGCAACTGGTGGCGTGCGGCGTCGTGCTGCTGCTGGGCTTGCTGCTGCTACGCAAAACACGCGTCCTGAAAAAGCGCGAGGTCAATTCGGCCCGCAATGCCGACGTCAATCTGGATATTGGCCAGACGGTGGCGGTGGAAGCCTGGTCCGACCAGGGCACTACGCGCGTCTGGTATCGAGGCGCGCACTGGCAGGCCGAGCTGGCCCACGGCCAGACGCCGCGCGCCGGCGAACACATCATTACCGAACTGCGTGGTTCGATCCTGGTGCTGACCCCCCGGGGCACGCCGGGCTCGGCACAATAGAACCGGCTTGCGCCAGGCGCAGCCCGCAGCGGGCACCCTTGCCGGCAGGTAAAGGCGCCCTCGCACTTACTCCAGGAGAGGCTTTACATCATGATCGATACTTCCACTATCGTCCTGCTCGTCGTCGTCGCGCTGGCGATCCTGATCGTCATCAAGTCGATCGCCATCGTTCCCCAGCAGCACGCCTGGGTGGTCGAGCGCCTGGGCAAGTTCGACCGCGTCCTGTCGCCCGGCGCGGGCTTCGTCATCCCGTTCATCGAGCGCGTGTCGTATAAGCACTCGCTGAAGGAAATTCCGCTGGACGTGCCGAGCCAGGTTTGCATCACGCGCGACAATACGCAATTGCAGGTCGACGGGGTGCTGTACTTCCAGGTGACGGACCCGATGCGCGCATCCTACGGTTCGTCCAACTACATCTCGGCCATCACGCAGCTGGCGCAGACCACCTTGCGTTCCGTCATCGGCAAGATGGAACTGGACCGCACCTTCGAAGAGCGTGATTCCATCAACAGCAACATCGTGTCGTCGCTGGACGAGGCGGCGCTGAACTGGGGCGTGAAGGTCTTGCGCTACGAGATCAAGGATTTGACGCCGCCCAACGAGATCCTGCGTTCGATGCAGGCGCAGATCACCGCGGAACGTGAAAAGCGCGCGCTGATCGCGGCTTCGGAAGGCCGCCGCCAGGAACAGATCAACATCGCCACCGGCGAGCGTGAAGCTGCCATCGCCCGTTCGGAAGGCGAAAAGCAGGCGCAAATCAACCAGGCGCAGGGTGAAGCCGCCGCCGTGCTGGCGATCGCCGAAGCAACCGCCAAGGCCATCACGCAAGTCGCCGACGCCGTGCGGCATCCGGGCGGCATGGAGGCCGTGAACCTGAAGGTGGCCGAGCGCTACGTCGAGGCGTTCGGCAATGTGGCCAAGGAAGGCAATACGCTGATCCTGCCGGCCAACCTGGCGGACGTGGGCGGCATGATTGCTTCCGCCATGACCATTGTGAAGTCCACGCGCAACACTTGACACCGCGCCTTGCGGCGCCCTGGCCATGATCGCTCCCGTGAATTTGCTTTTGATAGCAGGGCTGGCGGGAGTGCTGTCCCTGTGCGTGCTGGGATCCCTGGCGCGTAGCGGCATGGCCGGCATTCGCGAAACCATACGCGCCAACTTGCTCACGCTGTTGGCGTTTTTTACGTTTGGCCTGCAGAGCACGGCGGCGCCCTTGTGGCTGTCCGTCATCGTGCCGAACTCGGCCATCGCGCTTGCGCTCTGTTCGTACTACACGGGCGTGCGGCGATTGATGGGGCTTGGCGTGCCGCGTCACCTGATGACGCTGGGTTGCCTGGCGGCGCTGGGGGTGCTGCTGGGTTATACGTACGTGGATTGGCAAGTCGGGCCGCGCATCGTGGCGATGTCGCTGCTGCAGATGGGGTTTCTTCTGGCCGTGGCGTTCACCGTGCAGCGCAACATGCCGACGCACCGTTCGCGCTATAGCTACCGTTTCGTGTGGTCGGTGGCGATGGTGTCGGCCGCGATCTGCGCCGTGCGGGCCGGCGCCCACCTGCTGCACCTGGTGCCGCCGCAGACCCTGCTTGAACCCAGCGTATGGAATATTGCCTATCTGACGCTGGGCGTGTTGGTGATGCCTTGCCTGACGCTGGGCACCATCATGGTTATCCACGACCGCATGCTGGCCGACCGCGAGAACGAAGCCAATACCGATTTCCTGACCGGCCTGATGTCGCGCAAGGCGTGGTGGATGCAGGCGGAGCGCTATTGCGCGCAGGCGTTGCGCATGCGCCGGCCGTTGACCCTGCTGTTGCTGGACATCGACCACTTCAAGGCCATCAACGATACGCACGGCCATGCGGCGGGCGATGCGGTGTTGCGGCATTTCGGCTTGCTGGCGACGGCCACGCTGCGCACGGGCGACCACGTCGGCCGCGTGGGCGGCGAAGAATTCGGCGTGCTGTTTCCGGATATGCGCGGCGATGCCGTCATGGAAGTGGCGGGGCGGCTGCTGGATTCCGTGCACAGAACGCCTTGTTCGCACGGTGGCAGCACCATTTCATACACGTTCAGCGCGGGCATCGCCGAATGGCTGCCCGGCGAGAGCCTGCAGGTCTTCTTCGAAAAGGCCGACCGCAAGCTCTATGCAGCCAAGTCGGCGGGGCGCAACCGCATCGTGGGGCTGGGCGGGCAGGCCGAGCCTGCCGCGTTGGCGGCCGCCGCCTGAACTCAGTCGGCCTTGTCTTTGCGAGGGGCCCGCGTGTCGTGCTTCATGATGCGTTCTTTCTCGCGCTGCCAGTCTTTTTCGCGCGCGGTATCGCGCTTGTCGAACATCTTCTTGCCGCGGCCCAGGGCGAAGTCCAGTTTGATGCGCCCGTTCTTGTAGTGCAGGTTCAGCGGCACCAGCGTGTAGCCGCGCTGCTCGACCTTGCCGATGAGCTTGCTGATTTCCTCGGCCTTGAGCAGCAGCTTGCGCGTGCGCATGGCGTCGGGGTGGATATGGGTGGAGGCCGTCGGCAACGGGCTGACGTGCATGCCCAGCAGGTACAGTTCGCCATCGCGTACGATGACGTAGCTTTCCTTGAGCTGCACGCGGCCATCGCGGATCGCCTTGACTTCCCAGCCTTGCAGGACAAGGCCGGCTTCGTAGCGGTCTTCGATGAAATAGTCGTGCGTGGCCTTGCGATTGTCGATAATGCTCATAACGCCTTTTTTGCCTGGGGGCTTTGCGGGTCTTTTCGGGGGGCTGACTGGCGGGGCCGGGTTGGACGTGCCACGCCGCGCTTTTCCCGTTATTAGGCCCAGGTCGTGCGGTGCCGGTAAAATCTTGCCATTCTAGCCATTTGCGATAGTCGATGCACAAAGTACAACGATCCGTCCTGGTGCCTTACAGCGCCGCCCAGATGTTCGATCTGGTCGCCGACGTGGAAAAGTACCCCGAGTTCATGCCGTGGTGTGGCGGCGCCGAGGTGCAGACCCGCGATGAACACGGCATGCAGGCCTCTATCCTGATCAGCTTCGCGGGGATGAAGCAGCGCTTCACCACGCGCAACACCCACGTGTATCCCGACCGGATCGACCTGGAACTGGTGGATGGTCCTTTCTCCAGCCTGATCGGGCATTGGGAATTCCAGCCGCTGGCCGAAGACGCCTGCAAGGTGCTGTTCACCATGGAATACGCGTTTTCCAATCGCGCATTGGAAATGGTGGTGGGGCCCGTGTTCAACCGCATTGCGACCAGCTTCATCGATTCCTTCACCAAGCGGGCGCAGGCCAAGTATGGGGAATGAATCCGCCGGCGCGGCGCTGTTGAACATCAGCGTCTGCTACGCCCTGCCGGGCCATGTGTGGCTGCGTGAAATCCAGTTGCCCGAGGGCGCGACGGTAACCGACGCGTTGGCCGCCAGCGGATTTGCCCAGGCCTTTCCCGTTGTGCAGCCGTGGGAACGCGGGGTGGGGATTTTCGGCCGCGCGACCGAGCCGCAAGCCAGGCTGGCGGACGGCGACCGCGTGGAGATCTACCGCGGGCTGAGTTTCGATCCCAAAGAGTCGCGCCGCCGCCGCGCGGAACACCGCCGCGCCAAAACGGCCAGAAACGGCAGGGTGCGCCCCGCGGGTCTGCTGTAACCCTCGCCCCTGCGGCGCCCGGGCCGCTTGGCGCGTCCTGGGGCGCCGCCTACATTGTCATCAATAAGACAAATCGGCCGGTGGCATCCGGCGTAACATAAACACGGTTCGCACTTACGTTTACGTTAACGTCATGTCAAAATCGACCGGCTGACGTTCACGAGGCGGCAGCAACGCCAACAGACAATACCGATGACAACAGGAGACAGGCTGTGGACTTGGAACTGACCGACGAGCAGCGCGCGTTCGCGCAGGCCGCCCGCGACTACGCCGAAGGCGAGTTGGCGCCCCATGCGGCGCGCTGGGACGCCGAAGGTATTTTCCCGCGCGAAGCCTTCGCCCGGGCGGGCGAGATGGGTTTCTGCGCCATCTATGCCAGTGAAGAAATCGGCGGGCTGGGGCTGCCGCGCCTGGACGCCACGCTGGTGTTCGAGGAAATGGCCGCGGTGGACCCGTCGACGACCGCATTCCTGACGATCCACAACATGGCGACCTGGATGGTCGGAAAGTGGGGACAGCCCGCGTTGCGCGAGGCCTGGGGCCCAGCACTGGCCAGTGGCCAGAAGCTGGCTTCGTACTGCCTGACCGAGCCCGGCGCCGGTTCCGACGCCGCATCCCTGTCCACCCGGGCGCAGCGCGACGGCGACGACTATGTCTTGAACGGGGCCAAGGCCTTCATTTCGGGCGGCGGCGACACCGATCTGCTGGTGGTGATGGCGCGCACCGGGGGCGAAGGGGCGGGCGGCATCAGCGCGTTCGCGGTGCCGGCCGATACCCCGGGCATCAGCTACGGCCGCAAGGAAGAGAAGATGGGCTGGAACAGCCAGTCCACGCGCCCCATCACGTTCGAGAACGTGCGCGTGCCGGCCGGCAACCTGCTGGGCCAGGAAGGCGAGGGCTTCAAGATCGCCATGAAGGGCCTGGATGGCGGCCGCATCAACATCGGCACCTGCTCGGTCGGCGCGGCGCAGGGGGCCCTGGACGCCGCCCGCCGCTATATGGACGAGCGCCGGCAGTTCAACCGCCGGCTGGCGGAATTCCAGGCATTGCAGTTCAAACTGGCCGACATGGCCACGCATCTGGTCGCGGCGCGCCAGATGGTGCGTCTGGCTGCCTGCAAGCTGGATGCGGGCGCGCCGGATGCGGCGACCTACTGCGCCATGGCCAAGCGCTTCGCGACGGATATGGGCTTCCAGATTTGCCTGGACGCGCAACAGATTCATGGCGGCTACGGATACTTGCGGGACTATCCCTTGGAGCGTCTGGTGCGCGATACTCGCGTTCATCAGATCCTGGAGGGCACCAACGAGATCATGCGCGTGATCATTGCCCGCCAATTGTTGGAAAAAGGAGCCGACATAAGATGATGAATGCACCGGTATTGTTCGAAGAAAGAAGTGCGGCGAACGGCATGCGGTTTGGGATCGCGACGCTGAATGCGCCGCAGACCCTGAACGGCCTGTCGCTGGAAATGGTGGACTTGCTGGCGGCGCGCCTGGACGAATGGGCGCGCGATCCGGGCGTGGCCCTGGTGGTGCTGCAAGGCGCCGGCGAGAAGGCATTCTGCGCGGGCGGCGACCTGCACGGCCTGTACCGCAGCATGGGCGAGAATCAGGGCAAGAGCGGCTGGAGCAACGCGTATGCGCGCCGCTTCTTCGAGCACGAGTACCGGCTGGACTACCGCATCCATACCTATCCGAAGCCCGTGCTGTGCTGGGGCCATGGCATCGTCATGGGGGGCGGTATCGGCCTGATGATGGGCGCCAGCCATCGCGTGGTCAGCGAGACCTCGCGGCTGGCGATGCCGGAAGTATCCATCGGCCTGTTCCCGGACGTGGGCGGGAGTTGGCTGCTGAACCGCATGCCGGGCCGCATCGGCCTGTTCCTGGCCTTGACGGGCGCGCACGTGAACACCGCTGACGCCTTCTTCGCGGGTCTGGCGGATTTCCGCTTGAACCACGCGGATTGGCCGAAGCTGCTGACGTCGCTGGAAGAGCAACCCTGGGCCGGCCAGGGCGCGGGCGCGACGGAAACGTCGCTGGCGCCGCGTTCGTTGAATGATGGCCTGCTGCGCCGCGCGTTGACCGCGCTGGAGCCGCAGACGCCGCTGGACCCGGGCCCTCTGCGCCAGCACTCGTTCCAGATCAACAACCTGTGCAACGGCAATCGGCTGGACGAGATCTACGAAGAGGTGGCGCTCTTGAAAGACCACGCCGATCCCTGGCTGGCGCGCGCGGCGACGACGATGCTGGCGGGCTCGCCGGGTTCGGTGCGCCTGGCGTTCGCCTTGCAGCAGCGCACGCGCCTGCGGTCGCTGGACGACGTGTTCCGCACCGAATACATCGCCGCGCTGGCCTGCACGGCGCACGGCGATTTCGCCGAAGGCATCCGTGCCTTGCTGGTCGACAAAGACAAGAACCCGCGCTGGAATCCGGCTGTCATGGACATGGCGACCGATGCCTGGGTGCAGAAGTTCTTTGAAGAACCGTGGCCCGAAGGCGAGCCGCATCCCCTGGCCGATCTGGGCCAGGAAGGGCGTTGACGCGCCGGCCGGTACGCACTGCGGACCGGCCACCCAAGATTTCCGTCATGCAGGTCACGATGAATCCATACCTACAGCAATAGCAACAGGAGACAAGACATCATGAGCAGTATCGCGTTTATCGGTTTGGGCAACATGGGCGCGCCCATGGCATTGAATCTGGTCAAGGCGGGCCACAGCCTGACGGTGTTCGACCTGGTGCCGGCCGCCGTCAAGCTGCTGACCGACGCTGGCGCCAAGGCGGCAGCATCCGCCTCCGAAGCGGTCAAGGGCGCCGACGTGGTGATCTCGATGCTGCCGGCCAGCAAGCACGTGGAAGGCCTGTATCTGGGCGAGGACCTGCTGGGCAAGATCCCGACCAGCGCGCTGGTCATCGAATGCAGCACCATCGCGCCGGATTCGGCGCGCAAGGTGGCGCAGGCGGCCGACGTGCGCGGCATCGCCATGATCGACGCGCCGGTGTCGGGCGGCACCGGCGGCGCGGCCGCTGGCACGCTGACGTTCATTGTCGGCGGGCAGGGCGCCGCACTGGAGCGCGCGCGCCCTGTGCTGGAGAAGATGGGCAAGAACATCTTCCACGCAGGCCCCGCAGGCGCCGGCCAGGTGGCCAAGATCTGCAACAACATGCTGCTGGGCATCCTGATGGCGGGCACGTCCGAGGCGCTGGCGCTGGGCGTGGCCAACGGCCTGGACCCGAAGGTCCTGTCCGACATCATTGCCAAGAGTTCGGGCCGCAACTGGGCCACCGAACTCTACAACCCATGGCCGGGCGTCATGGACCATGCGCCGGCCTCGAAGGGCTATGCGGGCGGCTTCGGCGTGGACCTGATGCTGAAGGACCTGGGCCTGGCGGCCGAGGCGGCGCTGTCGGCGCGCGCCTCCATCCCGTTGGGCGAACTGGCGCGTAACCTGTATTCGCTGCATAGCTCGGGCGGATCGGGCAAGCTGGATTTCTCCAGCATCGTCAACCTGGTCAAGCGCGAGCAGGACTGACATGGCCGGGCATCACGCGCCGTCCGACCCGGCCGCACGGGTCAAGGCCAGTTTCGACCAGCAAAGCATCATGCGGCTGCTGGGCGCCGGGCTGGACGTGGTGGAGCCGGGCAGGGTGGACATCGTGCTGCCCTACCGCGCCGACCTGTGCCAGCAGAACGGTTTCCTGCATGCGGGCATTTCGACGACGATCGCCGATAGCGCGGGCGGCTATGCCGCATACACGCTATTCGGGCCCGGCGAAGACGTCCTGACCTCGGAGTTCAAGATGAACTTCCTGGCGCCGGCCAAGGGCGACCGCTTTGTCGCCAGCGGCCGGGTGGTGAAGCCGGGCAAGCGCCTGTCCATCTGCCAGGTCGAAGTACATGCGTACGAAGGCGAGCAGGCCACGATGTGCGTGATAGGCTTGCTTACCGCGGTACGCGTGACGCCGCGATGAATGCGGCGCGGTGCGCGTCCGGCCTTGGCGGCCGGGCGCATGCCGCACCTGTCACGCGCCGTTTGGGTACCGCGCAATGCCTTCAAAAGAACATCATCGGATTTTCCGCAGCAACTGGTTGCGCGCCGCTGTGCTGGGCGCCAACGATGGCATTGTCTCCACCGCCAGCCTGATCACGGGTGTGGCGGCGGCGCAGGCCACGCATGGCGCCATCCTGACGTCGGGCCTGGCCGGCCTGGTGGCGGGGGCGCTGTCGATGGCGGCAGGCGAATACGTGTCGGTGCGGTCGCAGGCCGATACCGAGGCCGCGGACCTGCGCCTCGAGCAGCGTTCGCTGAAAGGCAACTCGGAAGAAGAGCTGGCGGAATTGGTGGACATCTATGTGGGACGTGGCCTGACGCGCGACCTGGCGGGACAGGTGGCGCGCCAGTTGACCCGTCATGACGCGCTGGACGCGCACGCGCGTGACGAACTGGGCATTTCGATCCACAACCGGGCGCAGCCCGTGCAAGCCGCGATGGCTTCGGCGGCGTCGTTCGCGGGGGGCGCCGCATTGCCGCTGGTGGTGGCGGCGACCGCGCCTTTGCCCCACTTGATCCCTTGGGTGATCGGCACGTCGGTGGCCTGCCTGGCCGCGCTTGGCGCCTTGGCGGCTGGCGCCGGGGGCGCGCCCAAAGGCCCGGCCGCGTTGCGCGTGACGGTACTGGGAGCGTTGGCGATGGCGGCGACGGCCGCCGTGGGCGCGCTGTTCGGCGTGGCCGTGTAGGGCCGGCGCCGAACGGAGAAACGTCTTAAGGCGTGATCGAGTACGGCAGGGGCGCCGTGGCGATGCGGGGGCCGTCCGCCGCGCCCAGGCGCAGATCGCCTTCGGGCAAGGCGGCCAGCGTGGTTTCGAACAGGACGGACGCCACGCCGGCGTCACTGGCGGCATCCACGACGCGGCCAATCGGTTCGCCAGGCTGGGTGGCGTCGAACACGTCCACGCCAGCCAGCGCCGCGGCTTGCAGGCTGGCGTCGGCGACGGTGCCGTAAGCCATGCGGCGTTTGACGGTGCCGCGATAGTGGCTGCGCGCCACGACTTCCTGGCCGGGATAACAGCCCTTGGTGAAGCTCACGCCTTCAATGAGTTCAAGGTTGACGGTCTGCGGGATGAAGACGTCTTGCGTGGCCGTGGCGATCCAGGGGATGCCGGCGGCCAGGTCGGCCACTTGCCATTGTGACGCGGGCGCCAGGCCGAGTGCGGCAGCCAGCGGAGCGGCCTGGTCCAGCTGTTCGTCGGAGGCGATCCACCACCAGCGCAGGCGGCCGTCGGCCGATGGGGCCGCGATCCAGGTGCCGGACGGCAGGTCGGCGCGCTGCCAGGCGGCGCGGGGCAAGGCGCCGGTCACGGCTTCCAGCGCGGCGGCCTCTGCGGGCGATGCCTGGACACCTGCAACGTTCAGGGAGGCGGCGGCCAGCTTGACCTTGGCCCGCAGCACGAACATCGACAAGCGCTTGAGCAGGGCCTGCGACAGGTCGCGGCGCACCAGGCCATACAGATGCGGGCCGTCTTCCGCGCCGGGGGCGGCGCGCCACATCACCAGGGTGGCCAGCAGGCGGCCCTTGGCGGTGCAATAGCCCGCCAGGCGGGCGGCGTCGGCGGGCAGACCGGTGACGTCCTGGGTCAGCTGGCCGTGCAGGAAGGGCAGGGCATCGGCGCCGGAAGCGCTGAAGACGACAAAATCATCCAGCGGCGCGCATTGCGCGCAACCTTCCGCGCGGACAGGGATCGAAGTGTAGAAAGCGTGCATGGCGGCGGTGTTATCGCAACATCAAAGTGCAGATGATAGCCGTCTTCCCCTTGCGGCAGGGGGCAAGCCCCCGATGGCCGCAGGGCAGCGCGGGGCACCCCGGCCCCACTTTTGCCGCGACAGTTCCGCCCGATCCATTAAACTTCTGGGACTTATGAAGAAGCGACTCCGTTTTTACGTCTTGTGGTCATTCCTGCTCATCGTGATTGCCGCCGCGGCGGCCGTGGGCGCCGCATGGAGCTGGATGCACCGGCCCATGCAGTTACCGGCCGACAGGATCGATTTTGTAGTGGACCCGGGCAGCAGCCCGCGCACGGTCGCGCGCGCGCTCAATGCGGTCGGCGTACCCATGTGGGAACCCGGCTTTGTCTGGATGGCGCGCCTGACGGAACAGGACAAGCTGATGAAGGCCGGGGGGTACCAGGCCATCAACGGCGATACGCCCTTGTTGTTGCTGGAGCGGCTGGCGCGCGGCGACATGACCCAGCGCCAGATCACTTTCCTGGAAGGCTGGACATTCCGCCAGATCCGCCAGGCGCTGCGCGAGAATCCGGATATCAAGCAGACCTTGGGCGACGTCAGCGATGAAGCGCTGATGGAACGGCTGGGCTCGGACATCAAGCACCCCGAGGGGCTGTTCTTCCCCGACACCTATGTCTTCACGCCCGGCAGCACCGATTACGATCTGCTGCGCCGCGCCTATCAGGAAGGGCAGCGCATCCTGCAGGACACCTGGGCCAAGCGCCAGTCCGACCTGCCGGTGGCTACCCCTTACGAGGCGCTGGTGCTGGCGTCGATCATCGAAAAGGAAACGGGCCACGGCCCCGATCGCCGCCGCGTGTCCGGCGTGTTCACCAACCGCTTGAAGATCGGCATGTTGCTGCAGACCGATCCCACCGTCATCTACGGAATGGGCGAGAACTACCAGGGGCGGATCCGCAAGCGCGACCTGCAAACCGATACCCCGTGGAACACCTATACCCGGCCGGGCCTGCCTCCCACGCCGATCGCGGCGGCGGGCCGGGCGGCGCTGCTGGCCGCGGTGCAGCCCGAGCAGCACAAGTACCTGTTCTTCGTGTCGCGGGGGAACGGCACCAGCGAATTCGCGGAGAACCTGTCGGGACATAATCGCAATGTCTCCCGGTACATCCTGGGCCAGGGCCAGACCGTGCGTCCGGCGGCGGTGCCAGCGCCTGCTGCCGCGCCGGCGCCTGCGGGCGCACCCGCCGCGGCGCCCGCCGATGCTGGCCAGGCCACTGACGCCAACTCCGATACGCACTCCGAAACAGAACAAGGACAAGATCAATGACCTCACGCGGACGCTTCATTACGCTTGAGGGCGTGGACGGCGCGGGCAAGAGCACCCACACCGTCTGGATCGCGGACTTTTTGCGCGGCCAGGGCGTGGAGGTGGTGTCCACGCGCGAACCCGGCGGCACGCCGCTGGGCGAGAAGCTGCGCGCCCTGGTGTTGACCGACACCATGGGGCTGGACACCGAAACCCTGCTGATGTTCGCGGCCCGCTGCGAGCATGCGCGCCAGGTGATCGAACCGGCGCTGGCGCGCGGCGCGTGGGTCGTGTGCGACCGCTATACCGACGCCACCTACGCCTACCAGGGCGGCGGGCGCGGCTTGGGCGCTGCGCGCATTGCCGTGCTGGAAACATGGATGCAGGCGGGCCAGCCCGACCGCACCTGGCTCTTCGATGTGC
This sequence comes from Achromobacter sp. MYb9, assembly GCF_002975275.1. Taxonomy (GTDB): domain Bacteria; phylum Pseudomonadota; class Gammaproteobacteria; order Burkholderiales; family Burkholderiaceae_B; genus Achromobacter. The sequence continues at coordinate 39,362 of NZ_PCOQ01000025.1, read as the reverse complement.
CGCTGGATGTGGCGCGTGCCCGGTTGGCCGATGCGCGCGAACCGGATCGTTTCGAACGTGAGGGCGCGGCGTTCTTCGAGCGCACCCGCGAGGCCTATCATGCCCGCGCGAAGGCCGACCCCGGCCGCATCCATATCGTGGATTCCACGCAGTCCATCGAACAGATCCGCACGGAACTGGAAGCCGGGCTGCGCGCACTGCTGGCTGCCGACGCATGAGCGCACCCCAATTCCTGCCTTGGCAGATGGACACGGCGCGATCCTGGCTGGGCAATCGCGACCGTTTCGCCCATGCCTGGCTGGTGCACGGCCTGGCCGGCATCGGCAAACTGGACTTCGCGATCGCCGCGGCCGCAAGCCTGCTGTGCGAGACGCCCGAGAACGGCCTGGCTTGTGGTCACTGCGCGGCCTGTGCCTGGTTTGCCAGCGGCAACCACCCCGACTTGCGCCGTATCCGTCCCGAAGCCGTGGCCGTGGAAGAGGGGGCTGACGCCGCTGAACCGGCTGAAGACGCCGAACCCGCCACCGGACCCGCCAAGCGTGCGCCGTCCAAGGAAATCCGCATCGACCAGATCCGTTCACTGGAGTCGTGGTTCAACACCGCGACGCACCGGGGCGGGTGGCGCGTGGCGCTGTTGTATCCGGCGCACGCGCTGAACGTGGTGTCGTCCAACGCGTTGCTCAAGGTCTTGGAAGAGCCGCCTCCGCATACGGTCTTCCTGCTGGTGGCCGACGCCCCGGACCGCCTGTTGCCGACGCTGGTGTCGCGCTGCCGGCGTTTGCCGCTGCCGGCGCCGGATCCGGATACCGCGCTGCAATGGCTGCGCGGGCAGAACGTTGAACCCGCGAAGGAATGGCTGGCGGCAGCCGGCGGCGCGCCATTGGCCGCGCTGCGCCTGGCGCAGGCGGGCGACGCACCATGTCCGCCGTGGTTGTCACAGCTGATCGGCCCGCTTGCGCAGGGCCAGTCGCCTGATGTCGGCACGTTGGCCGAATTGCTGGAAAAGGTGCCGGCCAGTGAATGGATCGATGCGTTGCAACGCGTTTATACCGATCTAATGCTGGCCAGCGCGGCGGCGCCGGTGCGCTACTTTCCGGCGCTGGCGGCGGGCGTTGCCCAGGTTGCCGCGCGTATGGACAAGGCACGCGTGGCCGAAGCCGCGCGCTGGCTGACGCGGCAGCGCGCCCTGGCCACCCATCCGCTGAACGCCAAGCTTTTCGCGCACGCCACCCTGCAACGCGTGGTGCTATCCTGCCAAGCGTAAGTCCCTGATCCCATGGCGTTTCTCCCGGAAACGGAACGAGGCGCCGCGGCTCTTTTTTCGTAGTCAAAACATGTACGTCGATTCCCACTGTCATTTGAATTTTCCGGAACTGGCCGCTGATCTGCCGGCCATCCTTGACCGGATGGCCGCCAACCAGGTGACCCACGCGCTGGTCGTCAGCGTCAACATGCCCGAATGGCCTGGCCTGATGGCGCTGGTCGAGCCGCAGCCCAATCTGTGGGCCTCGGTGGGCGTGCATCCCGATTACGAAGACACGCCGGACCCCACCCCGGAAGAGCTGGCCCGGTTGTCCGAACATCCGAAGGTCGTGGCCATCGGCGAGACCGGGCTGGATTACTACCGGTTGTCTGAGCCGCTGGACTGGCAGCGCGAACGCTTCCGTCGCCACATCCGCGCCGCCCGCGATACGGGCTTGCCGCTGATCGTCCATACGCGTTCGTCCGCCGAGGACACGGTGCGCATGCTGCAAGAAGAGCGCGCGTCGGAGGTGGGCGGGGTCATGCACTGCTTCACCGAGAACTGGGAAGTGGCGCAAGCCGCGCTGGACCAGAATTTTTACATTTCGCTGTCGGGCATCGTCACGTTCAAGAACGCCCAGGTGGTGCACGAAGTGGCGGCCAAGGTGCCGCTGGACCGCCTGCTGATCGAGACGGACTCGCCGTACCTGGCGCCCGTGCCGTATCGGGGCAAGCTCAACGATCCTTCCAAGGTGATCCATGTGGCAGAGAAGATCGCCGACCTCCGAGGCATCACCGTGGCCGAGGTGGCACGGGCCTCAACCGAAAATTTCTTCCGTCTTTTCAATAAGATAAAGAAATAATTCAAACCCGATTATTTAATGTGAACGCTAGGATAGCCATGACCGCCCACGCTTCGACCGCTCGTCACGTCCTGTTGTCGCATTGCCGGGGGGCGCTGCTGGCGCTGGCCGTCGGATTGGCGACCCCTGCGGCGCACGCCGCCAACGCCGGCGACTGGTGGGTGTACGTCGCCAACGACTATCCCAACGACATCAAAGAACTGCTGGCCCAGGGGTCCGATCCCAACGTGCGCTACCAGAACGGCCAGCCCGCATTGATGCGCGCGGTGGTGGATGGCGCCTGGAAGGTGTTCGACGTGATCGCGGCCGACAAGCGCACCGACGTGAATGCCGAGAATCCGGCGGGCGAAACGCCGCTGATGTACCTGGCGATCGCGGGGCAGACCGAGCGGGCGAAACAGCTGATTGCACGCGGGGCCCAGGTCAATCGGTTGGGATGGACGCCGTTGCACTACGCGGCCTCCAAGGGGCAGATGGAGATGGCGCGCCTGCTGCTGTCCAGGAAGGCCATCGTCAACGCCCCGGCGCCAGGCGGCGAGACGCCGCTGATGATGGCGGCGCTGGGCGGCAACAAGGCGATGGTGGACCTGCTGCTGAAATCGGGCGCCGATGTGACGACGCGCGACCTGAAAGGCCAGAGCGCGGCTGACTGGGCGCGCAACGGCAAGTCGGCCTCTCTGGCGACCGAACTGACTGCGATGGTGGCCAGCGCCGACGACGCCAAGCGTGCGCGCCGGGCGGCAAACCCGGCCCCCGAAGGCGCGCAGGCGGCTCCGGCGCCGGAAGCGGTCACCCCGACGGCAGCGCCCCAGGCGCAGCCTGCGCCGGCCGCGTCCGCGCCTGCGCCATCGCCCAGCGTGGGCGGTGTGTCCGGCGTGCGGCTGAACAACTACGACACGCCGGCCTCGCCCTGAGGCCCACAGGCGCGGCTCGGGCCGTCAGCCAATGCTGGCTGGGCCCGGCCGCCGGGACTGTCGTCGCCGCTTAGATGACGTAGTTCTTGTAGCGCTCGATATATTCGCGGGCGCTGGCGTTCAATTCGCGCACGCAGCGCTCGGCTTCGTCGGCGTCGCCGCGAACCATCGCGTCCAGCAGGGCGCGATATTGCTTGATTCCCATTTCTGAACGGCCCGGCAGCAACGCCACGCGGCGCATCGACACGCGGGTGCGGTCGTAGATGCGTTCGATCATGTCGCTAAGCACGGGGTTGCCCGCCAGTTCTTTGACGTGATTGCGGAATTGTTCAATCGTGGCCACGTGGGCCTCGATGTCGCCGTTCTTCAGGCTTTGTTCGAAGGGTTCGCCCAGCAGGGCCTGCATGGCCGCCCAATCAGCGGGCGTCGCATTGGCGATTGCCAGCCGCACGGCCAACCCGTCCAACGCCTCTCGCACCTGATAGAGGCGATACGTGGTTTCCATGTCCACCAGCGCCACGACCGCGCCTTTGTTGGGCACGCGTTCCACCAGCGAACGGTCTTCCAGCGTGGCCAGCACCTCCCGCGCCTTGGCGCGCGGGATGTCGTAGGCCTGGGCCAGATCCTCTTCGGGCACGCGGGTGCCGGGCAACAGCGCTTGCGAGGCGATGCGTTCGCGCAGATCGCGAATGACGTCGTGGGTCGAGGCCGCCTTGCGCTGTTCTGTCGGGGCGGCGTCAGAGGGGGGATTGGCGCGTTTAGTGGGCATGAAAGCACCTGGATTGAGTCGCGGCAAGCATAGCATTATTTTGAACTCAAGATTGTGCACAATCAAGAATACTTAATTGTAAATTAACGTTGACACAATAAAACGCACAAGAATATAGTGGGTTCACTGGGTTGTGGCCGATGGCCCGCCGGTAGCCGGCACGCCGCAAGCGGCATAAAGGGGGATTTCATGCATACCTTGTTGAAACTGAAGAACGCCCGCAAAGTCGTCAGCCAATTGGGCGCCGCCCGGCCCGGCATGGAAGTGCTGGTGCTGTACGACCTGCACACCGACCACAATGTCGAACCCTTGGCCATTGCCGTGGACGAGGCGGGCGCGGGGTTGAATCTGTTGCAGATCGCCGGCTCGACGCGCCACGGCCGCCAGTTCTCGCCCGTGGTCGCGCAGGCCATGCGGGCCGCGGACCTGGTGATCGCGCTGACCCGCGCCAATGCCGCGCATACGGATGCGCGCCAAGCGGCCACCCGTGCGGGCGTGGGGGTCATCGTCCTGCCGGAATCGCATCAGGCCGACTTCTTCCTGGCCGAAGGCTGGGACGCCGACTTTGACGCGTTGCGACCACAGATCGAAGGCCTGGCCGACGCCCTGACGCGGGCGGACACGGCCCGGGTGACGACGGCGCTGGGCACGGACGTCACGATGAGCATCGCTGGCCGCCGGGGCCGGGCGCTGCACGGCTTTGCCAATACGACAGACATTTCGGCCGGGTATTGCCTGGAGTCCAGCCTGGCGCCGGTGGAAGGGACGGCCGAGGGGGTGATCGTGGTGAACGCCAGCATTCCCGGCGTATCGCTGATCCGCGACGAACCGGTTCGCATCCATATCGAGAAAGGGATGGCCGTGGCTATCGAAGGCGGCGGAGTGGCCCGTCAGTTCCGCGACCTGCTGGCCAGCTTCAACGACCCGCTGGTCTACAACCTGGGCGAGCTGGGCGTTGGCATGAATCCGCGCTGCGAGCTGGACGGCACCATGCTGTCGGACGAGTCCGTCTACGGATCGATCCAGCTGGCGCTGGGCACCAGCGCCTATATCGGCGGCACGGTCAAGGCGGCGGCGCATTACGACACCATTGTCACGGACGCCACGCTGGCCCTGGATGGCCGCGTGGTGCTGCAAGGCACCGAGCTGCGGCTTGAGGAGGCGGCATGAGCATCGACCTGAGCCGTGAACCGGACGGCGTGGCCACCGTGCTGATGAACCGTCCGGCCAAGCGCAACGCCTTTACGTTGGACATGTACCGGGATTTCGGCCGCGTCATGGGCGAACTGGACGCGGATGATGCCGTGCGCTGCGTGGTGTTGCGCGGCGCGGGCGGCGCTTTTTGCGCCGGCAGCGACATCGCGGGTTTTGGCGACGATCGCGACGGCGCGGCGCAGGCGGCGGACTATGCCGCCTTCACGCTATCGATGACGGACCGGCTGAAGCATCTGCGCCATCCCACGCTGGCCTGCATCGAAGGCGTATGCGTAGGGGGCGGGCTGGAGCTGGCCGCATTGTGCGACATCCGGATCGCCGGACGGAGCAGCCGATTCGGCATCCCCGTCAATCGCATCGGCCTGACCGTCGACCACCAGGAACTGGCGGACCTGATTGCGGTCATCGGCGCCACGCGCGTGCTGGAGATTCTGTTGGAAGGCCACGTCTTTGGCGCCGACGAAGCCATGGCCAAAGGCCTGCTGACCCGCGTCGTGGATGACGAACACGTCGTCGAGCAGGCCTATGCCGCGGCGAGCCGCATCGCCGCCGCCGCGCCGCTGGTGAATCGCTGGCACAAGCGGTTCGCCGGCCAGTTGCGCGCAGGCCGCCCGCTGACCGAGGCCGAGCGCCGCGAAGCCTATGCCTGCTTTGGCACCGAGGATTATCGGCGTGGACGCATGGCGTTCGCCAGCAAGCAAGTTCCTGTTTTCACCGGCCGCTGACCGGCCACCGACTCCGACGGATCCGACATGACTCACGCTGCATCCCCCCTGGCCGGCATCAAGATCCTGGATCTGTCCCAGATCATGGCCGGCCCGTATTGCACGATGGTGCTGGCCGACCTGGGCGCCGAGGTCATCAAGGTCGAGAAGACCGGCACGGGCGACGATTCCCGCGAGATGGGCCCCTATGTGAACGGGGAGTCCACCTGCTTCGCACAGATCAACCGCAACAAGCAGGGCATCGCGCTGAATTTGAAAGACCCCGAGGCGCGTGAGGTGCTGTATGAACTGGCGCGCTGGGCCGACGTGGTGGTCGAGAACTACCGCGTGGGCGTGACCCGGTCTTTGGGGGTGGACTACGAGACGCTTTCGCGGATCAATCCGCGCCTGGTGTATTGCTCGATTTCCGGCTATGGCCAGTCCGGGCCGTATGCGGGCAAGGGCGGCTTCGACCTGGTGGCGCAAGGCATGAGCGGCATCATGAGCATGACGGGCGAACCGGGCGGACGGCCGTTGAAGTCCGGCATCGCCATCTATGACGTGGGCGCGGGGCTGACGGCGGTTTATGCCATCCTGGCCGCCTGCATCCACCAGATGAAGACGGGCGAAGGCCAGCACATCGATATCGCGCTGGCCGAATGCGGCTTGCCATGGTTCGTGTGGGAGGCCGCCGCCTACTTTGCCGACGGCACCGTGCCAGAAGGCACGGGCAGCCGCCACCGGGTGTCCGCGCCGTACCAGGCGTTCGGCACGCGCATGGGGTTCATCATGATCGGCGCCGCCAACCAGCGCACCTGGGAACGCCTGTGCGCCGATGTGCTGGAGCGCCCCGAACTGATCGCCGACCCGCGTTTCGTCACCAACTCCGACCGGCTGGCGAATATCGCCGAACTGGAACCCATTCTTGAGGCCGAGTTCGCCCGTGCCGACGCCGCGGAATGGATCGCGCGCTGCGAACGGGCCTCGGTGCCTTGCGGGCCCATCAACGATTTCGGCCAGGCAATGCAAGACCCGCACTATCTGGCGCGCGGCATGGTGCAGGAACTGGACCACCCCACGCTGGGGGTGATGAAGACCCTTGGCATCCCCACCAAATTCTCGCGGACGCCGGGCGCGCTGCGCACCGCGGCGCCGCTGATGGGCCAGCACACCGACGACGTGCTGAAGCGCTTTGGCGTGTCCGAAGACAGGATCGCGGGCATGCGCGCGCGGGGGGTGATCGCGTAGTCCCGGCATCCGCAGCAGGCAGTACCGAAGTCGCATCCAAGCTACAGGGGACGCCGGCGTGGCCTACGCCGGCGGCTATTCGAAGTTGAACAACGATGTTCACGCCGCAAGGAACCTTCATGACGCAGCCTACTCATCTTTCCCGACGCGATTTCCTCGCCGCCAGCGCCGCACTGGCGGCGGCAGGCGCGGTGCCCGGCCTGGCCTGGGCACAGGCCCAGGCGGCCCCGCCTTTCCGGTTGGGGGCGCTTAACTCCATCACTGGCGTCGGCGGGCCGTATGGCCCCGCCATGCTGGAGGCCATCAAGATCGCCATTGCGGAAGTGAACGCCGCGGGCGGCGCGGCGGGCCGGCAGATTCAGCTGTACGCCGAAGACGACCAGACCAAACCCGATGCCGCCGTACTGGCGGTGAAGAAGCTCATCGAGATCAACAAGGCCGAAGCGGTGGTGGGCATCTGGCCATCGTCGGTGGGGCTGGCCGCCATGCCGATCACGAACGCGGCGGGGCTCATCACCATGAACACCTGCGGCGCGCCCGAGATGCTGACCGAGAACAAGCAGGGGCTGGCGTGGATGTTCCAGGCGTCCAATGCCGTGTTTGGCCGCGCCTTCGCCGAAGTGGCGCGCCAGCGCGGCTTCAAGCGGCCGGCGGTGATGGCGTTCAACAATTCCACCTTTGTCGGGCAGGCCAACTATTTCCGCGATGCGTGGCGGGAGAAGGGCGGGGACGTCAGTGCGTTCACGGTCTACGAGCCCAACCAGACCACGTACCGCACCGAACTGAACAAGGTGCTGGCGTCCAAACCCGATGTGATTTCGCTTAGTGCGTACCGGCCCGATGCCACCATCATCCTGAAGGAATGGTTCCAGACCGGCCAGGACTGCAAGTTCATCATGCCGGGCTGGACCGCCAATGAAGACCTGGTCAAGGCGCTGGGCAAAGAGGCAACGGAAGGCATCATCTCGATCTCGAACGTGGCGGCGCACGAGCATCAGGCGTACAAACGTTTCGCAGCCGAATTCCGCAAGCGCACGAAGCGCGAGCCGGATATTTTTGCGTCGCAGTCCTACGACATGGTGATCACGCTGGCGCTGGCCATCGAGGCGGCGGGCGCGCGTGCGGATGTGGCGGCCATCAACGGCAAGATCCGCACGGTGACGGGGGCGGGCGGCGGCGAGAAAGTCAGCGGCTTTGCCCAGGGGCAGGCGTTGTTGCGCGCCGGTAAACCGGTGGACTACGACGGCGCCTCTTCGCGGCTGGACTTCGGCAAGCAGGGCGAGACCGTGCCCGATTTCGGCGTGTTCGACATCCGCGACGGCAAGCTGGTGCTTAACGAAGTCATCGCCGGCAAGGTCTGACGGCCATTCCAAGGGGAATATAAGATGGATGCAATCACCGTCATCAACGCCGGGATCAACGGCGTTGTGATCGGGATGCTGCTGGCATTGCCGGCACTGGCGATTACGCTGGTGTTCGGCATTGCCCGCTTTCCCAACGCCGCCAGCGGCGACTACATGACGCTGGGGGCCTATGCGGCCGTGTTCACCCAGGCGTTGGCCGGCGGGTCCATGCTGGCGGGCGGCCTGGCCGCTGTCGCGGCGACCACCGCCGTCAGCCTGTTCTTCTATGCCTGGGTGTTCCGGCCGCTGGAGTCCCGTTCCAACGTGTCCCGGCTGATCGCTTCGATCGGCGTCGCGTTCGCCTTGCGCAGCACGATCACCTTCTTTGCCGGGCAAGACCAATACACCTTTGACCTTCCCCTGACCCGGGCCTGGAACTTCGGCGGTGTGCGGATCCTGCCCGCCGACGTCGCCATCGTGGGCATCGCAGTGGCGGCGCTGGCGCTGGTCTTCGCCCTGATGCACATGACGCCGACCGGGCGCCGCATGCGGGCCGTGGCCGACAACCCCGAGCTGGCGGCGGCCAGCGGCATCCGCGGGCGACGCGTGATGGTCACGCTGTGGAGCATCACCGGGGCCTATTGCGGCCTGGGCGGCGTGCTGCTGGGCGTGAAAGCGGTGGTGATTCCCGAGCTGGGCTGGGAATTGCTGATGCCCATGTTCGCGGCGGTGATCCTGGGCGGGATCGGCAATCCGGTGGGCGCCATTGTCGGGATCATGGTGTTCAGCATTGCCCAGGAAGTCGCCAGTCTGGTGGTGGGGCCGGCCTACAAGATCGTCTTCGCATTCGCGGTGCTGCTATGCGTGCTGCTGCTGCGTCCCCAGGGTATTTTTGGCCGGCCGATGGCGGCGAGGTGACATGATGGAAGCCTATCTGATTGCAATCGCCATCGGGATCCTGATCTACATGCTGCTGGCCTTCGGCCTGTCGCTGCACTACGGGTTCACCGGCTTGATTAATTTCGGCCACGTCGGCTTCTTCGCGATCGGCGCGTATACGTCGGCGCTGCTGTCGCTGAAGGGCGTGCCGGTGCCGGTGTCCATGGCGGCGGCGGCCGCGTTCGCGGCCCTGGCGGCCTATCCGCTGGGCATGATCGCGTTGCGGCTGGGCAGCGACTACCTGGCCATCGTGACCTTGGGGTTTTCGGAATCCGTGCGCATGGTCTTGCAGACCGAGGAATGGCTGACGCGCGGCATGCACGGCCTGCCTGGCATCCCGCGCCTGTTCGCCGGCTGGGCGTCGCCGCAAACCGTGGACCTGTGGATCATGGTGCTGTTGTTGGCCGTGAACGCGGGCGCGTTGCTGCTGATCCATCTGGTGATCCGCAGTCCCTTCGGACGCGTCATCGAAGCGGTGCGCGACAACGAGGTTGCCGTTCGCGCCCTGGGCAAGGACCCAGCCAAGTTCAAGACGCGGTCGCTGATGCTGGGCGCGGGGCTGGCCGGGCTGGCCGGCGCGTTCCAGGCGCACTACCTGACCTTCATCAGCCCCGAGCAGTTCGTGCCGCTAATCACGTTCTACATATGGATTGCCATCATCCTGGGCGGCGTGGGGCGCTTGAGCGGCGTCGTGGCCGGAACGGTGCTGCTGGTCGGATTCCTGGAGGGATCGCGCTTCGTGCGGGACTTCGTGGGGGGCATCTCGGAAGTCCAGATGGCCAGTGTACGGATCGGCATCATCGGCATCGCGCTTATCTGCGTGGTGCTGTATCGGCCGCAGGGCCTGTTCGGCAATACCTCCACACGCAGGAGAAAGGCATGACGCTGCTTTCCATCACCGGGCTGAGCGCCAGCTTCGGCGGCTTCAAGGCGCTGGACGACGTCACGCTCGAAGTGCGCAAAGGCGAACTGGTCGGGGTGATCGGCACCAATGGCGCGGGCAAGAGCACGCTGTTTTCGGTGGTCACGGGCTACATTCCGCCCACCACGGGGTGCGTGCGGTTCGCGGACGAGGACATCACCGGCGTAGCCGTGCATCAACGCGTGCGACGCGGGTTGGCGCGCACGTTCCAGGTGCCGCGCGAATTCAGTCAGTTGACGGTCTTTGACAACATGATGGCGGCGGCCCCCGACCAGCGCGGCGAAAAGCTGATGGCACTGGTCTTCGCGCGCCGCGAGGTGGCCCGCGAAGAGGCGCGCCATGCCGAACGCGTGCATGAACTGCTGGCGTTCCTGAACCTGTCGCGGGTGGCGGACGAGCCGGCCGGCAAGCTGTCGGGCGGCCAGAAGAAGCTCTTGGAATTGGGCCGGCTGCTGATGCTGGAGCCACGCTGCATCTTGCTGGACGAGCCGTTTGCGGGCGTCAACCCGGTGCTGATCGAGGAGCTGTCCGCGCGCATCGTGGAATTGAACCAGCGTGGCCTGACGGTGGCGATCATCGAACACAACCTGGACGAATTGGCGCGGATCGTGCCCCGCATGTACGTGATGGATCGGGGGCGCGTCATCGCAGAGGGCGCGCCCGATAGCGTGCTGGCCAACGAGCGCGTGCGCGAAGCCTACATGGGAGGGGTGATATGAGTCTGCTCGTCATGCAGGGATTGTCCGGCGGCTATGCCGAGGTGGACATCGTCAGCGGGATCGACATGACCGTGGCGGCCAACGAGATCGTCACGATCGCTGGCACCAACGGCGCGGGCAAGTCCACGCTGGTCAAGGCGGTGATGGGGCTGTTGCCGCGCATCGCGGGCGCGATGGCGTTCGACGGCCGGGACTTGCTGGCGCTGCCCGTCGAGGAACGCGTGCGCATCGGCATCTCTTATGTGCCCCAGGTTCGCAACGTGTTCGGCGCCCTGACCGTGCTGGAAAACCTGCAGGTGGTCGAACACGTGCAGGCCCGCGATCAGCGCATCCGCGACATGTTCGACCTGTTTCCAGCCCTGGCCGGACGCCGCAAGACGCATGCCGAAAATCTGTCCGGCGGCGAGCGACAGCAACTGGCGTTCGCGAGGGCGCTGATGTCTTCGCCGCGCCTGATGGTGCTGGACGAACCCTCGGCCGCGTTGTCGCCGGCGCTGACCGAACAGGTGTTCGCCGAGGTGCGCCGCTTGCCGAAGATCGGCGTGGCCGTGCTGATGGTGGAGCAGCGCGCGCGCCAGGCGCTGGCGTTCAGCGACCGGGGCTACATCCTGGATTCGGGCCGCATCGTGCTGACCGACACCGGGCAGGCCCTGCTGGCCAATCAGCACATGAGCGATTTGTACATCGGGCGGGGCGGCCCTCCGTCCGATGCCCGCCCGCCGGCCTGAGGCGGCCGCGCCGTAGCCCGCCACCCTTTATCTTCATCCAGGAGCCGCACCTTGCCCACTTCCGACACGATTGACCGCCCGGCGTCCGCCGTGCGCCGCCCCGCGCCGGGCGCCATCGCCGCCTTGACCGCCACCGAGGGGATGGCGGCGCTTGCGCAGGGCAGTTTGACTTGCGAGGCCTGGGCGCGCGCCTGCCTGGACCGGATCGATGAACGCAACGCCGGCGTCCAGGCCTGGGTGCGGGTGGATGCCGAGGGCGCATTGGCGCGGGCACGCGAATGGGACCGCCACGGCCGGCGGCGCTTGCTGGACGGGGTGCCACTGGGCATCAAGGACACCATCGATACCGCGGACATGCCCACCGAACTGGGCGATCCGGAGATCTTCCCGGGGCGCCAACCCGAGGCCGACGCGCCGGTCGTGGCGCAAGCGCGCGCCCTGGGATTCAACGTACTGGGCAAGAACACGGTGTCGCGGCACGCCATCATGCTGCCCGGGCCCGCGCGTAATCCGCATGATTTGAGCCGCACGCCCGCGGCATCGTCCGCAGGCTCGGCCGCGGCGGTCGCCGACTTCATGACGCCGCTGTCCATCGGCACGCAGACGGCGGGGTCGATCCTGCGGCCATCCGCCTTTTGCGGCGCGGTGGGGTTCAAGCCCACGCTGGACGCTATTCCCTACGTCGGCATCCGCCGGTACTCGCGGGTATTGGACGTGATCGGGCCGATCTCCCGCAGCGTGGACGACGCGGCGCTTTTCATGCGCGCCTTCACCGGCGACCCGCGCTACGACCCCAGCCTGCCGCTGCGGCGCGATTTTCGGGTGGGGGTCTGGCGCCCCAAGGATTGGGCCGACACCGAACCTTGCATGCGGGAGAGTTTTGAGGCGACCTTGCGCGCCTTGTCGGCGGCGGGCGTGACGGTGACGGAACTGGCCATGCCCGCGGCGTTCGAGACGATGGGCGAGGCGCAGGACGTGATCATGGCCTACGACCTGGCTCGCGAGTACGCGGCCCTCAAGCGCGATCACGCCGCACTGTGCGATCCCGGGCTGATCGACTATCTGACCCTGGGCGAAGGATTGTCGGCGGAGGACTACGCCGGCGCCCTGAACGCGGCCGATGCCTGCCGCCGGGCCTTCTATGACGTGGCGGCGGGCGTCGATGCCGTGGCCATGCCCTCCACGCTGGGGGAAGCGCCCCCGGCCAGCAGCACCGGCAGTTCGGCGTTCATCCGCATCTGGTCCTTATTGCACAACCCGTCCATCACGTTGCCGGTGGCGCGTGGACCCAATGGCTTGCCGCTGGGATTCCAGATGGTGGGCTTCGTCAAGGAGGACGCCCGGCTGCTGTACTGGGCCCGTTGCGCCGAACGCATCCTGGGATCGACCGCGCATCAGGCCTGATACCGATCCCGGCCCCCTCGGGGGGGGCGTCCGACGCCGTTCGCCGGCCATGGCGGGCGGTGGCTGGGCGCCTTCGGGCGCCTTTTTTCATTCCCAAATTCGGGGTTTTCCCTGTTGTTTCTCAATAAGCGGGAATGAAAAGTACTGATTTAGCCGGAAGTTGATAATCTCAGCGCCATATTGATTGGAGTTGAGAGTGATGTCGGATCCCTCGGTAGGGGCAGGCGCGGATCGCGTCCTTTATGTGCTGGCCACCTTGGCGCGGCACGACGGCACGCTGACCATCGCCGCGCTGGCCGAAAAGACCGGTCTGGCGCAAAGCACGCTGTACCGCCAGGTTGCGTTGCTGAAACGCTGGGGGTTCGTGGCCGAGCACGAGGGCGAATATGGCCCGGGGCCGCTGTGCGTCCAACTGGCCTGGGGCTTTGACCAATCGTCTTTCCTGATCCACGAAGCGCAGCCCGACATGACCGCGTTGGCCGCCGCCTCCGGAGAAACCATCGGCTTGCTGGTGGCGGTCAAGGACCAGGCCGTGTGCCTGGACATGGTGGAAAGCCAGCATCCGCTGCGCTGTTCCTTCACCAAGGGGCGGGGCCTGCCACTGGCGCGCGGCGCCTCGGCGAAATCGCTGTTGGCGTTCATGCCGCAGGCGCGCTTGCAGACCGCGCTTGCCTATCTGGCCGCCGAAGCTGGCGTGGATGCCGCCCGCCTGGCCGATGAACTGGAAACGATCCGGGCCCAAGGCTATGCCGTGACCGACAGCGAAGTCGATGCCGGCGTCTGGGGCGTCAGCGTGCCCATCTTCCAACGCCCCAACCAGGCCGTGGCCTCCATCACGCTGATGGCGCCCTCCACGCGCGCCGCGCAGCGCCCCCAGGCGCTGATCGATCTGACCGTCGGCGCCGCGCGGCGCATTTCCGACCGCCTGAAGGTGCACTGACCCGACGTTTGCCGGCTTGCGCCGCGCCCTTGAATTCCATGCTGTACCGCTGCTGTCGCCGTATCCCTCCGCCGTATTCATCGCCGTACCTCTTTCCCATAGGACTGACCATGACCACTCGCCGCACATTGCTGACCGCCGCCCTGACGCTGGGCCTGGCCTGGAGCGCCGGCCCCGCGCACGCCCAGGAAACTATCCGCGCCGTCACCGACGCCACCTTCCCGCCGATGGAGTTCGTCAAAGACGGCAAGCGCACCGGCTTCGATATCGAACTGGTCGAAGCGCTGGCAGGCGCCATGGGCAAGAAGGTCGAGTGGATTGACATCGACTTCAAGGGCCTGATTCCCGCCCTGCAGGCTGGCCGCGCCGATATCGCCGTGTCCGCCATCTACATCACGCCCGAGCGCAGCAAGGTCGTGGACTTCACCGACCCGTACTACGCGGGCGGTCTGGTCGTGCTGACCAAGACGGATGGCCCCATCAAGACGCTGAAGGATCTGGACGGTCGCAAGGTGTCGGTGCAGGTCGGCACCAAGTCGGTCAACTATCTGAAGGACCACTTCCCGGCCGTGCAACGCGTGGAAGTCGAAAAGAACCAGGAAATGTTCAATCTGGTGCAGATCGGCCGCGCCGATGCCGCCGTGACGGGCAAGCCCGCCGCCAAGCTGTTCGCGCAAAGCACGACCGGCCTGACCGTGCTGAACGATCAGGTGACGACCGAGGACTACGGCATCGCCGTGCCCAAGAGCAAGCCCGAACTGACCCGTGAGCTGAACGCCGCGCTGCAGAAGTTGAAGAGCGACGGCAGCTACCAGGCCATCGTGACCAAGTGGTTCGAGGCGCCCGCGAAATGAACCTGGATTTCGCCCCCGTCTTCGCCGACTTCGACGCGCTGCTGCGTGGCGCGTTGGTCACCGTCCAGGTGACTGCCGGCGCCTTGCTGCTGGGCTGCGTCATCGGCTTGCTGGTCGGCGTCGGCCGGCTCAACCCGCAGCGCCGCATCGTCTACCACTTGTGCAGCACCTACCTGCTGTTTTTCCGCGGCACGCCCTTGCTGGTGCAGTTGTTCATCTGGTTCTTTGGCCTGCCGCAGTTTGGCGTGACGCTGCCGGCGTTCGCCTGCGGCGTGCTGGGCCTGGGCATGTATTCCGGCGCCTACGTGTCGGAAATCGTGCGCGGCGCGATCCAATCCGTGGACCGCGGCCAGACGGAAGCGGCGCGTTCGCTGGGGATGTCGTCCGGGCAGGCCATGCGCATCATCATCCTGCCGCAGGCGGTGGTGCGGATGATCCCGCCGCTGGGCAACGAGTTCATCGCGCTGATCAAGAACTCGGCGCTGGTGTCGCTGTTGACCATCCACGATCTGATGCACGAAGGGCAGAAGATCATCAGCGTGTCGTATCGCTCGCTGGAAACGTATCTGGTGGTGGCCTTGATCTATCTGGTCCTGACTACCGCCGCCATGGTTATTTTGCGCAAGGTGGAACACCGTTTGCGCGCCGGGGGGATGGTGCAATGAGCCAGTTCGGCAATCCGCAGGAAATGATCCGCATCCGCGGCCTGCACAAGTCTTATGGCGACCATGCCGTGCTGCGCGGGATCGATTTCGACGTGCTGCCTTCGCAGGTGGTGGTCGTGATCGGGCCCAGCGGTTCGGGCAAGAGCACCTTGCTGCGCTGCTGCAACGGGCTGGAAGTGGCGCAAGAGGGCACCGTGGATATTTGCGGCCACACCTTGCTGGATGACGGCATGCTGCTGCCGGAAGCGCAATTGAACCAATTGCGCATGCAAGTGGGCATGGTGTTCCAGGGCTTCAACCTGTTTCCCCATCTGTCGGTGCTGGACAACGTGACGGTGGGGCCGCGCACGCTGCGCGGCATGGGCCGCGGCGAAGCCAACGCGCTGGCCGAAGACCTGCTGCGCAAAGTGGGCTTGTCGCAAAAGACAGCGGCCATGCCGGCCAGCCTTTCGGGCGGCCAAAAGCAGCGCGTGGCCATCGCCCGGGCGCTGGCCATGCAGCCTAAGGTAATGCTGTTCGACGAGCCGACCTCGGCGCTGGATCCGGAGCTGGTGGGCGAAGTGCTGCAAGTGATGAAGCTGCTGGCCCGCGAGGGCATGACGATGATGGTCGTGACGCACGAAATGGGCTTTGCCCGCGACGTGGCCGACGTCGTCGCCGTGATGGATGGCGGGGTGATCCTGGAATCCGGGCCGCCGGAAGTCATCTTCAGCCAGCCGCGCGAAGCGCGTACCCGGGAATTCCTGCAGGCGGTGCTGAGCGCCGGAGCGGGGGCGGCGGCATGAGCGTTCTGCAATTGGACAAGGGCCTGTGGAAGGCGCGCGATGACAGCGCCGAGCAAGGCGACACGCGCCGTCTGGCACATATCGTCGAAGCCGACGCAGGGCAGGCCGAAAAAGGCGAGCCGGTGTTGTTGGGATTTGCCTGCGATGCGGGCGTGGCGCGCAACCAGGGGCGTATCGGCGCGGCCGAAGGCCCCGCCGGCATCCGTAAATTCCTGGCGGGCCTGCCCGCGCATGGCATGACGCGTTTGCTGGACGCGGGTGATGTTGTGTGCGTGGAGGATCAGTTGGAAGATGCCCAGGAGCGCCTGGGCCTGCGTGTGGCGGAACTGCTGGAGCAGGGCGCGCGCCCGCTGGTCCTGGGCGGCGGGCACGAGATCGCCTGGGGCAGTTTCCAGGGGCTGGCCCGCTGGCTGGAGGCCCGCGGCGACACGGACCCCATCCTGGTGCTGAACCTGGACGCGCACTTCGACTTGCGCACCGGGCGCCCGGGCAGTTCGGGCACGCCGTTCGACCAGATCGCGCGCTATTGCGAGGCGCGCGGCCAGGCACTGCAATACGCCTGCCTGGGCGTGTCGCGGCTGGCCAATACGCCGGCGCTCTACGCCCGCGCGGCGGAAGTCGGCGCGGTCTGGGTCGAAGACCACGATATGCAGGAACGCCACCTGGAGGCCCGGCTGGCCAACGTGGACGCCTTGCTGGCACGAGCGCGCCATGTGTACCTGACGATCGACCTCGACGTGTTGCCTGCGGCGGTCATGCCCGGGGTGTCCGCGCCAGCGCCCTATGGGGTGCCGATGTCCGTGGTCGAAGAGATAGTGCTGCGGATCAAGGCCAGCGGCAAGCTGCGGTTGGCTGACATGGCCGAGTACAACCCGCGCTTCGACGTGGACGGCCACGGCGCCCGGGCGGCTGCCCGGTTGGCGTGGCAGTTGCTGTCGCGTTGAGGTTAGTCGCGTTGGGGTGGGTCGCGTTGTGGGTCGGACTGAGCGACCGACTCCGTGTCCGACGACCCCGCCCCCAGCGCCTTGTACAAGGCAATGCCTCCCTGCAACTGCGCCAACTGGCTGAGGGCCAAGGCATCGCGTGCCTGGTTCAGGCTGCGCTGCGCCACCAGCACCGGCAGGTAGGCGCTTAAGCCGCGCGCGTAGAGTTGGGTGGCCTGTTTCAGGGCTTGTTGGCTGTCGGCCACGGCCTTCTGCAACGCGGCTTGCCGTTGGCGTTCGCTGGCCCACGCGGTCAAGGCGTCTTCCACGTCGCGCAGCGCCGAACGCACGTCCCGCTCGTAGACGCGCAGCACGGCGTCGGCGTTGGCCTGTGCCGCGGTCACGCCTGCTCGCGCGCGGCCGGCGTCGTAGAGCGACTGGCTGCCCTGCACGGCCGCCGACCACGCCAGGCTGGCACCCGAGAACAGGTCGTGGATGACGCTGGCGGTGGTGCCCAACCCCAAGGGAATACGGAATGTGGGAAAGCGTGCGGCCTGCGCCACGCCGATTTGCGCGGTGGCGGCGGCCAGGCGTCGTTCGTCCGCGCGCAGGTCGGGGCGTTGGCGAATGACGTCCGAAGGCAATGACAGCGGCAAGTCGGCCGGCATGGGCAAAGCCGGCGCGGACGTTGCAAGGTCGGCATGCCAGTCGCCGGGAAACCCGCCCGCCAGCACACCGATGGCATGGCTGAAACGGGCGATGTCCGCGTCCAGCAAGGGCGGCTGCGCCTCGGCAGTTTCGCGCTCGGCGCGGGCCAGGGTGACGTCGGCCAGTGTGCCCAGGCCGCTGCGGTGCGCTTGTTCGGCCAGGCGCTCAGCCTCGGCCAGCGCGCGAATGTTGTCTTGTGCGATGGCCAGGCGCAGCTGCGCGGCACGCAGCCCGGCGTAATCGGCCACCAGTTCGGCCACCAGACTCACTTGCAGCGCACGATGGTCCTCTGCCAACGCCTGGATGCCGGCGTCGGCGGCCTCGACCGCGCGGCGCGTGCCGCCGAACAGGTCCAGCTCCCAACTCGCATCCAAGCCCAGATGCCAGGTTCGCGCCCGCCCGCCGGGCTGCGAGCTGAGTGCCTTGCTGCCGCGGATGGCCTCGCCGGCGGCTCCGGCCGAGACCTCGGGCAGGGCGGCCGAGGCGATCTGCACGCGCTCGGCCCGTGCCTGGCGCAGGCGTGCCAAGGCAATATCCAGATCCTGATTGTGCGCCAGGGTCTGTTCGACCAGGCGGTCCAGCAAGGGATCCTGGAAGGTGCGCCACCAGGTGCGCAGGCCATCGTGGTCGCCATCGGACATGGCGGCGTTGGCCTTGATCCAGTGCGCGGGCACATCCAGCGTCGGCGTGCGGTAGTCCGGGCCCACGGTCGTGCAGCCGGTCAGCAATGCCAGCAGAAAAGGAAGCAGTGCCTGCCGAAGGCGCGGTTGCGTGCGAGGGATGGGTGCATGCATGGCCTTGCCCTCACATCCAGCGGTGTAGCAGCGAGATCAGCCGGCCCTGGGGCACCGGCGTACCCGCCGAGGGCGTGACCTCGATGCTGCCGGTCATGCCGGCCGCCAGCACGACGTCATGCGGCACATGCTGGAACTCGACGCGCACCGGGATACGCTGCGCCAGCCGGACCCAGCTGAAGCTGGGTTCCACGCTGGGCAGGCCCTGCGCGTCGGCCTGCTGGTTGCTGTCGGCAATGCCTCGCCCGATGCTGGCCACCCGCCCCGGCAACACCTGGTCGAACCCCATCAGGCGGATCCGCGCCGCCGCGCCGGGTTGGATGCCGCGCAGTTTGGTTTCCTCGAAGTAACCGGTGATCCAGAAGCTGTGGGCGTCGATCAGGGCGATGTTGGGCTGGCCCGTCACGGCGTAGTCGCCCTTGTTCAATCGCAGGCGCGTGACGTAGCCATCGGTTGGCGCACGCAGTTCGGTGCGTGCAAGATCCAGCTTCGCCCTGTCCACGGCGACCTGTGCACTGCGCAGGTCGGAGCGGGCGATGGCGGCCGCCTGGTTCGCCCGCTGGATGTCCTCGGCCGGCACCAGGCTTTCCATGCCGCGGCGCCGCCGCGCCTCCTCGGTTTTCTGGCGCAAGGACACCTCGGCGGATGCCAACTGCGCTTCGGCCTGGGCCAACGCCAGTGCGAAGCTGGCGTTGTCGATGCGATAGAGCAGGTCGCCCTGTTTGACGTATTGATCGTCCATGACCGAGACCTCGGCGACGGTGCCTGACACCTCGGGAGCGATACGCACGATCTGCGCGCTGACACGGCCATCGCGGGTCCAGGGGGCGACGACGTAGGCGCGCCACAGCGCGCTGACCAGAAACCCGGCAGCAACGACCACCGCAAGGGTGAGTCCTGCCCGCAGCAGGCGCTTGGCGGGAAATGAGCGTTCAGACATAAAGCACCAACAGGGAAACAAGGCAAAGGGAAATGGCGAACTCGAACAGGCCCGGATGCCACACCCAGCGCAACACCCCGCAACGCACCAGCACGAAGCGAAGGCCCATATAGATCGGCAGGGCCAGGCAGGCGTAGACAAGGAAGGGAGGCAGGTAGATGCCTGCCAAAGAGAATTCACTGAGCATGGGCGTGGCCTTTAGAGGGGTACGGAACGTCGTTCGCATGGCGTTCCAGCAGCGCGGCGATGTCCTGCAGCACGACCGTCACGCGCCGCACGTCATCCATCGCGGCGCTGGACCGCATCGGCAAACGCGTCAAGGAGGTCGCTGCGCGGCGGGCATGGCGTGCGGCCCGCGCGGGATCGCGGGCCCGCTGGCGCATATGGCGCAGCGTGCGCGCCACCACGCGCGGCCACTCGGCGTCGTGGGGCGCCTGGCGCAGCCAGCGTCGCAGGCGCAGGATTTCCCGACCCAGATGCAGGCTGGTCAGGGCCTGGGCGATGGCGCGATCCATCGCCTGCGGCTGCGTCCTGAGCAAGGCGCCGAGTTGCGCGATGCGGTGTTGCTGGCGCCATTGCCAGGCCGCTGCATCGGGCGGCTCGTCGTGCAAGGTGCCCAGCGCCGCGTCGCGGATGCGCTGGCGCAAGCGCGTGACGTCGCGCGCCAGATTGCGCGGCAGCACGACCCTGAAGCCCAGCAGCGTGAAACATGTCGCCAGGATCCAGGCCACGGCGCCATTGAGGAACAGTGCAAAGTCGTAGCGCATGGGGTTGTCCGCCGCCGCCAGTGTCGTGAACGCCACCAGATAGGCCACGCCCGCCAGCGCATGACGCGGCATCGTGGTGGCATACACGCCGGGCAGCCAGAACAGGCTCAGGATGACCAGCAGCAGCGGGAGGCCCGAGACGTGCGGCAGCACGATGAAGGTGCACAGAAAGGCCATCGCCACGGCGGCCACCGTGCCCTTGATGAATTCAACCGCACCCAGCGCGGGGCTGGGCGCAGTGGAGAGCAGGGCGCATGCCGCCGCCAACCCGGCCAGCATCATGTTGCCTTCCGTCCAGCCGGTGGCAATCCAGAAGGCGCCGCCCATCACCACAGTCAACAGGGCGCGCCCGCCATTCTGGAAAGCGGCCACCGTGTCGCGGTGAAACGGCACGGACACGCGCGCCGGCGTCGGCCTGGGTTGGTGGAACCGCTCGATGCCTTCGATGGCTTGCAGGAAATCATCAAGCTGCTCGATCAAGCGATCGCCTGCGATCATCAGCGCGGCCTGCTCGGCGGCATCGTCCAGCGAGGTCGCGGCAAGTAGGGCCACCAGCCGGGCGCGCAGGTCGGTAAGTCGCCCGATGGCACGCGTCCTTCCGGTCGGGCCGCGATCGGTCGGGCCGCGATCGGTCGGGCCGCGATCGGTCGGGCCGCGTTCGGTCGGACCGCGTTCCTGCCCCAGCGCCTGCCTGACTTCCCTCCATGCCTCCTCCCAGTCCGGTTGCAACGCACGTAGCGCGGCAAGGGCGGCGCTGTGTTCGCGCAGGGGCGGCGCGCCGCCCACCAAGGCGGAAAACAGCGACACCATCGTGTGCCGCACCGTGCCGGCACGATGGGCCAGGTCGGCGGACTCGGCCTTGCCCAGCGCCAGCAGATCGTCCACGCCATACACCTCGGTGATGAGTGAACGCCGTCCGGCATCCAGGGGCTTGGCGCCCGGCTCCGCGCTGGCTTGAATGGCCTGGTGATGCGTCGCCAACACGCCCGCCGTGGCGGCCGCAAGGCGGTCGAGCAGCATGGTCAGGCGGCTATGCACGCTGCGGCGGCTGAACAGGGCCGACACCAGCGCCAGGCAGACCACGCCGATCAGCACGGACGCGCCGCGCCCCATCACCTGGTCGAAGGTGCGTTCCGGATGCTGCATGGCGCCGTAGGCTGCCAGGCCCACGGTATAGCCCGCCAGCGTGGCGCCATAGGCCCGGAAATGACGCAGCAGCGTCATGCCCACCACGCACACTCCCAGCCATACGCCGAACCCAAGCAGGAAGAGCCAGGGCATTTGGCCGAAGGCGCTCATCAGCACGAAGGCGGCCAGCATCCCGACCAGCGTGCCCAGCACCCGCCACACCCCCTTGCCGATCACGCCGCCCTGCACAGGGTTGATGACGAGCAGCACGCTGGAAGCCGCCGCGTAGGGCGCATGCAGTTCCAGCAGATAGGCCACCACCAAGGCCAGGCAGGCGGCCAGGATCGAACGCACCACATAGGTCGCGCGGGGCGTCGTCAGATCGAGATAAGGCAGTCCACGCGCCAACCCCTTCCGAAACCGGGAAAGGCGTGGAAAGACGCCCGAATTTGCTTCAGGCACGTTCGCCGAATGCACGATGCAACCCTTCTACAGTGATCAATACGCATCACTGTAGGCAGGGCTAATCATTCCGAAAAGTGAATTTATTGCATTCGAACGATTGCGTGATACGCACGCATCGGCGCCAGCACGCCGCTATGGCTTGGCGCGCATGGCCGCCTGTGACTGGCTCTCGTTGGACAGCATATGGATGGTCTGCCGCAACCATTGATGGGCCGGATCGGCCTCCAGGCGCGGGTGCCAGGCCTGTGTCAGCAGTACCGTTTCCAGCGGCGCTGGCAGGTCGAACACGCGAATGCGCAAGCCTGCGGACAGCGCGGCGCTGGCCAGATGCCGGGGCAAGGGCAACAGCAGATCCGAATCCTGCAGGGCGAACAGCGCCGTGTATGGATTGGGCACCACCAGGGCGACGTGCCGGCGCAGCCCCTGCGCCTCCAGCGCGGCATCGAGCGGCCCGGCGGCCTTGCCGCGCCGCGACACGTTGATGTGCTCCCAGCGCGTAAGCCGTTCGGGCGTGATCTCGTCATCGAAAATCGGATGGTTGGCGCGCGCGACACCCACGAACGTCGTGGTGAACAGGGACTGCACACGAATCTCGGGCCCCAGCTTGCGCGAGGCGCTGATGAACAGGTCGATGCGGCCACTGCGCAGCGCCTCTTCGTCCACGTCGTCCTCTTCCGGCGAAAAGCGCAGCATCGCCCGTGGCATCTCGCGCGCCATCGCATCCAGGAGATGGCCCAGATGGATGCTTACGAACTCATCGGTGGCGCGGACGTTGAAACGCCGATCCAGCACTTTCAGGTCAATCTCGGCATCGGAAGCGAACACCTGCGAGGCCTGCTCGACCGCGGCCCGTACCTGTTCGCGCAGTGCCAGCGCCTTGGGCGTGGGCATGAGCTTGCGGCCGACCTGGACGAACACGGGATCGCCCAGCGCCTCCCGGATGCGGCTCAGGGTGCGGCTCATCGCCGGCGCGCTCAGGTGCATGCGGCGCGCAGCGCCAATGACGCTGCCCTCGTCGAGCAACGCATCCAGCGCCAACAGCAGATTGAGATCGGGACGTGGCATGGCTGCCCCTTTGTAGATTTACCTTTATGCAATCATAGGTTGTTTTGTGTGGCCTTCACCTCCCAGAGCGGGGCGTCGGGTGCGGCGGCGACGGCGGTCAGGCAGGCTGGACGCGTCCCGGTTGGCGGCTTAGGATAGGGGCAGCTTCAAGACCGGGCTTGTGACCCGTACGGTATCCGCCACAAATATCTGTCCCCATTTAATATATTTTTAATTTAAATGGGGACGCTATATTTTTCACGGATAAAATGGCGCAACTTTGTCAGGAGATCATGCTCATGTCTCAAACGCCCACTCATGCCTTGCCGTCTTATCTGAATGCCGATGACCTCGGCCCCTGGGGTAATTACCTGCAACAAGTCGACCGGGTCACCCCGTACCTTGGCACGCTGAGCCGCTGGGTCGAGACGCTGAAGCGCCCGAAGCGCGCGCTGATCGTTGATGTGCCGATCGAACTGGACAATGGCACGATCGCCCACTTCGAGGGCTATCGCGTGCAGCACAACGTGTCGCGCGGCCCGGGTAAGGGCGGCGTGCGTTTCCACCAGGACGTCACCCTGTCTGAAGTGATGGCGCTGGCCGCCTGGATGTCGGTCAAGAACGCCGCGGTGAACCTGCCGTATGGCGGCGCCAAGGGCGGCATCCGCGTGGATCCGCGCAACCTGTCGCAATCCGAACTTGAGCGCATGACGCGCCGCTACACCAGCGAAATCGGTGTGATCGTGGGGCCGTCCAAGGACATCCCGGCGCCTGATGTGGGCACCAACGCCCAGACCATGGCCTGGATGATGGACACGTATTCCATGAACGAAGGCGCCACCGCCACGGGCGTGGTGACCGGCAAGCCGATCGCGTTGGGCGGCAGCCTGGGCCGTGTCGAAGCGACGGGCCGCGGCGTGTTCGTCGTGGCGTGCGAAGCCGCCCGCGACCTGAACATCGACGTCTCGAAGTCGCGCGTGGTCGTGCAGGGCTTCGGCAACGTGGGCGGCACCGCCGCTCGCCTGTTCCATGAAGCCGGCGCCAAGGTCATCGCCGCGCAGGACCATACCGGCACGGTGCACAACGCCGAAGGGCTGGATGTCCACAAGCTGCTGTCGCACGTGTCGCAACATGGCGGCGTGGGCGGCTTCTCGGGCGGCCAAGCCTTCGACAAGGACGAATTCTGGACGCTGGAAACCGAATTCCTGATCCCGGCGGCCCTGGAAAGCCAGATTACCGCCCAGAACGCCGCCAAGGTGCGCGCCAAGGTCGTGGTGGAAGGCGCCAACGGCCCGACCACGCCGGAAGCGGACGACATCCTGGCTGAGCACGGCGTTTACGTGGTGCCGGACGTGCTGGCCAACGCCGGCGGCGTAACGGTGTCCTATTTTGAATGGGTGCAGGATTTCTCCAGCTTCTTCTGGAGCGAAGAAGAGATCAACCAGCGTCTGGAACGCATCATGCGCGAGGCCTACGGCGCCGTGTCGCAAGTGTCCAAGGAGCACAAGGTCACGCTGCGCACTGCCGCGTTCATCGTGGCTTGCACCCGGATCCTCCAGGCGCGCCAGGTGCGCGGCCTGTATCCTTGACGACTGAATCGGCGATGCGTGATTGAACGACTCGCCGAGGAGGCAGAGGAAGACAAAAACAGAAATCGCCCCGCAAGGGGCGATTTCCATTTCAGGGAGACAAGCATGACGCAACACCTGCCGTCCACGACGCTGGCCGTGGACCCCGCCTGGATCGACGCCTACGGCCATCTGAACGCGGCCCACTACGTCGGCATCTTCGACCGGGTCGGATTTGAATTGCTTAGCCAGGTCGGCGTGGGGCTGGACTACACCGAAGCGACGCGCTGCGGCATCTATACGATGAACGTGCACGTGGCCTATCTGCGTGAAGTCCTGGCGGGGGACCCGCTGATGCTGCAGGTCCGCCTGCTGGAATCGGACAATAAGCGCTTGCTGTGCCTGATGGAGCTGACGCAGACGCGCGACGGCTATCTGGCGGCCACGATGGAACAGTTGTCGTTGCATGTCGACCTGAACACCCGGCGGGCCAAGCCATTTCCGGACGACCTGGCCGCGCGGCTGGCACGCACGGTGGCCGAGCACGCCGGGCATCCGCTGCCACCCGGTTATCGGCGGTTGCTGCCGCTGCAAGGGGCTCGCTGAGCCTTGCGTACCGGTGCGCATCACCCGGCCAGGCTGGAAAAAAAAGCCAGAATGTTGCTTGTTAACACACCCCCATGACAGCTTTGGGACCGAGCCGTACACTGGCCTCGGGTGTGGAGCTCAGGCCACAAGTAGGCGTTTTTTTCGAGATCTTGGACGGGTTTTCCTTGCGTCTAGAAAACTGACACATTGCGTCCCTAGAATTCGTTCCTGCCATGCGCCGCACGCCGTTTGCACTGCAAACCAAGCCACCTGCGCATGTATGTTCAATCAAAGGGATTACGCAATGAAAAAGACTCTGCTCGTCACCGCGCTGTTCGCCGCCTTGTCCGGCGTGGCCCAAGCCGAAACCTCGGTGACGTTGTACGGCTTGATCGATACGGGTATCGGTTTCCAGCAAATCAAGGGCAATAACGACTACAAAGAATCGAAGTTCGGCATGGTCAATGGCGTGTCGAGCGGTTCGCGTTGGGGCCTGCGCGGCGCCGAAGACCTGGGCGACGGCCTGAGCGCTGTCTTCACGCTGGAAAGTGGCTTCAACTCGGGCAACGGCCAGTCGGGCCAAAGCGGCCGCCTGTTCGGCCGCCAAGCCACCATCGGCCTGAAGGCCGATTCGTGGGGCCTGCTGGAATTCGGCCGTCAGACCAACATCGCTTCGAAGTACCTCGCCGCGATCGATCCGTTCGCCGGCAGCTACGGCCAGGCTAACGTCGGCGTGGCCTTCAGCGCCGCCAACACGGTCCGCTACGACAACATGGTGCAGTACTCGACCCCGTCGTTCAGCGGCTTCCAGTTCGGCGTCGGCTATTCGTTCAATGCGTCCGACACGACCGCCGCGCAAACCGGCTTCAAGACCGCCGACAACACGCGCGCCATCACGACCGGCTTGCGCTACGTCAACGGCCCGGTGAACGTCGCGCTGACGTATGACCAGCTGAACCCCGCCAACCAGTTGAACAACGACGCGACGCCCAAGTCCTGGACCGTCGCCGGCGCCTACGACTTCGAAGTGCTGAAGTTGGCGTTGGGCTTCGGCCAGACGCGCGACGGCTGGTTCACCGGCCAAAGCATCAATTCGTTCGGCAGCGGCACGCCCACGGCAACCAGCTTCGGCACGAACGTCGCGGTGTCGGGCTTCAAGGCCAACTCGTACCTGGTCGGCCTGACCGTGCCGTTGGGCGCCAGCAGCATCCTGGCGTCGTGGCAGCGCGCCGACCCCAACGGCAACCCGCTGACGGCCGGCAACGATTCGACGATGAACGTCTACAGCATCGGCTACACGTACAACCTGTCCAAGCGCACCAATCTGTACGCGCTGGGTTCGTACTCGACCGACTTCGCGTTTGTCGACGGCCTGAAGAGCTCGGTCGGCATCGTGGGTATCCGTCACCGCTTCTAAGCGCCTGACGTGAACCGGTGGCGGGCGCGCGCAAGCAGCGCGCCGCCGGTTCCTTCAGGCCGCGGTTGCATTGAGCGGACTGGGCGTCTTACCCGGCCACAGACGCGAAAAAAGCGGCCACCTCCCTAGCTCCACCCTCAGTCCGCTCACCCGAACCCCGGTCTCGAAGAGACCTTGCGCGCTGCGGCGCGCGCGAACGCCGGCAACAGGCCAGATGCTTGTTGCCGGCGTTCGCTTATCCAGGGGGGGGGGCTACGACTTCGGCAACAGCTCCGGTTTCAAGATGCCGCGCAGATCCGCGTATGGGATCGCCAGTTCCGGCTCGCCGTGCGAGTAGGGGGCGATCGAATAGGCGTCGTACTTCACGACGATGCCATCGCGCGTCAGCGCGAAATTGTCGCTTTCCTGGAAGGGCCACATCTTGTTGTAGGCCGCCGGGTCGCGCTTGGCGTCCGGATTGCCCGCCAGCCATTTGGCATGGGCGCGCTGCAGCGCCGCGACGTATTCCGCGCGGCGGCCCGGAATCAGCGCTTCGTCCAGGCTCATGACGCGGTCGCGGCTGCGTTCCCAGTTCAGGTACTGGGTGGCCGGGATGCCGTGGGCAGCGCCCGTCAGGAACTGCTCGGTGTGCAGTTCGATCGACACGATGTCGCCAACGGTGTCTTTGACGCTGGCCTTGAAGTAGGTGGCGTCGCGTGGCCGCGCGGTGGACCAGAAATACTGCGTGTATTCCGACAGGGTGTTGTAGGGGCCGCGACGGTTGGCGTCCGTGCCGGTCATGTAGGCCAGCACGTGGTCCACCAGCGCCGTCAATTTCGGGATGCCCGGAAAGGCGACGCTGTCGATTTCGATATGCGGGCAGTCGCCTTCGCAACCGGGCTTGTTCGAGGCCCACTTGATGCGTTCCGTGGACAGGTCGCCCACTTTCTCCGGCGTGGAAGACGCGGGGCTGGCCAACGTGATGTTCGCCGGGGGCGCGCTGCCGCAGCCGGCAAGCGCCAGCAGGGCCGCGCCCAGGATCAAACCGCTTATCGCGCCTGGCGGCGTGAAGGTGCGACGCATTGAATTACCTCCAGGAAATCAAGGCTTGATGGCAACAGGCCGTCAGGGCACCACGCCGGTCCATTCGGACGTGGAAAATTTCTCGCCGGCCTGTTGCTGGGCGCGCGCCAGCGTGTCGCTGCCGATCTGCCCGGGGGTCAGACGGTGCAGGCTGGCAAAAGTTTCCACCATGCGGTCGATGATGACCTCGCGCGCCAGACCGGTCTGGGTGCGCAGCGGGTCCACGCGCTTTTTGGCGCTGGTGGTGCCCTTGTCCGATAGTTTTTCGCGGCCAATCCGCAAGACCTCGACCATTTTATCGGCGTCGATGTCGTAGGACATGGTCACGTGGTGCAGCACGGCACCGGCGCGGCGGGCTTGCGCCGCGCCGCCGATCTTGCCGATGTCGGAGGCGATGTCGTTCAGCGGCTGGTACCACGCCTTGATGCCCAGGCCTTGCAGCGCGGTCAGCACCCAGGCGTCCAGGAAAGCGTAGGATTCCTGGAAGCTCATGCCGTGCACCAGCGCTTGCGGGGCGCTGAGCGAATAGGTGATGGAGTTGCCGGGTTCGATGAACATTGCGCCGCCGCCGCTCACGCGGCGCACGACCTCGATGCCGTGGCGCTTGGCGCCTTCAGGATCGACTTCATTTTTCAAGGACTGGAAGCGGCCGATCACGACGGCGGGGGCGGACCATTCCCAGATGCGCAACGTGGGCGGACGCTGGCCGGCGCCGACTTCATCGGTGATGACGGCGTCCAGCGCCATGTGCAGCGACGGTGCCTGCGGGCCTTCGTGAATCAGTTGCCAGTCGTAGTCGTTCCAGTCGGTGCGCGTCATGCCAGCGCCCTCCGCAAGACGACGGCCACGGCTTCGGCGGAAAAGCCGAACAGCTCGGCGTCGGCGGGCAGCGCGGACTGCACGGCAACCGCCAACTCCAGTTCGCCGGCATCGGCGGGCATGCCGTTCAGGCCGTTGTTGATGGCTTCAAGCGCTTCGGGAGGCTCAAGGAAAAAATCACCGCTGATGCGGACATTGGCCAGGCGGCCGTCGCGCACTTCCAGATCCGCGACGACCAGTTTGCCGCCGGGGACTTTGTATTCGCCATGCATGGACGCTCCTTGCAAAATCATCTACTTGCACTACAGGCTGAGTTTCATGCCATCGTGGCTGGCCGTGAAACCCAGGCTTTCATAAAACCGCCGCGCATCCGGGCGCGCGCGGTCGGTGGTCAGCTGGACAATGCCGCATCCCTGGATGCGGCATTGTTCGATCGCCCATTCGAACATGGCGCGCCCCAGGCCTTCACCGCGCGACGACGAGGCGATGCGCACGCTCTCGATTTGTCCGCGCCATTGGCCCTGGCGCGACAGGCCGGGTATGAACGATAACTGCAAACAGCCGACCAGGTGCGAATCGCGCTCGACCACTGCCAGGAATTGATTGGAATCCTGGTTGATTGCCGCGAACGCGGCGACGTAGCGCGGATTCGGCGGCACGGAAGGGTCTTCACGCGTGGCGCCGAGTTCGTCGTCGGCCAGCATCGCGACAATATGCGGCAGGTCTTCGGCGCGGGCGCGGCGGAACGCCAGTTTTGGTTCTGTCATGGGCCGTCTCCGGAGGCTCAGCGGGCGACTTGCTGCGCGGTCTGGCCGAACAGGATGCGGCGGGATTCCTCGTCGCTGATCGACGGCGCGGTGTTGATGGTGTCGGCCAGCGCATAGGCGCGCTGGGTGGCGGGGCGCGCGGCAATCGCGTTGAACCAGCGCTGCAGGTGCGGGAAGTCGTTCAAATCCTGCCCTTGCTTGGCGTGCGGCACGATCCAGGGGTAGGCGGCCATATCCGCGATGGAGTAGTCGCCCGCGACGAATTCGCGGTCGGCCAGGCGTTTGTTCAGCACGCCGTACAGGCGGTTCGTTTCCTTGACATAGCGGTCGATGGCGTAGGCGATGCGTTCCTGCGCGTAGCCCGAGAAGTGGTGGTTCTGGCCCGCCATGGGACCCAGGCCGCCCATCTGCCAGAACAGCCATTGCGAGACTTCGGCGCGGCCGCGCACGTCGGCGGGCAGAAAGCGTCCGGTCTTCTCGGCCAGGTACTGCAGGATGGCGCCGGATTCGAACAACGAGATCGGCGCGCCGCCGTCGGCCGGGGCCTGGTCGACGATGGCAGGAATGCGGTTGTTCGGCGCGATGGCCAGGAATTCGGGTTTGAACTGGTCGCCGCGGCTGATGTTCACCGGGTGAATCTTGTAGGGCAGGCCGGTTTCTTCAAGGAACAGCGTGATCTTGTGGCCGTTGGGCGTGGTCCAGTAGTAGAGATCGATCATGGGAGCGTCCTGGGAATCATGGCACCGCCGGCGGGGGCCGGCGGATGGGAAAAGCCATGATAGCGGGGACGGCTTGGCCCCGACCTGAATAACCGGGGCCCGGGTGCGGGTTTCCCCTGGCGGCGAGGATCAGGCGGCGCCCGCGCCCGGGCGGGCGCCGCCCGGCAAGCGCCAGGTCCAATTCAGGCTGACGCCCGCGGCGGCCAGGAAGATCATCGCCACGCCCACGACCTGGGTGACGTCCATGCGATGGCCGTAGACCACGAAATCCAGCAGGATGGCCACGGCGGGGTAGATGAAACTGAGCGCGGCGGTGGAGGTGGTGGGCAGCTTCTGGATGGCCGAATACATCAGGATGTACATCAGGCAGGTATGGATCAGGCCCAGCGCCACCAGATACCCCCACTGCAGCGGGGCGGCGGGCAGCGCGCTGAAATCCGCCATGGGCAGCAGCATGAGGGCGCCAAGCGCGACTTGCACCAGTGCCAGCACTTGCGGCGGGATGCCCGTCAACCGCTTGACGATGATGGCGGTCACGCCGTAGAGCGCCGCCGCGCCCAGCCCCAGCATCAGCCCCGTAAGATAGCCGGCGCCGTCGGCGCCGCCGGTGTCCGACAGACGCAGCACCAGCAGCAGCCCGGCAAAGGCCACGACCGTCCAGGCCAGCTTGCCGCGCGAGGGGCGCTCGCCCAGGAACAGCACGCCCAGCCCAATCAGGAAAAACGGCTGCACGTTATAGACCGCCGTGGCCAGCGAGATCGATGCCAGCCGGTATGCCGAGAACAGCAGCACCCAGTTCAGCACCAGCGCGGCGCCGGCCACAAGCGCCAGGGCCAGCGTTCTTGCCGTGAACAAGCCGGGCTTGAGCAGCCCGCGCGCCCAGCAATACAGGAACAGCGACAAGGCCCCGAAGACGCAGCGGAAAAAAACTACGTTCCAGGCGCTTTGCCCGGATTCGATGACAAAGACGCCAAGCGTGCCGGACAGGGTCATGGCGGCGGCCATTTGCGCCAGGCCGAGGCGTTCTGATGCGGAATTCATGTGGGTTCTCCGGGCGGGCGATCCGCGATGTACGATGGAGGAATTATCCCAGGCAGATAAACGCGGTTATATGATGTTCCTGTGGCGCTTTTAATGTCATACCTTCTTTTAGGTGGAATTTATGCAAAACGACCTAAAAAATGAAAACCCTGTTTTGGATGGCATCGACCGCCGGCTGGTTGAGACCCTGTCGGTCAACGCGCGCACCACCACGGCCGACCTGGCGCGGCAGGTGGGTATGTCGGCGCCCAGCGTGGCGGATCGCCTGCGGCGCCTGGAGGAATCGGGCGTCATTCGGGCCTATACGCTGGATGTGGATCCGGTGGCGCTGGGCTACACGCTGGAGGCGATCGTGCGCATCCGGCCCTTGCCGGGGCAACTGCGGCACGTCGAGGGATTGATCCAGGAGATCCCGGAATTCGTGGAATGCGACAAGGTGACGGGCGATGACTGCTTCATCGCCCGCGTGGTGCTGAGGTCCATTTCGCACCTGGACGGCATCCTTGAGCGCGTGACGGAATTTGCTGAAACCAATACCGCCATCGTCAAGGCGCACACGGTGCGCCGCCGGCTGCCGCCGCTGCGGTAGGCGGGGGCCGGGGCCTCAGACGGGGGCGGAGAGCGCCTGGACGATGTCGTCCTTCAGGCCCGACGGCGTGTCGGTGGGCGCGTAGCGCTTGATGACCCGGCCGTCCCGGCCGACGAGAAACTTGGTGAAGTTCCACTTGATGCCTTCGGTGCCGAAGACGCCGGGCTTTTCGCCCTTCAGCCAGCGGTACAGGGGATGCGCATCCGCGCCGTTGACGTCGACCTTGGCGTACAGCGGGAAGGTGATGTCGTATTGGGTCGAGCAGAAGTTGCGGATCTCGGCTTCATCGCCGGGCTCCTGGTGGCCGAACTGGTCGCACGGGAAACCCAGCACGGTCAGGCCATCGTCGCGCAGCGCGCGGTAGAGTTCTTCCAGGCCCGCGTATTGCGGCGTGAAGCCGCACTTGGAGGCAACGTTCACGACCAGCAGCACGCGGCCCCGGTAAATGTCCAGCGAGCGGTCTTCTCCGTTGATGTCGCGGGCGGTGAAATCGTAGATATTGCTCATGCGGGCTCCTGTGGCAGGCGTCTGGACGCGGGGGCGCCAGTGCGCGGCCTGCCGTCGAGTGTAGCGCCTGGACCGCGTCCGCGAACGCGGTTTAGACCAGCTTCAGGTCCAGCGGCGCAACGCCTGGGAACACCTGCGCCAGGCGCGCCTTGTCCAGCCCGTACAAGCGCGAGAACAAGCCGGCGAAGACGGCCCGGTACTCGTTCAGCACGGGGTAGTCGCGGTCCTGGAACAGGGTGTCGCGCTTGACCGCCACCTGCCGGCCCGCGATGCGTCCGCCTTGCACGCTACCGCCCATGACCCAATACACCGTGCCATGCCCGTGGTCGGTGCCCTTATTGCCGTTTTCGCGGAACGTCCGGCCGAATTCGCTGATCACCACGACCGTGGTCTGCCGCCAGGCGGGGCCCATTTCTTCGGCATAGGCGGCAAGGGCCCGGCCGAGTTGGCCCAAGCGATTGGCCAGCCCGCCCGATGCGGCGCCTTGTCCCACATGCGTGTCCCAGCCGCCGACATCGACGAAACCCAGGTTGTAGCGGTCGGTCATGAAGCGGGCGATGCGGCGGATCTCCAATTCAAGTTTGTCGGTGGAAACGGCATTGCCGTTGGCCGCCTTCATTTCGGCGTCGATCTCCGACCGTGCGGCGCCCATGACGCGTTGCCCTTCGGTAACCGCCGCGTGTAGATCGGTGCCTTCATAGAGCGAAGCGATAATGCGGGCGTCGTCATCGCTCAGGCGGGACTTGCTGCCCGCGCCCATCAGGTCGATGTTGGGGATGCGGGTATCGCCGCGAAATATCTGCGGCACGTCGGAGGTAAAGGCGGCCGCCTGCGGCTGTTTGGCGTTTAAGGCAGTGGTCAGACGGTTCAGGAATCCGGACCGATAATTGCCGCGCTGGCCTGCGCCCAGCCCGCGTTCGATGCTGCTCTGCGTTTCGAAATGGCTGCGGGTAAGGTCCTCGGTGCCGGCGAATGGCACGAAGGCCAATTGGCGCTTTTCATAGAACGGCAACAGGCTTTCGGCCAGCGCCGGGTGCAGCGCCCAGCCATCGGCCAGCGGCAAGGCCGACCCCGGCCCGCCGCCCGGCCGGCCGATCGCGATGTTGGGGCGGGATTCATAGTAGAAGTCGCTGCTCGCGGGAACCAGCAGGCTGGCGGCGTCGTAGGCGCCGCGCATGAAGACCACCAGCAGGCGGTTGCCGGATGCGGCGGGGGCGGCATAGATACGGCTACCTCCCAGCACCAGCGGGGCGGCAGCCATCAATTGCAGAAGTCGGCGGCGATCCATGGGGGCTCCTAGCGGCGCATGAACTCTGGCGAGGCCAGCAGGTAGGTGTTGGCGACGGCTGTCGACCTGCCCTGTTCGACCGCTTCCCGCGTACGGGCGGATATGGTCGAGAATAGGCCGTTGCCTTCATTGGCTTTCAGCAAGTTCGGCGGATGTGGAACGTTCGCTGGCTGATCGCTCGGGCTTTGACGATAAAAGACTAGCGGCGCGCCTGCAATGATGCTGGCGATTTCGAATCGCGTTGTCATCTGTCCGGACCCTGTCCAATCCGACTTCAAGAGAGGATAGCCGTCTGGCGTCTGATGCTGATTCAGCGGTTGTCCCATTCGCACAAGCAGGCTGACGCCTGCCATGCCATTAGCGAAAGCCGGCATGCCACTGTAGGTTAGCCGCAATGACGAATAGACATAGTGGATGGGGTCCTTGAAAACGCCGGCCTTCAGCGATGCGGCAAATTCCGGCGATGCGAACAGAGTCTGGAGCGTGGCAGAGATGTCGCCGTCCTTCTCGAGGAAAGTCCGGCTCATCTTGTCGATCAGGGACGTCGGCGGCGCATCGCCGACGAAGTATGCAGCCAGCTTCGTTGAGATGAACTTTGCGGTGGCGGGGTGGCTGGCCAGTAGGGCGGCAGCCTGCTCGACTTCCTGCATGCCTGTGCCGGCAACGGTGCGTCCTAAGAACACTTTGCTGCCATAGTCGTGGCGGGCTGGGTTGAATAGGAAATAGCCCTTTTGTACTACCTGCGCCCGGAGGGCGGGATTGACCTTTGGAGGCTCCACGCTGTTGCTGATGCCTAGGCCAGTAAGAATGCGCGCCAACTCCTGCACGTCCGTCTGGGTGTAGCCGCTATTGACTCCCAACGTGTGCAGCTCCATCAGTTCGCGCGCATAGTTCTCGTTAATCTTGCCCGCTACGTTCTGCGTATTGTCCAGGTAGATCAGCATGGACGGCGATCGCATGGTGGCGGCCAGCAGGTCGCGGAACTTTCCCAGTGCATGGGGGCGGATGGCTTGATCCTCATACTGGGACAGGAACATGCCCACATCGCCTTTCTGGAGGTCTACGTTGAAATGGTTCATCCAGAACCACGTCATGTGTTCGTGCAGTTGATTGCCGCCGTACACCGCGCGCAACAAAGCGCGCTCGTTCACATCGGCGGCACGCCGGATAGACATTTGGCGGGCATCGCGGTTAATTCGCAGCATTTTGTCTTCGGGCATTTTTTTCGCATTTTGTCGCATGTCGATCTGAGCCGCCCGCGCATCTTCGTCTGATTGCCGG
Source organism: Achromobacter sp. MYb9 (assembly GCF_002975275.1). Taxonomy (GTDB): domain Bacteria; phylum Pseudomonadota; class Gammaproteobacteria; order Burkholderiales; family Burkholderiaceae_B; genus Achromobacter. The sequence continues at coordinate 4,693 of NZ_PCOQ01000025.1, read as the reverse complement.
GAAATTGCCAAGGCGTCGATACGCCGCTGCACCGCTTCCGGCAACTTGTCTTGCGCCGCCGGGTGCAGTTGCGCCTGCAAGTAGCGGTCGATTCCCAACTTGCTGGCGCGCGCCAGCTCTGTCGGTGTAGCGCCCCACGTCACCCGATTGACGATAGCGGCTTCTCGCGCTTGCGATTGGGTGTCTTGTTGGGCAAGCACGCCTCCGGCCAGCGGCAGGAGCAGTAGCGGCGCAAAGCGCAACAGCCAAGCAATCGGCGATGCCATAGGGCGGTGTCCTTTAAACAGGCGACTTAACGTGAGACAGAGTATTCACCTAAGCGATCCCTGGCGACTCATCCTTGAAACGCAAGGAAACGAATCGTTTATCCGACCATCTTTATCCCGGTGCCCGGGAGGGGCCATTCATGCCTTGCGGAGACGGCCGTCCTATCATGTCGCATCAACATCGAGCGTCAGCAGGAGAGCCGCGATGGAAGGAATGATCGAACGCCTGGAGGCCATGCTGGCCAAGGGCACCGACAATATGTTGCTGCGGTTTTCGCTGGGCAAGGCCTATGCCGAGCAAGACTGCTTTCGCGAAGCGGAACCGCACTTGCGGGCCGCGTTGGCGTTCGACCCCGCTTACTCGGTCGCGTGGAAATGGCTGGGCAAGGCGTGCCAGGGGCAAGGCAACCTGGACGGCGCGCGGGCGGCGTGGACCGCTGGCCTGGAGGCCGCTCAGGCACGCGGAGACAAGCAGGTCGAAAAGGAATTGCAGGTGTTCATCAAGCGGCTGGACAAGCAGGCCGCGGCGGGCGGCTGAGCCGGCCTTAAACGGCAGGCAGATTGCCGAACGCCTCCAGCGCGCGCAGCCGGCTTTGCGCCAGGTCCACGATGGGCGCGGGATAGCCCGCGGCCACGCGTTCCATCGGGCTGGGGTCGTGGATGGCCTGGTCGTCCAGGTGCGCCAGTTCGGGCAGCCATTCACGCAGGAAGGCGCCGCGCGGATCGAAACGGCGGGATTGCGACAAGGGGTTGAACACACGGAAGTAGGGCACCGCGTCGGCCCCGGTTGACGCGCTCCATTGCCAGCCGCCGTTATTGGCCGCCAAATCACCGTCCACCAGTTGCGCCATGAACCACGCTTCGCCCAGTCGCCAATCGATCAGCAGGTTTTTCGACAGGAACATGGCCGTGACCATGCGTAGCCGGTTGTGCATCCAACCCAGTGCCAGCAGTTGACGCATGGCGGCATCGACGATGGGGATGCCCGTCTTGCCGTATTGCCAGGCGTGCAGGTCCGCGGGCGCGTCGCGCCAGGGCACGGCGGCGGTTTCCGGCTTCATGGGCCGGTGCATGGACAGCGACGGATAAGCGGCCAATAGATGCTGATAGAACTCGCGCCACAGCAGTTCGTTGATCCAGGTGGTGGCGCCCGCCTTGCCGCTGTCCAGTTCACCCTGGTTGGCGGCAAGCGCCGCGCGCAGCGCCTGGCCGGGCGACAGCACGCCCGCCGCCAGATAGGGCGACAGGCAGCTGGTGCCGGGTAACGAGGGGAAGTCACGCTCGTCCTTGTAGGCGTCGATGACGCCGTCGGCGAAGGCGGCCAGGCGCTCGCCGGCGGCCGCTTCACCCGCGGGCCACAGGGCGCGCACGGCGTCGCTCGGGGGCGGAAAACCGTCAAACGCGTCGGGCAGGGGATCCGCTGCCCAGGGCGGCGCGGCTTGGGCTCGTGGCGCGGGCAGGGGGCGAAGCGGCGCCGTGCGCAGCCGTTCCCGGCAGGTGCGCGCATAGGGCGTGTAGACGCGGTAGCACTCGCCTTTACCGGTCAGCACCGTACCCGGGCGAAGCAGCGAGGCGCCGTGGTGCAACGTCCAATCCACGCCGTCCGCCTGCAGCGCGTCGGCCACTGCCGCGTCGCGGCGGCGTTCGTTGATGGCCCATTCGGTGTTGGCATGGACTTGCGCGATCCCGTGCGCCTGGCAAAAGCCTGCGATGGCACGGGGAGCGTCGTCCCAGTGGGCAACCGTCAACAATTTGACAGGAATGCCGAGCGCATCCAGATCGCCCGCAAGCTCGCGCAGGTTGCGCAGCCAGAAATCGACCTTGGCTGGCGCGTCGCCATGTCGGCGCCACTGCCCGGGCGACGCCAGGAACAGCGCGGTGACCGTGCCGTTCTCGGCGGCGGCAGCCAATGCGGGGTTGTCGTGCAGGCGCAAGTCGGTGCGCAGCCAGAGTAGCGTGTTCATCTAGGACCCGGGCAAGATCGGCGGACAAGCGGTCCGGCCAGTCAGGCTGGCATTCTAGCTTGCGGCCCGGTCTTGGAAGACGATGTAAAAACTACGAGTAGATGTGACGGGGGATTCACGTCGGGAGGGGAGCGGGGTACAGGGCCAAGGCTGCGCTTATGCCGTCCCGTCGCGGTCAAACCATGAAACACGCTGGCGCTGCGGACGTATTGACGCGCTTGGCCCTGCGCCATGTAATGCCATTAACGACGAAAGCAAAGTGAACGCTATGGGAAATCTGATGGACCTCCGCCCGTCCTTTCTGAGGGGACGCACACCCGCCGGCAAGACGTCCCGCGACGTCCTGCAAGCGCTTTGGCGTTCACTTGACCTTCCCGGCGAGTCGCTGGAGCACGTGCTGCTGACCGGCGCCGAGCCAGTGTTGCCCTCGTCGTTCGCGGTGGGCACCGCGGCGCAGGCCAGCATGGCCGCCGCCGCCTTGGCTGCGGCGGAACTGTGGCACCTGCGGGGCGGCGCCCGGCAGCAGGTCAGCGTCGATATGCTGCATGCCGCTCAGGAATGCCGCAGCCACTTCAAGATCAACGGCGTGACGCCCAACCCATGGGATCCCATCAGCGGCGTGTATCGCTGCGGGGACGGGGGCTGGGTGCGCATCCACGCCAATTTCGCGCATCATCGCGACGGCGCGCTGGCGTTGCTGGGCTGTCCGACCGGCGAGGGCACTACGCGCGAAACCGTGGAGCGCGCGTTGAGCCGCTGGAAGGCACTGGATTTCGAGCAAGTCGCCGCGGATGCCGGCATGGTGGTGTCCGCCATGCGCAGCTTCGACGAATGGGACCACCACGCGCAGGGCCAGGCGATTGCCTCCCAACCCTTGATGACGATCGAGCGCATCGGCGAAGCCGATCCTCGCCCCTTGCCCAAGTTCGGGCACGATGCGCGTCCGCTGAAGGACATCCGCGTGCTTGACCTGACCCGCATCATCGCGGGGCCGGTCTGCGGGCGGGCGCTGGCCGCCTATGGCGCCGACGTGATGCTGGTGAATTCGCCGCAGTTGCCCAATATCGACAACATCATCGACACCAGCCGCGGCAAGTTGTCCGTGCTGGCCGATCTGGACACGGCGGACGGCCGCATCGCGCTGGGCAACCTGCTGCGTAGCGCGCACGTGTTCGTGCAGGGATACCGGCCCGGCGGCATGGCTGCGCTGGGCTTCGGCCCCCAGGATGCCGCGCGCATCCGGCCGGGCATCGTCTATGTGTCGCTGTCTGCCTACGGCAATGTCGGCCCTTGGGCCAACCGCCGCGGCTTCGATTCCCTGGTGCAGACGGCGACGGGCTTCAACCATGCCGAGGCGCAGGCCGCCGGTCAAGAAACGCCGAAGCCGCTGCCCATGCAGATCCTGGACCATGCGTCGGGATACCTGATGGCGTTTGGCGCGCAAGCCGCGCTGGCGCGGCAGGTGACCGAAGGCGGCAGCTGGCATGTCCGCGTGTCGCTGGCGCAAACCGCGCATTGGCTGCGCAGCCTGGGGCGGGTCGAGGGCGGGCTTGCCTGTCAGATGCCGGGGTTCGAAGGCTTGCTGGAGACCGAACCGTCGGGCTTCGGTGAACTGCTGGCCGTGCGCCATGCCGCGCGGTTCTCGGAAACGCCCGCTCGTTGGACGCGTCCGTCCAGTCCGCCCGGGACGCATCCTCCGGTCTGGCCGTTCAATTAGGGCGCCATCGCCGCACCCCGGGCGTCGCCCGGGGCGAATCCCCGTTATTGCTTGGCCTTCCAGTCGCGCAGCGCGCGCATGGTGTTGGCGACGTGCGAATCCGGGTTCATGTCCGTGAATTCATAAAGGATCTTGCCTTGGGGCGAGATCACATAGGACACCCGTTGCGCGTACTCGGGACGCTTGTCGTGCACGGCGTCATAAGCCTTCATGATCTTGCCGTCGCCATCGGCCGCCACGGCAAACTTGCTGCGGCATTCGCTGACCGAAAACTTGTTCAGGGTGTCGATGTTGTCCGTCGACACCCCAATGACGGTGGCGCCCAACGACTTGTACTCATCCGTGGCTTCGGCGAAGTTGTGCGCTTCGATCGTGCAGCCCTTCGAAAACGCGGCCGGGAAGAAATACAGCACGACCGGCCCCTGCTTCAGGGCTTCGGCCAGCTTGAAGTTGAAGACGTTGCCGCCCAGGGAAGCCTGCGTGCTGAAGTCGGGGGCGGGTGCGCCCACGTTCAAGGCAGCTTGCGCCGACGTGCCGGCCAGCACGCCGCAGAGCATCAAGCAAGAAACAAGGCGATTCATAGGGAAGCTCCGGTATCCAGTGCGCCGCGGGGCGGGACCGCAGCAAAGTGCCTACTGTAGTCCCGTCGTTTGCGCGGGTCCAGTTCAGTCGCGGTTGGGCCCGCCCTTGCCCTCGCCGCGTTGCGCCTCGCGGCCGCCGCCACCTCCACCTCCACCTCCACCTCC